>JBMPPG010000011.1:0-156496 GCA_049339905.1 Undibacterium sp. SXout11W
GACCATCGCCATAGACTGGCAGATCTTTACCGGCGCGGGCATTGGTGATGATCAGCGGGATTAATTTCTCTGGAAAATGATACGCACCGTAATTGTTTGAGCAATTGGTCGTCAATACCGGCATGCCGTAAGTATGGTGATAAGCGCGTACCAGATGATCAGATGCTGCTTTGGAAGCGGAGTAAGGGCTGTTTGGCGCATAGGCCGTGGTTTCAGTAAACGGCGGGTCTTCTGCAGACAAGGTGCCATAGACTTCATCGGTTGATACGTGCAGGAAGCGGAAGGCAGCCTTTTTATCCGCATCCAGCGTATTCCAATAAGCGCGTGCTGCTTCCAATAAGGTAAAGGTACCATTGACATTGGTGGTAACAAAGGCAGCAGGGCCGTGAATCGAGCGATCAACGTGGCTTTCGGCAGCGAAGTGCAAAATCGCGCGTGGCTGGTGTTCTGCAAACAGGGCAGCTAACTTTTCACCGTCACAAATATCGCCTTGCACAAACAGGTGGCGTGCGTCATTGCGCAGACTGGTCAGGTTGTTTAAGTTACCTGCATAAGTCAATTTATCGTAATTCAGTACCGACTCATCGGACTGTGCCAGCCAGCTCAAGACAAAATTCGCGCCGATAAAACCAGCGCCGCCTGTGACAAATATCATTCTCAAACCCCTAAAGTAGTAACTTCAAATTAGGTCGCGATTTTACTAGAGTTTGAGAGGGATTAGCTAGGAATGTTGATTGTCAAAAAAATATTGAATTTGATTTTTCTCTGAAAAAAGCTTCAAAATACTTCGATTTACTGATTTATCGGCGTTTTTTTAAATTTTTTTTTGGGGGGGGGATATGGCTGTGTGAAACTTTGCCCGATCGGTTGTATTTATCGGCGAAAAGAGTAAAAATAATTTGCTAAATTGGAAATGTTAATTGCAAATCAATTGCCATCTAAATGAGACAAGCATATCCATATCGTCGTGATGACGGCGTAGGTAACGATCAATGCACTGATTAATGTAAGTTTCATGGCGTATTCCCAAAGGCTTGATGGATGAAGCAGCTCTGTGGAGGTTTAAGCATAGATATTGAAATGCGTTTCGTTCGTATGGATTTGTTTTTATCTTGTTTCTAAATGTAATCCAGATTGCAGCTAAGTAATAAAATTTAAAAATTTTGATGCCAGGCAAAAAAAAGTCATTAATGCCTTGAAAAAGCAGATGCCATCACCATGTACCGCTGCAACACGTAATTGACCGGAGGTTAAGGATGCAACACCAAGAAAATATGCCAACAGAAAATGATACAAAATCAGATGATCAAGCAACCGAAGCGACTCAGGGTGCGGCTTCTACAGTAGATGCCGCGGCTGCGGAAGAGGTGGTTGATGTTGTTGCGAAGAACGCGCAAGTCATTGCTGAATTAGAAGCAAAAGTTGCAGAATTGCAAGATGCTTTTATGCGCGCGAAGGCAGATGGTGAAAATATCCGCCGTCGTGCTCAGGAAGATATTTCTAAGGCACATAAGTTTGCCATTGAAGGCTTTGCCGAAGCAATGGTGCCTGTCAAAGACAGCCTGGAAATGGCATTAAAAGTAGAAACGCCATCGATTGACTCTTTAAAAGAAGGTGTCGAAATGACACTGAAGCAATTAAGTGCAGCCTTTGAAAAAAATCGCCTGCTGGAAATTAATCCAGTGCAAGGTGAAAAACTGGATCCTATGAAACATCAAGCCATTTCTATGGTGCCTGCTGAGCAGGATGCAAACACAGTCGTTACTGTTTTGCAAAAGGGTTATAACATCGCTGATCGCTTGTTACGCCCGGCTTTAGTAACCGTTGCACAAGGTAAATAAAAAAAAGCGTAAAAAACCAGCAAAAAACGCTTGAAAAGCAGGTTTTTTACCTAATATCGGGTACAGATGAGTTATTCAATTAAGTTCTTGAAGCTTTTGATGAGTGAAAACGACAAAAGTTCAATAATTTAGATTAACTCAAAAATATTGACAAATACATAAAATCTAAATAATTCTGAGGAAAAATCATGGGAAAAATGATTGGTATTGATTTGGGTACAACCAACTCTTGCGTTGCTATCATGGAAGGCGGCCAGCCTAAAGTTATCGAAAACGCTGAAGGCGCACGTACCACGCCGTCTATCATTGCTTATCAAGAAGATGGTGAAATTCTGGTTGGCGCATCTGCAAAACGCCAGGCTGTCACCAACCCAAAAAATACACTGTTCGCGGTAAAACGCTTGATCGGTCGTAAATTCGAAGAAAAAGAAGTGCAAAAAGACATCAGTCTGATGCCTTACACGATTTCCAAGGCCGACAACGGCGATGCGTGGGTTTCCGTGCGCGACAAACGTTTGGCGCCACCACAAATTTCCGCAGAAGTTTTGCGTAAAATGAAAAAAACTGCTGAAGATTACCTCGGCGAAGAAGTCACTGAAGCGGTTATTACTGTTCCAGCATACTTTAATGATGCACAACGTCAGGCAACCAAAGATGCGGGCCGTATCGCTGGTCTGGATGTTAAACGCATCATCAATGAACCAACTGCAGCGGCATTGGCTTTTGGTCTGGACAAAAAAGAAAAAGGCGATCGCAAGATTGCAGTCTACGATTTGGGTGGTGGTACATTCGACGTATCGATCATTGAAATCGCTGACGTTGATGGCGAAATGCAATTCGAAGTATTGTCCACAAACGGCGATACTTTCCTCGGTGGTGAAGACTTCGATCAACGCGTGATCGATTACATCATTACTGAATTCAAAAACATCAATGGTCTGGATTTGTCCAAAGATCCTATCGCTTTGCAACGTATTAAAGCATCTGCTGAACGTGCAAAAATTGAATTGTCCAGCGCACAGCAAACAGAAATCAATGAGCCGTACATCGCGATGGCCAATGGCGCACCAGTGCATTTGAATTTGAAAATCACACGTGCAAAATTAGAAGCATTGGTTGAAGAACTGATCCAAAAAACCATGGAACCTTGCCGTCTGGCGATCAAAGATGCTGGCGTGAAAACATCAGACATCGACGACATCATCCTGGTTGGTGGTATGACTCGTATGCCTAAAGTGCAAGAACTGGTCAAAGACTTTTTCGGTAAAGAACCACGTAAAGACGTGAATCCTGACGAAGCAGTAGCCGTTGGTGCAGCGATTCAAGGATCGGTCTTGTCTGGCGATCGCAAAGATTTGTTGTTACTGGACGTAACACCGTTGTCTCTGGGTATCGAAACTCTGGGCGGTGTAATGACTAAGATGATTCAGAAGAACACAACGATCCCAACCAAATTTAGCCAAGTGTTCTCGACAGCGGATGACAATCAGCCAGCGGTAACGATCAAAGTTTACCAAGGTGAGCGTGAAATCGCGGCTGGTAATAAAGGCTTGGGCGAATTCAATCTGGAAGGTATTCCACCAGCAGCACGTGGTACACCACAGATCGAAGTGACTTTTGACATCGATGCGAACGGTATTTTGCACGTAGGTGCAAAAGACAAAGCCACTGGCAAAGAAAACAAAATCACGATCAAAGCTAACTCTGGTCTGACTGAAGAAGAAATCCAGAAAATGGTGAAAGACGCAGAATTGAATGCGGAAGAAGACAAAAAAGTCAAAGAATTGGCTGAGTCCCGCAATCAAGGTGATGCATTGGTTCACTCCACTAAGAAAGCTTTGTCTGAACACGGCGACAAGTTAGAAGCTGGCGAAAAAGAGAAAATCGAAGCTGCAATCAAAGATCTGGAAGACGTATTGAAATCCGGTGACAAAGCTGAGATCGACACTAAATTGGGCGCGCTCTCTACAGCATCCCAAAAGCTCGGTGAAAAAGTGTATGCCGACATGCAAGCGCAACAAGCTGCTGCTGGCGCTGCGGGCGGTGCAGGTGCGGCTGGCGCAGAAGCACATGCGAAGGATGACGACGTTGTTGATGCTGACTTTAAAGAAGTTAAAGATAACAAGTAATCCCGTCACCCAATAACGGCGACGTATCAGCGCAGAGGCGCAGAGGCCGCAGAGAAAATCAAATGATCTCTGCGTCTCTGCGCTTTTGTAGTAACTGTTTTTGAACTTTTAAAATGACACATTGAACGCGACTGTCGCACAATGTGAATCAATAAAAACAAGGTGTAATCGAGATGGCGAAGCGTGATTTTTACGAAATTCTCGGAGTCGGTAAAAACGCCTCAGAAGAAGAAATTAAAAAGGCTTATCGTAAGCTGGCGATGAAATACCATCCGGATCGTAATCCGGATAACAAGGCTGCCGAAGAAAAATTCAAAGAAGCCAAAGAAGCTTACGAGATGCTTTCTGATAGCCAAAAGCGTGATGCCTATGACCGTTACGGCCATGCTGGTGTTGATCCAAATATGGGCGGCGGCGGTGGTGGTGGTGCCGGTGGATTTGCAGATGCGTTTGGCGACATTTTCGGTGATATCTTTGGTGGTGGCGGTGGTCGCCGAAGTGCCGGACCTCAAGTCTATCGTGGCGCAGATTTGCGTTACAACCTTGAGATTACGTTAGAGCAAGCAGCGAATGGTTTTGATACCACAATTCGTGTTCCAAGCTGGGATGAATGCGATACGTGCCATGGCTCAGGCGCTAAACCTGGAACCTCTCCTGTGACATGTACCACTTGCGCCGGACACGGTCAGGTACGCATGCAACAAGGTTTGTTCAGTATTCAACAAACCTGTCCAAAATGCCACGGTACAGGCAAAATGATTCCCGATCCATGCCCGACTTGCTCTGGTGTTGGTCGTATCAAACGCAATAAAACCCTGGAAGTGAAGATTCCAGCCGGTATTGATGACGGCATGCGGATTCGCTCGTCCGGCAACGGTGAGCCTGGCGTCAATGGCGGGCCTCCGGGCGATCTGTATGTTGAAATCCATATCAAACAGCATCCAGTGTTCCAACGCGAAGGTGATGATTTACATTGCGAAATTCCAATTTCCTTTGTCAAAGCAGCGTTGGGTGGCGATATTGAAGTACCGACACTCAGCGGAAAAGCGTCATTTACCGTGCCTGAAGGTACGCAATCCGGTAAGACTTTCCGCCTGCGTAGTAAAGGTGTCAAAGGTGTGCGTTCTGGATACGCTGGCGATTTGTTCTGCCACGTTGTAATTGAAACACCAGTAAAACTGACCGAGAAGCAAAAAGACTTGCTTCGCGAATTCGAGCAGCTAACGGTTGAAGGTGGTTCAAAACACAATCCACAAAGTAAGACCTGGATGGATAAAGTGAAAAAGTTTTTTGAATAAAGCGATTTGAATATGACTGAGCCCTGTTGAACTTCAGCAGGGCTTTTTTTTTGCATAAAAAATGCGCTCCTAAAGTGTGCGAATTAGAAAAAAAGCTCCAAAAAAGCGCACTGTTGATAGACGGATTTCGGTTAAGCTAATTCACCATTTACAAAAGCTTACAAATATAATGGGGCACTGTTGATCGTTCGATATTTTCGGACAGTAATATTTACACTCAACATGAGATCATCGTTCAGAGGAGACAAAATGCGTTTGATGAAATTGAAATTTTGGTTAACCGGACTTGGATTAGCCATGGGCGTTGCTGCCGGTGCTAATGCAACGGAAGTAGCGGGTGTGAAGTTGGATGATACATTGCAACTCGCTAATACCGAACTCAAGTTAAATGGAGCGGGTATACGCTACAAAGCAATTTTTAAAGTATATATTGCTGGTTTGTACTTGAAAGAAAAAAAGACAACGGTGCAAGATGTCCTGAATGCCGACGGCCCACGTCGCGTAACTCTGGTGATGATGCGTGATCTGAGCAGTGAAGATTTTAGCCGTGGCTTTATGCAAGGCATACAAAAAAATACGGATAAAGCAGATAAAGCCAAACTCACGTCACAGTTTTTGCGTTTTGGAGAACTGTTCGCATCCGTTCCCGAATTGAAAAAGGGCGATGTGATGACCAATGACTGGATTCCTGGCGTTGGTACCGTGGTTGCCCTCAACGGCAAAAAAATGGGTGATCCATATCCAGACATTCTTTTCTACAATGCCCTGCTACGTATTTGGCTTGGTGAAAGCCCAGTTGACAGTGGTCTGAAGAAGGCCATGCTCGGTGAGTCCGAGAACCGTAGCGCGTTTCGCTAACTCATTTTAGCGTTCCGTTCATCAAGAGAGAAGGAGAGGTTCCTTCTCTTTTTTTTTGCGATTTGAATTTCGCGTACATGACTATTTATGGCACACAGATCATTCTCAATTTCCTGATTTGCCTGAAGCACAGGTTACTGTCACCTTGGCAAGAGAAAGCAAGCCCAATCTCCCTCAGCAATGTGTGCCCGAACGCACTCGTCAACTTCATTTTCCAGGTAGAGGGTACCCCCCCCGGGCTGGTGCAAAGTATTAACAAAAACGTTAAATGTGTAATACTGTGTAATTACGTATCGTATTGTATATTTTCTCGTTTAATCTTTCTGGAAATAAGTCTCCAATTGGGACTCATTCTGGTGCAGTTAAACTGAGCGAGATAAATGATGCTGAGAAAGAAGTTAAATGCAAATGTACAAGATCATTTTTATAAAAAAATTGCGGGTAAGTTTCTTGTTTTCGTAGTCTCTTTTTATCCATTATCCAGCTGGGCAACTGATACAGATTTAATTTGCTTTCCTCTTTATAAAGCAGCAGGTGCGGTTCCTTTGACCCGCGAATGCCGCGGAATGGCAGTGATGGCGCGCGTCGGTATGGGAAACTCTTATTGCACCGCAGACTCGGATATCATAGATCGATACTGTGGCAATGTTTGCCCTATTGATCCATTAAAACCGATTACCGATCCAGAAGCGATCAGAATGGAAAATGGAGAAAACGTCATCCTTGATAAATTGAGTGCCCAAACGCAAACTGCATTGAATTGCTTAAAAGAGGAAGTAGCAAAGGCAAAGGGATCGGTCAGCGTGACGTCTGCCTATCGACCACAGGCTTATCAGGATCATTTGTATGAGATATTTGTGAAGCGAGGAATATTGGATTCTGGATTTAAGAATTTTGCTCAATGCAAAGATCTTTATAAGAATATTCAAACTGAAAGCAAAAAACATATGTTGAAAGACAGGGTGGGTGAAACATCAAGACATTCTTCAGGAAGGGCGTTTGATGCTAACTGGAGCGGCGTAAGTGATACAGATATCGATGCTGGTGCAAAAAAATGCGCTCTAAGTCGTCCTTTCCCGGTTGATGATCCTGTCCATTTTCAAAAATAAAGGAAAAAGAATATGAAAATAAAATTTTGGATATCTATATTTTTTTTATTAAGTCTAAATTCCGTTGCGCATGCAGTTGAATATAAGATAACGGCATTTGGTAAACATCAAGTTGATCCAATTAATGGACAAAAGACTGTTATTTACACGTATAAGCTCGAAAATGTTAGCGATGATCCTAATGGTGTCTCCGTATTCTCGATCGGCGATATTGGTATGAAATATCCTCCTCTGTTTGATACTAATGTAAGTTCCGTAATTAAAGATCGATTTATATCCCCCTCGGGATGGAAAGGTGAAAGAATATGGCTAGAAGAGTCATATAGATATTATGTAAGCTGGAAAATTGCGGAATTCGAGGACGTGATTGCAGGTAATTATTATTTGCTTCCAGGTCAGAGTTCAGACAAATTCGTTGTTAACGTAACAAAGGTAGACCCCAACTATGTGAATGTCCAGGCAATGGTACAAGGTAAGCTGATTAACATGATCAAAGCTGATACCGTAGCCCCGACAGCAGAAATCTATCTGACAACATTACCTGCAGCAGGAAAACCGGGTTGGTTAGAGGTCAGTGTCACCGCCGCCGCCCACGATAATATGGATCCTTATCCAGACGTTTTGTTGAGTAAAATCACGGCGAATCAAACATTTCCTGCGACCGATGTCCAAGCAGTTTTCAATGAGGAGACTAAGAAATTTCTGGTCAAGATGGCGAAAGACAGAATCTATAACGTCACTTTTACCGTCATGGATGCCTCTGGCAATACGACAAGCTATACGAAAGATTTACCTGCTAAATAGCTTGATTAGCTCTTTTTACTTTCGGTAACGTTTACTCAGACTGCTGATCTGTAAAGTAGGCTGTTCATTGGCACCTTTAAGGATTTTGAAAATTGTTTGCAACTGCGAGACCACGTTTCTTTAGGCCAAAAATAATGAAACATCCTAGCGCTATGTCTTTGATTTTATGTCTACTCGTCAGTCATCAAATCTATGCAGCCGATTATCGGGTAATAGCTTTTGGAAAACATGAGGTTGACCTTCTACAAGGAAAGAAAACCGCTATATACACTTACAAATTGGAGAATTTTAGTAATGATGAAGTAGGCGTCTTTGCTGTAGGGGATAGTGGTGATGAAACACCTCCTTATCTCGACACCAGAAATGCTAAAGTATTAGAAACTGGATTCATTGCCCCATCAGGATGGAAGGCTGAACGAATATGGTTAGAGGAATCATATTGCTATTATTTGCAGTGGATAGTGTCAAATCATAGCGATCTTTTTTCAGGTAAATACTATCTTTTGCCAGGTCAAAGCAGTGATCGATTCTCGGTTCGATTAAATCGTGCAGATCCCAACTATGTAACGACCAAAGCAATAGTACAGGATAAATTAGTCAATATAGTCAAAGCCGATACCGCTGCCCCCAAAGCAGAAATCTATCTGACAACATTACCTGCTGTTGGGAAGCGAGGTTGGTTAGAGGTCAGTGTCACCGCGGCTGCCCACGATAATATGGATCCTTATCCTGACGTTTTGTTGAGTAAGATCACGGCGAATCAAACATTTCCAGAGACCGATATCCAAGCAGTTTTTAATGAGGAGACTAAAAAATTTCTGGTCAAGATGGCGAAAGACAGAAGCTATAAGGTCACTTTTACCGTTACGGATGCCTCCGGCAATACGACGACCTACACCAAAGAATTACCAGCAAAATAATGGATTGAATATTTTAAAATTAAAGGGTCTCTGGTTTTATTTCAGGGGAACGAAAAATAGCCGTTTTAGAGCAAAATCAAACTGACAGAATAAAGCAATACTCGGGCAGCGCCAGAAACGGTTAGAATCATGCCTGTTTCACATTCAAGGCAATACGATGGTAGACCAAATCCGAACAGAATTGACCCCAGCGCAGTTGTTTGAAAACAATCGCCGGTGGGCGCAAGCGATACACGATAAAGACGCAGATTTTTTTAAAAAACTTGCCGCGCAACAAAACCCTGAATATTTATGGATAGGTTGTTCTGACAGCAGAGTTCCGGCAAATGAATTACTAGGTTTGCTTCCTGGTGAACTATTTGTTCACCGTAATATTGCCAATGTTGTTGTCCATTCAGACTTGAATTGTTTGTCTGTGTTGCAGTTTGCGGTTGACGTCTTGGGCGTAAAGCATATTATTATTTGCGGTCATTATGGTTGTTCTGGTGTACACGCCGCAATGACGGGTGGACGGGTCGGTTTGGCTGATAACTGGCTTCGTCATGTGCAAGACGTGCACCAAAAATACGAACGCTATATGGGTGAAACCCTTAACCTGAAAGAGCGTGGCGATCGTTTATGCGAACTCAATGTGATTGAACAGGTGGTTAATGTTTGCAAGACCACGGTGATTCAGGATGCATGGGAGCGCGGACAAGAGGTTACGGTGCATGGTTGGGTATATGGCTTGCAAGATGGTTTGCTCAGCGAACTCGGCATGACGGTCAGTTCCCCTGAGACGCTGGCTGGCCATGTGAAGGCAAGTCTGGCGCGCTATTCTGGATCAATTTAATTGTCGAAAATCATTGTCGAAAAATTGGGTGCGAAGTTGCTCCCAATTGACTTTGGCTTTTAATGGTATGCTGAACTCTTTGTTTTATGCTTAACTGTTTTTACACGTGAAGCTGACTGAAATTAGGCACATTACCGGGTAATAAATTGAATCTCATACAGCCAAAAAAACTGCTTTTATCCAAGTGGACTGCAATGGAAATCGTTGCTAAGCAAAAGCATTTTATTGTGACCAAACTGGTTCAGCCAATAGACCCCGATCAGCCGCCAGAGTTGGTCGAAATTGAAGCGGTCTATAGCAAGGCTGCGCGCCAGATTCCCTGGCGCGACTTATGCGATGATAGTCAATGGCAGCGGGGGTGGAAATGAGTTTGGATTCTTTTCCGACAAACTTACGGGCTTTGGTGATCGGTTCTACTGGCGCAATTGGTGCTGCGTTTGTACGTGGCATACGTGCTCATCGTGCTGATGCTCAGGTGATTGAGTTGCATCGACACTCAACACCGGCGATTGATTTTACGAACGAGCAAAGCATAGAGCGAGCTGCACAGGCTGTAGCGCCGAAGGGGCTGTTCCATCTGATCATTAACGCCACGGGTATTTTGCACGGTGACAATTTTATGCCAGAAAAAAAGCTGGCGGACCTGGAATACCAGCATCTGAAACATATCTTTGAAATTAATACGTTTGGACCAGCGTTGGTCATGCGTTACTTCACACCCTTACTTGATCGGGAGCGCGGTGTGATGGCGTTGTTATCTGCAAAGGTGGGTAGCATAGAAGATAACCGCTTAGGTGGTTGGTACAGCTACCGCGCCTCAAAAGCGGCACTGAATATGTTGGTTAAAACGGCAGCGATAGAATTAAAACGTAGTCAGAAAAATGCCGTTTTATTGGCTTTGCATCCGGGTACCGTGCAATCCGCACTGTCGCAACCGTTCCGTGGTGGAAGTCTGGCCAGAAATACGGATGATGCGGTTACAGATATGCTCAATGTGATTAATCAAAAAACACCTGATCAATCGGGTAACTTTTATACCTACGATGCCCAGCAGCTGCCATGGTAGCCGCTCTCGTCTGTTTCAACTCGTCAGGTCACTAAACGGTAGCCCACGCCGGTTTCAGTAATAAAATGCTTAGGCTGTGCAGGTTCACGTTCTAGTTTCTGACGCAAATTCGCCATATAAATTCTGAGGTAATGACTACTTTCAGAATGGTTTGGCCCCCATACTTCTTTGAGTAACTGCTGATGCGTCATGACCTTACCAGCATTACGTGCCAACACCGATAACAGACGATATTCGAGTGGGCTTAAGTGGACGGCTTCTTCGCCGCGTGTCACGGTGCGCAAGCCAAAGTTAATGTTGACTTCGCCAAACTGAAAAATCGATTCAACCTGCGCATTTGCGGGTTGACGGCGGCGCAAGTGCGCACGGATACGTGCAATCAATTCAGCCGCTCCGAAGGGCTTGCTCAGGTAGTCATCGGCACCAGCATCGAGTGCGGCAACTTTTTCCTGTTCTTGCGTGCGCGCCGACAAAACGATGATCGGTACTTCACTCCAGCTACGCACGTCACGTATGACGTCGAGACCGTTCATGTCAGGCAAACCAAGATCGACGATCAACAAGTCAGGTTTGCGTGTGGCACAAGTAATTAAACCTTGTTTTCCGGTTTCACTTTCATAAACTTCCATGCCTTCTGCCTCAAATGCAGCGGTAAGAAACCGACGGATTTGTTTTTCGTCTTCTATCAGGACGATGTGTATTTTGCTTTCGCTCATGCTATTTCCGACTCGATGACAGGAGGCATTGCGGGCGCATTGCCGACAGGAAGAGAGAAGGTAAATTGTGCGCCCCCATCTTCCAGCGTTTCTCCCCAGATTTTACCACCGTGTGCATTGACAATGGCTTCACAGATTGCCAGACCCAGACCAACCCCAGGGCTCGCTGATTCGACATCACCACGCGTGAATTTTTCAAAAATATTGATACCCGTTGGTAAGCCCGGGCCATTGTCGGTAATGATGACCCAAACGTCGTCTTTGTGTTTGACGGCAGCTAAGTGAATCATTCCTTCGCCGTATTTGGCAGCATTCTCAATTAAATTGCACAGTACACGCTCAATCAACACCGCATCAAAAGAAAGCAAAGGCAGGTCTTTTGGGATCTTGGTTTCTAATTGATGGCCAATCAGGCTGTGGTGACATGCGCGCAAGGCGCTACCGACCACTTCTTCTAACGGTTGCCATTGCAAATTCAAATTGATTTTACCGGATTGCAGGCGTGCCATATCTAACAAGTTGGCCACCAGACCGCTCATCCTGAGGGCCTCTTCATGAATGGCATGGCTTAATTCGTGGCGCTTTTCTACGCTTAAATCGCTTTGTTCATCAAGCGTGCTGGCGAGTCCAACGATGGCGGTCAGCGGCGTACGCAAATCATGTGAAATAGCTGAGAGCAATGAGTTACGCAGACGTTCGGCCTCCATGTTGATCAGCGCATCTTGGGCAACGTCGACATAATGTACGCGTTCTAAAGCGAGTGCAATTTGGGACGCAAAGGTATCTAATAATTGCTGTTGCTCTGGTTGGAAAATCTGTTGCTGATCATGGGGGGCTATCGCCAGCACGCCACGCGTGCGCATGGGGGCTTGCAAAGGGATATACAACACTGCATTGGAGGGGAGGGTATTGGTACCTAGCCCAGCTTTTTGTGCGTTATCGTAGACCCATTGCGCGACATCGGTATCGAGCTCTTGTAAAGTTGATTTTTCATTGCCGCCAGACACTGGTGGACGCACTTTTTCGTGGCTATCTGGCAGTAAGACTGCAACTTTGGCCTGGAACACTGGTGCTACATGTTCGGTACTGATTTCGATAATTTGCTCTATCATCAATGCGCCTGACAAAGATTTTGTCATGGTATAGAGCGCATCGGCACGGCGTTCGCGGTAGTGCGCGATACGTGCCTGAAAGCGCAGATTCGCCATCAAATTACTGATGATTAGCGATACCGCCAGCATAATCGCAAACGTAAATAAATACTGGCTATCGCTGACGCTGAAAGAAAATCGTGGGGGCACGAAGAAAAAATCAAAACTCGCCACACTCAGGAAAGACGCAAGTATAGATGCGCCTCTCCCAAAGCGAATCGCAATAAATACAACGGCCAACAAATACAACATTACCACATTAGCGAGATCAAAAATTTGCGTCAAACCTGCACTGATGAGAGTCGCACCCATACAAACGACTGCTGTCCAGATGTAATCGCTGGTGCTGGTTTTCTTTTCTTGTTCAGAGTTCAAATGGCTTGTGCCAACGATGCCGCGTGATTTTTCTGAACTGGCTTCCAGATCATGTCCCACCATCACAATATCGATATCTTTGGTGCGGTTTGCCAGTTCATCAGCGAGACTATTCCGACGCAAACGTTCCCAAGCAGGACGTAAAGATTTGCCAATAACGATTTTTGAGACATTGCGACTTTGTGCATAGCTCAATAGCAGCGTTGGTAAGCTTTCACCTGCCAGCGTTGTGGTCTCGGCACCTAACTCTTGCGCAAGTTTGAGCGTTTTCATAATCGCTTCGCGCTTGCCGTTGCCAAGATTTTGTAGCTTCGGTGTTTCGACATAAACCGCGATCCAATCAGCACGCAGGCTAGCAGCAAGGCGTGCTGCACCGCGTACTAATTTGCTCGCGCTTTCATCGGGACCTATGCAAACCAGCAGACGTTCTTTCGCTTGCCAGACTGTATTGATAGACTGGTCTGCGCGATAATCGCGCATTTGGACGTCAACCTGATCGGCGGTGCGGCGTAATGCCAGTTCACGCAAGGCGATCAGATTCCCTTTGCGGAAAAAATTCTTGGCAGCCCGTTGGGCTTGTTGTTCAAGGTAAACTTTGCCTTCTTTGAGGCGGCGTAGTAATTCATCCGGCGGCAGATCAACCAGCGTAATTTCATCGGCTTGATCAAATACTTTGTCAGGCACCGTTTCCCAAACGCGGATCCCTGTGATCTGACCAACCACGTCATTGAGGGTCTCTAAATGCTGCACATTGACGGTGGTGTAGACGTTGATTCCGGCGGCGAGTAATTCTTCGATATCTTGCCAGCGTTTGGCATGGCGTGATCCGGCGACGTTGGAATGGGCTAATTCGTCCATCAATATCAGATCGGGATGACGCAGCAAAGCTTCGTCAATATCAAACTCGGACAGAATGCGGTCTTTGTACTGAATTTTTTTCGGCGGTAAGACGTCGAGGTTTTGACTGATTTGTACCGTATCTTGTCGACCATGTGTTTCGACGACGCCGACTAATACGTCAACGCCATTGGCTTTCTGCGCGTGCGCGGCATTCAGCATCGCGTAGGTTTTACCGACTCCGGCACAGGCACCGAAAAATATCTTCAAACGACCTCGTTGTTGTCGCTGGTCATCGCGCTGGATTTTATCCAACAATGCATCTGGATCGGGGCGGGAGGTATTCATTGTCTCAATAGTGAAATCGCCCGGCAAGACTACGCAAGACCGGGCAGGATTATTGTGCATGCCGAGCGCATGTACAATGTATTTCTCATTTCTAATAACTTAATGCAATTGATCAAGCGCCAGATTCAGTTCAAGTACATTTACGCGTGCTTCGCCAAATAAGCCAAATTGCGGTTCTTTCGTGTTCCTTGCAATTAAATCACGGACTTGTTCCACTTTCAAGCCGCGTGCTTTTGCTACACGTTGCGCTTGATAAGTTGCTGCCGCTGGACTGATTTCAGGATCCAAACCACTACCTGATGCTGTGACCAGATCGACAGGAATTGCTGCTTTGTTTTCTGGGTCTGCATCGTGCAATGCCTTGATGCGATCTTCGATGGCGGCTTTCAATGCTGGATTGGTTGGACCTTGGTTAGAACCGCCAGATGCCAGACTATTGTAAGCAAAAGTACCCGAACCGGATGGTCTGCCCCAGAAATTTTTTGGGTCAGAGAAATTTTGGCCAATTAATTTCGAGCCTACAATTTTTCCATCTTTTTCGATAATACTGCCATTCGCCTGATTGCTAAAAGCGACCTTGCCTACACCTGTTACCGCTAATGGATAAACGATGCCGGTCACTGCGGTCAACAAAACGAAGGAAGCGACTAAGGGACGTAAAATTTTCATGATGTGCTTTCGATTCTTTTCGTTTTATACCAAACCAAAAATGGTGAGGATGATGTCGATCAATTTAATACCAATGAACGGTACGATCAAACCACCTACACCATAGACCAGTAAGTTACGACGCAATAAAACATCAGCGCCCAGGGCACGATATTTAACACCTTTCAATGCCAATGGGATCAAGAACACGATGATCAATGCATTGAAAATAACTGCCGACATGATCGCACTTGCCGGGCTGCTCAAATGCATCAGATTTAATGCATTCAACTGTGGGTAGGTTGTAGCAAACATCGCAGGAATAATCGCGAAATATTTAGCAACGTCATTGGCAATGCTGAAGGTCGTCAGAGAACCGCGCGTCATCAGCATTTGCTTGCCGATTTCAACGATTTCGATCAATTTGGTTGGATTGGAATCCAGATCGACCATGTTACCGGCTTCTTTTGCTGCCTGAGTACCGCTGTTCATTGCTACCGCGACGTCAGCTTGTGCCAGGGCTGGGGCATCGTTGGTACCGTCACCCGTCATCGCCACCAACTTGCCTTCGGCCTGATGGGAACGGATTAATTTCAATTTATCTTCTGGTGTTGCTTCAGCCAGGAAATCATCCACGCCTGCTTCTGCCGCGATGGCAGCAGCTGTTAAGCGATTGTCGCCGGTGATCATAATGGTTTTGATACCCATTTTGCGCAACTCGGCGAAGCGTTCTTTGATACCACCTTTCACGATATCTTTGAGCTCAATCACACCCATGACACGTTGATCATCAATGACCACCAAAGGTGTACTACCCTGGCGTGCAACCTGATCAACGGTGTCTATCACTGCTTGTGGGAAACTATGGCCCATTTCAGTGAAGTATTTGCGGGTCGCATCAACAGAGCCTTTACGAATTTTGCGAACGACACCAGCCTGGTTCAGATCAACACCACTCATACGGGTTTGTGCCGTAAAGGGGATGAATTCTGCGCCCAGTGCTTGAATATCACGTTCACGCAATTGGAATTTTTGCTTTGCCAGAATAACGATACTACGACCTTCTGGTGTTTCATCTGCCAGCGAAGACAATTGTGCTGCATCGGCCAATTGTTCTTCAGTGACGCCTGGGGCAGGATAGAACGTGGACGCCTGGCGATTACCCAGAGTAATCGTACCGGTTTTGTCCAGCAACAAGACGTCAACGTCACCAGCTGCTTCCACCGCGCGACCAGAAGTTGCAATCACGTTGGCTTGCATCATACGGCTCATACCCGCCACACCAATCGCTGACAACAAGCCACCAATGGTTGTTGGGATCAAGCACACCAGCAATGCGACCAATACGGTGATGGTTACTGGTGTACCAGCACCGGAAGCTTCCACACTGAATTGGGAGAATGGCAGCAATGTGACAGTCGCTAACAGGAATACGATAGTCAATGCCACTAACAAGATCGTCAAGGCGATTTCATTGGGTGTTTTTTGACGTTTCGCACCTTCCACCATGGCGATCATACGATCCAGGAATGCTTCACCTGGATTGACAGTCACACGTACGATGATCCAGTCAGACAATACACGGGTACCACCAGTGACGGCACTGAAGTCACCGCCAGATTCACGGATGACGGGTGCAGATTCACCGGTAATCGCAGATTCATCGACAGAAGCAACACCTTCAATGACTTCACCGTCAGCTGGTACGACGTCATTGGCTTCGATCAGAATGATATCGCCTTTGCGTAAGGTCGAACCACTGACTAACATTTGTGGTGCGTTACGTTTAGCTGTCGCCAGTTTTTTAGCGCGTACATCTTGTTTAGCACCACGCAGGGATTCTGCCTGGGCTTTACTGCGGCCCTCTGCCAATGCTTCTGCAAAGTTGGCAAACAGAACGGTAAACCACAACCATAAACTGACAGCAAGAATGAAACCTGCTGGTGCTTCGCCTTTGCTGACGTAGGCTTGAACGGTTAATGCGGAGGTCAGAATACTACCGATATACACCACAAACATGACCGGATTTTTCATCTGGATTTGTGGTTGCAATTTGCGGAAAGCATCGACAATCGCTGGTTTTACTATGCTGGAATTCAGCAACGATAATTCGACTTTATGGCTCATTTTCTTCTTTCTTTTATTGGGCGATCATGGTCAGGTGTTCAACGATAGGACCGAGCGCCAATGCAGGGATGTAGGTCAATGCACCTACAATAATCACTGTACCGAGCAGCAGAGCGACAAACAGCGGACCATGCGTAGGCAAGGTACCTGCAGTCGCTGCCAGACGTTTTTTACGTGCCATCGCACCGGCAACTGCCAGAATAGGAATGATGATGAAGAAACGACCAAACCACATTGCAATTGCTAACATCGTGTTATAGAACGGTGTGTTTGCATTCAAACCTGCAAATGCGCTACCGTTGTTATTTGCTGCAGAGACGAACGCATATAAAATTTCTGTGAAGCCATGCGCACCAGGATTAGATATGCCTGCTTTACCATCGGCAACCATGACCGAGATCGCCGTACCAACCAGTACCAACAATGGGCCGATCAGGATAGTGATGGCGATCATTTTCATTTCAAATGCTTCGATTTTTTTGCCCAGATATTCTGGCGTACGACCAATCATCAAGCCCGCAATAAACACTGCCATGATCGCGAAAATCAACATGCCGTACATACCTGCACCGACACCACCAAACACCACTTCACCCAGCTTCATCAATACCAGGGGTACCATGCCGCCGATCGGTGTAAATGAATCGTGCATAGAGTTCACGGCGCCGCAGGATGCTGCTGTGGTAATTGTTGCGAACAAGCCAGAAGCTGCGATACCGAAACGAGTTTCCTTCCCTTCCATATTGCCGCCAGCCTGAGACATTGCTGGCGTACTGTTCATCGCCTGATCGAGACCTAATTTTGCGAACACCGGATTACCTTGTTGTTCTGCGACGATAGCGATACCGGCAAACGTCACAAACAAGATAGCCATGACTGCAAAAATTGCCCAACCCTGACGTTTATCACCTACCATTTTGCCGAACGTGATACACAATGCCGCTGGGATAATAAAGATCGCGATCATTTGTAAAAAGTTCGAAAACGGCGTTGGGTTTTCATAAGGATGTGCGGAGTTCGCATTGAAAAAACCACCACCATTGGTGCCGACCATTTTGATCGCTTCTTGTGAAGCGACCGGACCCATAGGCAAAGTTTGTGTCGTCGTGCTTTGCGCTTCCATGACTGGTTTACCAGCCGCATCATTGATTGGTGCGCCAGCAGCATCGACTTTAGGAATGGTGTAGTCGAGCTTTTCAACTAATTGCGCCGTTTTGTAGGCGTCAAAGTTTTGGATCACGCCTTGGCTCAAAAATCCAACAGCAAATACAAACGACAACGGAACCAGAATGTACAAAGTGCCGCGTGTCAGATCAACCCAAAAGTTACCGATGCTTTGTACGGTGTGACGTGCAAAACCGCGAATCAGTGCAACTGCGACGGCCAGACCTGTCGCTGCGGAGAAAAAGTTTTGTACGCTTAAACCCGTCATTTGCGTTAAATAGCTCATGGTGGTTTCTGGCGTATAACTTTGCCAGTTGGTATTGGTGACAAAACTAATTGCTGTATTGAACGAGGAGTCCGTACCAACGCCTGGCAATGCTTGTGGATTCAAAGGCAAAACCAGTTGCAGGCGCTGTAATGCATAAACTACGATCACGCCAAGGACGTTAAATGCCATTAATGTGACGGCATAGTGCTTCCACGACATTTCTTCAGCAGGATCAACTCCGAAAATTTTGTAGAAGAATTTTTCTACAGGTTGCAACAACCATGAAAGGGCATTTTTTTCGCCGCTCATGACTTTATTGATATACAGACCCAAAGGCACGGCCAGTGCTGTCAGTACCACCATATACAGTGCGATTTGGAAAAAGGCGGAGTGATTCATCAGAATGCCTCCGGTTTCAACAGAGCGTAGACTAGATAAACCAACAATAAAGCGGAAGCCACCGCTGCGATAATTTGAAACAAGCTCATAAGCCGCCTCCAAGATGGCTGCAACCCTTGATCAGGGCGAACGTACAGACTGCAAACAGCAGTATGTATCCCAAGTAAATAAATTCCATATGACCTCCAGTGAATTCCTTTGATGACAGGGGACACAATAGGGAAAAAGGGATAAAGATGTCGTATAGCTTGGAAGTCGCTGTATAAA
Organism: Undibacterium sp. SXout11W; assembly: GCA_049339905.1. GTDB lineage: Bacteria > Pseudomonadota > Gammaproteobacteria > Burkholderiales > Burkholderiaceae_D > Undibacterium. Next base: position 19,158 of record JBMPPG010000011.1, read on the forward strand.
AAAAGTGTAAACGCCGGAGAGTTTTCTTATAAAAACATACTTACCCACAGGTTTGCGATGTTTTTGCGTTTGTTGAGGGGAGTTTTGTGATGTGAATGATGCGATGGTTAAGGCTTAACCATTGAAGCAGACCTTCGTCCGTAGCAGTGAAATTTCATGTGCAACCCGGCGGCGCGGGTTGCACATGATATGTTCTGAAATTGAAATTGAAATCGGGTGCGTTTGCTTTACACCCGGTCTTTTGGCTTTTCAGTTTTACGTTGCAGGACAAAAATTGGCTGCGCCCATTCCGTGTCCTTTTTCTTTTTGCTGGTGATCAGCGTCAATTCGGATGGATCGTATACGTCGGTATTATGGGTCAACGGTGTCGTCATCAGATATTGTGCATCGGTATTTTTCAGAAATTCGCCTACTAACTGAATATTACGAATATCCAGATGGGCAAATGGTTCGTCAATGAACACAAAGCCACCTGAGCCATCTTCCGATTTCAATAAGCCGATCAAGAGAATCAACGACTTCATGACCTGTTGACCACCGGATGCTTCGCCGTCGTTCATGCCGATAGGGCCTTTGCCATCAAACTTAAAGCGTACATGCAAGCCCGCTTGTGCCAGTTGGATATCATCGTTTTCCAGTTTGACCGGATCGGTATGGACTTCAATACCCGCTAACTCGCCTAGCTGTTTAATGTTTTTGCTATACGATTTGATGGTGAAACGTAAGCGATCCATATACGCAGCGCGCGCATTGACGGTAGCTTCAATCGCACGGTTGTTCTGGTAGCGGCGTTCATCCGTTTCTGCCTGACGACCTTGTAGGAGAGCGTTTAAACGTGTGTATTGATCCACCACCGTTGAGTCGGTTTCCCAATCATCACGGGCCAGATTATTAGTCAAACTGCGGATACGCAATTCAATCTGATGTACGTTTTCATGTTCGGCAACGAGTTCTTTTCGATGCGAACTTCGCTTCCAATTCGGTGGCAGGGTATGCCACGTTGAGCGCATCGCACGCAAGGTTTCAAATTGGGCTTTGCGTTCTTCAGTGTGGCGTTTTTCAGATGTGCGTAATTGGGTTTCAGCATCAGCAATCGCAGCCTTCGCTTGTTCCCATTTCAAATGTGCAATCGAACGTTGTTCGGTCGCGGCTTTGAGCAATGGTGCGAGTTCGCCCAGGCGACTACCGACTTCGATACGTTGCTGTTTGAGCGGTTGCGTATTGCGGCTTGCTTCTTCAAATTCTGCGTGGCGAGCACTCAGCTCTTTTGCTGCGTCAACACCGGCCAGACGCGCTTTATAAGCGCTGATTTCACCTGCCAGTTTGCTGATATTCATCGTCAGCACGTCTTCTTGCGATTGCAGGCGCGGCAATGATTTGAGTAACGCTTCCAGACGTTGGCTACGACCTGCATTACCAAAGCGATAGCGCGAAGCATCGACAAATAAAGAGCGTCCACCACGGCGTTCAAAATGATAAGCGTCGGGGGTAATCCATTCCTGGGAGCGTGGCAGTTTCATGCCTGCTTCAATCGACGCAACCGTGTCGATGCGTTGTAATTGCTCGATCAGCCAGGCCGGTGCTTGTGCCGTGAAGTTGACAACAGACATCAGGCTGCGATCTTTGACCAAGGGGGCGCTGATACGATCGGGAACGATGAAGTGGCTGTATTTTTGTTTTTCACCGATACGATAAGCGGCAGCTGCGTCGCTCGCTTTGTCGAGCAAAATGACCGACGTATAGCCGCGCAATACGCCTTCAACGGCACCTTGCCATTGCGGGTCTGTGACCTCGACAATATCCGGCAACATGCAGTGATCAATGTTGGCGTCATTTAAAGCACGGCGCATCTGACGGACATTTTCCGGATCCGGTAAACTCGATTTACCTTGCAGCGCTGCAATCGTATCCATCTCAGCTGCAATACGTTGGCTCAGGCTATCGCGTTCGGATTTTTGACGTGAAAGCTCGGCTTCTTTTTTTTCTAACTCATCAGCGATATTGGCGACATCGGCATCAGCTTCGGCAGCCAGCTTTTGCAAGCGGGTTTTTTGCTCGAGCAAACTTTCTTGCGGTTTTAATTTAGCATTGATATGCGAGAGCTTTTCACGCAGCGATGATTCTTCTGCCTCCAGTGCCGCCTCTGCTTGCTTGGCTTCGGATACCTGCTGCGCTTGTTGCGACAGATGTTGGCGGCGCTCGGATAAGGCGTCGTCCTGTGTTTTCAGGAAGCGGCGCGAAGCACGTAAAGACTGGCTGGTCGCGTTAGCTTTTTCCAGGTCTTCATGGTACTGCAACGTCGGCAAAACTTCTTCTTGCAGATCGCGCTTTTCTTTGCCCAGACTTTCATATTGATGATAATTGGCGACCTTCAGGCGCAAACCTTCGAGGTTGGCTTTTGCGCCTTCGAGTTCGGTTTCAAAACGTTGTAACTCGGTTTCGGTATCACGTTGATGGCGCTTCGCATCATCATACGCATCCAGCACTTCTTTATCGCCGAACACCTGGAATACCAGATCCAGCAATTGGCGCGGTGCATATTCACATAGCTTGTCAGTTTCGCCTTGTTCCAGCGCAAGTACTTTACCCATCGCATTCGATAAACCCGCATGGGATAAGCGTTTACGATAGCTCTCTACGCCAAGCCAATCATTCGCTTCGGTGACTTCTTCGATTTCAACTTTGCCTCCGCGCATCAGGTATTGGCGTTTCCAGTCACCGCCGTTTTTTTCTATCTTACAAAACAATGTGACTTCATCATCGTATAAGCCAGACATACGAAATGGTCGATTCGAAATCTGTGGCCCTACCGCGCTATTGTCGACAACCGAGCGTATCCATGCCGTTTGCTGACCAGAGTGACGCGCATAATGTTTATACGAACGCCCCATCGAACATTCAAGACCGAACAAGGTACGCAAAGCATCCAATAGGGTGGTTTTGCCTGAGCCGTTTTGCCCGGCAATCGTAATGATCTTGGCGTCGAGTGGAATATTTTTGATTCGCTGCCAGTAATCCCAATGAACCAACTCTAACGATTTAATATGAAACATGGTGTGTATTCTTTTGTCTGGTGAACGTTGATATGCGTATCAATAAAAATAGGAATTGATGGCTTATCAGATGGCTGATCATTCTGCGTCAGGTGCGATTTCTCCATCGCTGGTGTCGACAGTGTTGACTGTGTCGGCCGCGATGATGGCAGGTGTCCGTGGCGCTGGTATATGGAAAATATCTGACAACGCACCATTAATGATGCGATCCTTTAAGGTGTCGGTATCCATCAATAAATCGAGTAACGGCCCTTCTAAAATCATATCGCCTTTGCGTTCAATAAAACCTACGCGTGCAAGTTGACCCAGATTCATATCCATACGGGTTTTTTTACCCAGCTTGTCGCCAAAGTCTGCCAGCAAAGCGCGATAAGAAATGCCGATCGACGTATCTTCTGCACGCGGCAATGGCTTTTCTTTACCAAACATATCGTTCTGGTCTTCCTCTGCCAGTTGATGTGCTTCTTGTCGTTCGCGTTTAGGCAAAATGATCAGTGACCACAATACGACTAAGAGCGCGACGCCATCACGTGCCAGACCAAAATTATTGTTCTGCCAGGTCTCTTTGGTACCGAATACTTTGGATTCGCTATCTCGGGTCAGTGCCAGCGTGACGTAATCGGCATACACGTTATCCATGAATTTCATGCCGCAGGCTTTGAGCCGCGTATCCAATTCGGTGCGGAAAATTTCATCAGACAAAGCGCGTTTCACGAGTTTGTCTTCACGGCGCAAAGTTTGGTGCGCCAACAGGCGCGCGATCAGAATTTGTGCATCTTCGGTCATGGTGTTTCTCTATTCGGTGCTGAGGTGCTAGTTGACTCTGAGACGGTCTCGCTGCGTTCAACGAAACTCAGATTCGCAATGGACATCGCCGCAATATGCGGGTCGTGTAACTTTTGCATTTTGTCTTTGGAATTGAAGACCAATGGCAAGCGCGCTAGCGTGCCGGTGGCGCCTTGCAACGCCGATTCGTTGGCGTCGCCAAGCAACGGCAACATCGACGCGCGATACGAGGCAATTGCAAAATTGGCCGGTAGTAAAATATCTTGTAGTGCGACAGGTTTTTCTTTCGCATCAGTTTTATGCAGCAAATCCAGCCAGTGGTCCAACTCGTGTAGTGCGTCACTATCATCATTGGCGACGGAAATCGCATTCTCACCAACTGGTAAGGCACCAGCGATAGCGGACACACGATGACTCAACAGTTCACTTTCAGCGACGTCGATCATTTCTGACGGCGTAATAAATAACGGGGTCACTGGTTGTGCCAATGCCTCGTCAGCCAGTGCTGCCAGATTGTCTTTCTGCAACAACCAGGTTTTAATATCGGTCGTCGACAAGCCAGATTGACCAAGATGCACGCGTTGCCGCTCGATTTGATTGAGTGCACGTGAAAACATACCCTGCATGTTCAGCAGCGCGCTTTGCGCCCGACCGATCGCTTGTGCAGCCCTGTGTGTTGCCGCATCGGCGCGTTCATCATGAGTGATGGCGTGAATAATTTGCGAGCCTTTTTCAACCCAATCGCACGCGGTATGCCATTTTTGTTGCGCGGCACGGAGTTGGAATTCTGAACCCGAGGCAATCGCATCAGAAAATTCTTCGGTCAGCTCAATCAGGCGACCTAACAAATGGTGTAACTGTTCTACAGAGACGCCACCAACCGCTTGTGCACCTGCCACCTGCGTCAGCATGTAGCTCATTTCTGCCTGGTCATTGTTTTCTTCGACTTGCAACAATGACTCGATTGCCGACAGTACATTCCTTGCGGTGGGCGCAATGCGGTATACGGATTGACTCGCGTCCCAGTTCAACAGTCCGGTTGAGCGCAAGCGAGCCAGCACCGTTTCCAGTGCTTCTGGTTCCAGATAACCGAGTTTGGTATTGATGTCGGCACGGCTTAGCGATGGTGAATCGACATCTGCAGTCAATTCACGCAATACCAACAGGCGCAACAAGACCCCGTTAAAGCCGCCATGAAACAAAGCTGTGAACGCCTGCAATACAGGCTGGCCACGCCGCAAAGGGAAAACGGCAGAAACGTCGTCGGGAGAAATACCAGTTTTGAAATACGTCTGCAGAGCGAGGTCATCCTCATTCTGAACGTGGGTGTCGTCACTAAAATTTTGCATGCCGCATTTTACCTTCTTGCAGCCCACTTGAGTATTGTCTAAAAATTAATTTTAAATGGTTTTCAAGTTACTGCAACTTGTTAGGGCGCACTTGAGTAGTCGAGAGTAAATTCGCAAAGACGGAGATTCGTGCTTTTGTACTTATTACAGATAAACATCGAAAGAAAAAGCCGTATATAAAATTTTTTAAAAGCAATTGTTGTTCATATTTTATTATTGCAATCGCTTTCTTGAGTACTTGTGAGTAATGATGCGTTGATGCAATTCTTCACGTTCTTCTGGTGTCGCGTGCATTAAACGGCTTACAGCGTTTCGTGGGATGCGGTAATAGCGACGCCGATTTTGACGGACATCCAAGGTGCGCCAACCGCGCAAGGTCAGCCATTCCCATTGTTCATAATCTATAGAAACAAATAGTTGCATTTTTAAGCGATTGAGAATGATAGTGCTGCCAAATGCTGGCTTCTCACCGGGCGGAGGCAAGACACGCTCCTGGCGGATACGAAGCAGAGTCCGCAAGGTATCTTTGAATCTTGTATAGAACATAAATACGACCTTGATCATTGCTAATTCAGATTGTGCAGTGTAGGGCTGTAGAGGCAAAAAACCTGTAATTTTTTGTAATAATAGTAATGTTCCACCATCGTGGTACTGTGATTCGTGACGAAATCGGCTTTGCTGCTTAATTTTCTTTTTATCCTCGCGATCGCACACCAAATTGTGATCGGGAAGGTAGCACTGGCGCGACAATTTTTTCAGAAAATGAATAGGCTGACTTGTTTTTTTGATAGTATCCAGAATGGGGAGGACTGCAATGCATCACGTTGGCTTTATCGCGTTCAGACTGGATTCAATGGAAACAGCGATCCTGTCTTTTTCTTTGGGATGAATAATGCCTGTCGTTACTCGATAATTGTTGAAGTGCAATCATTTCTGTCGTTTAGATTTTTAATCTTAACGTTTCAATATAAATTTCTTCTCTATTAAGGGAGTTCATGGGCTCACGTAACGTCAATCAAGCGACCTTTTCTTTGAATCCGAGAGAAAATATGAGGCGTCAATTTAAGCAATTTCTCAGTGTTTTATTTCTCCTGCTGGTTTCCTTTTCTGGAGCAGCATTGGCGCAACTCACGACTGTTAATCTGGGCAAACCTGCGATACCACTGCACATCAACGAGTCTTTCAAAATTAATGTCGCTGGCATTTGTGATCAATTTCCGGCGACGCAAATCGGGCAACTGAATTTGCGTATCAATGGTCAATTGATGCCTTTGAAAGCTTCGGATTGCGATGCTGATCCCAACCAATATGGGCTCGATTATTTTTTACCACAACCTGATACCGCAGAGCTTGCAAGGTTACGCGATGTATTATCTGGTTCGCCATGGCGCGATGCCAGACATGGCTTTCAGCGTGAATTGAGCTATACCGTCAGCTTTAGCGACTCGCGTGGCGAAAACCTGATTGCGGCGGGAACCATGCATTATCAGATCATCCGCATCCCTTATTTGTTATTGGGTTTCGCGTTCATTGCTATTGTCAGCGTTGCTTTATTCCGGTTGGGAAATGCCTCGACTTTGCTACGCGATACACCAAATGGTCCATGCACTATTCCGGTACAGTCTCGCACCTACAGCATGGGGCGCGTACAAATGGCCTGGTGGTTTTTTATCGTGTTGATTTCTTACATCTGGTTGTGGATCGTCGCCGAGGGGATTCCAACGATGTCAGCGCATGCGCTGGGCTTAATGGGAATTGGCAGTGCTACTTATCTTACAGCTGCTGGCGTCGACGCGAGTAAGCAAAACGTGTTGGGTAGTAGTCAGGGTTTCTGGAACGATATTTTAAGTGATGCTCAAGGCTTAGCGTTGTACCGCTTTCAGATGCTGGTGTTCAATGTGTTATTCGGTGTTTTGTTTTTGATTTATGTGGTGCAAAATGTGTCGATGCCGGATCTGGATACAAATATTTTGGCACTGTTGGGAATGAGTGCGGGTACGTATGCTGGCTTTAAAATTCCGGAAAAGCAAACTGCGGCAACACCGCCTGTACCTGATCAGCATGGTGATCCCAAGCAAATATATGGAGAGCAGGCTTAGTATTTTTGAAGGCAAAATGGTGAATCAAATCGCATCGAAGATGATCTGAAATCATTGGAAATAATTTGATTCACACAGCGTTGAGGGTGGGATATTTATTTTTGCTGGTTGAACGAATAGCGAAATAAAAATGCTGCCACCGCGGCACCGATCCAATAATCAATTGGCGTACCCCACATCCAGTGATGATGCCAGTTGACAATCTCCGGAACGAAGCGTGGCAGACCATACGCCGGGTTCATCACAAACCATAAAAAATCTTCCAAAATCCAGAACTCGATAATGCAGGCGATGACGCGCGCCTGTAGTTTAAGTGTCCAGGTTTGACCGAAGAAAAAAGGAAAGTGGAAAAACATAGCAATGAACGGAAATACCCAGGCGTGATACCCCGTCATTGCTCGTCCTCCCCAGAACAAATCAAGCAGCCAATGCTTTTCTATACGCCAGGTTGGCAGATTAGCGCCCCATCCGGCAGAGCCTTCAATTTGAATTTCGACCTGAGAGAAGAAAATCGCGAGTAGCGCGACCCACGTAAACATCAATAAAAATTCTTTGTTGATTTTTTGCATAGGTAATTCTGAGAAAGTTGTTAGAAGTCCGACGGTGAACTACGCGCTTTCTAATACGAGCTCAATGACGTCACGGGCAGCATAGGGCTTACCGAGTGCGCTTGCCGCAAGCCGCATGGCTTTGAGCTTTTCAGGGTGTGAAAGCAAAAATTCTAACCTGTAGGCGAGACTCAGATCGTCGTATGCTTTCAAGGCTGCACCTTGTTCCAGTAAATAATCCGCATTACGTTCTTCCTGACCCGGTATCGGAGAATTGACGATCATAGGCAATCCCATGGCGAGACATTCAGATGTGGTCAGCCCTCCCGGCTTGGTGATCACCAGATCGGAGCATCCCATCAGACGTTCCACCTTGTCCGTAAAGCCAAGTGCTGCCAATCTACCGGAAAAAGCCGGTGTCATAGCCTGTAAAGCTTTGAGTGCTGGCGCATTATTTCCCGCAAGAACGATCAATTGAAAATCAATTTTTAAAGACAATAAACGTTCAGCGACTTTATCTAATCCACCTAGCCCGGCACCACCACCCATCAACAAGACAGTAGGTTTGGTTGGGTCTACACCGATTTCTGCGGCACATTCGTGGCGCAGCGGGTGATTGGTAAAGGCTGGCATGACCGGAATGCCGGTGACATGAATCTGTTGTTCAGCAATGCCACTTAAGCGCATGCGTTCAGCGATTTCTTCATTAGCTGCAAAATACCCCGACATACGTTCATGTATCCACATCCGGTGCAGATCGAAATCGGTCACTTGTACCCACACTGGGCAATGTAGACGTTCTTTGAGTAACAGGCGAGAGAGTATTTCAGCGGGCAGAAAGTGGGTACAAATAATGGCGTCGGGAGCAAAATCAGCAATTGCTTTTAGCAAAGGACGAGAGTTCAGACGTTCAACGCTGCGTCTCAGGCGTTCCATCGTGCTATCTGATTGAGCCTCATTGGTGGCGTGGTAGAGATAACCCCATAAAGTAGGCGCTTTGTTGACCAGTTTAATATAAAAATCGGTATATATTTTGCGAAAGCCAGCGGTCACAAAATTCATCACATCGAGATGGTAGACATCCAGATCTTCATTGTTTTGCAAGGCACTCACACGTATTGCTTCGGCCGCACGGCGGTGTCCTGCACCGGCTGAAACGCTTAATAAAAGAATTCGCTTTTTGCTCATGAGATGCTAATTGATGCAGAAAGACCCGAGAATAACATGGAAGCGTAGCTGCTCTTACTTGTGGATTGGTAACAAGGCGTTTCTATTCAATGACCGTTTTATGACGAAGTATCCCAGAAAAGAAAATGCCCCGCATTCATGCATGAACAGGCGGGGCAAAACTTACTCAAGACAAGATGCAGCAACGCTTATGGTTGCAGACGGGTAATTGACCAGGTTTGGTCTGCATTGCGGGTGTATACAATACGATCATGCAAACGCGAGCTGCGGCCTTGCCAGAATTCAATTTTTTCAGGTACCAAGCGGTAACCACCCCAGTGCTCAGGGCGTGGAGGTTGATCACCGAATTTTTCCAGTACTGCCACGAGTTGTTCTTCTAATGCAGCGCGATTGGCGATGGGCTGGCTTTGGTGTGAAGCATGTGCACCCTGACGGCTGCCCAAGGGGCGACTATGGAAATAGGCGTCATTTTCTTCAGCCGTAATTTTTTCAATTTTTCCTTCTATCCGCACCTGGCGTTCAAGTGCAGTCCAGAAAAACAGTAATGCAGCGTAAGGATTGGTGGCGAGATCGTGACCCTTGGCGCTGTCATAGTTGGTGAACCAGCAAAAACCGCGATGATCAAATTCTTTAATCAGAACGATGCGTGAAGATGGGCGTCCCTCGGCATTGACCGTTGACAGGCTCATGGCATTGGCTTCAGTAACGTCTGCTTTGAGCGCCTGTTCAAACCAGGTGCCAAATTGTTCAAATGGATCAGTATTGACATCTGTTTCGGTCAAGCTTGCTTGTTGATAATCTTTACGAAGATCGGCAATAGACATAGATTCCCCTTTATTCATCTTAAAATTTTTCTGACCACAGGTTCAACTAATGCAAAAAAGTGAAAAAGTGAACCAGAGTGCTTTCATTCTTGAAACAGGGGCTCAACTTGCCGGTGTATCGGATGAATCGCTTCAATCAGTAATCCCGCGTCGTACCTGCATCGCTGCGCCCAGTTTTTTCATTTGTGCATCGTTCAACAAACGCGATGCCATTGGTGCAATTTGACCCTCTTCAATTTGCATATGTTGTTCATACATAGCAGCAAAATCTTCGACATCAGAAGCTGATAAATCAGCACCTTCACCATCTTCAATTTCTTGCAATTGTACTTCCAGCATTTTCCAATATTGCTCCATTTGCTGGTGCTGTTGCAGAATTTGCATGGTTAATTCTTTTAACAACACCGCATCATCACCTGTTGCAGTTGCCGCTAACTCCGGCAATAAATCAACTTCTTCGTCCTGATGATGCAGCGGAGCAGCCTTCTTGAAGTACCTCAGTACTGTTTTAGCAGCTTGCTGCGCATCTTCATCTATCCCGATGTCGTTGAGATGATTGACTAACTTATCCAAGGTCGCCAATTGCTTGCGAATACGGTCATGGCAATGTTTTAACACCGCCAAAGGTTGATCAAAACCAGGTGCGCTGTCGTACAAGCTATTCATACTGACTCCCTTTGGAGAGGTTAATCACATTATGCTACGCGCATTTTAACGCTAGTTGCGACACATCAATCGCTGTCTTGTAAAATGTCGGTTACTTTCAATTTAAGCTCATTATGCAACAAAATTCTGATATCGATTTCGAACGTCGTTTTGGCGGCATTGCCCGTCTGTATGGCGCCACAGGTCTGGAACGATTTAAAACTGCCAATGTCTGTGTTATCGGCGTTGGTGGTGTTGGTTCCTGGGTCGTAGAAGCTTTGGCACGCAGCGCAATTGGTAAAATTACTATGATTGATTTGGACAATGTCGCCGAATCAAATATAAACAGACAGATTCAAGCTAATAGCGATACCCTGGGAAAAGCCAAAGTTACCGCCCTATCTGAACGAATTGCACTGATTAATCCGTTTTGTCAGGTGACTGAAGTTGAAGATTTTGTGACGCCAGAGAATCTGGATCAGATGTTAGGGCAGCAAGATTTTGATTATGTCATCGATGCTATTGATAATGTAAAATCCAAAACTGCTTTGATCGCGTATTGCCGCGAACATGCGATTCCTTTGATTACTATTGGCGCTGCTGGCGGGCAAACTGATCCGGGTAAGATTGAAATTCGCGATTTGTCACGTACAGAACAAGAACCTTTGCTGGCATTAGTACGTAAGCGTTTGCGTCAGAATTACGGCTTCCCGCGCGGTGCTAAGAGTAAATTTGGTATCGATGCAGTATTTTCCATGGAAGCATTGACGATGCCAGAATCTCATGAAGTATGTGCAGTTGATCCTGCTAATCTTAATGAAGGTGAAGACGCGTTAAATCAGGCTGGCGTTACCGGCCTCAATTGCGCTGGATTTGGCTCTTCTATTGTGGTTACTGCGTCGTTTGGACTGATGGCAACTGCGCACGTTTTACGGCGTCTGGCGGGCATTAAATAATTTTTGCAGAAAAAATGCTGAAGGACAATTTTTCACTTCAGCACCTATACTTGATTCGCATTTATTTAGTGTTCTTTAGTGTTCATTTGAAAAATGTTTAAGCATTAAATGGAAATCATTTTATTCTTAGTGAGTCGATAACAAGGTATCGATTTACTCTAAATATTTATTGAGATGGAGAATCCTCTGACTTATTTTAGCGATAGCCACGTCCGCTTCGTTGCACGATTCGTATGTCAGATGTTGTTGCGCATAATTCGTCAGCTTGTTCAATATTGCAGGATCAGATGAACCGCAGCCAACTGTGGAAAAAAGCGAGCGCGTGACGTTGCGTCCACCCGTGCAGTAACCGCCTCCAAATTCGCAAGCATAAACTTAGCTCAAGCATCGATAGTATGTCTTTGTATTACGGCCTTCTTAAAACATCTGCAAAATTCACTCTTTGATTGTTCCACTTAAATGCGGGTCGGCATTTCTTGTATTTGGGATACGAGTTTTTGTGATTCGAGTATTCGACGTCTTGGGAAAAATTGCCTTGAAACAATATTTGACATCATTCGACACGAGAATTGCTTTAATTTCTTGAATTTCGTTAATGGGCGAAGTACATTTGATGGGCGCATAGTGAGGTGGTTGGGGGAGGATTCCTCGCCTCGGCTGGCATGATTGTAACTTTTCTCCGCTCTTGTTTTAGTGAAATAATATTAAATACTTTGATCTTATTTGCCTACTTTTCAATGACCAGGGATTTTTTAGGAGAACACCATGAGTGAATCTGATCTCGCTACTCCCGTAGCTAATAATGAAAATCACACGGATAATTCGATAGAACAAGAATTTTTGGCGTTTCGTCTGGGTACAGAAGAATATGGGATTCATATTTTACAGACGCAAGAAATTCGTAATTTTGAAGCACTGACGCGCATCGCCAATGCACCGGACTACCTGAAAGGTGTCATGAATTTACGCGGCGTCATAGTGCCGGTGATTGATATGCGACTGCGCTTCAATACCGGCACAGGTAGTACTGACGATTCAACCGTCGTCATTGTTTTGAATATCAAAGGGCATGTGATAGGAATGATGGTTGATAGTGTGTCGGATGTGGTGACGATACCAACGTCAGCGATTAAGCCACCACCTGAACTCGGATCCACGTTTTCAACAGACTATATTATTGGTCTGGGTGACATTGATGAACGCATGATCATTTTGTTGGACATCAAAAAGCTTATGTCCGGACCAGAATTAGGTTTGATTTCGCAAGAATGATTGGCTGTTAGTGATGATCGATCCCATTGTGGTGCGTTTATGCCCCACAATGGGATTTGTCTATCATTGAGCAAAATCTATTGAGGTATGTTTCAACTTACCGGTCACATTGTTTAATGTAGGATCAATCAAGCTTGAATGTAAACTCGAGCACCGTTGTTTGTGCCTTAGCAATAGGTGCATACTTCCATTGACTGACTGTGGCGATGACTTCTTGTTCGAAATAGCGCTTGGGGCGGGCATTGAGAATTTCGACTTGTGACACTTTGCCATCCGTTTCTATGTGGATGCGTGCGCTAACTTTACCCTCAGTGATGCCGGCGCGGGCTGCAGTCGTTGGATACTTAGGTTGGCTGCTGGCAATGGTTTTGAGAACCTGGTGATCGGATGGTTCAGTCGTTGGTGGTTTAGTTGGCGTCGCACTAGCTACTACTGGTGTTGCCTGGGATGCCGTAGGTGCCGGATTCTGAACCGGTGTTTCTACCGGTTTTGCTGTTGCCTGAATTGGTGCAGGCGTGGGAGCAGAAGCCTGTGCGGTGGCAGATGCTTGCAGCGTATTTGGCGCATTGGCAACCGGCTTGTTCACAACGGTTTTATTGTCAATCAGATGTTTTGCTTCAAGTGCTTGCTTTTCTTTTGCATCTTTCGCCAGTTTTTCTTCTTGTGCTAGTTGCGCTGCGGTCTTGGTTGATGCCTGATCCATCCATTGCGTTACGTCAGCCACCTTATTGTGATTAACCGGATTTTTTACTAATCCGGTCGGCTGTGAAGCAGGTGTCGATGATGAAGCCGTATCAACGGTTTTATTTTCGTCCGGCGGTGGATTTTTTGAGCATGCTGTAACAATGAGTCCTGTGTAGACAACGGCAAAAGCTGATTCAAAAATCTTATTCCAATGTTTCTTAACTACCTTATTCATATCTCTCCACATATAAATCGGTTGTTACATCAATATTCAGCAGTTTTTCCTGGAACCTGAGGTGTCCGGCGTGATCTGTTTTTCCTTTGTGTGGAAAAGTCACGCTGTCTGAATGCACAAAAATAAACACCCATCCTGCCACGGAAAGCCCGCAGTCGCAATATATTAAGTGCCAAATAGGTATGAAACATCCAGTCAGAATTTTAACTGTTGCGTTTTTATAGCAGGATTTGTGCCAGCACAGTGAGGGGGGCACGCTGTTGGGGGGGGCAGGGCCACAAAACATGCTACCCTGCTAGAAGGGCAGGCTTCACGCCTGCCAAATTGATGAGTAATTAAGACTTGCCAAATACTTCGTTGAGCTGTTGGGTAACGCGAATAAAGGTCGTGCGTTTGGTCAATTCCTTGAGTTTGTGTGCCCCGACATAAGTACATGCGGAGCGTACGCCGCCAAGGATATCTTGCATGCTTGCATCGACTGGCCCACGATAAGGAATCAGCACTTCTTTGCCTTCAGATGCGCGGTACTTGGCAACACCACCTGCATATTTATCCATGGCTGCACGGCTGCTCATGCCGTAGAAGCGTTTGTATTTTTCGCCATTACGTTCAACCAGATCACCGGCACATTCGTCATGTCCGGCCAGCATACCACCGAGCATGATAAAATCAGCTCCACCGCCAAATGCTTTCGCCAGGTCGCCTGGGACGACGCAACCGCCATCAGCGCAAATCTGGCCGCCCAAGCCATGTGCAGCGTCTGCGCATTCTATGATGGCTGACAGTTGCGGATAACCTACGCCAGTCATTTTACGTGTCGTGCAAACGGAGCCAGGACCGATGCCAACTTTAACGATATCGGCACCAGCCAAAATCAATTCTTCTGTAATGTCACCAGTAACGACGTTACCTGCCATGATGGTCAGGTGAGGGTAGCTGGTACGTACTTTTTTAACGAAATTGATGAAGCCTTCGGTATAACCATTAGCGACGTCGATGCAGACATATTCAATAGCATTATGCGCACGCGCCATCACAGCAGAAAATTTTTCAAAATCAGTTTGCGTAATGCCCATCGAGTAAAACGCGGTCGATTTTTTTTGCAGCCCAGTGAAATAGTCAACCAAGGTATCTTCGTCATAATGCTTGTGCAGTGCGACGGATAATTGGTGCGCTTCAAGAGCGGTAGCCATTTCTATGGTACCAGTAGAATCCATATTCGCGGCGATAATAGGAATGCCACGATAGGTCTTGCGTGAATGATGAAATACAAATTCACGCTCTAAATCAACTTGGGAACGGGAGGTAAGGGTAGAGCGCTTTGGACGGATCAATACGTCTTTAAAATCAAGCCTCAGGGTTTCTTCAATATGCATAACGACTCCGTAATGCGTCTGGCGGACGCGGGAAGGAACAACTTAGACGAAAAAACGTACTAAGCTGTTGAGCCGTAGTTGATTATAGTCCTAAAAAATCCAAATTCTTTATTTCTATTTTGAATGTTGATTATCACTGAATTTATATGTGTTTGCGATAAGGAAAGTTCTTAGGAGTATGGAGTATTTCATAGGGGCGGGGCAACGCGCGCTGAGATTACTTTGCACCGAATTGGCGGGTTTCACCCGCCCTACAGCGTCGCGTTGTTTTAATTTTTATTAATGACAACTACCTTGTCCCTTGTCACTAAAACTTGCACCCGAAACAGGAATAAATTCCCATTCATAAGATTTTTCGTGCAGTGTGAGTTTCAGAACGCCATTGCTTGAGTTGTCGCGAATTTCTGTGGTGTTCTTTGGCAAAAACATCGGGGTCAATTTTGCACCGCCAGTGCCAACGATAAAATTACGGATACCATTTTTTTCGTCCTTGTCACCATTCTCGTCCATAGGTGCAAAGCGTTCGTAATCGTGATCGTGACCACTCAGGACAATATCAGCTCTCGCTTGCGCCAATATCTTCCATGCCGCTTTCATGTTCTCGTTATTGCCATGACCTCCTGAACTGTATGCTGGATGGTGCCAGAAGGCGAGTGTGCAAGCATGTTTGTCATGACTGATTTCAGTTTGCAACCACGCCAGTTGTTTTTGCATATCTTGGCTATTAAGGTTGCTATTGAGTGAAATAATATGCCAACTTCCCAAGTTCGTTGAGTAATAACCGCGACGATCTGGTCCGGCAATATCGCCAAAATAATTGTAATAACCGACGGCTTTTGGCATCGCATAGTCATGATTACCGGGCGATGGCAATGTGCGCTCTTTAAATCGTCCCCAGGTTGGATCGTAGCATTGACTGAATTCTTCTGGTTTGCCAACGGGATAAGTATTGTCACCCAAGGTAATGGCGACGGCATTTTTATCACTTTCTAAAGCGTCGGCGATGATGTCAGCGGTACGAGCTGCCATGCTTTGTGATGCTGGATTTTTTTTACAATCAGCGATGTCGCCCGCTGCATACACAGTGTAAGTCTGGTTTTTTTGTGTCGTTTTTTTTGTGCTAATTTTTTGTGCAGAACTGTTTGCCGAACTAGACTCTGTTGCCTGACTCATCGCTGCTAAAGTCAATGTGGCAGAGGTAAATAGTAAAGCGAGGTGAGTGCGCATAGAATTCTTTATGAAGATAGCAAAACAAGGTGTGACTGAAAACGTTAGTTAAATTCAGGCAGTCGCGTATTTTACAGCGTCTCTCCGGTTTGCGCGCTGCCGCAAAATTAATTCGGGAATTTTAAACAAAACCGTGGCGGCATTCTTTATCTGCCGCCGTCATCTCTTGCATTGCTTTCGTATTAAGCTGTGGTTTAAAGTTTTGCGGCCCGTAAGCGTAGCGCATTGCTGATCACCGACACGGAACTCAGACTCATGGCTGCACTTGCAATCATGGGACTGAGTAAAATTCCGAACCACGGATAAAGTATGCCAGCAGCAACCGGCACACCGATAAAATTATACGCAAACGCAAAAAATAAGTTTTGTCGGATATTTTTCATGGTCGCAACGCTTAATGCACGCGCTTTGGCGATGCCGCGCAAATCACCTTTGACCAATACCACATGCGCACTATGCATCGCAATATCGGTACCTGTCCCCATCGCAATCCCAACATTAGCTTGTGCCAGAGCAGGGGCATCATTGATGCCATCTCCCGCCATCGCTACCAGACGACCTTGCTGCTGAAGTTTTTGTACGAATTGGAATTTATCGGCAGGTAACACGTCGGCATGTACTTCGCTGATCTGCAATTGCTGTGCTATTGCTTGTGCGGTAGCGAGATTGTCTCCTGTCAGCAAAATTAAGCGTATGCCTTGTTCTTGCAATTGCTTTATCGCAGAAAAACTACTTGCCTTGATTTTGTCAGAGACGCCAAATAATGCGAGTACGCGCAGGTTGTTGGCCATCAAAATTACCGTTTGGCCGCTCGCTTGTAGTGACGTAATTTGATCTTGGAGGTTGGAAAAATCTATCCCTGTTTCAGCGATTAATGCTGGATTACCGATTAAAATCGTTTCGCCAGCCACGGTGGCCTGTACTCCTTTTCCAATGGTGGCTTTGAAATCACTGATTGCCGGTGAAGCTTGTTGTTCCAGGTCGTAGCGATCACGAATGTAATTGACGATAGCCGCTGCCAGTGGATGTTCACTACGTTGTTCTATCGTCAGCGCTACAGACATGAGCTTGAGTTCATCTTCACCCGTAGTCACGACGCACTCTTGTACCGAAGGCTTACCTTCAGTCAGGGTACCGGTTTTGTCGAGCACCAGAGTGTCAATTTTTTCTAATAATTCCAGCGCTTCTGCATCTTTAATCAGCACTCCTTCAGTCGCGCCGCGCCCCATTCCTGCGGTGATCGACATTGGCGTTGCCAAACCAAGTGCGCAAGGACAGGCGATGATCAATACCGATACCGCTGCCATCAAGCCATTGGCCAGCGCAGGCGTTGGACCAATCCATGCCCATATGCCGAATGCAATAAGGGCGACTGCGATCACGGCGGGTACAAACCATGCGGCGACCCGATCAGCCAGTTTTTGTATAGGAGCCCTCGAACGACTGGCTTGATTCACCATCGCAATGATGTGTGCCAGCAGGGTATCTTTGCCAATTTTCTCGGCAAGCATACTCAGGCTGCCCTGTTGATTAATACTTCCGGCATGTAGCGCATCGTATTTCTTTTTTTCGACCGCAACAGGTTCACCAGTGAGCATAGCTTCGTCGACATACGAATGCCCTTCATGGACGTGACCATCGACCGGGATATGCGCACCAGGCTTAATGCGCAATATATCTCCCAAAACGATATCCGCTACGGCAATTTCTTTTTCTGTACCATCTTTATTAATCAGGATTGCTGTTGTCGGCGTTAAACCGAGTAAAGCTTTCAAAGCCAGATTGGTTTGTGAGCGCGCACGCAATTCCAATACTTGCCCTAGCAAAACTAAGCTGATAATGACCGCAGATGCCTCAAAATATAATGGCGCCATGCCATGCATTTTAAAAGCTGGTGGCAAACCATCGGGTAGCAACAATGCGAAAACACTGAAAACATACGCACTGCCGGTACCAACACCGATCAGACTGAACATATTCAGATGACCACTTTTAAATGAAGCAAGCGCACGTTCAAAAAACGGCAGACCCAACCACAACACGACTGGTGTTGCCAGCGCACATTGCAGCCAATTAAACAATGGCATTCCTAAGAAGTTATGGATGGAAATGCCTGGCAACATATCACCCATGCTGATCATCAGTAAGGGAATGCTAAATAACAAGCTCAGTTTGAAGCGACGACGCATATCATCCAGCTCGCTATTATCCTCTTCCGCTGTTGCCTCTTTGGGCTCCAAAGCCATGCCACAAATAGGGCAAATGCCAGGACCAACTTGCTCTATCTCTGGGTCCATAGGGCACATAAAAATCGTGTCTTTCGTAACCGCTTTAGGTGCGGGACGTTGTGACGGATCGAGCCATGAGCCCGGATTATTTTCGAATTTATTTAAGCAGGAGGCGCAACAGAAATAATAGCGGGTTCCATCATGCGTAGTCTGATGCTGGCTATGTTTATTGACGCTCATGCCGCAAACTGGATCTTTATGAGCACCTCTGGGGTCCTGTTGCATGTGGTCAGCAGCTATAGATGATGTGGTTGTAGCAGGCATTTTTCCCAAGCCAATCACGCGCTTGGCTTTAACATAATTTTCAGGTGCAGCATTAAATTTTTGGACGCAGGATGCGCTGCAAAAATAATAAGCGATACCTTGAAAGCGCGCGGTTTTTTCTGTACTTTTACTTACTTGCATTCCACAAACCGGATCCTGATATTTTTTTTCTTCTATCGGCATTCCAGTGGCAGGAATGTTGTTACCGCAGCAATTTGCATGGTGTTGATGCTCAGTGTTTTCTTTATTCACAGTGATACTCCTTCTTAGCACGACAGATGATTTTAGACATATCATAGACTCCGTACCTAACAACAGAGTCAAGGAATTTATGCAAAATACCGGACAACATATTGAGCAACATCAATACACGATAGGACAGCTCGGCAAAGCAGCGGGTGTCGGTGTGGAAACAATACGCTATTACCAAAAGCGTGCTTTGTTGCCGACGCCCGAAGCCAGCAGTCGCTTTCGTACGTATTCATCGGGCATGGTTGATCGCATTAAATTTATCAAGCGGGCACAAGAATTGGGATTTTCGCTGGATGAAATTGCCCATTTATTGCAACTGGAAGATAGTCAGGATCGTGGTGCAATTCGACATATCGCCAGTGAAAGGTTGGCGCAGGTGCGAGCGAAGCTCAGCGACTTATTGAAAATGGAAGCCACCTTATCGCAATTAATTGAGCAATGTAGTGCCTGCTCAACTGAGTTGCAGTGTCCTATTATTCACGCCTTGAACTCGCCGTCCCTCAAGTAAAAAAAGCTCTTTTTGAGTCCGCACGACCATCCACTGCGAACACTGTCCGGACACTTTTTTGAAGGCAAGAATTTTTAAAAAATATTCTTAAAATCAAATGCTTAAGTTTAATTTTTAAGCTGGTATAGTTGGTTCTATTAAGCTACTAAGCAAATTAAAAAAGCATCTTAGCCTTCACTTCGGCAAGATGCTTTCTTATTGCTATAGTAAGCGTACTGCAAATTATGCGGCGACGTGTTCCATGCTTGGATAGTCGGTATAGCCTTTTTCCTCGCCACCATAGAAAGTTGCGCGGTCAGGTGTATTCAACTCTGCGCCTGCTGCGAAACGTTCAACCAGATCAGGATTGGCGATATACGGACGACCAAATGCGACCGCATCAGCCAGACCACTGGTGATTAAGGCATCGGCTTCTGCTGCAGTGTAACCACCACAGCAAATCAGCGTGCCTGGGAAAGCGGCGCGCAATTCCTCGCGGAAACTGACGGTCAGTTCAGCCCCACCAGCCCAATCTGGTTCAGCAATATGAAGATAAGCAATCCCACGCTGAGTGAATTCTTTTGCCAGATACAGCGCCATTGGTTCCGCTTCAGTATCATTAATGCCATGGGCAATAAAGTTCGGTGACAGCCTGACGCCGACACGATCAACGCCGATTACGGCAATTGCTGCATCTACCGCCTCCAACGTCAGACGCGCACGATTTTCTAGTGTGCCACCATAGGAATCGCTGCGGAAGTTGCTATTGGTTGACATGAATTGTTGCAGCAGATATCCGTTGGCGGCGTGAACTTCTACCAAGTCGAAGCCAGCATTTTTGGCTCGCACTGTTGCCTGACGATATTGTTCAACGATGCCAGGAATTTCTTCCGATGTTAAAGCACGCGGCTCGGCTGTTTGTATATTCGCTGGCATGCCATCTTTTTGGATGACAAAGCATTGGCTATTTGCAGCGGTAATGGCAGAAGCCGATACCGGCGCTGCATCGTTTTCTTGCAGCAAGTTATGTGAAATACGTCCAACATGCCACAGCTGTAAAGCGATTTTTCCACCTTTGGCGTGTACGGCATCAACGACGGTTTTCCAACCTGCTTGCTGGGCATCAGTGTAGATGCCCGGTGTCCACGCATAACCTTGACCCTGACGTGAAATCTGACTCGCTTCAGTGACGATCAGACCCGCACTCGCACGCTGTGCATAATATTCAACATTCAGGGCTCTTGGCACGTCGCCCGGCTGACCGGCGCGGGAACGCGTCAATGGAGCCATGACTACGCGATTATTCAAGTGCACACTACCTGCTTGAATTGGTGAAAGCAATTTATTGTACATATTTCATCCTTTAAATTAGACCGGTCGTCTAGTTTTGATTTCAAAAAAATGGGCGAAGCCCATGTCCTGTAGTACTGATGTTTAAAACTACCCAACTAATGTGATGGGTGAAGCAATAATTCTGTTTGTTTAAAAGCCAATTGCAATGGACGTAACTGACGGTTTACTTTCGTGATCAGTGATGCGCCTACCCACATTCCGTAAAGAGATTCTGCAATCTCAAGTGCATTGAGCTTATTTGATATGCTGCCTTCAATCTGCGCGCTACGTATCGCTTGTGCGATTTGTTCAGTAATACCACTCATGCCAACTGACAATGCAGCACGCATAGGTTCAGACAAATCCGCTACTTCTGCCGCTAACTTCACCGCCAGACACAACTTGTGGCACTCACTGGTTTCTGCCATCGCTTGCCAGTTATTGAAATAAGTCATAATACGCTGCAAGGCGCTCATGTTTTCATCGTTGAATAATAGCGTTAATCGTTGCTGGTAATCTGCAAAATAACGTTCCAGCATGGCAACACCAAAGCCTTCTTTTGATTGAAAGTAATGGTAAAACGAACCCTTAGGTACGGTGGCCGCGGACAAAATCTCGCTTAAACCCAGTGCAGTAAAACCACGACCCGAAATCAGTTCTTCCCCGGTAGCGAGTATACGTTCGCGGGTATCTTGATGGGGGCGGCGTTGAGGGACTTGATTCATAGTCTATAATTTTAGTAGACCAGTCGTCTATAGTCAAGTTGGAATGTGTCTTCAGTATGTAACAGAGATGTATTAAATGCTGCATTGTGTGGAAAAAAATGTAACAATCGATAGCGAAAAAATACGTTAATACGAAAATTAATATTCTGAATGTCAGATAATTTTCTCTTTATTACCTGAACTCCCTACCAAAAATCTGAATCTATGTTTCGCTGGCTTTTCCTCAATGAGAGTGCTCTCACGCCTGCTGAACATGCTGCCTGGAAAGTCAGTACGCTACGCATTATTCTTGCCTCTAGTTTTATCCTTGAGGGATTGATTGCCGTGCACAGCTCGTTAAGTGCAGTTGACCAAGGTGTGTATCGCGTGCTGTGGCTGGTCGCTGTCTTTTACACCTTAAAAACAATTACGCTGTATTGTTCAGCGCATTCACTTCGCTTTGCAGCTGGTTTGCTGATTGCGAACGTATATGGCACTGGTTTAACGATTGCGCTCGCGACACAAGACTCAGAGTTAGCTAAGTTGGGCTTCGTATTTGTGTACATTTCACCAGTGATCGCGCGGGTATTTTTTTCCACCAGGCTGGCATTAATCCTGATGTCCATCAATACCCTGCCGTTTCTCTTTTTGCTTTCAGGCACAGGCATTCCACACTTGATTGATTTGAAAATTGATTTGTCGGATGCGGCCATGTATGTACATTCATTGTTGTTTTTGTTTTTGAATTTTTGCATTCCATTTGCAGTTTTTCGGGTTTTATACGCATTTGATACATCATTGGCACGTTTCCGGGATGCCAGTGATGCACTCAGTGTCAGCTACATTCAGTATCAGGAAATATTTGAAAACGCCGGCACCGCGCTGGTATTGACGGATGCTTATGGTCAAATTTTGCAGGCCAATCATCAAGCGAATGGGTTATTGGGAAGAGATCCGCACAATAATGACGAATTGTCTTTGTTTAGCTGGCTTTCGCTGGAGGACAGCGTACGTATCCGATCCGCTGAACATGACGATCCGGGTAACTTGCGCCTCTCTGCCTATCGCACTCATGATGGAAAAATGGTTGCAATGGACAATATTTCGCAGACCTCTGCAGAGCATTACATTGTTGCCTTAAGGGATGTTTCCAACTTACATAACATGCATAATGCGCTGCAATTAAGCTTGGAACGTGAAGAGTATCTGAGTAAGCATGACCATCTGACAGACTTGCCAAATCGCGTCATGTTATGTCAATACCTTGAAGCATTGCTTGCAAATCCTGATACCAGTCAGGTCAATGTCACAGCAGTGGTCTCTTTCAGGCTCAATAGTATCCGTCATGCGAATCAGCAATTTGGTGCGCAAACCGGTGACGTATTATTGAGACGTTTTGCCGACGAATTGACTCAGGTTTTGCCCAAAAATTGTTTCTGCGCTCGATTACGCAGTATCGTTTTCACATTTGTTGTCGATCATTTGCGTACCCCGCAAGATATTATTCAATTTGTCGATCATGTCAGACAGGCTTTACCTAAGGAGTTGAAACTCAACGACGATAAATTGCTTGTTCAGTTTTCAGCGGGTATTGCGATCATCCGACCTGAAGACACCGATCCAGATGAAATTATCCGGCGTAGCGAAGTTGCACTGGACGCGGCACGTAGATCAAGCGATCAAAGTATTACCTTGTTTGATGAAGATGATGCTTTACAGATTATTAGAAATGTGGAAATTGAAGTTGGTGTCATTAATGGTTTGGCCAATGGCGAGTTCTATTTACTTTATCAACCCAAGGTTGCCAGTGATGGGAAAATTGCAGGCGTTGAGGCGTTATTGCGTTGGAAGTCCCAGAGTCTTGGCAAGGTGCTTCCTGCGGAATTTATTCCGATTTCAGAGCGTTCCGGTTTGATACAGCAAATTAGTCATTTTGTGATTGAAAATGCGTGTTCTCAGGTACGCAAGTGGATTGACGAATTTGGCAATAGCCCCGTCGTAGCTTTAAATTTGTCAGCCAATGACATCAACCAGGACGATTTTCTCAATCGAATTGCTGAATCCTGCCAGCGTTACGATATCGAACCAAAATTTTTAGAGTTTGAAATTACAGAAACCGGATTAAGCGCCAATGAAGCACTTTCCATTAAGCATCTGCATGCTCTGAAGAACCGTGGCTATCGCATAGCGATCGATGATTTTGGAACCGGATATTCGTCTTTATCGAAGCTCAGTCATTTCCCGGCACATACGGTCAAAATTGACCGCTCTTTTGTTTCGCAAATTGGCTATAACCGTAAGAGTGAAATGATCATTAAAGCCATTGTTTCGCTGGCTAAAATACTTGCCTGCACAACAGTGGCTGAAGGGGTGGAAAATGAGGCACAGGTCTCGTTTTTGAAGGAAGTAGGATGTGAACTATTTCAGGGTTTTTACTATTATCGACCACTGGAAGTTGTGAGCATGAATACGCTATTACGTAGCAACTATCCTACTGACAAAGAATTGCTGAAGATTTCTTGATGAAGTGATGAAGTGATGAAGTGATGAAGTGATGGAGTGTATGAATTTAAGTATCACAAAGTAAAAAAACATTAAGGCTAAAATCTTTCTCATCCAGATGTTATTTTCAGAACTTGTCGTCAAAAGTTTATGTGGCACATTATTCTATTATTGCGATTTTTTGTGATTTTGTGAAATGAATCATTTTAACCAACATTATTTTCTAAATTCATCTACACTAAGCTCGTAGTGTGCTGGCAGGCATACCCAAATAAGTCCATATGTTTCGCCAGTGCTATTCGGTATTTGCATGTGATTGCTTAACCAGGGAGGTCGGGATGAATATCTTTGACAACTACGCAGCACGGTACGAACGGACTCGTGAAGAAGAATACTCGATGCAGGAGTATCTTGAGCTCTGTAAGAAGGACAAGCTTGCCTACGCCAGTGCTTCTGAACGCTTGTTAGCCGCTATCGGCGATCCTGAATTGGTCGACACCAGACATGATCCGCGGCTGTCACGTATTTTCTCTAACAAAATCATCAAAATTTACCCGGCGTTTCGCGAGTTTTATGGCATGGAAGAAGTCATAGAGCAAGTCGTGTCGTATTTCCGTCACGCAGCGCAGGGATTGGAGGAGCGTAAGCAAATTATTTACCTTCTGGGACCAGTCGGTGGTGGTAAATCATCGATTGCTGAGAAGCTCAAAGTGTTGATGGAAAAAATACCGTTTTATTGCATCAAGGGATCACCTGTCAACGAGTCACCACTGGGTTTGTTTAGTGAAGAGGAAGATGGTGCTTTGCTGGAGGAAGATTTCGGCATACCGCGCCGTTATCTGAAGGGTATTCCTAGTCCCTGGGCAGTCAAACGCCTGCATGAATTTAACGGCGATATTAACCAGTTCCGCGTGGTACGTCGTTATCCATCGGTGCTCAAACAAATTGCCGTCTCAAAAACTGAGCCAGGTGATGAAAACAATCAAGATATTTCATCGCTGGTAGGTAAGGTCGATATCCGTAAGCTGGAAGAATATGCGCAGGACGATCCTGATGCCTACAGCTACTCCGGTGGTCTGTGCCTTGCCAATCAGGGTTTGATGGAATTTGTCGAGATGTTTAAAGCGCCGATCAAAGTGTTGCATCCTTTGCTGACCGCTACACAGGAAGGCAATTTTAAAGGCACAGAAGGTTTTGGTGCGATTCCATTTGAAGGCGTCATTCTGGCTCATTCGAATGAATCAGAATGGAAAACCTTTAAAAATAACAAGAACAATGAAGCATTCTTAGATCGCATTTACATCGTCAAAGTACCTTACTGCCTGCGTATCAGCGATGAGATAAAAATCTACGAAAAACTGGTGCGTACATCGTCATTAAGCGCAGCACCTTGTGCTCCAGGTACCTTAAAAATGATGGCACAGTTTGCAGTGTTGTCACGTCTGAAAGAACCAGAGAATTCCAGCATTTTCAGCAAAATGCTGGTCTACGATGGCGATAATCTGAAAGACACTGACCCCAAAGCCAAGTCGCATCAGGAGTACGCTGACTATGCAGGTGTCGATGAGGGCATGAATGGGCTCTCTACGCGCTTTGCGTTCAAGATTTTGTCCAAGGTATTTAACTTCGATAATACCGAAGTGGCGGCCAATCCGGTTCACTTACTTTACGTACTTGAACAGCAAATCGAGCGGGAACAATTTGCACCCGAGATTGAGCAAAAATACGTCTCGTATATCAAAGAATATCTGGCGCAACGTTATGCTGAATTTATCGGTAAAGAAATTCAGACGGCATATCTGGAAAGTTACTCGGAATACGGACAAAATATTTTTGATCGCTATGTGACCTTTGCAGATTTCTGGATACAAGATCAGGAATTCCGTGATCCAGACACCGGTGAAAGTTTTGACCGCGATGCGCTCAATAATGAACTGGAAAAAATTGAGAAACCGGCAGGTATTTCAAACCCTAAAGATTTCCGTAATGAGATCGTCAATTTTGTGCTGCGTGCCCGGGCGCAAAATGCGGGTAAAAATCCAACCTGGACCAGCTACGAAAAATTACGTACTGTCATCGAGAAAAAAATGTTCTCGAATACGGAAGAGTTATTGCCAGTCATTTCATTTAATGCCAAAGCCAGCGCTGACGATGCGAACAAACATCAAGAATTTGTTGATCGCATGGTGAGCAAAGGCTATACCGCAAAGCAAGTGCGGTTGCTATGTGAATGGTATTTGCGCGTCAGAAAGTCATCTTAAATCAGTCGACAAAATAAGGGATTAGCTATCGAGATGGTATGAAAAAAGGGTGCAGATGCTGCCTGTTGCTAGTCTCTGCATCCGCCGATGGCTCTTAGGTTTGATGAGATCATTTTTTGACGCATGTTAAGGGCAAACGGGAGAGCATTTTGGTTCATCTGATTGACCGACGTGTACAAGGTAAAAATAAATCTGCCCCAAATCGCGAACGTTTTTTGCGTCGCTATAAAGGGCAGATTAAAGAAGCTGTTGCTCGCGCAGTGAAGGGACGTTCGATCACTGATATAGAAAGCGGAGAAAGCATTTCGATTCCGGTGAAGGATGTTAACGAGCCTAATTTTGGTCATTCGCATGGCGGCGTGTGGGAAGGCGTGCAGCCAGGCAATGAAGAGTATCAAAAAGGCGATCAGATCGCTCGTCCCAAAGGTGGCGGTGGTGGCAGTGGTAAAGGTCAGGGCGGCAATAGCGAAGACCCGGCCGAAGACGATTTTGTATTCCAGTTGAGTCGGGAAGAATTTATGAATTATTTCTTCGAAGATCTGGAATTACCGAATATGGTTAAAACCCAATTGACCTCTACCACTGATTTTAAAAGCCAAAGAGCAGGATATAAAACGTCAGGCACGGCATCGAGTCTGCATGTGTTGCGTTCATTGCGTGGTGCGATGGGACGGCGTATTGCAGTCGGCGGCAAGTCATCTCGCCGTTTAAAAGAAGCAGAAGCAGAAATGTCCAAACTCTTGGACGATCACGTGCCGATGACCGATGAGCGTGTGATGAAACTGAAACAAGAGATTCATCACCTGCGTACACGCTTACTGGCGATTCCATTTCTTGATCCGTTTGATTTACGCTATAGCAATCGGATTAAGGTACCGAAGCCTGCGAGCCAGTGTGTGATGTTTTGTTTGTTGGACGTCTCCGGTTCTATGGATGAGCAAAAAAAAGATACGGCAAAACGGTTTTTCATTCTGCTGTATTTGTTTTTGACCCGTGCTTACGAAAAAATTGAAGTTGTTTTTATTCGTCATCACACCACAGCACAAGAGGTGGATGAGGATGCGTTTTTCCATTCGCGTGAGTCGGGTGGAACTATCGTTTCATCCGCCCTGAATATGCTCACGCAAATTATTAAGGAACGTTATGCCGCCAGTGATTGGAATGTCTACGTAGCGCAGGCTTCCGACGGCGATAACTGGGACAATGACTCACAGACTTGTCGTGAGTTGTTGATCAATACGGTCATGCCGCTGGTGCAATACTATGCCTATGTAGAGATCACCGAAGGGGATCCACAAAACTTGTGGCTCGAATATGAGCAGGTGGCTTCAAGACATGCACATTTTGCGATGCAGAAAATAGAGTCTCCGGCTGATATTTATCCGGTATTCCGAGAGCTCTTTAAAAAACAGCCAAATTGAGGTTCATCATGGACACAGAACATGGCTCAATCAAAGTAAAACACCCGAATGCCTTGCCCGAACAATCTGAATGGACGTTTGAGTTAATTGAAAAAGCACATGAAGAGATCAAGAGGGTGGCAGAAAATTTTGGTCTCGATACCTATCCAAATCAGCTTGAAGTAATCACGGCTGAGCAAATGATGGATGCCTATGCATCGGTGGGCATGCCGGTGTCGTATAACCATTGGTCGTTCGGTAAACATTTTTTATCGACAGAAAAAAGCTATAAGCGTGGGCAAATGGGTCTTGCCTACGAGATCGTGATTAATTCCAATCCCTGTATTTCTTATTTGATGGAAGAGAATAGCCTGACGATGCAGGCGCTGGTGATTGCTCACGCGGCGTATGGTCACAATTCTTTTTTTAAAGGCAATTATCTGTTCCGTACATGGACAGATGCCGATGCCATCATCGATTACATGGTGTTTGCAAAAAACTACATTGCACAATGCGAACAAAGGTATGGCGCAGAAGCGGTCGAATTGATTATTGATTCCTGCCATGCGTTACAAAATTATGGGGTCGACCGATATAAACGGCCAGCTCGCATCTCTTTACTGGAAGAGCGTGAACGCCAGACAGAACGAGAAAATTATATTCAGTCGCAGGTCAATGATTTATGGCGCACTCTGCCACGTCGGGCCGAAGTGCAGGAAAGTTTTCAAGAGCGACGATTTCCGTCCGAACCGCAAGAAAACCTACTGTATTTCATTGAAAAATATTCGCCATTACTGGAACCATGGCAAAGAGAAATTGTGCGCATTATCCGCAAAATCTCTCAGTACTTTTATCCGCAAAGACAGACGCAGGTCATGAATGAGGGATGGGCGACGTTTTGGCACTACACAATCTTGCATCAGTTATACGATGAAGGTGTGGTGGGTGATGGTTTTATGATGGAGTTTTTGCAAAGCCATACCAATGTGGTGTACCAGCCACCTGTCGGAAGCCGCTATTTTAATGGCATCAATCCGTATGCGCTGGGTTTTGCCATGATGCGTGATATCCGACGTATTTGTGAAAATCCCACCGCCGAAGATCGCGAATGGTTTCCTGATTTTGCCGGTAGTGACTGGAAACAGACCTTGCAGTTTGCAATGCGTAACTTTAAGGATGAGAGCTTTATTGCGCAGTATTTGTCACCGAAGCTGATTCGTGATTTTCACTTTTTTGCGATTCTGGATGACGATAGCAAAGATAAGCTGGAAATTTCGGCGATTCATGATGAAAACGGTTATCGCTATATCCGGCAGCAGTTAGCTGGCCAGTATAACCTAGGTAATCGTGAGCCAAATATTCAGGTTTGGTCTGTGGATATGCAAGGCGATCGTGCATTAACTTTGCGTCACATGCAATATTTACGCCGTCCACTTAACGCACAAACGGGTGAAATGCTCAAACATGTCGCTCGCCTGTGGGGGTTTGATATTTATCTGGAAACAGTTGATCAACAAAATAAAGTGTTGGCGCGGCAAGAATGCAAATGGGAAAAACGTAGCCGTTAGCAGTTGCTTCGGATAGAATAAAGCGCACAACAACACGACGGAGATAGCATCATGTTTTTGGATTACCCGAAGATTTCTGCAACGAATAGCGAAACAGAACCAGATCGCCTTGAGCGTCTGAGCCGCGTGTATGGATATGCCGCTGGATTAGCTGACCTCGATCACAACACCACGTGCATAGAAAAGCTGGCGAAATTGCATGATCACAAAGGGACTTTGATGGTGATCTGGCATACCACGCCAACTTCTCAGGAGATTGGCTACTTTTTGCGTGCCTGGCAAAGCCGCATGGGTGATGAGTCTAGCCAGGTCGAACACGCTTTAATGATTAACGAATCCCCTCAACGCACTGAAGCCAGCGAATCTGAATAAGTCAGTAGCCGTACACCATTGAGCACCACCAGCAAGCTGGTGCCGGTGTCGGCGAAAACTGCCATCCACAAACTCGCATGGCCGCTCAGTGCCAGCGCAAAAAAAACAAATTTTACAACCAGTGCGAAGATAATGTTTTGCCATAAAACCGCACTGGTTTTGTGTGAAATACGAATAAATTCTGGCAATTTACGCAAATCATTTTGCATTAAAGCAACATCAGCCGTTTCCAATGCGGTGTCGCTACCTGCCGCCATCGCAAAACCTATATGGGCGCGTGCCAAAGCTGGGGCGTCATTAATGCCGTCGCCAGTCATACCAGTCACGCCTTGATCTGCTAATTGCTTAATGGCCTCCAGTTTGTCTTGTGGCAGCAATTGACTACGCACATCGGTGATGCCAGTCTGTGCCGCGATTGCTTGTGCTGTATGATCGTTATCGCCAGTGAGCATCAAGGTTGCCACACCCAGAGCTTGTAACTCAGCAATCGCTTGTTTGCTGGTGGCTCTGACCTGATCAGCAATCGCCAGTAAGCCGAGGACCATATGATTGGCGCATAAAAAAATGACGGTGTTGCCAGTCTTTTCCAGCTCTTGCACTTGCTGATCCAGTTGCTGTCGTTTTTCATCGCTCAGAGCAATGTTTAATTCGTCGAGCATTGCACGATTGCCGAGCTGGTATTGCACATTGTGGATGCGCCCGGTAACACCACGACCGCGGCCAATTTCCAGTAAGCTGATGTCATCTGCTTGTTCCAGTTTTTCCGTACATGCTTCTACTAAAGCATGCGCGAGCGGGTGACTGGAATGCGCATCAAGGCTAGCTGCTAGTTTCAGGATTTCTGCATCAGTTGCGTTGCTGACGCTCATCGCACGGGTCAGACGTGGTTTGCCTTCGGTAAGTGTGCCCGTTTTATCAAATGCGAGTGTTTTTAATTGACGGCCGTGCTCCAGGAATAAACCACCTTTGACCACAATGCCGCGCCGCGCCGCGAGTGCTAAGCCGCTGACAATCGTGACAGGTGTCGAGATCACCAGGGCGCATGGGCAGGCAATGACTAGCAATACCAAAGCGCGGTAAAGGCTTTCATGCCAGCCCTGATTCAGTGCTAAAGGTGGAACGATTGCCATCAATAAAGCAAAGATAAATACCACTGGCGTATAGATCGCCGCAAATTTATCGACAAAACCTTGCATGGGCGCACGCTGGCTTTGTGCTTCTTGCACCGATTGCGCAATGCGTGCCAACATCGTTGAATTGGCCGCCGCAGAAACGCGAATCTGGATTGCACCCGTCTGGTTTAAGGTGCCTGCATAGACGATATCACCGATACGTTTTTCTACCGGAATACTTTCACCTGTAATAGCCGCTTGATTAACATTTGATTGTCCGTTTTCTATGGTGCCATCTAAAGCAATGCGATCGCCAGGGCGGCATTGCACTAAATTGCCGACTGCTATCTCTGTGGTTGCTACAGGCTTCCAGCTAGTGTCAATTTGTTGTACTAAGGCTGTTTCCGGTGCTTGAGCCAGCAAACCGCTGATGGCATCACGTGCGCGCAGCAGACTGGCTGCTTCTATCATTTCTGCAATAGCAAACAGGCAGATCACCATGGCCGCTTCTGGCCATTGGCCGATCGCTAGTGCGCCAAGCACCGCAGCGGTCATCAGCAAATGAATGTTTAATGTAAAGTGACGCAGGGCAATCCAACCCTTTTTGAGCGTGGGAATGCCACACGCAACGATTGCACTGAGTGCCAGCAAGGCGACAGTGATAGAGGTGTCGCTACCTGTGACCCAGGCTGTGATTTCTGCTGCCGCTGCTGCGCTACCACCAATTGCCAATTTCCAGTAACGACTCCTGGCTGGTGCAGCGGGTGCGCTTGCGCTTTCTCCGGCCGCTAATTCTGTACCAGACATTCCAAGGTCTTTTAATTTGGTATGAATTTCAGCCGGATCTTGCTGGTAATGATGTACCGTAAGAATGCGGTTTAATAAATCAAAATCCAATCCCAGAACATGTGGCATACCTGTCAGCGAGCGGCGGATTAATGCTTCTTCTGTTGGACAATCCATATCCGCGATATGCATGCGCAGGCGCTTTGCATCAGCAGGAACTACCGCTTTTTCAGAAGCTACAGCGGTACCGTGGTCATGGTCGTGGCTGCAAGCGTGACCATGTTTGTGGGCATGTTTGTGTTCATGGGGATGTGCGTGATCATGTCCTGCGTGTTCTGCACGGTCATGGTGATCTTGCTGCTCCAGTGGATGGGTAGGAAGGTCGTGATCGTGGCCGCAGCAAGCAGTTTTCTGTGTCATGGTAGTTCCAAATCTGAGAATTTAAAACTAGTGTAGACTCTGGAGTGACTACAGGGTCAAGTAGAAATTTAAAAATTCCTTAAATGATGTAAAAATAATATTCTTGCACTTGTGCTGGCCTGATGAACCCTTCTACCGCTTTCTGGGGAGAGGGGGGGCGTTGCTATTTGCAATAGTGTAAGAGCGGGTGCAATCCGCCAAAACCGTGCAAACTCAACTACTGCGCGGGTTGCATCCACCCTAAGAGTCGGCACTATTTTAAGTACTGTGATTGGAGTAAAGCATGCGCATCAGCGAATTAGCCAATGCCACTGGCGTTGATTTAGAGACCATACGATATTACGAAAAACAAGAGCTCTTGCCCGCACCAGCGCGGGAAGATAACGGGTACCGCAGCTACACCGTCGAGCATCTGGAGCGCTTATCATTTATCCGTCATTGCCGTGCACTGGATATTCCGCTTGCTGATATCCGGCGTCTGGTGTCGTTCATTGAACGTCCGGCAGAAGATTGTGGTGATATTAATTCTTTGATCGACCAACAGATTGCCCGAGTCAAAGCACGTTTAAAAAGTATGAAGGCTTTAGAGAAGCAATTGAGCCAATTACGCGCCCAGTGTGACGACAGGCATCATGGCAAAGAATGTGGGATTTTGACTGAATTGGTTTCCGCCGCGCATGGCGAAGCGTGTGCTTGCCATAGCGACGGAAAATGAAATTATCAGATTTTATTGCGCTATTAACTCAGAGAATAAATCAGATATACCTGCCCAGCCGATTGCAATACCGATACACAGCAAGATAAATGCTGATAAGCGCATTAACACCGTTGCCCCCACTTCACCCAGAAGCTTTTCCAAATTACGAGCAAAGCGATAGCACAAATACACAACAATACTGGTCAATAGCACACCGATCGCTGAGGCAATACTAATTACCAGAAAATCGACTGGCTGGTGCGGCATTTGCGTACCAAGTGTCACTGACGCGGCAATCGTTCCTGGTCCGACCGTGAGCGGAAAACTAAATGGATAGAAACTGCGGCGACGCAGCTCATCTCTGCTCCAGTGTCCACCATGGGTGGCTGCAACAGAATTGAGTAACTTGTCCTGGCTTTGGTCATTGAGTAACTTCCAGCCAGCCATGCCAACCACAATACCACCTGCAACACGAACAATTGGAATCGAAATACCAAAAAAATCGAGTACATAAGAGCCGATAAAAACCGCGCCCAAAAGTAAAAAGAAACAATTCACCGCAATCCGTTTAGCGAGTCGATTTGAAAGTGCCGGATCAATGGGTCCGGTCATCGATAAAAAGATAGGAGCAATCGCGATAGGATTTAAAATAGGTAAAACCGTGACGGGTACGACAATCAAGGCCTTTAAAAATGCGTTTATCGCAACACTCATGTAAAACTCCAATAAAAACTTAGCACGTGATTATAAAGTCCCTTCCCCCACATTGGCGCGAAACTTGGCGCAAATTTTCTGCAACGCCAGACTGGATTTAGATGATGCAACTATTGGTTTTATTTTTTTGATCTCTCTATGCATAAAATTAAGCTGTTTCCGGAACTTAGCACACCTCGCCTTCATTTGCGCCGCATCTCTGCAACTGATCACGCCTTCATTTTTAAGGGAATGTCAGATCCCAACGTGGTTCAGTTTTATGGTAGCAGTGATCAAACTTTAGGCGAGACCAAATCCTTGATGGATTGGTTTGAATTCATCGTTGATCATGGTATTGGCATGTGGTGGGGAATTTGCCTGTCAGATGCTCCATCAAAATTGATCGGCGCATGTGGCATTCATGATTGGGAACAGCAACATCATTCAGCGGAACTGGGGTTTTGGTTATTACCTGACTATTGGCATCAAGGCTTCATGCGTGAGTGTTTGCAAGCCTTGCTTGTGTTTTGCTTCTCAGATTTGAAAATACATCGATTGCAGGCAAGAGTAGAGGATGGGAATATAGCCAGTCAGCAATTACTGGAACGTGCAGGCTTTCAGAAAGAGGGCCTGCTCCGCGGAGCAATATTGAAGCAGGGTATTTACGTTGATTTGCATCTCTATGCGAGGTTGGCAACGGACCGATATGATTTATTGAACAATACGCAATTGAAATAGTCTGATGAGCATGAACCCAGCTAAAATTGCTTGTTTAGATTGAAACCTGCTGCGTCACCTGCAGCTAAAGACCGCACAAATGGTGTGCGTTGCTGCAATTTTAGTTTTGCTTGAGCTTAAGACAAATAGAAAGTGAATATGATTATTACTCCTGTTTTACCCCGTTGGTCTATTTTTATTCCCGTCTTTGCCTGGATCGCGCTTGGTGGCGCATTGCTCCACCTTGGGAGCTTATATGCGATCGTATTAACTGTCGCATTATTTGGTGGCGTGCTTACTGCTGTTTATCATGCTGAAGTGGTCGCTCACAAAATTGGTGAGCCATTTGGCACCTTATTGCTGGCGCTGGCTGTGACCTTGATTGAGGTCGCATTGATAGTTTCATTAATGCTGTCCGGTGGCGAGACGACTGCAGGATTAGCGCGCGACACGGTGTTTGCGGCGATCATGGTCATCCTCACTGGCATCATAGGCTTGTGTTTGTTGTTTGGTGGAATACGTCATGGCGAACAAAGTTTTGGATTGCAAGGTGCAAGTACTTCACTTGCTACTTTAGCCGCACTTGCGATATTGACCCTAGTCTTACCCAATTTCACTGATAGCGTTGCAGGTCCTTACTATAGTGCAAGTCAGTTAGCTTTTATTGCAGTGGTGTCGCTGGTTTTATACGGTACATTTGTACTGGTACAGACAGTAAGACATAGGGATTATTTCCTACCAGAAGTGGCCGCCAGTGATGAAGAAGTCCACGCACCTAAACCATCAAATAAAGTCGCATGGAGTAGCGCGGGCTTGCTGATTGTTTGTCTGGTTGCAGTGGTCTTGTTAGCAAAAGCATTGGCACCCAATCTGGAATTCGCGGTAGCCGCGGTTGGTGCACCTAAGGCTTTAGTCGGGATCATTATCGCGATGATCGTTTTATTGCCAGAAGGCATTGCTGCAGTGAGCGCCGCGCGTGCCAATCGTCTGCAAACGAGTATCAATCTGGCGTTGGGGTCAGCATTGGCAAGCATCGGTTTGACGATTCCTGCGGTGGCAGTGATATCTTTAGTCACTGGCTGGCAGTTGAGTCTGGGGATCGATGCCAAATCGACCGTATTACTGTTGTTGTCATTAATGATTACGACTATCTCTCTGGGAACTGGTCGTACTACCATTATGCAAGGGACAATACATCTGGTGATTTTTGCCGTTTATTTGTTCACGACGATCATCCCTTAAGACTCATAAGACCGTTAAAAAAAATGCGGCAAGCTCAGGCTTTGCCGCATCTCTATTTTTTGTCACATCAAGCTAGTCACTTCAGAATACCAGCCAATTCAACTGCTGTTTTGACTTGCATTTTGTCGAAAATATGCGCCCTGTGGACTTCTACCGTGCGCATGCTGATTCCCAGGTGATCAGCGATGACCTTATTCATTTTTCCTTGGAGTATTAAATCCAAAACTTCTTTTTCACGTGCGGAGAGGCTCGCTAATCGGTCGTGAACTGCAGCAGCATGACCTGCTTCGCGCGATAAGGCCAGCGCTTCCTGAACGCGATCCATAAGCTTATTGTCGTTGAACGGTTTTTCAAAAAAATCAAACGCCCCACGTTTTAAGCTATCCACCGCCATTGGGACATCACCATGCCCGGTTAGAAAAATCACAGGCAGCCGCTTGGTCAATTTTTTTTCAGAAAGCAAATCAAATAAGCTGATTCCGCTTAACTGCGGCATACGAACGTCAAGCAAAATACAGTCACCCGCAGGATCAAAGCGTAGCGGCTGATCGAGCGCGGTCAGAAATTGTTCACCGCTACTATAGGTCATCGCGGCAATTTGGCGTGAACGTGCCAACCACGATAATGAATCGCGAATGACATCTTCATCGTCAATAATGTGTAGCATAGTGTCTCCTGGCCTTATAAATTCACTGTTTGCTCTGCAGTAACTTCATTTTAATTTCCATAAAATGCAGGAAGAACAAAGCGGAAGATAGTACCACCAGCCGGGTTATCGCTGTGAGTCAGTTTTCCACCATGAAATTCTATTGCAGTCCGGCAAATATTAAGCCCCATTCCCATCCCCGATGCCTTGGTTGAAAAGAAGGGTGAAAATAATTGCTCTGCAATCGCTGCTGGTATACCTGTTCCACGGTCGCTTACTTCAACCACGACGTGGTCATTCTCAACATCCATACTGGCTTGTATCCGTAAATTACGGTGCCCTGTCGGGGTCTCTTGCATCGCTTCAATAGCGTTACGTGTCAGATTCAGCAGTACCTGTTCGATCAGCACGTGGTCTGCTAAAACTGTAGGTAGATTTTTGGTGGGCAGCCATTGAATGTGGATATGCGAGGCTTGCCCTTGCAATTCTATTAATGGCATTGTGTTTTGAATGAGTTCGCAAATATCCACTTGTTCTCGCGTGGCTTCGCGTTTTTTGACGAATTCATGGACGCTGCGAATGATTTGTCCTGCACGTTGCGCCTGAGCGTTGACTTTGCTGAGAGCACCTAGCAGTAAATTTTTCTCGGCATTATCCGCTTCGACAATATTCATGGCACCGGTGGTGTAAC
This sequence comes from Undibacterium sp. SXout11W, assembly GCA_049339905.1. Taxonomy (GTDB): domain Bacteria; phylum Pseudomonadota; class Gammaproteobacteria; order Burkholderiales; family Burkholderiaceae_D; genus Undibacterium. The sequence goes on from JBMPPG010000011.1 coordinate 55,834, forward strand.
TCGAAATTGCCGCCAATGGTTGATTCAGTTCATGAGCCAGCATCGAGGCTATCTCCCCCATCGTCGCCAGGCGAGCACTGGCGTGTAGTTTTTCTTCTTGCTGTCGGCTTAATTCTTGCGCTCGCTTGAGCTCTGAAATATCAAGTATAGAACTCATCCAGCCAGTTTGCTTACCTGTCTCGTCGATCAAAGCAGATTCATAAATCAATACAGAAATTTTGGTGCCATTGGCATGTTGATAGATGGTTTCGAAGCCATTGGCAGGAACAGTACCTGCTAATAAATCTGAAAACCTTTGTTTGTATTCAGCGAACGCCTCTGGAGCCCAATATGGCATAGGCGGCAATCTGCCGATGATTTGATCTGCCGGGAATCCCACCATATTGCAAAAGGCCGGATTCACATAGGTTAGTCGACCCTGCATGTCGCGGGCGCGCAAACCGGTTACCAGGGAGTTTTCCATCGCAGTCCGGAATATCACCTGCTGGCGCAGTGCGCCTTCGGTTGCCAGTCGACGATTAATATCCCGCCACAGCGCCGCCAGACTCCATATGAGTCCCAGAGACAAAACGATCACCACTGAGACGAGTAAATTTGCAAGTAGCTTGGGTTCACTCTTATTACTATTCGTATGTAGTACCAGAGGTAAATCAGGTAGGTCTAGTGTCCGGTTATGTGTATAAACGTTCTTACCCAAACCTGCGGAAGCGCGGGTGGCATAAACCTTGTCGTCAATATCGACCAGAGAAATTTGATTGTCCTGAGCAAACCACCAAGGAACCAATTCTTCTAAAATGCCACTCGTACGATAGGTGATGATGATGCGTCCAAGATGTCGGGTACCTTTGATTAGTGGTATCTGGCAATTGATAACATACGAGTTTTTTTCAGATTTAGGTAACTGATCGTCCAGAGTAGGAGTGAAACAGCGGGTCCTGATATCAAATTCAAGTGCACCTGATTCTTGATAGGGTATATCCGGTACATGTTTCCCAGAAGGACCTTCCTCAGCACTGGAGGTAACCAAGACATGTTCATGATTAAACCATGCCAGGCTTGAGATCTCATGGTTGCTATTGCGCAGACGGTCAAAACGCTCGGCGACTTCGGCGGGTTTTAAGCCCATGCTCATAATATCGGAACCGATCTGACGCAGCATTTCGTCATTTCGGTCGATTTGAAACTGAATCGCATGTTCGACCCACAAGGTATCGGCGATCAATTGCTCTTGTCGCTCATTGGCCTCCATGCGTTGAGCTTGTAGTGGCAACCAGATCAACGTTGCCAGAAACAAGGAAATCAGCAAGATGGGAATAATCCATCGCCATTTTTCTTTTGACCAGGCTCGGGGTTTTTCGAAAATTTTCATACCTGATAGTTTAATGTACAAGTTAATGGCGCACTAGTAAGTAAGACGAGTTAGTTTGAGCAAAAAGCGGTGCTAGTGGTTTTCCACAGCTTGATGAAAAAGCTTTATTTCTGAATAATGAAGAAGCCAATGTACTTGGCAACGACATTGGAGACTGTTGTGAAAATAAGAAAAAGCCTGTTTTTTTCCATCGCTGCGATGTTGACGCAGGCGTCCGCGTTTGCGCAATCTCCCATCGTCATCAAATTCAGTCATGTTGTCGCCAGCGACGCCCCCAAAGGGCAGGCAGCACAACGCTTCAAAGAGTTGGCAGAAAAAGCCACGCACGGGCGGGTCAAGGTTGAGCTCTATCCGAATAGCACGCTGTACAAAGATAAAGAAGAATTAGAAGCCCTACAGCTTGGCGCAGTTCAAATGCTTGCGCCGTCATTGGCAAAATTCGGACCGCTTGGAATCAAAGAATTTGAAGTGTTCGACATACCCTATATTTTTCCGTCTAAGGATGTTTTGTATAGCGTGACACAGGGGCCAATCGGAAAGGATTTGCTCAAAAAACTCGAACCCAAAGGGATTACTGGTCTTTCCTTCTGGGATAATGGATTCAAAGATTTTTCAGCCAATAAACCGATTCATTTGCCTTCTGATATGCGGGGCTTAAAACTACGGATTCAATCATCCAAAGTGCTCGACACGCAAATGCGGATCCTTGGCGCAACACCACAAGTTTTAGGGTTTTCAGAAGTGTATCAAGCCTTACGTAGCGGCTTTGTTGATGGGACAGAAAATCCACCTTCGAATTTGTATACCCAAAAGATGTATGAAGTCCAAAAGCACATGACAATCACGAATCATGGTTATCTTGGATATGCTGTGATTGTTAACAAGAAATTCTGGGACGGATTGCCTGGCGATATTCGCGATGAACTCAATCACGCGATGTCAGAAGCGACCATGTATGCAAATACCATTGCACAGGAAGAAAATGACAAGGCATTGGTCGCCGTCAAAAAAACTGGCAAAACCAAAGTTTATGTATTGAATGACCAGGAGAGAATTTCTTGGCGTAAATCTTTATTGCCTGTACAGAAAGAAGTGGAGCAACGGATAGGCAAAGATTTGGTTGCTAATATTAACAAAGAGGCAGCGAAATTTGGCTATCATTAGAGTCAGAGTATTTTTTAAAATTGCAATAACAACACTATTTTTTCTCAACAAAGTCTAACTTACGGCATCCTGATAAGTGCGTATATAAAATAAAAAATCGTTTACCATATTTTCAGATTTTGTAAATATCTTTTACATATATGCAACATCAGCGATTTTTTGCTGCGTTTTTTTTGTCACTGGTATTTTTGCATGCTATATTCTGTCCAGATTTGAAATTTGCAGTAGGCAGGATTAAAAGGCGGTAGTGCAAAAAAACGGTATTCATGCCGTACACTGAGGAGACGCGCGTTTTTATTACAAGCTGAGTTAATGTGTTTACACAAAAACTAAACAGCCGAAAACGCGAGATATGTTTTAATGGCGCATCTGATGATGCGCCTTTTTCTTTTTTGCACTACCGGATTCATTTTAAACTTTCTTCAACGTAATTTTAATCCGATTTTTGTCTTGTTGAGCAATACGCATTCTCCCCAAAAGACGTGCTTATCCGCTATGCTAAAGCCTTTTAGAAGCATAGGCAGATGATGTCCGAACAAGAATCAGCTATTTTTTCGGCAATTATAGACGCCCCTTTTGGCGCGATGGGAATCCGGGTAGAGGACCAAAAGCTCGCAGAACTTGTCTATTTGCCGCCACGTTTTAAAGAAAAAGCGCCATCGGACGCGGTTTCTGCACTGGTTGCTGAACAAATTGATCGATATTTCACTGACGCTGATTTTCGATTTCAGTTACCTTTAAAGTCGGTAGGAACCGCATTTCAGAGCCGCGTCTGGCAGGCGATATCAGAAGTGCCTCGTGGTGAAGTTGTTACTTACGGTCAAATTGCTAAACAGATTCGCTCCGCAGCACGCGCAGTAGGCCAGGCTTGCGGCGCGAACTGGTATCCCCTGGTCATCCCGTGTCATCGGGTCACTGCGGCAGGTGGTCTGGGCGGATTTGCTCATCATGACGATGAAACTGGATTTCACCTTGGCGTGAAACGCTGGTTACTTGCGCATGAAGGCGTGACTGGTTACCAGTAATCCATGAAAAATAGTCCAAATGCATTGCCCGTGGTATTGCCTGATGAGATGGCGGGGCAGATAGACCAATTTTGCGATGTTTTATGGTTAGAAGACGGATTAGCCAAAAACACCGTAGAAGCTTACCGCCGCGACATGCGTTTATTCGCAGAATGGTTGCATGTCGAACTGGCGAAGGATTTGTATCAGGTTGATCACGCCGACATCAGCGCTTACATCGCATCTAAACATACGACGTCAAAAGCGACGTCTGCTAATCGACGTCTGAGTGTCTTAAAACGCTTTTATTTACTCGCCGTACGCCAAAATCTGGTTGCCATCAATCCTTGTAGTAAGCTCAAATCAGCCAAACAAGGTTTAAGATTGCCCAAGACCATGAGCGAAGCTCAGGTAGAAGCCCTGTTGAACGCCCCAGATGATAGTCCGTTGGGATTACGCGATCGTACTATGCTGGAACTGTTGTATGCCTGCGGATTACGAGTCTCAGAATTAGTGAATTTGAAATCAACTGAGGTCAGTCTCAATGATGGCGTATTACGCATCACGGGCAAAGGCGATAAAACGCGCTTAGTGCCTTTTGGAGAGCTTGCGCGTCATTGGCTTGAAAAATACCTGAAAGAGGCGAGATCTGCCATTTTACAAGGGCAGGTTGACGATGCTTTGTTTGTCACCGCTCGTGGTGGCGCCATGACGCGACAGATGTTCTGGATACTCATCAAAAAATATGCGGCGCACGCTGGCATTCACATCCATCTGTCCCCCCACACCTTGCGCCATGCGTTCGCGACGCATTTGCTCAATCATGGCGCTGATTTAAGAGTGGTGCAGTTGTTGCTAGGCCATGCCGATATTTCTACAACGCAAATTTACACACATGTGGCCAGAGAACGACTTAAAAAACTCCATGCGGAGCACCATCCAAGGGGTTGAAGTTCATATTGGAAGCTGCTTCAGCGAAAAAAAGCGGCCATCATTGATGGCCGCTTTTTATATTTCAAAATAGTTTTACGATAACAATCAGAACTTGTATTTGCCTGTTACGTAAATCGTGCGCAGCACTGAATCCGCATAACGTGCATCGTAACCTGTTTGTTGACCAGCATAAGCGCCTGCAGTTTGCAGAGACATTGGTGGTGTTTTGTTAAACAGATTTTTGATACCAGCACGCAGTTCTACAGTTTTGCTGTAGTTGTAGCGACCTTGCCAGTCAAACGTGGTGTAAGACGGCACGTGCAAGGTGATCGTTTCAGCAGACTTGGTGTCCAGATTCGTCACGTTTGCAGGTTGATCCTGATAACCAGAACGGTATGTCAAACTCAGAGAGTTGGAGAATTTACCGGTTTCCAATGTGGTTGTCGCTGAAACCAGATTGCGGAAACCAACGTTGTTGTACACACCAAATTTACCCAGATCGGTATCCCAGGAATTGTCAGTACCAGGCAAGGTGAAATCAGAGACCAACATGTACGTACCGTTAATCGTACCAGTCAATGTACCGAATCCCAGATTCTTACGACCAGTCATATCCCAATCGATACCACGGTTGTGCGATTTACCGATATTGATCGATAAGTTTTTAAACGCCCAATAAGTATTTCCCGTTGCGATTTCTGTGGATTGTGTGAACAGTTGCGCGTATTTGGCAGGATCAGCAAATGCAATGGATTGGCTCACAGCAGATACTTGATCTCGCAGTTGAACATCCCACAAATCAGCGCCGATAGAGAACGAAGAGCTTGGTTCAAAACGTGCACCAATGGTGAATTGCTTTGATTTTTCTGGTTTCAGATTTGCATTGCCGCCAGACAAGTTATCGTACTGCGCGTTACCTGGTTTGCAATACGCTGAACCTGGGAATGGGCATGCCTGGTTATCAGTTACACCAGCGCGTACCAATGGCTGCGCAATGTCCAGCATCGCTGGTGCTTTAAAGCCAGTGCCGTAAGAAGCGCGCACTAACCAGCTATTGCTAGGTTGATATCTGATGGATAACTTGTAAGTAACGGCGTTATTACCTTGACCGACTTTAACGTTGTTAATGCCGTCATCAATCGATGAATATTGATCAAAACGAGTTGCGGCGCTCAGCTCAACTTTGTCAACGACTGGTGCCAGAATTTCACCAAAGACACCGTATGTCGAGCGCTTCATGTCATAGCTTGGTGGCGCTGCGAGATTGTATACCGCACCACTAGCGACGATAGATGATGGCGATTGTGAATAGGCATATTCACGGTAATCAGCACCAACTGCAACACTTGCATTGCCACCTGGAAGCTCGAATATTTCTTTAGATGCGCGCGTATCTACACCTTTAAGTGTCGTAGATGCGGTGCGCAATGGACCATTGAATAAAGAGTTTTGAATCAATTGCTTAGTCGCATCTGTTTGCTGACCGACCGGCAAGAATGGGTTGAAGCTTGCCTTCTTAATCATGTCGCGGAAAGCACCGTCCAATACATAGCCGCCGGTATAATTTTCGTCGATGGAGTTTTGTGAATACGTTGCAGCACTGTTGATCGACCAACCTTTAAATTCACCTTCTGCTCCAACGACAAAATGCTTGGAGTTGGTAATGGTGTTGTCGTTGCGAGTGCCCCAGTCTGACATGCGGTAGTTTGCAGTCACTGATTTCACTGAGCCGATTTGTGCTTGCGTTAAGTATGGCAGCACATAGCTGTTGTAGTAGGCGGAACCTGGCGCAATTGTGACGGGAACAGGATTTGGAGCGATACGTGCTGTCAGATCGTAGCGAGAAAGAGCGACGTCAGAGAACAGTGTCCAGTCTTGATTTAACTTGAAACGGGCAGTGGTAAATAAACTATCACGCTTTGATACAGGAACAATTTCCAACGTCGCGGCATAGTCAAATTTGCAAGCCTTAGGATTTGTCGGATCGATGACGTGATTTGCCGGGCAATTTCCGTTTTGCAACAGGTAAGGATTGAAATTGACACCAGAAATTGTCTTGTCTTTGAACGTCACTGCCAGATTTGCAGGGGAACTGTAAGCACTGGTTTTGTCAAACAAGTAATTGTGACCATTTGCAACGAAAGGCAGATAAGCTGTCTTAGCGAAATCGCGGTCTGTCGCTTTCAATTGCTGTTGATCATCGTGACGATAGCTGATCAATACGTTGTAGCGGTCTTCTTCCAAATTACCGAAGCCGTAAGTCAGGCTGGCGTTGTACGATTTTGCGCCACCTTCGGTTGGATAGTTGTATCCAGCTTCTACGGTGCCACCTTGTTCATTTTTTTTCAGAATAAAGTTAACGACGCCGGCGATTGCATCTGAGCCGTAGAGGGCTGACGCACCATCAGTCAACACTTCCACTCTTTCAACCGCGCTCATCGGGATCGCATTGAGGTTGACTGCCGAGCCTGAGCCTTGAGGCGCTACGCGACGGCCGTTTAATAATACTAAGGTGTAACTTTCACCGATGTTGTGAATAGAAGCAGAAGCGCGGCCACCGGAGTTTGTACCTACAGCGGTTGTTGTAGGTGTAAATCCTTGCATCGCTGGTAATTTTTGAATCAAATCAGCAACCGTCGTTGCACCGGAACGGGCAATCACTTCTTTATTTAACTGCTGTACAGGTAAAGCGCCTTCTTTGTAGATGCGCTTGATAGCGGAACCTGTAATTTCAATTTTTTGAACAGCATCGCCAGTTTCTTGTGCATGAGCAATGCCAGCAACAAGTAATGTGCCAGTTAACGCGCTCAGTGCAAAACGTACGGATCTTACAACGGCTTTTTCTTTTAATACCATGACCAAGTTCTCCTAAACATGATGAATCAGATGCGAACATAGGTTCGCAGCTTGCTCGCGCATAACACCCAAAAATCCGGAGATTTATTGTTGAAAATATTGAAAAGCAGGGGGGAAGAGAGCTACTTTTGCGTAGTTCCAGATAAGGCAATCTGGGTGTGTGCATTTTCAGAGCAAGGGGCGCATTATGCAAAAGAAATCAATAAAAGTGAAATAATTTGTTACTCAATATGTTAGGAATGTTGCATTTTTATGACATAAATGAAAATAATTTTCCATAATTTGATAAAAATAGCTTTTTAAAAATAAAAATGCCTGAATAAATTTCTTTATTCAGGCATAGGTAACTAATTTGCACAAAAATGAAGCGTTACATGTATCTCAATGTATGATTATTATTTCGGAGCTGTATTTTCTTGCAGAAATTTTTCTACACGGGTCCAAAAGTCGACGTTATTTTTTAATGTTCGCCATCCGTGCCCCTCTTCGGCATAAGTGATCCATTCTATTTTTGCCGTATCCGGAGCGGCTTTGAGGAAACGTTCACCGTGTACCAACGGAACTCGGACGTCAGCTGCACCATAAGCGAGAATTAATGGACGTTTCAGACGTTGCGCCTGAACGACAGGCGAAGTTGCCTTGAATTGTTCAGCATCTTTGATCTGATCACCTACCATTGCGGGCATCCCGTATCGTGACCATGCGGTACCTGCCGTATCACTCCAGGTCACGTCGAACAGATAGTTAATATCGGTCACACCGACCCAACTAATTCCGCAACGATAGAGATCCGGTTCTTTGATTAAACCCATGAGCGTCGCGTAACCTCCGTAGCTTGCGCCAGCAATGCAGATGCGATTGGGGTCAGCATAGCCTTGCGCGATTGCCCATTTTGTCGCATCAGTGATATCGTCCTGCATAGCAAGACCCCATTGTTTCCAGCCTGCTTTAAATAATTGTGAACCATAACCAGTGCTGCCGCGGAAATCAGGTTCCAGAACAACATAACCGCGTGAAGCTAAAAATTGCGTTTGTGGATTCCAGTTCCAATGCCCACCGCGAACATAAGGGCCACCATGTACCATGACAACCATGGGTAAATTTTTACCGCTGGTATTTTTGGGTATCGTCAGATAAGCAGGAATTTCCATACCGTCGCGAACCTTAATTCGAACAAAATCTTTGTAGGACATCGCTTTCGAATCAATGGATGGTCGCGTATCCCCGATGGGAATAAACTTTTTGCTTTTAGTATTAAAGAGAAGATATGTTCCTGGATTAACATCTGAAAATGCGTGAACTAAAGCGAAAGAGTTTTCGCCTCTGGTCGGCACTGATACGATATTTGTCGTGTTCGGTAAGGCTGCATCAATGGTTTTTTGTAAATCTATCAAATACGGTGAAAGCCACAGAGTGCCGTATGCATCAGATTCGTAACGAATGCCTATCAACTTGTCTTGTTTTTTGCTATAGACCAGGTTACCGCTAAAATCAAAGTCTTTGGTTGAAATGACTGGCGTTGGATCCAAGCGGTTTTTTTCCAGATCGAATCGATAGATGCCGGAATTGTCCTGCCCGTTCGTTGCGTTGACGTAAAGTTGCCCGTCGGGAGTGATTAATTGGGGAGTGAAACCTGATTCTTTGGTTGGGTCAAATTCAATCAATGAGCGCCATTGGTTGGACTGGGGATCCCTGTATTGCACATTCGTCAGATTTTCTTTAGAGGTAATCGCGATTCTGAGTTCACCTGACTTGTCAATCATGAAGCTACTTGCATTAGCTGGCCCCGGGATTGCTTCTGCAAGACCATCAATAGTATTAAGTTTGATGAGTGTTGCAGAGGGTGTCTTGCGCGTACCTGCATTACGTATCACAAAAATTGAATCTGAATTTTCTACATGACTGACGTCGGAAAAATGATGACGGATATTAAGGACGCGAAATTTACTACCGTCACTGGAGAGTGCTGCATGCGTTTCTATCAATTGCCGGAATTCGCTTCCATCTTTGTTGACTGCAAATAATCCATTACCAGTTTTTACCTCAGCGTCGCCGAGCGTTCGGTCTCCGACACCAAATACCAGACGTTTATTGTTGACCCAATGAAAAAAAACAACGTCTGTCTTTTCATAATGAGCGATAACTTTGGGGGTCAAATTATTGGTTTCCATCACTGATAAAACCAGCCTGTCATTGCCTGCTGCTGCCAGCATCGCAATGCTCTTGCCATCAGGTGAAAATTCGACATCCGAAATTTGTGAACTTTTAAAAAAAGATTCAACCGGTATTGGTGCAACCTGCGCTGCCGTTATGTTTGGATACAACGTTGTGAGCACAGCGCAAATTGGAATGGCAAAAAAAGATGAAATTCTAAGTGCAAAGTAACGCATGGCGACCTCATGAAAATTGAAAAAAAACGCCTCGAAAAATACGAGGCGTTTTTAATTACCGTTGAGTATTGATTAACGGAAGGTATATTTAGCAGAAATTCTGAAATAACGACCTAAGTTATTGTACAGATCAGCGTTATAGCCTTGTTGAACCAGGTTCGATGTATTTGTTCCCGGGGTGTACGGCGCTTTGGTGTTCAAGATATTTGCGACGTTGATGCCCAAGACCAAGTCCTTAAAGCCAGAGTAGGTGTAACCAGCGTCAAATGTTGTCCAGCTAGGTACCTGACAATCTGAGTAATAGGAGTTGTACTTCGGTACGCCACCCAGGCTGGTTGCTGACTGAGGTTGGCCAGAACCAAAATGGCAGTATGGAGTAGGATACGTTGTCGTGTTGTCGTAACGACGCATTTCCGAAATACTGTCAATAAAGCGTGCTGTAACGACGACGTTATGCGGTCCTTTTTCCCAACTTGTCGACAAGCTGGCACGTAAGCGAGGAATATCACCGACAGTCGTCGCCCAGTCATTTAAACCACCGTTGGTACCGACTGCATTACGCTCGAGGTCGCCTGGTTTTTCTGCACGACGATAAGAAATGATATACGTCGTATTCAACGATGTTTTCAGATTTCCGTAGTCACCAAGGTTGGTGCGTAATTTCATGTCCAGATCAATACCGCTCGTATCAGTACTACCTTGATTTACCCATGGTGTTTTTACTGCCAGCAACGGACCTGTGCCTGGAATTGGATTGCCGTTTGCATCCTTCAACTGATTGAGCGGATTAGTATCACGAGTGATGTAATCTGCAGGATAGCTGCTTGGATGCTCCAGCAGGAAGGTTGCGCTGCCGAGAACAATCTCGCCTTCTTTACGAATTCTGAAAAGATCAAACGTCATATCGAAATTCTTGGTTGGCGAGAGAATAAAGCCCAAAGAATAACTCTTAGATGTTTCTGGTTTCAGATCAGGGTTTGCGCCACCAACACCGGAAATACTTTTCGCGCAATCTGCCGTGTCAGCGCCTGGTACAGGATTGGTACCATTTGGACAACGTATCGGATCAACTGTATTGTTCAAAAAGTATTGCGCGCCACCTGGTGCAATTTGAGAAACTGCCGGTGCACGGAAACCTTCAGAGTAAGAACCACGGAATGCGAGACTATCATTGACCGTCCATTTTGCACCAACTTTTGGCACAAAATTTGTCTTGATATTTGGGTATTTATCGAGACGACCTGCAAAATCCATTTCGAAATTTTTCAGGAACGGTGTACGCAATTCAACAAATGCTGAAGATACGTTACGCTTCGCGTCAATGGCGGTCGTTGCCAGTCCCAGAATATCGCCACGTGCATTGGCTGGATCAGGGGATACGGTCAATTTTTCTTGACGGAATTCGACACCTGTTGCAAATCCGATTGCGCCACCAGCTAAAGAACCGAATTCGGTACTGGCTTTTGCATCCCACTGGGTGATTTGAGCGGTCGCATTATTGGTCAGATCTTTTGTGATGTTAGGATCTGCAGCAATTGATGCCAATGATCTGTTTTGATTAATCAGTTGATTCAGCGTTGGCAAATACAAAAATCCATAAGCTGTTTCTATACGTTTTGAGCGATTCCACAGCAAACCAGTTTCCCAGTCCCAACCCGCATTGCTGCCACGGAACCCGCCCAGCAAACGCGCGTTTTGATTTTCAAGATCTGTTCCGGTTTTCAAGTTTTCGAAACGATAGCCAACCGCTGCGCGCGCATCAGAGAAAGGATTGTCTGGATGGCCAATAGGCAATATTGCCTGGAACGGCGCCGCTAAACCACCTACTAAGTAGTTAGTTGTTGGTGATGTGCCGAGAATTGTCCGTGATGCTGAGCGATAAGTACGTTTTGAGTCAGTAAATGCTGCTTCCGCGAATGCAGATAAATTTTCGTTGATCTTCAGATTACCCACAGTCATCAGATTAACGTCGTCAGATTTACCTTGTACGTCAACATATTGGTCTGTGTCTGAATTACAGAATTTTCTGCCGGTGAGCAAGGCATTGGTGATACCGTATTGTGGACCACCAACAAGTTGTTTAGACGCATCGCAATTCAATTGATTGACGACATTAGGACCACTGGAATAGAACGATTTTGAATTTGGCGCTTTTTCTTTGAAGAAAAATGGCTGATTTGATACGTAGCTGTTGTATGGATTCAGACGGTAATTCATGTCTGCATATTGTGCAGCTTGAATACCATTTGATCCATTACGGGAAGTGGTTGGTTGTTTCGCTGTATAGTCGAGCGCAAATAAAACATTGTATCCGTCAGTATTGATATCACCAAAGCCAATCGAACCACTGACGTTTTGACGACGGAATTCATTATTATCGTTGGCATTAGCGTTGATAGAAACTTCGCCGCCTTTGTAATCGCGTTTAGTAATGAAGTTGATAACACCAGCTACCGCGTCTGAGCCATATACCGCTGATGCGCCGTCTTTGAATATTTCAACGCGCTCTAATGCTGAAAGAGGGATGCTGTTCAGGTCATATAAGGTTGATTGACCATTGTTTGGATTGGCATAAGCTGACGGTGTCATGCGACGGCCGTTCAACAAAATCAATGTTGATGTCGAGCCTAAACCGCGTAACGACGCTGTGGCGACGCCGCGAGAGAAACCGTTTTGATCTGGTGTATCGTTGTATCCGCCGACACCCAGTGATGGAACTTGTTTCAACAATTCAAGTACTGTAGTTGCACCGCTCTCACGGATATCTTTTGCAGTAATTGTTTGAATTGGCGACGTGCCTTCTTTGTCTGCACGCTTAATGTTGGAGCCAGTAACTTCGACTCTTTGAATTTTCGAATCGACTTTTGTTTCTTCTGCCTGAGCAAAACCGGTCATGAATACCGATCCTGCCAAAATGCCCAACGCAAGGCGTACCGAACGTACGCCAACCTTTTCTCGTATCACCATCACTGTTTCTCCACTTTTCGTATGTACATTTGTTTTAGATAAAGACGATCTTGCATCGCTGGCAAGATATCTCTTACTTTCTTCTCGTTGTTTTTCTTTTGCTTTATTCATATTCAAGTAGTGTGGTGCATTGTTTTTTACACTGACAAAGAATATGGAAGTAGGTCACAACGCCTAAACATTATGCATAATGTAGACATTCATTGAAACAATTCGATACGTCAAATGAAATGATATGTTGCTTCTTTGTGACACAAATGGAAAATTTATTTTCAATTAATAATGTTTTTATTAATTTTTAGATTTTGTAATATGTTTTTCATTTTCAAAAAACGCCTTTGCTGTTTCAGCGAAGCTATAATTCGTCTTTGATTTTTCTGTTGAAAGAGAAACCATTTTGGCAAAAAAAGAACACGTATCTGAAACGCCAGCAACGCAGTTTTTACGCAAAAATAAGGTGGAGTTTTCTGAGCATCCGTATTCATACGAAGAACATGGTGGCACGGCGGTATCTGCGCGGGAGTTAGGGGTCGATGAGCATGCCGTGGTAAAGACGCTGGTAATGCAAGATGAAGCAGCTAAGCCACTCATCGTGCTGATGCATGGCGATCGTAAGGTATCGACCAAAAATCTGGCGCGGCAAATTTCGTGCAAATCGGTAGAGCCATGTAAACCGGAAATAGCCCAAAAGCATTCCGGTTATCTGATTGGCGGAACGTCCCCGTTTGGGACAAGAAAAGTAATGCCAGTCTATGTTGAGCGTGGGATCCTTGCGTTGCCCAAGATATATATTAATGGCGGCCGACGAGGATATTTGGTCGGAATCGCTCCATCTGTGCTGGAGGATTGTTTAAATGCAAAAATTGTCGAATGCGCAATTGATGAGTAACTCCTTGTAACTAAGCATTGCGACATTCTGCTGAGTTCAAGCATCTTTTACCTACTTGAATTGTTTAAAACGAAAAAGTAAGTAAAAAGTGCCAACACTTTTTGTATGTAAATAATTAATTTGAAAACTTTTGCCAGGCAAGAGCTTTATCTTACCAATGTTTATTTAGGGAAAAAATGAATACTATTCTGGCGGTAATACTGGCTTATTTGATTGGTTCAGTATCTTTTGCAGTCGTTGTGAGCAAATTATTTGGTTTATCTGATCCACGAACCTATGGATCTAAAAATCCCGGCGCTACCAATGTTTTGCGTAGTGGAAACAAAGCAGCAGCCGTATTGACCTTGCTAGGCGACGCGGTGAAGGGCTGGTTTGCAGTATGGTTGGCGATGAAGTATCAAAACCAGTTTAATCTGGATGATGGCAGCATCGCAGCGGTATCGATCGCCGTTTTTGTCGGACATTTATGGCCAGTCTTTTTTAAATTTGTTGGCGGTAAAGGCGTGGCGACAGCGGCAGGTGTTCTGATCGGGATTAATCCTTGGCTTGGATTGGCGACGCTGGTGACATGGGGTGTCATTGCTTTTGCATTCCGTTACTCATCGCTGGCAGCGTTGATTGCCGCCATCTTTGCGCCTTTGTATTACGGCTTGCTGTTTGGCCCGGACGTTAAGTTACTCGCGGTGTTCGTGATGAGTGGCTTGCTGGTCTATCGCCATCGTCAAAATATTGCCAATTTGATGGCGGGTAAAGAGAGTCGGCTTGGAAGTAAGAAGAAATAATTGATGGCATCGTGGCCTGTTTTTGCAGCGTCGACCAGTTTTGCCGAGTAAGCAAACTGGTCAAAATACGATAAGATCAGGCTGCCGTTAATTCATGCAGTGGCCAGCGTGGTCTGACATTGAAAGCAAAATCCCGCGTCGCTAATGCGGGATTTTTTTTGAGCCGCATTGCACCTGCGAAGGCAATCATCGCACCGTTATCGGTACAAAATTCGAGTTCAGGATAAAACACATGAAAACGTTTTTTTGCAGCCGCCGCGTTTAACGCTAAGCGCAATTGACGATTTGCGCCAACCCCGCCTGCAATCACCAGACGCTTGAGTCCGCTTTGCTTCATTGCCGTAACGCACTTGGCAACCAGAACATCAACGATGGCGTCAACAAAACCGCGTGCGACATTGGCCTTGTCAGACTCGCTCATGTCAGGTGGGTATTTTTTGACAGCAGTAAGGACGGCTGTTTTTAATCCAGAAAAGCTGAAGTTAAAATCTTTGGAATGCAACATCGGGCGTGGAAATTGATGAATCGCAGGGTCACCAGATTCAGCCAACTTAGAAATCGCTGGCCCTCCAGGGTATGAAAGTCCGAGTAATTTGGCGGACTTATCAAAGGCTTCACCTGCTGCGTCATCCAGAGTTTCACCTAGTAGTTGGTATTGTCCTACTCCATCGACGCGCATTAATTGCGTGTGTCCGCCGGAAACCAGCAAGGCAATGAAGGGAAATTCCGGTGGCTGACTCGCCAATAAAGGGGAGAGCAGATGCCCCTCCAGATGATGAACTCCTAAGATAGGCTTATCCAGTGCCATTCCTAAGCCACATGCAAATGAAGCACCAACCAACAATGCACCCGCCAAGCCCGGCCCTTGGGTATAGGCAATCGCGTCAATGTCTTGCTTTTGAATTTGTGCTTCTGAAATGACCTGATGTAAGAGAGGAAGAGTACGTCGGATGTGGTCGCGCGAAGCCAGTTCAGGCACTACACCGCCATATTCTTGATGCATGGTAATTTGTGAATGCAGGGCATGCGCCAATAATCCACGTTCTGTGTCATAGAGGGCAAGTCCTGTTTCATCGCAGGAGGATTCAACGCCGAGAACTATCATGAAGCTACTTTTTGAAAAATGAAGTGATGGCGCAATAGGACTGCGCAAGGCGTGATTATAGCTTTGTCGTGCGTTTCACGGAAATTTCTGGTCCGTTGCGACGAAAGGCAACTCAACATAAAAATTCGCTCCGCGGCCTTCGATGGAATCAAAGCCAATTTTCCCGCCCATGTTTTCAACCAATTCTCTGGAAATCGCTAATCCCAGGCCAGTGCCACCTTTTTCCCGGGTGTCGGATGAGTCTGCCTGAGCAAATTTCTGAAAAATACGATCACGGAATTCGCTAGGTATGCCTTTGCCATGATCGCTGACACTGATACGAACATGTAAGTGATTCATGCTGACGCAAATATCTACTGTTTCGTTGATAGGAGAATACTTGATTGCGTTTGAAAGTAAATTTGACATTACTTGCATAAAACGCTGACTATCAACGGAAATTTTAATATCAGGTATGGGCTGATGCAGCTTTAATTGAATTTCTCTTTGTGTGCCAAAAGTTGCGTTGGTATCAATTGCCTGTGTCAATAGCGGTGCCAGCGCATAATCCTGCATATCGAAGTGCATTTTACCAGCGCTTAATTTTTCCATATCTAACAAGTCATTAATCAGGAAGGTTAAGCGTTGACTGTTTTTGCTGGCGATATTGAGTAAAGGCGCCAGACTCTCTGGCAATGTACCTGTGGCACCGCCGAGTATCAGACCTAAGGCACCAGATATCGATGTTAGTGGCGTACGTAATTCGTGACTGACGGTTGAAATGAATTCATTTTTAATCAATTCAAGGCGTTTGCGTTCAGTAATGTCTCGCATCAATCCAATATACAAAGCGCGACCCTGGCGTTTGACTGCGGAAACTGACAGATCTAGCGGGAATACGTTACCGTTTTTTCTACGCGCATCTATTTCCTGTGAGAGGCCAATCAGCTTAGAAACATTATCGATTCTAAAGGGAAAATTGGATTTGCTTTGCTCATCATTCGTAGGTAATAAAATACTAAAATGCTTACCGATTAATTCGTCTTTGTTGTAGCCAAAAATATTGCCAGCAGCATAGTTAAAAGCGTCGATGAACCCCAAATGATTTACGGTGATAATTCCATCAAGTACGTTGTCAAGAATCGCCTGCGTGTGTGCTACCTGATCCCGCAGCGCCTGAGCATTGGCTTTGCTATCGCTGATATCTTGTAGCGTGCCATAAATCCCTCGGATTCTATTTTCTTTTAGTTGTGGTAAACCGATGATTCTGACCCATCGCTCATTTTTTCTGGCGGTTACGATTTTAAATTCGGTATCGAACCGGGTGCCAGATGTACCGGCCTCCGTCAGCAAATGGCGAATGTGATCGCGGCTGTCTTTGCCTTTAAAAAAATTGAGTGCCTGTTCGGTATTGCATTGATAGTCGGATTCCACTTCATGAATTTGTTTGGTGACGGTACTCCAATTCACTTGTTTAGTGAGCAGATCGTATTCCCAGGTGCCAATGCGGGCTGCGGCATTCGACTGCTCCAGAAGTTCATAGGCATGAGCTAATTTTTCTTCAGCAATACGTTCTTGAGTGACATCCTGATGGCTGCCTGACATGACTAAAGGTCGTCCTTCTTCATCCCAACTGACTACGCAACCACGATCTCTGATCCACACCCATGATCCATCCTTATGACGCATACGGCTGGTCAGATCAAAATATGGTAGATCGCCATTGAAATGGTGCTCTATCATTTCGGCCGAAATTTTCACATCTTCAGGATGACATAAATCCAGCCAGGTTTGAACTGTCGTAGGACTTAATTCAGCGAGGGTATAGCCTAACATTTCTGCCCAACGTTCGTTAAATATCGTGACGCCAGAAGGAATGTGGCACTCCCAGGTACCGATATTGGTTCCTTCGATAATATTTGCCAGCCTTTGTTCGCTCTGTGCATGTTGGCGCTGGATACGGGCTGCATTCACCAATTGTCCTATGGTGATAGTGACAGGCTGGAGAAAATCCACGGACAGTTTATCGTAACCATTCGGGCAATTGGCAATACCCATCATGGCAACAATTTCTCCGTCATGTTGTATGGGAATTGCTAAGAAATGACGTAATGGCGGATGATCCGCCGGCAAGTCGCCGACTTGTCTTTCAAATGCAAGATTGTTCGAAATAACAGGTGTTTTTTTTTCTAATCGCGGATCAAAAAGTAAATCCAGGTCGTGGAATTCTAAGCCTTGTTGCACTACTTTTTTGTTGAACTCTACGGTTGTCTCATCCCACGACACGTCGGAGATCGAATTGGCTTTTAAGTAAGCAATACCATGGCGATTTTTTAAAACCTCGCAGATAAACCCATATTCACTATGCGTGAGATGTAAGCTATTGATTAGTAGTGTATCGAAACCTTTGCCGCGGTCTTTGCCTTTGATAAATTGTGATTGTGCCTTTGCAACTGCATCGTTCAAACTTTGTTGACGTTGTAAAGAGCGGTTGAGTTCTTGTCGCTTAATGGTGCCATTGACCCAATCACCTAATACGTTCACGAATTCAATTTCTACTTCAGTGAATGCATGCGCTTTTGCTTTCTGATCCGAGAAGCCTAAGGTGCCATAGCGCCTTCCCTCTAAAAATAATGGTATACCAATGTAGGTTTCTTGTTTAAATTGCTGATAGCTGGGATGTTGACCGAAAGCGGACTGACCAGCGTTAATTGTATGGATCACATCATGATCTTTGTGCACCAGGTCAGAGTAGGTGAGTTCTTTCAGAAAACGTTGTCCCTCTTTGATGTTGCCAACACTTGAATGATAGACCTGAATAATAATTTCATTGCCTTGAAATTGCGAAATAACACCGGTAGCTAGTTTTAGATACTGACAGCCAAGTGCCAGGGTTTCGCGCAGCAAAATTTGTGGATCCTGAAAGGTCAGCGAAGTAATTCTGGTCAGGGTTAACAGAGCGTGATGCTGTCTTTGCGACTGCACATTGCCGATTTCATGTTCAACACAATCAGCAAGGTTGCGTAATAAGTCTTGTTCTTCCCCATTCAGAGATCTGGGCTCAGGGTCAATAAGGCACAGAGTTCCTATGCGTTGCCCATTTTTTGCGTGTAAAGGGGCGCCAGCATAAAAGCGTATGTATGGTGGCCCTACGACTAGAGGATTATCAAAAAAACGCAGATCATTAAGTGCGTCCGGAATATGGAGGATTTCTTCCGAGAGGATCGCATGACCACAAAATGAAATATCGCGGCCGGTTTCAGTTGCGGTCAGACCTTGCCTTGACTTAAACCATTGGCGATTACTGTCAATCAACGAAATTAAGACAATCTGTGTATTGAATATTTGCTTTGCCAGAAGTGTCAACCTGTCGAAACGTTGTTCTTGAGGCGTATCTAGGAGTCCACATTCCTGAAGGCTTGTTACGCGATAATCTTCGTCATCAGGAAGTCGTGGTAATTGCATAGAGAGTAATTTTTCAAAAAATGACAAGCTGTATGAGATTTAAGCATACATAGAAAAGTAAGCGTAGGTCGAGAGAAATTTGTAGGCGGAAAATGAATTTTATCTCTTGCGTCCGCGCCTGCTTCAATTTGACTTCATTCGCTTAGCGTCAATCAGAACCTGCATAGTACTATTATTTTGCGAGTCAGACCTCCAGCCATCAGATGATGGATCTTATTAAGCCCTGATTTTTATGAGCTAATATTTAAATGGAAGTTCGAAGCTTCAATGATAGTTGTACTTTTTTAGAAGTTTTTCCAAACTTTCATCGCGTTGAATATCTGTGATTGCTTTATTGATATCACTTAGCCTCAAATTCCCATTTTTTGGTAATGCGCATTGGCTCTTAAATTTAGAAATGGTGAGCGGCGGGTGTATGCTCAGACGTATATCGTTCACACGCCGATGATAATTCAGCGTTGCTAAGCTGATGATGGCGTAGTTGAATCGTCCGGCTGCTAATTTTCGTAAGTTTGCTTCTGCACCCGGGCTATCATCTCGCACGAACCGCTTGCCGAGAATTTTCTCAATTTCTGGGTAGCTAAAGCCCATGGAAGTTCCAACTGGGAGGCCAGCAATATCTTCGATTGTAGATGGGGCAGGAACCCGTAAAGTGGTTACAAGTAGATCGCCAACATCAACAAAACCCATGCTCCAGTCAAAATTTCCAGGTAACCATTCCGGTAAATAGCCACACAAAATATCAGCCTCATTCATTTCTAGTGAGTTCGCCAGACGTTTGCGTGGTCGTATCACAAATTTTGCCTCACGATGCGTGTGCTCTGCCAATAATTTCCCTAATTCCATTTGAAAGCTCTGTTCTGATGCTGAGCTTTCAGAATTTTGTTTTTTTTCGTTGAGCAAAATTAACAGGTCAGCTGCGGTGCTTCCCGACGAAACAAGGATGATAAAAAAACAGATCAGTGTTTTGATGATTCTCATGATGACAATCGAATGACAGCAACAGTACATGCTGGGTGATCAATGTTCATTTAATTTTCTGATTTAATGACCTTCAGCAATGATCCAGTCCGGATTTTTTGTCTCAACAAAATTAATAATTGCCCAGACAATGTCGGGATCAAATTGCGTACCGCTACGTTCTTTGAGATAAGCAATAACATCTGGTAAAGGCCACGGTTGTTTGTATGGACGGGCGTGCAGTAAGGCATCAAATACGTCCACTACGGCGACAATCCTCGCAGAGAATGGAATTTCTTTACCTTTTAATTGGCGTGGATAGCCATTTCCGTCATAGTGTTCATGATGACCGCCAGCAATTTGTGCGCCGATGCTAAGACTGTTTGCACCTTCCACCATCTTGGCTGCTCTGGCCAAAACGGTTTCTCCAATTAAGGCATGCCCTTCCATCACTATGCGTTCTTCGGGGGTATGCTTTCCCGGTTTTAGAAGTATGGCATCTGGTATGCCTACTTTACCAACATCATGCAATATACTGGCGATGCCGACAAAGGACATAAAATCA
This sequence comes from Undibacterium sp. SXout11W, assembly GCA_049339905.1. Lineage (GTDB taxonomy): Bacteria > Pseudomonadota > Gammaproteobacteria > Burkholderiales > Burkholderiaceae_D > Undibacterium. The sequence continues at coordinate 76,262 of JBMPPG010000011.1, forward strand.
GAATCCGCTTCCGCGGGTAATTTGTTTGCTGCTTTTAATTCGGCAGCAATCGCATCTGTTAGTCTGCATACGCGTCGTACATGTCCACCAGTCGTTGCGTCACGGGATTCAGCAAGATCCGCAAGGGCAACGACTGTGGCTTCTTGGGTGGATTTGAGCAGATTAAATACATGCAAATTATCGAACGCTGCAGCAATGCGGTCGCAAAACACGCCGAGTAAACTGCATTCGAGCTCACTCAAAGGCCATTGTGGTGTAAACGCAACTGCGAATTGATGACCATGTGAAGCTTGTATTAGCAGAACATCAACCTCATTTGTAAATAAACTTTTTTTCTCTTCGAACGCCTTGCGTATCATTGGCGTCCAGGGATGATTGGATGGCAAGCTTGTTTCACCTAACATCTCAGTCGATTTTCCGGTTGTGGCAATGACCAGTGGATTAAGGTCTTTTTTTGCGGAAGAAGACTCCATGACACATAAAACACCATCGGTCCCAAAATCGAGGATAGCGCCAATTTGTGTCAATACGCCGGATGCCAGCTCCTTGAGTGAATCTAATTGATACAGGTTGCTTGCGGCTTCAAGAATTTTATCCAAACCACGGCGATTCGCTTCTATCGTTTTCAAACCTTCGTAAGCGCGTAAGGAGGAGATGACAGTAGTGAACATTTTCTGAGAGGTGAGCTCAGTCTTTAGTTTGTAGTCATTGATGTCATAGTCGACAATGACGCTTTGTTCTGGTGCTTGCCCTGGCTGGCCGGTGCGCAAAATAATACGCACTATATTGTTATGTAATTCTTCGCGTATCCGTCTTGCCAGAACTAACCCTGCGTCTTCGGTTTCCATGACTACATCGAGCAAGATCATGCCAATATCGGATTCTTTTGAAAGTATCTCAAACGCCTCTTTGCCAGAATAAGCCGAAAGTATTTCTATTTCACGACCTTTGTAGCTCATTTTATTGAGGGCAAGTCGAGTGACCGCATGAATATCAGGCTCATCATCAACAATCAAGAGTCGCCAATAATTGTTTGATTTTGCACTCAAAGGAGCATCATCTTCTTTGAGCCAATCTTCATCGTCACTTACTGTTGTCATGATAAGCCTTAACATTGCTGTGAAGAGATAAACCGTACATCAAACCTTAACACATTGGTTTTGAAATCAGATGATTAATTGTTATAAGCGCGTTTCATTTTCTCAATTGTTCTGTAATGCGGGGAATGCAAATCCTGAACCATGCACCCTTGTCGGGATGGTTTTGCACAGTGATCGTACCGCAAAGTTGTTTAGTAATAATGTTGAAAACAATGTTGAGACCTAAACCCGTTCCACCTTGTCCGCGTTTGGTGGTGAAGAAAGGTTCAAAGATTTTGTCGAGAAATTCTTCTGGGATACCGTGTCCATTGTCACGAAAGTCAATGTTGACGAATGGTTCGGATAAACTAACATCGATGTGAATTTTGCCACCCATTCCTACTGAAAATGCATGTGTAACGGCATTCATCGTCAGATTCGTTATTACTTGTGCGAGCAGTCCAGGATAACTATCCATATGAATGTTGGCCTGTCCCGTTATGTCAATACCAGTATTCGCTTTCCGTAGTGTGGGATTGAGACTGGTGGTGACATCGTTTAAGAATTCAATTAGTTCGAACTCGCGGCGCTGTTCGCTGGTTTGATCAACTGCAACTTGCTTGAAACTTTGTATCAGATGGGCTGCGCGTGCTGCGTTACTCATAATTAAACGCGTGCTCTCGGTTGCTGTTGTTAAAAAAGACATCATGTCAGATTTGCGAATGTTGCCTTCTGCCATATTTTTGTTGATTTCATTGGTCGCTTCGGAAAGTACCGACGCGCTGGTCACGATAACGCCGACAGGTGTGTTAATTTCGTGTGCAATACCTGCAACCAGACTTCCCAGACTTGCAAGTTTTTCTGCTTGCAGCAGAGACTTTTGAGCAGCTTTGAGACTAATGTATGCTTCTTCCGTTTCTTTGGCAGCAGCGTGGGCTGATTCTTCTGCCTGGCGTTGTAAAACGATGATATTTTTTAAATTACGTAATACCAGATTGAATCCCCGTATTACTTTTCCAAATTCCTGACTCTTTGACTCTGGCAATTCGGTCACAGTTTCAGCGTCATGGGAACTTAATTCGAACAGTGCGCTTTGCAACAGCTTGATTGGATCAAAGACGACCTTCAGGCTCATCGTTAATGCAATAATTAAGATGATATCAAGGATGAAAATCTGAACCAGTGTCAGCGTCAGATTATCTCTTAACTTCTTATCGATATAGTCGTGAGAAAATGTGACAATTACTTCTCCCAAGGCTTGCGATGTGTTGTTGCCCTTGGAGGCATCTCTTTTTGTGATTTCAGCAAACAATTTAGCAGTAACCCGAAAATTATTTGAATCGCGAATTACGGTTGCAGTTTGATTGTTGTTGCCAGCCTTTGTAACATGAACAAAGCTAGCGTCTGGCAGTTCCGCAGAGCGGATTTCTATTTCGCTGATGTCAACGTTCTGAATTTCAGCTTTGATGATTTTTTCCGCTGTGGATTCATCCATATTCCACAGCGTTGAAGGTAAAGATGTTTCGAGACGAGCTATTACTTCTTTTTGATGCGCGGTGAAATTTTTTTCAAGCTCATCAGAAAGACGCGCATATTGATAGAAACCAAAAATGGCCAGCGTTGCCGTAACGACAAAGATAAAAAGTGAAATCAAGCGGAATCGAAGTGAATACATAATTGCACTTTCTTTTCTACAAGCTTTGGATCAGAGCAATTTTTGAAAAAAATGTCCGTACTTGATAAATGGTTACAGTTTCAAAAAAGATTTATACGGCCAGAAATGATGCAATAAACGATGTAATAGAAAAAGTTGTCTTCTTTAAATTATATCTAACTGCAAACTCTTGTCCAGCCAATCTTGTAATTGCTGTCCGTAAAGCGGCTTACTTACCAGATATCCTTGCATGTAATCGCAACCTAGTTCTTGTAATACTGCTCGTTCCTGTTCGGTTTCTATTCCTTCTGCAATGACGCTTAGTTTGAGCCCGTGGCCTAATTCTATGATCGTTTTAACCAGACGCTGTGTATCAATTAACTGATCGATATTGGTTACAAAACTTCTGTCAATTTTTAGTTCATTGACAGGTAGTTTTTGCAGATAGGAAAGTGAGGAATAACCGGTGCCAAAATCATCTATCGACAAACTAATTCCAGTCTGCCGTAGTTTTTGCAATAGTTCTATGGCACTGCCTGGGTCTTCCATAATTCCACTTTCAGTAATTTCTATCCTTAAATGGTTTGGATCAACGTTATATTGGTTCAAGAGACTTGCAACTCGGTCTGGGAATTTTTTATCCTTCAGATCATGTGTGCTGACATTGACGGCAATGCTCAAACCGGGATGAATGTTTTTCCATGCAGCGAGTTTGATCAGCGCACTTTCTAACATCCAATTGGTAATGATGCCAATGTAACCTGTGCTTTCCGCGAACGGGATAAATTCTGCTGGTGAAATAAAACCACGTGTTGGATGTTGCCAGCGAACCAGTGCCTCAAATCCGCAGACCTGTGCTGTTGATAATGATATTTTGGGCTGCAACCACATTTGCAATTCATCAGACTTGACTGCGGTCCTTAAATCAGAAACTAAACTTAAATGGCTCAGTCGTGAGGCTTCCTGCGCATCGCTATACCATGCCAACTTTGTCGAACTACGTTTGGCTGCGTACAAGGCAACTTCAGCATTGCGTAGCAAACGAATCAACGGTAAAGGGATTTCTGCCTGTAATGCAAAACCGTAAACCAGATCAATATCTACTCCATAGTTTTCGCATCTCACGGGTTCTTTATTGACCAGATCAATACGCGAATAAATGTCTTCAATCATTCTTTGACTTCTACTGGGAATCAAAACGGCAAATGACCCACCTGCCAACTTGACTAATAATGGTGTCTGGTCTGTCAGCGTCGTACTGATAACGCGTTGAATACGTTGAGCTACGTGCAGTATGACAGAGTCGCCAGTATCAAATCCCAAAGTTTCATTGACTGATTTTAAACGTGCCAAATCCATCAAAATAATCGCGTACTCGTTTAGATTAGCTTTGTCCAACGTTTTTAAAAGATAGGTACGATTTGGCAGACCTGTGAGCGCGTCATAAAAAGCCAGATGCTCGATATCTTTTTCACGTGATGCAATGGCATTCGACATGGTGTTTAGTGCCAATCCAACTTTGGCTATCTCTTCAGTCTTACTGATCGGAACTTGTGTTTGATAATCACCCGCAGCAATTTTTAGCGCACTCGCTTGCAATTGTTGTAAAGGTCGCACAACGCTGCGGGTTGCAAACCAGGCAAGCGCAGCGGCAACCAACACCGCGAGAATGGATAAGAGAATAGCGATAGTTCCGGTTTTTTTTAAATCTGCTTGGGACTGACGTTGATGTTCAAGGATTAAGTTCTGTTCATTTTCTAATAATCTTGAAGAAATTGCTAACAGTGCATTGAGCGATGGTTCGACCCCAGTAAAAAAATTTCTGGTTGCAGCTTCCTGTCCTTCATCTTCAAGCAAGTTCACGAGGTCAAGATACATGCGCTGGTAAGCGTCGCGACGCTGCTTAAGTATCTTTAAATTATTTTGTTGACTAGGATCGTCCAAAGTACGTTCTAGCTTCGAGATAACAGCGGTAATTTTTTTATTTTTTTCGTCGACCAGACCGTATTGTTGTTCACGTTTATCTCTTGGTGCGGTGAGCAATAAAGGGAGGGCATTGCTCACGCTTTCTGTCAGTAAGCCTAGTTCCTGAACTGCCAAAAGCTTTCCCATATCCTCATGAGCAAACTTTTTCTCAAGACGCATCATTTTGCTGATTTGTCCCAAAGGTAAGATCAATACGACGACAAATAAGATCAGTAAAATAGCAAAGCTTAAAACCAGGCGCACACCAATGCGATTCAATTTGAACCCGGTTGAAAGGCGATGAAAAATAATTGGCATAGATAGATAGCCGCCGGCATAGTTAATAAAACAACTCATTGAATACGCAAAAAATGACAAATCTTTGATAAATGAGTTGTATTTGGGAAAGTGTTTTTTTGGGGGATTTGCAACTTTCTACATTTATATCATCTTAATGCTTAGTCGTTCAAATTGCTTAAACATTGCAGACGTTTTAAAACTAATTCGCTGATGAGTTGCTCTGCATCATTAAAATCTTCCGGTTTTAGCGGACTATGACCGAGTACCAGACACATTTGCGTACTGAAATCCGCATATGACTGTGTCATTGCCCAGATCAGAAATAGAAGATGCGTAGGATTGACGGCAGCGATTTTTCCTTTGGCTATCCAGCCTTCGAAAACCGCAATATCTTTTTTCAGAAACGGAATGATTTTATCTCTCATGCTTTCAGAATACGTTTGTGCTCCGCTGATGACTTCCATCGCATACACCCTTGAGGCATGTGGTTGCTCCTGAGAAAAACGGAGCTTCTCGCGGATGTAGCTACGTAGCAAGTATTCTGGTTCCTGATCTGCGTCCGCCAGAATGTCCATACGTTCTAACCATTGGTCCAGCACCTGATCTAACACGGTTTGATAAAGCACTTGCTTATTCGCGTAGTAGTACAACAAGTTTTGCTTAGAAATACCCGCGCGTTCTGCAATTGTGGCAATCGAAGTGCCGGCAAATCCTGACTCGGAAAAGACCTCAGTTGCACATTGCAGTATGCGTGCTTCAATCTGGTCACGTTGACTCAGGGATGTCTCGACGCGCTTATCCATGCTGAACTCCAGCGAGGAAGTGGCGTAACTGGTCGCTATTGCCGTAGGCAATATTGAAGCGGAACCAAGGGTAGGTATGTGTGTCTGCAGAAAAAAATTCATTCGGTGCGAGAATGATGCCTGCCTGCAATGCCTGTTTGGTGATCTCACTGGCATTAAGATTTGAATTTTTCCAGCCAGCACTGATGAACATGCCACCGCGCGGTTCGGCTAATGGCGTCATGCCGACTTCCTGCAATACGTCCAACGTGCTGTTGCGCGAAGTGTCTAACTGACGTTTAAGTTTTTCCAACATGCGCCTGTACAAACGCGAACTGATCGCATGGAGCACCGCGCGTTCGTTGATTTCGGAGGTTGTAAGACCTGCCAGCATTTTCACGCGTAATAACTCACCGATCAGAGAATGAGAAGCACAGACCGAACCTACCCTTAGCGTGGGGGACAGCGTTTTTGAAAAGCTACCGACTCGTATAACGCGCCGTAAGCCATCCATCGCCGCCAGTGATGGTTCTGGACGGGAGCAGAGTTCACGATAAATATCATCTTCGATTAGCCAGAAATCAAATTGTTCTGCCAATGCTAATAAGCGATGCGCATGAGTTTGACTCAAGCTGGTACCGAGAGGGTTTTGCAGAACCGTATTGACGAACATGATCTTAGGCTGGTGCAGGATTGCCTTTTCCAGCAGCCCTTCGACATCCAAACCATTTTCGTCCCGACGAATTCCGATCGGAATGCAGCCATGATGACGGATCAGCGACAGTAAATTGCTGTAGCCAGGGTTTTCTACAAACACCGCGTCACCCGGTTTGCAGAGGGTGCGCAAAATCAGGTCAAAGCCGTGTGTTGCACCGTGCGTGAGCAGGATTTGTTCGGCGTCGACACTGAATAATTCTTGCGACAATTGCGTCGCTAAATGTTGGCGGAGACTAGGGAAGCCGAGTGGATTACCATACCCGCGCAAACGTTGAGTCGGAATCCGCATTGATTGTTTGAGTGCATCCAACAAAATATCGTCGCCATACCACTCTGGCGGTAACCATCCGGAACCAACCGGTAAAGCCGTCGATACTCCAGAATAGAGATCCGGACTCAGTGCATCCAGAACGGTCGTTAAGTTGCATGTGTTTGCAGTGGCAACTGGCGTTGGGTGCGCCGCAGGCTTGCTGACAAAATAACCGGAACCTCGGCGCGAGATCAATAAGCCTAGCGTGATTAAGCGCTCATACGATTCGACCACGGTAAAGGTGCTGACCGCATTACATTTGGCAAACTGCCTGACAGACGGCATCTTGCTGCCGAGCGGCAATTGATTTTTCTGCACAAGGCGTGTGACTTCCTGAACGATTTGTTCAACCAGACTCGACTGACAACGCCTCACTAATGGTAGCTGTGGCCATTCTGATTGATGATCGTTCGCTATATCTTCGTGTGCAACTTCCATGCTTGGCTCCGGTTTTCGGTTGAGAGCAGGTTTTTTGTCGTTGAAATCGACGCTTTACCTGCTGCTACTAAACTGTATTGCTCAAAAAAACTGTACGGTTGGATGAAATTTTGCTGGCTGTATATGTCGTCAGTGCATATGCTTATCTAGGATTTCAACATATTTTTACCACTTGGTAAATTGTTTTCAGGAGAAACACATGCTCAGCAAGCAACAGCTCAATTCTTATTGGATGCCTTTTACGGCCAATCGTGACTACAAAGAAGCACCTCGTATTGTGGCTTCTGCCTCTGGGATGTTTTATCGCGATCAAAGCGGGCGCGAAATACTTGATGCCACGGCTGGGCTTTGGTGTGTGCCGCTCGGACATTCCCATCCGACTATCGTTAAAGCGGTGCAAGACGCCGTGGCGACCCTTGATTACGCACCAGCATTTCAAATGGGGCATCCGGCGGCGTTTGAGTTGGCTGAGCAACTTATTGAATACAGCGGAAACAAGTTCGGGCAGGTGTTTTATACCAACTCTGGTTCGGAAGCGGTGGATACCGCTTTGAAAATGGTATTAGCTTATCACCGGGCTCGTGGTGAGGCCCAGCGTACCCGCTTTATTAGTCGTGAACGAGGCTATCACGGCGTGGGATTTGGCGGAATGTCGATCGGGGGATTGCCAGCCAACCGCAAACAATTTGCTAATTTGCTTGGTGGTGTTGATTATCTTCCACATACCCATAATCTGGAAAAAAATGCGTTCACCCGTGGCTTGCCTGAATACGGCACCCACCTGGCGGATGAGCTGGAACGCCTCGTTACTCTGCACGATGCTTCCAATATCGCCGCTGTCATCGTTGAACCGTTGTCCGGTTCCGCTGGTGTGATCTTACCGCCGAAAGGTTATCTGAAACGTTTGCGCGAGCTCTGCGATAAGCACGGTATCTTGCTGATCTTTGATGAAGTCATTACTGGTTTTGGTCGCATGGCGACACCGTTTGCTTCCGACTTTTTTGATGTACGTCCTGATCTGATGACCACTGCCAAAGGTTTGACCAATGGTGTGGTGCCTATGGGTGCTGTATTTAGTCATCAGAAAATTTACGATACCTTGATGGATAGTCCGGCAGGCATAGAACTGTTCCACGGCTATACCTATTCTGGCCACCCTTTGGCATGTGCCGCTGGTTTAGCGTCACTCAAGGTATTTAAAGAAGAAAAAGTACTTGAGCATGCGCAAAGCATGACGGCGTATTGGGAAGATGCGCTGCATTCATTGAAAGGCTTGCCGCATGTGATTGATCTGCGCAATGTCGGTCTGATCGGCGCAATTGAACTTGAATCTATCCCTGGTAAGGTCGGTGCGCGCGCGATGGCGGTCTATAAAAAAGCGTTTGCCGAAGGCGTATTGGTTCGCACCACAGGCGACATTATTGCGATGTCACCACCATTGATTTTAGAGAAACAGCATATCGATCAATTGTTTGGAAAGCTGGCAGAAATTTTAAAAGCGGCTGCTTAAGGCTTTGCCGTAAAGCGCAAAGAATACCATCGAAGATTTTGAAGAGAAATATAACAACATGAGCCAATATCAAGTGCATCACTATATCAATGGTGAAATACATGAAAATATCGACAATCGCTTTGCCGATATTTTCAATCCCGCTCTCGGCACAGTGCAAGGTGCCGTGGCGCTGGGGACTGAGCATGAAGTGAAGATTGCCGTTGCCGCTGCTAAGCAAGCGTTTCCAGCATGGGCGAACACTCCCGCACTCAGCCGCGCCCGCATTCTGATGAGCTATCTGCAATTGCTGCAGCAACACACCGAAGAATTTGCTCACTTGCTGACCAAAGAGCATGGCAAGACGCTCGCTGATGCACGCGGTGAGGTTGCTCGCGGTATCGAAGTGGTTGAATTTGCGATCGGCATTCCACAGTTACTCAAAGGTGAATATTCCGAGCAGATCGCACGCGGGATCGATGCTTGCAGTATGCGCCAAGCTTTAGGTGTCGTTGCTGGCATTACGCCGTTTAACTTCCCGGTGATGGTGCCAATGTGGATGTTTCCGATTGCGCTGGCGTGCGGCAATACCTTTGTCCTTAAACCGTCTGAGCGCGATCCGTCGGCTTCTTTATTGCATGCAAAATTATTGCAAGAGGCTGGTTTGCCTAAAGGTGTGTTTAACGTAGTGCAGGGCGACAAAATCGTGGTGGATGCTTTGCTTGATCATCCCGATGTGCAGGCGATCAGCTTTGTCGGTTCAACGCCCATTGCGCAAGCCATTTATGCGCGTGGTTGCGCCAATGGCAAGCGCGTACAAGCTTTGGGCGGCGCTAAAAATCACATGGTTGTGATGCCCGATGCGGATCTGAATATGGCAGTGGATGCACTGATGGGTGCGGCATACGGATCTGCTGGTGAACGTTGCATGGCAATTTCAGTCGCAGTGGCCGTAGGGTCCGCAGCTGACGCGTTGGTCGACGCGATGGCGGCGCGTGTAAAAACACTCAAAATCAATAATGGCCTGGTGGAAGACGCTGAGATGGGCCCCGTTATTACCCATGCTGCCAAACAGCGTATCGAAAGCCTGATCAGCGAGGGCGTTGCGCAAGGAGCAAAATTGGTCGTGGATGGACGCAACCACGTCGTACCAGGATGCGAGCAAGGATTTTTTACTGGCGGTAGTCTGTTTGACCACGTGACAACAGACATGAGCATCTACCAGCAAGAGATTTTTGGCCCGGTGTTATGTGTGGTGCGGGTACCAGATATGTCAGCCGCCGCGGAACTGATCAATCAGCATGAATACGGCAATGGTGTTGCAGTATTTACCGCGGACGGCGGCACGGCACGTGAATTTGTCCGCATGATTCAAGTCGGTATGGTCGGTGTGAACGTTCCACTGCCGGTGCCTATGGCTTTCCATAGCTTCGGTGGTTGGAAGCGAAGTTTATTTGGAGATCATCATATTTATGGACCAGAAGGCGTGCGCTTTTATACACGCGTCAAAGCGGTGATGCAGCGTTGGCCAGACAGCATGTCAAAGGGGGCGGAATTCTCCTTCCCGCAAATGAAATAAACCGCGATCTGGAAAACGCTCTATCGATCTGTTTTTTATCGGTTTTAAGTTTGTTTATTCGTTGCATGGATCGTTGATGCATGCAACACGGATTTGTATTTTTTGTTGTATCTGAACATTGTTTAACTGGAGCCACCCATGTTGGAAGCCCTGAAACATCTCACCGCAGCAAATACGCGTCCAGAAGAACTGGCCGCGCAGTTTAGTGATCTTCATCCTGCTTTAAACAGCCGTCAGGCGGTAATAGAAAGCGAGCGTTGTTTGTATTGTTATGACGCACCTTGTAGCCGCATATGCCCTTCTGAAATTGATGTGCCCAGTTTTATTCAGAATATTGCCGTCGGCAATATCAATGGCGCAGCCAAAGGCATTTTGCAACAAAACATTTTAGGTGCGAGTTGTGCCCGTGTTTGCCCCACAGAAATTTTGTGTGAACACGCTTGTGTGCGCAATCACGATGACGAAGGTGCGCCAGTAAAAATCGGTCTGTTACAAAGATATGCATTGGATCACATGAATTTTACGCAGCATCCATTTACGCGTGCCGCAACAACCGGTAAAAAAATCGCCATTGTTGGCGCGGGCCCAGCGGGCTTATCTTGCGCTCATAAATTGGCGACCTTCGGTCATGAGGTCGTAATTTTTGAAGCGCAAAAAAAATCCGGCGGACTGAACGAATATGGGATTGCGAAATACAAATTAACCGGCGACAGCGCACAACGTGAAGTTGATTTTCTGTTGCAGGTAGGTGGTATCAGTGTGAAGCACGAACAAAAACTTGGTGCCAATTTACACCTTGAACAATTGCGGCGCGACTTTGATGCTGTGTTTTTGGCATTGGGATTAGGGACTAGCCGTGAGTTGGGGCTGACTGGAGAAGACGCCCCGGGTCTGATGGCGGCGGTGGATTACATTGCAGAATTACGTCAGACCGACGACTTAAGTCAATTACCAGTCCCTGCGCAATGTGTCGTGATCGGAGCAGGTAATACCGCCATCGATATGGCGGTGCAAATCGCCCGTTTAGGTGCGCAGCAAGTCACACTGGTGTATCGCCGTAGTGCACAACACATGTCGGCGACTTTGCATGAGCAAGAGATCGCCAAAGCCAATCAGGTCAGAATCGTGACCTGGGCACAACCTCAGCAGGTGTTGTTTGATTTTGCTGGCAACGTGTCGGGAATGCGCTTTGAGAAGACGCATGAAGTCAACGGAACATTACAAGCCACCGGAGAAATATTGGATATCCCCGCTCAAGCGGTTTTCAAAGCCATCGGCCAAAGCCTCGATGTAGCAAGCCTCAACGATCCGATTGCCCACGACGTGAAGCGCGAGAAAGACAAAATCTGGATCGACGATCACTATCGCACCAGTTTATCTAAGGTCTACGCCGGAGGTGATTGCATTGCGCCGGGACAAGATCTGACTGTGCAAGCGGTACAACATGGCAAGCTGGCAGCGCTTGCAATCAATGACGACTTGAAAGCGAAGGTGTGACATGGCGGATCTCTCAATCAATTTTGCTGGTATCAAAGCGCCAAATCCTTTCTGGCTAGCCTCTGCACCACCGACTGACAAAGCGTATAACGTTGTGCGCGCGTTTGAAGCGGGATGGGGCGGTGTGGTCTGGAAAACGCTGGGTGAAGATCCTGCACCAGTCAATGTTTCTTCACGTTATTCCGCGCATTATGGAAAAAATCGTGAAGTCATTGGTTTTAATAATATTGAACTGATTACTGATCGCAGTCTGGAATTAAACCTACAAGAAATTACTCAGGTAAAAAAAGATTGGCCGGATCGCGCAATGATCGTTTCATTGATGTTTCCGTGCGAAGAAGAAAGTTGGAAGCGCGTCCTGCCTTTGGTAGAAGCAACTGGCGCAGACGGGATTGAATTAAACTTCGGTTGCCCACATGGGATGCCAGAACGCGGCATGGGTGCAGCGGTGGGGCAGGTGCCAGAATACGTCGAAATGATCACCCGCTGGTGCAAGAAATATTGCTCTTTGCCGGTGATTGTAAAGCTGACTCCGAATATTACTGACGTGCGTATTCCTGCACGTGCAGCATTGGCGGGTGGTGCGGATGCGGTGTCGTTGATCAATACCATTAATTCCATCACCTCTATCGATCTGGATCAGATGATAGCGCGTCCTATCGTCGGCATGCAAAGCACGCATGGTGGTTATTGCGGCAGTGCGGTGAAGCCGATTGCACTGAACATGGTGGCAGAAATTGCACGCGATCCGGCAACCCAAGGTTTGCCTATCTCCGGTATCGGTGGCATTGGAAATTGGCGGGATGCTGCTGAGTTTCTGGCGTTAGGTGCTGGTTCTGTACAAGTATGTACGGCTGCGATGTTGCATGGTTTCCGTATCGTCAAAGAGATGAGCGACGGTTTGTCACGTTGGATGGATGAAAAAGGTTATGAGCGTATCAGCGACTTTTCTGGTAAAGCCGTCACCAATACGACTGACTGGAAATATCTGGATATGAATTATCAAGTCATTGCTGAAATTGATCAGGATAAGTGCATACAGTGCGGCCGCTGCTACATCGCTTGCGAAGATACTTCGCATCAATCGATTTCACAATTGATCAGCGCTGAAGGTGCCCGTCGTTACGAGGTAAAGGCAGAAGAATGCGTCGGCTGTAATTTATGTCAGATTACCTGCCCCGTAGAACAATGCATCACTATGGTTCCGCAAGCAACTGGTAAGTCGTATATGAACTGGACGCAAGACCCACGTAATCCACGTGCAGTAATTTAATCAGAGCTTCCTTCATATTGTTGATCCTCGAGTTTGATCTTGTGCATGCCAGAAGCCAGAACGGACGCAAAACCATGCCTGGTATTGCGTCGGTTCTGCTTAAAAAAATAAAATCGGATACATACAAAATTCGCCTTGTAAGTTGTCATAATCTGGCAAGGATAATTTTGTGAAAGTCCTAAAAAAAGAGAAGAACGCCTGCCCTGAGGCTGGAATAGAGCTTGCTAGTCTATTGAGACGTAAGTCCGGGGTACAAGTTTTTTCAATACATCCATCTGGAGGGGAATATATGCATACCGAAAGCAGTCAACTATGGAATGAGGATCTGGCACCGACGTCCGAAGCACAGCGTACCTGGCGCTGGTATCACTTTGCGGCATTATGGGTGGGAATGGTTATGTGCATTCCGGCTTATACGCTGGCAGCGAGTCTGATCGAAGGCGGCATGTCTGGTTATCAGGCGGTGTTATGCGTCTTCATTGCCAATGCAATTGTGTTGATTCCTATGCTGCTGATCGGTCATGCCGGGGCTAAATATGGTATTCCTTACGCAGTATTAGCGCGCACTTCATTTGGTGTTCGAGGAGCACGCTTGCCTGCGTTGATGCGCGCAATTGTCGCTTGCGGCTGGTACGGCATCCAGACCTGGTTTGGTGGGCAAATGATTTATACCTTGGGTGGCGTTTTACTCGGTCATCCTTTAGGGCAAGACAAAATCGCTGGTCTTGGCATCAATGCCGCGCAATTGGTGTGTTTTCTTATTTTTTGGGGCATACAATTTTGGTACATTTTTCATGGTATGGAGGCGATACGCAAGCTGGAAACCTATACCGCACCGTTGAAAATTTTGATCTGCTTTGTATTGCTGGGGTGGGTGTATAACAAAGCGGGTAGCTTTGGCCCTATCCTGGATCAGCCTTCGCAGTTTATTGAGGGGGGTAAAAAAGCAGGTCAATTCTGGAGCACATTTTGGCCATCCCTGACCGCGATGATCGGTTTTTGGGCAACGCTGGCTTTGAATATTCCTGATTTCACCCGCTTTGCCAAATCGCAGCGTGATCAGGTATTAGGACAAACGATCGGGTTGCCTGCGCCAATGGGCTTGCTGGCGCTGCTGGCGGTGATCGTCACCTCCGCGACTGTTGTGCTCTACGGCAAGGCTTTGTGGGATCCGGTGGATCTGGCGAGTCGCATGACGGGTGGTGCGGTGTTAATCGCCCTGATTATTTTGCTGATTGATACCGTGTCCGTTAATCTGGCAGCCAATCTGGTTGGACCCGCTTACGATTTTTCTGCATTAAATCCACAATTGATATCCTACAAAACGGGTGGTTATATCACTGCGGGCATTGCTTTGGTGATGATGCCCTGGAAGATACTTGAAACCACACAAGGTTATATTTTTACCTGGTTGATAGGCTATTCCGCCTTGCTCGGGCCGATCGCCGGGATTTTGATTATCGATTACTACTTTATCCGTAAGACGCAAATTAAGGTCGATGATTTGTACCAGGAACAAGGTATCTATCAATACACAAATGGTTGGAATTTTGCAGCGGTGATTGCGTTTTTTATTGGTGTGTTGCCAAATATTCCCGGATTTTTGAATGCCGCATTTCCGGCAGCTTTTCCAGATATTCCTGAGCTCCTCAAAACCGTCTATACCTATGCTTGGTTTGTTGGTCTGGCTTTATCGGGTCTTGTGTATTTCGGTCTGATGAGTAGTAAAGCGAATAATGCGATGGTAGCGACGGCGCATTCTTAAAAACGTTTAATTGCAAAAAAAGACGTTGCCTGATCAGGTGACGGCAATCTGAGTTTTGAGTAGCTAAAGAATCCGGGAGTGACGATGAGCATCTTGATACGTGGTGGTGTCGTAGTGAATGCGGACCGAGAGTTCCGTGCCGATGTATTGTGTGATAACGGGAAAATCATTGCCGTTGGTGAGCATCTGCCAACACCTTTGGGCGTCGAGGTCATTGATGCCGACGGTTTGTATGTGATGCCGGGCGGCATTGACCCGCACACCCACATGCAATTGCCGTTTATGGGTACTGTCACGCAAGATGATTTTTTTAGTGGCACCGCCGCTGGTCTTGCAGGTGGTACCACCAGTATTATTGATTTTGTGATTCCTAATCCACAACAAAGTCTGATGGACGCCTTCCATACCTGGCGTGGTTGGGCTGAGAAATCTGCTTCGGATTACTCATTTCACGTTGCTGTTACCTGGTGGGATGACAGTGTGCATGCTGATATGGGCAAGCTGGTCAATGAACATGGCGTGAATAGTTTCAAGCATTTCATGGCGTATAAAAACGCGATCATGGCGGATGACGAGATTTTGGTCAAAAGTTTTAGCCGTGCCTTGGAACTTGGGGCCATGCCAACCGTCCATGCAGAAAACGGCGAGCTGGTGTATCTGTTGCAGCAAGAGTTGTTGAAAAAAGGGCAGACCGGGCCTGATGCACATCCACTGTCGCGCCCACCCGTCGTCGAAGGCGAAGCCGCTCAACGCGCAATTGCGATTGCCAATGTACTCAATACGCCGCTGTACATCGTCCACGTCTCTTGCCGCGAATCTCTCGATGCAATCACTCGCGCACGTGCTAGCGGACAACGCGTCTTTGGCGAAGTGCTGGCAGGTCATCTGACGATCGACGATAGCGTCTACCAACATCCTGATTTTGCACAAGCAGCAGGACACGTCATGAGCCCGCCGTTCCGCAGCAGCAGCCACCAGCAAGCACTCTGGCAAGGTTTGCAAGGCGGTAATTTACATACGACCGCTACCGATCATTGCACGTTTTGCGCTGAACAAAAAGCTGCTGGAAAAAATGACTTCACTAAAATTCCAAACGGTTGCGGCGGCATCGAAGAACGCATGATGGTGTTATGGGATGCTGGTGTGAGTACGGGGCGATTGACACCATCCGAATTTGTTAAAGTCACGTCCACCAATTGTGCCCAGATTTTTAATATCTACCCACGTAAGGGTGTGATCGCGGTAGGGGCTGATGCGGATATCGTTTTGTGGGATGCGCATGCCAGCAAAACCTTATCGGCAAAAACGCAATTTTCCAAAGGTGACTTTAATGTCTTTGAAGGTCGTACTGTCAAAGGTGTACCAACTCACACTATCAGCAATGGCAAACTGGTGTTCAAATTGGGGCAACTTATGGCGCAAACGGGCGCGGGTAACTATGTCAAACGGCCACCATTTTCTGCGATGTTTGGTGCGCTAAATAAAATGCGCGAATCTGGAAAACAGGCTTAATCGAAGACGAATGAGGAGTGCAACATGGCTGTAGCATTACGTGATTTACGGATTAATGGTGATCGTCTTTGGGCTTCGTTAATGGAACTGGCTCAAATAGGTGCGACCGCAAAAGGCGGCGTCAAACGGCTGGCATTGAGCGATCTGGATAAACAAGGGCGCGATTTAGTCGTTTCGTGGGGCAAACAAGCAGGTATGACGGTGACCGTGGATAAAATTGGCAATGTTTTCATGCGCAGAGCCGGGCGCAATGCGGCATTGCCGCCAGTGATGTCTGGCAGTCATATTGATACGCAACCTACGGGCGGCAAATTTGATGGCAATTACGGCGTACTGGCAGCATTAGAAGTGGTGCGCACTTTGAATGACCATCAGATACAAACCGAAGCACCTATCGAAGTCGCCTTCTGGACGAATGAAGAGGGCTCTCGTTTTGTGCCGGTCATGATGGGTTCAGGTGTGTTTTGCGGTGCTTTCACACTTGAACATGCGTATGCTGCAAAGGACATCGACGGCAAGACTGTCGCCGACGAACTGGCGCGTATCGGTTATCTCGGAACAGAAGAACCAGGGCAACATCCTATTGGTGCCTATTTTGAGGCGCATATAGAACAAGGCCCGGTATTGGAAGATGCCGATAAAGTAATTGGTGTCGTGCCCGGTGTTCTCGGATTATCGTGGTACGACTGCGTGGTTACAGGGATGGAGGCGCATGCCGGCCCGACCCCGATGGGATTGCGCAAAGACGCCTTGCAGGTTGCTACGCACATTATGCAAGAGGTGGTGAATATCGGAAATCGCTATCCACCGTATGGTCGCGGTACGGTTGGAATGGTGCAGGTGTTTCCGAACAGCCGCAATGTGATTCCAGGTGAAGTGAAATTTAGTATTGATCTGCGCAACGTCTCAACCGACTTGCTTGACACGATGCACAATGAGATTCTGGCCTATGTCGATAGCCGTAGCCGTAGTTCCGGTCTGAAAATCAGTATAGAGCGTGTTTCCTATTTTCCACCTTGCCCATTCCACCCTGAGTGTGTGGATGCAGTGCGTAAAGCAACCGCAAACCTCGGTTATAGCACGATGGAAGTGGTGTCAGGCGCTGGACACGATGCAATTTACGCTGCACGTCTGGCACCAGCAGGGATGATTTTTGTGCCCTGTAAAGACGGTATCAGTCATAATGAAATTGAAGACGCTAAGGCGGAACATCTAAGTGCTGGCTGCAACGTGTTATTACATGCAATGCTGGAGCGCGCACAACCCGTGGTCTAGCCCATCTGATCAACGTTGGTATAGTGGCGATAGCGACTCATTGAATGGTAATCTAATTGGAGTCATTCCAGCATTAGATACGGATTGAAACGCTATTTGTCACCCCTTAATTTTCGCAGAGAAAGTGAGATGCAATTACATATTCCAACACTCAAAACGCCCCGGCTTGCGTTGGTCCCACCGGATTCCTCCCATCTGGCAAATTACCTCGCGGTATATGGCGATGCTGAAGTGATGTCTCATATAGGTGGGCCAATGGATGCCGACCAGGTATTTGAGATGATGGCACGACAAATTGGTCACTGGGCGTTGCGAGGATTTGGTGGCTGGTCAGTACAGTTACGCGATAGTGGGGCCATCATAGGGCGGCTGGGCTTGATACGACATGAAGGTGCTGTTGACGCCGAAATCGGCTGGGTACTCGGGCGGGAAAGTTGGGGGAAAGGCTATGCGACAGAGGGCGCCCAAGTGGCGCTGGCGTTTGGTTTTGATGTTGTCGGTGCGAAGCAAATATCAGCACACATCGCGCCCGGAAACGCTGGCTCGATCGCTGTGGCGACCAAGCTGGGTATGTGGCTGGACACTGCGAGGTCAGTGCCAGAAACAAATGTTTATGTTCTTACTGCCGACGAATTGAATTGATCTGAGATGTGCAGTATCGCGACTCTACTACTCGAAATCTGTTGAAACGTCGAACAACTGAGCTTCCATAATGTCTGCCAACACAACGCCGTGCATATTATTTTCTTCACGTAATTGCACCGCAATATGACTACGGTTGGTTGTCGATTTATTCTGGCTGGTTTTCCATTTGCCAACTAATCGTGTGATCGGGATTTCAATGCCCACGATTTGCGCCATCATATTTTCGATGTATTCCGGCGGTGCATCTGCCACTGCCCATGGCTTTGGGCGTGTTGATTCAAAATGCTCGGTGAGTTGTGTGAGTAAGCTCAGAAATTGTGCGCTGTCTTCCACCACGTTGATTTTTCCATGAACATGAACAACCGCATAGTTGTAAGTTGGAACAACCGCGCCTGTTTGTTTTTTTTCTTCGTACCAGCCAGGGGTAATGTAAGCCGACGGTCCCTGAAAAATCAGCAAAACCGGTTCGCGATTTTGCCATACCGGATTAGCGCGCGCGACGTGACCGAGTAATTTACCGAGCGGTGCCTCCGCCGTTGGTGGGGTAATGATGAACGGAATATGATTGGCGGTCATGCCATCCGCTTCCAAACTAACCACGCTGGCAAGCGGGTGTTGATGGATGAGATCATGTAAGACGTCGAGGCGCTCTTCAGAAAAATGGGCAGGCATGTACATACTGGGTTACTCCGGAATAATCGTGACATCAGCGCGCAAGGAATTGGCGATATAGCAGTGCTCGTGAGACAAATGATGGAGAGCATCGATTTGCTCCTTCGTGGGCATATTCTCACCCGAAAAGCGCGTAGCAGGGCGCAATTCTATACGTGCTACGTAGAGACGTCCGCGTTCATTTTTTTCCATAAAACCGGTGGCATGGTCCTGATAGTGATCAACGATAAACCCCTGCTTTTGGGCAAAGCTCAGGAAAAATAACATATGACAACTTGCCAGAGCAGCGACTAACGCCTCTTCTGGATCGACATTTTCTGCAACCGACATCGGTAGTGGAACTGAGCCGGGTGCCGAGGAAGCGGGAACGCTAAATCCCCCATCAAATTTCCATTCGTGACCGCGACTATATCGATTATCAGTGAATAGCTGATTCCCACGTTGCCATACTACCTCTGCCTTGTATTCGCTCATTGAATGTCCTTTTTGATCTAAAACTTCAGGGCTTAGTGTACGATAAATTGATAGAGAATCAATCTGGATTTGATGGTGAAAAATAAAAAAAGAGAAAAAGGTGTCTGACAATAAATGTCATTCCTTTTTCTCCTAGCCGTTAATGAAAAATGTCTTAGGCGACTAAGGCTTCTTCATTGTTTGTTAAGTGCCTGTTGACTACGCTACATAATGCTTGGATGTACGCTGACTCTGCATCCGCCGCAATACCTGCACCGAATTGTTTGTCGCCATTGATGCGCGCCTCAATGACGCACTGGCATTGTTTTTGCTGCCGATGATCGATGAAGGTGTGTTCTGTTACTTCAACGGGATCAATGTGTATTCCTTGTTGTACAAATGCTGTAATGCTTGCCGCATGAATACCATGACCTGTTGCCTGGACGACTCGTGATTGTCCGTTGAACAGCAATTCCAAACGCATTGATAAATGCGCAGGAACAGATGGCGACGTTCTCTGTTCGAGAACTTGATGTGCGTGATAAGCGAAACCTGTGTCGGCAGTTAAAAATACCTGCCTGAAAATCTGAAACAAATCGCTGGCCTGGACTTCCAGTCCACTGCGATCCGCGAATTGTTGGACTACATGGCTGAACTCAATTTGCATACGGCGCGGCATGCTGATGCCGTATTCTTGTTCCAGTAAATACGTCATACCACCTTTGCCGGATTGGCTATTGACGCGGATAACCGCATCGTAATTGCGACCGATATCGCGCGGGTCAATTGGCAGATAAGGCACTTCCCACATGCCATCCGGTGCTTGTTGGGCAAAGCCTTTTTTGATCGCATCCTGATGCGAGCCAGAGAATGCGGTATGTACTAAATCACCAACGTAAGGATGGCGTGGATGAACTGGGATCTGATTACATTCTTCAACGCATTGACGCACTGCATCGATATCAGAGAAATCTAAGCCCGGTGAAATGCCTTGGGTATAAAGATTTAATGCCAAGGTGACCAGATCAACATTGCCGGTGCGCTCTCCGTTCCCGAATAAGCAACCTTCGATGCGATCTGCCCCTGCCATGACTGCGAGTTCTGCAGCGGCGACTGCTGTGCCACGGTCGTTGTGAGGATGTACGCTGAGAATTGTGGCTTCACGATGTGCAAGATGACGATGCATCCATTCGATCTGATCTGCATAAATATTGGGTGTTGTGCATTCCACAGTTGATGGAAGGTTGATAATAATTTTACGTTCTGATGTCGCTTGCCAGATTTCGCTGACGGTATCGCAGATATCTTTTGCAAAATCGAGCTCTGTCATACTGAACGTTTCGGGTGAATATTGAAAAGTCCATTCCGTCTCAGGTCGTGCGTCAGTCAATGTTTTTATCAAGCTTGTCCCATCGATTGCAATTTGCTTTACATCTTCGCGCGATTTAGCAAAAACGATACGTCTGAAAGAGGGCGAGACCGGATTATATAAATGAATAATGGCGCGCTTTGCTCCCTGCACCGCATCGATGGTGCGACGGATGAGATCGTCACGCGCCGGTGTTAAAACTTCAATCGTGACGTCATCCGGAATATGGTGGCCGGTAATTAACTGGCGGACGAAATCAAAGTCGGTATCGGAAGCTGATGGAAAAGCGACTTCAATTTCTTTGATGCCGATGCTGACCAACATCTTAAAAAAGCGCATCTTTTTTTCTGCGTTCATGGGTTCGATCAACGCCTGGTTCCCATCGCGTAAATCTGTGCTCATCCAGATTGGCGCTTTCTCAATCTGACGAGATGGCCATTGGCGATCATTCAATTGGATGCTGGCAAATGGATTAAAAGCACAGTATTTAGATGATGGTTGTGCAAGCATGATAAACCTTTAAAAAATAGTGAATCCTTCACCTCGCTGGAGGTGACACTGAGAATAAATAGGAGAGAAAGGTGGTCAGAGGCTAACTGGCTTCCACCGGCTTACGCGCGGCCAGTTAACCGAGCGGTAGTCGACGTAGTCGATGTAGCAGAGTGGATGCGGGTAAACTAGTTGCGTCATGCGAGGTGTGATTGTTCAAGACACAAACGTGCACCGTCGATGTCACGGTCTTAAATTCGGTGCTGGTTGTCTTGAATGTGAACATGCTGATCATCCTGTATGGCTTATATCGAGCCGGGTAAAACAAATAGAGTGTTGAAACTGGTAGCGATTACTTCAAGGTCTGATGAGGTAATGCTGAAAACTAGGGCTAATTATTTAGCTAGTTGTAGAGATAGTAGTGCTAGTAGGGATAGCAGCATCAAAGCGGAAACAGTCAGCACCAGAGCAGGTCTGTGCAGAGCAGTTTGTTTCGCAGCAGTGATGTGTTTTGGGGATGTCATGGGATCTAATGTAAATCGAGACCTTATCGTTCGTCAAGGCCTATTTTTGAACTTTTGCAAAACAATGTAAGTTCTGCTTGCGTCGTTGCTGCGTATGCTGAAGCTCAGAGGTGTTGGTTTTTTAGTTATGCGAAGTCTGTGATACACGCCAGGATTGGCCGCGAGGAAAGAGACACTTCTTCACCTAAAATAAAAAAACTCAGGATTGCAACAACATCCTGAGTTTTTAGATTGTTTTCTTTAACGCTTACCAGATAGTCGTTCTCTTCTCTGGCGCGACATACATTTTGTCGCCTTCTTTGACGCCAAATGCGGAGTAGAAGCCTGGCACATTCGTCAATGGTGCGTTGCCGCGGACTTCTGCCGGAGAATGTGGATCAATGCTAATTAAACGAATCGCTTCTGCATCGCGGGCTTTGCCACGCCAGACTTGTGCCCAGCCCATAAACAGACGCTGATCGCCAGTGTAGCCGTCGATCACAGGGGCTGGTTTGCCGCCGAGTGAAATTTGATATGCTTTGTAAGCGATCGATAAACCTGAGTTATCTGCGATATTTTCACCCAGGGTCAGCTTACCATTGACGTTGTAACCGGGTAATGGGCTATAGGCATTGTATTGCGCGACCAATGCGTCAGTTAGTTTGGCAAAGTTTTCTTTGTCTTCTTTAGTCCACCAGTTGCGCAAATTGCCGTCGCCGTCTGACTGGCTGCCAGAGTCATCGAAGCCATGGCTGATTTCGTGGCCGATCACTGCACCGATACCACCGTAATTGACTGCGTCATCTGCGGCTGGGTTAAAGAATGGTGGTTGCAAAATCGCCGCTGGGAAGACAATTTCATTTTTGCGTGAGTTGTAATACGCATTCACGGTTTGTGGGCTCATGCCCCATTCTTTGCGATCAACTGGTTTGCCGAGTTTGGCGATCTCACGTTGATGTTCAAAGCTACGACTACGCATCACGTTACCAACCAGATCGTCGGCTTTGATTTGCAAGCCACTATAGTCGCGCCATTGATCAGGATAAGCGATTTTTGGTGTAAATTTGGATAGTTTGACTAAGGCTTCTTTTTTGGTTTCAGGGCTCATCCAGGTCAGGGTTTTTATGCTTTGTTTGTATGCTTCGATCAGGTTATTCACTAATTTTTGCATACGCGCTTTATTTTCTGGTGGGAAGTATTTAGCGACATACAATTCACCTAAAGCTTCCGACATACTTTCTTCAACGCTTGCCACACTGCGTTTCCAGCGTTGTTGGTTTTCTGGAATACCGCGCAAGGTCACGCTGGAAAATCCAAAATCTTCATCGACAAAACGTTGGGACAAGAATGGTGCGTAAGCATCCAGTACTTTCCATTTGTAATAGGATTTCCAAACCGCGACAGGCGTGTCATTAACGATCTTTGCCAAAGCGGTTAAGAAGCTTGGTTGACGCACAATGACGTAATTCACTTTATTGCCAACGCCAGTGCCAGCAAAGTAGCTGGTCCAGTTAAATCCTGGCATCAGTTCTGTTAATTTCGCGAGCTCGATTTTGTTGTAGGTGTTGACAGGATTACGGTTCTCCACTTTTGTCCATTGTATGGTGGCGATTTGTGTTTCCAGTGCGAGAATGTCTGCTGCTGATTTATCAGCATTTTTTTCACCACTCATGGACAACATTTTTTCTACGTGTTTGACGTAGGCATCACGGAAAGCTTTGAATTTCGCGTCATCTTTCAGGTAGTAGTCACGATCAGGTAAGCTCAGACCACCCTGACTGACGTAGACTGCATAAGTACTGGAATCACGTGCGTCCTGGTTCACACCAGAGTTGACAGGCAGAGACACGCCAAGTTGCGAGAGTTGTGCAATCAATGCAGGGAACTCTTCTTTTTTTTCCAGCTTGCTGATTTGTTTGAAAGTGGCATTCAAGGGTTTGATATCAAGCTTGTTTGCGTGCGCTTCATCCATGAAGCTATTGTATAAGTCAGCAATTTTTTTCTGATTGCTGCCAGCCTTGAGGGTCTTATCATTGGCTAACGCAGTGATGATGTCACGTGAGCGTTGTTCAGATAAATCACGTAATTGGTCGAAAGAGCCAAAGCGGGCGCGATCAGCAGGGATCTCTGCCGTTGCCAGCCATTTGCCGGACATAAACTTAAAGAAATCATCTTGCGGACGTACGGTGGTATCTTGCCATTGCAAGTCTATACCTGAGCTAAGTGTTGCGTTGGGTTTGCTGGCGGTACTGGCGACTGCTGGTGCCGAAGACTGTGCGAAAGCGATGCTTGAAACACCAACGGATAATGTGGCGAGAACAGCGAGAGACAGCAGAGTGCGTTGCATGTGATGATCCCTTAATTATTTTAGTAAAGCTGGCGCGTAACCAACCGGATGGATTAATCCGCACGTTTGAAAAATGTGATTAAATTTTCCAAAAGCGCGACCTGATATGACAAAAAAGCTGGCAAATAGTTCGTTGCTCAACGAAATATATGCCAGCCTGATGTTTTTGTACGAAATTTTTCGGTCAGATCACGTAGAGTTGGTCTTTTCTTTAACTTCGCTGCAACGATCAAGTGAAGTTGAACCGTATTCGCATCCTAAATTCATCACTTGAGAGGCAGGTTCTTTTGCTTCCAGTAGGCAAAAATCAGCAGACACAAACCACCAACGATCATCGGTAACGAGAGCATTTGTCCAGCGGATATTGTGATGCCAGCAAAGCTGCGTTCATAATCCGGCGTGCGGAAATACTCGGTGAAAAAGCGGGCGCATCCATACAAAGTCACAAAAAGTGCACCCACTGCTAATGGTGGACGAGGCTTGCGTGCGTAAATCCACAAAATGATGAATAACAGGACGCCGTCGACCAAGGCCTGATAAATCGGTGATGGATGTACTGGATAATCGACGCCTGGCCATATCATTGCCCAAGGCAAATCGGCAGAGGCAATGCGGCCTGGTAATTCGTGATTAATAAAATTGCCGATGCGGCCAGCAGCGTAACCTAGCGGCACCAGGGGGGCAATGAAGTCATAGACGTTCACCAAAGGCATTTTTACTTTACGTGCCCACAAAAACATCGCAATCAATACCCCGATGAAGCCGCCATGGAAGGACATACCGCCATGCCAAACCTGAACAATTTCCAATGGATTTTCGAAGAAAAACTGCGGACGATAGAAGAATACCTCGCCCAGACGACCACCGAGTACCACCCCCAGCACCCCGTAAAACAACATGTCATCAATGTGTTCTTTGGTCCAACCCTGCGCGGCGATGTGGGGGAGTTTCAGACGTAGTCTTCCGAGCGCCACAAATTGTGCAAAGGCGACCATGTACATCAGGCCATACCAATGTACTTTCAAAGGTCCGAGGGAAAAAGCAACAGGATCAGGATTGGGATGAATCAGCATATTTTGGGTTTAAAAGCTGTAAAAATGAATGTAAGACCGCCGAGGGATTATCTTTGCGCCAGGCAAATCCTATCTCTACGGTAGGTGCACTATTGGCTAATACATGGTAAGACACGCCGGGACGCTGTAAGTTCGACACGGATTGTGGCACAAGTGCGATGCCCATGCCAGCCGAAACCAGCCCGACGATGGTTTGCATTTGAATGGCTTCCTGACCGATATCTGGCGTCAGGCCAAATTCATGAAAGAAACCCAGAATAGCGTCATGTAAGGCAGGTGCAATCTTACGTGGAAAAAGGATCAGGCTCTGACCGATACATTGCTCTAATCTGACCACTGCCTCAGTTGGGAATAAATGTTCGGGGGCGGCCAGTATCAGCGGTTCAGTCAGGATTTTTTTGTAATGGAGTAGCGCGTGATATTTTTCCGGAATCGGTGGAATCATGAAGCCGGCGTCAATCTCTGCTTTTTCTAAAGCGTCCAGTTGGACGTCACTGGTCGCTTCGCGCAATTCTATGCTGACGTTAGCGTGACTGTGGCGGAACGTTCTGAGTGTCGGCGGTAAAATGCTGTAATCTGCAATTGATACAAAGGCAAGGCTCAGATGACCTTGTGTGCCTGCTGCGGCGCGTTGTACCAGTTGGCGTAAGCCTTGCGCTTGTAATAGCAGTTTGCGCGCCTCTGGTAAGAGTGCTGTACCTGCTGGTGTAAGGCTAATTTGACGAGTAGTTCTGACGAATAAGGTGACGCCGAGCTCTGCTTCAAACGCTTGAATGGCCTGCGATAACGGTGGTTGCGTCATATGAAGGCGGATCGCTGCTTTTCCAAAGTGCAACTCTTCGGCAACGGCGATAAAATACCGTAACTGCCTTAACTCCAGACTATTACTCATCAGATTGCAGAGTGAAGTTGATGCTTGTCCAGTTTAAGAATTGAACCGATATTCTCGTTTGCCTATATCGGTTCATTATGACTGGCTGTTTTGAAATTGCGATAATATGAAGTCACTTGCGTCCAGTGTTTTTATTGAAAGTACGTTTTAGGCGTTCTTGCTTCATTTTTTCAAAATGTATATGGTCTTTGCGTTTATCGAGTCCTAGCATACGTTCAAAAAATTCAAACCACAGGAATGCAAATACGGCTAATCCTATAATCCACCACCATGACATGGCGGCAAAAATCCAGACACCGGCCAGCTTTAAAATTAGTAATATAAAGAGCGGAATAATTAATAGCATAGTTGTCTCCTGTTGTCGGGAGATTAAAGCGTATTTTGCAGCGGGTCAACCCATGTGCTTGTGAACGTGCTTAAGTGGGAGAAAAAGCGTTAAAATGAACCCGCATTTTTTAACCTGGAGAAAGCAATGAAATATTCATTATTGGTAGGTGCAACATTCGCCCTTTTGGCATCCGGCTCAGCGATGGCAAATATGGATTTGGCAAAAGCTAAAAATTGCATGGCATGCCATTCTGTCGATACAAAAATCGTAGGCCCCGCATATAAAGACGTCGCCAAAAAATATGCTGGTGACAAAACTGCTGAAGCAAAATTAGTGCAAAAAGTATTGAAGGGTGGTAGTGGTGCATGGGGTGCAATGGCAATGCCTGCGAATACACAAGTGTCAGAAGCAGAAGCACATACCCTGGTAAAGTGGATACTCTCTTTGAAATAACTTCCTTTGTATTTGCCAGTCAGATTTGAATTGAATCGCTGGTCATTACAAAAAAATCGCAAGACAAATAAAAAAGCCCGGTGGAATTTCCAACGGGCTTTTAAATTTTGAGGCTGAATTACTTAGTGACTGCTAACAGATCACGTTTACCGCCTTTGTATGTGTACAAAGTCAGAGTACCGTCTTTGATATCGCCTTTGTCATCAAAGGAGATGTCGCCAGTAACGCCGTGGTATTTGATTTTCTTCAGGAATGGCAAGTATTTCGCTGAATCAGCGGAATTAGCTTCTTTCATTGCCTGAGCCATAGTCATAACAGCATCGTAAACATACGGAGCATAGATTTCAACACCTACGCCGAATTTCTTCTTGTAGTCTTCTTTCCATTTTTCATTCGCTGCTTTTTGTGCATCCAGAACACCGCCAGCTTCAGCACAAACTACCTGACCTTCACCAATTGCGTCGCCAGCCAGTTTCACCAAATCCGCTGTACAGATACCGTCGCCGCCCATGAACTTAGCAGTAATGCCCAGTGCTTTCATCTGACGCAGCATAGGACCAGCCACCGCATCCATACCACCGAAGAAAATCACGTCTGGGTTTTTAGCTTTGATTGTGGTTAAGATCGCGCTGAAATCAGTGGATTTGTCAGTTGTATGTTCTTGCACAACAACTTCCGCGCCTTTACCTTTTGCGCCTTTGATAAACTCAGCAGCAACACCTTCGCCGTAGGCTGTTTTGTCATCGATCACAGCGATTTTCTTCGCTTTGTTGATCTGTACTGCGTAGCGTCCCAATGTGCCGCCCAACTGGCCGTCATTCGCCACTACGCGGAATGCACCTTTAAAGCCTTGTTGTGTGTATTTTGGATTTGTTGCAGATGGGGAGATTTGTACCAGGCCAGCATCGTTGTAAATTTTAGACGCTGGGATTGTTGTGCCAGAGTTCAAGTGACCAATTACGCCGTTGACTTTCGCGTCAACCAGTTTTTGTGCTACGGTAGTTGCTTGTTTTGGATCTGCAGCATCATCTTCTGCCAGCAGTTCAAATTTAGCTTTTTTACCGCCAATCATCAGGCCTTTTGCGTTCAGCTCTTCGATCGCCATTTTGGCGCCGTTTTCATTGTCTTTACCCAAATGCGCGATAGCGCCAGAGATAGGACCAACGTGACCAATTTTAATTACTACATCGTCAGCTGCCGCTGCACCAGCGAAAGCGAAAGCAATTGCGCCTGCCAGTGGAATCATTTTTGTTTTGAACGACATGAACATTACTCCTAAGGTTTAATAAAGTAGGACAACACTATTGCATTACCAACTTATTCAGATCACTGAATAAACAAAAGGTACAACATAAAAAATATTTCGCAAAGCTATTTTGTGCGGTTTTTTTTCAAATCAGACGATTTTTATATGCCTCAATTCCGTGCGTTAGATAAGCTTGATCGCAAGCTTTTGAATCAACTTCAAAGAGACAATCAAATCCCGACTCGAACTTTAGCTGAAAAATTACACATTTCCCAGCCCACTTGTTTGCGCCGCATCAGAGAATTACGTGACGTAGGCGTGATCAGCAATGATGTGAGCGTGGTAGATCCGTTTGCCTTGGCTTTTGGTATGCTGGCTTTCCTGGAAGTCTCACTGGTCAATCAAAGTGACGAATTTATGCACGATTTTGAGGCACGCATGAATAAGGAAGCGGAAGTAATGCAGTGTTATTTTGTTTCTGGCGAGTACGATTATTTCCTGGTGGTACACGTCATTGACATGGATGCCTACTACCAATTTGTGCGGCGCGTCATTTCTGGTTCAGGTAACGTCCGGCATTTTCACTCACGATTTCCAATGAAGAAGACCAAGTTTACGACACGTATTTCATTTGATGAAAAAGCCGAAGAATTGCAGGTGAAAGTGAAGAAATAATGCGTCAAGATCGATAAATTTGACAATTTTTTCTCAAAAATGAAACATATTTTTTCGTATTTATGTGCCTTGATTTATCCTTGCCTGGACAAAACAAGTCGACCTGATACGTCAAACTGTGGCATCTGTCGTGGAAATGGCGTGACCTGAAGGCGGCGCCATTTCGGCGATGCATAAAAAAAGGCAATTCGTGCCGCTACAAAGCCGCGGCGTAGCCTGATTTTTAGCTGGCAACCGCGAGTCGGCCGATCGGTGCAGAACGCCCCATGCCGGTAAATGCAAAATCAAGTTGCGGCGTATAACCAGAAATAATCTCAGCGATTGCTCTGCCTGAGCCAACCCCCATTGTCCATCCGAGGGTGCCATGGCCGGTATTTACGAACAGGTTGCGGTATTTGGTCTTACCTATATATGGCACGTTAGATGGGGTGAGCGGGCGCAATCCAGTCCAATAGACAGGAGCCGTATAGTCACAAGCATCCGGAAATAGTTCTTTGGTGCGACGAGTAATTGCTTCACAGCGCGTGCTGTTGAGTTCGCGAGTGTAACCATTGATTTCGCAAGTTCCTGCCACCCGAAGACGGTCTCCGAGGCGAGAGACGACGAGTTTGTAACCATCATCGGTGAGCGAAATTATCGGTGCGGCACTATGATTGGTGACAGGGTAGGTTGCAGAGTAACCTTTTCCGGGATAAATCATTAAAGGGATACCTAGTGGTTTTAGTAGCGCCTGTGAGAAACTTCCCATAGCGACGACAAATGCGTCTGCGCGTAAGACCTGATGACGACCTTGTGCGTCAATAACTTCGACCCCCGTTACCGTTGCGTCAGTGCCACAACCTTCTGACAATAGCCTGGTGACGCAGGTGTTGTACTGGAAAACCACGCCAGCTTCCTCGGCTTTTCTGGCGAGGTCAGTTGTGAACTTATAGACGTCGCCTGATTCATCGGTGTCAGTGAAGTCGCCTCCAACAATCTGTTGCCGCATACCAGCTAACGCAGGCTCTCTTTGGACGACTTCGTCGGCACTGATGGACATCCGTGGGCATCCTAATTCTCGCATCAGGCGGGCGGCAGGTAAGGAGCTGTCAAACTCTTTCTGATCCGTATAAAAGTGTAGGATGCCTTTGCTCAGGCTGTCGTACTCGATCCCGGTAGATGCTCTGACTTCAAGTAAGGTTTGACGGCTGTATTCAGCGATGGCGACAATTTGACGAATATTATAATCAGTTCGCTGTTGTGTGCATTCACGTAAAAATTGCAGACCCCACTGCCATTGCAGCCACTCAGCACGAGGACGAAATAATAGCGGCGCATCGTCTTTGCCCAGCCATTTTAAAATCTTGAGTGGTGCAGATGGATTTGCCCAAGGTTCTGCGTGTGAGACTGAAATCTGGCCGCCATTGGCGAAACTGGTTTCTTGTGCGGCCCCGGGTTGGCGTTCTATGACGATAACCTCATGTCCTTGTTGATTCAGAAACCATGCTGTGGAAGTACCAATAATGCCTGCGCCGAGAACGATGACTTTCATAGACCAATCTCCTGTTTGTGAGGACTGCCGCAAAAAGAGCAGTTCTTTATTTTTCAGATGAGATTGTAGAAAGCTTATGGTTTTTCAGGTAATCATAACGCTTAAGTTTATTTTTATTTTTGAAAAAAGAAATGCATCGTATGTTTTAAAATAAAAATAAACGCGCTATTTTTACTTATTTTGATATTTTTGCCTTGGCGATTTCTTGGTTCACTGCGCGAGTGACGACATCTTCGAGAGAATTTTTTAAACCTATCCGGATTTCTTCAGCCAGCGCGGAGACTGCCGTTTGCAAAACGTCTGCGAGACTGTCTCTGACCCGGTGTTCCAACACAAAATCGATTCTGGTTAGTACTTGTTTGAGTACATTTTCTTTTAAGGTTTGTTCCAGCAATTGCCATTGTTCTTCGCTAATGGCGCCGTGTTCATGTGACTGGTCATCGGTGCTGCCTGATGCTAAAGCTTCAGAGGGCGGAGGAGCATTTTCAGAAGAAATTTCTTCCAGAGGAATGACCTCAGTCAGAACCGGGATGCTGGCGTCAAGTTGTGTATTCATTTTATTTCGCCACGTTATGGCTCAGTGGAAAAGCTTGTTGGTGGTATTGACGATAGCGTTCACGCCCGAGTTCAGTTTCTTTTTGGTCGCTGGAGACTATTTCTATCATACGCGCAAACAAATCAAAATTCTCCGGAGTCCGCGTACTTAAGTTGACTAACAATTCAAAATGCGGGCTTTGGTGGAGCTCGCCCAGACTCAAAATGACAGGTGTAACAGCAGCCAATGCATCGTCTGCCATCACATGCGGCAGAAACGCGGTTTCTTCCAATGACCATAACGCCGCATCAATATTTTGCAATACTTGTTTGTCTGGGTGAAATACGATCACCTTGCAGTTGGCCGCACGTGCCTTGCGTATCAGGCGGCACGTGTAATTGAGTTTATCGGCGACATTGCTGTGAAAATCGATGCGTGTTTTCTCAGAATTATCAGAAGCGGAAGCCATTGTCATTTTCGGTGCTCTTAGTCGGTACTGGTGCGGGGGCAGTTTCAGGCAAATTTTTCCTGGCTGGAGCAGGATCAGCTTTGCTTGCAGGAGCCGCACTTTCTGCTGGTGGATAGACATAGCTTGCTGGCAATCGGTTGCTGTCCGGATAGCCTGCTGTGGTTACTGCGATCTTCCACTCATCCTGATTGTAGCCGTGAATCTTGTTGCCACCTATAGTTATAAATGGCAACTGAATATCACCACTGATTTGCTTGAGTTTATCGGAATCAGCACTTGTTTTCACCGTCTTTTCGAGGAAAGGAATTCCCGCTCCTTTCAAAAAATTCTTACCATCACTACATGGCTTGCAATTTGATGTCGTATAGATGACAACCGGATTTTTGGATGCCGCCAATTTCAATTCATAGGGTAAATTTGTGACATCTTGCGAGGTTGCGATCGTCTTGGTTTCAACTAATTTTTGATTGGCTGGTGGCGGCTTATCTGAATAAGTCACTTTACCATCTGGCCCAACTGATTTGTATAACTGTGCCTGCGCGGTCGCCCCCAGTAAGCACAGTGGAAGTATCAGTGCAGCGAATTTAAATGGGACTTGCATCAATCTTTTCTCCTTCATACTGTCATGCCATTGTGTCTTAGTAACGCGTCAATTGATGGTTCTCTGCCGCGGAATGCCTTGAACGAATCGAGTGCAGGGCGCGAGCCGCCGACTTCCAGGACTTCACGTTGAAATTGTGCTCCCGCTGTACGAGATAAATTGCTGCCTTCTGTCTTGCCTTGTTCCTCAAATGCGGAATACGCATCGGCCGATAACACCTCGGCCCATTTGTAGCTGTAATAGCCTGCCGCATAACCACCCGCAAAAATGTGGCTGAAAGAGTGTTGCATACGATTGAACTCTGGCGCGGTAAATACAGCCACTTGTGATCGTACGTGATCAAGTACTTGTTGCACGGTTTGCTCACCCTGTGGGTTGAATTCGCCATGCAGGCGCATGTCAAACAGGGCAAATTCAACCTGACGTAAGGTTTGCAATCCGGACTGAAAATTCTTAGCAGCGATCATCTTATCGAACAACGAACGCGGTAACGCTGCGCCGGTTTCTGCATGCGCCGTCATTTGCTGCAAGACATCCCATTCCCAGCAGAAATTTTCCATGAATTGTGAGGGCAACTCCACCGCATCCCATTCAACACCAGAGATGCCGGACACCGATAAATCGTCTACTTTGGTAAGGAGGTGATGCAAGCCATGACCAAATTCATGGAACAGCGTAATCACTTCATCGTGTGTGAAGTAAGCTGGTTTAGCAATGCCATTTACGATAGCTGGTTCGGTGAAGTTACAAACCAGATAGGCGACCGGCGTTTGAACGCCATTTTTTGTCAGACGGCGACCACGCGCATCATCCATCCACGCACCACCTCGCTTGCCGTTACGTGCATACAAATCAAGGTAGAACTGCCCAACTAATTGACCGTCTTTTTCGATGCGATAGAATTTTACATCTGGATGCCAGGTGCCCGCCTGATCGGGTTTGATTTCAACTGCAAACAAGGTTTGGATAACGCGGAATAAGCCGTTGACGACCTGATGCTCAGGAAAGTATTGCTTCACTTCTTGTTCTGAAAATGCGTAGCGTTGTTCGCGCAGTTTTTCAGACGCATAAGCAACATCCCACGCTTCCAGTTTTTCTATGCCTAATTCTGTGGCGGCGAAGTCGCGCAATTCCTGCAAATCCTTTTCTGCAAAAGATCGCGCTTTGTTGGCCAGATCTTCCAGAAAACCGGCAACTTGTGAAGGTGACTCGGCCATTTTGCTGACGAGTGACACCTCGGCAAAATTTTGATAACCCAACAATTGCGATTCTTCCAGACGCAATTGCAAAATCTCTTTCATGATTGCGGTGTTGTCCCACTCTGACTTTGCACCAAGCTCAGACGCCTTGGTCGCATTGGCTCGGTAAATGGTTGCACGAATTTCGCGGTTATCAGCGTACTGCAACAGCGGGAAATACGAAGGGAAGTGCAGCGTAAATTTATATCCGCTTTTATCGTCTTTTTCAGCCGCTGCTTTGGCTGCCTGAATTACATCTTCTGGCAGGCCTTTAAGTTGTGCAAGGTCTTCAATGAACAAGCCATAATCATTCGTTGCATCGAGTACATTTTCAGAAAAACGCGTGGTCAACATCGCGTGTTTTTCCTGAATCTCTGCGTAGCGACGTTGCTGGTCTGCTGGCAGTTCAGCGCCACCTAATCGGAAATCACGGATCGCATGTTCAATAATCGTCTTACGGGCGACCGGAAGATGGTCGAAACCAGCTTGTGCGCGCAAGGCTTTGTACTTCTCAAACAGCACCAGATTTTGCCCCAATTCAGTCCAGAATTCGGTGATGGCAGGTTGATTGTCGTTATATGCAGCGCGCATTTCAGGTGTATCAGCAACACCATTGAGATGACCGATGATACTCCATGCGCGGCCGAGTTTTTCTGTCGCATTCTCCAAAGGCTCGACAAAGTTTTCCCAAGTGACGGCAGATTGGTCTTCGCACAGTTGTTGAACAACAGCGCGGTTTTCTTCCAACAGACTGGTAATGGCGGGTGTCACTTGCTCTGCGCGAATCTCAGAAAAACGCGGCAGGTCGCTAAAGTCGAGCAATGGAGAGGCGATAGTCATATTAAATTCTTTCAGCAGCTTCAATCGTGTTGACCAGTAACATGGTGATGGTCATAGGGCCAACGCCACCAGGAACTGGCGTAATGTATCCCGCGACCTCTTTGCTTGGCGCAAAGTCGACGTCGCCACACAGTTTGCCTTCGTCGTCACGATTCATGCCGACGTCGATAACAACAGCGCCAGGTTTGATCATGTCAGCCGTCACAATATTGCGCTTGCCGGTCGCGACGACCAGGATGTCTGCATTGCGGGTGTGTGCACCCAGATCGCGGGTCTTGGAATTACAGATGGTGACGGTAGCACCAGCTTGCAAGAGCAACATCGCTTGCGGTTTGCCGACAATATTGGAAGCGCCAACGACCACCGCATTTGCCCCGCGAACTGGATAATTAATGGATTCCAGCATTTTCATGACACCGTATGGTGTGCATGGGCGGAACAATGGTTGACCTGTCATCAGCAAACCAGCATTGCTGATATGGAAGCCATCAACATCTTTCTCAGCGGCAATTGCTTCAATAACTTTGTTGGCGTTGATATGTGCTGGCAACGGCAGTTGTACCAAAATGCCATTGATTTTTGGGTCGTTATTGAGTCGATCGATATGCGAGAGCAAGGCTTCTTCGCTTAATTCTGCTTCATATTTCTCTAAAACCGAGTAAAAGCCGCAATCCTGGCACGCTTTTACTTTGTTGCGTACATACACCTGTGAGGCAGGATTTTCGCCCACCAGAATGACTGCCAGACCAGGTTGTTTGCCTTGCGCGGTTAAAGCTGCAGCACGTTGACTCACGTCGGCGCGCAGTTGTTGGGAGAGTTCGGTTCCGTTGATGATTTGAGCAGTCATGATAGCGATGGGTAAAAAACAGAAGGAACCGCGATTATAAAGGATGCGCCCCTTGCGAATGAAAGCAAGTTGACAATCGCGGCTAAGTTTTTACCAACACAGCCTACGTAGACCACGTTCGACGTCGCTGCCAGAAATGCTATTGCGACTTTCAGCAATGTTTAGATAATAATCAATTATTGTATTTATGAAAACAACGGTTGCAGACTTCATTCTCAGGAAATGAAAAATCACGCTTGCATTGCGGGAATTGTTGTTTGCGATAAGGTTCAATCGTCCAGGTATCGGCTAACGATCAATCCAAGACCAGCACCCGCGAATTGTGCTGCCATAAATGCTGGAACGCTTGCAGGCGATATGCCAGCAAAGGTGTCGCTAAACATTCGCCCAAATGCCGCTGCGGGATTGGCAAATGAGGTTGAAGCGGTGAACCAATAAGCACAACCGATATAGGCGGCGACCATACCGGCGACTTTTTCAGACGGTGCCCGCAGGATCACGAGTAACAATCCCGCAGTAGCAACGATCTCTGCAATCCATTGGCCTGTTCCTGTACGAATTTTGCTTGAAACTTGAAGAACACTGATATCAAACATCACATGTGCGAGCCAGGCGCCAAGCAGGGCACCTGCGAGTTGCGCGACGATATAGGGAAGCAAGAGCTTCTTTGCCAGCGTTCCTCTTATTGTCATGATGGTTGATACCGCGGGATTAAAGTGTGCGCCACTAATGGGGCCAAACACTTCAATCAACACATAGAGCCCCGCTACGGTCGCTGCTGTGTTTGCCAGCAATGCAATGGCATCGTTACCAGAAGCTAAGCGTTGTCCCATAATGCCGGAACCAATGACAATGGCAAGGAGCAATGCTGTTCCTAACAGTTCTCCGGTAAGTTTTTGAATGAGTGAATAAGGCATTGAGCGAGACATAGTCAGCTCTTTTGCAGGTGCAATAAAGCGGACTGGCGCTCTGCATGCGACATGGTTTCAAGAGGTAGTGCAAGCAGTTGCAACATACGGTATCCGATTGCCTGACGGGTCAAATCAAAAGCTTTCTTTTTTTCTGCTTCTGGTGCATTGGATGGATCTGGATAGCCCCAATGAACTTTGACCGGGCTGCCCGGCCAGTAAGGGCATTGTTCCGACGCGGCGCTGTCACAGACGGTAATGACAATATCCATGACCGGTGCATCTGGTAAAGTAAATTCATCCCAACTTTTACTGTACATCGCGCTGGTATCAACCCCAGCTTGTACCAGTGCGTCAAGAGCATACGGATTGACGCGGCCACTTGGCGTACTTCCTGCGCTAAAAGCTTTGATATCTTTGCCTGATTGTTTTGCAAGATGATTCAGCATCCCCTCAGCAAGTACGCTGCGCGCAGAATTGTGGGTGCATAAAATGAGTACATTGATGGTCATAGAATATTCCTCAGCAGCACGAAGATTTGACTGGAATGGCGAGAGGCTTGCCTTGTGGTTTTGGCGCGGGGCAGCACGCAGATGTTACTGCTGCGGCATTTTCCTGCTCACTAAAAACTGGAATGCTGTCGAGAGTATGAAAATGTTCCCATGCAATACCTTGTGGATCTGTGAGCCAGTGTTTGTCACTTCGCGCATAACAGCAGGTCGTTTCTCCTGCGTCATGTAAGCTGAGGTCGGCAGATTCCGCTCGTGATTTCAGTTCAGCCAATTCTTCTTCCGTATCGGTTTGAATGCCGAGGTGATCAATTCCATGTTTGCTACCACGGGTGGATATTGCAAAGTTGATGCGGGGATCATCTAGCATCCATTTAGCATAATCACTTTCGACACGAGTTGGCTCGGCACCGAACATGGCCGAATAGAAGACGATATTTTTCTGCAAGTCTTCAACATGGGTATGGATATGAAAACGTTTCATTACGACTCCTTCAAGGATCAATGAACAACTACGTAATTAACAACCACAAGATTCAACTTTTTGAGTTATCTCGCATTCATTACCGCTGCAACAGTTTTCTGTCAGGTAATCAATTAAGCCATTCATTTGCTCGTAGGCTGCCCGATACACCAAATTGCGGCTAGAACGCTCGATATTGACCAAACCTGCATTGGCGAGCTCTTTTAGATGAAACGAGAGGGTAGTCGCTGGAATTTCTAAACCTTCTTGCAAGACGCCCGGCGTTATGCCAGGTTCTCCGGCAACCACTAAGGCGCGAAATACTTTTAAGCGAACCGGATGGGCTAATGCACTCAGTGCTTTGATGATGTCATTTTCGTTCATGGGTTTACTATACTATATTTCGAGAATATTGAAACTAATGTTTTACGGTGATGTGAAAATGCAAACGCAATAGACTTTGTATTCTGGTGGGCGGATTACGGTTTGGGCCAGCGTCACGTGTGCAATGCGATCAATACTCATCATCTTGGTCGCCAAACCAATCACTGGTGTCAATTTGCAGGTGATCGGTTTCGATATGGATTTCCTCTGGCTCGGTAGTGTGCGAAGTGATCATGCATCGAAAGGGGAAAGAGTCATTCGCTACCGCGCCCGTGTCATTCTTGACGTCACTGTTTGAGCCCCACTGCAACTCCACTTCAATGTTTCCATGCACGGAGATCTCAATTTCAGTGCTGCCAATTGAAACAACCTCTATCTCTTCAATGTCGATAAATTCAACCGAGTGGTGAGTTGCAATTTCATCAATCGCAAGCAGCGTCTCAGAAATAGCGGCAGAGACAACGCCTTTCTCAATACGGTGAGCCAGCGACTGAGTGAGTTGAGCACGGCAGTCTTGGCCCAAATCCAGCACTTCTGTCAGTGCATTTATAACGGATATCGCTTGAGGTTCAAATTCAGCTATTGGTATGTTGAAGGTGGCCTCATTAAGGTGCGTGAATTTGTTCAATACTTTGATTGCGCTGGAAAGCTCTTTTTTGATTTCCGGCAACTCGATTTCAAGTTGCGTTGTTACGTAATCTTCCGTTAGGCCACCACATACAATGAAATGTACTGCGTGACTTCGAGTTATGCCGGTTCTCGACGTGCTGTCGGGTTGGAACCATGGGCACTTCTTGATTTCTTCATCGCTAGCCAGAAAAGAAGGCACGTGACGAATCAGCTCTCGAACGGTCGAGCAAAAGTTGTTGACGGCAAGGGGGTCACCTGCGTTGTCCAGCTGCGCAATTGCCGCAGCGAGCAGTTTCTTGTGAAACTCCACTTCCAGTTTTTTTGCGAGATGGGATGACGCCTGTTGGATCATTTTTTGGTGCCTAACGGATAGCCACAAGGTGCGTGTTTGAGAAAAGACTAACTTTAATTAGGCGGACAGATGCCGTCCACCTAATTCAACCAATCAAATCCATGGAAAGGCTTGTCACACGGTTATTTGAACAATGTACTGTATAAAAAAAAGAACTAAATAACCATGAAAAACGTCACTCCCAATGTACAGGCTTCAGACGCGGTTTTAAAACCAAAATTGCTCGATCAACTCAAACGTTGCATTCGAGATAAATATTATAGCTTACGCAACGAAGAGACCTATGTCTACTGGGCGCGTTGGGTGATTCGTTTATTTTCTCAATTACTGGTGACGCCGAAAGGCGGCAACGTGCTGCGAAGCGCCAATCACCTTGAAATCAAAACGCCTCCTACGCTTGCATTGCACGTCAATCGTGCTTGAAAACATGAATTTAAACCATAAAAAAATAGCAAACTTGTCATCCCCAGTTTGTTGCCATTTGAAATTTTCATTTGAGCCCTTCCGGTGGTTTTCTTGCGGTGCAGTTCACTATCGGTGGCAAATTTAAAATGCAGACAGGGTGGCTCAATCCATTGTCTATCGGTTGCTTATATGATGCAAATACACAGTAGACAAAGTGAAATGTGTGTTCCTGACGTGCAATTTGCTTTTTGGGAGTGGTCTTTTTTGTTTGTTTGTTGCATCAAAGCCTGAATATTTATTTAATAAATGATGGCATTTTAATGTGCAATGTTGCATTGCAATAGTGGCAAATACCTTGCGTTGATAAGGCTTGTGATTTTATAACTTCATTTATATTGCGAAGCAGCAAAATATCACATTATGAAATTGCATATCGCTATTTGGAAAATTAAAAAAGCCCTGTTAGAATGCTTACACTAAGAAAAGTAACGCCTATATTTGTCGATGTGCCACGCGCAATTACCTCAACAGCGCACCAACAGGAGACCTCTTTATGTCACCCCAGATAGACCAAGTTTTGGCGCAAGCCGTCAATGATCCTGATGTTATGGAAACCAATGAGTGGCTCGACGCCCTCGAATCAGTGATCGAAAACGAAGGGCCAGAACGTGCTCATTACCTGATGGAACGCATGGTGGATCTGGCGCGTCGTCGCGGTGCGCACATCCCGTTTTCCAGTAATACTGCTTATGTGAACACGATTCCTGCTGATCAGGGCGAACATTGCCCGGGTAATCTGGAAATCGAAGAAAAACTGCGCTCCATGATGCGTTGGAATGCGATGGCGATGGTGGTTAAAGCCAATCGTTTAGATGGCGATCTGGGTGGTCACTTATCCAGCTTTGCGTCTCTGGCGAACATGCTGGGTATAGGCTTTAACCACTTCTGGCACGCACCGACAGAAGAT
This sequence comes from Undibacterium sp. SXout11W, assembly GCA_049339905.1. Lineage (GTDB taxonomy): Bacteria > Pseudomonadota > Gammaproteobacteria > Burkholderiales > Burkholderiaceae_D > Undibacterium. Next base: position 115,721 of record JBMPPG010000011.1, read on the forward strand.
CATGGTGGTGACTTGCTGTACATTCAAGGTCACTCGTCTCCAGGCATTTATGCACGCGCGTTCCTGGAAGGTCGTCTGACCGAAGACCAACTGCTGCATTTCCGTCGTGAAGTCGATGGAAAAGGTTTGTCTTCCTACCCGCATCCAAAATTAATGCCAGATTTCTGGCAATTCCCAACGGTGTCTATGGGCTTGGGTCCATTGATGGCAATTTATCAGGCACGTTTCCTGAAGTATTTGCATGCTCGTGGCATTGCGGATACTGAGAAGCGTAAAGTCTGGGCATTCTGCGGTGATGGTGAGATGGACGAACCAGAATCCATGGGTGCGATTGGTATGGCAGGTCGCGAACAGCTCGACAATCTGGTGATTGTGGTTAACTGTAACTTGCAACGTCTGGATGGTCCTGTGCGCGGCAACGGTAAGATTATTCAGGAATTGGAATCTGATTTCCGTGGCGCAGGTTGGAACGTCGTTAAAGTCATCTGGGGCGCAGGCTGGGATGAATTGCTGGCAAAAGACAAAGACGGTATTTTGCAAAAAGTGATGATGGAAACCGTGGACGGTGAATATCAGAACTACAAAGCCAAAGACGGTGCGTATGTTCGTGCACACTTCTTTGGCAAGCATCCAAAATTGCTGGAAATGGTTTCCAAAATGTCGGATGACGACATCTGGCGTCTGACTCGTGGTGGTCATGATCCACACAAGATTTATGCTGCGTTTAAAGTCGCGCAAGAAAACAAAGGTCAACCTACCGTTATTCTGGCAAAGAGTATCAAAGGCTTTGGCTTCGGTAAGTCTGGTGAAGCACGTAATACCGCACACAATACCAAAAAATTGGATGATGAAGCGATCAAAGCCATGCGCGACCGCTTCCAGTTGCCTATCGCTGACGCTGATTTGCCATCTATCCCATTTTACAAACCAGCTGATGACACGCCAGAAATGCAATACCTGCATGCACGTCGTAAAGCATTGGGTGGTTACTTGCCGCAACGTCGTCAAAAAGCGGATGAAGCCTTGGTGGTGCCAGCGTTGTCTGCATTCCAGGCAATGTTGGAGCCAACTGCTGAAGGTCGTGAAATCTCTACTACGGCAGCGTATGTACGTATCCTGACAGCCTTGTTACGTGATAGCAGCGTTGGCCCACGCGTGGTACCTATCATGGTCGATGAATCCCGTACCTTTGGTATGGAAGGTCTGTTCCGTCAAATCGGTATTTTCAGCCAGGTTGGTCAGTTGTATGAGCCGGTCGATAAAGACCAGGTGATGTACTACCGCGAAGATAAAGCTGGTCAGATTTTGCAAGAAGGTATCAATGAAGCGGGTGGTATGAGCTCATGGATTGCGGCAGCAACGTCCTACTCGACCAACAATCGCGTCATGATTCCGTTCTACACTTACTACTCCATGTTCGGTCTGCAACGTATTGGCGATCTGGCGTGGGCAGCGGGCGATATGCGTGCACGTGGCTTCTTGCTCGGCGGTACAGCCGGTCGCACGACATTGAACGGCGAAGGCTTGCAGCATGAAGACGGTCACAGCCATGTATTGGCGTCAACGATCCCTAACTGCGTACCTTACGATCCAACGTTTGCACACGAAGTAGCAGTCATCATTCACGATGGTCTGCGTCGCATGGTGACGGATCAGGAAGACGTGTTCTACTACATCACTCTGATGAACGAGAACTACAGCCATCCAGGTATCAAAGCAGGTCAGGAAGAGGGCATCATCAAAGGTTTGTACCTGTTGCAGAAGTCGGAACACACGACTAAGCACCGTGTACAACTGATGGGCTCAGGCACGATTCTGCGTGAAGTGATTGCCGCAGCTGAATTGCTGCAAAACGATTGGGGTATTGCGGCTGACATCTGGTCTGCACCATCCTTCACGTTGCTGGCACGTGATGGCCAGGATGCTGAACGTTGGAATATGTTGCACCCAACTGAGCCAGCACGTTTGCCATACATCACAGAATGCCTGAAAGATACGCAAGGCCCTATCGTGGTATCGACCGATTACATGCGTACCTTTGCTGAACAAGTACGTGCGTTCATTCCTAAAGATCGTAGCTACAAAGTGTTGGGTACAGATGGCTTTGGTCGTTCTGATTCCCGTGAAAAATTGCGTGAATTCTTTGAAGTGAATCGTTACTTCGTGGTTATTGCAGCATTAAAAACTCTGGCTGATGAAGGTGCTTTATCTGCTTCCGTTGTGGCACAGGCGATCAGCAAATACGGTATTAATGCTGATAAGCCAAATCCAGTAACTGTGTAACGCACATGTCTGGTTGTGTGATGCACAGCCAGACAACATTGCATACTTGAACGGTGCGCCACGCGCGCCCTACGAAAGAAACGTAAACGGAGCTAATTTATGAGCGCAATTGAAGTCAAAGTACCGGATATCGGTGATTTCAAAGAAGTAGAAGTCATTGAGCTGATGGTCAAAGTCGGCGATACCATCAAAGTCGATCAATCACTGATCACCGTCGAATCTGACAAAGCCAGTATGGAAATTCCATCCAGTCATGCAGGTGTGGTGACTGAGATTAAAGTAAAAATTGGTGATAAAGTTGCCGAAGGTTCTTTGCTGGTCATCGTTGAAGCTAGCGGCGCTGCAGCGCCAGCGCCAGCGGCACCGGCACCGGCACCAGTTGCCGCAGCGCCTGCACCAACCACACCAGCACCGGCAGCGCCAGTCGCTGTTGCGGCGCCAGCAGCAGTCGTTTCTGCACCAGTAGCAACGGCCAGCGCAGGTAAAGCACATGCATCACCTTCTATCCGTAAATTTGCGCGTGAATTAGGTGTCGATCTGACCCGCGTAGCAGGTTCCGGTCAAAAAGGTCGTATTACCCAAGAAGACGTACAAAACTTTGTCAAAGGCATCATGGCAGGTAGCACAGAAGTTGCTGCTGTGGCTGCGCCAGTGGCTAAAAACGGTAGCGGTGTTGGTCTTGATCTGTTGCCATGGCCATCGCTGGATTTCAGCAAATTCGGTACGACCGAATTGTTGCCTTTGTCACGCATCAAAAAACTCAGCGGCCCGAATTTGCATCGCAACTGGGTCATGATCCCGCATGTGACGCAATTCGATGAAGCCGATATTTCTGATCTCGAAGAGTTCCGTAAATCATCGAATGAAGCGCTGGTCAAATCTGGCGTTAAATTAACGATGTTGGCATTTGTGATCAAAGCCAGCGTTGCTGCTCTGAAAAAATTCAAAGCCTTCAATGCTTCACTCGACGCGACTGGTGAAAACTTGATCTTGAAGCAGTACTACAACATCGGTTTTGCAGCAGATACACCAAATGGTCTGGTGGTTCCTGTTATCAAAAATGCTGATCAAAAAACCTTGTCGCAAATCGCTGTTGAGATGGGTGAATTGTCTGCACAAGCGCGTGACGGCAAATTGAAGCCAGCCGATATGCAAGGCGCGACGTTCACAATTTCTTCTTTGGGTGGCATTGGTGGTACGGCATTCACACCAATTATCAACGCGCCTGAAGTGGCGATTTTGGGCTTGTCCAAATCCAGCATGAAACCAGTCTGGGACGGTAAGCAATTCGTACCACGTCTGATGTTGCCATTGTCTTTGTCCTACGATCACCGCGTGATTGATGGTGCGATGGCTGCGAAATTTACTGCGTATCTGGCTGATGTTCTGGCAGATCTGCGTAAAACCCTGCTGTGATTGGAGAGCATGCGATGAGTACAGTTGAAGTCAAAGTCCCGGATATCGGTGATTTTAAAGAAGTTGAAGTCATTGAATTGTTGGTCAAAGTCGGCGATACGATCAAAGTTGATCAGTCTTTGGTGACCGTTGAATCCGACAAAGCAAGTATGGAAATCCCGTCCAGCCACGCTGGCGTGATCAAAGAACTGCGTGTCAAACTCGGTGACAAAATCGCTGAAGGTAGCCTGTTATTGATCGTTGAGGCGGAAGGTGGCGTTGCGGCTGCGCCTGCTGCTCCTGCACCTGCACCAGTATCGGCGGTAGCTCCAGCGGCAGTCGCTGCGGTAGCACCTGCGGCTGTGGTAGTTGCCACTCCGGCAGTGGTGGGCATCGTAGAAGTCAAAGTACCAGATATCGGCGATTTCAAAGAAGTGGAAGTCATTGAATTGATGGTCAAAGTTGGCGATACCATCAAAGTAGATCAATCCTTGATCACCGTTGAATCCGACAAAGCTAGTATGGAAATTCCATCCAGTCACGCTGGTGTGGTCAAAGAAGTGAAAGTCAAAGTCGGTGATAAAGTGGCTGAAGGTTCTTTGCTGTTGTTGGTAGAAGCAGCCGGTGCTGTAGCAACTTCCGCTCCTGCAGCCGCCGCTCCCGCTTCTGTAGCAAGCGTACCAGTTGTGCCAGTTGTGCCAGCCCCAGTGGCGTCTGGCTACACTGGTCAGGTGGATATGGAGTGCGACATGATGGTCTTGGGTGCGGGGCCTGGCGGCTATTCAGCCGCGTTCCGCTCTGCAGATCTGGGCTTGAATACCGTACTGGTAGAAAAATATTCGACACTCGGTGGTGTCTGTCTGAACGTGGGTTGTATTCCATCCAAAGCGCTGTTGCACGTGGCAGCGGTGATCGATGAGACATCGCACATGGAAGCGCTGGGTGTGAGCTTTGCGAAGCCAACGATTGATATCGACAAACTGCGCGGCTACAAAGAAAGCGTCATCAAAAAAATGACAACTGGCTTGGCTGGTATGGCAAAAGCACGTAAAGTCAATATCGTTCAAGGTGTTGGTCAGTTCCTCAGCCCTTATCATATCGAAGTGACCGCCGCCGACGGCACCAAGAAGGTTGTGCAATTCAAACAAGCGATCATCGCAGCGGGTTCTTCCGTTGTGAACTTGCCGTTCGTTCCAACTGATCCACGTATTGTTGACAGTACAGGCGCATTGGAATTGCGTCAGGTACCAAAACGCATGCTGGTCATCGGTGGTGGCATTATTGGTCTGGAAATGGCGACGGTTTACTCCACACTCGGCGCGCGCATTGATGTCGTTGAGATGATGGATGGTCTGATGCAAGGTGCTGACCGCGATATGGTCAAAGTCTGGCAGAAGTTCAACGAAAAACGTTTTGACAACATCATGTTGAAAACCAAAACCGTTGGCGTTGAAGCACTCCCAGAAGGCATCAAAGTGACTTTTGCTGCTGCCGTTGAAGGGGACGTCGCACCTGCACCACAAATCTATGATCTGGTGTTGGTGGCAGTCGGTCGCAGCCCGAACGGCAAAAAAATCGCCGCGGACAAAGCAGGTGTGGCCGTGACTGACCGTGGTTTCATCAACGTTGATAAGCAAATGCGTACGAATGTGCCGCATATTTTTGCGATCGGTGATCTGGTCGGACAACCCATGCTGGCGCACAAAGCCGTGCATGAGGCGCACGTGGCGGCAGAAGCAGCGGCGGGTGAAAAAGCCTACTTCGATGCATCTGTCATCCCATCCGTTGCTTACACTGACCCAGAAGTGGCATGGGTAGGCGTGACCGAAGATGAAGCCAAAGCTAAAGGCTTAAAAGTCGAAAAAGGCTTGTTCCCATGGATGGCATCCGGACGTGCGGTGGCGAATGGCCGTGATGAAGGTTTCACGAAGTTGATTTTTGATGCGGAAACCAAACGCATCGTCGGTGGCGGTATCGTCGGCACGCACGCTGGTGACATGATCGGTGAAATTGCTCTGGCAATTGAGATGGGCGCAGATGCGGTGGACATCGGGAAAACAATCCACCCGCATCCAACCTTGGGTGAATCCATCGGTATGGCAGCAGAAGTCTACAAAGGCGTCTGCACGGATTTGCCGCCGCAGCGTAAGAAGTAAGCTAAGCTTGCACCAACAAAAAAACCGCGATCAAGGTCGCGGTTTTTTTATTTAAACACTGTTAATCAGAGTTGCTTTTTAAAAAAATCAACGATCGTTTAAAGACGCTTTTGTTTTAACAATCTCACTCAATAATTCAGATGGCACAGTCTGACCAGACGCACTGATTTGACGTATTGTTTCATGCAGCAGTTGCAATCGCACAATTTTTAAGACGACGATCGCAATCACCGAAACGATAGGGATCATTAAAGCAATGATAGGAATCAGGACAGGCGATGGATCTGACAGTGAATTCATGATGAGCTTTCCAAATGAGGGTGATGAGTGACCGGAAAATTTACTTATACGATGTTCCCATTAAAGGAAGATATTTTCCACGAGCACTTTATATTTTGATTATGATAATAAAATTCCTGGGAGTCAATAAGCAAGTTCAGTAGCGACCAACAATGAGACAGGAGAGTAAAGCGCTACTGTGCTGTTGTCCTTTTTTGTGGTGCAAGAGAGAAAATGGAATGCCATGCCACACACAGGAAGATTTTATAGATGGTGATTTATAGCATCCGGTAATCAGTCGCAATAAGGTTAACCTTGCGCTTGACTTGGACAAACGTATAAATTTCTAGTTGGTGACATTCCCATCGGGGCAATTTTGAAAAACACAACGACTTCTTCCAAGTTGATTTGGATACACCAAACTGCGCCACCTAAGCCTGAAATGGGGCAGCCGTGCAATGGATGTGGTGTGTGTTGTGCTGCAGAACCTTGTCCAGTGGCGCTATTTTTTTTGTGGCAACGCACTGGTAGTTGTCAGGCATTGATGTGGGATGACACACAAAAAATGTATCGCTGTGGTATGTTGACCGAACCAGCAACGTTTCTGGTGTGGCTGCCATTGCGTTGGCAGAATTGGTTTGCGCAGCGTGTCAGACGTTGGATTGCGGCGGGTGTGGCTTGCGATTCATCTGCTGCCGTTGAATAAAAAAGCCCGGGTTTGCCGGGCTTTTTTTATACAATCGAACAGCGATGAAGATCAGGTAAATCGGCTCTTCGCTAGCGGTGGATTACGCGAGAAATATTTTTTTACCCCTTTCAATATCGCCTCAGCCATTTGATCCTGATAGGCGTCATCAGTCAGTTTGGCTTCTTCTGCCGGGTTCGAAATAAATGCGGTTTCGATCAGAATGCTTGGAATATCGGGGGCCTTTAATACTGCAAATCCGGCTTGTTCTACGGAGCCTTTATGCAGTTTATTGATGCCACTGATTTCTGAGAGAACGACTTTGCCAAGTTTTAAACTGTCATTAATCTGCGCGGTGGTGGACAGATCGAGTAAGACGCTAGCGAGTTGCTTGTCGTGGCTCTTGATATTGACGCCACCAATCAGATCGGCGGCATTTTCATTGTCAGCAAGCCAGCGTGCTGCAGCCGAGCTGGCGCCTTTGTCAGACAAGACAAAAACCGACGAACCTTGTGCGGAAGAATTCACAAATGCATCTGCGTGGACGGACATAAACAAATCGGCTTGCACTGCACGCGCTTTTTGCACCCGGACGTTCAAGGGTACAAAAAAATCTGCATCCCGGGTCAACATTACGCGCATATTTGGCTGTTGCTCAATTTTGGCTTTTAAACGTTTAGCAATGGATAGCACCACGTCTTTTTCGCGATTGCCGCCGCGACCGGTCGCACCTGGGTCTTCGCCGCCATGACCCGGGTCAATCGCTATGGTAATCATGCGGCCATTAGATGCTGATTTCTCCTTAGGAGGGAAATCGGCTTTGGGTTCGGGTTTCGGCTCAAATTTGGGATCAAGCTTTGCTTCTGCTTTGGTATCGTTCCTGGCAATCGTTGTCGATGTATCTGGCTTAGGAACATTGGCAGGAGGTGGATTGATGTTTGGGATTGTTGGCGCAATCTGGGGTGGCTTGTTGTCGCTTTGCCATTCGCCTTTTTCTATCATTGCCATGATCGGATCTGGCGCAGAAGCTGGATACAAATCAAACACCAGGCGATGTTTGTAATTGCCGACTGGTTGCAGCGTAAATACTTGTGGGCTGACTTCTTCTTTCAGATCGAATACGAGGCGCACGACATTCGGTTTGTTTTGACCGACCCTGACCTGTTTGATATACGGGTCATTTGCTTGAATTTTGGCGACTAATTCTTTTAATGTGGGATTGAGTTCCAGTCCTTCGATATCAACGACCAGACGCTCTGGATTTTTGACCGTAAAATAATTGGTCACCAGTTCGCTATCATTCTCCAGCGTGACGCGCGTGTAATCTTCGGCTGGCCAGACCCGCACTGCCAGAATTTTTGCGGCTTGTGAGACTTGTGGAACAAACACGGACAGCAGTAAAGTGCCACCCGCTTTGATGAAAGTACGGCGTGTTTTTGCAGAGCCAGTGGCACTGGCTTCGTTAGCTTCCGTGTTGAATTCTGATTTGAATTCTGCGCTTATAGATTCGGGGCGAATTGGAGTGATGCGAGACATGCGATACCTTTGGCTGACAACGCTCGCAATTCTACCTCACGACCGTCGCCTTTGACGCTTAAAAATACATGCAAATCGGGTTCGGGTAGAAGACCATCGGCTTTTTCAGGCCATTCAACGATGCAAATATTTTTTTCGTTAAACTCTTCCCTGAAGCCTGCTTCGGTAAATTCTTCTGCACTGATCATCCGGTATAGGTCAAAATGCATGATGGTGCTCGCCTGACCTTGGATTTGCACGGCATACGGTTCGGCCAGCGTATAAGTCGGACTTTTGACGGTACCTGCGTAACCCGCAGCGTGAATCAAAGAACGGGTAAGTGAAGTTTTGCCAGCACCCAGATCTCCGTGCAAAAAAATGCTCATGCCTGGGGTGAGGTGATGTGCAAGACACTTACCTAATGCCTGAGTTGCAGCCTCATCGTGCAGTGTAGTTTTATAATGTGACATTTCCAGCCTGACCTCTATCCATGAATTCGCTAAACATAGCATACTGCCCAGTCCTTGTGTACCCGCCGGAGTGTAAAGCGTGAACTTGAATGAACAAGCATTAGCTGATTTATCGATGCAAATTAAGCGTTGGGGTAAGGAATTCGGCTTTGCTGAAGTTCGTATCGCTGATGTCGATTTAAGTCATGCAGAAGCTGAATTACAGCAATGGCTGGAGGCCGGTTACCACGGTGAGATGGCGTATATGGCATCCCATGGTACCAAGCGCAGCCGTCCTGACGAATTAGTGCCAGGCACAGTACGCGTGATTTCGGCACGTATGAATTATTTGCCTTCGGCAAAACAATGGCGGGAAGTGGAAAAAAAGCATACCCCCGACACCGCAGTCATCTCTGTGTACGCGCGTGGGCGCGACTATCACAAAGTATTACGAACCCGGTTGCAACAACTCGCCGATAAAATCAAAGCAGAGGTGGGTGAATTTGGCTATCGGGTGTTTACCGATTCCGCACCGGTGATGGAAGTGGCGCTGGCTGAAAAATCGGGTCTGGGCTGGCGTGGTAAGCATAGCTTGCTATTAAGTCGTGAAGCGGGGTCGATGTTTTTTTTAGGCGAAATACTGATTGATATTCCGCTGCCAGTGGATCCTCCGGTAGCTGACCATTGCGGTCAATGCCAATCGTGTATGGATGTTTGTCCGACCAAGGCAATTGTGGCACCGTATCAGGTTGATGCCCGACGTTGTGTTTCGTACCTGACGATAGAATTGCATGGCAGTATTCCTGTTGAGTTGCGTCCTCTGATAGGCAATCGGGTCTATGGTTGTGACGATTGTCAATTATTTTGTCCGTGGAATAAATTTGCACAGGCGGCTGCGGTTGATGATTTTGAGGTAAGGCATGGGCTTGACCATGCCCGGATGGTGCATTTATTGCATTGGAGTGAAGAGCAGTTTCTACGAATCATGGAAGGTAGCCCTATCCGCCGTATCGGGCATGAGCGTTGGCTGCGCAATATCGCGGTAGGTCTTGGCAATGCTGCCAGCAAAATGCGTGGCGATCCGGAAATTATTGCTGCTTTGAGAGCCAGACTTTCTCATCCCTCAGAGATGGTCAAAGAGCACGTGCAATGGGCGCTTGATCAGCATTTGTCTTCAAATTAGTTAAATCGCAATTTTGAGCAGGAGTATGTCGCATTCCTGGTGCTGGTAGAGCGCGCATCAACGAAAGACATTAAAAATAGGTCGTTGATCATCATCCATATGAAATTTACCGCTATGATTGCGGTTTTGGTGTAACACAAATGAAATACTTCAGGCATCAACTCGGCCAGCATTACATCGGGCAGACAGAATTTTTGTCGGTTCTATGACATTGTTACGTATATTCTGCGTTCGTAAGTGGTACATAGTATGAATGAAAACGCACATTCATTTATTCATCTGAGCTTGAACATCAGCATTGAACATAAGAACAAGGATAGATCTTGAGACAACCATCATTTTTACAGCAATTAACGCGCACCAAGGCGGTTGAGGCACATGACATTATTTCTGAAGATCAACAGCAAAACAGTCTGCACCGGTCGCTAGGCATATTTTCCCTGACAATGATCGGCGTCGGGGCGACGATAGGTACCGGCATTTTCTTTACCATGGTTGAAGCGGTTCCTAAAGCAGGGCCTTCTGTCATTTTGTCATTTTTAATTGCGGCCATGACTGCTGGTTTGACTGCTTTATGCTATTCCGAACTGGCGGCTAGGATACCTGCATCTGGTTCTTCTTATTCGTTTGCGTATGCGACGGTGGGCGAGTTTGCGGCGTTCGTGGTGGCAGCTTGCTTGTTGCTGGAATATGGTCTGGCTGCCAGTGCCACCGCGATTGGCTGGTCAGCGTATTTGAATAATTTTTTGCAGAATGCAATCGGATGGCAAATTCCGGAAATGTTGCGTACGCCGATGGTCGTTGCAGGATCCCATGGTGTCGAAATACATCCTGGCCAATTCAATCTTCCTCCGGTTGCCTTGGTCGCCATTTGTTGTTTCTTGTTATTACGTGGCGCTAAAGAGTCGGCAACGGTGAATGCGATCATGGTGATGATTAAACTTGCCATTCTGATCTTTTTTTCAGTCATTGCATTCTCTGGTTTTAATATTGAACACTTTACGCCGTTTTTTAATACCGATAACAGCAAAGGTCTCGCCGGTATGGCGGGTGTGACTGCCGCTGCGGGTACGGTGTTTTTCTCGTTTATTGGGCTCGATACAGTGGCAACAGCAGGTGCCGAAGTCAAAGATCCTAAGCGAAATGTGCCTCTTGGCATTATGGCTGCGCTGATTGTCGTGACCGTGTTTTACATGTTAGTTGCCGTTGCCGCCGTTGGCGCACAACCTGCGAATTTATTTGAAGGTCAGGAAGCTGGCTTGGCAGTGATTTTGCAAAACGTCACGGGCAAAGCCTGGCCTGCATTGATCTTATCTGCTGGTGCGGTGATTTCGGTCTTTAGTGTGACACTGGTGACCATTTACGGTCAAAGCCGGATTTTGTATGCGATCAGCAAAGATGGTTTAATTCCGTCTTCGTTCCAGGTCGTCAATCCTCGTACCAGAGCGCCAGTGGCGAATACGGTGCTGGTCTGTATTGCCGTGGCAATTGTTGCTGGTCTGGTTGATTCCACATTTTTGTGGGACATGGTCAGTATGGGCACACTGGTCGCGTTTATTGTGGTGTCTTCCGCTATTCCAGTGATCCGTCGTAAAGGCATAGGGCATGGTAGCGAAGGTTTCCGTGTGCCATTTGGGCCTTATCTGATTCCTGGTTTGAGTATTTTTGCTTGCTTGTATATTTTAAAAGACTTGTCCGACACCACATTCAAAGTATTCTTTATCTGGATGTCAGTGGCGGTCGCTATTTATTTTATCTATAGCAAAAGACATTCAAGATTGAATAAGTAAGAGTGACGAAATACCACCCCTTTATTGGAAAATAGAAAATGGTGATCAATATGAAATCAGCAGTTCAGGTCGTTACTTTGTTTGCGTCCCTATTTGTTGCCAGCACAGGTCTGGCGGGGGCCGAAAATATTGGTAGTGTCGATACCGCATTTAAATTGATAGGCCCAGATCATAAAGTCGTGGTTGAGGCTTATGATGATCCTAAGGTCAATGGGATTACTTGCTACGTATCACGGGCAAAAACAGGCGGTATTTCTGGAGGGTTAGGGTTGGCGGAAGATAAGTCAGAGGCATCCATTGCCTGCCGTCAGGTCGGTCCTATCAGTTTTACGGGGCCATTGAAGCAGGAAGAAGAAGTCTTTAATCAAAGCTTATCGATCTTGTTCAAAAAATTACGTATTGTTCGTATGGTGGATCAAAAACGTAACGCCTTGGTTTATCTCACTTACTCAGATAAACTGGTCGATGGTTCCCCTAAGAATAGTGTGACAGCGGTCGCCGTTGATCACACTACCGTCATTCCTATTAAATAAAGTTGTGTTATTGTTTAGGGCTATGATCAAGGACGCGTTAATGTTGCCGCCAAAATGTAAAGCATCGTTAGGTTCTCTTGATTACGCCGATTTTCCATTAGCAATAAATTTCCCCAAGGTAATGGATACGTTAAAATGCTGCTCGCCAGAAATGACCCTTTCTTCGTTTTAACATGACACCTTCGAGCATTTCCTCCGCTGCTAATGATCAATCTGTTGATTCTTTAATCAAAACGATCCGTATTCCACCACGTCCCAGCATGTTAATTGATGTGCAAACCGAATTGGCATGTAAGGAACCCGATCCACGGCGTCTGGCAGCAACTATTGCTAACGACGTTGCATTGGCGGCTTCGTTGTTGAAACTCACAAATTCATCGTTTTTTGGTTTGCGTCTGAAAGCGAGTTCTGTCGAACATGCCGTGAATTTGCTTGGAATGCGCCAATGTGGTTTGTTGATGACTGGCATTATCGCGCGGCAATCAGTACAAGTCGAAAAAGTATCATTGGTGAAATTCTGGGATTTTTCTTCTAAAAGGGCACAAGCAATGTCGCATCTTGCCGGGCAGATGCGCATCTGTTCTGCCGATATGGCGCATACATTTGGTCTGTTTTGCGACATCGGCATTCCCTTGTTGATGGAACGTTTTCCGGAATATCAGCAAACTTTGGATATTGCCTCTCAGCAATTCGAGCATAAATTTACCGAAACAGAACAACAGCGTCATAGCACCAGCCATACTTCGATTGGGGCTTTGATGGCGCGTACCTGGGGTTTGCCTGAAGAGGTATCTACCGCTATTCTGTTGCATCATGATTACGAGGTGCTGAATGATGGCGCGACCTCAGAAACGGTCCGTTCCTTGATTGCTTTGGCATTGGTCGCTGAATACAGCATCCACAAATACCATGGTGAAGAAACACTCGCTGAATGGGAAAAAGGCGGTCAACTGGCCACAGATTTTCTGGGCCTATCTCATGACGAATTAGAGGACTGTTTTGAGGAGCTGCACGAGATTTTTAATCACGTACACTAATCATTCAAAGCTATCCTATTTTCAGCAATGCGAGTTGCTTTGTTTGTAGTGATTTGTTGTTGTGATCACTATCCTGATCACAACAAACTATTCACCATTTTTGCTGGCAAACGCACTATCGCAAGCAGTAACTCGAAGACGCCATCTACTGCTATTCCCAGTATCCGCAGAGGTAGTAGCAGCAACCATATCAATGGGTAGAGAACGATTGCCATTAGTGCGAGCGGCCAGCAAAATACAAACAACATTATCCAGATCAAAAATGTGAGCATGATCGTTTTATCCTGCCATCACACGTAACAAATTACTCAACATGACGAGAGCAATCGTGGCGATGACTACGGCATCCATATTAGCGCTAAGGTTCATGATTTTTCCTTTCAATTTCGTGTTGGAGTGATGTCACTTTAATCCACGAAAAATGGGAGGTCGAGGCACATGAGACCAAGCGTCAATTTGCTATGACAGAATGCTTTTAAATGCGATAAGCAGGAGCGTCCAGAATTCTGGGAGGGGCAACCCGCCAATCACGATTGCTCACGGCAATTTAATGAAGCTTCACACGCCTGTATCAGCTTCCAGGCAATGAAAAATCAAATGTATAAAAGTGCTGACCCTCTTTTATTTCTATCTGCATCAATCCGCTGAGTCCAATCAATTCTTCACTGCCGGAATCTGGTACGACCTGGATTTTTAATTCAGAGGCTCCACTCTGCATGCTACCCAGATGCATGAGCACAAAGCTACCTTTCTTTCCGAATAACGTTCCTGTAACGCGCTCCATTGCGACATATCCAGCGGAACCAGGCGTAGCAGAGCGTGAGGCTAACATCTCTCCAAGGCTGTGTGCGTTAAGGTCACCTGAGAATTGCTTCGCTATACTCATACGTCCGAGTTGCGCGCTTTCTGTGCCTTCTGCGGCTGATTGGGGGGCTAGTTTTACTTCAAAAATTCCATTGATTCGAGCCATTTTTGCATCCTATTTTGATATCCAGATTGCTTTTTTGGGGGGCGATTTTACGATTCATGTGGTGATGAATGTGCCTGAACAGTACACCGCACAGTAACAAAAAAGCGCAATGTGATGACGATCGGAATAAGGTTAGTGGAATAGGTGTCTTTTACGTATTATTATAAATTACTAACGGATAAATAAATTAATTATAAAAAAGACATCAAAATAGCTACAGTAATGTACAATGCAAAATGTTTTGAAAAAATAATTCGGAAGTCATTGTTCAGAAATAGTAATCAGGTATAAGTATCGTAATCTTTGAAGATCGTTTTTACTCATTTGCTTCCGAGGTAATTTTTAGAAATTGAACTCACTGACTTTGAGTCTGTGTTTTTAGCTGAAGGTATGTTGCATCCCTATTTTATGGAGATTGAAAATGAATAAAAAGTTAATCGCTGCTATGACTTGTGCTGCTTTCGCAATGTCATTTGGTATGGCCCATGCATCAGACAAAGGTGCTCCTGCCCATTGGAGTTATGATGGCAAAACTGCGCCAACTAAATGGGCAGATCTGGACGAGGCAAACTCTGCTTGCAAAATCAGTAAAGAGCAATCTCCGATTGATATCGTTAAATCAAAAGTGACAAAAGCTGCCTTGCCAGCACTCGATTTTTCTTATAAATCTAGTACAGCAGAAGTCGTTAATAATGGTCATACAATCCAGATTAATTTGCCAGCAGGTAGTAGCTTGAAAGTTGGTAATGACGAAGCGGCACTGTTGCAATTCCATTTCCATACACCAAGTGAAGAAAAAATTGATGGCGTTAATTATCCAATGGTGGCGCACTTCGTTCACAAAAATGCAGATGGCAAATTATTTGTAGTTGCGGTCCTGTTTAAAGCTGGCAAAGAAAATGCGACGTTGGCTCCAATATTTTCAGCGCTTCCAGCGGAAGGTACGCCAACGAGTTTAGCAAGTTTTGACCCATCCAAAGTTTTACCAGGTAACCTCGCTTACTACAAATTCATGGGCTCTTTAACGACGCCACCATGTAGTGATGGCGTTCGCTGGCACGTACTGAAACAGCCAGTAGAGATCTCCAAAGCACAGATCGCTGCATTCAAAAAAATGTACAAAATGAATGCCCGTCCTGTGCAACCTTTGAACGGTCGCGTTGTTGAAGTGAGTGAATAAATTGTAATATGCTCAGAGGGACAGGAAATAGTGGGTCACCTCAACCTGCTTCTATCTGCCCTCTCTTGCTAGCTTGAAAAAAAGCCCGGTGACAATTCTGTCCCCGGGCTTTCTCATTTTATGGCTGTGTTTAGATTAGCAGCCGATTATGTGTCGCTTATTTACTTACTCAACAGCATTTCATTCAAACGTTTTACGAAGCTGCTTGGATCAGCTAAGGTGCCGCCTTCTGCCAGCAAAGCCTGATCAAACAAAATGTGTGACCAGTCACTGAATTTGGCTTCTTCGTATTTCAGTTTTTGCAGCAAAGGGTGATCTGGGTTGACTTCCAGAATTGGTTTCGACTCTGGTGCAGCCTGACCTGCTGCTTTCAACATACGCGCCAGATTGCCGGACAAGTCGTGTTCGTCAGCAACCAGGCAAGCTGGTGAGTCTGTTAAGCGGAAAGTAACGCGCACGTCTTTTGCTTTGTCCGCCAGCGCCGTTTTCATTTTTTCGACCAGATCTTTGAACTCGGTTTCAGTTTCGGCGTGATGTTTTTTCTCAGCCTCATCTTCCAATGTGCCCAGATCCAGACCGCCTTTCGCCACAGAAGCCAATTCTTTGCCTTCGAATTCACTCAGGAAAGACAACATCCATTCATCAACGCGATCGGTCAGTAACAAAACTTCGACACCTTTTTTGCGGAAGATCTCTAAGTGCGGGCTGTTTTTAGCTGTCGCATAGCTCTCTGCCGTGACGTAGTAGATCTTGTCCTGGCCTTCTTTGGCACGTGCCAGATAGTCAGCTAATGACACGTTTTGTACGTCGCTGTCATTATGCGTAGAGGAAAAGCGCAACAGCTTCGCGATGCGATCTTTATTGGTCGCATCTTCACCGATGCCTTCTTTCAATACCTGACCGAATTCTTTCCAGAATGTCGCGTATTTTTCGTGTTTAGCTGCTGCTTCATCGCCCTCGGCATTCGCTAAATCTTCCAACATGCCCAGTACGCGCTTGGTAGAACCATCACGGATTGCTTTGATGTCGCGGCTTTCTTGCAGAATCTCGCGAGATACGTTCAGTGGCAGATCGTTGGAGTCAATCACGCCTTTGACAAAGCGCAGATAGACAGGCATCAATTGTTCTGCATCGTCCATGATGAAAACGCGTTTAACGTACAGCTTAATGCCGCCACGCTTGTTGCGATCCCACAGATCAAATGGTGCACGCGCTGGGATGTACAGCAGTTGCGTGTAGTCGCTACGACCTTCAACGCGGTTGTGCGTGTGGGTCAGTGGTGCGCTGTAATCATGGGAAACGTGCTTGTAAAACTCTTCGTATTGTTCCGGTGTGATTTCGGATTTGCTACGTGCCCACAATGCGCTGGCTTGATTGATTGTTTCGAATTCATCAGTGATAACTTGTTCTTTTTTCTCTTCGTTCCATTCTTCTTTCAGCATTTTGATGGGCAGAGAGATATGGTCGGAATAAGTGCGGATCACGGATTTGAGTTTCCAGGCAGACAGGAAATCATCTTCGCCTTCGCGCAGGTGCAAGATGATATCAGTACCGCGGCCTGCTTTAGCGATATCTTCAACGCTGAAGTCACCCGCGCCTTCGGATTCCCAACGCACGCCTTCAGAAGCAGACGCGCCAGCACGACGAGATTCAACAGTGATGCGGTCAGCAACGATAAAGCCAGAATAGAAACCAACACCGAACTGACCAATCATGGCGGCGTCTTTTTGCTGATCACCAGACAGTTTGCCAAAGAATTCTTTGGTGCCAGATTTAGCGATGGTACCCAGATGTTCGATCGCATCGGCTTTGCTCATGCCGATACCGTTATCAGAAATAGTGATGGTACGTGCGGCCTTATCGAAGGTCACTTTGATTTGCAGCTCAGCGTCGTTTTCAAACAATGCAGCGTTATTGATCGCTTCAAAACGCAGTTTGTCGGAGGCATCCGATGCATTGGAGATGAGTTCGCGCAAGAAGATTTCCTTGTTGGAGTACAAGGAGTGAATCATCAATTGCAGTAATTGTTTGACTTCGGCCTGAAAGCCCAGAGTTTGTTTTTCTGACATGTTTTTCCTCGGAAATTAGGTTAGGAAGGTCGTTTTAAATAAAATGGAATCAAATGGATTAAATGTGAATCAAAAAACTAGCTCTCCCGAGGTGGGGACATAGCACGAGATTTCAAGTTTTTCGATGCAATAAACCTTGCTTGTTGACGTAAAAAAGCGCCGGACTTTTCAGTCGCGGCGCTTTATCGATACGGAGCTGGCGCTGGGATTACAAACGTTTGATATTCATGCTGCCAGCTTTGTCTTCGATTTCAAAGCCCAGTGCATGCAATGCGGCGCGTAAGCGATCGGCTTCTGCCCAATTTTTAGCTGCGCGTGCTGCCTGACGTTGCTCTGCCAGTGCTTGCACTTCGGCTGGCACTTCCAATGCTTGCGGCACCCAGCTAGCCAGACCTAAACCAAAAATTTGATCGAATTCAGCCACCGTCGCCTTTTTATCGGCATCAGAAATGTCGGCTTTCAACATTTCCCACACCAATGCCAGTGCGCGCGGCACGTTCAAGTCTTCATTCACAAAAGTCGTGAATTTTTCTTTGAATTCAGCATTCACACTGCCACCAGCTGGCCAGGCGTAGAAGGTATCGCGCAAACGTTGTAGAGCGGTTTGCGCTGCTTGCAAAGCTTCAAAGCTGAATTGCATCTGGCTGCGGTAGTGTGCAGTCAGGCACAAATAGCGATAGGCAAGCGGATCGATGTGTTGATCCAGCAAGGTTTGTAAGCGCAGGAAATCACCGCTGGATTTGGACATCTTGCCAGAATCAATTTGCAAGAAATAACCGTGCATCCAAAAGTTCGCAAGGCGCGTGCCGTGGCAAGCCTGGTTCTGGGCGATTTCATTGCTGTGATGAATAGAAATATGGTCTTCGCCACCGCAATGGATATCGAACCACGGTGTCAGATATTTAGCTGACATCGCCGAGCATTCAATATGCCAGCCAGGGAAACCGCGGCCCCATGGGCTATCCCATTCCATTTGGCGCTGTTCGTTTTCCGGACTAAATTTCCACAGGGCAAAATCTGTCGCATTGCGTTTTTCGCCAAGTTCAACACGGCTACCAGCTTTGATGGCGTCGCGTTTGATACGGGCGAGGTAGCCGTAGTCATCTTGCTTGCTGGTATCAAAATAAATGCCATCACTGGTGCGATAGGTAAAGCCTTTGCTTTCGATGCAAGAAATAAAATCGATTTGCTCAGCGATGTGATCTGTTGCTTTGCACCAGATACTTGGTTCCAGAACATTTAAACGCTGCAAGTCTTGCTTAAAGGCAATCGTAAAACGATCAGCAATTTGCCATGCCGATTCACCGGCTTTGCGGCTGCCTTTTTCCATTTTGTCTTCACCGTCATCGCCATCTGAGACCAGATGACCCACGTCAGTGATGTTAATGACGTGACGGACGGTATGGCCGTTCCATTCTAAAGTGCGACGCAAGAGGTCTTCGAACAGATAGGTACGCAAATTGCCGATATGGGCGTAGTCATACACGGTAGGGCCGCAGCAATATAAGCCGACCCAATCATTACGCAGAGGTGTGAAAGGGCGCAGGCGGCGTTCCCAGTTATCGTAAAGAAGTATGTCCATCTTGGTTTAACAATGAAAAAGAGTAAGAAATTGAAAGAACTTGGTGCGCGCGATTAACGGATTTTCGTCACGGTGTTAATCGGCAATAGATAATGCAGACTCAACAGCAACAACAACGCAAGTCATTGCTGAAAACAGGTAAAAAACCTGTAAAAATGTCAGCAAACTGCGATGTGAAGGCCATAATGTGTATAGTGAGCGCGAAAAAAGGTGGATGAGAATGTAGCATAGATATGTGCTTTCTTCCTAAAAAACCACAATTTTCTATCCAAAATACCCAAATGCGCTGCCAGAATATCTGTGACTTACGAGTTAGTGGAGCACATCATTGCCGGACCGATTTTGCTTCAACGCTGACAAACATTGGGATTTGAGCGCGTGTAGTGATATAGTCCGATAATAATGTTATTTTAATAATAAAACCTGAACACAATAGGTATAGAAAAATGCAAACGACGTATCAAGAAATTCCTGAGGACCAATACAGGGTGTATTTCCAGAGTCAGGATCGGGTTCAGACTCGTCTGGTGGTGCGGGTATTGATGTGGTCTTTGCTGCCACTCAGTTTTATCGATATGCTGTTCCACGAATTGTCCGTCAGTTCGGTCGTGTTGCTCGCTTTGCGAGGCCTTGTCCTGGGTTATTCATGGTGGTTCCTGCAGCAATTGAACGTGTTGGGTACAGCGCCTGTCATCGATAAATATTTACTCCGTTGGGTAGTGCTGGTCATGCTGATGCAACTGATCAGTAATGCCTACACACCAAGAGATTACTTCGGACATTACCTAATCGATATCTGGGGTTGTTTGATGACCTTCATTGTGGTACCGCTGCCCCTCAAGATGTTGCGTCTACCAGTGGTGAGTTTTGTCATTGCTTCACTACTTTTGATGGTATTCAAGCATGCGCCTTATTATGGATATTCGCTTGGCGTTGCTATGATGTTGCCTGCAAGTGCTGTGACTGGGCATGCCATTGCCAGTTACGTGCATCGCTATCGCCGTAAGTTGTTAAGTGCCGAGCAAGAACTGGAACGTCAGGCAAGTATTGATCCGGTAACGGGTGTGGCCAATTGGCGCGAATTTATGCGAATTGCCGAAGCTGAATTACAACGTCATGCGCGTTTGACAAAACCGATGTCAATGTTAGTGCTGGATGTCGCAGATTTTAAAAAAATTAATGATGAATACGGTCCGGAGACTGCCGATATTATTCTTGTCGAGGTAACCCGTCGTATTAAGCGGGTTATGCGGTCCTACGATAATCTGGCGCGTTACGGTAGTGATGAGTTTTGTGTTTTGCTGCCCGAAGCAGCGGCGAATGATGCAGAAAAAATTGCCGGACGTACCCGCACCACTGTCGTGTCTATGCCTGTGACCGTATCCGGTAAAGAAATCAAAATTGATGCCACGATAGGAGTGGCAACAATGCGCGAAGGTGACAATGTGTCGGCTTTATTGCATCGTGCCGGCGATGCTCGTGGCAAGGGTAAAGTGTCGACTTTTATGGTTGCTTAAATTGTTCTAAATCACGCAACTTGGTTAAAAATTTTTTTTAGCGTAGTTCTTTTTTTAAAAAGTCCCACACACCTGCATCTGACATCGCGGCAATGTTGATACGCATTTTGGTCGACGGTGCCTGGTGGGGGGAGAACAAACTACCTGGTGCAAGCAGGTATCCTTGCTCTAGGGCTTTCTCGGTCAGCTTGTTGGTGTCCACGCCGGTTTCTGTCCATAAGAACATCCCCGCCGGAGTGCGGTAATCAACTTTGATACCTATATGTTCGAGCCGTTTGGTGATGTCATCTCTGACGCCATCGAGCTTCACGCGGATGCGATCAACATGTTTTCGATAGTGACCTTCAGAGAGAATTTTGTAGACAACACGTTCACCGATTTCTGTTGTCGTGAGTGTTGATAGCATCTTGCGATCGGATAAGCGGATAGCGAGTTCCGCAGAAGTCGCAATAAAGCCAACGCGCAAATTGGCGGCCAGTGTTTTAGAAAAACCGCCCAGATAAATGACACGGTTTAGTTGATCCAGTGCAGCGATGCGGGTCGCCGATTGCACGGCACTGCCGGGATGCATATCGCAGTAAATATCATCTTCTACCACAATGAAGTCATGTAACTCCGCAGTTTTCAACACTTGAAATGCTTTGGCTGCTGACAATGAAGTCGAGGTCGGATTGTGCATGACTGAGTTGATGATATACAACTTCGGTTTGTGTATTGCTGCCAGTTCTGCCAATTTAGCGACGTCGGGACCATCATGCAGGCGCGGAATACCGATCACTTTGGCACCAAGAATTGCAAACGATCCAAACATCAAAAACCACGCCGGATCATCGACAAAAATGGTATCGCCAGGACGCGTAAATTCACGGGCGACCAGATCTAAAGCTTGCGTCACGCCAGTTGTCATCACGATTTGTTCTGGCGCGGCAGCGATTTCCAGCTCAGCCAGTTTGAGTTGCAATTGTTGACGTAGCGGCAGAAACCCTTGTGGCGTACCGTAATGCAGTAACAAATTTTGATTCAGACGACTGATCGCCCGTAAGCCGTTAGCGACCAATTCACCATCGAGCCAATCATGTGGTAACACGCCGGAACCCGGCATTTTTTGTGGTGGTAATTGGCGAAACATATTGCGCACCAGCCACACCACATCCATTTGTTGCGAGCCAGTTACGGCCTGCGTTGCGACGGGGGCATTACTCAGCATCGATGCTCGTTCACGAACAAAAAAACCTGCGCCGCGACGTGATTCCAGATAGCCCTTGGCGACCAACCTGTCATACGCTTCGACCACCGTGAAACGTGATACATGCTGTTCATCAGCAAATTGCCGAATCGAAGGCATTCGCGCCCCCGTACGCAGCAACTTGTCGTCGATACGGTTGGCAACTGCTGCCACAATTTGTTCTACCAGAGAATCCCCGGAGTCGCGCGAAATATAAAAGGTAGGCGTTTGCATGAGCTTTTCTTCGTTTCTTCGTTTCTTCGTTATTGGTAGTCTGTATTGGGGAATTGACCAGAACAGTGTGGTGATTATCGTTTTTTGTGTATTGGTACTGTATTGGTTTTTGCGTTTAGGATAGCACAAACGCTGATGAAAAAGAGTGCAGTGCCGAAGATGGTTCTGTCGCCAATGCGTATTCTGTTTTAGATTGCATTCGTGAATGACAGACACCATTAGCATTGAACATCATTTAAAAACAAAACGCGCCAAATTTGCCGCCGGAAGCAGGACACCACATGCCATTTACAGAATTTATCGCCTTTTCCATCTTCGCCTGGATAGGCTCTTTTACACCCGGCCCGAATGTGGCGATTGCTGCCACTACTGGCGTCAATCACGGTTTGCGCGCGGCATTGCCGCAGGTGATGGGTGTGCCGTTGGGATTTGTGCTCATGATGTGGGCGATTGGCCTTGGTGGAGCGTCAGTACTGTCAGGTCATGCATACTTGGTATTACTGATGAAAATTGCCGGCAACGGGTATCTGTTGTGGCTCGCATGGCGTTTGTGTTTTTCTGCTACCTTGTCTGACAGCAAGAGCATGCAACCGTTGAGCGTCAAACAGGCCGCAGTGTTTCAAATGGTGAATCCGAAAGCCTGGATGATGTTGGTTGCCGCAACCTCAACCTATGCAATAGGACAAAGCGAATTTTTTACACGTATGGGGTGGATGAGTCTGGGTTTTGCTTTGCCTAGTGCGCTAAGTTTGCTTACGTGGGCATGGATGGGCGACAAATTACGTCATTGGTTGTCAGTCGGGCAGCGCCTACGCCGCTTTAACCTGTGCATGGGGATATCGCTGGCATTGACTGCGGTCTGGATGTTTAGTCTATAAATAATTTTTGAACTTGACATCGAATTGCATTGAAAAAAATATGAGCACCATCGCATTGGAACAACAAAAACTGGAAGTCAAAGGTATGTGGTTGGGCTTGGTAGGTGTTGCTATTTTTAGCCTGACCTTGCCGTTCACGCGACTTGCCGTTGCTGAGATAAATCCCATGTTTGTTTCGATGGGACGCGCAGTTGTAGCGGCAATTTTGGCGGGCTTGATGATGTGGTTGCAAAAAGCACGTCTGCCTCAACGATCTGAATTGAAGCCTTTACTCATTACAGCCTGCGGCGTTGTTTTAGGTTTTCCTTTGTTAAGCACCTTCGCCATGCATCAGGTACCCGCTGCGCATGGCGCGATTGTGTTGGGAATTTTGCCGTTGGCGACGGCATTGTTTGCAGCACTACGTTTTCATGAGAGGCCTTCGTTCGGATTCTGGTTGATGGCGGGACTAGGAAGCGCGCTGGTGTTGGCATTTGCTTTAATGCAAGGTGCGGGAAAATTGCAATGGGCAGATTTTGCTTTGTTCGGAGCCGTCGTTCTGGCTGCAATGGGTTATGCGGAAGGTGGCCGATTGGCGCAAAGCATGGGAGGTTTGCAAGTTATTGCTTGGGCTTTGATTCTGATTTCTCCGTTGACCCTGAGCCTGAGTATCTGGGCTAGTTGGCAATACGGCTTGCATGCTTCGCCTGCGGCATGGGGTGGGTTTGCCTATGTGTCGGTGTTTTCTATGTTTATCGGTTTTTTGTTTTGGTACAAAGGTTTGGCGACTGGCGGTATTGCCAGGGTAGGACAGGTGCAATTATTGCAGCCGTTTATGAGCTTATTAGGTGCGGCAGTGATCGTCGGTGAGTCCTTGAATCTGATCAATATACTATTTGCCGTGGCGGTGATTGTTACCGTCAGTCTGGGGCGACAAATGAAGATTCATCGTTAGAATAGGGCAAAATTGCAAGCTGACCAAATAAAATCAATAAGACCACCTGAATTTGGGGGTATGAATCGGGCAATGGCAGGCATACAATAGATAGCTATGCATAACATCTATGTGTGCTTAGTATTGCCATGTTGATGGCCTCATCGACGGTTTTGTGGCGTTGTTCTATTGCATCCTATTTGTTTTAACCACTCTGGTTGGCTGTGCCACCACTTTTTTGGAATGACCATGTCCTTTTACGAAAAACTCCAAGCACTGAATATTGAATTACCAATCGTTGCAGCACCAGCAGCTGCTTACGTGATGTATGTACAGACTGGTAACACCGTGTTTCTGTCCGGTCATATTGCCAAAAAAGATGGCAAGGTTTGGGTGGGTCAGTTAGGTAAAAATATCTCAACAGAAGAAGGTAAATTGGCTGCGCGTGCAGTCGCAATTGATCTGATGGCAACATTGCAAGCTGCGTGCGGTGGCGATCTCAATCGAGTTAAGCGCATTGTGAAACTGATGAGCCTGGTTAATTCGACGCCTGATTTTACCGAACAGCATCTGGTCACTAACGGTGCGTCTGAATTGATCGCTGAGGTATTTGGAGACCAAGGTAAACACGCCCGTTCCGCATTCGGCGTGGCACAAATCCCTATGGGCGCTTGCGTAGAAATTGAAATGATCGTCGAACTCGCCTGATCAGATTCATCACAAAATTAATACAAAATACGACTGAGGCAACAGCAAGACATTCACCTTAGTATGAACTGATAACTATATTTTGCCAGACATGGCATGACTTCCAGTGAGACCAGCATGAAACTTGAAAATCCTACCCCTATCAATTGGAAATTCTCAGAACGCGCCGAGCAACTGCAAAGCTCCGTTATTCGTGAGATTTTAAAAGTGACCATGCGTCCGGAAGTCATTTCCTTTGCTGGTGGTTTGCCATCACCTGAAACTTTCCCAGTTGAACGCATGAAAGCCGCGTTTGACAAAGTGTTGTCAGAACAAGGTAAAACGGCATTGCAATATGGCCCGACTGATGGCTACGCACCTTTGCGCGAATTTATTGCAGCCTCCCTGTCCACCGCAGATTGCAAAATTTTGCCCGAGCAAATTTTGATGGTATCTGGTTCGCAGCAGGGTTTGGATCTGTTGGGTAAAGTATTGGTGGACGAAGGCAGCAAAATTTTGGTCGAAACGCCAAGTTACCTCGGTGCTTTGCAAGCATTTTCTGTGTATCAGCCGCAATTTGAATCAGTCGATACTGATGAGCACGGTCTGATTCCTGCATCCGTTGCCGCAAAAGGAGAGGGGGCACGTTTGATGTATGCCTTGCCTAATTTTCAAAACCCGACCGGCCGTACCTTGTCGATAGAACGTCGTATGGAGTTGGTGGAGACCTGTGCACGTATGGGTATTCCGCTGATCGAAGATAATCCTTACGGTGATTTGTGCTACAGCGGCGAGCCTTTACCAAAGATGTTGAACATGAATCCAGATGGTGTGATTTATATGGGCTCGTTCTCAAAAGTATTAACTCCGGGTATTCGTTTAGGCTATGTGGTCGGCCCAGTTCCACTTATTCGTAAATTAGAGCAAGCTAAGCAAGCAGCGGATTTGCATACCGCACAACTGACACAAATGGTGGTATACGAAGTGATCAAGGATGGTTTCCTCGGTGAGCACATTCCAACGATTCGTACTTTCTATTCACGCCAGTGCGACGTCATGCTCGAGGCAATGACGAAGTTTTTCCCAGAAGGCGTCACCTGGACTCGTCCAGAAGGCGGTATGTTTATCTGGGTAACTTTACCTAAGCACATCGACAGCAAAGTATTGCTCGACGAAGCAATTCAACATAATATCGCCTTCGTACCTGGTGGGCCATTTTATGCAAATGAAGCTGAGAAAAACACACTTCGCCTATCCTTTGTAACGGTGTCACCAGAACGCATCAACGAAGGCATAGAAAAATTGGGCAAATTAATTCAAGCTAAGATGTAAATTTTTTGCCTTAATGAGTTTGTCGGCCAGAAATAAAAAAGACCCGCTTGCGGGTTTTTTTTTATATTTCCATTACTGTTAAATATGCCGATATCAAGAAACTGCTGCCTCTTTTTTTCTTTAATGCTCTAAATTTCTCGCGTTAAACTGATGATGTCAATTTATCACGGAGGTGCTTAAATATTATGGCGAGTGTGTTGCCTGAAGACGCGGTTGCCGTTTTGTATTTTTTCATTTGAAATTGTCATCTTGCTTCGCGACTATTCCGGCGGTAGACTGAATAAAATTTATTTATCCTAAAATTAAGGGGTGTTGCAATGAAGCCTTACATTAAAGCAGGCAAGTTGTCATATGTAGTCAGCACTTTTTTTTTCATAGGTATGCAGTTACTCGTCAGTCCAGTCCAAGCTCAGGAGACCTGTAAAAAATTGCTGGCGACGGGAAATCCCGAATATCCTCCTTTTTTATGGCGTGATGCGCAGGATGAGACTCACTTGATCGGGGCGAATGCAGAATTGATGCAAGCGCTGTCGAAAGAGATAGGCATACCTATCGAAGTCAAGTATCTTGGGCCGTGGGCGAGGGTGCAAGAAGAGGTCAAATTAGGTCATGTTGATTTAATTGCAGGTGCATTTTTTACGATTCCGCGCCTTGATTACATGGATTATTTTTATCCGGCATTTCGTGAAACCAGAACTGCTATCTGGACTAAGAAAAATAGTAAGTTGGTCTACCGCAAATGGAGCGATCTGGTTGGTAAAAATGGAATTACCGTTATTAATAATAGCTTTGGCGAAGATTTTGATCGCTATGCAAAAGAGTCGCTTAAAATTGTTACCGTATCTAGCCTTGAGCAAGCATTAGCCATGCTCAATTTGTCTCGCGCAGATTATCTCATTTACGAAGAGGATCCAGGTTTGGCTTATGTAGCAAAATTAAATATGAATGATGTAAAAACTTTACCGACCGCCGTTGCGAATGAAAATTTATACCTGACAATGTCGTACAAGTCTCCTTGCAATACGCCAGAAATCCGAGGCCGTATTTCCAAAGCTTTATATGCCCTCGACAAACGTGGTTTGATGAGTAAATTAGTTACTTCGAATATTCAATTGTGGCGCAAGCAGCAATCTAAATAATCCCCAAGTTTCCAGATTGAGGTTAATTTTGCGGAAACTTTCATTACGGCAGATATCCATATTAGGGGTCGCGCTTGGTATTTTGTTACCTGCGATGGTGTTTGGTTACTTCATGACAGTGGCCAGATATGAGCGTGAATTGCAACTGCGTATACGTACACCTTTGGTACAAAACGCTGATATGTTATCCAAGGCGATGGAGGTTCCGCTTTGGAATGTCGATAAAGATGTCAGTAAGCAATTTGTGCAAGCTGTCATGCGAAATCGGGACGTTATCAGTTTGGTGGTGACGGACGAATCCGGTAACATTTTTGTGCGCAGTGACAAAGTTCATAAAAAAGGCATCAATACCTTAAAAGAAGAGCGGCCGATTTACCTCGAAAACAAAATCATTGGTAAAGTGATTCTGGAAATGACGACTGAACACGTCAATCGGGATTTGTTAGATGATATTTTCAAACTCGGTGGGGGTCTTATCGCACAGGTAATGTTCTCGTTTGTATTAATTTGGTTTTTATTTGACCGACGGATTGTCCGCCCAATTCAAATACTACAAGCCGCTACGGCAAAGCTTGCCAGCGGAAAATTGGATGAGCCTTTAGCTTTACAGCGTCAGGATGAGATTGGGAATTTAGCCTCAGGTCTTAATCAAATGCGGCTCAATCTCGGGCAACTTATTTCAGAGCGAGAACAGCAAAACATTATCCTGCAGCAAGAACTTAAAGAGCGCTTGCGTATTGAGCAAGCGCTACGTGACACCGAAGAAAAGTTCATAGGCATTTTCCAGGCTTCTCCGGTAGCGATGAGTGTTTTACGAAGAAACAATCAATATCGTGTGGTCGACGTCAATGACGCGTGGGTAAGACAGTTTGCGTGGTCGGCTGAGACCATACTCAGCGATCTGGAAATCCAGAAAAACCTATGGCGCAATCCTGATGATTACGCACAAGTCTTGCGTCTGCTTGAGCGGAGTGGCGAATTGCAGGCGTTTGAGGCGTGGTTACGATGTGGGGTTGAGGATAAAACCCTGTTGTGTCAGATATCCGGGCGTTTAATTCGTGTTGGGGACGAGCCCTTGTTAATACTGGTGCAGGAAGATATTACCGAAAAGCGCCAGAACGAAAAAGACATTCTCAACATGAATGTGACGCTGGAACGTCGTGTGTCAGAGCGGACGCATGAATTAGAAGAGGCAAATAATGAACTCACCGTAGTGCTTGAGAACTTGCAACGCGCGCAACAAGAACTATTACGTACCGAAAAAATGGCAGCCTTGGGCTCCCTGGTGGCTGGTGTTGCACATGAACTCAATACTCCCATTGGAACTAGTGTCACGGTTGCCAGCACTTTACAAGAACAGACAGACGATATTTTGCAGCAATACAGTCGAGGCTTACGTAAATCAGCCTTAGAAGAGTATTTAAAAAATGCCAGAATGGGAACTGATCTGTTGCTACGTAATCTTAGCAAAGCTTCTGAGTTAGTCACAAGTTTTAAACAAGTGGCGGTCGATCGTACCAGTGCCAATCGGCGGGTTTTTGCGCTCAATGAAATGGTCAGCGAACTGATCCTCACCATGGGGCCGATGATCCGCAAAACCAAGCATGAAGTGATTTCGGATATTCCAGAAAAAATGATGATGGACAGCTACCCGGGTGCGATGGGGCAAGTTATGACCAATCTGATTAACAATGCATTCATTCACGCGTTTGGCGGCGATGGTAGAGGAACGGTGACGATCAGCGCACGTTTTTTTGACGTTGATAGCATTGAAATTATCGTTAAAGATAATGGAAAAGGAATACTTCCTGTCAATTTAGGACGAATTTTTGATCCTTTCTTTACAACCCGGCTCGGACAAGGGGGGAGTGGTTTAGGTCTCAATATTGTTTATAACCTCATCAAAGATGTGCTTGGCGGGGATATATCAGTCGAAAGTATCGTAGGGAAAGGAACAACTTTTACTATTTTGTTACCCCGTGTTGCAAAAATTGCGGACGAGCAAAGCTAGTATCATTTATATACTCATACCGATTGTTTGCATTGATTTGGCTTTTGCGCGCTAGCCTTGCATGGGGCTGATCTGCTAAAGTTGCAGTATGAGTAAATTATCCTTAGATCGTATCCTGCAATCGCAGGGCTTTGGTTCACGCAAATATTGCCGTGAACTGATATCCGACGGCGAAGTCAGTATTGCTGGCGAAGTCGTTGATGACTATAAACTGACCGTTGAGACGGAAGGCTTGGTATTTCGTATTTTTGATGAATACTGGGAATATCGCGAGCATATATATATTGCGCTCAACAAACCCGCGAATTTTGAATGCTCTCGCAAGCCTAGTCATCACCCCGGAGTATTGACTTTATTGCCAGAACAATTTACCTGGCGCGATGTGCAGCCAGTTGGACGATTAGACCATGATACGACTGGCATGTTATTAATGTCGGACGATGGGCCTTTTATCCACGCACAGTCTTCACCTAAACGGCACATTCCTAAAGTTTATCAAGCTACCACGGCAGAGCCAGTAACTACTGAACTGGTGAATGCTTTGTTGAGTGGTGTGCAATTACACGACGAACCCGCACCGTTAGCGGCGCTATGGTGTTGCCAATTGGATACGAATCAAATAGAGATCGTCTTAGAACAAGGTAAATATCATCAGGTCAAGCGTATGCTCGCTGCTGCGGGTAATCATTGCGCAGCCTTACGACGTACGGCGATCGGGCAACTGAAGTTGAGTTCACTGAATTTACAAGAGGGTGAATGGTGCTATCTGAACGCAGAACAAATGGCATTATTGGTTGCCGAGCAAAGCTGACAAAATACGCTAATGGCGCAATGTAGCAGATCAATGCCATGTTACGTGAAGTTGCAGACATGCTCTATTTGAGTCAAGCTGAATACATGTAATTTTTTAGATCTGATTTCAATTGTGTGGGGAATGTTCGTATGCCAGTCATTGTTGTAGCAAATCCTAAAGGTGGCGTAGGTAAAAGTACATTTGCAACCAATCTTGCAGGTTATTTTGCAGCGCAAGGTTATAAAGTGATGCTGGGTGACATTGATGCCCAGCAGTCTTCCCGTACCTGGTTAGCACTGCGCCCAGAAAATTTTCCTGCTATTTCGGCGTGGGAAATTGATGCCAATGCAATTGCTAAACCCCCTAAAGGTACTACGCATGTGATATTGGACACGCCAGCGGGGCTCAAGGGTAATAAACTCGATGCAGTGCTAAAACTCGCTGATAAAGTGGTCGTTCCTTTGCAACCATCCATTTTTGACATTCTTGCTACCGAAGAATTCTTTAAAAAGCTAGCGAAGCGTGAGCAAAAATGCGAAGTCGGTATTTTGGGTATGCGAGTCAATGCCCGTAGTCGTGCCGCGGACCAACTGACTCACTATGTGCAGCAATTGAATTTGCCAGTGCTAGGTTATTTGCGTGATACCCAAAACTATGTCCAGCTAGCCGCACACGGAGCTACGTTGTGGGATGTGGCTCCATCCCGGGTAGAAAAAGACTTGCTGCAGTGGGAAGAAATACTTGCCTGGATACACAAGTAGCAAGTGAAAAATGAGTATGCGTTATAGATTAAATTTTTCCAAAATCGTTAATTTGGCGTAATTTTTAAAAAATAGTCCACCCGTACTAAAGAAAAATTTCCCCCTTTTAAGATATCTCCCTATAATGCCGTCTCGCTCTGAAAGGGAGCGAATTTCTCTTTTTATATCAAAGACTTACGGCATGCATTTAACTATTTTTGAAACCCCGTTGATTAATTCTCTGGCGCGCTGCATTTCCGTCGCTATGTTGCGCCTGCTGGGGTGGCGCATTGAGGGGCAAGCTCCAACCGAGCAAAAATATGTGCTCATTGCGGCACCACATACGAGTAACTGGGATTTTCCATATACCTTGATGGTTTGTTTTGCGCTGCGCTTACGCGTTTATTGGATGGGGAAGGCGAGTTTGTTTCCACCGATTTTGGGGCATGTGATGCATTGGTTGGGTGGCATTGCCGTCAACCGCAGCCGGTCTGGTAATCTTGTACAAAGTACGGTTGATGCATTTAATGCCAATCAACGTCTGACGGTGATTGTTCCACCAGAAGGAACCCGCGGTAAGGTGACCCATTGGAAAACTGGGTTCTACTATATTGCATTGGGGGCAGGTGTGCCGATCGCACTTGGATATCTTGATTTTTCTCTTAAAACTGCTGGTATAGGAAAGATGTTTATGCCAACCGGTGACCTGCTTGCCGATATGGAAGAGATAAAGAAATTTTATAGCGGAATAAATGGTAAAAATCCACAGCAATTTGATGGCGACAATATTCAAACGAAGTAACAGAGCTTGAATGTTACACAGATGATTGTTTGGTGACTGCCCCAAAAAAAGCACCCTGGTTTCAGAAATAAAATTTTCGAAACCAGGGTGTTTTGTCTTTATCGCTTATAAAGTAGCAAGTGGGCTCAATGGGAGCAAAAATTATTCAGCAACCATTGCTTTTTCTGGCAATGTTTCAGCTGTTAGTGCGGCGTGTTTTTTTGCACGACCTGTCAATATGGCTACCATTGGTTGCAATATTATTTTCTGCGTCAGGCGTTCGCAATAGGGGTGCGCTGTCAAATATACGATGGCAGCACTCGATAATAAAGATATCGACAGTCTGGCGGCTGGTTCCATGCGTAATATGGCAGGCAAAATACCACATTGCTGCAAAATGATTAAGGTCATGCCATGCCATAGAAACACATACATCGACTGCTTACCTATCCTCGACAGCCCCAAGTCTTTACGGCTTAGAAGGTACATTATCGCGAAGCTGAGTACAGATGAAACAGCGTATTGCAACATTTGATATAGCGTCCCGGTCAAATTAGCCATACCGAGGCGGTTCAAGGAGAAACTGCCGTACAGCCAGCGGTAGTCAAACAGTGGTGGCAAGAAGAAAATACTCGCGATCGCAAAAGCAACGATCATAATGGAGATAGTGATAAGTCTTTTATCGTTTTCTCTGGATGAGAATAATTCGGGACCAATCACTGCACCCATCAAAAAGTAAGGGAAAAATAATAAGGTGCGAGAACTGCTCAGTAAATACCCTGCATGTTCAGAATAACTTGTCCCTAAGGCGAGTATTAATGACAGCGTAACTGGAAACCGCATTTTGAAAAATA
Organism: Undibacterium sp. SXout11W; assembly: GCA_049339905.1. Lineage (GTDB taxonomy): Bacteria > Pseudomonadota > Gammaproteobacteria > Burkholderiales > Burkholderiaceae_D > Undibacterium. The sequence goes on from JBMPPG010000011.1 coordinate 147,931, forward strand.
GCGGTAGCATCAGGCGCCAAGACAATAAACTCATCAGATACCATAGCATCCAATACGGAGCGACTAAGCCCGCATAGACACTGAATTTACCAACTAGTACATATTCCGTACATTCGTAGATCAGTTCAAAAGCGATCAATGGTGCAACGATATTTTTGATGAGTTGTAATGCTTGTTTTTCATCCACGATCGTTTTAGAGAATATCCCGGATAACAACGCAAACATCGGCATATGAAACGCATAGACAAAAATCCAGATAGGACGTAAAAAACTATCGTTGCCAATATGCAATTCAATGAAATGTCCAAATACGACCAAGAATATCAATACTCCTTTAACATTATCTAAGGCAGAGTTTCGAACGGAAGATAGAGGGATAGGATGCATTGGAGGTGACGCGGCAAATAAAAAAAACAGCTCATATTAATCGAAACTGCTGAGGATATAATATCCTTAGTTTGTAACGGGTTATGCCACATAGGAAATCAGTCAATATTACTTCTCGACAATTATACGTTCAAGATTGAATTTCTCCCCTTGAGTCCCATAGATTTTTTATCAATACTAATTTCTTCAGTGCAAGTTTAATGAGTTACAATCCCTCGTTGAGTGAATTCCTGAGTTTTCATTATGGCAAACGATAAGAGCAAAGCGAGCTTGTTGAGTGCGCAGTTAGACTTCGAGGATGTTGGAAAACCTTCTGGCAAGTCTGAATCGCTGGATTTTTTCGACCTCGATTTTGATGTTGATTCGCGTCCTGATATGCTTGAGGAGCATCTGCCGTCCCCCCCATTGCCAGACCAAATAAATCCAATAATTACTGAGCAACAATTTTCAGTGAGCGGATCTGCTGCTCAAGTCGCATCCGTAAAGGAGCAGGCTATTCCTGAACTCCTCAAACCAAAAAAATCTGCTTTTGATACAAAGAGTCTGAAAAAAACGAACAATAGTAAGAAAAAAAACGGTAACGATAACTTTGCTTTTTATGCTGCGATTTTTGCTTTATGTGGTTTTTTCGTTGTCTTTGTCGCCATCTTTTATGTAAAGGTGATTGCGAATGAAAGCGATACACCTACTTACCTCACCTTACCTGAAACGGTGGTCAATATTGAAGAAAACGTAATTAGAATTAAAGTGACAATCCAAGTCGAAAGAAAAGATAGAGATTGGCTTAATAATAATAAAATGATGTTGATGCAATTGCTGCCCATCGCAGTGATAAAAATAGACCCTGACGACCTCCATAGCGAAGAGGGATTCGACTTAGTGCGTGAAAAATTGCGTGTAGAACTAAATAAGGAAATGAAAACCGACAAAATTCAATCGGTTTTATTGGATCAATTGTTAATGAAGACTCGAGATTAGCAACAAGAACGTTAATGGTGCCGATTTCTTCGGGCGCATTTTCGTGTTGATCATAAATTTGCTTCCAATCGAGCAAATTCAGCCAAATTCACAAAGGCGCATAAAAGCTCACGTTAAGGTAAGTAGGCATCTCGAATTGAAATCTTCATTTCGGCCTAAAGATGCGTTGTTGGGCCAGGTTCTTACATTTCCTGTAGATAGCGTAATAATTTATCAAGCGCGTGGACTATGGTTTGTTCGCGAACGGCCCGTCTGTCCCCAGAAAATATCCTTCTTTCCGTATGGGTAACGCCACCGACTTTCCAGCCAAAGCAAACGGTACCGACAGGCTTTCCTGGAACCGCACCAGTAGGACCAGCGATTCCTGTTGTGGACAGAGATACATGTGCTTCTGAGTTGGCAACGGCACTTTCGGCCATCGCAGCCGCGATCTCTTCGCTGACAGCACCATGTTGTGCAATCAACGCTGCAGGAATATCCAATAACTCTGTTTTAGATGAATTGGAATAACTGACAAAACCACAGTCAAACCATTCTGACGAGCCAGCGACCTCAGTGACTGCATAGGCAATTCCACCACCAGTACAAGACTCAGCAACGGCCAGCAAGAGTTTTTTTGATTTGAGTTCTTCGCCTACCTGTATTGCGAGTTCAATAGCATTTAGCATGATGTGTCTCCTGGCTGTTTTTAGCGTTATCGGCAAACCTACTTTACCACCATGCGCTCAGCAATTAAAGTCTGTTCTTGACGAAATATTTGCTTGTATCGCAGATACGTTGTTCTTTGTTATAAGTGCTGCCATACAGCAAAGCTAAGCAAAGTAAAAAACGTCGCCACGATGTCATCGAACATTACACCGAAACCACCTTTAAATCGTTGGTCAAAATATCGGATAGGTGGCGGTTTAACCATATCAAAAAAACGGAAAATGATGAATGCGTAAAACTGAGTTTTGAGATCCGCCGGCGTGACCACCAAAAGGACTAACCAGAACGCAATAATCTCATCCCAGACCATACTACCGTGGTCAGCGACGCCGATATTTTTTCCGGTGACCTTACATGCCCAGACACCAATAAAAAAACCGATGACGACGATCCAAAACCAGTTGATTGGAGTAAAAGTAGTCGGCCAACGTTGGCTAAAAAGATCGAATATCAACCACGCCAATAATGTACCGGCAGTACCTGGCATAATGCGGGAAAGGCCGCTACCAAAGCCTTGCGCCAGAATATGTGCCGGATGGCTGAACATAAATTGAGCTGTCGCTTTTTTTATTTTGCTACTTTGCGCTGGAGCTGTACTTGTCATGGCGTGGTGAAATGGTCGAAGGATTGTAAAGAGAGGCTAACCGGATTGGCATGCTGATCCAGAAAACGTAAGCCAGGTTCCGCATCGATGCGTCCGACGCGTGTAACCATAGTATTCGCTGAGGCCGCCGCAGCGACGACCTCTGCCCGCCGTTCTGCTGGCGCAGTAAAGCATAGTTCGTAATCATCGCCACCCGACAGCGTGAATTGGCGGCGTAAGGCTTGCGGGAAATGCTGCAATATTGGTCCCGCAGGCATAGCATCAATTGCTAAGCTAGCGCCTACATGTGAAGATGCAAGAATATGGCCGAGATCGCCGACTAAGCCATCTGAAATATCGAGCGCAGCATGGGCAATTCCACGTAACGCGATACCGAGTGCAATACGTGGTGTCGGCTGGTGCATCCGGGTTGCAGCTTGTAATTGCTCAGTCGGGTTAAGCTCTAGCTCACGCCAGTAACCAGCTAGTGCCAGACGGGCATCGCCCAGATTGCCAGAAACCCAAATATCATCACCAACCTTGGCGGCGTCGCGACGCAAGGCCGCCGAGGGTGGTAGTTCGCCAAAAATAGTAATGCAAATATTTAGCGGCCCTTTCGTTGTGTCACCACCAATTAATCGGCATTGGTGTTGATCGGCGAGCGCAAATAAACCTTGAGAAAATTTTTCCAGCCATGCTGGATTGGCTTCTGGTAAAGAAAATGCGAGCGTAAAACCAATAGGCTTAGCGCCCATTGCTGCCAGATCAGATAAATTTACCGCGAGGCATTTATGGCCCAGCATGGTGGGATCTGCATCCGGAAAAAAATGACGACCGGACACCAGCATATCGCTTGAAATTGCCATTTGCATGCCGGGTGTGACGTTCAGCAATGCACAATCATCGCCTACACCTAGCGCAAGATGTTCATCGGGCTTTGTATGTCGCGCAAAGTAGCGCTTAATTAAATCGAATTCTGAGAGCATGTGGGCATTGTACTCAAGGAAGTTGCTATGTCCATAAGGAATAGCTAGTACGATAGAAAAACTTATTTTTCTTTCAGAGCTTTGATTACGTTTTAGCGGGACTTGAAAGTAAGATTGATTATTAAATGACAGCCACTGTCATCTGTGTGAGCTTATTAATTCTGGCGCTCTTTTCTGATGATTTTATGTAGGCAAAATTTTAGAATGCTTGCTTTTGGGATATTTTGTTTTTAATTTGTCAAGATCATGTATATCCTTATGCGCTAAAAGCATAGAAGTCGTACAAATACGTATAAAGTTAGAAGATTCCCTCTGATAGAATCACAGGCAAACTTCAGTTTTCCGTAAGCAAAATAGAAAAAAGGCCTACCATATGGATTCGTCAGCAGATCAAAAAGAGCAAATACGTCAACAATTGCGCCAGGCAGCACTCGAATATCACGAGCATCCGACGCCAGGAAAAATCAGCGTCACGCCAACCAAGCAGTTGACGAATCAACGTGATTTGGCACTTGCGTATTCTCCTGGTGTTGCCGCTCCTTGTGAAGAAATTGTCGCCGACCCGGCCGCTGCTTTCAAATACACAGCACGTGGCAATCTGGTTGGTGTGATTACCAACGGCACTGCGGTGTTGGGCTTGGGTAATATTGGTCCACTGGCATCCAAGCCAGTGATGGAAGGTAAGGGCGTACTGTTTAAAAAGTTTGCTGGCATCGATGTGTTCGATATCGAAATCAATGAACCTGATCCAGACAAGTTGGTCGACATCATTGCCTCTCTGGAACCTACTTTCGGCGGCATTAACCTCGAAGATATCAAAGCGCCAGAATGCTTCTACATCGAGCGTAAGCTGCGTGAACGCATGAAGATCCCCGTCTTCCATGATGATCAACATGGCACTGCGATTATCGTTGGCGCGGCAATCATGAACGGCTTGAAAGTTGTTCAAAAAGATATTAAAACAGCAAAATTGGTGGTTTCCGGTGCTGGCGCTGCTGCGCTAGCCTGCCTGGATCTGATCGTGGATCTTGGTTTTCCAATTGAAAATATTTTTGTGACTGATCTGGCTGGTGTGGTTTATAAAGGCCGTGCTGAGTTGATGGATCCGGACAAAGAGCGTTTTGCGCAAGACACAACAGCACGCAGCTTACGTGATGTGATCCCTGGCGCTGATATTTTCTTGGGCTTGTCTGCTGCAGGTGTATTGAAGCAAGACATGGTCACGCAAATGGCGCCGCGCCCTTTGATTTTGGCATTGGCGAATCCGACACCAGAAATTTTGCCGGAAGAGGTCAAAGCCGTCCGCGATGACGCTGTCATGGCGACAGGACGTTCTGACTTTCCGAATCAGGTGAATAACGTCTTGTGCTTTCCGTATATTTTCCGTGGTGCGCTCGATTGCGGTGCAACGACGATTACTCGTGAAATGGAAATCGCTGTGGTACATGCGATTGCTGAGTTGGCGCAAGCAGAGCAGTCCGATATCGTGGCATCGGCCTATGGCATCAGCAATTTATCGTTTGGACCTGAATATCTGATTCCTAAGCCGTTTGATCCACGTCTGATGATCAAGATTGCACCAGCCGTTGCTAAAGCTGCTGAAGAGTGTGGTGTTGCAGCGCGTCCTATCAAAGACATGCAAGCCTACATAGAAAAACTGCAGCAGTTCGTCTATCACAGTGGCACTTTCATGAAACCACTGTTCCAGATCGCTAAAAAAGCGCCAATGGAACGTAAACGCATCGTCTTTGCTGAAGGTGAAGAAGAGCGTGTATTGCGTGCCGTGCAAGTGATCGTCGACGAAAAATTGGCAGCGCCAATTTTGGTTGGTCGTCCGCATATTCTGGAGCAACGCATAGAAAAATTCGGTTTGCGCCTGCGTCCTGACGTCGACTTCAAAGTCATTAATCCAGAATTCGATCCACGCTACCGCGAATACTGGCAAGCGTACTACGAAATGACTTGCCGCAAAGGTGTCACCGAACAATACGCAAAATTGGAAATGCGTCGCCGCCATTCTTTAATCGGCGCTATGATGATCCATAAAGGCGATGCTGATGGCATGATTTGCGGCACCTTTGGTACCACAGGCTTGCATTTGAATTACATCAATCAGGTTCTTGGTAAGCGTGAAGGCGTGAATGTCTACGCGGCGATGAACGGTCTGGTATTGCCGGATCGTCAGTTGGTGTTGGTTGATACCCATGTGAACGAAAATCCAACCGCAGAGCAAATCGCAGAAATTACGATCCTGGCAGCAGAAGAAATGCGTCGTTTTGGCTTGTTACCAAAAGCGGCTTTGCTATCCCATTCTAATTTTGGTTCCAGCAACAGCGAGTCCGCACAAAAAATGCGTGCCGCTTTAGCGATCATTCAACGTGATGCGCCGGATCTGGAGGTCGACGGTGAAATGCATGGTGATACCGCACTGGATTCCGCTTATCGCAAGAAAATGATGCCAGGTTCTAGCCTGAAAGGCGACGCGAATTTGTTGGTGATGCCAAATATCGATGCAGCGAATATTGCTTATAACTTGTTGAAAACAACGGCTGGTAACAATGTCGCGATTGGGCCGATCTTGCTTGGCTGTGCAAAACCAGTGCATATCCTGACGCCATCTGCGACTGTTCGTCGTATTGTGAACATGACGGCACTGTGTGTGGTGGATGTTGTAGCGCAGCGTTAATTTTTGATGATTGTTTAAGAAGCCGGAGTGTGAAAACGCTCCGGCTTTTTTATTTCAACAAATATTTGAACAAACATCTGAACCAACAAATCAATTTGTTGGTTCAGATGTTTGCTTAATCGGGACACGCCCAGTCGGTACTACGTCAGATGCTTTCAGACAGTGACCATGCTGATCATCAAAAAACATATGCGGCTTAAATGCGGATAAGACTGCTGATTTATTCACGCCCCCCATAAAGAAAGTTTCGTCGATGGCAATGTCCCATGCGCGCAAAGTGCGAATTACGCGTTCATGCGCTGGAGACGCGCGCGCCGTGACGAGTGCTGTGCGCAGTGGGAATGCTCTCCCGTCTGGTGTTTTGAAATGATTTTGCAAATATGACAGTGCTCGCAGTAAACGTGCAAATGGACCATCCGGTAAAGTCTTTTTAGCGTTTTCTCGCTCGTGCGATTCAAATGCTTCTACACCTTGTTGTTGGTAGATTCGTTCGGATTCATCCGAAAAAAGTACCGCGTCACCGTCAAAGGCAATCCGGATTTGCTCCATATCTGCAGCATTGGGAGGCATAGGGTAAAGCATCGCTGAGGCAACTCCAGAATTGATGGCTGCTTGCACATCATCTTCATGCAAGGATAAAAATAAGCTGACGTTAAACGCATTCAGATAAGGTGCCAGTGGCGCGCCACCAGTCAATGCAGCACGTGTGATATCCAATCCGTAATGTTGGATGGAGTTGAAAATACGTAACGACGTTTCAGAAGAGTTGCGTGACATCACCACCACTTCTACCATTCTGTGCCCGGGTATAAGTGCATTTAACTTTAACAGTGCTTTGACTAGTGCATAACCGGCACCTGGCTTAAGGACGGTATTTTCATTCTCTAATTGATGTTGACGAAATGCGTCGAGACCCTGGGCTTGAAAAATCGCATCTTCCGCTTCCAGATCAAACAAGGCGCGTGAAGAAATTCCTATGACCAACAAATTATCGAGTGAAAATGCCATGAACCTGTCTCAAGTTATATATATGTTTGCAAGTATCGCATAGATGCCGGACTTATTTCGCACGTCGAAAAGTCAGGTTAATGCGCTGAGAGCCCAGTGTGGCATGCGGCTGATCTTTGACGGATTTGACACCATGAAACAGCAGACGGGCAGGACCACCCCACACCAGAACATCACCATGTTCGAGTTTAATACTACTGAGTGGTTCGCTACGTTGTAAGCCGCCAAACACAAATATTGCAGGCATTCCTAATGAGACGGAAACAATAGGGTGATTAAAATCCAGTTCATCTTTATCTTGATGCAGTGATAGTTTTGTTCCTGGTAAATAGCGATTGATCAGGCAACTATCTGGGATAAACTTGTCGAATCCCGCCGCTCGAGCTGCGTCGATTGCTAAATCTTTGAACCCCTGTGGCATCGCTGGCCAAGGGGCTTGTGAGATGGGGTCGAAATGAATATAGCGATAGCCGTGTGTATCCGATATCCAGCCGAACTCACCGCAGCTCGTATTCTGAACTGAAATAGTGCGACCACCAGGCGTTTTCATTTGGCGTAGCGGCGCTTGTCGAAGTATTGCATCCAATTCAGAGATCAGTGTCTCCGCGCGTTCAACCGCGTACCGTCTTAGTATGACTGCTCCAGGAAATAAGGCTTCAGTCCAGGGAGTGTCCAATTGTTCGTCGAATAGTAAATAGTTCACGATGCTGTTCGATCTCTAATATTTCTAATGAAAGCGTAGTAATTGATGAGTAATTGATGAGTAATTGATGAGTAATTGATGAGTAATTGATGAGTAATTGATGATTAAGCATTCGCCTGTAATAAATGATCAGAATATTAGACCAAGTTTAAATATTCGTTTTGGATGACGGGTTAGCCTATTTTTCTTCAAAATATAAATCATTTTCAAAATTCCCCTTGCTTAATGCTACTGAACTTTGCTATAGTTCGCCTCCCGCTAAAACGGGAAGCAAGAAAGAAGCAGCAGCCAGCAACTCCGGCGGTTTGGTTTGATGAAATTGACGCGAAAGCGACAACATCTGCATAAGATGCATCGAAACGAACAGCAAAAGCAATCAGGGAGTTGACAGGGTAAATAAAGTGCTGCATAATCTCGCTTCTCTGCTGCAAACGAACACAACGCTTCGTTGCTAAATCAGGTAAATAAATGCCTTGGTTTGAGCGGAAAAGAATTTAAACCATTCGGTTCTTTAACAATTAACAGT
>JBMPPG010000012.1:0-137733 GCA_049339905.1 Undibacterium sp. SXout11W
GCTTTATAACCCGCTGAACCTTCTTGATACCGTTTAACAACGGCCAGTTTGAATTGCTTTGTGTATTTACTCATGAAAACACCCCAAAAGTTAGGACGGGTGTCCAACTTTTGGGGTGCAGTTCACAAGTCCGGGTTTTTTGATTAACTTCGTTCGTTTACTGTGCGATCAACAAAGGCGTTATTTAGAACCAAAAACACTATCCAATTTTTTCTGATCAAGAAATTTGGTGTAATCTGAAATTGATTTCATTACTTCTTTATTTCCCATGATTTCAGCCATCGCTAATTCTCCCAGCATTTTAAATGCTGCGACAAATCCTTCTTTACCATCGGACTTAATCACGGCCTTGGTCTGCGCGACACACTGTTCAGAAATCAGACGAGTCACCAATGCTGCCATTTCTTGATTCGCTCCAACGCGATCAGCATCCTTCACCGCTGAAACACTTTGCAATTCAGGATGAGAAGTCATCGCGATAAAAACCCAGCGTGCCAGTTCCTTACGTTCTTTACCATTCGTGAAATCGCCAAGGCATTTCCCTAATGCTTCCGATTCACTCGAAGCGAATACCGATTGATGGAAAAATGAGATCAAAACCAAAATAACAATAGAAAGTAAGCGCATAAAATAACCAAACGTTGAGTAATGTAAAAATAAGAAGTAAAAACCAACAGACAAATTCTATGACAACGACTATAAGTAAACTCTCAATCAAAAACAATATGAGTTGTTGCTTCTTGATGTTTTTATTTCAATTTATTTTACTAAAAAGTTCGACGCGTATCCGAATTAAAAACCATACTCATCACCCCACCCACGATGATCAAAACGATTCCCAGTACGGTACTCAATGCCGGCGTATCATTCAACAACAACCATGAAAGCAGCGCAGAAAAAATCACTGTCGTGTACGACAATGCACTGGTCGTCAGTGCTTTTCCTAAACCGTAGGCGCGGGTCATACACAACTGCCCTAGCGACCCAAGAACACCAAAACCAACGATGTAAGGCACGGTTGCCAAATCAACATACGCAAATTGCGTACTGAGCAGCCATACCAACCCCAATGCAACCCCCGTCAACGAGAAATAAAAAACCACTCTTAATTCTGACTCACCGCGACGGACTAGCACACCAACGCTGTAATATGCGACGGCTGTGAGCAGACCACTAGTCAGGCCGGCCAAACCACCGAGATATTGATCTGGTAAAAACGATGGTCGCAATATCGTGACGATGCCTACGAATCCTATCAACACCGCGACATACACCAGCCAGGTCGGTTTTTCTTTGAACAAAAATATAGACAGCAAGGCGAGAAAAATTGGATTGGTGTAGTTCAGTGTGGTCGCAGTAGCGATAGACAAATGTGCTATCGCATAGAACATAAATACCAGCGCCAGATTACCCATCATGGCACGCCGCACATGTAATAGCGGTACTTGAGTAGAGAACGCAATACGTTGTTGACGCATCAAGAAGATGACAATAACCAGATTGATCAGAGAACGATAAAACAGGACATCAGGTACCGCCAGTTTGTCCGACACATGCTTAATCAACACGCCCATCAAAGCAAAACAAAATCCTGCTACTACCATCCACATTGAATGCAACATGTTCTCCTTAAAACAAAACGCCGCAGAATTGCGGCGTTTTAATCATAATATATATTAAGACTTCGTGAAGATTAGATAAATCGAGCCATACACCATTCCTATGACTTTCACTTTCAATTTATAGAACCATCGTACTTCATGGAACCAAGCTGGGGTCGACCAGGCAGCCCCTCACTTCTCTTGTCTCCCCTCGCCACAAAAAGTAAGCCAGGGAAGGTAACAAATGACATCCCGAACAATTGAATTCGCGTCATGCAGAGCAAGGCAAAAAACGCAGCAATACGTCGGTATGGCGAGTATTGGCAATACAGCGATGCACCCCGCGAATTCAATTTAATAGTAGGTCATTTACATGTTACGACGATACTGTCCCCCCACCTCAAACAAGGCCGTCGTGATTTGACCCAATGAACAAACGCGGGCGGCGTCCATCAGTTTGGCGAACACGTTTTCATTGTTGATCGCAGCTTGCTGCAAAGCTGCCAATGCTTGCGGTGCCACGTCGGCGTGGCGTTGATGGAAATCAGCCAGGCGCGTTAATTGCGATTGCTTTTCTTCCTCGGTAGAACGCGCCAATTCTATCTTCTGTGGAGTATCGCCCGCCTTAGGATTACGGAAAGTGTTGACACCGATGATAGGCAAGGTACCGTCGTGTTTCAGATGTTCATAGTGCATGGATTCTTCTTGAATCTTACCGCGTTGGTAGCCGGTTTCCATCGCACCTAACACGCCGCCACGTTCGGCAATGCGTTCAAATTCTTGCATCACGGCTTCTTCAACCAGATCAGTCAATTCTTCGATGATGAAACTACCTTGAATTGGGTTTTCATTTTTCGCCAGACCCCATTCGCGGTTGATGATCAACTGAATCGCCAATGCACGACGCACAGATTCGTCGGTTGGTGTGGTGATCGCTTCATCGTAGGCATTGGTATGCAAGCTGTTGCAGTTGTCGTAAATCGCGATCAATGCTTGCAATGTGGTGCGAATATCATTGAAATCAATTTCTTGCGCATGCAAAGAACGACCGGAAGTTTGGATATGGTATTTCAACTTCTGACTACGATCATTGGCGCCGTATTTATCGCGCATCGCAATCGCCCAGATACGACGGGCAACACGGCCCAGTACCGTGTATTCTGGATCCATCCCGTTACTGAAGAAGAACGATAAGTTGGCGGCGAAATCATCGATATGCATGCCGCGTGCGAGGTACGCTTCCACAAACGTAAAGCCGTTCGATAAAGTGAATGCCAATTGCGAAATCGGATTCGCGCCCGCTTCGGCAATGTGGTAACCAGAGATCGATACCGAGTAGAAGTTACGTACTTGATGATGCACGAAATATTCTTGAATATCGCCCATCACTTTGAGTGAAAATTCGGTCGAGAAGATGCAAGTGTTTTGACCTTGGTCTTCTTTCAGAATATCGGCCTGCACAGTACCACGTACATTCATCAACACCCATGCACGGATTTTTGCAGCTTCATCAGCGGTTGGTTCACGTTTGTTATCAACGCGGAATTTTCCCATTTGCTGATCAATCGCGGTGTTCATGAAGAACGCCAGAATGGTTGGCGCCGGTCCATTGATGGTCATGGAAACGGACGTCGCTGGGTCGCACAAATCAAAACCGTCGTACAAGACCTTCATGTCTTCCAGCGTTGCTACAGATACGCCAGAATTACCGACTTTACCGTAGATATCAGGACGGATCGCTGGGTCCGCACCGTACAGAGTCACGGAGTCAAACGCGGTCGACAGGCGTTTTGCATCCATGCCTTGCGATACTAATTTGAAGCGACGATTCGTACGGAACGGATCACCTTCACCGGCAAACATACGAGTTGGGTCTTCGCCTTCGCGTTTAAACGCAAACACACCGGCGGTGAATGGGAACGAGCCAGGAACGTTTTCCAGCAACAACCAGCGCAGGATTTCACCGTGATCGACAAAACGTGGCAATGCAACTTTACGAATCGTTGTGCCAGACAAAGTTTGCTGCGTTAAACGGGTGCGGATTTCTTTATCGCGGATTTTGACGACGTATTCATCACCGGCGTAGGCGGCTTGCATGTCAGGCCACATGTTGATGAGTTGTTTGGATTCGGCGTTCAGGTGATTGTCGCGCTCTGTAATCAATTCGTCGATGGAACCGAATGCATCTTGGGCTTTGCCGGATTTGCTCAGCATGCGCTTGGTTTCTTGCAATTGCTGACGTTCACGAGCGAGGTTAACTTGTTTGCCAGTTTGCTTGTGATAGTGGCGCACGGTGTCGGCAATCTCAGCCAGATAACGGCTGCGTGCTGGCGGTACGATCACATTTTTTGCACTGGAGAATTTAACATCCACTGGCGCCAATTTGCTGGTGGTGGTTTTTAATCCGCGTGCTGCCAGCGCAGGCAACAAGCCTTGGTACAACGCAGTGACGCCATCATCATTGAAACGGGAGGCTTGCGTGCCGTAGACTGGCATGTCGTCTGGCTTTTTAGTCCACAATTCGCGGTTGCGTTGATATTGTTTCGCCACGTCGCGCAAGGCATCTTGAGCGCCTTTGCGATCGAATTTATTGATCGCAACAAAATCAGCAAAATCGAGCATGTCGATTTTTTCTAATTGAGATGCAGCACCAAATTCGGGCGTCATCACATACATTGACACATCAACGTGCGGCACAATTGCGGCGTCACCTTGACCGATACCTGAAGTCTCAACGATGACCAGATCAAAACCCGCTACTTTGCAAGCGGCAATCACGTCTGGTAATGCTTGAGAAATTTCAGAACCTGCTTCGCGGGTTGCCAGCGAGCGCATGAAAACTTTGACATTGCCTTTCCATGGATTGATCGCATTCATACGAATGCGATCCCCCAGCAAAGCGCCACCAGATTTACGGCGGGAAGGATCGATCGAAATCAACGCGATGTTCAGGTTGTCATCTTGATCCAGACGGATGCGGCGGATCAGTTCATCGGTCAACGAGGATTTGCCAGCGCCACCTGTGCCAGTAATACCAAATGCCGGAATTTTAATTTGTTCCGCAGCTTTGATGATCTCAGCACGCAAAGCGGGAGCGACTTTGTCGTTTTCCAGAGCTGTAATCAGTTGGGCTAATGGGCGGTGTTTTGCAGCGATATCGCCCTCTTGCAATACGTTCAGGCTGGTTAGCGCATAGGTGGACAGATCAACGTCGCACGCCTGGATCATCGACAAAATCATGCCGACCAGACCCATGCGCTGACCATCTTCCGGGCTAAAAATACGGGTCACGCCATAGGCGTGCAGATCGGCAATTTCTTCTGGCACGATCACACCACCACCGCCGCCAAAGACTTTGATATGTGCGCCGCCGCGTTGCTTCAACAGATCGATCATGTATTTGAAGTACTCGACGTGGCCGCCCTGGTAACTGGAAATGGCGATACCTTGCGCGTCTTCTTGCAACGCCGCGGTAACGATTTCTTCTACGGAACGGTTGTGGCCGAGATGGATTACTTCGGCACCATTGGCCATCAAAATACGGCGCATGATGTTGATCGAGGCGTCATGGCCATCGAACAGAGAAGCGGCGGTGACGAAACGCACCTTATTCGCTGGTTTGTATTCGGTCAGGTTTTGGGCTACGGACAGGTCGGTCATGTCTTCCTCAACAGTCTATATTTTCGGTAAAGCATACGCCTAGATATGCTTCATCGGGTGGTTATTGCTAGCGAATTGATCAGCTAACTTATATGACGTTAACGTAAACGTCAATACGAATATTCAAATACGCGCTCCCTAATACCAGCAATGCTCTCAGATTGAAAATGTCTGGAAGGCCGCATAAATAATAGGTTGAGCGATTTGTAGTTTTAGCGCTTTTTGGTATTACCGTGGTTTTATCGGGTGCTTGCCGCCCTCTCCCATCATAGGAGAGGGCCAGCAAAAACCCAACAGCCAATCCTTAAGCCGCAGCGCGTTTGGCTGTTTTATTTAACAACGCTGCTTTTTCTGCCTGATACGTTTGCATGGCTTTTTCTTTTACATGGCCAAAACCACGTACTTTTTCTGGCAGATTGGCGACCGCGATGGCAGTTTCCAGCGTATCCACACTCAGGTTCGTCAGCAGTTGCTCTATGGTTGCACGATATTCAACAATCATCGCACGCTCGGTTTTGCGCTCTTCTGTATAGCCAAAAATGTCCAGCTTAGAACCACGCAGGCCCTTTAACTTGGCGAGAATGCCAAATGCATGCCAAACCCAGGAACCATATTGCGCTTTGATCAAGTGCCCTTGGGCATCTTTTTTCGAGAACAAAGGTGGCGCGATATTGAATTTCAAACTGAAATCACCTTCAAACTGCTGTTTCAGTTTTTCAGTGAACTGGCCATCCGTGTACAGACGTGCCACTTCGTATTCGTCCTTGTAGGCCATGAGTTTGAAGTAATACTTCGCCACTGCCGTGGTCAGTTTATTACCCGTACCCACTGTGGCTTCCGCAGCACGCACGCGATTGACCAGCGCCGTGTATTGCTCTGCATATGCTGCGTTTTGATACGCGGTCAGATAATCCACGCGGCGTTTGATGACGCTGTCGAGGCTCTGTGGCATCTGGACAACCATTGCCTGACCAGGAATAGCGATTTTTTCTACTCGTGCCAGATCAAACGCAGCACGACGGCCCCACAAGAAGGCTTTTTTGTTTGATTCGATCGCTACGCCATTAAGTTCAATCGCCCGTAACAACGCGGCTTCTGAGACTGGAATCGCGCCTTTTTGATATGCAAAACCGAGCATGAACAAATTAGTTGCAATCGAGTCGCCCATCAACGCGGTTGCAATTTTGGTCGCATTGATAAAGTCGACGTTGCCGCCGACCGATTCAGAAATTAAATGTTCGGTCGATTCTAATGGGAATTGCCAATCTGGATTTTTAGCGAACGGGCCAGTTGGTTGCTCGTTGGTGTTGATCACGGCACGGGTACGGCCAGCGCGCATCTTGGAGATCGCGTCATGGGCACCGGCGGTCAAAATATCACAACCTAAAATCAGATCCGCTTCACCGGTCGCAATGCGCTGCGCACGTAATTTGTTGCCGTTATTGACGATACGGATATGCGAAGTGACCGAGCCATTTTTTTGCGACATCCCCGTCATATCAAGCACGGATGCGCCTTTGCCTTCCAGATGTGCCGCCATACCCAACAGAGCACCGACCGTAATCACCCCGGTACCACCGATACCATTGAGCAAAATATTGTAAGACGTCGCGCAAGCTGGCAAGACGGGCTCTGGCATGGCACCGAAATCATCAGTTTTGGCGGTGCCAGTTTTGGATTTGCGTAATTTGCCCCCTTCTACCGTGACAAAACTTGGGCAGAAACCTTTGACGCAAGAATAGTCTTTGTTACAGGAAGACTGATCAATGCTACGTTTGCGACCAAATTCCGTTTCCACAGGCATGATAGACGTACAGTTGGACTGCACACCGCAATCGCCACAACCTTCGCATACTGCTTCATTGATGAACATGCGCTGATTTGGGTCGGGAAATTCACCTTTTTTGCGACGGCGACGTTTTTCTGCAGCGCAAGTCTGGTCGTAAATCAAGACGCTGCAACCTGGCAATTCACGCAATTCGCGCTGTACCGCATCCATGTCTTTACGATCATGCAAAGTCAAAAATTCTGGCAAATTGGAACGATCGGTATAGCGAGACAAATCTTCGGTCACCAGCGCAATGCGCTTCACCCCTTCGGCGGCCATTTGTTGCGCCATCATCGGCACGCTGATGATCCCGTCCACTGGTTGACCACCAGTCATCGCGACCGCATCGTTGTACAAAATCTTGTAGGTAATATTGACCTTAGCTGCAACAGCCGCGCGGATCGCCAGATAACCAGAGTGGAAATACGTACCATCGCCCAGATTTTGGAATACATGTGGCAGCGTCGAGAATGCCGCCTGACCAATCCACGGTGCACCTTCGCCGCCCATATGGGTAGTGAGCTTATTAAATTCAGGATAGATCGCTGTCGCCATCACGTGGCAACCAATACCCGCCAACGCCAGACTACCTTCCGGTACTTTGGTCGAAGTGTTGTGTGGACAACCTGAGCAATAGTAAGCTGGACGTGCCGGTGTATTGACTTGCTTGGTCAATACCACGTCTTTGGCTTCCAAAAATGCCAGTCGTGCTTTGATCAGATCGCTGGTATGGAAGCGGGCAATACGTGAAGAAATCACGCGAGCAATTTGTGCGACCGAGAAATCGGCTTTAGAAGTCAGCAACCATTCACCGCGTGGATGTACCCATTCGCCTTTTTCATCAAACTTGCCAATCACGCGTGGACGTACGTCATCGCGCCAGTTGTACAATTGTTCTTTGAGCTGGTATTCGACCATCTGGCGTTTTTCTTCCACCACCAAAATTTCGTCCAGCCCCTGCGCAAATTCACGCACGCCATCCGGCTCTAAAGGCCATGGCATCGACACTTTGTACAAACGGATGCCGATGTCGGCGGCAAATTTTTCGTCAATACCGAGTTCTTCTAATGCTTCCAACACATCTAAGTAAGACTTACCCGAAGCAACGATACCGAGCTTCGCATTCGGGCTATCAATCGTGACGTGATTGAGCTTGTTCGCCCGCGCATAAGCTAGTGCTGCATAGATTTTATAATCCTGCATCAGTGCTTCTTGCTTACGTGCCTGAATGCCTAGCGTGTCGAGCGACAAACGCGTATTCAAACCGCCTTCAGGCATGACAAAATCTTCTGGAATCGTAATCTTCAGACGGAAAGGATCTGCGTCGACAGAAGAAGTGGACTCAACAGTATCAGCCAGTGCTTTAAAGCCCACCGCGCAGCCGGAGAAGCGGGACATCGCCCATGCATGCAAACCGAGATCAAGGTATTCCTGCACGTTGGCCGGATACAGCATCGGGATCATGCACGCAGAAAAAATATGGTCGGACTGATGCGGTAATGTCGAAGAGTACGCACCGTGATCATCACCGGCGACTAACAAAATGCCGCCATGTTTGGCCGTACCCGCGTGATTCATGTGCTTGAACACGTCCGCGCTACGATCGACGCCTGGCCCTTTGCCGTACCACATCGCAAACACGCCGTCGTATTTGGCGGGACCAATCAGATCAACGGTTTGGGTACCCCAGACCGAGGTGGCGGCTAAATCTTCATTGACACCAGGAACAAATTGCACATGGCTTTGTTCGAGTAATTTTTTGGTTTTCCACAATGTTTCATCCAGACCACCCAAGGGCGAACCGCGATAGCCAGAAATAAACCCAGCTGTATTCAAACCCGCAGCAAGATCACGTTGTCTTTGTATCATCGGCAAGCGCACTAATGCCTGAATGCCGGATAAAAAAATCGTACCGCTATTGGACGTATATTTATCGTCGAGTTTGACGTCGTGTAACTGTGGAGGGGTATTTTGCTGCGCACTAACTTGTGATGGATTGTTTTGCGCAGAGGAAGATGTGGACGTGAGTCCAGCAGACTCCAGATTGGTGTCGGATGACATGTGTGGCTCCAAAATTTGTAATTTAGATCGCAAAGAACATGCGTTGCATCCGGTAAGACACAAGTTTGCTCGTAACCTATAGCGAGGTATCGGATATAGGCTCTCGTTGCGTTGGCTGAGATAGCAGCCATTTTATTCGAATTCGGCACAAATTTCGATAGCAAGAAGCTACCTTATTGCATCCCCGCCGCATTGGTAGCGCGTTTACCCAAATAAACGCGTCCAGATTGCCTGCCGTAATGCGATAGGTTCGTTGATATCGATGTTGGCCGAATCAAAGAGACATCAAAAGAAGCTTTCGAAATTTCGCTGCAGTGCTTCTTCGACTTCCTTTGAAATCTGCTGTGAATACAGTGTAGAGCGGGAAAGGGTTTTAGGAAAATACGGAATAAAAATAGGGGTATCATAAAAAATGATAGGGCATGAAATTTTATTTTTATGATCATAGGAACGGGTTGCCCCCGCCCTGGTAGCAGCTGACAATTGGTCTTTTAAAACAATCAGCCGTGCTTAGGCAATTGTATGCGAGCCAACAATCCACCACCCATTGCATTGCTCAACAATAACTTACCACCATGCGCCTGCACAATGTCACGCGCAATACTTAAGCCCAGGCCAAGGCCCGTTTGATTTTGCTGACGGCCATGATCGAGTCTGACGTAAGGATCAAACAATCGATCCAGCGCTTCTTCCGGAACACCAGGGCCGTGATCACGGATCTGAATTTCTATCGACTCCTCTGTTTCGATTGCCGAAATCTCCACCTGTTTTCCATAATGAATCGCATTATTTAGCAAGTTACCTATCGCCCGTTTTAGCGCCAAAGGTTTAGCCGAAACACTCAGCCCGGATTCTTGAAACGATATTTGATGCCCGGCCAAACCAACCCCACGCACCATACGACCGATCAGCGGGTCTAAGCGTATCTCGGTCGGGTTCTCGTAAATGTCGCTATCCTTCACGCATTGCAAAGCGCCTTTGACCATCATATCGAGTTCATCCAGATCGTCATGAAACTCACTACGAATGTCGTCATCATCCAATAATTCAGCACGTAATTTCAAGCGCATAATCGGGGTGCGCAAATCATGCGAAATCGAGACAAATAAACGTTCACGGTCTTCAATGTAGCGGGCGATGCGTTCGCGCATGGCACTGAAGGCGCGTGCGGTGTTCACAAATTCACGGCTACCGGTTTCTGGCAATTCTGGTGCGGACTCACCATTGCCAAATGCTGAGGCAGCTTCTGATAAAGCGGCCAAAGGGCGGGTAATCCAGCTCACGACCAAAATCGATAATAGCAACACCGCAGCTAAGGATAAGGCTTGTAAAACGACGCGATCACCAGACAAAGGATCATTGCTATCCAAAAAATATGGGTTCGGCATCAAGGTCGCCAGATATAACCAATGTCCAGGTTCCATTTCGACTTGCAACACCAATATCGGTGCCGGATTTGGCTTGGTGACCAGAATATGCTGCACCCAACGGTCAGGTACATCACCAATCCCTGCACCGTCTTCTGACAAGACCAGATCATCAGGCCAGGTAAAGTTCAGCTGGGTTTTTGAAATATTCGGCAGGACTTTTTTGAGCGCCGCAGAAAATTTTTCTTTGGCGAGTGCTGTCAACGCTTGCTCAGGAATATCCTTGATGGTAATCGGTGCGCTATTTAAATTGACGTAAAAACGGGTGCCACCCATTTCACGAAATTGTTGAATGATCAGCGACCGGAAATTTGGCGGCGGGCTCATGAAAAATCGGATCGTACTCGCAGCACTCTGCGCTAAATGCTGAGACGATTCGGTGACTTCTATCTGCGACTCTTTGCGCATTTGTGCCGCCCAGAACGCATTGCCAACAAATTGCGTCAGCATCACTCCAGCGACCATCACCACCGACAAACGCCCGAGCAAAGACGATGGCAAGATACGCTGCATCCATGAGCGCTGATGAATTGGCTCAGACATTCGACACACTGACATCAGCAGAAAAAACGTAGCCAGCACCGCGCACCGTTTTGATAATAAATGGCTGTTTGCCGTCATCATTTAAACGTAGACGTAAGCGACTGATCTGCACGTCCAGCGAACGATCCAGCGGGCCGGAATCTCTGCCGCGTGTTTCTTCACACAAAATACCGCGATCGAGGATATCGCCCGGATGTTCAACAAAATATTTGAGCAACTGAAAGTCCAGCCCGGTCAATGGAACAATTTCAGATTCAGCATTGACCACCGTGCGCTCGACGGCATCCAGCGTAAAACCATTAAAGCGGTAAAAGCGCGGTGGCGCATTGCTTTCGGTACCCATGCGTCGGTGGATCGCCTTGATACGGGCTAACAATTCACGCGGACTATATGGCTTGCCGATGTAATCATCAGCCCCCAACTCCAAACCAACCACGCGATCTGTTTCATCGGAACTGGCGGTCAGCATAATGATGGGAATATTTGAACGTTGGCGCACGATTTTGCATAAAGCAAAGCCATCGGTATCAGGCAACATCACATCAAGTATCACCATTGATAATTCATCGACATAACGCTGAAATTCCGCCAGAAACGATTCCCCGTTATGTGCAAGTCTGACCTCGTATTGATTTTTTTCGAGGTAAGCTTTCAGTAGAGTACGGGTTTTTTGGTCGTCATCGACAATAAGTATCTTGCGTGTCATATCCAGATTTTCATTTTGGTAGAGTACGGGAAATCGCTGCCAGCCGTTTTTGTGTATCACTGACAGACAAGCTGTCGTTAGAGAAGAAACGCATGATTTCTGCGATGATGGCATCTTTTGATATTTCGTCGGTCGCCATACGATGTGCCAAACTAGGCACTTGCACTGCGCCACCGCGCGAAAATATCTTCCATGAAGTTTGTGAGCAGCTATCCATTTTGTTCAGTTCAGGATTGCGTAATACGGGAATAGAACCCTTGATCTGATTGTATTCAGTTTGCACTGCTGGCGACACAGCAATCTGGGCGATTTTTTCCTGAGCACTGCGAGCTGCCGCGCCCTTATCTAACATGACCAGCGTATCAATGTCGTATAAATGGTAATTCGCGGTATTGGGCACGGCGGCACATGAAAACCCAATGTCGGTAGCAATACCCCAGGAGTTCAGTTCGCCTTTCGCCCAATCCCCCATCACCAGCATCGCTGCATCGCCATCGGCCAACATACGAGTGGTAGCAATCCAGGTGCGTTCAGTTAAGGGGGCAGGCATATATTTTTTCAGACTTCGCAAACGACTCAAGGCACGACCAAAGCGCGGATCAACAAAGGCTTGCGAGCTTTTCTTCACAAAGGCGTCGCGATAAAAGTTAGCGTCAGATTCTGACAAAACCAGGGTTTCAAATAAAGTAGCGAGCTGCCACGGCTCAGAACTTTGCGCCAGCGGCGTAATACCCGCTTGTTGCAGCTTCTTGGCAAGCGCATCAAATTCATCCCAGTTCGACGGCGGACTGAGATCGAATTTGGCGAAAATTTTACGGTTGTAAAACAAGGTATTAATGCGATGAATTCCTAGCGGTACCGCAACCGGGTGGCCTTTTGGCTGTATCAGACGCCACACTGTTGGAAACAGTGACTTTTCCCATTTTCCACTGCTGGCGACAGGATCTAATTCCTGCAATAAACCAAGATCCGCCCATTCAGAAATGATTACGCCATTGAGTTGTGCAACTTCCGGTGCGTCACCGGCCAGCATACGGCTTTTCAAAACGATGCCAGCACCTATCCCTGATCCACTGGGAATCACAGCATTTTTCCAAACGATATTTTCTTGTGCCATACGCCCGGACAAACTTGCAATCGCTTTTTCTTCACTGGTGGATGTCCACCAATGCAGCACCTGCACGGTCTGAGCTTGCGCATTTGCCGTCAATAGAAGAGTAGCGAGCAAAAATAGTCCCGTATAAACGAGATAGACGAGATATTTTTGTGTGTCTGGCTGTGCTTCATCGGCAAATTCCGCATAGGGCAAGAATATTTTTTTTTCTTTTTGCACCTGAGGGGTCCTTCCTTGTCTCGGCGAACACTATAGCCCAACTCAAGACCAAAGTGGCATTACCACCGTAATGAAGGCTAGCTATTTGTAAAGAAACGTAAGTTTTTATGATGTTTTATGTTTATCTAAGCAATGCCACCGTTTCACGATTTTCTCTATAGCAGCAGCTTTGATATAAAAAATCCTCACTTGCTTATGTAAAGAAACGTAAGTCATTTTAGAAATAAGAAAAATACAAAACCCTTATAAATCAACATCTTAACATTCAAGCCTCATCATCATCCCTTGATGTTGGAATCACATTCATAGCGGTGTTACTGTCCGTTCGCTGTCAAACGACATGCAATAAAAAAACAAGCTCAAAGCAAAAAATAAAAAAGCACAGACTTTGTTGAGCATTGTTCACTCAACTATCACGGAGACAAAATGACTCGTACTACACTCAAAGCATTGCCTTTGGCGCTGGCACTCGCGCTCACTTCCGGACTGACTTACGCTGATGCTGGCCATGATGAAGATGGCTTCCACGGCTATTTGCGTGACGGCGCAGGCACTCGTTCTTCCGGTGGTCCACAAAGCTGTTTTGGTCTTGGCGGCAATACTATGAAATACCGTCTCGGTAACGAATGTGATGCGTATTTCGAAGGCGGCTACACTTCCACGCTGGCAAAAGCAGTTGATGGAGTCACGTTTACCGGCACCCTTTGGGCCAATGCCTGGAGCCCAAGTTCTGACTTTGGTAACGCTTCGCTGAAAATCGCTAAAGCTTATGTAGAAGCTAAAAACGTTGATTTCTTAAATGGTGGTGTGGCGTGGATAGGTAAGCGTTACTACTACCGTCCAGATATTCATATGCTGGATTTGCAATTCGTGAATCTGAACGGCACTGGCGGCGGTTTAGACGGCATCCAGGCTGGCCCTGGTAAATTCAGCTACGCCATCTTCAAAGACAACGATACAAACAATATTGACCCGACCACAGGTTTGGTCACCAATACTTCTGCGGCGATCCGTCAAAACTTTATCTACGAAGGTCTGCCAGTCAATGAAGGCGGTAAAGTTGATGCAGTTCTGACTGCCATTAAATCCCAGGGCACCAATACCCATAGCGGCTGGCAGTTAAGTGTGATGCATAAACAAGATGTCTGGGGTGGTGGTAATACATTGGGCATCCAATACGGCGTGGGACCTGGTACAGGTATCGGCGTCGGCAATGGCCGCATGGGTTCCTCTGGCAGCACGCTGCTTGGTTCTGATGTTACCCGCACCCGCATTTTTGACGATTTGGTGGTACAACCTACTAAACAATTCAGTGCTGAATTTGTGGCTTTGATGCAAAGAGATAAGTCTAATGCTGGCTCCACAACATGGACCAGTCTGGGTGTACGTCCTGTCTACGCAATCATGCCGCATCTGAAATTGCAATTGGAACTGGGTACTGACCGTGTGACATCCGCAACTGGTGGTCCTGATGCTCGCCTGACCAAACTGACTTTTGCACCAGCAATTTCTATGGGTGAAAGCTACTGGTCACGCCCTGAACTGCGTTTCTTTGTCAGTTACGGTAAGTGGAATAACGCTGCAACTGCTGCTGTCAACGCCAGCAATAACTCCGGCCCGGTTTACAACAACGGTACCAGCGGTACGTCTGCTGGCGTCCAAGTCGAGGCATGGTGGTAATACGCCTGAAAAATTCTGCGAGCACACTGGCTAAGTTGCCAGGTGCTCGATTCAGGTAGTTATTCAATGACGTAGTCAATAATCAGTCCATATTCAGTCAATAAAACAAGACGGAGACTCAAATGAAAATCAAAAAACTGACACTCGCAGTTCTGGCAGGCACCACGTTACTCGCAGGTGCAAGTATTGCCCAAGCAGCAGAAGTTGAAGTATTGCATTACTGGACCTCCGGTGGCGAAGCCAAATCGGTCGCAGAATTGAAAAAAATGATGGAAGCCAAGGGCGTGGCGTGGAAAGATTTCGCAGTAGCCGGTGGTGCTGGTGAAAACGCCATGACGGCATTAAAAGCACGTGTTATTGCTGGTAGCGCGCCAACCGCAGCATTGATCAAAGGTCCATCGATTCAGGAATGGGGCAACGAAGGTGTATTGGCAAACATTGATGCGGCAGCAGCCGAAGGTAAATGGGATGCATCCCTACCACCTATGCTGGCCAATATCATGAAATACAAAGGCCACTATGTCGCAGCACCGGTCAATGTGCATCGCGTTAACTGGTTGTGGGTCAACCCAGAAGTATTGAAAAAATCTGGCGCTAAAGTACCAACGAATTTTGCTGAATTCTTTGACGCCGCAGACAAAATCAAAAAAGCGGGTTACGTCGCAATTGCCCACGGTGGCCAACCCTGGCAAGACGCAACGGTATTTGAATCTGTCGCCTTGGGTGTAGGCGGTGCCGACTTCTACAAAAAAGCGATTGTACAATTGGATCAGGCAAGTCTGACTGGCCCGACGATGATCAAAACCTTTGATACGCTGGCAAAAATCAAAACGTACATCGACAAAGACTCTGCAGGTCGTGACTGGAACCTGGCAACCGCCATGGTCATCAATGGTAAAGCCGGTATGCAATTCATGGGTGACTGGGCAAAAGGTGAATTTACCGCTGCTGGTAAAGTGCCTGGAAAAGATTTCTTATGTATTGCAGCACCTGGCACAGAAAAATCTTTCACGTTTAACGTTGACTCTCTGACGATGTTTGCAGTCAAAGGTGCCGACGCGCAAAAAGCCCAACTGACTTTGGCTGGCGCGGTGATGAGCCCGGAATTTCAGGAAGTATTTAACTTGAACAAAGGTTCTATCCCAGCTCGTGCAGGTGTTTCTCGTGCGAAGTTCGATAGCTGCGCTTTGAAATCCTTGGACGATATGGATGCAAGCAGCAAAGCAGGCAGTTTTGTGCCTAGTTTTGCGCACGGTATGGCAATTGACTCCGCTAAAGCTGGTGCAATTCAAGACGTGATTGCGAAATTCATGAATTCCAACATGACATCGCAAGCAGCAGTGCAAGCGTTGGCGAAAGCCGCAAAAACGAAGTAAAGATTCCTTAAGTTTCACCCGAGTACCAGCTTAGTCAATGACCTCGCTGGTGAGCTGATGCAGAACCTCCCCCCTGCATCAGCTCAGCTCACCCCCCCGGAGACAAGCATGTCGGTTACATCCCCGTCAGAAATAAAAATTCCCTATTCACCCAAAAAAGCTTCGATGCCAAATCGTTTGCAAGCTTTCGCAGATGTCTGGTTGCCGCGACTGGTGTTGTCACCAACCGTGTTTTCTTCGCTGCTATTTGTGTATGGATTTATCGCATTCACCGCCTATCTTTCTTTCACTGATTCACGCCTGATGCCAAATTACGAGCTGGCCGGATTTGGTCAGTATCAAGCCCTGTTTGAATTGGATCGCTGGTGGGTATCAGCAGCCAATCTGGGTATCTTTGGTGGTTTGTTTATTCTGTTTTGCCTGGTCGTTGGCTTGCTGATGGCCGTCTTTCTGGATCAAAAAATTCGTATGGAAGGTGCATTGCGTGCTATCTATTTGTACCCAATGGCACTGTCCTTCATCGTTACCGGTGTGGCGTGGAAGTGGATCTTAAATCCTGGCCTGGGTTTAGAAAAAATGGTACATGAATGGGGCTTTCCTGACTTTTCTATGGATTGGCTGGTCAATTCCGATATGGCGATTTATACCGTTGTCATCGCGGGGGTCTGGCAGTCTTCTGGTTTTGTGATGGCGCTGTTCCTCGCAGGCTTACGCGGTGTCGACGATAGCATCATCAAAGCCGCGATGGTCGATGGGGCGAGTTTGCCGACGATTTATCGCCGTATTGTCATTCCAGCGTTGCGTCCTGTGTTTTTTAGCGTGTTGTTAGTGCTATCTCATATCGCGATTAAGAGCTTCGATCTGGTGATGGCATTGACGGCGGGTGGACCAGGTACCTCATCCGATGTCCCAGCGATTTTTATGTATCAATTTTCTTTCACCCGCGGCCAGCTTGGCCTCGGTGCTGCATCAGCAATGATGATGTTGATGACCGTGTTGGCAGTCTTAGTGCCATTGATTTATCTGGAAAGTAAGGAGGCCAAACATGGGCACTGATTCCAAATTCACTTTCAGCCCTGGACGTATTTTTATTTATGCCTTGCTGATATTTTGCGCACTGTATTACCTCGCTCCTTTGTATGTGATGCTAACGACATCGGTTAAATCGCTGGATGAAATCCGTAGCGGCAATTTGCTCGATTTTCCACGACACCCGACCTTTGATGCATGGAAAAAGGCTTGGGGCGGTGCTTGCACTGGTGTGCGCTGCGATGGTTTGTCGCCTTACTTCTGGAACTCGGTCAAGATGGCGGTGCCTGCGGTATTGATTTCTACCCTGATCGGTTCGATCAACGGTTATGTACTCGCGCACTGGAAATTCAAACGTTCAGAAATTATTTTCACGGCATTAATGGTGGGTTGCTTTATTCCGTTTCAGGTCGTGATTTTGCCAATGGCACGCTTGTTAGGATTGGCAGAACTCGCCAACACCACCATGGGTCTGGTGTTTGTCCACGTGGTGTATGGCGTTGCTTTTACCACTTTGTTTTTCCGCAATTACTACGTCAGCGTTCCTGATGAATTAGTGAAAGCCGCACGTATCGACGGTGCGGGATTTTTCCGGATTTATCGTAGCGTCATACTGCCATTGTCCTTGCCGATTTTTATGGTGTGCTTTATCTGGCAATTCACACAAATCTGGAATGACTTTTTATTTGGTGTCGTGTTTGGTGGTACCGATGCACAACCAGTGACAGTTGCCTTGAACAATCTGGTCAATACCTCCACTGGCGTCACTGAATACAACGTCAATATGGCCGCCGCAATTATCGCTGCGCTGCCAACATTGGGGCTGTATTTATTGGCTGGAAAATATTTTGTGCGCGGCTTAACTGCCGGTGCAGTCAAAGGCTAAATTTTGTAGTGCTGAGTGTATAACACTTAACACCTACCAAAACAAAGATAGATCGCAGCACGGTCCAACTATGACGACGTGCAGCAATAAGAAATCAGGAGATATAAAACATGGCTAGCTTATCCATCCGCGGTGTACGTAAAGTCTATCCGAACGGTGCAGAAATTTTAAAAGGCATCAATTTAGAAATTAAGGACGGCGAATTTCTGATCTTGGTTGGTGGTTCTGGCTGCGGTAAATCTACGTTGTTAAACATGATTGCTGGCTTGGAACCTATCTCTGAAGGTGACATTTACATTGGAGACAAATGCGTCAACGACGTACCACCCAAGTCACGTGATATTGCAATGGTGTTCCAGTCTTATGCGCTGTATCCCACCATGACAGTACGTGAAAATATTTCTTTCGGCTTAGGCATACGCAAAGTACCGGCAGCAGAGCAAAAGAAAATTGTTGATCGCGTTGCCGAGACTTTACAGATGACGCATTTACTCGATCGTAAACCAGCACATTTATCCGGTGGCCAGCGCCAGCGCGTTGCGATGGGGCGGGCGATTGCACGCAATCCTTCATTGTTTTTGTTCGATGAGCCTTTATCAAATCTGGATGCAAAACTGCGCGTAGAAATGCGTGCAGAAATAAAACTCATGCATCAACGTCTGAAAACCACTACTGTGTATGTGACACACGATCAGGTTGAAGCGATGACGTTGGGCGACAAGATCGCAGTGATGAAGGACGGCGTGGTTCAGCAATTTGGCAGCCCGCAAGAAATCTACGACAGACCAGCAAATATGTTCGTCGCAGGATTTATCGGTTCGCCTTCGATGAATTTTTTACGTGGCAAATTACAAGCCCATCAAGATGGTCTGGGTTTTGCATTAGAACACGCGGGTAAGCAAACGGTATTACCTATTCCTGCGTCTCATCTGCAAGCGGTTAAAGGCTTACGCAACAAAGAGGGCGACATTATTTTAGGTATCCGTCCTGAACACGTCACCGACGCTGAAAGCGCGCGCCGTTCTGAATCAGCCAACGGCTACCACCCGACTGAGGTCAATTGCGTCATTGATCTGACGGAACCAACCGGCCCTGATACCTTGGTGTTCTCCCGCTTTAATGGCGAACGCATTACTTGCCGCACCCATCCACGCGCGGCGGCGATGCCTGGTCAGGCGATGCGACTGGCTTTTGATTTATCGAAGGCTGTCTTTTTTGATCCGGAAACTGAGCAAAGTCTGCTTTAAGCAGTAATAAACAGTATTAAGGAGCTAAATATGCGCTTTCCTAAATTATTTGCTGACATTGGCGGCACCAATGCCCGCTTTGCCTTAGAAACTTCACCCGGCGTTTTGGTAGCTGTGAAGGTACTTGCTTGCGCAGACTATCCGCAACTTGCCGATGCCATGCGCGCCTACTTACAGACGAGCGAAGCATTAGCAGCAGGCGCTGATCTGGTGAAAAATGCCGGAATTGCGATTGCCAATCCTATCCATGGTGATTGCGTGCAAATGACCAATCATCATTGGAGTTTTTCTATCGAAGCGACGCGCCAGTTATTTCAATTAGAGACTCTGGATGTTGTGAATGACTTCACCGCCTTAGCGATGTCTCTGCCTCTTCTTGGTAAGCAACAATTGACGCAGGTGGGTGGTCGTACAGCGGTTCCAGATAGCGCGATTGGCTTATTGGGTGCGGGTACCGGACTAGGCGTGTCTGGTTTGATTCCTTCTGCAGACGGCTGGAAACCTTTGCACAGTGAAGGCGGTCACGTCAGTTTCACACCAGCAAACCGACGGGAAATTGATATTCTGGAATTTGCATGGCAAGAATTTGATCATGTATCTGCCGAACGATTATTGTCTGGACCTGGTTTGAAATTGATTTATCGCGCGCTCGCTGCCAGTCGACAACAAATTGCCGAAGACATCGAAGCACCAGACATTGTGCAACGTGGACTGAACCAACAATGCCAGATTTGCAGTGACGTATTGGCCAGCTTCTGTGACATGTTAGGAACGATGGCAGGCAATCTGGCGGTCACACTTGGTGCACGCGGCGGCATCTATATTGGCGGTGGAATCGTACCCAGACTGGGTGACTATATATTGCGTTCAGGCTTTCGTCAGCGCTTTGATCAAAAAGGACGCTTCACGCAATATTTGTCTGACATACCGGTGTTTGTGATTACCGAGCCATATCCGGCGTTTATTGGTTTGTCGGCCCTACTCCAACAAGCCCCCTCTGCGCTGGCAGCTTGAGAAAAACGCAGCATCGTTCAGCTCAGCGCGGGCAAATTTATTTTGCTCGCACTGATACGTCTGCCATCAAACTTTTAGTTCCCAGCCATTTTTTGCTCTGACATAAATCTCGCGTCACTTCGAGAACCAATTTTTCCACTGCCATCGCGGCATTGGTCAGCGGAATATTTTTTGAAGCGCATAAACTGACGGTGCGTGATAACTGCACGTCGCTGATTGCCGTCGCTATCATTTCACCACGCTCGATTTCTGCCAGCAATGGCGATACCGGTAAAATCGTCGCCCCCATATCTGCCATGAGTGCCGATTTCAAAATCGCTATCGAGGTAATATCGATCACGTTTTCGATACGCAAGCCTTGCTGCCTGACGACCTGTTCTATGCGCGGCCTTACGCCATGCTGAATGCTAGGTAAAATCAAAGGCACTTGCAACGCTTTGTCCAGACTGATCGATTTGCGCTTACAAGCGAATTGTGATCCGGCACGCGTGATGAACATCATCTCTTCTTCGACCAACGCGGTGGTGGCAAAATTACTGAGCTGCCCATCATCAAATAAAATCGCCAGATTTAAGCGCCCCGAGCGCAACTGTTCTGTCAGATTGCCAGTCAGTTCTTCCGTCAATTGAAAGACGATATCTGGATATGCCGCTCGTACCGCTGTCAGTAAAGGAAATGCCAACGCACCGGAGGCACTTTGCGGGATGCCCAGGGCAACAGTTCCGCTGGGTTTATCCGTCGATTGCGCGACTGCAGATTTGGCGTCACTGACTTGTTTTAAGATCGCCAGCGCATGTTCATAAAACACTTTGCCAGCATCGGTTGCCTGCATACCTTGTGCTGAACGATGCAATAAAGTCGCGCCGAGTTCTTCTTCCAATTGCTGCAATTGTTGCGTCAAGGCAGGCTGCACGATATGCAAGACCTTGGCAGCACGCGACAATGATCCGTGATCAACGATAGCAACAAAATAGCGTAGCTGGCGTAATTCCATACCCTACTCCACCGGTTTGATCGCCCGTCGTTCTATCGACGACGATAAGATCAATGAAGTCGACGTGACGCCACAACGCGCGAGGCTGGTGATCACGCGCTCCAATTCTTTGACCGATGGTGCAACAACTTTAACGATCACGCAGTCTTCGCCCGTAATTGCGTGGCACTCGATCACTTCTGGTACTTGTTCCGCGATTTTGACAACTGGCATATCGCTCGAACGGCTGGCTATCCGCACAAAAGCGGTAATGCCATAGCCAAGCGCTTCCGGATTGACATGGGCGTGATAGCCAGTAATCACATTCGCTGCCTCCATCCGTTTGATACGTTCCGCAACCGCTGGCTGACTTAAATGAATACGGCGACCGATTTCGGCCAGCGTGACTCTGGCATCTGCCTGCAAAATATCGAGGATTTTTGCGTCCATCAGGTCAAATTCTATCTTCATGGTAAAACCTTGATTTTTCAGTCGATTTAAAAGAAATGTACCTGATTTACCTTGCTTTATCCATTTAAAATCGCTCCTGACTCACATACACTGTTGTATCCCTAGTTTCATTCCAGCACCAATACTATGCGCCATTTGCCTCGTTCTGTTTTAATTGCCTTACTCACCGTCTATATCGTCTGGGGGTCGACTTATTTTGCGATTCAGGTCGCACTTGAGTCATTTCCACCACTAATGATGATAGGCACGCGCTTCGTTGCTGCTGGATCCATACTTTTTGCGTGGCAACTGTGGCGTGGTGCGCTTATTCCGACTCTGCGGGAATGGCGCGATGGCGGAATTGTTGGCATCTTAATGCTAGGCGGTGGAACGGGCTTAACTGCCTGCGCCGAGCAATATGTATCGTCCGGATTAACGGCGGTATTTATCGCATGTTCACCGATGATTTTGTCTGGTCTTTCTGGTCTGTTTGGTGACTGGCCCAAACGTCGTGAATGGCTGGGTATTGTGTGCGGTTTTGCCGGTGCGGTATTGCTTGCTTCTGATGGTGATTTTGCGGCGAAACCTATCGGTATTATTTTGTTGCTGGCAGCAATTTTGAGCTGGGACGTGGGTTCAATTTTGTCGCAGAAAAAATTAAAAATGGCGGCTGGCGGCATGGGTTTTGCCAGTGAAATGTTGGTAGGCGGTATTTTTCTGGTGCTGTGTAGCGCTATCATTGGTGAACACGTGGCAGGCCCCGTCACCTTCAAAGCGGTCGCCGCCTGGTTTTACCTGGTAACTGCAGGTTCTTTGCTCGCCTTTACTGCGTATATGTATTTGCTGTCAAAAGTACATACTGGACTGGCGGGTAGTTATGCTTATGTGAATCCGGTGATTGCAGTCGCACTGGGGGCAAGCTTCGGTGGCGAACACATATCAGGCAAAGCGATGTTTGCGATGGCAATTATTCTTGGCAGCGTGATTATGTTAACGACCTCACGCAAGCTCGCCAAATGAACATCAGTTTAGAAAAATTCGGCAATATCGTTAGAGTATTCCTGATGTAAATCGCCATTCGCCACCAACATATCGTAGTGACAGGTTTGGTTACGACCATGCGTTTTTGCGTAATACAAAGCCTGATCGGCGCGACCAACAGTCGCGACGGCTGGCTCAAACGTATCAATCCGCGCGAACCCTATGCTGACTGTAACCTGTCCGACTTGCGGAAAATGATATTGCTCCACATTGGTACGGAATTGATCCAGAACTCGGTGTGCTTCACCGAGACTACTTGAATGCACCAAAATCAAAAACTCTTCGCCACCAAAGCGGAATAAATGATCGTTGGGCTGGAATGAATTTCGCATGATATTGGCAATTAAAATTAATACTTCGTCGCCATACAAGTGCCCGAACTGGTCGTTCACTCGTTTGAAATAGTCAATGTCAACCACGGCTAGCCAATGGTAATGATCCACTTTATTTTCGGTTTCCGGCTGATCAGCGCCCAGTTCATCCTCTGCCAGAGCAAGATGGCCAACGTTCATGCGCAACATCCTGGTGTAGCTGTCGTCAAACGTTTTTCGATTCAACAACCCCGTCAAAGAATCGCGTTCGTTGTAGTCTAGCAACGCCAGGAAATTTTTATACACGACCAGCATCCCTCGCACCACTTCCATAGTGTTAAGGCTACGGTTGGTGGGATGAATAAGTTCTATCAATGCTTCAAGCCGCCCGGTATTCCAAAGCAACAAGCAAATACACGGGTCATTATTAATGAGGTACTCAATAACTGGTTGCTGCCCGGCAATGGCTGTTTTTAATTCCGCGATGTCACTCAACTTATCCGACAGCAGCATCGGTTCCGATTGATCGATGACATCGACACCGGTCGATGTAATGTCCACCTTTGCTGTCAAAAAAGTGGCAGTGGCGTTAGAGCTAAGCTCAGAAACGCGTGCCGATCTGGCGACAAATATTTCACGTAACGATGACGCTATCGAAATATTGAGCAAATCATGGTCACGATAGCCGGTAATTTCTACCAAATGCTTGATAATGGATTCCATGTTCGAGATCCCTGCAATGTACTCGAAAGACAACCAAAAAAAGTGGTGAAAATTTCACCGGGCAACATCCCAACAAACAGATTAACATCTCATTTATCCGGACAATAAAGGAATTTTTCTGAAGCTCTGATTCAGTGTAGCAAATAATGATAGGCTTATGAGGTATTCACATGCATTTACAAAAATTTGATGTCAATCCTGGAGAGAAGAAGGCATATCCCGTCTTCTGACTTTGCCACCAATGAAAGATACTCCGATGTCGGCCAAATCCTTAGGTTTCATAGCATTCACTTTACTACTATGCGCTGGCGCAAACAATAGTGCCTTTGCGAATACCCTTGTCACAGTGACAGACAATAGTGGACAAGTGGTCGAAGATGCGGTTGTCTACGCGGAACCTGCGTTTCCAATCAGCAACAGCAAGCCTGCACCAGCGGTCATCGAGCAAAAAAATAAGAAATTCATTCCCCTGGTGACGGTGGTGCAAACCGGCACTCTGATTTCTTTTCCGAATAACGATACTGTAAAGCATCAGGCGTATTCATTTTCACCAGCTAAAACTTTTGAGCTCAAATTGTATTCAGGCAAACCCGCTGAGCCGCTCTTATTTGATAAAGCCGGGACGGTAACGGTGGGATGCAACATTCATGACCAGATGTTGGCGTACATACACGTCGTCAATACACCTTTTTTTGGCAAAACAGATGCCCGTGGCATTGCTACATTATCAGGATTGCCTCAAGGAAAATACACGCTGAAGGTCTGGCACTACCAACAAACTACAACCAGTGAACCGCTCTCAGAAGAAATAAAAATCAGTACGGAATCAACCCCCATTACGGTACACCTGAAGTTTAAATTGCGCTAAATTACACTTCGGGATTGAGCAACACGAAGCACTATCATTGACTGCCTTCGTTAAGGCACAAGCCCGCGGATAAAATTGAGTCACTTATCAAGTATTAAATCAATCTAGTCTGAAGAAAGAGAAAAAAATGCGCTTGCGTAGTCTGGAAAGTCGGGTAGTGGCCTTATTCATCAGTTTATTGCTGAGTCTGCAGTTGGCCGGATATTTCTTTATCGACAGGTCGATTGATGACAATGCTCGCGCACAGATTGAAAGCAGTCTCGCTTTTAACGAGAAAATTTTTCTGCATTTGTTGGAACAAAATGCACAACGCCTCATAGACGGTGCCACACTATTATCGAAAGATTATGCATTTCGCCAAGCGATTGGCACCAATGATACTCAGACTATGGTGTCAGCATTACTCAATCATGGTGAACGCATCAAAGCCGACCTGACGATGGTAGTGGGGCTGGACGGCAAAATCATCGTTGCCAGCAGTGATACCCTGGCACGTGGTTTTCAACAAAGCGTCTTCGACCTGATCAAAAGCGCAACAGAAAAAGGCAGCGCATCCAGTACCGATATTGTCGACGGAAAGCCATATCAAATGGTCATGGTACCGGTCAACGCGCCGGTCACCATTAGTTGGGTCGCCATGGCAATTCCCATAGACCGTAGCCTAGTCAACGCCATGCGTGAATTATCGGCGATGCAAATTAGTATATTTACGTCCAAAAATAATGGCCCCTGGTTACCTAATGTCTCCACATTAGACGAACAAGAGGAATACAAGTTAGCGGCCTTGTTACCATCAGCAATCACCAAATCAACGTTTATTCGCGATTTGAATATCAACGATGATCACTATAGTGAGCGCATCTTACCGCTGGCAAAAAATGAAAAAAGTACAACCGTCGCAGTGTTACAACTATCGATCAATCAGGCTGTTGCACCGTATAAAAAATTACAAAGAAACCTGCTGTTCTTAACAATCTTAGGCGGCATCATTGCCAGCATATTTAGCGCAATTACTGCGCGTCGTATCACTAATCCAGTCAGACAATTGGCCGAAACCGCACGCCGCCTTGGAACTGGTGATTACAAAACGACGATAGATATCAAACAAAATGATGAAATCGGCGATCTTGCCAATAGTTTTTCGCATATGCGTGATGCCATTGCACTACGTGAGAAAGAAATCAGCCGCCTTGCGTACTGGGATAACCTGACGACCTTACCGAATCGCGCCTTATTTACTGATATGGTCGATGAAGCGATCAGTGTCGCCAAATCACGCGGCAATTCTTGTTTTGTACTGATGATGGATCTGGACCGTTTCAAACACGTCAATGATGTCATGGGACACCGCTTTGGTGATGTGTTACTCCAACAGGTTGCGCTCAGACTCAGTGCTGAACTGGGAGCAGGCAATAGCCGACCGGCACGTCTGGGAGGGGATGAGTTTGCGATTCTCTTACCAGCCACCAATGTTGATCAGGCACAGCAACTGGCAAATAGAATTTTGTTAACGCTGGAACAACCGATTTCTATTGAAGACCAGACCGTCGACATCAGCGCCGGTATTGGCATTGCGGGTTATCCTGATCATGCGAATGATACGGCAACTTTATTGAGTCACGCAGAAGTAGCGATGTACGCAGCAAAACTCGCCAAAAACGGCGCCGTGCTGTATTCGCAAACCATAGACAAATCCAGCCAGCAAAGTTTGTCCTTGCTCACCGAAATGCGTACGGCATTGGAACAAAATCATTTTCAGCTTTACGTACAACCGAAAGTTTCGGTCATTAGTAATGAAGTTGTGGCAGTCGAGGCACTGGTTCGTTGGTTCCATCCTGAAAAAGGCATGATTTTTCCAGATCAGTTCATCCCGTTTGCAGAACAAACCGGTTTTATCCGTCAACTCACACGTTGGGTAATGAATGCAGCTGCTGAGTGTTGTCATCAATGGCAGCAGGTTGGCATCAATATTAAGATTTCGGTCAATATTTCTACCCGCGATTTACTGGATCAGGAATTACCCGGGAAATTTGCTGAAATCCTACAAAAACACCAGGTTCAGCCTCAGTGTTTTTGTTTGGAAATCACTGAAAGCGCGATCATGGATGACCCAGTTCGCGCCCATCTGACCCTCGATAAGCTGCATGCCATGGGAATGGAATTGTCGATCGATGATTTTGGCACTGGTTATTCTTCACTCGCTTATCTGAAGCGCCTGCCGGTGGATGAATTAAAAATCGATAAGTCCTTTGTCCTGAAAATGGAACAGGACATTGACGATACTAAGATCGTTAAGTCGACGATTGATCTTGGGCACAATATGGGGTTGCGGGTTGTCGCTGAGGGAATAGAGAATGCCGAAGTGTTAGCGCTGTTAAAAGAGCTTGGCTGTGATCAGGCGCAAGGCTACTTCATCAGCAAACCTATGCCAGCGGGAAATATGCCAGCGTGGCTTGAAAAATGGAAATCAAATCAAACTGCGTGAACGATGGATGCCGTTTTTCGATCACGTTTGCGGTTATACATGCGACTGTCAGCAATTTTGATGAGCCGCACGTAATCATCTCCATCCTCAGGGAAACTAGCCCATCCTATCGATGCCCCAATACCGACGACAGCATGTTCCAGTGCGATGGGCTCTTCAACCAGTACCGATATTTTCTCAACCATGTTGTGGATATCTATTGTGGTTTTAGCGTTTTTCAACAATAAGACAAATTCATCACCACCGTAACGCGCCACCTCGTCCGTTTCACGGATCGCTGAACGCAAACGTGCTGCAGTAATCACCAACACTTTATCGCCAGCATCATGTCCATGATTATCGTTTACATTTTTAAAACGGTCTAAGTCCACAAACAACAAAGTAAATCCGCTAAAGTGTTCAGGCTGTTCCTTAGCCATGATTTGTAAATGATTGATCTGAGCAAATAACGATTCACGATTGGCCACTTGCGTCAATTTATCAAAGCGCAGTTTATTTTCCATTTCAGTGAAAGTCTGCGCCAGAATGCCGATCTCGTCAGTTCGGCGTATATCGAGCTTAGGCATGGCTTCGCCATTACCAAATTTTTCTGCGGCCGCGGTCAACTTTCGTATATCACGTATCACACGCTCAACAATGGTCAGACCTATGGTCAGTGCGAATAGAATACAAGCAATGGCGATCGCTACGCTTTGTAAGAACCCTTCATTAATGCTGCTCATAAAATCAGAACGCGGCACAGCAACAATGGTTTGCCAATGCAAACCCTGCTTATCGCCCAACGGAGAAATCGCCAGGTCTACCGCCCCCATAGGCAAATCAAATTCCCGGGTTTCAGGGCTTTTGACATTCAACTGACTCAGTTTGCGATAGGTACTGCTGATGAGCGTAGTTTTCATGTCAACTGCACGCATCCGTTCTGGCATGCCATTGACTATACGTTCTGGAATCTCTTTGCCGGAAGTCGCAACTATATACCCATCTTCATCCACAATATATGCAACACTGTTTTTACTGATCTCAAGTTTGCTGAGAAAGCTCGACAATTCTTTGAGCGTCACATCGGTCGCGACGACACCTGCAAATTGGTGATTTTTCTCGAATACTGCTTTGGCCAGAGTGATGGTCGGATAATGAAAAGAAAAATTATTATAGATACCCGACCACACCGGTGTTTCTGAATTAAGGGCAGCCTGGTACCACGGGCGCTTGCGCGGATCAAATTCATCCTTGCGGATTAAATGAGAGCGATCGCCAACGCCGTTGACCTGATATACGTTTCTATGCAGATCATTGGAGCCGCGCAAAAATAATTGAACGTCACTTTGAGAAATACGATAAACACCGAGAAACCTACCGTCTTTACCACCGAAATAGACGTAATTATTCACATCCATGAACAAGCCACTGGCAGTCCAGAATTTACCTTCCAGAATTTGTAAATCAGGGTTGAAGTCATGTTCTTTTGGCATATGCGCAGAACTAGGCGCAATTGATTCAAGTGCTGTTAATGCGCCATCCAAATGCTTTTCAGTAGCAACATTAATCCGACAAACCATGTCAACCAGGACACGCTGCGATAAAGAAAAAACCGCATCACTCCCCGCTTTCATTGACACCCAGCCGATCGCAATGGCAACACCAATCACCAAAGCAGTAATTGGGATAACCAGTTCGCGACGTAAAGAAGAACG
Organism: Undibacterium sp. SXout11W; assembly: GCA_049339905.1. Lineage (GTDB taxonomy): Bacteria > Pseudomonadota > Gammaproteobacteria > Burkholderiales > Burkholderiaceae_D > Undibacterium. The sequence continues at coordinate 28,937 of JBMPPG010000012.1, forward strand.
ACTCATAAAGTGATTAAAAACTCACAACGAAATAAAAATGATTATTTTTTATCAACCCAATTCAATCATACGCCACTGTGCTAATTGGAAATAACACCCTGTTTTGAGAGAAGTTTTGAAAGTTCTTCGAAATAATCGGAAATTATACGAAGATACGCGAAATCAGTTCTTCTAAGCAAGGCAATTATTTGTGGTCCAATTTCAGAATTCAGAACCAAGGTTTGATGTTAGTTCACTGATGAGATAGCCAGAGCTGAGTGTTGTTGTGGAAGTACGACCATACAGAAAAAAACATAAGAAAATAATAAAATGCATCAAAGTTGATAACTTTGCCGTAGTAAAAACAAAAAATTCACAATAAAAACGCCGCATCAGACTCTGTTTATGGCAGATTGACGTCAGTGAAATAAAAAACTACAGGGGGAAATTACGATGGTTTTCTATTCTGAACATACTACCCGTAAAGGATTACTCGTTGATGCCCCCAGGAAATTGAAAAGAATTAGCTGAGTTGCGATAGCATAGAAGTCCAGTCCTTAGTCTATTTAGTCTATTACTCTAATCCCATGCGCCTACCTACTTTTTCAGTTTGTATAGTAATTTCGCTAATCGGATTCAGTGCTAAAACGCCCCTTGCACATGAAATTCCTGTGCCAGACCAGGGTAAATTACTTGCCACTGCTGGCGTAATTCAAGTCGAAGGAGCCGCCGGTGCTGGCCTGGTGCCGTGGGCAGTTATTTCTGGATATGGCACAGAAAATAGTTATGGTTTCAATGCTCATGTGACACAGCTCAATACCCAGGATTATCAGTTGAACACTTACGGTGTTGCCTTAGGAATCTGTGACAAACTAGAACTTTCGCTATCAAAACAAGAATTTAGTGGCAGTCTGGCACCCTTAGACAAATTGAAACTGAGCCAGGATGTTGTTGGCGTCAAGTTAAAGCTCGCGGGTGACCTGATTGCCGATCAGAATAACTGGCTGCCACAAATTGCGATCGGTGCCATGTATAAACGTGATCAAAACGTTACCGGACTCGATGCACTGGGGGTGACACAGGTTACTCAGCTAGGAGCAAAAAGTAACCAAGGTACGGATTACTATCTGTCCGCGACCAAGCTATTTCTGGCGCAAAGTTTGCTGCTCAATGGCACACTCAGGATGACCAAAGCAAATCAAATGGGCTTACTCGGTTTCGGTGGTGATTTGCATGATCGTTATCAAGTCATGCCTGAAATCTCCGCCGCCTACCTGTTGAATCGCAAACTGGCGCTCGGTGCAGAATACCGGCAAAAACCCAACAATCTCAGCATCGACCATGAAAAAGCCTATTACGACGGCTTCCTGGCCTGGTTTCCGAATAAAAATGTGTCCGTGACTTTGGCTTACGTCGATTTAAGTGACATCACGATATTTAACCCAAAAAACCAGCGTGGTTGGTATTTCTCTGTACAAATCGGCAATTGAGAGAGAAGGATAAGCCAAGATGAACATCTTTCCCCAAACACTGGTTCGCATTTTTCTGTGCTTATCTATCAGTGCAATCGGAATATCCCCCCAGGCGCAAGCCAGCACGTTGTATGAAGATCTCGGTCAAGATGCGGGTATCAGCCGTATCGTCGATCAAACAGTACAACAAATCCTCAACGACAGTCGCATCAAAGATGGCTTCAAAGAGACCAACATGAAGCGCCTGGCTTCGCTACTCAAGGAGCAATTTTGCGTGCTTGCAGACGGCCCATGCAAGTACAACGGTGACGACATGAAAATCGTTCATGAAAATTTAGGGATCACCAGCGCTCAATTTAATGCTCTGGCAGAAGATTTGCAGAGCGCAATGGAAAAATGCGAAATCCCGTTTTCCGTTCAAAATAAATTGATCGCCCGACTCGCCCCGATGAAAAGAGATATAGTCACGGTCAGATGATGTTAGCGGCGCGGCCTGATTCATTCAGGGCTTATGCTAAAAACATGAAAATGTCAGCGAATGAAACTTCTATTCGCTTTTGTCGTCTGATCTGCTTTCTTTCCGGAGTCTCTCGTATGAAACGTCTTTTGCTTGCCTCTGCTCTTGCTATTGCTTGCTGTGGTTCAGTTTTTGCTGATGATGGTTTGAAAGCGGCCGTCAACGGTGCACAACGTACACCTGGCAACGTCGTGCGTGACGTTTATCGTCATCCCTATGAAACTTTGAGCTTTTTCGGTATTCGCCCTGATATGAAAGTGGTGGAAATAGCCCCCGGCGCGGGTTGGTACACGGAAATTCTCGCCCCCTACTTACGAGCTGACGGCCTCATGATTGCCACCGCCAACGATCCGAACAATGCAAGTGAAAACGTCAGAAAAGGCTACCAACGTTTCAAACAAAGGTTAGATGCCAAACCGACGGTCTTTGATAAAGTGGTACTCGGCGTATTCGAACCACCGTCAAATATTCATTATGCTGACAAGAATAGCGTTGATATGGTGCTGACGTTCCGCAACATCCACAATTGGATTGCAAATGAAAATGGCAGCGTCAAAGCGGTATTTCAGTCTGCGTTCGATGCCCTAAAACCAGGTGGTGTGTTTGGTGTGGTCGAACATCGCTTGCCAGAAACGATGCCGCAAGATGATAAAGCCAGCAGTGGTTACGTCCATGAAAGCTACGTGATTCAGATGGCGCAGAGCGTCGGGTTCAAACTTGCCGGTAAATCAGAAATCAATGCCAACCCTAAAGATCACGCAGATCATGAAGGCGGCGTATGGGCATTGCCGCCCACTTTTGCCAATAAAGATAGCAATAAAGCCAGCTATGAAGCGATAGGTGAAAGTGATAGGATGACTTTGAAGTTCGTCAAACCCTGAAGATCAACCTCAGGTTGAAAACCTCAGGCAATGGTATGACATCAGCGCTCCTGATGTCATACAAATCAGGAGCTGTTATGCCTATTCGACTACCCTTCAAGCATATTGCGTTGCTACTTTCCTGCTTCATTAGCAGCGCCGTTTTAGCCGAAAACAGTTATAAAATCGATCCCGAACACACGTTTAGCAGCTTTGAATATCAGCACTGGGGTTTATCAACGCAGCGCGGTCGCTTTGATAAAAACATCGGCAGCATTACCATGGATACTGAATCCAAGAGTGGTTCCATCAATCTGGAAATCGACGCCAGCTCCGTCAATACGGGTTCAGAAGCGTTTAATCGTGCAATGCGCTCGTCCAATTTTTTTGACGCTGAGAATTACCCTAAGATCAGCTTTAGCTCAGATAAGCTGATCTTCAGCGAAGACAAACTAACGCAAGTCATCGGAAAATTAACGATTAAAAACACCACGCTTCCTGTCACGATAGAAGTCACGCAATTTAATTGTCGCTTTATGATTTTGTATCTCAGAGAGGCTTGCGGTGCAAATGGTTACACCAAAATACTACGAAGTGATTTCAAGGTTGGGCGCTACGTCCCGTTTGTCAGCGATGAAGTAACTTTGTACTTCAATGTGGAAGCGATCAAGGAATAAACGCTGGATATCCGCCTGAATAAGCACTTTTGAATCAATCTAACAGCCGCGCTTTCTCAAAAGCAAACGCGGTTGCCTGATGACATCAGCCTAAACTAAGCACTTCAGTACGTGCCCATGTAGTCTTTTTTACCAAGTTCTACGCCGTTATGGCGCAAAATCGCATAAGTAGTCGTTACGTGGAAAAAGAACTGTGGAAAGCCATAATTCAACAAGTAGGCGTGACCGCTCAATTTTTTCTCCTTCGGCGTACCTGGACGTAAAACGATGTCACGGCTTTCACTGCCCTCAAACTTCGCTGTATCCAAAGATAAAATAAATGCCTTCGTTTTAGCAAGGCGTGCCAACAAATCGCCAAAACTTTGCTCATTGTCTTCAAAAGCAGGTAATTCTGCTTCTGCCAGGCGACCAGCAATGCCTTTTGCAAAATCCGCTGCAATCTGCACTTGACGTACTAAAGCAAACATATCAGGGAACAAACGGGATTGCAGAAAAACTTCCGGTGCGATGTTTTTTGCTGTTGCGTGTGCTTCCGCCTTACTCAGGACATCGCTGAGACTGTCCAACATTTGTATCAGGACTGGTACTGATGCTGCATACATAGAAATCGCCATGATGATTCTCCATTAAGTGGTACAAGAAACCGGGCTTGATTATAGGGCTTGTTGACGATTCACGTATCCGGCGGCACAGATCCGCTTAATGTTCAAATAATTGAATAAATTTCCTTGTCTTGGCACATCAATAAAAAATGCCAGTTCACTGTGAACTGGCATTTTGAAGTGCGAAAAAACGAATGACGAGAATTAGAAACGGTAGCCGACACCAACGCCAATCAACAATGGATCAACTTTGACATTGGAAATTTTTGCACCATTCAAGGTTACATCGCTGCGAATTTGTACTTTTTTGATATCCAGATTCACAGACCAATTTTTGTCGATTTTAAAATCCACACCAGCTTGCAATGCCAGGCCAAAGCTATTGTTGTCGAGGTTAGCAGCGCCATTCAACAAATTAACGTCAGAAATACGGGTATAGTTAACACCAGCACCGAGATAAGGATTAATCTTTGCTTCTGGTGCAAAATGGTATTGCGCGGTCAAAGTTGGTGGCAAATGTTTGAAGCTACCAATGTTTGCTCCGTCCAGCATGACATCGTGTTTTTGTGGATAGGTGAGAATCAATTCAGCAGACCAGTTTGGTGTCACGAAGTAAGTGAAATCGATTTCAGGAATCGTTTTTGAGCTCACTGTAATACGATCTGCGGCGCCAACACCACCTACAGGGTCGGAGCTATTTGCCGGGCTGATATTCACAGCACGTACACGAACCATCCATGGGCTTTGCGCCTCATCAGCCATTGCTTGTGTTGCTGTAAAACCAACTGCAGCCAAAGAGAGTGCGAGGACTAATTTTTTCATTTTAATTTCCTTTTGGGTTTCGAATTGAGATGAACAAAGTGTAGTTCCGCAGTTCAAGCGACATTTTGCGCTACATCAAATTTGATGCATGGCACAATTCTTTCAAAAAATGTGTAAAAAGCGCCGTTGCCTGCCCGCTTGAGGTATCCTTGCGTTCATTGTCTTTACCTCTTAAAACATCAAAAAAATGGCTAATTACGTCTATACCATGAACCGCGTCGGCAAAATTGTTCCGCCGAAGCGTCAGATTCTGAAAGATATCTCTCTGTCCTTCTTCCCCGGTGCCAAAATTGGCGTATTGGGCTTGAACGGTTCAGGCAAATCATCACTGCTCAAAATCATGGCGGGTATCGATAAAGATATTCAGGGTGAAGCTGTCCCGATGCCAAATCTGAACATTGGTTATCTGCCGCAAGAGCCACAACTTGATCCAGAACAAACCGTACGCCAGGCGGTTGAATCTGCGCTCGGTGAAGTGTTTGAAGCCAAAGCCAAACTCGAAGAAGTGTATGCAGCCTATGCTGATGAAAATGCCGATTTCGATGCATTAGCTAATGAGCAAGCACGCTTGGAAGCGATCATTTCTACCTCGTCCGGTGACAACGTTGAATTGCAATTGGAAATGGCCGCGGATGCGCTACGTTTGCCACCATGGGACGCCAAAATCGGTGTCTTGTCAGGTGGTGAAAAGCGTCGTGTCGCTTTGTGCCGTTTGTTGTTGTCTAAACCAGACATGTTGCTGCTCGATGAACCAACCAACCATTTGGATGCAGAATCGGTTGACTGGCTGGAACAATTTTTATTGCGCTTCCCTGGCACTGTGGTAGCGATTACGCATGATCGTTACTTCCTTGATAATGCTGCTGAATGGATTCTGGAGCTGGATCGTGGACATGGTATTCCATGGAAAGGTAATTACTCTTCCTGGCTGGACCAAAAGCAAGCTCGTTTGAAACAAGAAGAAGCGACCGAATCTGCCCGTCAAAAAGCACTACAAAAAGAATTGGAATGGTCACGTCAGAATCCCAAAGCGCGTCAGGCGAAGAGTAAAGCCCGTCTGGCGCGATTCAATGAGATGAGTGAACATGAATACCAGAAGCGTAACGAAACACAGGAGATTTTCATCCCTGTTGCAGAACGTCTTGGTAATGAAGTTATCGAATTTAAAAACGTTTCTAAAGCCTTTGGCGATCGTTTATTGATCGACAACCTGAGCTTTAAGATCCCACCTGGCGCAATTGTCGGTATCATCGGTCCTAACGGCGCAGGTAAATCAACTTTGTTCAAAATGATCAAAGGCCTGGAACAACCAGACAGCGGTGAAGTCGTACTGGGGCAAACTGCAAAAATCTCGCTGGTCGATCAGTCACGCGAAGATTTGGGCAATACCAAAACCGTGTTTGAAGATGTTGCCAATGGCGCTGACATTCTGACGGTAGGTCGCTTTGAAATGCCATCCCGCGCTTATCTGGGACGCTTCAACTTCAAAGGTGGCGATCAGCAAAAAATCGTCGGCAATTTGTCCGGTGGTGAGCGCGGCCGTTTGCATCTGGCAAAAACACTGCTGCAAGGCGGTAACGTATTGCTGCTGGATGAACCATCAAATGATCTGGACGTTGAAACCCTGCGTGCTTTGGAAGATGCGCTGCTCGAATTTGCTGGTAGCGTGATGGTTATTTCACATGACCGTTGGTTCCTTGATCGTATTGCAACGCATATTTTGGCGTTTGAAGGCAATTCCCAAGTCAGTTTCTTTGACGGTAACTATCAGGAATACGAAGCAGACAAGAAAAAACGGTTGGGTGAAGAAGGTGCCAAACCTAAACGGATACGCTACAAGCCTTTAACTGTGTAAACCATTGCGCCTGAGATGGGCATGAATTATTTTTTCTGTTCTTGCTCATCTCAGTTTTTCAGTAACCCTTGTAAGAGAAATGTCATGAGAAAAACTGCGTACAAGCATCTCCTTTTGACCAGTCTTTTTTACGCGCTGGCTCTGATTTCAAGCACGGTGTCTGCCAACGAGAAAAAAGAGGGTGGCGGAGAAGGCGCTTCGTCTGTGGCAGCGTTAGAACCGTTCACTGTCAACTTATCGAGCTTTGATCGTTATCTGCAAATCAGTATTACTTTGCAGCTCGGCAATCCAGAAATGGCAGAAAAAATCAAAGCTAAAATGCCGCTGGTACGACATTCGATGATCATGTTATTGAGTGGAAAAGAGTCTGCAGATATTCAAAATGCGTCCGGAAAACATGAATTGATCAACGAGATTAAAGAAAAAATTAATCACGTGTTAGAGGTCAAGGAACATGATGGTGTCACCGACGTTTACTTAGTCAATTTTGTCATTCAATAAGTAAAAATTAAACTGGTACGCCCAATAATGCACATGCAGTGTATTTGTTGGTGTTCCAGTTTTTTCTCTCAACACAGCAACGTTGCTACTTACCACTATAGAGCTGATATTTTTTTCATGCATCAACTGGCAGCTCCCGCCTTCGCGGAAATTGAGATCAAAAAAAGTCGTTTCCTGGGGCAACTTTATCCTCTGCACAGCCGTGCCGAAGCCCGCGAACAACTGGCGCTGATACGCGGAGCTCATCCAAACGCGGTCCACGTTTGCTGGGCGCTGGTTTGTGCCGGGGAATCTGGATTAGATGACGATGGCGAACCCTCCGGCACAGCTGCCAAACCTATGTATAACGTCCTAGTGCATAAAGATGTAACCAATGTACTAGCGGTAGTCGTGCGTTATTGGGGTGGCGTCAAACTTGGTGCCGGGGGCTTAACGCGAGCCTACGGTCAGGCGATTTCTGAGGCATTTAAGAAAGCAGAATTAATCGCTGTAGAAAGCATGACTCAACTTACCATCCAGGTGGCGTTTTCAAGTGAATCACAAGTGCGACGGATACTTGAAAAATATCAGGCACTTGTGAACGAGGTCAGCTATGCGGATAATGCTGTCATGCAGGTCAGCGTCAAAGAAAAATATCTGAATCTCATCAGTGCCGAACTGACAGAAACACTTAAGGGGCAAGTCAGACTCAAGGTATGAGTGATTTTCCGGCTTTGTTTCATTTTTAATTCAATTTTTTAAATTTTTATGTCTGAAGATCTTTCCTTACGCACTAAAATTAATCAGGAAACCGCCAGATTTCCGTGGAGCGAACTCCTTAAGCAATTCGCTACTGGCACTGTCATTGCTATTGATGCAGACCTTGATCTGGTTGATATTGCTGAAGCGATGGCGACCGACAATACAACCATCATTGCTCCTTTACTCAGTGAGGGAAAAATCGCCAAAGTCAGTGATTCTCAGGCGCAGGCATGGCTGGAACAAAATCTGATGTTGTGGACCGTCGTGGTCAAACCATGGATTTTGGTACAACATCGCCCTGAGGCTTAAAAAATCGGCAGGCGAGGGAGTATTCAGGTTTTATTAGTCAATGTTATTATGAATAAAGCCTCTTCAGAGACCAATAGTTGATACTATACCCAGTATATAAAATGAACTTTTGACATTAGATTGAATCTTATCCGTACACGCGTACCGGAGTTCATCTATGCAAGTTAGCACAGTTCAGACGACGTCTTTACCCCAGCGCCTCAGTGTGATGAGTTTGATGCTATTGCTACATCTCATGCTGTGGCTAGCCTGGCAAACACAAAGCAAATTTAAGCTGGCACATGAAGACCGGACTTCGTACCTGCAAATTTTACAAGTTCCATCCTCTCAACCGATTCCAAAGCAAGAATCTGAAAAATTAACGCCTGCTCTGGCGACATCCATTAAAACCGCAAACACCGTTACAAAAAAAGCGCTGATATCTAACGCTAACTCTGCCCGCACCATCAGTGAAGCAATCACAGTAGCGCCTCATGAAGCGATCCCCGATGTGCAGTCAAAACAGGAATCTCAACAACTACCTGGAGTGAGCCCGCATCTCGATCTCGACGCCCTGCGGCAATCGGCAGTTGCGATGGAAAAACAACGTCGCCGAGGCGAAATAGAAAAAATTCAGGATAGCCTTAAACGGGACGATAGTTTTGAAAAGCAGCTCGGAGAGGGCGTTAAAAAGGCGCAGGCAAAAGATTGCCGTCAAGCATATTCTGGTCTGGGCTTGCTGGCAATTATTCCTTTGGCAGCAAGCGCCGTCAGTGATAAGGTCTGTAAGTGGTGATAGCACTCCCGACCTCAGTTATAATGCCCGCTTCCGCACATCCACAGTCAACAGGCTTGATACGCTGAGCGTTACTCTCAGAACCGTGCTCGTGCGGTCTTCCTTATTTTTTACCGGATATTCCATGAAAAAAATTTCTTTCTTGTTCGCTGCCATGATGTTCGCAGCAATCGGCTCAGGTATCGCTCCTGTGACTATGGGTATTGCACATGCAGACGAAGCTGCTGACAAAGCCAAGCAACAAACTGTCCGCGCAGAAATGGGTAAACCATTAGCAGAAATTCAAACTCTACTCGACCAGAAGCAATTTCCGACGGCTTTAGAAAAAATCAATGCATTGAGCGTGTTTGAAAAACAAACACCTTATGAAATTTTTGTCGTTGCACGTATGCGTGCCATTGTTGCCTCCGGCACCAGCAACACTGAACTATTGGCCAGTGCTTTCGAAGTCATGGTCAATTCAGAATTCCTCAAAGACAATGAAAAACTGCGCTTGATCGAAGGCATGGCCGGTACCTATTTCAATGAGAAAAAGTATGATTTGGCGATCAACTGGGGTAAGCGCTACCTGGAAAAAGACAACAGCAGCCCTCAGGTACACAACATGGTGGCACGTGCGAACTACCTCAAAGGCGATTTTGCCAACGCAATTCAGGAACTGAAAACCATCGTTGCTGAAGACCAAAAAGCAAAGCGCATTCCTACGGAAGAAAACCTGCGTTTGTTAGCAAGCAGCTATCAGCAATCTAAAGACAATGCTGGCTACACATCCGTATTGGAAATGATGGTCGAATACCATCCAACCAGAGAATACTGGGGTGACTTGCTCTACCGCACAGAGCATAAAGCCGGCTTCTCTGACCGCTTGCGTCTCGACCTGTACCGCTTGATGTTAGTCACAAACAATATGGACGACCCTGGCCAATATGTTGAAATGACTGAATTAGCTTTGCTAGCAGGTTTGCCAACTGAAGCCAAAACAGCGGTTGATGCTGGTTATGCCGCCAATTTGCTCGGCACAGGCAAAGACGCAGCAAAACATAAACAATTGCGTGACCGCGTCTATAAACAAGCTGCCGAAGACATTAAAACTTTGGATGCAGGCGAAACTGCCGCTAAGAACGCCAAAACTGGCGTAGGTCTGGTCAATATTGGTTACAACTATGTGATCAACGGCCAATCCGAAAAAGGTATTGGTTTGATCGAACAAGGTATCGCTAAAGGTGGATTAAAGTCAGCAGAAGAAGCTAAATTGCATTTGGGCATGGCCTATCTGAAAGCGGGTAACCGTGACAAAGCAACTGAAATATTCAACAGTTTGCAAGGCACAGATGGCGCAGCTGATATCGCAAAATTGTGGCTGAAAGTACGTCCAATGGAAGAAAAATCAGTGGATAAAGCACCAGCAGCGCCGGCAGCAAAATAATACATATCTAAACAATTAAAAACCTGTGTTGACGTCGGACGTCACACAGGTTTTTTTACGCGTATTTTTCTGCCAACCTGAATAATCGAATCGTACCAGCAAAAAAAAGCGGTTTAGCCATGACGCTAAACCGCTTATAAATCAGCACCGTGCGCTCTATACACCGTACTGAGGATACTAGCTTTACTCCATCAATTCTTTATACTAACCACTCGCATCAAGAATGGTACGCAGATTCACCATGGCTGGTGATGTCCAGACCTTCACGTTCTTCATCTTCTGGTACACGCAGACCAATCACAATATCAACCAACTTGTAAGCAATCACAGAAACGACCGCTGACCAGATGATTGTCACAATTACTGCGGTTGCCTGTACTTTGACCTGATCAAAAATCACGTATGGATCTGCCGACATTTTGTTAGCAACATAATCCATGATCCCCTGGCCACCCAACGCTGGTGCTGCGAACACACCCGTTGCCAAGGCACCGAAGATACCACCAACGCCATGCACACCAAATACGTCCAGTGAATCGTCAGCACCGATCATGCGCTTGAGGCCATTCACGCCCCACAAGCAGATCACGCCAACCAGCAAACCGATAACTAATGCACCCATTGGACCTACGAAACCGCAAGCTGGCGTAATTGCTACCAGACCAGCCACCGCGCCGGAAGCACCACCCAACATCGATGGTTTGCCTTTAGACATCCATTCACCAAATACCCACGATACTGCTGCTGCTGCGGTTGCCAACAAGGTGTTCACGAAAGCCAATGCTGCAATGTCGCCCGCTTCTAAAGCAGAACCTGCATTGAAACCAAACCAGCCCACCCACAACAAGGACGCACCAATCATCGTCATTGTCAGCGAATGAGGCGCCATCGATTCTCTGCCGTAACCAACACGCTTACCGATCATGATCGCACCAACCAGACCAGCGACCGCCGCATTAATATGCACCACGGTACCACCAGCAAAATCAAGTGCTCCTTTTTGTTGCAAAAAGCCGCCTTTGACCAACTCAGTTGCTGCAGATGCGGCATCTTTAATGCCATCGGGACCAGTCCAGAACCAGACCATGTGAGCGATAGGCAAGTAGCTGAACGTGAACCACAAAACCACAAATGCCAGCACTGCACTGAATTTTGCACGTTCAGCAAACGCACCAATAATCAGACCGCAAGTAATTGCCGCAAAAGTCGCCTGGAATGCCACATAGACAAACTCAGGAATCACGACGCCTTTGCTGAATGTCGCTGCCGTTGCAAATGTGCCTTTGACCGGATCCCAGATACCTTTGAGGAACACACGATCAAAACCACCGATCACGGAATTGCCTTCAGTAAATGCCAATGAGTAACCGTAAATACACCACAACACGATGATCACAGCAAAAATCATAAACACTTGCATCAGGATGGAGAGCATGTTTTTGGAACGCACCAGACCACCGTAGAACAAGGCCAGACCAGGAATTGTCATCAAAATGACTAGCAAAGTCGATACCAACATCCATGCTGTATCGCCTTTGTTGGCAACAACAGCAGGTGCAGAAGCCGCCGCTGCCTCTGCCGTAGCAGCAGGCAAGGATGCCACTGACACGTCTGGTGCCGGAATTGGCGTGACAACGGCAGCGGTGGTCGTTGCACTGGCAGCCGTTGCGACGCTTGCCGCAGCGGCTTCAGGTTTGGCCGGTGCGTCATCCGCAAACGCGACCGATGTCATCCCTACTGAAGCAAGCAAAGCGCCTGCTACCAGTATTTGTTTGAATACATTTTTCATATCAATATCCCCGTAAGTCAAATTGAGTGCATCAGAGCGCGTCGTTGCCGGTTTCACCGGTACGAATACGCACAACCTGTTGCAAGTCATAGACAAAAATCTTGCCGTCGCCTATTTTGCCGGTACGTGCTGCGCTTTCGATTGCTTCGATTGCACGATCTACAATCGCGTCATCTACTGCCGCTTCGATTTTTGTTTTTGGCAAAAAGTCGACTACATATTCGGCGCCACGATACAACTCTGTGTGACCTTTTTGACGACCAAAGCCTTTGACTTCGGTCACGGTGATCCCCTGAACGCCCATTTCAGATAAAGCCTCACGAACTTCATCGAGCTTGAAGGGTTTAATAATGGCGGTAATGAGTTTCATACTATCCTCGGTCTTCAGAATGTTTTAACGGCAGTCAAGACCAGACTTGTCTTGCCAGTGAATTTACCTGCTGGTGTTACATACAAGGCGCTATTTGCATTCGTACCAATCGCTGCCAGCGTAAAGGCAACACCGACAAATTCTTTAGTAACGCCGACTTTCCAGTCTGTGTAGGAATAGGCCGAGTTGTTTTTAATCATCTGACGACCTGCATGCAGCACCAATGTGTACGTGTCTGGCAACTCAATATTCGCACCCAGATCCAGATAGCCACTGTTCTTACTGTTTGGATTGCCGAACAAATTAGTAACGGAACTCGAATACTTTGCGTACATAGGACCGTAGCCGACCTGACCATAAATTTCTGTCGTGTTCGCATTGACTAAGCCAGCGACATTGCCCAAACCATTCGATGGATAAACATAGCTCAAAACACCTACGTCATAGCTCACATCTTTGACGATCTCGCCTTTTTTACCGGCATACAAATCCCATTCAACATCGCCACCACCGCCAGCGTCTTTAGTCCACTTAATCGACGACAACCACGTACCTGCATAAAAACCCGTCGGGTTATGGGTATAGTCGGCACCACCTTGCAAAGCCGGATCTAAACGTGTTTGAGAAATACCACGATAGCGATAATCGCTGGCAACGCCCACATTAAAGCTAACTTCATTGTCTGGCTTGGCATCTTCTGCGTGTACAAAACCGGCAAAGAAGCTGGAGACAACTGCAATAGCAAGTAGAGATTTCTTCATTGTGCTTCCCCTAAAATGTAAAAAACATAAATAATGGTAAGAAACTGCGTTGAACTCACTTCATCAACCTCAACGCAAAGTCAGAAGATCATCCGTGACCCCGCGGGAAATGAACTCGGTAATGCCTGTTGTCTCCGTATAAGCAGAAGTCGTGCCAGCTTCCTCAAAAGAAATATATTTAAATTTGTTACGTGCTTTTTTAATATTTATAGCAGCCTAGTCTTGCTAAATGACACCCTTGTTACGCCTTGTAATAGTTGAATTTGGAAGAAGATGGGAAGTAAGCTAGCTTTAGGTTATGATTTCTGTTTAGGCAAAACAGCAACAGGCTCCCATAAAGATAAGGGACTTAATTTGCACCAATTTGCGGCGTGCAGTTTTGGATCAGCTAACAGCAAATTGCAGCGCACCATTAACGTGCACGCCACCCAATAATGAGGATGAAATAAGATGAACAAGCAAAATTTCTTTGAAGACATGCAGGCAAAAATCAACCAAGCATTAGAAAATTCACCGGCAAAAGACATAGAAAAAAATGTCAAAGCCATGATGACGCAAGGTTTTTCTAAGCTGGATCTGGTCACTCGTGAAGAATTTGATATTCAGGCTCAAGTATTAGCTAAAACCCGCGCTAAGCTGGAAGCACTGGAGGCACGTGTTGCCGCTTTGGAAACACAGATCACGCAAAAATAAGACTGCCCTATGTCTTTGGCGGTTCTCAAAAGTCGCGCCTTAAACGGCATGCATGCTCCGCAAGTAACCGTGGAAGTGCATCTGGCCAACGGGCTTCCGGCTTTTACAACCTTAGGGTCTATTAAACCCTTTTAGGTAAAAACGCGATTTTCAATCAATTTTTGCAATTAAAAATATTTCCAAAAAGAAATAGCCATGGCGACAACGATAGCAATTATTGAAGACAATCCAGAATTTTTAAATCGCTTTAGCCAGATCATTCAATCTGATCCTGATTATTTACTGCTCGGGGTTGCAACCAATGGTCTTGATGGTATTGCACTTGTCAACAATGGACGAGCCGACGTTTATCTGGTTGATCTTGGACTGCCCGATGTGGACGGCATAGAAATCATAAAACACGCAGTTAAGGCGCATGCTGATTGCGATGTCATGGTCATCACAGTATTTGGTGATGATGCACACATCATCAAAAGCATAGAGGCTGGCGCAACAGGCTACATTTTGAAGGACAGTTCTTCCTTCGATATTCTCGATTGCATTCGCACCCTGCGAGATGGTGGTTCACCAGTCAACCCTATGATCGCGCGTCGAATTCTGCAAAAATTTCAACCAGAAAAACCCAATGGCATCGAATCTATTGCAATCACCAAATCATTAACTTCTGCACCACCAGCATTGACTGACAGAGAAAATCAAATGCTTCGAGCTTTGGCTAAAGGTTTAAGTTTCAAAGAAATTGGCGAAACTCATTTTATCTCAGCCCATACAGTGGCTAGACATGTAAAAAAAATCTATCGCACACTGGCAGTTCACTCACGCGGAGAAGCAGTATATGAAGCCTCAAAAATGGGTCTCCTTGAAATGTGATTTTAAATGGTTGATTGCATCAGTGTTTTTTGCACTATGCTCAACAACTGCATTGGCCAATCAAGTTGAAGATGTCACTGGCATTCGACAAGCTGAATTCATTATTTCTGATTCACCGACAATTCCAGCTAGTGATGCCAAATGGCAATCAGTATCTTTGCCACATCGAGAATCTAAACCAACAGATAAAGAACTGGTGGGATATTGGGTTAAGACACATTTCAATATGAAGGATGCCCATCAGCCCTTCTGGCTTTATATTTCAAAGCTACCTAGTGGCGGCAGTATATTCGTCAATGGAACACAAATCGCTAATATTCCCAGTGCTAACAAATCAATTCATGTTCGCTGGTATCGTTCACATTTGTTGTTTCTTCCACCATCGGCATTGCATGATGGGCAGAATGAATTATCGATTCGATTTGCGGTGCGTGATCCGATAACCAGTATGGGAACGCTAGAAGTAGGTGCGGAACAACCATTACGTACAAAGCATGAACGGTTTCTATTCTGGGAAGACACCACCGCTGATATTTCAGCAGCAATTTGTTTGTTCGCTGGTGTTCTAATTATCGCGTTTTGGTTACGCCGACCACAGGAGAAACTCTATAGCCTATTCGGTGTTTGTGTGCTGTTCTGGGGTTTACGTACATTGTTATTGAAAATGCCGATCATTCCTATGGAGTATTTTTTTCCATGGCGCATTACTTACTACTTCACGACATCAGGTTTTATAGCGCTAATTGTAATTTTTACTTTGAGGTTCCGTGATTATGTGAATGTCGTTCTTGAGCGAATCTTGGTCTCTTATTGGCTTAGCGGTTGTATCGTTTTTTCAATGATGGGAATGTCATTCCGTCCAATTATGGATTCGTACTGGTTTCCTGGATTTCTTCCTTTTACATTCTATGCAGCATGGCGCCTATCCATCTATGCCATGCGACAACGTACACGTTCTGATTTCGCGATGGGTGTATCAATTGTCATTGCATTGGTTTTGTCAGTTCATGACTTGGCAGTGCAAGAAAATTGGTTAAATTTATCAGAAATTTATCTCATGCACCTTGGCATACCTACATTCTTATTGGTAATGGCTAGTCTTCTATCTGATCGATTTCTCGACTCGTTGAAGCAAGTTGAGTCAGCCAATCAACACTTGGAAATTCGTGTTGCAGCTAAAGAGAAAGAATTGGCTGTTAGCTATGATCATTTACGTAAACTTGAACGCAGTCATGCGGCAACAGAAGAACGTCAGCGCATCATGCAAGACATGCATGATGGTGTCGGCTCTCAATTGTTATCAACTCTAGTAATGGCACAACGTGGCGCAGCCAGTCAAAATGATATGGTCACGCTGTTACAAGAATGTCTTGATGACATGCGTCTGGCGATTGATTCACTCTCACCCAATGATCCAGACTTATTGCCTGTGCTTGGTAATTTTCGATTTCGGATGGAATCCAGATTCAGGGCAATAGGACTGAATCTACTTTGGCGCAATCACGATATGCCAGATTCACTGGAATTGGCACCCCATGCAGGACTACAAGTGCTGAGAATTTTACAAGAGGCATTGGCGAATACACTGAAACATGCCCAAGCAAAAACTGTCTCTGTCGAATTATATTTTTCGAAGACATCACTTTGCATACACGTTGCAGATGATGGAATTGGATTTGTAGTAACGACGAATACTATGAGCAGAGGCATTAAAAATATGCAGGCACGCGCTCAGAAAATTGGCGCGTCTTTTACTATCAGGCATTTGTCATCTGGCACGATGATCTGTCTTGATGTGCCTATTGAGACTAGTAATTCACTTGCTCTGGT
The DNA here is from genome assembly GCA_049339905.1 of Undibacterium sp. SXout11W. Classification (GTDB taxonomy): domain Bacteria; phylum Pseudomonadota; class Gammaproteobacteria; order Burkholderiales; family Burkholderiaceae_D; genus Undibacterium. The sequence goes on from JBMPPG010000012.1 coordinate 45,786, forward strand.
TGCTTGATGAAGTAGTGAAGGTGGGGATAACACATTCTGTGTTTTAGTATAACTATAGAAGTTATGTGTTATCCCAGACCCAAAAAACAAACCAGTTATTAAGCGTCAAAAGTCAACTCTGACAAACCCACCTTCAGGCAATCCGCTATTTTTTTCAACATCAGGATAGATGGATTGGCGATACCTCGTTCTATTTGAGAAACATAGGTGCGGTCAACTTCAGCTTCCAAAGCCAGTCGTTCTTGAGAGATTCCAAACGCTTTTCGCACCCTTCGGAGATTCTTTCCGATGATTAGCAATGTCTTGTCTGGTTTCTTGATCATGCTCGGTAGCATGTCTGAATGAAGACTGACAATCCACGGACTATAATCTACAAAAGCATGATAGTATAGTTGCTATATTGCAATTTATTGAGGGGATATAGAGTGAAATACCCTATATAGGGCATAGCCGAACATATGATCATTCTGTAACTTCTTGTAAATGCGATCAAGCAACTTCGGCAAATTTCTTTGATCAAGAACGAGTACGCCAACCTCATGAAGGAATGGAAATGAATAAGAAAAATCTTGCTGCTTTATTGACTATGGTTGCCGCGATAGCCGGATGTGGCGGTGGTAGCAGTGTTGGAACATCCCCCCCTTCGACTCCTGTGATTACGACACCAGCACCAACGATTTCACTCACATTAAGCAAACCAAAAGCTAGTCTAGGATCGTCATCAACAGTCACATGGTCTACAACTAACGCTACAAGTTGCACAGCATCTGGCGCATGGTCTGGAACACAGGCGACTTCTGGTACATCAGCACAAACACCAACAACACCAGGTTCAAGCACATACACAATGACTTGTACCGGTGCAGGTGGATCATCAAATCAATCGGTCGCGCTAATAGTGCCGATACCAGTACAAAAGACTTCGTACTTGAATGCAAAAAATCTGAATATCCCAGCACAAGACATTCCAAAACTACTAGGCAGCAATGGTTTCGCTGAATACTTCACTGGTGGTGTAGCCTTTGGCGACTTCTTCCAAGATGGCAATATCTCGATGGTCGGCTTCTCCAATCGCAACCCAATGAGCACGTCGGTCAATAACGGTCCCGAGCAAGGCAACGTCTACTTCTACACCAAGGTCAATGGTGTATGGGTCGACAAGACGAAAGACCTGCTCGCCGATACTGCTGGTTGCATCTCGCCTCGCAAGGTTCTGGTTGCCGACTTCAACGGTGATGGTGTTCCAGATGTATTCGCTTCCTGCCACGGTTCTGAATTCGGTCCTTCCGCTGCATGGACTGGTGAACATCCACGCGTTCTTCTCTCCCAAACGAACGGCACTTACAAGAATGTCAAGCTCGATCTGAACTGCTACTGCCACGGTGCTTCGGCTGGTGATGTTAACGGCGACGGTACGATTGATGTAGTAACTAGTGATGGTTTGGCAGCCAGTGCCGGTAAATCTACGATGATGCTCTTGTCTAACGACGGTCAAGGAAACTTTACTACTAAACATCTTAATGTAGCCAAAGATGCAGACGTAGCGGTTGTAGACAGTGTGTCATACTACTACTCATACTTTAACGTAGAGCTGATTGACTTCAATAATGACGGTAAGCTGGACCTCTACTTAAGCGGTAGTGAAATGTATGAAAATTCCTACATTCTTCTTGGTGATCAAATTGGTTCGTTTAACTCCATACTCAAGAAGTTTGATCGTACATCAAACGATGTTCATGTAACTGACACTGTGTTTGTCGGTGGTGTTATGTATGTTCACCTCTATGTGAATGGGACTAAGACAGTTCAAGTTCGCAAGTATGCTAAAGACTTCTCTTCTTACGAAGTTATCTATAGCTATGATGGCGATGATTTTGTGTACTTGATGCCTTATGGCAATAGTTTAGTGTCATACGACTCTGCTTACAAAATATCAATCAAGCAGTAATTCTGTTGATTCGTCATTAAACAGAATAGCGCTTTCTGTTTTCAATGATGCAAAGCGTAGTGGGTGCGTACAGTAATAGTTGGTATATACGCAGCAAGTTCAACCTGTTTATAAAAAGGCTGGATATAATGGTTGCATGATCGACACTATTTTTCCTTTTCTTGATCGTCATTTTGATAGCGAACGTAGTTGGGTGATCAGCAAAACTATAAATCTGCATACTTGTATCAGTCATCAAGTATACAAAGAAGGGTCGCTAAAGGCGACCCTTTCCATTATGGTAGTTGATACAGCCGATCCCAATTTAAACGTCCTGTCGCCGCCTGTATTGACCTATGCATGGCTTCACTTAAGGTCAGGCCAAGTTTCTGGTTGTGTCATCAATGGAAAAGCTAACCATGATGATCTGGTCAAACTAGTCGAGGCAAACCATCAGCATGAAACAATGTGTCATGCACCAGTCGCCCCAAATCGATTTATCGTTGAAGAGTTGAATCAAAAATATGGCATTGGTGCGATCCATAAGTTATTGAAAAATGATGAAGCAACTTTGTCTGAACTTGAATGCCTAACGATTACAAAGCACTTCAAAAAAATATTCAGTATCGATAATCCTGACATCATCGCATTTCGAAACGGATTGAACCATGAAGTAATGCAATTGCTCGATTTCATCAAACGCAGCTTTCCGTACAAAGCAGATCAGCTAGTGGCATACAACTTCCTGACTAGTTGTACATCAATTATTCTACGTAATCGCATTCAAGCCTTGATAACACTTCCTTGGCTAGTACCGCATTTGACAGGAGTATTGTCAGAGAAATTTTCACTATCAAACCTTTGCACGCCGATTTGTAGTGTGTTGCCAGAATTTGCCACTAGTCAGAATATTCTGTGTGCCATCGACGAAGGTCAGCCCTTGTTTGATACTGTGGCAAGGGCATTGAATGTGCCGCGTGAAGTATTGGCATGGTCGAAATATCAGGTTCTACCAGATGTGTCGCAGCTTAATCATCGGATGGTCGCTACTTTGCTGCGATTATTATCTGGAATTCCTGCTAGTCAGCGTCCGACATGTGATGATGATTGGAAAAGAATGGGCGAATTACTTGATGTGTATTTTCAAGTTATTGCCGCCGTTTATGCTGCGCCAATATCCTTGTTAGTCATAGATTGTGATATGGGTAAATCCAACACTGGTCAAGCAGTAGAGAAAATACTGATGAACTGGCTTCGTGCAGACGCACACATGATCACTAAAGGCTTTTCAAAGAATCGTATCGAACATATGCTGATGCTGAAAAAATCTACTGATTTCTTGAGCGCACTTTCTAAAACATTGACGAGGAAAATCAAAAGCAAAGTATCAAAACGGAGTGAAATAAAGAATCTACACACGATCACCATGCTTGAATGGCTCAAGCTAACTTCACTGAAGACTATCACTACAGTATCGAAGGCATGGGAGGATGGTTTGCCGAACTATATTCCACAGGGTTTGCAAACAATGCCTGCGAAATTAGCAGAAGTTGATCTAAACGATTGGCCTGTCTTGTTGCCTGAGCCAATGAAGCTAGGACTTCTGGTGATAACACAACTAACCAATGCTGCTACATTGCGTCTTGAAGGTAGAGTTCTGAAGCACTGCATTGCTGATTATGCCGATAGATGTCAAAACGGTGATAGTGTTATTTTTTCGATTGGCGCAGAACCCAATGTTCACTTTTCCACACTTGAACTTTGTTTGAGCGATGATGGCTTGTTAGTGGAAGTTGGGCATAAAGGTTTTAAAAATTACGTTGCTAGCAAAGGATGTATTGCCGCAGCATTGACTTTACTAACCCACTTAAATAGCAGTGCTTGCGATGATGTAAGACAAACATTGCAGTTGCGAAAAACTCAGGCCAAACTAATCCAGGTGCATTCGTTACAAAATGATGTGGTGCAAGCCAAGCAAATCGGGTTTGCTTGGCATATCGTACAAACCCATCCAGTTATGTCAGAGTTTAGGCAACTTGCTGAAGTCATTGGATAATTCGGTGATGTCGCCAAAATATGTACTGCCTGAACTATGCCGCAACTTTTGACGGGTAAGAAAATTCACATGGTCCAGTCTTCGCCATACCGCCAAAGTGATTCAGTAAAACGTGAACTTCTGCCTTCCATGAATCGTTTTCATTTGCGCCTTCATCGAGCATCCAACCGTGACTAGGACACATGACGACATCGACAACATCAGCAATTTGATCTAGTCCGATTACATCACTCAGCTTTGGCGTTTGATTTAAAGAATTTTCAATATCGTTTGCCATAGGTAATAGGCAAAGAATACTGACATTGCTGTTGCACTCAATGATGCTGTCAATAACTGGTGAGATGTCAGAGTGCCTTGGATCGTCATCGTCGATTCGAGATGAGTCGTAAACTACCAGTGTCGGAGTGTTTGGTTCAATATTGCTTAAAAATTCGGTATCTTCTGCAATTGATGTTCCATTGTCAATCACATAGTAATGAAATCGCAGCTTTGAAAGTTCTGCCATTGTGGTTTGTAAATCATCTACAGCCTGTTGGCTTAGTCCGCAGTAAGTGAAGCGAGGATCAATTCCAGTATTGCGCATGACCAAAATATCTGTGGCTATCTTTAAGTCCGACTCTTTGCCAATCCAAATGACTTGACCTAAGTTACGTGCAAATGCTTCTGCAAATGTACCAGCCAATGGCACGACACTCATACTCGGATGCCCAGCAATTACAGAAATGCCTCCACGATGCCAGCCACCAAGTAGCTGATCTAATTCAATGAATCCGGTTGTACTTGTTGGATGTGTATTCTTTGATTTTCGCTGCCTTATCCATGCACGGGACAGTCTTGCAATTTTTGAGTCTCTAATTTTTTGCTTTGTGCTGGACTCAGTAATGATTGCTGAGTCTTGATTTGAATTTTTCATGGTGTTTCCATTGTTGTAGGTGGCTGTTTCAGGCTTCAGGTGTATTTATTACATTTGGCACCTTGTCAAAATCACCTGTCATTCATAATTTACTAAGTTGATTTGGGTGGTGGAGGTAGGAACAACTGAGGAAACTCATCACTTACAAATACTTTTCATGAGTTGTTCCGTGGCCTTATTTTTCTTATGGTAAATCCCTAAAAAATAAAAGTAATATCACCATCCCAATAAACCGTTATGTGACACATAGGATTGCATCGCGTAGGGTTCGATACAAATTTCAAAGCTCAATGTCACAAAAGCCCTTGGATCGATTTCAACACCAAGTGCACGTGCCTTGTCCTTTTCAGCCTGTACTGCCTCCGCGAATGCCATCAACAAAACCAAGTGCAAGTCTCTTACATCCTTCATACCCTTTGACGTTTGTTGTTTGAGAATATTTGTCTGAAGAATTCCAATTTCGTTCCAGCTGATACGACCAAAATTTACTTTCATTATGAAATATCCTTTAAGGTGCGGGGTGTAACGAATCGGCTGTCATTTGAGGCCAGCTTCAGCAGAGGTTCGTTAGAACTCAATGCAGGCGTTCCAGTCTTTTTTCGAATCTCCAGTAATGCTGGTCCCACATTTTGAGGTTGTGGCTGGTCTTCAATTGGTGGTTTGTATAACTGACGTTCGTTACCCTTGCTCAAAAGTGAAACATTGGTTGGCATCGGTAACTGTACCTGATAGTCGTTACAGAACACTTTGAATTCATTTTCGGCTTTTTTTCGTTCCTTTTCTGCCTTCGCACGTTTTTTCGCTCGCCACATAACAGGATCTTGTGCTTCCTGTTTTCCAACCTTCCGCGTCCTTGAGCCTGATCCTTTGGGCTTCGTGTATTGATTTTTTGGTTTCGGTCGAATTAAAGTGGTTGAGTGTGCGGCATTAGATGCTCGCCTCGTGATGATGTCCTTCACCAAGTCTAATTTTGACGTGTCAATACCATACTCCCTGATTCGATCACCATCACCCACTTTGTAGTTGGCAGTGTTTATCATGCCTAAGCCGATTAATTTAAGAATTTCTGACAGGCTTTGCATTGGCTTTTCTGGTAAGTCAGCACGAATGGACAGGTCAAACAATTCTTGAATCTTGCGTGTATTGCGTCGAAGGGCGACAACAAAATCAGTCAAGCTAGCTTTCGTCACTACAGCGTCGGATTTGATTATATTTTCACTATCAGTAACCCCGGCGGATGTCAGCAATTCGCGCAACAATTCGCGCTTGAGAGGCAAATATAGTGCATCAGATGCCAGTGCCTCACTATCCACGAACCGTTTGCTTCGCTCAACAATCAGCGACTTCGCACCGAAAAAGACTTCAGCCAAGCGAATATTCTTGCGAAATGCGCCATCATTATCCATAGCTATCAGGTCTTCATCGACAGGTGAACGGTAAAAACTACTTAACTCAAAGTGACGCAGTGCATTTTCATCGGCTGGTTTCAAGACCTGAATTTTCTGTCGCTCAATTAATAGCTCATATTCTTGATCAGTGATCGGTGTTGCGTTGATGATCGCCAAGATTCGTTTTTGTTCAAGTGATGCTTTGGCTGCTTTCATCGCTTCGCGGCCAATGGTTGCTGATTCCTTCGACCTTGCAATCAAGTTTGCTTCCCAACCATTTTGCGCACGAAGGTCGATGAAATTTTTACGGAGACTGTTTTTTGATGCGCGTTGCATTGCTACTACTTGTGTATAAACTTTGAGATAGGATTTATCAAGCACTGGCATCCCTGAAGGTTCATAGTCTTCGATCATGTGGTTGAGATTTCGGCACATAATCAATTCGGCTTCGATGGCGCTTGGATCGGTCTCAAAAACAAATCGTTCAGGCGTTACCCATACCTTCAAATCCTTAGGGTGACGGACACGCGCTAGCTGCTGATCCATGTCGAAGTGCGTATTTACTCGCGGAACAAAAAAACCAAACACTGTGTCGATCAATTGCGCTGCGCCTTCGAACGTAATATCGATGCCGGTGCCTAGCGATGGTGATACCACCACCACTTCATAGTTCAAAATTTCTGTCTTAATGTGGTTGATAAAATGCTGAGCCGCATCGTCAGATGATTGAGAGGAGGTGATCAACATCGTCTTTTTCTCAGGATGTGCGGCAACTATTGCTGCGTGCAAGGCGGTAGCTCTGCGCTTCGAATTACTGACGATGAAATGTCTCCCGCCATTGGCAATTATTGCCATCATGTCTGCGGTCAAATGTTCATCGTCAGCATAAAGGTCGAATTGCCGTTTTGGTGGCATATAGTCATTCATGATGAAATGACGTGGCACGCTAGCGTCAACCGCCTGTCTAATAGTTTCGAGGGTGATTTGCCCAAGGTCAGCATCACATAACACTATTGAACTGGCGTGCTTCAAATAGTGGCATAACATTTTGAAGCATTGCCTTCTCTTCGATTTAAGGGTATCTGATACTAGGAGATGGGAGAGCATCTGCTCGGCCTCATCAATTAAGATCACGTTGTAGCTGCGTAGATTCGGTTTCAGCAGCTTAGGCATACTATCAACACAAATGGCGTAGTAAGCGTCCGCTTCGTTATTTGACTGTTTTCCATCTTCAACCTTGAGGTAGCAAGTCAGGCCTAGACGTGCCGCCATGCTGTGAATTAAAGTTTGGCGATGTCCGATTAGTAGCACTGAAAGCCCCTGATCCTTGCACAGTTCCACAATTCTGACTAGTTGCTCAGTTTTACCTGAACCTTTAGGACTGCGCACATAAGTCACTCCCTTATTTAGCGTTAGCTTGCGAAGATACTTTTCTGAGTGAACTTCGCAGTTCTCGGCCAGTAGCTGACGCAGTTCAGAAAACTTCTGTTTATTGGTTGGCATACTCATTGCTGGCCTCCTTGAACATCGATATCGGGACTAGGCAGCTGCTTCTTTTTGGCAAGTTCACGGATAAGCTCGGGAACACTGTTGAAGTCGTAGCGCATTCTTTCAGCTCTATTGGGATCGATTGGCCAGAACGTTTCGCAACACTTGCTGCAAAAGACTCCACGCTTCCCCTCCTTGTTGACGACAACCATTGCGCTGGCATGGCGAATGTCCTGGTGCTCTGGGCAGAAGATAGGCGTGCGCACGTCCAAGGACTGTAACGGCACACTGCCACCCTTGGGCAGTCTGACTGCTTGATCCCATCGTAAATTCACGTTGGAGCGATTGCCGACTGGTATCCGTTTGGAAGTGTCGTCTGGATCACCGTCAGAGTCAGACACGCGCTGGGTACTTCCAAGAAGCACAAGCCTTTCAAGCTCCACGTTAGGCAAGACATTGCCAAGGACAATCGGATTGCTACCTTTGCTACCAAAGTACAGGCGGCATACGTCATTGCACGCCATATCACCGCCGAATTTTCGAATCAGTCCAATATTGGCAGATCGCATCACCGTCGGGTCAATGATTTCCTGCTCCATCAAGAAAATGCCACGTAACCTATGGTGTGCTTCAGTGTGTGATGGTGTGGTGTAGACTATCGCTCCAAAATTCTTCACGAAATCATCGTTAAGGAATTCTGGCAGGGTCCATCCTTCATCAATATCAACGGTGAGAATATTCGTTCCCATGAAGTTGATATTAGAGCGCCGATTGAGCATTTGCGGACAAAATGGATTGCCGTTATTAATGTGCGCTGCAAATTTTATAATCGGTTGTTCGACGTTTTTCCAATCTGATGCCAGCGACTTCCAAGCAGCTTTATCGTCTGGTTGTGGTTTGTTGATGACGCGCGTGTTGAATGCGCATTTGATTAATGGCGTCATAGACTTCCTTTCATTTTTTAATATGGTGGAATCTATACAGTGATTCCGTTTCGCATTTAAGTCGTGTTACCAGTACGACCGGTGCAACCAATGGCATGGAGTATCGAAGTGACTGGAGGTAACAGGCGAAACGGCGATACCCTCCTAGCCATCAATTGCAACGGTAGTATTTATTGACTTAGAACTGCGGCTGATTGGCAGCCTCTGGTGAAATATCAAAATGGATTTCCCAGCCATCTTGGCGAGGGAAGTCCTTCCATTCAGGTGAACTCTTAATCATCCTCTTTGCCCAAACAGGCAATTCGTTAAAGACCAACAGATCAGGAGTCGTCACTGAGAATACTTGGTCAACGTTCACTGGTTCAGGCAATTCAGTTGAAGGAGGCACTGCAAGTACAGCGGTGATCTTCGGATTGATAAATCCATTTGCCTCGACGTGACTGATATTAATCATGCAGTATTGTCCAACCATCCAAGACGTGTTGATTGCGTCCAGTTCGGCATCAGTGAACGCCTTACCATTCAGCATTTCCATGTCTTGACGAAGCTTTGCTTTAGGGTGGCCAGAAACCGTGTAGAACTGATTCACTACAGGCGTATTACCGTAACTGTCGTGCCAATCAAGGATTTCAAATTGCGCAACGACTTTAGGATTAATCGAGGTCTTGCCATTAAATGTACTTTGGACTGAACCGATTTCGACCATTCCGAAACATCGAGCTACATGTAGACCGACAGGGGTTATATGGTATGTCGGCAATTTACGTGGGAGACTCATAGTTATTTTCCTTTTTGTTCGTCTGTAATGGCGATTGATTTGGCGTAGTAGAGGCTGCTCAAAATTGGAAGATTCTTCCTGTTAGCCTTTTCGTCATCAAAATCCCAATATGGCAATTCTTGGCGTTTGTAAATATTTCCTTGTTTAAGAAATAGCTCTTTCTCTTTTTTCTCAAATTTTTCATCGATCAGAGAGAATGCAATGCCAAGGTCAACATCCAGTTTTTTGGCATAAACTTTTCGGGCTACCCATCCAAATTCTTCATTTTCAATATCATCGCAACCCCAGAGCACATGAAGGGTGTCAGCATTAGTAATTGCACTGTCAAACACATCGCGTCCCATTGCAATTAAACCGCGCAAAAAATATTCGAATCGGTCGTCGGCAGAAGCGTCACACAGCATGTGTGCTGCGCATTGAATATCTGATCGATAGGCATAGCACTGCAACAATTCAAGGAAACATCCAAACTCTAATATTTCATCAGGTGAGCACTGGTAAAGAAGTTCCTTTGCTTTATCGTCAGGATATTCTTCGTCGTTACATTGCTCAACCAAGTCCCAAAATTCGTCAATAGTCATGTTTTTTCCTTTCGATTATTTGACGTCAACGAACTTAACGAGCTTCTTAGTCACTGTGAACACGTCGCGGCCAGTGAGGTTTGCGATGCGTTCAGCATCATCGTCATTGATCGGGAAGTCTTTGGGATTTTTGTCGCCAAACAAGGTCGGCTTATTGCCGTAGCCAGTCCAGCCAACGTCTAACTCTTCGTTGTAATACTTAAACGGCTTTTTTGGCTTGGAATCAAAAAGGTCTTTCGCTTTAAGATTAGTAGCGGCGATGGCCGTCTTGATTTGTGCGATGATCGTTGCACGTAAATCCACGATGTTCTTAACGTGGTTAACCATTTGATCGAGGGACATGTCGGTAGTGATATTTTGAATTTGAATCATTTGTAAACCTTTCAGTATTGGGTTAAAATTTCAGTTTGATCAACTGGTCACATCAAGTTAATGTTGTTACCTAGTTGATGCCCTCTACTTTATTTTCTCGGCACTCAATATCCAACCTGACAATGAGGCTCCATTGTCCGCAACATGTGGATGGTGAAATGTGATAGACGAAGGTCGGCTATTTCAGTGCCGTTTCGGAAGGCTAAAAAGTAAAAAGACCCTTGCCGAATCAACGGCAAAGGTCTCTCTTTTGCTTACTTTCGCAGTAGCTGGTGTTGACTATTCGTCTTTGAAATATTTCGTGGGGAAGGTTCCCTTAATGGTTCCCTCGATGCAGCACTGGTAGGTCTCTTGCATCTTTTTGATACCTTTTCGCTTGTTCTTAAATTCTTCAGCAGTCATGGGGCTACCGTCCAAATGGCGTGCCTGTCCCTTACCCATGCCACGGAATATATCCGACTCGAAATGAAAGAGTCTGGTCATGTCCTTGAGCGTGACCTCTTGCTCGCTGCGAATGTCATAAACGTACCAATCCATGGAAACACGTTGAGACATCTGCGACCAAGTTTCACCAGGAAATTGCGTCAATGGGTACTTAGGACCCTGACCGTTTTTGACATCTTTCTCCATTTGTTTAAGTCTGTTATCGACTATCTCTGCTTTGAATGAACCTTTGAGTCCCGACGCAGCCTCTCCATACGCAACTGCGATGAAGTCTGCTGTGTAGAACAGGTGCTGGTTTTCTCGTACCCACTCCTTTGGACTCAGCTCCGTGGCATGAATATCTTTCCAGTCAGAGTAAAGTTGTCGAAGCTTCGGCCATGTTGTTTCCATACTTTCAACTTCGGCCTCGCGTTCATCATGTCGCGCTTGGCAATACTTAGCGTATGTTTCGTTTTTCTTGAAACAGTCAAACCAGTACACTAATAGGGATTCATAATGCTGGTATTCGGCGTACTCGCACGGTCCTAGATCATCGTAAAGTTCGGACAAATAAATGTTATCGGCCTCCATTCTAGTACACGCAGAATCATCGCCGACTTCTCGTGCATCTGTGTATTCTTTGAATTTTGGTTTTTTTATAGCAGCGTACAACCAGTTCATGCGAAATTCGTCATAGACGTCTTCATTGAACAGAACTGTTTTTTCAGGATCATACAATTCGCTAGCGTGAGTCATCTAGTAGTCCTTATGTAAATTTATTGTTTGGGCTGAACCATGCGCAATGGAACAACAGGCCAATCTCGACACTATACAGAAAAGAGATTGTGTTGTTCCCATTTCATTGTCCGCGAATCACCTAATAGTCTAAAGCCTGCCACCTTCAAATTTTGAGTCAAACAATCGAGGTGGCAGTATAGAGTTTGATCACCTCAGTTCTTTTAAAATGAGTGCCCTAATAGTTAACTCATCTGTTCTTCTAAAAACGTCCCTGATGGGCTCCTGCAATGACTGGATTATTTTTTGGATCATGACAAGGCAGATGAAGCAAAAAATGGTTACTAAATATAATTAATAATCATTGCTATATCTGGTGCCACCTTTTCAGTGTACGAAACAAATCCTGCTGGATAGAATATTTAAAAAGTTGAAAAATCCATCACTTTGTAAATATTCTGGGGGTACATCATGCGTGAGGGACAGGCAAAAGTTTTGAGTGAGCGCGAGTTTCTGCGCGTAATAAATATCGTCAAAAAGAAAGCACATTCGAAACGCAATATAGCCTTGCTATATTGCTCTTTCGGCCTTGGCCTACGTGCCAAGGAAATGGCATCACTTAATGTGCATCATGTCCTGGGCTTGGATGAAAATCTTCTCGAAGAAATTAACCTGGACAGCACAATGACAAAAGGAAAGAAACAGCGCCATGTGTTTCTGACTAATCCAAAAGTGATCGCGTCATTTCAGGATTACTTGGATGATAGAAAAATATGTGAAGGTATTTTGTTCAATACTGAATCGCCATTGTTTCGGTCACAAAAAGGCAACTCATTTTCGCCAAACTCTCTTCAACAACTGTTCCACCGAATGTATGCCGACGCGAAAATTCAAGGTGCATCTAGTCATAGTGGGCGACGTTCGTTTGCTACCACGCTAATTGAAAAGGGTGTGGACATCAAGGCTGTTTCTACATTGATGGGGCATTCATCCATCGCCATGACAGCGAAATATGTTGAAAATAATCCTGTCCGATTAAAGCAAATTTGTACTGATCTGTTTTGAGTAATGCAGGCACTTCATTAGTGTTTGTCACTACAGATTAGTTTGCTAATGTGATAAAAATAATTCAAGGTTTGTTGCGACTTTAGGTTTGATCATTACTTCTTTCTGCGCTACATAAGTAGTCAACAATCCTGCTGGGTAATGTTTTAGAAATGATTTTGCCATGATAGGGCTACGGCAATCTAACCAATCGTCATAAACATCTTCTGGCAATATAACTAATGAACGTTTCTCTTCATTTGGCTTATGAAAACGCTTCATCATAGGATCGTCATCGGCATTAATAGTAAGCTGGGTAAATGAATAAGATGTGCTTCCATCCGGTTCTGCCCATGTTCGATAGAGTGCAGCAACCGCAAATGGTGATTCATCTGCCATGCAAATTTTCCAGCGTTCAGCTTTTCCTGATTCATAATTTGGTTCAAAGTATGCTGTCATTGGTACTAGGCAAAGTAGACCATCCTGCCAGTGTTTAGCATAACTGCGTAAAGTGCCAACCGTTTCAGCACGCGCATTCATCGTGCTAAATCTTTTCGCATTTGGTGGCATGTGATTTTTGGGGATCATGCTATACGAACCCAGCAACGATTGTCGATGACCTTTTTCACCAATGATAATTGGTGCTGCATAATCCTGCCAACACTCAGACTTCCATTCTGCACTTGTTTGAAGTGGTGCTTTAAAATGGCTTCGTAGTTGCTGACTAGTTGGAGTTATGAAGTTCACGCACATGACATTGAATTTTAAGTGTTGAAGCTTCCAAGTATAAGCACTAAACACAAATCGGTAATTCATCCCAGTTAGTTGTGTATTCCGGCGACTTACTTTCCTGCCGCATCTTCCAAGAATGGCGTGAACCATCCTGACTTAATTTAACCGTGCCTTTGCCATAACGTGTATTCAATGCGTCCAATGTTTTCATTAACTCCACCTTCTCATTTGTAGAAGAAAAAAGATCACCTTGAAAATGTGATTCATTACAAATTTCACTTAGAATCACGCCTGCTTTTTTGTAGTGAATGCCTGCTTTAAAAATAGATTTTAAACCTGCCAATGCCCAATGTTGAAGTTGCATCGTATCTGCTGTTGGCGTAATAAGTGGAATAGTCACGCTTGGACAGTATTGTTGTCTGTCTGTACGAAATCGATCCGTTTGAACAAATACTTGAAGCATCGCTGTAATCGAATTTTGATCACGTAATTTTCTGGCAGCATTGCTGACAAAATGAGTTAATGCGTCTTGCAAATCTTCAATTTCGGTTACTGGTCGTCCAAATGATCTGCTGTTGATAATTTGTTTTTTTGCTGGTGCTACATCTTCAAATTCAATGCAGCATTCACCGCGCAATTCACGGATGGTTTTTTCCATCACTACACCAAATCGTTGACGCATACTGCTGATTTCTGCATCTCTCAACTGGATCACATAATCAATGCCAATCTGATTTAGTGATGCAGTTAAACGTCGTCCAATACCCCAGATTTCTTCTACAGGGATATTGCTAAGTACACTGTTCATTTGGCTGTGTGATAGGCGATTGAAGTTAAATACCCCATTGGATCGTGGATGCCGTTTGGCGACGAAGTTAGCTAGCTTTGCCAATGTTTTAGTACATCCAATGCCTACACAAACAGGGATACTGGTATCTTGAAAGACTTTTTGACGTATCAACTTAGCGCGATCGTTGATGTCAGCAAACCCAGTTAAATCAAGGAAGGATTCGTCAATGCTATATATTTCGTGAATTGGTGAGAACTGCTGCAAGATCGTCATTACACGATTACTCATATCAGCATAAAGCACATAGTTCGATGAAAATACAGCGATGCCATGTTGCTTAACCAATTCGCGGATTTGAAATACAGGCACACCCATCTTAACGCCAAGTGCTTTAGCCTCATTGCTTCTTGAAACTGCACAGCCATCGTTATTTGATAGCACGATCACTGGCTTGTTTAACAAATCAGGACGAAACACCCGTTCGCAACTGACATAGAAGTTATTGCAATCGACTAGGGCAATACTGCGGATATGACTTTCCATACTATTAGACGTTTAGTAGGCGGTGCAAATTGAATGTCACTACACCCCATATTCTTAGTTCTTGCCCGTCACGTAATTCAATCGGCGGGTATGCTGGATTTTCAGCCAATAGCTTTATAACTTGACCGCGCTTATATAAACGTTTGACGGTGAATTCTTCATCAATGATGGCTAGTGCAATGTGGTTATGCTTTGGCGTAATAGATCGATCTACTATGAGAGTGTCACCGTCATAGATACCAATTCCATTCATTGAATCACCACGAACATGAAATAGAAAAGAAGCTGATTCGTTAGTTAATAAATGCTCATTAAGATTAATGTGGCGCTGAGCATAATCAGCCGCAGGTGAGGGAAACCCTGCATAAACAGGTGCATGGAATAAAACTAATGGCAGTGATGCTGTGGATAGTGGGATTGGAGTGTTCATGGTTATACTGTGTTTTTATACAGTATAAAGATGCGCGTCAAATCCTGCAATGGCTATTAAATAAGACGAGTGTCTAGCGCCTGAATTCTCGAAAACATTTACAAATTAATGCCTTCAACTATCTTTAAAACATTCTTTCTAGGTAGTTTGACTACTAATGACAAGCGGGTGGCACAGGCAAACACAATGTTTATTAATTGAATTTAGTAACTATTTTTGATTTAGTCGATCTAGCTTCGGTCATGAGAAAAAAATGATCGTATCATAATGCGACCATACGACTTTTTCACTGGAGCTATTCGGGCATTGCTGGAATTGTTTTTTTAGGCGACAGAAAATGTCCCTGAGAAATGTTCGGTAGGTCAAAACACATCTACTCTGACATGTTTCAACCTTTTTTCAATTAAGCATCCTCTTCTTCAACACTTTCAACTTTGCTATAAAGCGGAAATTGATCCTGATCGGACTTATGTAATTGTAAAATATTAAGCATCCTCTCTTGAATTGTTCCACCTAGAGATTCTTGCAAAGCATGCGATGTGTCAGTTGTTCCATTTTCGATTGCAGTTTTAATTTGCGCTGCAATTGCTTTTGCTAAATTTACAGGAACCGCATTGCCAATCATTTTATAACCACTGGTTAGATTTTTGTAATGATAGACAAAGTCATCTGGGAAAGTTTGAATTCTTGCACACTCTCTTATACTTAAGCGCCGATATTTCTCTTCATGTCCCGCTGCAAAAATTCGTACGTTTTGAGAAATAAATTCCATCGGCGGAGCACTCGGATGGATTGGGGCATGCCGACCTCCTGCTTGTATAGTAAAGGATTGCTCATCCCACCCTCTGACTCTGTTACGTGACATGTACATTGTGGAAAAACCACCAGTCATATATTCGTGATTGCTAAATTCTCCGGTTGACCCATTTGTATAAGTTTTATTCAACGCTGGTTTTGCATATTTCTCTAAATCAGAAATAGCATCTTTTAAACTAGGAGAATAATCACTTGGTTCTGGGAATTTAAATGCTACATTCAAATCATTTCTAAATCCTACAAAAAACACACGCTTTCTGTCTTGAGGTACGTCAAAGTCTTTTGCATTCAAAAGGGTAAAGGAAAGCGTATATCCACATTCCTTAAAAAGTTGTTTGATTGCATCCAAAGCCTTTGCATGTCGAGGCAAAAGCATTCCGCTTACATTTTCCGCAAGAAAAAATTTAGGCTTTTTTTCATCAAGTATACGGATGAAATCAAAAAACAATTGTCCTCTTTTATCCCCTATACCACGTAATGCACCAGCTTCACTCCAGCTTTGGCATGGTGGTCCACCGATAATACCATCGACCTCCGGAACTTCCGAAGAAGTTACTTCGGTAATACTTTTTCTACAAAGTATAGTTTCGGGGTGATTTTTTTCGTATGTTTCCCAAATTTCTTTGTCATATTCATTAGCCCATATGACTTCAAACCCCGCCTTTTTGAAGCCTAAATCTAAGCCCCCAGCGCCAGCAAAAAATGATGCTATCTTCATTTTACAAACCTTCAAAACATGGGAAAAACAATGCCAAAGTTAAATCTAACATCTCAAAAGCTATGATTTTATCATATGTGAGGAGCTGATATTATATACAGTGTTTTTTATTTGTGAGTTTCAATTCAAACTTTATTTTTCTTATGGTTTCACTGTAATGAAAGTCATATACACAGTTCGTCTATCCTCAATTGGAAAGTCATTTGGATGCCTCCAACCGCTAGAAGGTGTCCCAGCTATGCTGTCTAACACCCATGGTTTATTGCCTTCTTTTGCAGATAAGCCTAAAGCTCTTGCATGTTCACTTCTACTTGATTGTCCGATCCATTGTCTTCGCAAGCTAATATAGATAACATCTCGATATTTAGCAAAATACTCATCAAAGGTTAGGCATTCGATATTTGATGGGCTGATATTTCTACTTGGAGCTGTCAGGATATATTGGGCTGGGTGAGCAGATAATCCCTTATTAGGGCTCCCCTCAGTCATTAAAAATTTGAGCAACGCATAGAATTCATTTGCATCAAAACATTCTGTCCAATGACGATCGCGGGTGTCAAATTCTCCGTTGTGGAAACTCTCAATCAAGGTGTCTAGTTTTAATAGTGATTGACGAGGACTTCCAAAATTCAATCTCTCGAAAACTGCGAGCATTTCAGCGCGCTGAAGTCGATTAAATAAAAAACTTGAGCCACTTTGTTTTATTGAGACTCCAATGCCGTTAATGTAAATATCTGCTTTTTTTCCCGGATCTTCCGGGCGTAACAGCATTGTGCTGTTAATATTTAAGTTTTGACCGTTACTGCCAGGGTTCTGAACATGTTGAACTAAACCAATATGATTAAGATTTAGATTGCCAATATTATTGATCAAATAATTGACTACAAGAGCTTCGTTGCCTGGCATACGCATGCTTTCAAAAATAAAAAATTAGTTTAACAGGCTTATCTAATTTGTTCTATTGTTGAATGCTTATTGCGGTTGGTTATTTCGAGCATTACTCGCCGAATTTAACTCTTTGACTATCTTCATTGTGAAGGTAAAAACTTCCACTTTATGGATTCAAAATAGCATGAACGTGAAGATATTATTTGATGGTACTAATTGCTGCGATTTAAACACTCAAGCACAGCTGACCGTGGCAGGCTCAAGTCCATACCTTCTTCAAGGGCTCTTTAAATTTTTTAGAAGAGAAGCGCCGAATATAAAAACGGTAAATTTGGCGTTCTTTATTTTCAATAACAAGCTATTGCACGATGAGCTTAATAGGCTGGCGTTGGAATTTGATATTGAGATAAACGTAATTTCAATCCCTTTGGAGGGATACGATCATCAAAAGCGCGCAAATGTATATGACTTAACTGGTATAACAGTACTCAGGACAGGTGTAACGAAAAAGGAATTAGCAGCCGAAGTCTATGATGAATTTACAGAGAGCACTGTTCACGAAAAATACAAGCTTTTCATTTTTCCTCACATTTACGTGAGAAGTAAAAGTATGAAATTTTTCTCAAGAGGTGCTTTACCCTATAGTCTGCATATTAAGTCAATCCATGTAGTTTTCAGGGACGATTGTAGAAGTTCCGTCATGCTATCTTCTTCTAATTTTGCTGTCAGAGATCAGACGAAGAGTGAATTTCTGGTTCGAGTCGACGATGATCAAGCGATTTCTGACAGTTCCCGCCAGTTTTTCGAGCTATTGATTTCGAATTCAATTCCCGTAAAAAAATTTACGGAGAATTTTGATAGTTTTAAATTTAATATTAATAAATTTTTAACTCAAAGCATAGCGACAAACGCCAATCTATTCGGGGCTCCGTTCCTTAAAAACTCACAAGTTAAAATTAAATCACGAATCATTGATTTAATAATCAACACTAAAAGAAGGCTATACATATCGGCGCAGCATTTGAGTGCCTTTCAAAAGCCCCAAGTTGCTTCCAAAGGCAAACCTTTCGACTATCCAAATCAAATACTTAACTATGCTTTGGACCTCCCTTCGGAAATTGAAGTTCATTTCCTTTCGCAAACTTTTGTGGATGAATTTGGAAACAGCCATGGTTGCAACAGACCAGAAAACGAATCTGCGTTTAAAGACTTTATTGGCGCATGTGTAAAAAAAGGTAGAACTTCATATTTCGCAAACAAAGTTATCCATTGGAAATTCATTGTATCTGATGACATTGTTGTTTTGACGACTTGCAACTTTACGCCAACTCAATTTATATATATTGAAGACGTTCGAATAAATCGATTTGATTCGCATCCCGAATTATCATATTTTGGAATTCATTCGGAAGTGGGGCAATTCTTAATTTTTGAAAATTCAGATATTGCTGCTGAATTAATTGCCGAATTTGAAAAATGTAGCTTTCTCAAAGACACTGTCTCGTTAGATAAAATTCTCGCGGCAAGATGGTAGGAGTGGTTTTTGTAACACAGTGAATTGAGGGTTCATTTAAATCGTTAATTTTAGATTTGATTGCATTGCTTCACAATTTGTCAAAAAAGCGTCTTGAAGCTATGAGCGATAAATTCAAATTCTAGTTTCAAATGTCGCTTAAAATTTTTTATTTATTTGGGGAATTTTAACTTTTTTAAAATAGTTCACGTATTACTTTTTTTGCTTCATTCAATGCGTCATCAATTGTTAAGGAAAGACCACAATCCAGCTCACATTCACCTTTGCAAACCGACCACACAAAGCCACCTCGATAATGGTCTGGGTTCGGTTCAATATAAATTTCGTGTTCATGAAAAATTTCTTCGTGATTTTGATTGTTTGTTTCACTGTTTTCTCTTTTCATTACTCGTGCCGTTTGTCGATGAAATCAAATTTTGATAGATAGGTAGCTCAAGATGCCGCACATAGAGGTTTTTTGTCAACGGACTATCCGTCACAGAGCTAAAATTAATTATGTTGAGACACTATAACTGCTCCATGCCAGTCACAAACAGCGATTAATTGATTGAGAATGAGTTGCTATCACTGAGTTACTAGCACATGATGCTCCATTTTTTGTTTAATATTCATCTGGTAACAGTAATGTTGTCGATGATCGGTCTGCCTCTGTGATTATCCATATTTTAATATCAGTGGAAATTATATAACTGGAAAAAACTTGCGCTTCTGAATGAATGGCTTTCACATTTTCCTGTTGATCACTTTCACATAAATCACCCCAGTCACCTGTTACGTGACGAAAAATTAGATCTTTAGCTGAAATACCAAGTTCGGTCATTTTATCAAACGCACCACGCGTAGTTAACACTTGACCAAGGGAAAATAATAGCTGTTTTTGGTTTTCTGTTTGATTAGAATCATTTTTCATTGTGGCCTCAGAATAGTTAAGTGACTGTATGGCTTTGAATCTCTTCACGAGTAATCACCAAACAATCTTTCATCACACGAACCCTTACGCGCGTTTTCGGCGTAAATCCTGCATCCAATAACCAAAGACCACATAGCCGAATCCATGGCAATCTAGGTCTAGGCTGTGGACATAGCGATACAGTCAAAAAACGTTCATGCTTGAACTTAGATTTTGGTAAAGACATCATTGAACCCCAGACGGTTAAGTGATTAGTCAGCGACAACATCAGTTATCGCTTTCCTTGGTTCCACTTGTAGTAATAGAGTTAGATGGCAATTGCAAGCAACCGATCTACAATTTCTTTAGCCTCTGGATTCCCTTCGCGGAGAAGGCGTTCCAAACGTCCTGCAATGAGGCGGTTCTTTCGATTTTCAATCTTGCTGATTTCCTTGATGACGCTAGGCGAGAAACTTGAAGCGTTGCCAGGTGCAAGGTTTTCAATAACGCTAGTCAGCTTTTCTTTGATTTCAGCATCGAATTTTTCAATGGCGATTTGTAAGCTGTTTGCTGGAACATCATCGGCTGCTGTTTGTGCAGCAGGTTCAACAGCGGTGGATTTCTTATCGAGGGTGAGAGTGGACTTTTTTTCGGCTACGGCTGCATTCATGATATATCTCCTGTTTATTTGTCAAAACGACAAGACAATAATAAACAGGTTTTTTGCGTTCGTACATATTTTATTGTTGAAAATCAACTATTTTCTAAAGCCGTTACTTTTCCTTTGAAGTGGACGAGATTGGGGACAACACAATCTCTGTTTATTATTAACTGTAGAGCTGGTGTGTTATCCCTGAACAGCACTAGATTCTTCGATCAAACTGTATGCTTATGTTTGTCACCATTAATGATATTAGCCAGCATCAGATAACTTATGCCTACCTTGCCATCCATCCCGATACCTCGCCGTCGAAGGTCTTCTATTCGTCGTTCAACAGATGCCGATATAGTAGAAATTAAGAAATGGATAGAAGACCAGAAGGCTAGGGACGTTCATGGTACTTTTCATCACAATTGGCAAATAATGAAAAAGTGCCATGAGGAAGGGAAGTTAATTGTTTACATTGATGGTTCAAGTGGCAAGCCAGTTGCTTATCAATGGGGTGCCTTACTAACGTCAGGGATTCTAGAAGTTCGTGATGATATTCGTGGCAAAGGTATCGGTAAAAAAATGGTTGAGCGACGTATTGCCGATGCTTATAAAAAGGATGAATGCCTTCTTCACATTCAATGCAAACCATCAACATCAATCGCGTTTTGGCAGAAAATGGGATTCAAATTGCTACCTTCCGTTGGCTGGAATACCTATGCATATCGAATACTTGAAAAGGAACATGAATTGCCTGCCGATTCAAAACCTGTTTTGGTATGCGTTTATTTTTATCCTAGTAATAGGATGTGGAAGCAGGGTTCTGCACCGCTATTTTCTATTGCGGCGACAGCGGCGCAAACTTCAGATGGCGTTGTTCATCTTGCAGAACGCATCTTTTACTTCGACCCGTTTCATTCTGACGAAACAAACCCTGTCGTTGAAATAGTGATTGAAGGGAAAATTCATATCAACAAATACGCGACACATGCTGAAGCTCAACGATCTGGAGTTAGGCAATGCAGAAATGGCTTTTTCATAGATAAGATATATCCACTAACAACATAAGAACACAACGAGAAGATGACTTGTAACTTTCAACGTAAACGTCTGGAGATGCAGACGGAATTTAAAAGTCTGATGGAGTTTGCATCAGACCTTGCCAACGAAAATCCCAAAGCATTGGCTGACTTGGTACGGATGTATCTTCGTCCACTTCAAGCAGAAATGATCATTGATGCCGTGACAAAAGGGCAAATAAAAGATGTGCCGTCAATTGACCAGCGAGACTTTTTTTGGGATCGACAGCATCGTTTATTTGATCAACTCCGCCGCACAATAAGACACACTAAAAAAATTGAAATTCGTTTAAACAGAGATGTAATTCTTCCTTGGCCTTGGGAGCGAAAACGCTTACTTCAAGCACTTGCTACTATTGGTACTGGAAAGACACAAGGTAGGTGGAAACAAGATGATATGAATCACTTAGTTCATGTCTGGTTACCTTGGGGAATTCCATTTGTTGGTGGAGGAAACCATTCAATAGCGGCAGGTATTATTGCTGGAGAAGGAAAAATTGTACCGACTGAAATTCATGATATGTCAGGCATCTTCAAACTCGTGGAATGTGACGGAATGAATTTCTTGGATAAGAAAGACGGAAGCATAATAGCGCCAGTAAGCGATGCGAGAGTCGCAGCAATTTTTGAAATTGGAAGGCTCATGCATAAAACAAAATGCAGCGCTTGGTGACTTGGTATCTGCCGCATGCTTGCTACTGTCAAGAAAGTTTATTCAGTGGGCGCTTACGGTTAAATTAAATTTAAATGATTCAATTTTTCGATTTCATTTTAAAGTGTATCGGCGAATATTGAAATTTTCGCCGTGGTCAATTACAACTCCCATCAATACTAATTGATTCATTAAATCGACACCTGCTGAATATCCGACTCTGAGATGCCTCTGAATGAGCGATATGCTAATATCAGAAAAACATAGCCGTACAATTTTTTCAGCTTTAATGACTTGCTCATCCATATTGATGATTTTCTCGTTGCGGTGTTGAATTAGTTTTAGGGACAACACGATCAATAACCGTGTATCTATTGAAGTAATGTGTTGTCCCAAAAAAAGGGGATTAATAATGACGAATAGAAATAGTCAGTGATGGACTTGCACATATTTCTTCCAAGCTTCAATCCAATTGCCAGACATAGCCTGTTGTGCATCCACTAGGCTAATCTGATTGGCACAGACCATTTTGTAGATTGTAATTTCAAGCTGATCTTTTTTAGCGGCATTCCACTCACTATTTCTAGGTTCAGGCCAGAGGTTTTTTACATCATCAGGTGCGCCGCCAATTGATAACGCAATTAGATGATCTTCTTCATAGTGTTTTGGGTTTGCATCAGCATAACCATACTGATGAATTTGTTGCTTCTTTACCTTGTTTGTATAACTTGCTCGTGGCCGAATAGTCTTGGTAAAACCTTTTATGCATATTGTTTGCTGAATGTTTGCCTGAATAACATCTGGATTGATCGCACCTGGCGTTATCGCTGGATTCGGTAAGTCTCCTGCATACACATTAGTGATCACCAACAATGCCAACGATGTGACTAATTTCGTTATCATGTGTAGCCTAACTTCTTGGTTCTTAATAAATTCTTAGCGTTGTCAATAAACGTGCCGACACGTTCGACCTGCTGTTTCAAATTTTCTGCCAAATCATCACCACTTGCAGCAAGATTCAATACTTCAGGGTTGTCGCTGCTTGGGTGAATCACGCGGATTAATCCGGTTGGTGAAACCATTGTAAAAAAACGTTCCTTTGGGTTTGCTACGAATTTGTATTCAGTTGAAATATGTTCAGTCACTTCGTCAGCGGTATATCCTTTCTCTAACAAATGTGCACGTAGCGCTGAGAGATAAGCTGGTTTTTCTATATAGCTGCCGGGGTACATTGCAATACTGGAAACAATACGTTTTACTTGTTGGCTCAGCGCAGAGCGCACGTCATACAATTCATCACCAGACAATTGGCCCATTTGCTGAATAAAGTCATCTAAATTGGATCGTACCTTTTGAATATCAACTTTCGCGTGAAGGAGAAGTTCATGTCTCTTCTGCGCTGACTGCAATTCAATTTCAACTTGAATGCGTTGTTGTTCAAGTTGATTCAGGCGAACTTCAAATTGTTGATACTTAGCACCATCTTCAACTGCTGAAAAAATGTTTAATTCTTTGTTTTTAATGACATCGATAGAAGCCTTCATCAGCACTATTTTATCTGCCAATTCAGCGGTCTCGGATTCTGCTTTCACATTGGGTTGAAGAAAACTGTCTAAGTCCAAACCCTGACAATAGGTCAACACACTTTGTTCAAAGTATGAATATTCCCAAGGTATATACATACAGTTTTTCCCAGCTTTTGCATTCGCACAAACTAGTAATTTTCCTCGTGGTCCAGCACTTTGTTTATTCAGGTAAACCATCGATCCCTGACAATATCCACATCTCAGGATTCCAGAAAACAAATTAGATATGCCTTTACCTTTTCGACCAGCGCCATGCGTCAATCTTGATTTCCGTGATGAATGTGCCAGTGCAAATAGCTCATCTGAAATGATACGAGGGAAATATTCTAGGAGTGGCTCACCTTCAGGTACACGCTTTCCAGCCAATTCGCTATGCATCTGAAACTCACCAAGAACTGCTCTATTGTGAAGAATTTTCTGGATGTACGAGTCGTGCCACATACTTGCACGTAGACTGAAGGTTGGGACATTTTCCTGATTGAGGCGTTTGGTAATTGTTCCTGTTCCAATGCCATTTTTTGTCCATTCAAAAATATCTTGAACTAGCTTTACTTTATCCTCTATTACCAAATATTCCGTTCTATCGTCACTTATTTTCAACCAACCAGGAGCAGTTGCAGTAAGTTTTTTCTTACCTATATTCGCCCGTTTTGAAATCCATGCTGCCTTCAATCGCTTACTCTTTATGAGGGATTCTTCATGAGCGCGAGACATAATTGCAATGGAAATAATAATATCGGTGAATTGCTTATTGATTTTCTCCTTACTGTATTCCATGCCATCGGCAAGAGTGACGAGCGTAATACCTCTATTCACAATAGCCATGAAAATTTCAAGTGCGTCTGTAATTGTCGCTCTTGAAATTCGATCAAGTGATTCCACGAGTAAAAAACTGCCCACGGGGACTAAGCCAGCTTCAACAGCTTTTAGAAAGACGCCTAATTGCCCATCGCGGACATTAGATTTATCAAATGCTGAAACTCCGAGATCTTTGTAAGTAAGGCTTTCATCGAGAATCAGTCCATTCAATTCCGCGTAAGCCAAAGACAGTTCATACTGCCTTCTATAGGAATCACCATGAGTTTGCTCGGTTGTCGAAAACCTAATATATGAGTATGCTTTTGGAGAGATTTTCACTGATGGAATGCGGATAAAGAAGTGGGTTTAATATAACACAAGGTTAAATGTAGTGGCATACCTAAAGTTCAGATAAAAGGGTTTAATAAACCCTAAGATTACGATAGTTGGTTTACCTGAAACCGAAGTCAAAGAATCCAAAGACCGGGTGCGTGCCGCATTACAAAATGCCCGCTTTGAATTTCCAGCCAAACGTATAACCGTTAATCTCGCCCCGGCAGATTTACCGAAAGAGTCTGGGCGCTTTGATTTACCGATCGCACTTGGGATCTTAGCTGCGTCTGGTCAGATCCCCGCTGACATGCTGGAAAATTACGAATTTGCCGGCGAGCTTTCACTTTCTGGCGAATTACGCCCGATTCGTGGAGCCTTAGCGATGACTTTTGCCATTTGCCAAAGCAGTCACGAAACAAAGCAGGAATCTCGCCTCCGAGCTGCTTTTATTTTGCCTTCAGCCAATGCAGACGAAGCTGCCCTGGTCACCGAAGCAGCAATTTACCCCGCAGACTCATTGCTACAAGTTTGCGCTCACTTTACTGCAATCGATAATGACAGCAAGCTTTCCCGTCATCGCCCTTCTGAAAACCGCAAACCAGGTCACCACCCGGATTTTAGTGAAGTCAAAGGCCAGCTACAGGCGAAGCGCGCGCTTGAAGTCGCAGCCGCAGGGAGCCATTCAGTGTTAATGGTCGGTCCACCGGGAACCGGCAAGTCGATGCTGG
Organism: Undibacterium sp. SXout11W; assembly: GCA_049339905.1. Lineage (GTDB taxonomy): Bacteria > Pseudomonadota > Gammaproteobacteria > Burkholderiales > Burkholderiaceae_D > Undibacterium. The sequence continues at coordinate 71,600 of JBMPPG010000012.1, forward strand.
CAGCCCGTTTTGCGAGCATTTTGCCGACCATGACAGATCAGGAGGCACTGGAATCGGCAGCGGTGCAATCGCTGACGTCAGGATTTTCCATAAAAAAGTGGAAAGTTCGCCCCTACCGCTCACCTCATCACACTGCATCGGCAGTGGCATTGGTCGGCGGTGGAGGCAATCCTCGCCCCGGCGAAATTTCTCTCGCCCATCGTGGCGTGCTGTTCCTTGATGAACTGCCAGAATTTGATCGCAAAGTATTAGAGGTTTTACGTGAACCATTGGAATCGGGGCACATCACGATCTCACGCGCGGCGCGGCAGGCGGATTTTCCGGCACGTTTTCAATTGATCGCCGCCATGAATCCTTGCCCGTGCGGCTATTTCGGACACAGCAATGGCAAGTGCCGTTGCACGCCAGACATCATCAATCGTTATCAAGACAAAATTTCCGGTCCCTTGCTTGATCGCATCGATATACAAATCCAGGTCGCCGCACTACCGCAAGCAGACTTGCTCAAACAAGCCAATGGCGAACCAAGCACCCACATTCATGCTCGCGTAGAAGCCGCCTTTGAGCGCCAACAACAAAGACAGGGCAAAGCCAATAATTTGCTCAGCACAACAGAGATTGATGCCCTGTGCCAGCCTGACGCCGAAGCGGAAAAAATTCTTAAGTACGCCATGAACAAATTCGACTGGTCAGCCCGCGCTTATCATCGGGTGCTCAAGGTTGCCCGCACCATTGCCGATCTGGCGACCTCTGAACACATTTGCGCACCCCACGTGGCGGAAGCGATTCAATACCGCCGTGCGTTGAAAGAACGCTAGGACATAGCGCCCCGCACTCTTTTACAGCGTTCCCAAGATCAGGCAGCAAATATGAACCTCAATTTCAGCCCTGGATTTTCAAAGACAGAATTTTTCACACAGTTCAACGCCGGGATTGAAATCTGGGTTCCCATGACCAAATACAGGCCACATTGCTCACTTCAGGAGAAAACCATGTCCCCGCAGGAAATCCAGGTTTTACAGAATTTTCTTGATCAATTAGTACAAGTTCAGGGTGTCAATAAAGACCCGGTTGCTCTCGAAATGATCACAGCTGCCGTCAACAAGCAAGCAGATGCCAGCTATTTACTGGTACAACGCGCGTTGTTACTGGATCAGGCAATGGCGAATGCCAATAGCCAGATTGCCAGCCTGCAAGCAGATTTGCGCGAGCAAAAAGCACTAGTGGCGGCACTCAGCACAAGTTCAGGTGGTTCTTCTAATTCCAGCTTTCTGGATCCGGCCGTTAGTGGCTGGGGAAATAGCGCGCACAGCCGGCCATTGAATGTGCAGCCAGTCGGTAACACCAGCGATTATCCTGCCACGACTTCGGTCACTGGTGCACCATTAGCCGCGTATCCGGCAATGGGGGCAGCGCAGGTTCAATCTGTCCAGCCTGTGCAATATGTGCAGCCAGCATCTTCCAGCTTTTTTGGCGGCAATACTGGCAGCGTCTTAGGCACGGTCGCAGCCACTGCGGCTGGTGTGGCTGCAGGTGCATTTTTGTATCAGGGAATTAGTCACATGATGGGTGGCAATGAGAGCCGTGGAATGGGAAATAATTTCAGTGATCTCAATTCAGGCAACAATCTAAATAGCAATAATGAGGGCGGCTTGATTCCAGGTTATTTTGACCAAGATCAACCGCAGGTATCTGCAATTGATAGTGTGTCGGACGACACTAGCAGCAGCGGTGATCATGGAAGCGACGATACGTAAGCCATTACCACCTAATCTACAAAAATTTTACATATTTATAAAAAAATACACCGTCACTTTCTACTCCGGTCAGCTATTTTAAGGATGATTCGTTGTATCCTCACATTCTTTGAATGTGATCGGGGAACAGAAAGTCCATGCTTACCTCTACAACGATACAACGACTGACAAGTGCCACGCTGATATGTTTGCTAAGCGCATGCTCGTCTTCTTTGTTGCAACAGGGCGCAACGAACAACTACGTCAAAGATTTACCTCCTATTGGCAACGCTTTGACAAAAGCCAATGTCAATCCAAATCAATTGTTAAATCGCCTGAGCTTCGGCAGTAATTTTTCTTCCGACCAGCAATTGCAATCAATTAATATGGATCGCTATCTGGATCAGCAATTGCGCGCACGTGGTAGCGCAGTACCTAACGTGATCCAGGCGCAGATCAGCGCCATGACGATTTCCCAAACTTCGCTGGAAAATTTAATACGTAAGCTGGAGGTGCAAAGGATTGCCGCTGATCAGCAAAAAGGTATTGATGACAGTCTTAACAAACAATACCAACAAGAACTGAGTCGCCTGCAACGCGAAGCGGCAACCCGTTCACTGTTACGCGACATCTATTCGCCCAATCAATTGCAGGAGCAAATGACCTGGTTCTGGATGAACCATTTCAATATTCACAGCGGTAAACACAATATCCGCGCCATGTTGGGCGACTTTGAAGAAAATGCGATTCGCCCCTATGCCTTAGGCAACTTCCGCGATTTATTGCGCGCCACCGCCTACCATCCGGCGATGCTGCGCTACCTCGACAATGAATACAATGCCAGTGGCCACATCAATGAAAACTATGCCCGCGAAATCATGGAACTGCATACCATGGGCGTGAATAGTGGCTACACCCAAAAGGATGTGCAGGAATTAGCACGAGTTCTTACCGGCGTCGGCGTCAACCTAAATGGTGTCGCGCCCAAAATCAAACCAGAGTTGAGCCGACTTTATGTACGTCGGGGTTTATTTGAATTTAATCCGCAAAGACATGATTTTGGCGATAAACAAATCTTGGGAACCACCATCCCTGGTTGCGGCTTAAACGAAATGGAAGCAGTGTTTAGCATGCTGACCAGACAGCCTGCTACCGCACGTTACATCAGCAAACAATTAGCGACTTACTTTGTGTCGGATAATCCGTCTGATGCGCTGATACAAAGCATGGCAAACAGCTTTTTACAAAGCGATGGCAATATTCCTATTACTTTGCGTACCATGTTTGACTCGCCGGAATTTATCGCCTCGCTGGGTCACAAGTTCAAAGATCCTTTGCATTACGTGGTAAGTGTTGTACGTCTTGCTTATGACGGTAATTCCATCGTCAATACTGGCCCGATGCTGAACTGGCTCAATATGATGGGACAGCCTTTCAATGGCCATCAGACACCGGATGGTTACTCTATGCAAGAAAGCGCCTGGGCGAGTCCGGGGCAAATGAGTGTGCGCTTTGACATCGCCCGCTCTATGGCTTTCGGCACACCTGGGCTATTTAAAATCGACAATCAGCCAGCGCCAGCAGAAAAACCACCTACACCAGCCTTAGCCAGCTCTATGTATGCAAAAAACATGAGCAAAATGTTTAGTAAAGAAACCCGGGACGCTTTGCTACAAGCGAAGAATCCTAACGAATGGAATATTTTTTTCCTCGCCTCACCAGAAATGATGCGACGCTAACGCACCCAATTTCAGCTTGAAGGAAATCTCATGAACCGCCGTAATCTGATCAAATCAATGCTTGCAATGACTGCATTGCCTGCCACTGGCTATTGCACCAATGCGTTGGCAGAGCCAGCGACACAAAGTCGTTTTTTATTAGTTTTTTTGCGCGGTGGTTATGATGCTTGTAATTTGCTGGTACCGACTTCCAGCAGCTTTTATTACGAAGCACGTCCCAATATTGCGATTGCACGTCCTAGCGACAATCCACAATCAGCACTCGAACTCAATGCTGACTGGGGGCTCCATCCAGCATTACGTGACACGATTTATCCTATGTACAAAAATGGAGAAGTCGCGTTTGTCCCTTTCGCAGGAACCGACGACCTGACCCGCAGCCATTTTGAAACACAAGATACGATAGAACTCGGTCAACCACTGAATGCTTCACGCAATTACCATTCAGGCTTTATGAATCGCTTAGCCAGCGTGATCAACGGTGGCAAAGGTGTACCGGCAATGGCATTCACAGATCAATTACCGATTTCTATGCAAGGCACAGCAAGCGTAGGTAATACGTCTTTACGCAATCTCTCAAAATCCAGCGTCGATCAACGCCAAACCGACATCATTCAAAAAATGTACGGCAAAACCAGCTTAGCCCAACAAGTCAACGAAGGTTTCGTGGTACGTCAGGATATCGCGATGGAAATGCAAGATGAAATGAATGCCGCGAATCGCGATGCGATCACCACCAAAGGTTTTGCGCTGGAAGCCAAACGTATCGCCAAAATGATGCGCGAAAAATATGCGCTAGGTTTCATTGATGTCGGTGGTTGGGATACGCACGTAGACCAGGGCGGAGCAAAAGGTACACTAGCAGGTAAATTTGAAGAACTTGGTCGCGGCCTCGCTGCCTATAAAAACGAAATGGGCGACGCCTGGCATGACACCACAGTGGTCGTGATCAGCGAATTCGGCCGCACTTTCCGCGAGAACGGCAAGCGCGGCACCGATCACGGACACGGTAGTGTCTATTGGGTCATGGGTGGTGGCGTCAAAGGCGGACAAGTCCTCGGCAACCAGATTAAACTGACATCCGGTCAATTATTTCAAAACCGCGATTTCCCGGTATTGAATGAATATCGCGCAGTACTTGGCGGCTTATTTAGCCGCATTTATGGTTTAAACAACCAGCAATTGAATACCGTATTTAATGGCGTTAAAACACGGGATCTGGGTTTAATTTAGTATTTCCCGGTTGGCACGCCATCGGCAGATCCACATAAAAAATAGCGCCGCCACCTTGCTCAGCAGGGAGATTATAAAAATCGATATCTCCCTGCATTTGTTGAATAATAACTTTAGAAATTGCCAAGCCAAGGCCAGTCCCGCCTTTCGCACGCGTATCTGACGAATCGGCCTGAGAAAATTTTTGAAAAATCCTGTCACGGAAGCTATCTGGCACTCCGCTGCCCTGATCTTCGACCGAAATTCGAACCGTATCCTGTCCCAATCTGCTGGCACGCAAATTAACTACGCCACCGTGTGGTGAGTATTTGCAAGCATTAGAAATCAGGTTTGCCATCACTTGCTGAAAACGTCCCTGATCTACATTGACTGTGACTAATTTGGCGACATTGTCGTCATCAGAAATACGCAAGGTAACGCCAAGCTCTTGTGCTAAAGATTGATTACTTTGCACTGCAACTTGCAGCAGAACAGTAAGATTAATGCGTTCCATCAAAAAATCCATTTTACCGGCTTCAATTTTTTGAATATCAAGTAAATCATTAATCAGACGCGTCAGGCTGGCGCTGTTTTTATGTGCCATCGTCAATAACGGCAATATTTTTTCTGGTAATGTGCCCATCGCCCCCCCCATCAGCAAACCGAGTGCACCCCGGATTGCAGTCAGTGGCGTACGAAGTTCGTGACTGACGGTAGAAATAAATTCATTTTTCATTCTTTCGATTTTGCGGCGATCAGAAATATCGCGCACAAATACGATAAGCTTTTGTTTTCCAGCCAGATAATATTCGCTCATGGCCAACTCAGCGGGAAACAATTCACCGTTTTTTCTGCGTCTTTCGGTTTCAAGCAACAGACGCCCTGTCTTTAAAAACTCTCGCTGGTTAGTTGCCAGCGTCAATAAATCAGCTTGCCCTTTTGGAGAAAATAATCGGTTGTTTTTCCCAACAACCTCTTCGGCTGAGTAGCCATAGATCAATGACGCAGCAGGATTCACTGCCTCAACAATGCCTGTCTCATCAATCATAACGATGCCATCAACTGCATTTTGAAAAATCGCCCGCAATCGATCAGACGATTCCTTTAATGCACCTTGCTGTTCAGTCAGATTTTGTAACAGACTAGTTTGACTGCGGTTGATAATGTCCGCCTCACTTTTGAGTTCAGTCATCACCCGCATGTCAGATTCACGCTGCAAAAATAGCTGAATTAATACACGAAATGCAGCAAGCACCGCAGCAATGGCGGCTACAGTGACGACAACAATACCGACGCTAATTTTCCACCAATCAGACAAATACAAATCTTCATCAATTGAAAAATTCACGATCAGTGGATACTTTTCAAGTGCCTGAATCGCTTCCATACGTCTGACCACAGTTTGATTACCGGTGTGAGTTTCAGTTTCCGAAATCACGACACCTGAACGTCTCTTTAAATCGTTGAGCAAATGGTAAACACTGCCCTTTTGATTTGTGCGCCCCATGTCAGTTTCATTTTCTGGCCATTTAGCAAGATAAATAAAGTCATCACGCATCAAACTAATGGCAGCATGCCCGTCAACGCTGAGCTTTTTATAAAAATTAGAATAGAAATCCGGTGAAATACCCAGGATCACGGCACCAATAAACTCTCCATCGCTACCAGTCAATCTGTGGCTTAAAAAGAATATCCAGCGACCGGTAGTTTTACTGTGTACCGGATCACTGAGATAAATTTTTTGCATTTGATTATTGCGCTGCACTTGAAAATAATCACGGTCTCCAAGGTTATAAGTTGGCGCTGGAAATTCTCTCGATGTGCTGATTACGTTGCCATCGACATCTAGTACCGAAATAACTTCAACAGCGGGAAATAATGCGACCTTATCCTTTAAATACTGATGAAAGTCATTGGTGCCTAGTTGCGTCGATAAATATTCTGCACTAACGCTCCACCTATCTTCAATGCGGTCTGCAATATTACTCAGCGCTGTGTAGGCAAAATCCATTTGTTGGCTCGTGTTTTCCGCCAACACCACGCTGAAGGTCTCTGTTTGCTTTTCCCATTTATGTATTTCCTGCGTACGTAAAGTCCATATAAAAGCAGCTGCGGCCAACAAAATAGCAACAACCAGACACACTGCAAGCGTGTTTGCGATACGGCTGGCCTGTAATCCTGCTAATCTCATATTTAAAGTTTCTATACGTCAAAAAAAATAGGGCAATTCGCTACAAACATTTCTGAATAACAACATATTTTATTGTTTAAATTGTAAAAAAAGTAAAATAATAGTATCTTCAAAATCATGCATTGTATTTGGACTTGCACATCATTTTCCTTGATAAACAAGCGATTTAGCTGAAATTAATTCGATATAAAAATCGTTTTTTTACTAAAAGCGCAATTTTTGTTTGATCAAGTCATGTGCGCCTACACAGATAAGAAAGTACCATGATCAGACGCTTTTTTTTCTTTCTCGCCAGCATTTTATTGCTACTAATCATCGTTTTAGCTGGCAACACTTTGCTCCATGGTTCACAGCAAATCGCAGTCGCCCCCACAACCCAGGTCACTATTGATGAACAGGCCGCGGCACGGCGCCTTGCAGCTTCACTAAGTTTTGTCACCATTTCAAGTCAAACTGAAGTGAACGCAAATGCTGCTGAATTCCAAAAACTCCATGCCTTTATAGATCAGTCTTATCCACATATTCGCGCTACGTTAAAGCGTGAGACTATAGGTGCAAACAGCCTTTTGTACAAATGGGAAGGCACTGACACTACCGCAAAACCGATATTATTGATGGCGCATCAGGACGTAGTACCGATCGCCCCTGGTACGGAGCAACTATGGCAACAGCCGCCATTTGGCAGTAAGGTTCACGACGGCTTTATCTGGGGTCGCGGTGCATGGGATGACAAAGGCAACCTGTTTGCTATCCTGGAGGCGGTAGAAACGCTGGTGACATCAGGACACCAACCGCAACGGACAATTTATCTTGCCTTTGGACATGACGAAGAAGTCGGTGGCATTCATGGAGCTAAGGCAATCGCTGAACTGCTTAAATCCCGGCAGATTCAATTTGAATACGTCCTTGATGAAGGTATGCTGGTCACCGAGGGAATTTTAAAAGGACTGGACAAATCAGCCGCTTTAATCGGTGTTGCCGAAAAAGGTTACGCCAGTGTCCAGTTAAGTCTGGATACGACACCCGGCCATTCATCGATGCCTCCGCAGCAAACTGCCATTGGCATGATGAGTCTGGCACTAAGCAAACTAGAGCAACATCAGTTACCAGCAAATATACGCGGCGTGGCGCTCGATATGTTCAACACTATCGCACCCGAAATGCATGGCATCAATCGCGTCGTTTTGTCTAATTTGTGGCTATTCAGCCCGTTGCTACAACATGAACTGGAAAAAAGCGGCAGTACCAATGCCATGTTGCGTACAACAACCGCACTGACGATGGTACACGCAGGCAACAAGGACAACGTATTACCAGGAAATATTCAAGCAACGGTGAACTTCCGGACTCTCCCCGGCGATACACAGGCGAGTGTGATGGAGCATATCAAAAACACTATTGATAATACCAGCATTCATCTTCAAAACATGGTGGGGAATTCCGAGCCATCCAAAGTATCACCAAGCACCAGCAATGCTTACGAGACGATTAATCGCACTATTCGTGAAACCTTTGAAAATACCATCGTGGCTCCTGGATTGATGTTGGGTGCAACAGACTCACGCTATTTCGAAGGTTTGAGCGAGAACATTTTCAAATTCTCTCCTGTACGTGCTGGTAACGATGACTTGCCACGATTTCATGGAACCAATGAACGTATTTCCATCAAAAATTACGCTGAAATGATCCGGTTTTACCATCAACTTATTTTAAACAGCAGCAAACCATCCAATGAAAAGGAGAAGACGAAATGAATAAGCACGTATTAACAACAAGTCTGGTATTGAGTTTGATGCTAAGCAGCGCTTCCGTTTTGGCTGCAGTCACGTCTTGCGATACCATCATCGAGAAAGTCAAAACCAAACTCGAACATAAAAACGTGAACGATTACTCGCTCAAGGTCGTACCCAAAGATACTGAAACCTCATTGCGTGTGGTCGGTGTCTGCGAAGGTGGTAGTAAGAAGATTATTTACAAGAAACACAAGGTAAAAAAATCTGAACAAGTAGAAAAAGCAGAAAAAACCGAGAAAGCGGGCGAATAAATTCGCTGCCTTTTTTGACTCATCGCAAAAGCCAGAATGTCCCGGCATCTCCCTGCCGGGCATTTTTTGTCAATCAGACGTAAATAGTTTTTTGCTGCAGTAATACGCTGCCCCGGTATATGTCGATAGCAAAGATGACTGTTCTGGACTGAGCTCTCGATCCTCTAAAAACCCTAATTTCTCCCAAAACGATAAGCTATTTTGCACCGACACCAGGCATCCGTATTGCAGGTGTTTAGCCAGCGCACAAGATACCGCCTGTTGCACCAAGGCTACCGCAACCCCTTGTCCAGCCATTCTCGGTGCAACAGCGACATCGTGAATGTACAAAGCATTGGGTACGTAAGATAGATCGAAATCGCTTCCCAAAGCAGATATTTTTCCACGTTGTGAGGGATAAGCGACCAGATAGGCTCCGATGCCATCCTTATTTTCGGCAACCCATGCCGTTTCGGGTGATGTCTGCAGGCGTGCTTTGAGTAAATCCAGAGGCTCCACCATTTCAGCAACGTAAGCCAACGCCTGCACCGCGTGTACTGCGGGCAGGTCTTTTTCTCGCATCAGGCGGATATGAAATGACATAGCTGACGATTATTTCTTAGATTTTGCAGATGCCGATGCGGAAGCGGATGCAGATTCTGAAGCAGCGTCCTCAGTCTCTGCGGACGCTGCTGCCGGATGCGCAGGCAACTCTGGTTTGACGACGTCAATTTTATTGTCGCGCATGTAATCATTCATTTCTTTCCAGCCAGCATAGATTGCAGCCCGTGAAGCGTCGGGATTTAAAGCATAGCAATCTTCGATCGCTCGTCCCGCATGACGACAAGCGCTCCCGGTCGCGCGCGCATCAGCTTCTTTTTGCTCTGCTTCTTTGGCAGGGTCAGCAATCCCCAGACGCTCGCAGGCACTCAGCAAAGTCAAAGAAAATAGCGCAACTAAAGCAGAATGGCGTGGCAACATCGTGGCACCAGTTTAAGTATGAGAAAATGCAAGTCAGCAAGACCGTCCGGTTCTGTGAACTGCAAAACAAGCTGCAAGAATAACTTATGATACCTTAGTGTAGGCGAGTTTCGATAACATTGAATCAAGAGACAGAACAAGGAAGGTTACGCTAATCGAAAACTCGTCGTGTTTGTCTAGCAGCATACTTTTAAAAAAATCTGATGCGTTCGACTTGAAAAATCTCTGATTAATGATCATTCTTGTCCTTACGTGATGCGTTTTTTCTTTGCGTTTTAAAATGACTGATCTGGCGAAGATTTATGGCAATCAAAAAAATACGTATGTCTGCGTTGATACTCTTATCAGCGTTACTGTTATCCGCCTGTAACCCGCAATTTAATTGGCGTGAAATACATAGCAATGATGCGCCCTTCAGTGTGTTAATGCCTGGCAAAGCAGATAGTTTCTCACAGGATATACAACTTGCGGGCGTTCCCGTCAAAATGACGATGACGGCAACCGATGTCGGCGGACTCAATTTTGCAGTTGGTAGTGTCAAACTCACTGATGCTGGCAAAACCACAGAAGTTCTGGCAGCGATGCAAAACGGTATGATAAAAAATATTCAGGGCAGCATTACCAAACCAGTGACTGCAACGAATACAGTCATGGAAGTACATGGCAAAGCCGGTAGTTCAGATGTTGTTATGGCCGCACGATTTTTGAACCACGGTAATTGGGTCTATCAGATCATCATTCTTGGCCCTGAAAATAAAATGACACCGGATACCGTAGAAACATTTATGAGTTCCTTCGTCGCAAACTGAAACACCGCGTCATCCGATTTGGGATTATCATTGCCTGAAGTGTTGGCGCTTGGTATCGATGAGTCGTATTGATGTCGGCAACTGAATACAAAAATTCGATAATTTTTCTCAAGGGAATCTGAACATGTTGATCACGTTTAAATCTAAAGCGGCCACTGAAGTGACGATGTATAAAGAACACGCTCGTCGTATTCTCGAACTGTTAGAAAAAGACGTAGAACGCGGCATCATCACCCCGGCTGAATTGCCGCACGCCATAGAAAAAATTGAAGCGGCCGTCGCTGATAGCAAAGCGCACCCTATTTCAGATGAAGTCAGTCGTGACATCAACGCCCATCACAATGAAAACGGTGATGATAATGAACACGAAAAGCCAGAACATGTCACATTTGCGACCCGGGTTTTTCCGGTTCTGGAAATGTTACACGCTGCCAATAAGATGCAAAGAGAAGTGATGTGGGGGGTTTAACCCGTGACCTCCCATATAGAAAACACAATTGAATTCGAGCTTTGTGCTGACGACGAAACACCTATTTTTGTTCGTGATTGGCCGGTAACGACCAAAGATATATCTGTCAGGACGAATGCTGACACAGCACAAGGCGTGGTCATCATGCATGGGCTCGGTGAACATTGTGGAAGATATGCGCATGTTGCGCGTTTTTTTAATGCACTAGGATTTGTGGTTCGAACGTATGACCACCGCGGTCATGGCAAATCCGGCGGCAATACAGGTGATGTACCAGATGAAACAGCCTTGCTGCGTGACGCCGCCTTGGTCATCAATGATTTTCGTCGCCAATTAGCGGGACCGCCGATTTTGTTAGGCCATAGTATGGGTGGCTTGTTTGCAGCGCGCTTTGCAGTTGCAGCTATCGCACCGCTGCGCGCATTAATCTTGTCCTCACCAGCACTTGCAATTTACATATCTAAATTACAACGTCGTTTGTTGCGTTTTACCACAGCAGTATTGCCGGGCGTGGGTATTCCCAATGGATTAAAAACACGCTATTTATCACACGATGCCGAAGTCATCAGTGCCTATAAGAATGACCGTCTGGTTCACTCTAAAATCAGTGCCCGGTTATTAAACAGCATGTTAGCAGCGATGGATTTCAGCTTTCAACATGCGAAAGATCTGAAGATCCCTTTGCTCATGCTGGTTGCTTTAGATGACCATTTGGTTGATCCCGAAGGCGGCAAGCGTTTTTTCAATATATGCAATCAACCACAAAATAAGCACCATAGTGATTCAGTAACGGCGCATTTCTATCCTGAGTTTTATCACGAAATATTGAATGAGCTGGACGCAACCCAAGTATTTGACGATATTCGTACCTGGTTAGAAATACAACAATTTACACCAGTTCTGACTGGAACTTTAGCAGCCTGACATTATCTTGCAAGGACAGACAACAAAGTCAAAGCTCAACGTGTTTTAAAGATAACCGGCGTTTTATTACCAAAAAGAAATTTTTCAAACATAGCGCCTATCCTGAATAGCAGTACAAGCTGTTAGACTGGTACACTAGCGCCCCGCGTTAGTTACAATTCACAATATAAATGATGAATGAAGGAGGCTGAATCGCTTTTGCGTACAGTACACTCATCCCAATCATCGCGCGCAGGATCACATTGGTAATAAAAAACACATATGCAAGAACGCTCAAGAAAAATCCTCGGTAAGCCCGCCAACAAAACTGTTGCCCCACGTGTTAGAGCGCCTGCCTCGGCAGGATACGCTTCAGCGCCCGCTGCAGATGCACCGGCAATAGAACTCAAACCAGACTCACTCGCTTTTAGTCTGATTGGCGCCGCACAAGCAGTTGCCTATGTGCTGGAAGGCACCGCCTTACCGCAGGCCTTGACGAAAGTGTTCACCCAGACAAATGCACTGCCACAAGCGCGTGGCGCGATTCAGGATATTTCTTACCGCACAATGCGTCAGGTGGGTCGGGTCGATGCATTACTTAAGGCGATGACTAACAAAGCACCGGAACCTGCGCTTTTATACGGTTTGCTGTGTTGTGCGCTGACCTTATTGGTGAGCAACGAAGATGAAACCGCACCGTACGAAGATTTTGTCGTTGTTGACCAGGCAGTGACTGCCGCAACGTCAAGCCCGCACATGGTGTTCGCCAAAGGAATGGTGAATGCCGTTCTACGCCGTTTCTTGCGTGAAAAAGATGAATTGTTAAAGCTGGTAATGAAACAACCTGCTGCAGTCTGGAATTATCCTCAGTGGTGGGTAGATCAGACCAAAGCCGCTTACCCGCAAGACTGGCAAGCAATTCTGACCACGGGTAATCACGCACCCCCATTGACGCTGCGTGTTAATCAGCGTGTGAGTACAACAGCCGCATACCTTGAGCGATTGAGCACTGAACAGATAGAAGCAACGCAAATCGGCCCGTTCGCCGTGCGTTTAGCAAAACCGATTCCAGTGACCCATATTCCTGGATTTGAAGACGGTGTAGTGTCCGTGCAAGACGCAGCAGCCCAATTAGCCGCGCCATTGCTTGACGTGCAAGCAGGCATGCGTGTGTTGGACGCTTGTGCCGCACCTGGTGGTAAGACCTGTCATTTGTTGGAACTGGCAGAAATCGATTTACTAGCACTGGAAATTGACACGACGCGGATACAAAGAATCAATGAAAATCTGCAACGTTTGAAACTCACAGCTAAGGTTAAACAGGGTGATGCCACACGTTCTGGCTGGTGGGACAATAAACCATTCGACCGGATTCTGGCTGATGTACCTTGTACGGCGTCTGGCGTGGTTAGACGCCACCCTGACAGTCGCTGGCTGCGTCGTAAAACGGATACAGCGCAACTGGCAGCACTTTCTTCGCGCATTCTCGACAATCTGTGGCGAATGTTGGCTCCGGGCGGAAAAATGTTAATGGTCACCTGTTCGATCTGGCCACAAGAGTCGGAGAAACAAGCAACCGCTTTCGCTGAAAAACATGGCGCCATCCGCTTAGATGCTCCCGGACAATTATTACCAACGATGACCAATTCGTCCGATGCAAACAACGAACATGACGGTTTGTTCTACGCCTTGTTCCAAAAAACCGAGCAAAGCTAACTAAATTGAGAGCTTCACGCTATCATTAGAACTCAAGCGAAAATGTTTCAATAATGCATGGTAAAAAATTCCATCAAGCAACGAAACAGTTTCGCCAAAGTCCAACTTGTGACTCCTGATTTTATTTTTAGATTGCATGCTCCTTCGACTGATCGCACCATTTCGCCAATTGATGCTGACGCTTTTGTTAGCGTCGGCGGCTATGCTCATTGCTCCCACAGTCAATGCGACCGAAGCCGAAGTGACCTCCGCCAAACTGGAAGCTACGGATGAAGGTTATCGAATTTCCGCCAGTTTTGCGTTCGAGCTCAGTCACAGCCTGGTGGACGCAATATCCGTAAAAGAAATCCCCCTTTCCTTCACGACTGAGGTCGAATTGACCCGACCGCGCTGGTATTGGCTTGATGAAAAAACCATCCGTTCGACACAAACTGTCAGAATTGCCTATAACACTTGGACCAGAAATTACACGGCAACCATTAACAACGGCTTACAACAAAATTTTGCGACACTTGAAGATGCACTGGCTCTAGTACTAAGGCCACGGCGCTGGATTGTGGCCGAAAAAGGAAGCCTGACTCCTGGTGCAACCTACAATGTCGCTGTCAAACTCAAGCTGGATCTGAGCTACTTGCCTAAAACCTTTGTCATTACCTCATTCAACGACAGTGACTGGCGCTTCTCCTCAGACTGGAAACGATTTACATTCAAGGTCGAAGAAAAGTGACAAAATTTTTGCGGTATGCCTTAATTATTGGCGGTGCTCTGATGAGCATCTTGCTTTTTTTACTCACCACTGCCGCAGACAATTCAACGCGCTTTGAACATTATTATGGCTGGCTGTTAGGCGCCAATGCCTTGGTCGCTTTCGCACTATTGATTCTGATCGCTACCTTGTTAGGACGGCTATTCAATCGCTTCCGCAATCGAGAATTTGGCTCTCGGTTGATGACTCGTCTGGTGTTGCTATTTGCACTAGTGGGTATTTTGCCAGGCACAGTCATCTACGTGGTATCGGTGACGTTTGTATCGAAGTCGATTGAATCCTGGTTTGACGTCAAGGTCGAATCAGCACTCGATTCCGGTAAAAACCTGGGTCTGAGTGCCCTCGATTTCTTGCTTGCCGATTTGAAGAGTAAAGCGCGTGATATGGCGAGCGAATTAAACTCGCCGTCAAGCTCATCCGCATTGCAATTGTCACACCTACGCGAACGCGCTGGCGTTCAGGAAGCGTGCATCGTCAATAGCAGAGGCCGCCTGATCGCCGCTGCGAACCAGAATTTTGATCGCTTAGTACCTGAA
The DNA here is from genome assembly GCA_049339905.1 of Undibacterium sp. SXout11W. Classification (GTDB taxonomy): domain Bacteria; phylum Pseudomonadota; class Gammaproteobacteria; order Burkholderiales; family Burkholderiaceae_D; genus Undibacterium. The sequence goes on from JBMPPG010000012.1 coordinate 86,681, forward strand.
TTGCCAACCGCCGACATGCTCAGACAGGCTCGCAGTTCACGCATCTACGCGGCGACCGACGAACAAATCAGCGATGCTGGAACAGATAACACAGCAACAGACACTGCCACCAATGGAGCCAAACGTCCTGTCTTAGCGCAAGAACCGAAGAAAACCCTGCGCTCGCGAGTCGTGATACAACTTGAAGGCGTCGATACTGGTCTTTCTCTGCAGCGTGAAACCTATTTCCTGCAATTGATACAACCCGTGCCAGCCAATATTGCTATGCACGCTGAAGCTTTACGTAACGCTTCCAGTGAATATCAAGTCCGCTCTCTTGGGCGTGGCAGTTTAAAGACCATGTACATCTTTACCCTGACGCTGACCTTATTGCTGGCGATTTTTGCCGCAATTACCAGTGCGTTTTTGATCTCAGGACAACTGGCACGCCCTTTATTGTTGCTCGCAGAAGGTACCAAGGCGGTCACTGAAGGCAATTTCTCACCGCGACCTATCGTTGCCAGTTCCGACGAATTAGGCAGTCTGACGCAGTCATTTAATACGATGACGCGGCAATTATTCGATGCCCGTGCGGCCGTCGAAAAAAATCGCAACGAGCTTGAAAATGCCAAAGTCTATCTGGAATCCGTATTGGCAAACATGTCGGCAGGTGTGATGGTATTGGATCAAGCCGGACATCTGGTCACCTGTAACGAATCAGTAGAGCGAATTTTGCAACGCCCTTTAGAAGCGGAAATCGGCAAACCTCTCAGCGACATTGCCGGGATGACTGAATTCGCGACAGAAATTGACAAGGCTTTTTCTGAACAACATGCGCAATCTGCGGCTGGTGGTAAAGACGAACACGAACAGCATTGGCAACAACAAATCGAAGTACCACGCCCAGATGCGATAGCAACGCAGGCACCAGCGGTCGATGCCATGCCAAACGATGAAAAATCCAGCATTACTTTGCTGGCACGCGGTTCCCACTTACCGGTAGGTTCGGGCAATGGCTATGTGATCGTGTTCGATGACATCAGTAATATTATTTCGGCTCAGCGTTCGATTGCATGGGGCGAAGTAGCACGTCGGTTAGCACATGAAATAAAAAATCCGCTCACACCTATCCAACTGTCTGCCGAACGTTTGCAAATGAAATTGCAAGATAAGCTGAGCGAAACCGACGTCGCGATCTTAAATAAGAGCACCACGACGATCGTCAATCAGGTAGCGTCAATGAAGCGCATGGTTGATGATTTCCGTGATTACGCAAAAACACCGCCTGCGGTCTTGTCCGAACTGAATCTGGGTGGACTGATTGATGAAGTTTTACATCTGTATCTGGCTGGAGATGACCGCGATATCATACGCCTCAATATGGCGCCGGATCTGCCGAAAATTATGGGTGATGCAACGCAGTTACGCCAGGTTATACATAATTTGCTACAAAATGCGCAAGACGCAGTGGCTGACAACCCGCATACTGACGTTGCGCCGCGTATCGACGTCATTACTGAGGTTGTACGCTATAACACGAAAGGGAATGATGTACAGTCAGCAGTGCGGCTCTCTATCGTAGATAATGGTCCGGGATTTTCAAAAAAAATTCTGGCGCGAGCATTTGAACCCTATGCGACATCGAAGCCAAGAGGTACAGGTTTAGGTCTGGCAATGGTAAAAAAAATCATCGATGAGCACGGAGGTAGAATTGATATTCAAAATCGTAGTGATACAAACGGTGCAAAAGTAGCGATTTTGCTGTTAAAGTTAGCACCGGAATTAAAAACAGTTTGAGCGTGCAGGTATTCACCTGACATCTTCACAGAAAGATGCAGGTATAAAAAGGCAAAATCATAGGGGCGGTAATAGGGTAAATTTATGGCAAATATTCTGGTCGTAGATGATGAAATGGGTATCCGGGAATTACTTTCGGAAATCCTGGGAGATGAAGGTCACGTGGTTCAACTTGCTGAAAATGCTCAGCAAGCACGTCTCGCACGTCAAGAAGCAAAACCTGATCTGGTTCTATTAGATATCTGGATGCCAGACACAGATGGCGTCACACTACTGAAAGAATGGCAACGCGATGGTCTGCTGACCATGCCTGTCATTATGATGTCAGGTCACGCCACAATTGATACAGCGGTCGAAGCAACTCGCATTGGTGCACTAAACTTTTTAGAAAAGCCTATCGCTTTACAAAAACTGTTAAAAGCAGTACAGCAAGGTTTGACCCGGACACCGGAAACTAATCGTCCAGCAGTACCGCCATTGCGCGTCATCAGCAGCGATCACGGTAACAATGCGAGCAATGCACATAACCTGCAGTCGGCAAACAATAGCTTTGAAAGTCGCTCTTTCAATGTCGCTCAGACAACGGCTCCTGCGCCAGTGAATCAATTTGCCAGTTTGTCATTCGACTTGCCTTTGCGTGAGGCCAGAGATGCTTTCGAAAGAATTTATTTCGAATATCACTTGAATCGCGAAAGCGGTAGCATGACACGGGTGGCTGAGAAAACTGGTCTGGAACGGACACACCTGTATCGCAAATTGAAGCAATTGGGTGTCGAGTCGGTGAAATACGCGAAGCGCGGCGAATAAGCGCAATCGACATCCGTTTCAACGTCCATGTCTGAACGCCTGCCGCTGACCATCGTCAGCGGCGCTGATTATGCACAAAGAGAAGCTGTGATTGCGCAAGCAAGCGCGGCTTTTCTGGCTGCGCAGGACGCTGATGCAAAGATTGCTGTAATTCTCGAAGGATTACCATCGGGCAATTTTCTGCTTACTACTTCACCACAAGTTTTCGTACACCGGATTGCACCTGGTTGTTTTTGTTGCATTGGCAATCTCACCATGCGCGTGACCCTGAATCGGGTGATCAGACAAAAAATACAACACCTTTATCTCAGTGTTGCCGGCACGGAACATCTGGACAATATACGCCAGACCTTAAAACTTCCCCCTTACGATCACTTGCTACTGGAAGTATCGCTTATTTGCTTGTAGACTAAAGACCGACGCTGGTTCTGCCGTTACTCCAGGTAAGGCGAAAGGAAACATACCAGTCGTCCATCGCTCTTTAGTGCCGTTTAGTTTCATAACACTTGAAATCCGCTGCCGTTAGCACCATGTCCGGTTCAATCGGGGAAGTTTTTCCTCAAGCCAGAAAGGATGCAAAAATGAATCTCATCTACAACAGCGAAAATTTCAGCGTCGTTGAGTATGGCGCAGACGCTGATCACGAAGCCCTGCGCTTTGGCGGCTATGAAATCACCGACAAATCTGTTCACCGTGAATGGTTTATTGCCGGTTCAAGGGCAATAGACTTTCGCCATGACGTCACGCAACTGATTGCGAGCGAACCTAGCGTCGAAGAAATCGACGAATTTCTCGGTCAATATGACGCGTCGATGGCACAAAACGTCTATTTTCATTAAAGCGATTAACGATCGGCCTTCATTTCAGCCAATTTTTACCATTAGTTCTGGTATTGATATTGCTAGTTAAATGAGCAGCATCAAAGTTCATATATGACGCTGACATGGCAAGCTGCTATCGTGGGTTCATTACCCAAAAAGGCTTGCCAGAACTATGAATACGAACATGAATTGGCTGGAAAGTTTGCGTCGACTGACACCGGCAGATAAGGCAGTTTTAATCACAGTGACGACAGTGCGGGGCTCCACGCCGCGCGGGGCGGGTACGCGCATGTTGGTCACAGCAATTAATCAATACGACACCATAGGCGGCGGCCATTTGGAATGGAAAGCCATCGCCAGCGCCCGTTTGTGGCTGGCAGAACCCGCGCCAGTCAATGAAGCACCGCGACATATTGACCTGTCGCTAGGACCCAGTCTGGGTCAATGTTGTGGCGGCGCACTCAGTCTCTGCCTGGAACGTGTGGATTGCTGGAGCTATGCAAACCTGCAACAAAAGCTGCTAACTTTTCAACAAGAACAAACCAATTTGCCGCATTTATATTTGTTTGGAGCGGGCCACGTAGGCGCTACTCTTGTGAATCTTTTGCAACATGTGCCTTGTCGTATCACCTGGGTCGATGAGCGTGATCATTTGTTCCCGTCAGAATTACCTGACAACATCATCACCGAAGCCACCGATATGCCGGAGGCTGTGATTGCTGATGCCGACAAAGGTGCGTATTTTCTGGTCATGACGCATCACCATGGGCTCGATCTCATCCTCAGTGAACATATTTTGCGCCAGCCAGATGTTGCCTGGTTTGGTCTGATCGGCTCCAAGACCAAACGAGCGCGCTTTGAAAACCGTTTGCAAGAACGTGGAATAAGCCAAGCACATTTAGAATCGATGGTGTGTCCGATAGGTATTCATGGCATCAATGGCAAAGAACCGGGGGTGATTGCCGTCGCCGTGGCTGCGCAATTATTGCAACTCTGGACAAAGCCCCCTACACTCTCAGCCATCTCAACACCAACAATAAAAAGTGAAGTAAAACTATGAGCACCTCTTTGCATGATTTCATTCAACACTTACCAAAAGCGGAACTCCATTTGCACATCGAAGGATCGCTAGAACCGGAGATGATGTTCGAGCTGGCCAAAAAAAATCAGGTTAGCCTGCCCTACGCCAGCGTTGAAGAAGTCCGTGCGGCTTACGATTTTGCTGACTTGCAATCATTTTTGGATTTGTATTATGCGGGTGCAGCGGTGCTGCAAACCGAGCAGGATTTTTTTGACCTGACCCACGCTTATATTCAACGTGCTTTGGCCGATCAGGTGCGCCACGTAGAGTTATTTTTTGATCCGCAAACACATACCGCTCGTGGCATTGCGATAGAAACGGTATTTGCCGGTATTGCACGTGCCTTGCGTGAAGCCAAAGTACAGCATGGCTTTTCTGGCACCATGATTATGTGCTTCCTGCGTCATCTGAGTGAAGAAGACGCAATTGCCACGCTGGAAGCTGCGCTGCCTTTGCGCGATGCCTATGCAGATGTCTGGATAGGCGTTGGCTTAGACTCGGCCGAAGTCGGCAATCCACCAGAAAAATTCACGCATGTATTTACGTTGGCACAAGCCATGGGTCTGCATCTGGTTGCCCATGCCGGCGAAGAAGGTCCACCAGCCTATATTCATGGCGCCTTAGATGCCTTGCAAGTAGAACGTATCGACCACGGTGTACGCGCTGAAGAAGATGCTGCATTAATGCAGCGTTTGCAGCAGACCCGTATTCCGCTGACGGTCTGCCCTTTGTCCAACCTCAAGTTATGCGTGGTAAAAGATTTACGAGAACATAATCTTGCACGTATGTTGCGCGATGGTTTGTGTGTAACGATTAATTCGGATGATCCTGCGTATTTTGGTGGCTATATGAATACCAATTTCATCGCTACCGCCGATGCACTCAATTTGAGCAAAGCAGAATTAGTGCAACTGGCACGCAACAGCTTTGAAGCTGCTTTTGTTTCCGATGAGCAAAAACAAGTCTGGTTTGATGAACTTGATCTGTATCTGAAAAACGCCTGATACCTTCCATAGCCACTTCCCCAAGGGGAGTATCAGCAAAAAATGCCCCGTTATCCTGAGAAGATAAAGGGCATTTTTTATTACTCCCTGTAGTATATTTTATTAAAATTTCGTCATCAAACAACCATCCTGTTCAGGTATAAAGCTGCTATTCTTTTGCAACGTAGGTAAGCGTATTTCATTCCTTGTGATGTCAACCTGTGGCAAAGAAAGGGCACCCGTGGCAAATCCCTTCAATCAATTTTTTCAACGCTTGTTTGGCACTGAGCAAGAAAGTAAAACAAAGAGCCCGCCAATTGCTGATTCTGTTACACCTGGAACTATACCCGCTGTTGAAAACGTGCATCCGGTGGTAGTTGAAAATACTTTGCTACCGTTAGCTGTAAATCCCACCGTCACGCCTGTGGCAACCCCTACTCAAATAGTGGAAATCAATAACGCCACTTCCTCCACTGAAAAATTGCAAATCTGGAAACCTGCGATCCCGATCGATACTTTGTTTTTTGACTGGATTATGGGTTACCCCGGCGAAGGCAGTGTCGCTGATACGGAACAAAAAGTGCTACAAGCCTTGTATGGTTTGTTGGCCTCCGATCTCAATGATGCGGTGGTCGTGCCGCGTATGCCTTCCGTCATCCCACAACTGCTGGCAAGCTTACGCAACAAGTCAGTGGCGGTGCATGAATTAACCCGGCTCATCGTCAAGGACGTGGTGTTGGTGGGTGAAGTTGTCAATTCCGTCAACAGTGCGCTCTACAACCCAGCTGATCGCATCAGTAGCCTGGAAAAAGCAGTCATCATGCTAGGTGAAGACGGCCTGCGTTTTGTCATCGCCAAAGTCGCGTTCCGCCCCATCATTAATCTCAGTGCAGGCCCCTATACACGCCGTGCCGCACCACACCTCTGGTTGCAATCCGAAAAATGCGCATTGGCCTGTCATGCACTCAGCGATCACAAAGAAAACAACGGCTACGATGCATTTCAAGCGTTTCTGACTGGCTTGATGAAAAACGTTGGCCTCATCATCGCATTCCGTTTGCTGGATCAGGAATGCGAACAACCGAAATTCAGATATTCGGCAGGATTCCAACACGCAATGGCCTCGGTCGCTGCAACATTGTCATACCGGATTGCACAGCGTTGGGATTTCCCACCGACTGTGATACAAGCGTTGCAGCAACAAGCAGGTGGCAGAAAAGCGGTTGAATGGACGGCTTTAGGACAACTCTTACATGACGCTGATCTCATCAGCAAAATGCGCGTCCTGGTCAATCAGGCTCAATTGAGTCGCAATGATCAGCAACTCAAATCCGGCTTGAACCCGGCAATGGCAGATTGTTTCGATAACCTCAATACCCTGCAAGCATATGAGCTGCGTAACGTCAGCACCAACGGTTAGATGAGCGTCAAACAAAAACGTATTTTAAGCATTTGCACATCGACAGAAATTGATAGAATGCAACGCGGTTATCTAAATCGATAACTGCTACGCGCCACGCTGAACTGGCGCAGCATCATCCGGCAAGCGTTTTGTTTCAAGCCGGATCAATTCGATCAATACCATCCGTTGATGGATTTTTTTACAGGTTTGTTGTGGCCAGAACTCGTATTCTTATTGCAGCTGCCGTGGCGGTTGCCTATGTTGTTGTCGCAGTGGGTAGTTCTTTACTTAATATCTCAGCCAATAGCGATCATCTCAGCGTTAATCTTAGTTTTAGTCAACTGACAAACTGGCTCATCGCGATCATTGGTTTGTTGATTGCGATTGGTTTGTGTGGGCGTTATGCGTGGGCATGGTGGCTGGGTTTAGCGGCAAGTGCGTTTCAACTTTATCGTCTGGTCAGTCATGTTTGGGCGCAAAATAGTCTCAATCATTTACCAGGTACGCATGTGTTTCTGCTGTTTGGCTTATTATGCATTTTTCTGTTGTTATTGATCTCCCCGAAGGCCATGTCTTCGTGTAATCGCTAATGACATCGTCATCACATTTTAACTAGGATTTCTATGCAAATCGCACCGCTTGGACTACTGACCGAAGATACAGAAAACGATTGGCTGGTCAGTGAACCGATCGCCGTCGCTGCGCTCAACAAGGAGTGCGAATTTTTGCTGGAAGGCTATGCACAAGACGTGCGCCCGCAAGAGTTTTCAGATGCCATCAGCCATTTTCTGGCGTTGGATAAAACCGTACTGCTCGCCGTTGAAAATGAGATTTTTTCTTACTATCGGGATTGCGTCCAATTTGCCAAAAGCGAAGGATTTGATGTCGTCGATATTTCCAGCGCGGATCTAGTCTGGCAGCACATACAATTTGGCGACGAAATATTAGTATGCCGCCGCCAGACCGGCGATCAAGGCGTATACGTATTACTGGAATGTGATTGCGATTGGAACGAAGAAGAAGGCTTACAAATCGTTTTCAAAAATGGCAACGTGATTAATAAACTCGGCCCTTTTGATGATTTTTTAAGTAATGCTGACGTATATGGTCTGGCTGAGCTGGAGAAAGTCGTTTATCAAAGTCGCGGTTAGCTTACGTCAACGTAAATCTCAAAATAAAAAAACCGCATGTCAAAACATGCGGTTTTTTTTAGTTCAACAATCAGAACTTGTGACGAATACCAACTGCAACGCTGTTAGCGCGGTCAGCGGTATTGATTTTGTCGCTCATCACGACTGCATAGACATCAGTACGCTTAGACAGATCGTAGTCGTAACCACCTGAGAATGTGTCACGGCTCAAATCTGCGCCAACCAGACTGCCGGTGCGCTTAGTGTCAGCGTATGCCAACAAAATATTGCCCCCAGCTGCTGGCACTTTCGCACCCAGACTGTAGGTTTTGTCAGTCATCGCAGCACCAGTGCTGCTGTCGTCTTTGGTGCTGGAATATGTCGCAAACAATTTAGCAACGTTCAGATCATAGCTACCGCCAACAAAATACGATTTTTGATAGTTGATCGATGCGTAGTTAATCGGTGAGCTAGTCGCGTCAACAATCGCACCAGGGGTCGGGTTACCGACTTGTACCTGGTGGTAGTAGGCAGTCAATGCCAGTGGGCCATTGAAGTACAAGACATTCATACCGACGTTGTTTACACCAGTCTGACCAGCTTTCTCACCGGCCTGATAATGGAAATTAGCACTCAAACCATTGTAGTTTGGCGTGGTGTAAATGATTTCATTGCTCCAGCCAGAGTCGCCAGCGGAAGAATTCACCCAGGTACGTGCAGCGTAGTTACCGTTTGGTACCCAAGTGTGCAATACCAATGGAGAAAAATTAAACGAATCGCCGAATGGATTAAAAATAACGACTGGCAAAAAATTAGGTGACAAGTTGCGACCCAAAGAAACTTTACCAAAAGAACCAGAAATACCTACATTCGCATCACGTGAGAACAGCGTATCGCCAGAAAAACGTCCGGATTCACCAGTATCAGCGCGCAAGAAGCTGGTCAATGCGAAGTCAACTTTCATGCCATTGCCTAAGTCTTCAACGCCTTTAAAACCCAACCACGAGGTCGTCATGCCGCCGCTGTTGACGGCAAGTGTTTTAGCTTTGTCGCCACTGTACTTAATAGATCCAGCCGACATATCGACCAGACCTTCAACGGATACCGTAGATTGCGCCAGTGCGCTACCCGCAGCTAAAGTAGTCGCAACTGCAATGACCAGACTGTTGAATTTACATTTCATGGTTCTTCCTTTATCGAAGTAGTAAAAAAATTCTTTTGCAGCAGTGCGCTTTGCGCAAATCCTGGATCGTCTTTGATGCGAAATCGGCGAATAATCGTTCTTAAGCAGGCAGCTTATGGTCTTATCAAATCGGCCAGCCGGAAGCCGCCAATACGGACAATTTGCTCGATACATTCCTGCATTTCGGTGACGCGGTCTGAGTTCATCCGCTGCGTGAAGTGCCGGATAATACTTTGTCTGTCATGCCCTCGTACAGCGATGATGAAAGGAAAACTGAATTTTTTATTATATTCAGCGTTCAAACGTTGTAATTCCGCGAATTCGTCAGGACTACATTGATTCAGTCCGGCACCACTCTGTTCACGTGTCGATTCGGCAGTTAATTCTCCGCGTACTGCCGCTTTACCCGCCAATTCCGGATGGACACGGATCAAGGTCAGACGCGCTTCTTCATCCGCAGTGCGTACCGCATGTGCCATCGCCGCGTGCAAATCATGCACACTCAAAAATGGTCTTTGTGCTACGACCGCTTCGGCGACCCATGGCGAATGTTCAAAAATGCCACCCAGTATGCTGACAAATTCTGTATCAGCAACCTGATTTAAGGCTTCTAAGCTGTAAGTGTGGCTCATGGTTTTACTCCTGTATTTGCTACAGTATTTACCGCTGCGCCATACGGGTGCTGCTGCATCCAGTGCTGCGCAATATCAATCCGTCGGCAAATCCACACTTTGTCATGCGATTGCACATAATCCAAAAAGCGTTGCAAGGCGCGGAAGCGTCCCGGTCTGCCCAACAAGCGGCAATGCATGCCGATGGATAACATTTTTGGTGCGTTATCTCCTTGCGGATCCCCTTCGGCATACAACACATCAAAGCTATCTTTCAAGTAGGTATAAAACTGCTCGCCCGTATTAAATCCTTGTGGTGTGGCAAAGCGCATATCGTTGCTATCGAGCGTGTAAGGCACGACCAGATGCGGCTTGACTTCACCAGCACTGGTGCTGACTTCGGTCCAGAATGGCAAATCATCACCGTAATAATCTGCGTCATACACAAAACCACCATGCTCAACCACCAACCGGCGTGTATTCGGCGAATCACGCCCGGTGTACCAGCCTAACGGCGCACTACCAGTGAGTTCACGCATGATTTGCACCGCTTGCTGCATATGTTCGCGCTCTATCGCTTCATCCAGATTTTGATAATGAATCCAGCGTAGACCGTGACACGCGATCTCATGACCTAATTCACCAAACGCTTGCGTCAGTTCCGGATGACGTTGCAATGCCATCGCCACGCCAAACACCGTCAATGGCAAGCCGCGTTTTTCAAATTCGCGCAAAATGCGCCAAACCCCGGCGCGTGAACCATATTCATAAATCGATTCCATCGACATGTGCCGCGCTTCATACGCAGCCGCGCCGACGATTTCTGATAAAAACTGTTCTGAGGCTTTATCACCATGCAAGACGCAATTTTCACCACCCTCTTCATAATTCAATACAAACTGCACGGCAATCCGTGCCTGCTCTGGCCATTGTGCGTGTGGCACGTGGCGGCCATAACCAATCAGATCACGCGGATAAGCTGAGGTGATTGTCATACGTGGTTTTCTCCGTCAATGTGGAAACTGAAAATATTTATCCGAGACTAGTCTGACGATGTCTCTGATTAAGCTTCTAACTATTTTTTTGTCCCAGTACTGCTTTCAAATCAAAGCTCTTTCCAACATTTTTCGGTGTGCGGCATGCACACTGATGCAAATGTTGTGCCATTTCATGCAAAGCGGATTTCTTATCCCGCCGCTCCAATGCTTCGAGTACCTTGAAGTGCTCATCAAATGAGCAAGGGCGAGTACCCGGCACGTCGTTACTCGATATCATTAAAGTGGTACGTGAGACCAGACGCCGCAGCATATCGACCAGCAAATCATTGCCGCTAAGACGCGCCAGCTCAATATGAAAGTCGGCTGACAGCCTGATCCACTGTGGCCTGTCACCCTGCTGATAGGCGTCACGTTCGCGCTCTACCATCTGGCGCAAGCCTTGCAAAGCCTGCCTGTCGTCGTTGGCTAACACTTTTTCTAACGCTAACTGCTCCAGGTTGTGGCGCAATTCAAACATGTCTTGTGCTTCTTTTTCGCCCGGACTGGCAATAAATGCACCGCGATTGGGCTCCAGATCAACCAGACCATCGGCCGCTAATTGATTCAACACCTTGCGCACACCGTGGCGTGCCATGGCATAAATTTCGCTCAAGGATTGCTCGGTCAGTTTGGTACGCGCAGGCAGGCGATGATCCATGATGGCATCGTAAATATCGCGGTACATGCGCTGTTCCTTATCAAGGTTATCAGCGTTGTCTGTATTTTCTGCTTCCCCGGGGGTGTTACTGTTCACGTTCTGGCTCTATGGATTAAGTGAAAACGAAGTAAATGATATTTTCCTCATTTAAGCACTTCACACAGTAAATTGTCGACAATTTTTAAATGGAATACTAATTATTTTTAGTTTCGCGTTGTTAAATAAGATAAATTTCACCGTAATAACAAGGTCTTACTGAAGTTTTGTTTGACATAGAGATTTTCAGAGGCTTAAGATTGTCGACAATATTGTTGTTTTATTTTCGGTATTTTATAAAGGATAGGCATGGGACGTCTCACGACACATGTACTCGACACAGCGCATGGCAAACCCGGACAAGGCATACTGGTGCGCCTGTACCGCATCAAGGATCAGCAAAGACAGCTGTTATGCGAACGGTTAACCAATGCTGACGGTCGTTGTGACCAGCCTTTGTTAGAAGGCGATGCACTCATTAGCGGCACGTATGAACTCGATTTTGATGTCGGTCGTTATTTTGCGGCGATGGGCGTCCAACTGACGGAGCCAGCATTTCTCGGCATCGTAACTTTGCGCTTTGGCGTAGCCGATGCAAGTCAGCACTATCATGTACCCCTGGTGACGACACCATGGAGTTACTCAACCTATCGCGGTAGTTAGGAATCATCAATGGAAGCATATTTTTTAGACTGGGCTAATTTGCTACTGCGTTGGCTGCATGTGATCGTCGCCATTGCATGGATAGGTTCTTCATTTTATTTCGTGTGGCTGGATAATCATCTGACACCACCGACTGATGAACAATTGAAAAAGCAAGGCGTTGGCGGAGAATTGTGGGCTGTGCATGGTGGCGGTTTTTATAATCCACAAAAATATCTCGGTGCACCACCACGTTTGCCAGAGCATCTGCACTGGTTTTACTGGGAATCGTACAGCACCTGGCTATCTGGCTTCAGTTTGTTTTTATTGGTGTATATCTTTAATGCACGCACCTATCTGATCGATCCGTCAGTAGCACAACTCACACCAGCCATCGCGATTGCAGCTGCCTTAGGCTTTCTGGCGCTGGGCTGGATTGTGTATGACGTATTGTGTCGCGTGTTCGGCAAAAATGAAAAGCTCTTATCAGGCTTGATTATTGCCTATGTCGTTGCTGCGGCATGGGGCGCCTGCCATTTGTTTTCAGGACGTGCCGCGTTTCTGATCATTGGGGCGATGATTGCGACCATCATGAGTGCCAATGTGTTCTTCTGGATTATTCCTGGTCAGCGCAAAGTCGTCGCAGCGATGAAAGCCGGTCAGCCTGTTGATCCAGTACACGGACAACGTGGCAAACAACGTAGTGTACACAATACGTATTTCACTTTGCCTGTCCTATTCGCGATGCTGTCTAACCATTACAGCATGACCTACAGCGCCAGCAATAACTGGGCAGTATTAGTGTTGATCATGGTTGCCGGGGTGCTGGTGCGACAGTTTTTTATCCTGCGCCACAAAGGGAATACCCAACCGATTTATCCGATTTTGGCAATTGCTATTCTGGCGGGTGTAGCAGCTTGGATTGCACCAAAACCAGCGGTAACAACTGCCGCGCAAACGACAGAAAATCAATTCGCAGAAGTACAAAAAATTGTTCAGGCACGTTGCATCCAATGCCACGCTACCCACCCAACCATGATGGATAGTCCGGCAAAAGGTTTGATGTTTGATCAACCCGGCGTGATTGAAGCCAAGTCACAACTGATTTATCAGCAAGTGGTACAACAAAAAATTATGCCATTGGGAAATCTGACCAACATCACCGAACAAGAGCGTGCAACCATCGCTCATTGGTTTGAAAGCGGCAATGCTGTCATACCAGCATCAAAATAAACAAATTGGTTATCGATAAAAAATAGAAAGTATCTTATGGCTATTATCACTCTCGACCCGAACGCCCCTGACTTTACCCGTCGTTACCCAAACCTTGCTGATCCACGTTTAGGTGCAAAGACACTGGCATGCAGCGACGACTTTTTTGCAGAAATGTCGCGCATGCTCAATCCCGATCCAGCCGTATTTATTCCTGGCAAATACGATACCAATGGCAAATGGATGGACGGCTGGGAGTCACGTCGTAAGCGCGTCAATGGCTACGACTGGTGCGTGCTTAAACTGGCACGGGCTGGCATATTGAAAGGTGTCGATATTGATACCAGCCATTTCACAGGCAATTACCCACCTGCGGCTTCGCTGGAAGGTGCTTTCGTGCCAGCAGGCGAACCAGATGCCGACACGGTCTGGCACGAGGTATTGCCATCGGTGAACTTGCAAGGCAATAGCCATCATTACCACGAGATCAAGCACCCGCAAGCCTTTACCCACTTGCGTTTGAACATCTACCCAGACGGCGGCGTAGCGCGTTTGCGTGTGTATGCACAACCTGAAAATGATTGGGCAGCGGCGGACAAACATAGTTTATTTGATCTGATCGCGATGGAAAACGGCGGTTATGTGGTCGCCACCAATAACCAACATTTTGGTCTGGCATCGAATCTGTTGATGCCGGGTCGCGGTGTGAACATGGGCGATGGCTGGGAAACCCGCCGTCGTCGCGAGCCTGGCAATGACTGGTGCATTATTGCGCTGGCACATCCGGGTATCGTGGAAAAAATCGAAGTCGATACTTGCCATTTCAAAGGTAATTTCCCGGATAGCTGCTCGATACAAGCCGCATCAATGGCTGGCGGCACAGAAACGTCGCTGATTACCCAATCGATGTTCTGGCCAGTTTTATTGCCACAACAAAAACTGCAAATGGATCACCAGCATTACTACCAGCAAGAAATTCAGGCGTTGGGGGCGATCACCCACGTCCGCCTCAATATTTTCCCGGATGGCGGCGTATCTCGTTTGCGTTTATTGAGTAGGCTGGCGTAATAGCAAGATCGTAGCAAGATCGATAGGGCTTTCGTTCATTTTGGATAGCGAAAGTCCTGAAAAAGAAAGAAGACCATGCCACAGCTACCGTTACAAACACTTTCGCGAGAAGCGTTTGCCCCATTTGGTGAAGTCATCATGCTAGAAGGCGCACGCCATTACCCTATCAATCAGGGCACCACCGAGCGTTTTCATGCCTTAGCCATGGCTGATACACAAACGCAGAATGGAAAAACCATACTCAGCGTGTTTCGCGCGCAACCAAGAGCCTTGCCACTGGCAATTGAGGTGATGGAACGTCATCCCCTGGGCAGTCAGGCTTTTGTACCATTGACCGCAGAGGTAGACGATGAATATCTGGTGGTCGTGGCACCACCTGGTGAATTTGATCCCACACAAATGCAGGCTTTTTTCTGCAAAGGCTTACAGGGGGTCAATTATGCGCGTGGCGTCTGGCACCACCCATTAATTGCCTTGCACAAGCAAAGTGATTTTATCGTCATGGATCGCATCGGTGAGGGTTTTAATTGCGATGAAATCGCGCTCGATGGCAATTGGACGGTTGGTTAATCACTCAGCGCCGCTGAACCTGCCATAGCGGACAAAGCAAAACGCAGATAAAAAAATAGCCCGCTCGAGGCGGGCTTAAATCCAAACCTTAGGAGGTGTTGGAGGAGACAGGTGTAACTATATCGCAGCGCAACAAATACACCAACTACTATTTTCGTATATCAAACATTCATAAATCATATATCTAATCGGCTTATTCATTTCTTTGCAGAAATACTCGCGCCATATGCGGAATACGCATGAGAACTTTACAGCATGAGAGCCAAACAGCAGCGTGTATCGTCCAACATTCAATACGTATCTAACATCGCATTAAATAGGTATTAACTTTCACAAATTCTCGTTAAATTAAGTTTAATCAAGTTTAATCTTTATATTCAGCCATCGACAGTGTCGATTTTTGCCCGTTGCTATCCGTTTATCAAGGACAAACGGCAAAAAAAAACCCGCGACCTTGCGGTTGCGGGTAAATCCAAACCTTAGGAGGTGTTGGAGGAGACAGGTGTAACTATAGTGCACCGCAACATAGATGTCTGCTTTATTATTCGTATACCGCTCATCACTGCTGCGAATAACTACGCAAGTACGCCATTTTTACCGTTTGTAGCCTTAAAAACCTCATCTCATTCAAAAGCATTAAAGAAAATTTTATCTTTTTATCACCTTGTCGCGACACGCATAACACGACGGGACTAAGAATCTGGTATCTTTCTCATTCAAGCCACGATCTGCAGCCATATATACAAAACCACTGCAGCAGCATCCGGAGACTACGATGAAACTGATTGATCCTATTGTTGAGTTTCAGCACGAAATTCAACAAATCCGGCGTGACATCCACGCCCACCCTGAACTTTGCTATGAAGAGCACCGCACTTCGGAAATTGTCGCCAATAAACTGCAAGAATGGGGCATCCCCGTAGTGCGTGGTTTGGGTGGTACTGGCATCGTCGGCATTATCAACAACGGCAGCAGCGAGCGTGCCATTGGTTTACGCGCCGATATGGACGCCTTGCCTATGCAAGAGATCAATACGTTTGCCCATACATCGAAACATGCTGGAAAAATGCATGCCTGCGGCCATGATGGTCACACTGCGATGTTGCTTGGCGCAGCGCATTATTTGTCAAAATACAAACTTTTCGATGGTACGGTGTACGTGATTTTTCAGCCGGCAGAAGAAGGTGGCGGCGGCGCACGCGCGATGATTGATGACGGTTTATTTGAAAAATACCCGATGGAAGCGGTATTTGGTATGCACAACTGGCCAGGGGCAGCAGTCGGCACCTTTGGTGTCACACCTGGCCCGATGATGGCATCGTCGAATGAATTTTATGTCACCGTTAAAGGCAAAGGTGCGCACGCCGCGCAGCCGCATAAAGGCATCGACCCCATTATTGCCGCGATCCAGATTGCGCAAAGTTGGCAATCCATCGTCAGCCGAAATGCCAGCCCACTAGAATCAGCCGTATTATCGGTCACGCAAATTCATTCCGGCAGCGCCACCAATGTGATTCCGGATGAAGCACAATTAGTCGGTACGGTGCGTACATTCAGCACATCGATGCTCGATATGATAGAGCAGCGCATGCGGACAATCGCCCAGCACACTGCTGCTGCATTTGACGCTGAAGTCGATTTTGAATTCAAGCGCAACTATCCACCGCTGGTCAACC
Organism: Undibacterium sp. SXout11W; assembly: GCA_049339905.1. GTDB lineage: Bacteria > Pseudomonadota > Gammaproteobacteria > Burkholderiales > Burkholderiaceae_D > Undibacterium. The sequence continues at coordinate 103,374 of JBMPPG010000012.1, forward strand.
ACGCCAAAGAAACTGCATTTGCGACCGAAGTCATGCGCGCCGTTGTTGGTGTCGAAAATGTTGACGCGCAAGTCGAACCGACCATGGGCGCAGAAGACTTTGCCTTCATGTTGCAAGAAAAACCCGGTTGTTATGTGTTCATCGGTAACGGCGATGGCGAACATCGCGACATCGGCCACGGCTTAGGCCCCTGCAACCTGCACAACCCAAGTTATGACTTCAATGATGATCTGCTGCCTATCGGCGCGACTTATTGGGTCAGATTGGCAGAAACTTACTTGAAAAAACCAGCATTCGCAGCCATCTAAGGCCGCACAACACTATTCAATTTCAACCCTTAAACGATAGACATCAATATGGCCGACGAAAAAGACAACGACAACATCGACACAGCGCGCAGCCCTTTCCTGGAAGAGAAAGCATTCAAATCCCGCACCGTGCTAGTGTTTGGTACCATCAATGACAAGCTTGCTGCGGATGTCAGCAAACGTCTGATTGCGTTGGCGGCTGAATCTAAAGAGCCGATTACGCTGCTCGTGTCCTCACCTGGCGGTCACGTAGAATCTGGCGATGTTATTCACGACATGATCAAATTCATCGATGTACCGGTTAACATGATTGGCTCTGGTTGGGTTGGCAGTGCAGCGGTCAGCGTCTTTTTGGCAGTACCAAAAGAACGCCGCGTTTGTTTGCCAAATACACGCTTTTTGATCCATCAACCAAGCGGTGGTGCCGGTGGCCAGGCAAGCGACATCGCCATTCAAGCGCGTGAAATCGTCAAAGTCCGCGAACGCATCGCCGCTTTGATCGCACGCGAATCAGGTCAGAGCCTGGAACGCGTCACCAACGATATCGACCGCGATTACTGGATGACCGCAGAAGAAGCCAAAGAATACGGCTTAATTTCACGCACGATCGTTAAACAAAGCGAATTGAGCTAATCATTTTTGGCCACCTCCCCGCTCAAACCGGATGGGAATAGCGGCCACGTAGGGCGGATACAAGCCGCCCTACGAAACGACGAAGCGCCTAAAACTCTTCCCACTCATCTGCGCCACCAGCTTGCGTTGCTGCCTTTTTCGCTTCCTGAGTTTTGCTGACATTTGCTGGTTTCGGCAATACCTTGGTCGCAGGTTTATTTGTTTTCGCAGCCGGCGTCGCTTTCGCAACGGGCTTAGCAACTGATCTTGCTACATGCTGATGGCTTTCCATTTCGTGTGCACGATCAAGCTTAAATACACTCACCACCTGACTTAAACGCTGCGCCTGTTCTTGCAAAGATGCAGCAGCAGCAGCGGCTTCCTCAACTAAGGCCGCATTTTGTTGCGTCATACTATCCATTTCCATCACAGCGTCATTAATTTGGCCAATACCAGTACTTTGTTCCAGACCCGCTGCCGTAATTTCACTAATGATGTCACTGACCCGCTTAACGCTGTCGACCACTTCACTCATCGTGCTACCGGCCTGATCAACCAGACGCGAACCTTCAGAAACTTTATCCACCGAGTCATTGATGAGTTCTTTGATTTCCTTAGCTGCTCCAGCAGACCGTTGTGCCAGATTGCGCACTTCGGATGCCACTACCGCGAAACCACGTCCTTGTTCGCCAGCGCGTGCGGCTTCCACAGCAGCATTCAAAGCCAGGATATTGGTTTGAAATGCAATCCCGTCAATGACGGCAATAATATCCACGATTTTCTTCGATGAATCGTTAATGGAACCCATGGTACTCACTACTTGCGAAACCACTTGCCCACCGCGCTGCGCAACTTCTGAAGCTGAATGGGACAACTGATTAGCCTGCCGTGCATTGTCAGCATTGTGTTGTATGGTCGAGGTAATTTCTTCCATCGATGACGCGGTTTCTTCTAATGAGCTCGCTTGATTTTCGGTGCGATTCGATAAATCCATATTGCCGTGAGCAATTTCTGACGAAGCATGCGCAATTTCGTCCGTACCGTTCCGCACTTCCGTCACGACTTTCATCAAGCTGTCGTTCATATCTTTGAGTGCCTGTAGTAATAATCCCGTTTCGTCTTTGCTCGTCACTTTAATATGGCTGGTCAAATCACCAGCTGCCACGGTTTGAGCAACCTTGACGGCATGTTCCAAAGGTCGTGCAACGATACCAGCGATGGAGAACGCCAGAAATAAACCGATGCCCAGACTCACCGCCAACAAAATAATAATCAACATCCGTGAATGTTCATACACACTGATGCCTGATTGATACGCCTTGACCCCACCATCAGAATTAATCTGAACCATCTTATCAACCAATTCCCGCATTTTAGTATTGATTTTCGATGAATCACCACGCATCAAAGCCACAGCATCAGGAGAATTATCCGCTTTTTTTAAAGCGATCATTTTGTCAGTGATCTGCAAATATTCAGTGGCTTTTTGCACATACTCCGCATACACCGCCTTTTCATCGGGCTCAGAAATTAAAGCACTATATGCTGCCTCATTCTCTTTGAGCCCTGTCACCGCTTCTTTGATACGCCCTACATACTTATCAATTTCTTCAGGGCTTTCCGCAAACACCATCTGCGCCTCCTGAGAGCGAATCCGCGAGACTCTTTCTTTGATTCCCATTGCGGCTTTCACACTTGGCATCCAGTTGGTACCTAATTCTGTGGCGGAATTATTGACGCTCGACAGCTCATAGATCGAGAAAATCCCGATAAAAGCCGTGAGTATCAACAACAAAATAAAGCCAACCAATAACTTGGCGGATATTTTCAGATCATTAAAAAACATCATTTTCAACTCCATCATTCATGTATTGACACTAGAAAAAGTAGTACGACACTGAAAATTTCCAACGAGCTACGTTGCATCGTTCATTGGACACGTACCAAACTCATCACACTAAGCAAGTTGCAAAAACGCATTATTTGTATGCTCTTTATGATCAAGCTTAAACACACCAACCACGCGACTTAAGTGGCTCGCCTGTTCTTGCAACGAAGCAGCTGCAGCTGCGGCCTCTTCGACCAGTGCCGCGTTTTGTTGAGTAATCTGATCTATTTGAATGATGGCGGTATTGACCTGATCAATACCTGAACTCTGTTCAGTCGAAGCGGAAGTGATTTCATTGATGACGTCATTGACTTTTTGCACGCTGCTTACCACTTCATTCATGGTGGCGCCCGCTTCTGCAACGAGCTGCGTGCCTTGTGTGACTTGTGCGACGGAGTTATCAATAAGCACTTTAATTTCTTTGGCAGCGCTTGCTGACCTTTGTGCGAGATTTCTGACTTCCGATGCAACCACCGCAAACCCACGCCCTTGTTCACCCGCACGTGCCGCCTCGACAGCCGCATTCAATGCCAGAATATTGGTTTGAAATGCAATACCGTCAATAACCGAAATAATATCGACGATTTTTTTAGAAGAAACATTGATCGAGTCCATGGTATTCACCACACGCGACACCACGTCGCCGCCACGCAGCGCAATCGCGGTTGCCGACTGTGCCAATTGATTCGCCTGGCGGGCATTATCACTATTGTGTTTCACGGTAGAAGTCAGCTCTTCCATCGAGGATGCGGTTTCTTCTAACGAACCCGCCTGACTTTCTGTACGCGCAGACAAATCCATATTACCGTTGGCGATTTGGGTGGATGCCGTGGCTATCGTATCCGTACCCTGCCGGACTTCACGCACAACAGACAACAGATTGCCATTCATTTCTTTTAGTGCTTGCAAAAGCTGTCCGGTTTCATCCTTGGTGTCAGCATAAATATCACTACTTAAATCACCCGAAGCGACCGTCTTCGCGATACGCACTGCTGCTTGTAAAGGTCTGGAAACCACACGTGCTATCCAAAATGCGAGTACCAGGCCCAAACTAACGCTGGCAACACAAAGAAAAATAATCCAGATTTTGGATGATTTATAAATTTCAGCACTGGTTTGATACGACGCCATCCCACCATCGACATTGATCTTCACGATCTTGTCAGCAAAGGTCAATATCTGCGCATTTAAAGTTGACGAAGCACCACGTAGGGTTGCCATCGCTGCGTCTTTATCGCCCGCGCGGGCTTGTTCTCTGATTTTTTTTGATTCAGTCAGGTATTGATCCCACAATTTGAGGTAATCGGCGTAATAGACCTTTTCTTCATTGGTCGAAATCAATTTGACGTATTGTTCTTCGTATTTTTTAAGTTCGACTGCGTATTCGTCAAAACGCTTGGCATATTTATCTACGTTGGCGGGGTCACCGGCAGACAAGACTATCTGCATTTCTTGTGTGCGCAAACGTGACATACGCTCTTTAATGCCCATCGCGGCGTTCACACTGGGCATCCAGTTCGCACCCAGATCGACGGTAGTTTGATTAACACTAGAAAGTTGATAGACCGAGAAGATGCCAAGAAAGCTGGTCAATATCAGTAAAGAAACGAAGCCCAATAAGAGCTTTGATGCAATTCGTAAATCGTAAAACAATTTCATGACGTGCTCCAGAAAAGATCCAGACATCAAAAAATGCTACAAAGACCGAACATCAGATTTGAATATACTACTTAAATATCAAAGAGAAATGACAAGCATAAGAAATTTATAATTCTTTTTGTGACTATATTAAATTTAAATTGCACTTTGCCCAATGAAAATAAGGCTATTTTTCTTTAAAAACCAACAAAATATATACAACTTCGCGCAATATTCTTATTTTTCATCAAATTCTCAATTTTCATAAATAAACGGAGCCCTGTGGCTCCGTTGATAAAAATACGATTAGCGAGGTGTTTATTTATTCAGCAACGTGACGACATTGCGTGCTTTTTTCTTGCATTTGGCATTCGGTCATCAGCTGACCATTTTTGTTCCATGCCTGAACTTTCCAGTAATTTGACTGACGTTCGAGAGTCATAAAACCAACGTCATTGGAATTACTAAAATGCGCCAGCTGCGCCGCTGGATAAGGCGTTACGCCAGCAGCCAACGGCGTTTTCAAAGGGATATCCAATGACGACCCGCCGTTGCCTGACACAAACTGGGTAGGATAATCGTTCGAGAAAGTTAAGGCTTCAAACAAATGCACGTGGCCAGATATTGCGACCTGGATTTTAGGTGAAAACAAACGCGCCGGATTCACTTCTTGCATGATGTCTTGCAAAGCACCATTACCAGGTTTGACGTCGAGTCCACCACTGACTTTCTTCTCTACGCTTAAACCGAGAATCGGATGATGATTGGTGAATAAATTAAAATCTGCTTGTTCTGCCAATTGGTTAACTGCTTTCATCTGATCCAGATAGATCTGATGCGAAGGATCTGTTTTAGGGATATTTTTATAAGGCACTTTAGAGGAATCAAACACAATGAATTGTGCTGATTGACCGCCGACGCTACCCAATGGAACTGCATACGGTGCGCTGTAATCGCCAGTCATATCATCCTGATCCAGATTGCAATCACGCCCCGCTTGCAAAGCGCGTGGATCCATGAAGCGCCACCAGCCTTGTCCCGCGCGAACGCAGCTTTCATGGTTACCACGTACCACCACCCATGGTGCGGCATTCAATAAAGCTTGCGCCGGGCTGAAAAAATCTGCCTGCCAGGTATCCCAACCATAACCCCAAGGACTGCCAGCACATTCAGGATGACCTTCCGGGCATGAGTTCTCGCGATATTGATAATCGCCAACGTGCAATACGAGATCCGGTTTAAATTTAGCCGCCGTTTCTACCATAGAACGGAACGCCCATTTTTCGCCGTCATTACATGGCTGAAAATAATTATCAACCGCCTTTAAACGGCAGCCACTATCACCGACCACGACGATTTTCTGCACCACGGCTTTGGGCACTGGTAAATCGTGGCCAGCAATGCTGGCGGTTTTAGTCGTTTTAGACAGAGGCGCTTCACAAGTCAGCACTGGAAACTCGGAAGGCTTAGAAGCATCGGGCTTACTTGCCGTTTTGCGCTGTGCAACCGTCGCAGCAGATGCACGTACCGACATCGTTTGCGCTACACCATCTTGCATCAACGCCGGACATACGGTATCAGTGGTAATTGCCCGCGCAATTGCCTGCCCATTTTCACCCATCACGACCCAGGAGGCCTGCAAAGAAGACGTACCATTCTTAACGCTGACAGGTACTGCTTGCTTAGTCGCTAAGCTGCTGCACGCGGCCAGACTGATGATGCTGGCTATCAGTGCAAGGCGAGGCATCCAAAGTTGTTTCAATTTACTTCTCCTATTGAGTGAAGTTCTGTTATAACCAAAAAGTAATGAGGTTCAATCGCAGGCGCCATGGTATGCGAGGAGCATGGCGGGAAAATTAAACCTGGCTTAAAAACACCATGAAGGTATTGCAGGTCAAGTGCAACCCATCCTGCAAATTTTTCCTATTTCGCCCCAACCACCTTATACGCCAGGCGTTTGAAATCAAACGAAAACGGATACCAGAAGCTCATCAAACGCTGTGTCATTAACACACCAGCAATATGGTGACGCGGTGAAATCCACCAGTGTGTCCCCGCGATGCCGCCCCACTCAAACTCGCCTTCCGATCCTTGTGGATCAATCGAAGACGGGCGCAAAGTGACCGCGCCGCCGTAGCCAAATCCCTTGCCTGGTACATCGCCTATACCCGGAAAACTAATGCCAGTGCCAGCAGGCAAGTGATTTTGCATCATCAGATGTAAAGTTTCTGGCTTTAACAATGCGTCACCACCAGGAAGCATGCTGCGCATCAGCGCCAGCATATCGTGCATGCTGGAGACCAGACCACCGCCACCCGACAGGCGTGGCACTGGCGTCACAAAGGCGCCCGGGTAGGGTGATTTATCCAGACGGCGCAATCCGCGCTTTAAAATATTTTCAGGGTCTGCACCAGCGTAGTAAGCCGTCAGTCGGCCTTGCTTATTTTCAGGCACAAAGAAACTGGTGTCGTCCATGCCCAAAGGATTGAGTATGCGCAGACGAATAAATTGTTCAAAATTTCTGCCACTGACCACTTCAACAACGCGTGACAAGACATCGGTCGCAATCGAATATTGCCACGCTGTGCCCGGATGAAAACTTAAAGGCAGAGGTTCCAGCACGGTAATCATTTCTTCCAGTGTTTGAAATGCATTTAAGACTTTGCGCTCGTTATACGCTTTGTACATCATGCTGCCATGGTCTAACAAACCATAACTCAAACCGGAAGTATGGTTCAGTAGCTGACGGATGGTGATAGACGAACGTGCAGGTTCGGTATCGTCCAGACTGGTCGCATGCGGCTTTAAGACGCGGCGGTTTCCGAGTTGCGGCAAATATTTCTCAACCGCATCATCCAGCGCCAGCTTACCGTCATCGACCAAGATCAGAATGGCGATCGACGTGATCAGTTTCGTATTTGAAAACACTCTGAACAAATGATCGTCGCGTAAAGCAATGTCATTTTCTTTATCCGCCCACCCAACACAATGTTGGTGCACCAGATCTTGCCCCACGAGCACCGCGGTTGATACGCCGGCCAGTATCTGGCGATCGACGTATTTTTGCATTGATGAATTTACTTCACTGAAATCGTAAGTCATATCGTTTATGATCAATTTTAAAATGCGGCAACAGCTTGATTTATTTCTGCGCTTACGTTGCTTTTGCGTTGTTTTGCTTATTCCGTTCAAGCCGACATCTTACTACTCTGGACTGCCTGCCACCATGACCATCTCTTCTCCGCGTGATTTTCTGCTTTCCCTGTACCAGACCGCTGTTGATGCGGTCAGCGCCGACAAATGTTTGCCTGCGTTTTTACCACCGCCACCCAAAGGGCGCACCATTGTGATTGGGGCTGGCAAAGCCGCCGCGGCGATGGCACGCACGGTGGAGCAACATTGGCACGGAGCTTTGTCCGGCCTGGTGGTCACACGCTATGGTCACGGCGCAGCATGCCAGCATATCGAAGTGATCGAAGCAGCGCATCCTGTCCCAGATGTCGCCGGACAACAAGCAGCGCAGCGTATCTTGCAAATGGTACAAGGTTTAAGTGAGGATGATTTGGTTCTGTGTCTGATTTCTGGCGGTGGTTCGGCGCTGCTGGCTTTGCCAGCGGAAGGGATTAGCTTAAAACAAAAGCAAGCCATCAACAAAGCCCTGCTCAAAAGTGGCGCAGCGATTGATGAAATGAATTGCGTACGCAAACATTTATCAGCAATCAAAGGCGGACGCCTTGGACTGGCGTGCGCTCCGGCGCGGGTCGTGACTTTGCTGATTTCCGATGTACCAGGTGATGATGCGAATATCATCGCTAGTGGGCCAACGCTACCGGATGACAGCACATGCGCCGATGCCTTAGCGATTTTGCAAAAATATGCGATCGCTGTTCCGACGAATATTGTTGAACATTTACAATCAGGTCGTGGCGAAACACCCAATTCCAGCGACCCGCGTTTTGCCCGCCATAGCCACCACATCATCGCGACCGCTCAACACGCTTTAGACGCCGCAGCGTATGCCGCGGGCGAGGCGGGTATGACGGCTCATATTTTGTCTGACGGCATCGAAGGCGAGGCGCGCGATATCGGCGTCATGCATGCAGCGATTGCCCGGCAAGTTGCCAAAAACGGTCAACCTTTTCAAAAGCCGTGCGTCATACTTTCAGGTGGAGAAACCACGGTCACCGTGCGCGGTAATGGTCGCGGCGGGCGTAATGCAGAATTTTTATTGAGTCTGGTGGTCGCCGTAGATGGTCATCCTGACATCTATGCACTGGCCTGTGATACCGATGGTATTGATGGCTCAGAAGACAATGCCGGCGCGGTTTGCGACCCCGGATCGTTGCAGCGCGCGAGTGAAAATGATTTATATCCAAAAACGATGTTGGAAAACAACGATGCTTATACGTTTTTCTCAACATTAGAAAATTTAATCATTAGCGGCCCCACCCGCACCAACGTGAATGATTTCAGAGCAATTTTGGTTTTGTGAATCTACCCCAAGGGGATTTATAATGCTACCTGAATACTCAACATGCCTATTTCATGATGATGTCCGCGCTGCAATCTCCCTAACCTGAGTTGTTGTCGCTGTTTTTATGCTGGTCATCTTGCTTCAAGGGATCAGGTTTTTTCTGCTGCCCTCAGGCTTATTTTAAGCGCTCCATCTCGCATTGAGCGCTGATATACATGTTGGAAAGGTACACGTGACTTCTACTGCTTCACCGATATTGCCCAGATTAGCGCTCGCTGATATTTGCAAAAGCTACCCCGCGGTAGTCGCCAACGACCATATTCATCTCAGCGTTGCCCCTGGTGAAATCCATGCGGTGTTAGGCGAAAATGGTGCTGGCAAATCCACGTTAATGAAAATTATTTTTGGTGCTGTCAAACCCGATTCTGGTCGCATGCTCTGGAATGGTCAAGAGGTCAACATTGCCAATCCACAAGACGCGCGCAAACTCGGCATCTCTATGGTGTTTCAGCATTTCTCGTTGTTTGACACGCTCACAGTCACAGAAAATATTGCACTCGGTCTGGATGCTGGTGTCGATATGGATGAACTGGCAGAGCAAATTCGTCAAACCGGCGCGAATTACGGTCTGGAACTGGAACCGCATCGCCATGTGCATACCTTATCCGTCGGTGAGCGACAGCGTGTAGAGATTGTTCGCGCCCTCCTCACCCATCCGCAATTGTTGATCCTTGACGAACCGACCTCGGTTCTGACTCCCCAGGCAGTACAAAAACTCTTCGTGACCTTGCGCAAAATTGCCGCTGAAGGATGCAGCATTTTGTACATCAGCCATAAGCTCGATGAAATCCGCGAACTCTGCCATTCAGCGACCGTGATGCGTATGGGCAAAGTGACCGGGCATTGTGATCCGGCGCAAGAAACTGCCGCCAGCCTGTCGCGCCTCATGATCGGCGATACGATTCCACAGCACACCCCGGATAAAACAAGTCAGACTGGTGCATCAAAATTGCGCATACAACAATTGACGCTACCCAAAGCGCATGCGTTTGCAACCGCACTCGACGATATCAATCTGGAATTATTTGCCGGAGAAATCGTTGGTATTGCTGGCGTTTCAGGCAATGGACAACAAGAATTGTTAGCCGCCTTGTCCGGCGAAGACCGTCGTCCGGCAGCCAAAATGATTACGCTAAAAGGCCAACCAGTCGGCAACCGAGGCCCGAACGCCCGACGCGACCTGGGACAAAGTCTGGTACCAGAAGAGCGGCTCGGTCGCGGTGCCGTGCCAGAACTGAGCCTGACCGACAATATGTTGCTGTCGCAGCAAAAAGCACCGTTTGTCCGGCATGGCATGATTAATTTCAAACACACGATACAAGCCGCGAGCGACATTATCAGCCGTTTCCGTGTGAAAGCCTCTGGACCAGCAGCACTGGCACGCAGCTTGTCGGGTGGCAATTTGCAGAAATTTATTGTCGGTCGGGAAATCATGCGTGAACCGGAAGTCTTCATCGTTGCCCAGCCTACCTGGGGCGTGGACGTCGGTGCCGCAGCACAAATTCATGCAGAAATCCGCAAGCTGAAACAAGCGGGTTGCGCGGTGTTAGTGATTTCTGAAGAACTCGACGAATTGTTTGAATTATGTGATCGCATGCATGTGATCGCCAAAGGCCGTTTGTCGCCGTCCATTGCGACCGAACTGGCCAGCAGAGAACAGATAGGATTGTGGATGAGTGGTTTATGGGACGTGAACGCGACCAGAAATACAGGGGTCGCTTATGCTTAAGCTGGAATTACGCGCTGCGTCGTCGCGCAATATGGCGTATTTGTCGCCCGTCCTGGCCTTGGCGCTGACGATATTTTTTGGTGGTCTGGTATTTTTGGCCTTGGGCAAAAATCCACTCGTCGGTCTGCAAGTCTTTTTAATTGAACCCGTCCGCAATGCCCCGGCGATTGCAGAATTGCTCATGAAAACCACGCCGCTGGTGTTATGCGCACTTGGTTTGTCGGTCTGTTATCGCGCCAATGTCTGGAATATCGGCGCGGAAGGTCAACTGATTGCGGGTGGTCTGGCAGCAGGTTCAACGATTTTGTTTTTTGATAATGGTACGCCTGGCTTATCTGTCTTATCTAGCGGTACGGTACTGGCGCTGGCAACGTTAGCTGGCGTCATCGGCGGCAGTTTATGGGCATCGATCACTGCGCTGTTGAAGGATAAATTTCACGCTAATGAAATTCTGGTCTCGCTGATGCTGACCTACATCGCGCAATTGTTGTTGATGTATGCGGTCAATGGTCCGCTAAAAGATCCGAATGGCATGAATTTCCCGCAATCCAAAGTGTTTTCCAGCGAGTATCTGTTGCCACATTTAATGGCTGGCAGCCGCTTGCATATTGGCTTTGTGGTGATGTTGATTGCCAGTGCAGTGATGGCGGTGTTTGTGTATCGCAGCTTTGCCGGTTATCGCTTAACGGTCGGCGGGCTGGCACCACTGGCAGCGCGTTATGCTGGTTTTTCGAGTCGTAAAGCCTTATGGACATCCTTGCTGATCTCCGGTGGTTTTGCCGGTATGGCGGGTGCGTTTGAAGTGGCGGGTCCTATTGGTCAGGTGCTGCCTTCGATTTCACCTGGCTATGGTTTTGCGGCGATTATTGTCGCGTTTATCGGGCGTCTGAATCCGATCGGCAGTATTTTGGGTGGTCTGGTGTTGTCGCTGTTTTATCTCGGTGGTGAATTAGCGCAATCACGCCTTGGTTTGCCCTCCGCCATTACCGGTCTGTTTCAAGGCATGTTGCTGTTCTTGCTGTTGGCTTGCGACACGCTGATTAATTACCGCCTTCGTTGGAAGAAATAAGCATTATGGAAAATTTTGCAGCTCTCATCGCCGCCTCCATCAATTCTGGTACACCATTGCTGATCGCCGCCCTTGGCTTGCTGATCAATGAACGTGCAGGTGTGCTCAATCTGGGTGCGGAAGGCATGATGTTGGTCGCCGCCATTGTTGGCTTTGCCGTCGCCCATCAAACCAATGTACCGGCACTTGGCTTTTTAGCGGGTGCCGTTGCAGGCATGTTGATGGCCAGCTTGTTTGCGTGGCTGGCATTGGTACTGGCCACCAATCAGGTCGCCACCGGTCTGGCGTTGTCGATCTTTGGCGCGGGTCTTTCGGCGTTTATCGGTCAGTCCTTTGTTGGTCAATCTTTGGCGCCAGGTAGCCACGGCATACCGTTCCTGGCGGAGATCCCATTTTTTGGCAAAGCCTTATTTGATCAGCATTGGGCCGTGTATTTCAGCCTGGCGTTGTGTGCTGGCATCATCTGGTTTTTGTATCGCACCCGTGCCGGCCTGGTCTTACGTGCCATTGGTGAATCGCCAGAATCCGCACATGCGTTGGGTTATCCTGTACGTAAAATCCGTTATGTGGCGCTGCTGTTTAGTGGTGCATGCTGCGGGATTGCTGGTGCGTATTTGTCCATCGTCTACACGCCAATGTGGGTAGAAGGTCTGGTTGCGGGACGTGGCTGGATCGCTTTGGCCCTGACCACCTTTGCGACCTGGCGTCCGGCACGAGTCTTGCTCGGTGCATTGTTGTTCGGTAGCGTAACGATATTGCAGTTTTATTTCCAGTCAATCGGCATTGCGATTCCTTCCCAGATTTTGTCTATGCTGCCGTACGTAGCAACGATTGTGGTCTTGGTACTCATTTCACGCAATCCGGATTGGATACGTTTGAATATGCCAGCCTCGCTGGGTAAGCCATTCCGTCCTTAATTGGTAACGTGGGTGTTTTGCAGCAAGTGTTAGAAATTAGATTAAAGTTTAAAAACCATTTTTTGTTCACCGAAGGAAACTGATGATGAAAATTTCCCGTAGAAAAACCCTGGTCGCAGCAATCTCGCTGGCTGTCCTTGGTCTGGCAGCTTGCGGTAAAAAAGAAGAAGCCAAACCAGAAGTCGCCGCCGCCCCGGCCAGTGCTGCTGCGCCGGCTACCGCTGCTGAACCATTAAAAGTTGGCTTCATTTACGTTGGCCCTGTCGGTGATGCAGGCTGGACGTTTGCGCATGATGCTGCGCGCAAACTGGTCGAAGCCAAATTCGGTGACAAAGTCAAAACCACGTTTGTCGAAAACGTCCCTGAAAGCGCCGCAGATGCAGAACGCGTGATCCGCGATCTGGCAAACCAAGGTAACAAAGTCATTTTCGGTACCACCTTTGGCTACATGGAAGCGATGTTGAAAGTCGCTAAAGATTTCCCTGACGTCAAATTTGAACACGCCACTGGCTACAAAACCGCCGACAACTTAGCGCAATACGACGTTCGCACTTACGAAGGTGCTTACCTCGCTGGTGTTGCGGCTGGTAAGCTCAGCAAATCTGGCAAATTGGGTATTGTCGCTTCTGTACCTATTCCAGAAGTGCTGCGCAATATCAACTCGTTTGAACTCGGCGCACGCAGCGTGAATCCAAAAGCCACAACCAAAGTCGTGTGGGTGAACAAATGGTTTGATCCGGGCAAAGAACGTGAAGCGGCCACCACTTTGGTTGGTCAGGGCGTCGATGTGTTGATGCAAAACACTGATTCCGCAGCCGTCGTACAGACTGCTGAAGAAAAAAATGTATTGGCGTTTGGCTGGGACAGCGACATGACCAAGTTCGGTCCTAAAGCCCACGTTGCAGCATCGACGATCGACTGGAGCGGCTACTATATTCAGCGCATTGGCGATGTCATGGACGGCAAATGGAAATCAGGTTCCACCTGGTGGGGTCTGAAAGAAAACATGATCGATCTAAAGTACTTCAACGCGACGTTGTCTGACGATGTGAAAAAACTCATCGCCGAAAAACGTCAAGGCGTAATCGACGGCACAGCACCGATCTGGAAAGGCCCGCTGAAAGACAATACTGGTAAAGAAGTGTTGGGTAAAGATGTCGTTGCTGACGACAAATTCCTGCATGAAATTAAATTCTACGTCGAAGGCGTAGAAGGTAAAGTACCAGGTTAATTTCTGGACGCATTGCTGAACGAACTAAGCCGTTTTACCAAGTAAAAACCTCGCGCTTCAGATGATGAAGCAGCGAGGTTTTTTTGGCATCAACTTTATGCGTAAACTTCACCCGCAGCTTCTGCCACAATTTTACGCAACCACTGCACTTCCGCCGCCGCATGCACACGTTCGTGCCAGAGCATGAAGAACTGCATTTTTGGCATAGGGATAGGCATAGGCAACACTTCGATTGGCCAGTCTTTTGCGCATTGCACCGCAAAGCTGCGGCTGGTCGTGAACACCAGATCGGTCTTCGACAACACATACGGCACCATACCAAAGTAAGGAATCGTCATTTGAATCTTGCGCTTCAATCCTTGCTCAGCGAGTGTGCCATCAATAATACTGCGGTGTCCTATCATGTACGGTGTTGGTGCCAGATGCGACATTTCCAGATAATATTTCAGCGATAAACCTTTACTGACGACCGGATGTTTGCGGTTCACCATGCACACCACTTCATCTTCAAATAGCTGCGCAATGTGGAGATGCTGTGGCAGGTCTGGCCAATTACCAATCACGCAATCAAGCTCACCAGTTTCCAGTGCCGCTGCATAGTCAAATCCGGCGTTCAACGCATGGATCACCAGACCTGCATTCGGCGCCAGTTCACGCACTTTTTCCATCACCATCGGGATCAACAACACGCTCAGATAATCTGGCGCGCCAAGATGAAATACCCGTTGTGTAGACGCAGCCACAAAAGCAGGTGCCGGGCTGGCAATGCTTTCCATCACACCCAGACCCTGACGCGCCAACAGCAATAATTCCTGACCACGCTGGGTTGGCGTCATCCCGTTTTTGCCACGCACCAGAATCGCGTCTCCCGTGATGTCGCGCAAACGCTTGAGCATATTGCTAATCGCTGGTTGCGATTGCCCCAGCTTCATGGCGGTGCGGGTCACGCTGCGTTCCGTCAGCAAGGTATGCAACACGCGCAATAAATTAGTATCGAGTTGATCAACCAGACGCGAACTCATGCTGCACCTCCGGCGGATGCAAACTGCACCACGTCGCCATCAACAAACACCGTCATTTGTCCGGGTGAAAATTGGGTCCAGGTTTCATTATCGGTTAAAGGTTCCGTCACGATCACAGCCACTTTATCATTCGGCGTGGTCACTTGAGAAAAATCCACCGTCATTTGTTCATCCGATAAATTGGCGACAGGGAAAGGATACTGCCTGATGATGTAATGCAATTTGGTAGAACAATGCGCAAACAACGCTTCACCATTCGATAGCATCATATTAAAGGTACCAAAGGCAGCGATTTCAGCGGTAATTTCACGCATAAAATCTGCCAGTTCCGGCATGCCCGGCATCACCTCGCCAAAGCGGCTACGCATCTGTTGCAACAAATAGCAAAACGCCAGCTCGCTATCCGTGGTGCCGACCGGTAAAAAACTACCATTGAGCGCAGGTGCGAAATTTTTCAGGTCACCGTTATGTGCAAACACCCAATAACGCCCCCAGCATTCACGCACAAACGGATGACAGTTTTCCAGCATCACTTCGCCTTGCGTTGCTTTGCGGATGTGGGCAATCACGTTTTTAGACTTGATCGGATAACTTTTAATCAAATCAGCCACCGGAGAACTGACCGCAGGCTGATGATCCACGAACAGCCGCACCCCACTGCCTTCAAAAAAGGCGATACCCCAGCCATCTTTATGTTCGTCGGTTAAACCGCCGCGCGTAGAAAACCCCGTGAAACTAAACACGATATCCGTCGGGGTATTGCAATTCATTCCAAGTAATTGACACATGATGCAAAACGTAAAAATAAGTGCCCATACCTTAACATAGGCAGCTACGATTTTGCTGCTAGTTTTTGATATTTGCCATACAGAAAAATCAGCGAAAACACAGTACAGTCGGGCAGGTACAACCCGCCATTTTTAGTAGCACAAAGATCCGCGCGGGCTGCACCCGACCTACTTGATGGCGTTCTCAAGGGCATTCGATCGTCAAATAACAATCGCAAAATGCCTTTGAAACTGCTTTTTCCCCTCCCGCGTCAGACTCAGGGCACGACTATCGAGATCACGTTCCAGCCATTTATGCTTCAGACTCAACGCGAGTAAGGCAGCGCCTAAAGCGCCACCCAAATGCGGACGCCGTTCGCTCCAGTCCAGGCAAGTACATGCAAAGCGGCGGCGCGACTGGCGCGTCAGATCAACATCAATGCCCAAGTTAGTCAGTGCCTGCTCACCAGCCTGGCTTAATTCATAAACGCTGTTATCTTGCTGGTCGCCGACCAGCCAGGTTTGTTGTACGCAAGAATCATGTAATTTCACCGCCAGCTCTCCCGCCATATGATCGTAACAAGTACGCGCATGGCGTAAGCGCGGCGGAGTTGAGGGTTTAAAACGTGGCTGCGGTGCACCAGCGATCGCCAGCAAAGATTCAAGCGCAGCAGCAACTTCGCTGCTACCAAGCTGGTAGTAACGATGTTTACCCTGAGCAATCACTTGTACCAATTGCTGCTCTTTGAGTTTTGCCAGATGCACGCTCGCGGTTGACGTACCTATCTCAGCGATTGCGGCCAACTCTGTGCCAGTGCGCGCATGCCCATCCATCAAGCTGCATAACATACGCGCTCGCGCTGGTTCTGCAATGGCGGCGGCCAGTCGGGCTAAACGGGTGTCGGCAAAATCTGCATCCATAGTTTGATAGGCAACGAAGTGTGATTGATCATTTGTCCGTATTCTGCACCTGAAAAAGAATTATGCCAAAGGAAAAATGATGAACACCATGGACTTACTTAGTGCGGCTTACCATCCAACTGCAAATGAATTTTATAGTCACTTACTAAAACAACCAGGTCTGTCCTACGACAAGCAGCATCAACTCTGGATTGCCGCGCGAGCACAAGACATAGAGGAAATTTTAGCCTCACCCGATTGCGCCGTGCGTCCTATCGGTGAGGCAGTGCCATTGGCGCTACAAGGAACTAGCGCTGGCGAGGTTTTTTCTTTGTTAATTCGGATGAATGAAGGCGATGCCCATCATTGTGGGAAAGTGGTTATGCAGCAGTGTCTGAGGGTATTTGAACCGATTCAGCTACATCAAACGAGCAAACAGCTCGCGAGCAAACTTGCGTCAGAGTTAAATTTTGAAGAGGCAAATGCACTCAATCATTTTGCTCAACGCTTACCTCTGTACACCGTTGCAAGCCTGCTCGGTTTTGAACCAAAGACATTGCCTTTAATCACTGATGCGATCAGTCAATTTGTGCTCTGCCTGTCACCACTGAGCGGCACGACAGAGATGGAAAGCGCAAGTAGAGCTGCACAAACTTTACTCACTGAATTCCATATGTTGGTACAGACGCAAACTGTAAAACCGAACAGCCTTATTGCGCAAATACAAACGAGGGCAAAAGAGCTAGGATGGAATAATGCAAATGCCATTCTCTGCAATCTGATTGGCTTGTTATCCCAAACCTATGAAGCAAGTAGTGGATTGATCAGCAACGCGCTGACTTGCTTAATTCAATATCCTGATCAGCGCGAGCAATTATCGCAACAGCCCAAAATAATTCCCGCCTTTGTCACTGAGGCATGCCGCTTGCATTCCCCTGTTCAAAATACACGCCGCTTTGTCATCTCGGATACCGTCGTTGCGGGCATCCATCTGCGTGCTGGAGAAAGAATCTTGTTATTACTAGCCGCGGCGAATATTGATCCGGCAATCCATGTACAGCCACTTGAATTTGATATTGCGCGAGCAAATCATCGCCTTTACAGCTTTGGTTCTGGTCGTCATGCCTGCCTGGGAACGGCGATCGCATTGGCGATTTCACATAGCGCGATTGAAGTTTTATTGGCTCAACACATTGCATGGGAGCAGTTGAACTGGCGCTACCGGCGCTCGTTGAATGGCCGCCTGCCGGAATTTTTTACCAAGGAAAATGAATGATTGCCGTCATTTTTGAAGTGCAAATGGAAGAGCTGCATCGTCCCGATTATCTACGTATCGCCGCCAGTCTGGCTGACGAATTGCGTACCATCGATGGCTTTATCTCGATTGAACGTTTTCAAAGTTTGCAGTCCACCGACAAGTTATTATCTTTATCGTTCTGGCGTGATGAAGATGCGGTGAAAATCTGGCGAAATACAGAACACCACAGAGCCGCACAAAGTGCCGGACGCGATTCAATATTCTCACAATACCGGCTACGTATTGCCAGCGTAGATAGAGACTACGGTATGTATGACAGAAAGCAAGCACCTGATGATAGTCAGTTTTTTCATGGTCATAGAGAGGAGTCGTGAAGGAATAAATTTTAGTAATGTTGATACCATCAGCAGCAATGTCCGCTTCTGCCCGTGGCTCCGATTACAGCAGCAAGGGATACATAGGAGAATGGGGAATTTTCTCGCTCTCCTGTCCTGAGTAACGTTAGTGACGCTGTCGATATATCAGGAGTACCAGAGGCTGTTGCAGATACGACCGCTGCAGCATGCTCTATGTCGAGACCTGTAAGTAACGACCATGTACACTATGAACCTCATTAAGGATTAATAAGATGATGATTAAATATACCGCCTTAACGGTGCTGGCTTGTTCTTTATCTTTCTGTGGACTCAATGTAGCTAGTGCTAGTTCCGACGTTCCAGTGTCAGTCGAAGTCTGGCCACTTCACCGTGGTGGATTGGTAACTTATCAATATAAAGTGACAAATCTCGGATCAAAACCAATTAATGCCGTGACGATAGGCTGGAATCCAGATGCACCAGCGGTAGAACTGAGTGAACCACCCACCTCCCTGTCTAAGTCTTTTTGGCTTTCGCCCGACAAGACAAGTTCTCCCGTCGGTTGGGGCGCGGCAGTTCGGTATTCCGACGAAAGTCCGAAGTTCTCAATTGAGTGGATTGAGGGTAATAAAGAACTTCAAATTCATCCAAGAGCTGGAAATGTAACGGGTACGCCTACTCCAACAAAGCAAGCAAATTTATTACCTCCGGGTAAAACTTGGGATACATTTTCAATTACCTTAGAAAAAGATGACCCCGGATATGTCAAAGGTCATGCAACCGTTTCTATTGGTGACGACATAGTTACTGTTCCTATAAAAAAAGGCGACACCACTCCTCCATCTGTTTCGGCGTCCATTTTACAAGTCACACATCCTGATCCGACAACCAGCATACTCAGCTTTTCTGTTAGTGCAACTGATAACTATGATGTAGCACCGACGATTATTTTAGAATCAGTTAAATCAGACAAGCAGTTGCCCCAAGGTGACGTTAAATCTCAAGTTGGCTCTGATGTGCGAACTGTGACGTTGAAAAATGTTAGCGGACGTAAGTATTACGTTACTTTTTCTGCTACCGACGCATCCGGAAACAAAGGAAGAAAAACGCTGACCTTTGTCTGTCCGTAATGTTCAAAATATGATGCGGCCCAAACAGACGCAAGCGAGGTTTTGCGGAGCGTTGTTCTTGGTTGCGCATTGCGTAGGGCGGGTGCAACCCGCCCTGATACGATTAAGTCTCCGCACCCAAGGCAATATCGCTTTTGATTTTCACCGCGTTAGACAAAGCAATTCGTGCTTCACGGAAAATGGATCAGGAAGTGTCGTTGTCTGAGCGCAGCGAGTTGAGATACTTTCCCGTTTTACGTGATGCTCAAATTGTGCCGACACGCAGTGACGGCACCCGCAGGGCAAAGTCTCAGCGTCGCCTTTCTTTTGCTTACTTCGCTTTGGCGAAGCAAAGAAAAGTAAGTGGCTGCCGGGCCACACCCGGCTTGGCTCTACGAAGAGCGATCGTTTTACACATTAAAAAGGGTTCAAAATTAACGCAAAAAGGAGTGGCATCAGGATTGACTTGGATAACAGCGCGTAGGATACGTGCAACCCGCCATTTTAAGTAGCCCAAAGATAGGCGCAGATTGTACCCGCTCCACACAATACGATTTGCCGCGCTTTATTTCCCAATACAAAACCGCGAGAAAATCACGCCCAGCAAATCGTCAGAAGAAAACTCACCGGTGATGCTATTGAGTCTGTCTTGGGTCAGGCGTAATTCTTCCGCAAACAGATCCAGCGACTGATCGTTTTGCGCGGCGTATTCTGCGGCGGTTTGCAGATGTTCGTGCGCATGTTTGAGGGCGATCAGGTGGCGTTCGCGGGCGAGGTATAAAGATTCGCCAGTTTGTTCCCAACCTGCGATGCGCAGCAATTCTGTGCGCAGTAAATCGATACCGATATGGTCTTGCGCTGAAAGATAAATATGGGTTGCATCTTCCATCTGATCGACACTGGCGTGGTGACCAGAGATGTCGATTTTGTTCCAGACGCGTATCACCGGAACACCATCCGGGAAGCGCGCGACAATCGCTTCATCGGCGCGCGTCGGGCCACGGCTGGCATCGAGCAAATGTAAAATCACATCGGCTTTTTCAACTTCTGCCCAAGTGCGTTCGATACCAATACGTTCTACGGTATCGATCACATTTAAGATGCCGCCGGGTTCTACATCATCATGTTCATGACGTATACCCGCAGTGTCGATGATATTAAGCGGAATACCTTCGATATGAATTGTTTCGGTGACCTTATCACGCGTGGTTCCGGCAATCGGCGTGACAATCGCCACATCATCGCCTGCCAATGCATTGAGCAAAGAAGATTTACCAACGTTAGGCTGACCAGCCAAAACGATATTCAAACCGGCACGCAACAAAGCGCCTTGTGCAGCCTGGTCAAACACTTTTTGCAAAGCCGTTTGTATGGTGCTGAGTTGACCACGCGCATTCGATTTTTCTAAAAAATCAATTTCTTCTTCAGGAAAATCCAATGTCGCTTCGACCAGCATGCGCAGGTGAACGACTTTGTCGACAAGATCATGAATGACTTTTGAAAATGCGCCGGACAACGATTGCGATGCCGATTTGGCCGCGGCTTCCGTCGATGCTTCAATCAGATCCGATACTGCCTCGGCTTGCGCGAGATCGAGTTTGTCATTTAAAAATGCACGCTGGGTAAATTCGCCCGGTTCAGCCAAACGCAAACCCGATGCTTTACCTGCTTCGAGGCAGCGGCTTAACAACATTTGCATCACCACCGGGCCACCGTGGCCTTGCAATTCCAGCACATCTTCACCGGTGTACGAATGTGGAGCTTTGAAATAAATCGCAATACCTTGATCGATAACGGTGCCATCTTCCTGGGTAAATGGCAGGTAACTCGCATGACGCGGTTTGAATTGGGTTGCACCAAACAAGGCACTCATGACTGGTGCCAGATTTTTACCGGAGATGCGAACCACACCAATACCTCCGCGTCCGGGGGCGGTGGCAATGGCGGCGATGGGGATAGGGTCGTAGATCATGTTCAAATTATCTTTGCTTGCACCGCAGAAGTGCAGAAATATAGGCGAGTTTGTGACGGAAATGCGACAAACAATTTTAATGTCCTCAGCGGGTTACTATAAAAAAAGCCCGCGATGAGCGGGCTTTTTTGGGCTTTGGCGCTTTTTGAGAAGCTTTCAGTTCCCTCAAATAATGCTTAAGCCTTTACTTTATGCTCAGGTGGAATCAATTTGTTATTGATCACCCATTGTTGGCCAATCGACAGAATGTTATTCACTACCCAGTACAGTACCAGACCGGATGGGAAGAAGAAGAACATTACTGAGAACGCCAATGGCATAAACATCATCATTTTGGCTTGCATAGGATCGGCAGGTGCCGGATTCAGTTTAGTGGTGATGTACATCGAAATCGCGTAAATCACCGGCAAAATGAACAGCGGATCTGGTGAAGTCAGATCAGTGATCCAACCCATCCAAGGCGCGCCACGCATTTCCACGCTGGCTTGCAACACCCAGTATAGAGACAAGAACACGGGCATCTGAATCAGAATAGGGAAGCAGCCACCGAGCGGATTGATTTTCTCGGTTTTGTACAACTCCATCATCGCTTGATTCATTTTTTGCGGATCGTTTTTGTAACGTTCACGCACGGCTTGCATCTTCGGTGTCACCACTTTCATTTTTGCCATGCTGCGATAACCAGCAGCGGACAATGGGAACAACGCTAATTTGATAGAAATCGTGAACACAACAATCGTCCAACCCCAGTTGCCGATCAGACCATGGATGAAACTCATCAGACCAAACAATGGTTTAGCGATGATCGCCAGGATACCGTAGTCTTTGACCAATTCCAGACCTGGAGCGATTTTTTCCAGAATCGCAGTCGATTGTGGACCGGTGTACAAAGTCGCATCAGAATCTTTGCTTGCGCCTGGTGCAATGCTGCCCAGTTGCAATACCGTGCTAACAGCGTAGATGTTGTCGCGGACTTTTTCGGTACGGAATTCGCGTGTTGCTTTGTCGTGCGGTACAAAAGCGGAAACAAAGAAATGTTGAATCACCGCAACCCAGCCATTGTCCGCAGACTTAGCGTGGTTGTTATTGCTGCTACCTGGCTGTTCGTGTTCTGCTTTGCCGATTTTTTCAAAATCCAGTTTCTGGAAGTGCTCTGCATCGGTGTACACCGCAGGTGCATAGAATTCAGAAGGGCCAGTGAACATGGAACCGCCTTCAGGCTTGGTACCATCGTGTATCAATTGCAAGTACAAAGCTGGCGTAATCGCTGCTGTTGTGTTGTTGGTCACAGTGTGTTTGACGTCAATCGCATAGTCACCTTTTTTGAAGGTGAAGGTTTTTGTCAGTTTGACGCCACCTTGCTCAGAAACCAATACTAACTGTACGCTGTCGCTGCCATCTAAACTACGCTTACCTGGCTGCGCCACGAAAACGGATTTGTGATTTGGATAAGCTGCATTCGCCAGGCCGGTTTGTGCCAGATAAGTGCGGGTATCGTTCTCGCTAAACAACACGACATTTTTATCGCTAGGCGCTTTTTCACGCAAGCCGACAGCTTCCAGGAATGGATAGTAGAAATGTTCTGGCTTAGGGTGATCTTTATATTGCAGCAATTCCAGACGTTTTACTTCACCGCCCAGGGTATCAATATCCGCCTTGATCACGTCGGTAGTGATAGTAATACGCTCAGTTTTGACAGCGACTGCAACAGCTTCGCCATTCGCAGCAACTGCGGTCGTGCCATTGGCAGCATTAGCAGAGTTGGCTGTTGGTACTGAGGAATTATTTGCCGTTGTTGTCTTAGCATCTTTTACTTGCTGCGTTGCTGCTGCAGGGAAAAACATAGATGACTTGCCGTTATGGCGCATCCAGTTGTCCCACAGGAGGAACAGCGACATGGAAAAAATAACCCACAGGACGGTACGTTTGATATCCATTTTATCCATTTGGTGTATGTCAGGAAAAGTGTGAGGAATGACCCGTGCTGCCAGAGTGTTCATGGCAGCATTGGTCGGATGTGGGGACAATCTTTTGTTTTTCACTAGCAGGCGGGACATGATCTACGCCGCCAGGATGCCACGGATGGCATTTACACACGCGTTTGCCAGCTAAAAGACTGCCTTTAGCTGCGCCGTGAATTTGTATCGCCTGCGCCGCATACTCAGAACAACTCGGGTAAAAACGACAATTCTGCCCCAGCATAGGACTGATTGCATACTTATAAAAGCGTAGCAACAGGAGCAGTAGTGTTTTCATGTCATCCCACTTTTTTACAGGCTGGGGCTGCAAACAGGCGCAGAATTTCCGCCCGCAGCTCGCGTTTGAGCTGGGCAGTCGTAGCTGGACCGTCTTTGCTGTTGACGGGTCGTGACAGGCGCACAATGCAATCGACGTTTTGTAAGGCTGAACATCTGAAAATTTCACGCGTTACACGCTTGATCGTGTTGCGGGTTACTGCGCGCGGCGCAAAGCGCTTGGCAGCGACCACACCTAAACGAGCATGCGACAATTCATTGGCTCTGGCGTAGAGCACAAAATGGGGCGTCTTTTGCACGGGGCGCAAACGAAAAACGGATGAAAATTCATCCGTTTTAATGATGCGTCGGGCACGTGCAAAATCTGCACCACCGGCATCCGCCTGAACTTGGTCAGCTAAAAAATTGATCATGCGATGTCAGCCAAAGCTGCCGCAGACCAAAAATTTAAAATCAAGCTGCCAGGCGTTTACGGCCTTTAGCACGGCGTGCGTTCAGTACAGCGCGGCCACCGCGGGTTGCCATACGTGCGCGGAAACCGTGAGTGCGCTTGCGGCGAACGACGGAAGGTTGGTAAGTACGTTTCATGTTGGTCTCGCTATTTGAGCAATAAAAAAAATCGGAATTACGGGTAAAGGCTTGCGTTATTTACGTCAGGCTTTTCACCTTTACTGCCCCAAAACCGCTGCTCATGGCTTGCTGCATTACTGTACTACGCATGTGCTGAATCGGTAAAACTCATCACAAACAATGCACCATCCAATAAAAGAGGGTAGGGAACCCGTAATTAGACACCACTTTTACCTTACGTGTCAATCACTTAGCGTAAAAATTAATCAAAAGCGGTTTACCAAGGCTGGTACAGTGCAAAGAATAAATTTAATCTATGGCTGTGGATAACTCGCCCAGTCGGGGTTAAAATAGAGGATTAGCGCGGCACCGGTTTATGCCTTCATGGCAACTTTCAAAAAACTGAATTAAAAGAGCGAATGAAGATATTCATTATCTGTTTCGCATTTTATTCATAAAAATCGAAAGTATCAGGGTTGATGAAAAAGTATTCCCGCAAGGCACGGCAAACCAATCAGTTCTACTGACAGGTGTTTGTTCCCCACTTGCTGAGGCTGTTTTACATACACCCTGAAAGATTAATTCGGCACCGCGCATTTGCATTTAATAATTTAAAGTCATACATGGAAAATTTCTGGCAAGCCTGTTCGTCCCAACTTGAGCAAGAGCTTCCACCGCAACAATATAGTGCATGGATCAAATCGCTCGTACCGCTCTCCTTCGAAGAAGGCAAGCTGAGTATTGCTGCGCCCAATCGTTTTAAGCTCGATTGGGTGAAAGCCCAATTCGCCAATCGTATTTCTGAGTTGGCAAATCAGTATTGGGATGAAGAAGTTGAAGTCGTTTTTGTGCTCGATCCACGTGGCGGCAAAAAAGCAGCGCCAGCGCCGATGCCTACGCGCCCCGGTGTGGACGGCGAAATACCAAGCGGCAACAGTGCACCAGAAATTCAGGCTGAAGTCGTAGCACCAGAGGCATCGCCACGCCGCGACCTGAGCCGTATCAATGTCGAATTAACGTTCGATAGTTTCGTGACCGGTAAAGCCAACCAATTGGCGCGCGCCGCAGCGATTCAAGTTGCCAACAACCCTGGTGTTTCGTATAACCCGCTGTTTTTATACGGCGGCGTTGGTCTGGGTAAAACGCACTTGATTCACGCGATCGGTAATCAGATTCTGGTCGATAACCCGAATGCCAAAATCCGCTACATCCACGCCGAGCAATATGTGCGTGACGTGGTCACGGCTTACCAGCGCAAAGGCTTTGACGAATTCAAACGTTACTACCATTCACTCGATCTGTTGCTAATCGATGATATTCAATTCTTTGGTGGCAAGAGCCGCACGCAAGAAGAATTCTTCTATGCGTTCGAAGCGTTAATCGCTGCTAAAAAACAAATCATCATCACCAGCGATACGTACCCTAAAGAAATCACCGGCATGGATGATCGCCTGATTTCGCGTTTTGACTCTGGTTTGACGGTTGCCATTGAACCGCCAGAATTAGAAATGCGGGTCGCGATTTTGCTTAAAAAGGCACATTCCGAAGGCGTGCATTTTTCTGATGACGTGGCTTTCTTTGTGGCCAAACATTTGCGCTCTAATGTGCGTGAGCTGGAAGGTGCCCTGCGCAAGATTCTTGCTTACTCACGTTTCCATGGCAAAGAGATCACGATTGACGTTGTTAAAGAAGCCTTAAAAGATTTGTTGTCAGTGCAGAACCGTCAGATTTCTGTTGAGAATATTCAGAAGACCGTCGCCGACTTTTTCAATATCAAAGTCGCTGATATGTATTCTAAAAAACGTCCGGCGAATATTGCCAGACCACGACAGATTGCTATGTATCTGGCCAAAGAATTGACGCAAAAAAGTTTGCCAGAAATTGGCGAACTGTTTGGCGGCCGCGATCACACCACGGTCTTGCATGCAGTGCGCAAGATCACCGCAGATCGCAGCAAAAATCCAGAATGCAATCATGAATTGCACGTGCTGGAACAGACCCTGAAGGGTTGATGCAGGTTAATGCGGGTTAAAACAAAATAGCAGCAGTACTAAAGCATTAAAGTAGTTTTAAATATTATTTATTGTATTCAACCACGATTAGCGAGGATTTCAAATGCAATTGGTAAAAACCCACCGGGACACACTGCTCCGGCCTTTGCAAATTGTGAGTGGTATTGTCGAGCGTCGGCACACATTGCCGATTTTGGCCAATATCCTCATTCGCAAAGACGGTGAACAAGTGTCCTTCTTGTCGACGGACATCGAAGTACAGATCACGACCAAGGCAGAGATCGGTTCAGGTGGCGATGTTGTCGCTACCACGGTTGCTGCACGCAAATTGTTGGATATCTTGCGCGCACTGCCGGATGATCAGGACGTCGTTCTCAAGCTCGACAACAAGCGCATGAGCGTGCAGTCTGGCAAATCACGCTTCTCTTTACAGACGTTGGCAGCGGAAGAATTCCCTACTGTTGCACAAGCTGAACACTTCAATGCCAGCGTCAATTTGCCGCAAAAAACATTGAAGCATTTGTTCAACATGGTGCACTTCTCCATGGCGCAACAAGATATTCGTTATTACCTCAATGGCCTGCTGTTGGTGGTCGATGGTAAAAACGTGATTGCTGTTGCGACTGACGGTCATCGTCTGGCGTTTTGCCAGGTCGAAGTGGAACAAGAGTTCCCACGCCATGAAGTCATCATCCCACGCAAAACAATTATCGAATTGCAGCGTTTGCTGGAAGACAAAGAAGACCCGGTACAAATCGACATCGCCAACAATCAGGTCAAACTGACGTTTGCCGATATCGAACTGGTGTCCAAACTGGTTGAAGGTAAATTCCCTGATTTTAATCGCGTGATTCCTAAAGGCTACAAAAATAGCTTTACACTCGGTCGTGAACAATTGCTGCGCTCGTTGCAACGTGCAGCGATCATGACGTCGGACAAGTTTAAAGGTGTGCGTTGTGTGATCACACCAGGCAGCATGCAAATCTTGTCGACCAATGCCGATCAGGAAGAAGCGATGGAAGAAATCGAAATCGATTACGGCGGCGATAGCGTCGACATCGGTTTCAACGTCAGCTATTTGTTGGATGTATTGAACAACCTGAAATGCGATCAAGTCTGCGTGTCTCTCGGTGACTCCAATTCATCTGCATTGATCACCGTTCCAGAAAACACTGACTTCAAATACGTTGTCATGCCAATGAGAATTTAAACCTGAATTGAAGCATGCCACTCCTCTCCCGCAATCAGGAGAGGAACAGGGGTGAGGGTCGTTGATAACGGTGAACTACAGCCAACTGCACGAGACGCAGCCAGTTGTTCAATCTGATCTTCAATGTCTTTTTAGCAGAGTACCCACTCCGCCACCCCACCCTTCCCCGCCCACCACAAAATGAGCGAGTAAGGGATTGAATACCCATGAACACGCAGTAAACACAAACGAAGGTAGCCATGTCCGATCAAAACCAAGAGAACCAACCAGCTCCAGCCGCCAGTTCCAATCAATACGGCGCATCCTCCATCCAGATTCTGGAAGGCCTGGAAGCCGTGCGCAAACGCCCTGGCATGTACATTGGCGACACGTCGGACGGCACTGGTTTGCATCATCTGGTCTTCGAAGTGTTAGATAACTCCATCGATGAATCTCTGGCAGGTCACTGTACAGAAATCAACGTCGCGATTCATACCGACAATTCCATTTCGATTACCGATAATGGCCGTGGTATTCCAACGGGTATCAAATGGGACGACAAGCACGAACCTAAGCGTAGCGCGGCTGAGATCGTTATGACCGAGTTGCACGCTGGTGGTAAGTTCGATCAAAACTCCTACAAAGTCTCCGGTGGTTTGCACGGCGTTGGTGTTTCTTGCGTGAATGGCTTATCCAAATTACTTAAGCTGACGATTCGTCGCGACGGCAAAGTTCACACCATGGAATTTGTCCGTGGCGTACCGCAAAACCGTGAACTCGAAACCGTTGACGGCGTCGTCACTTCCCCTATCAAAGTCGTCGGCGACACCGACAAACGCGGCACTGAAGTGCATTTCTGGGCTGATGAAGAAATCTTCACCCACGTTGAATTCCATTACGAAATTCTGGCAAAACGTATCCGCGAATTGTCTTTCCTGAACAACGGCGTGCGCATCAAACTCAACGACCACCGCACTGGTAAAGAAGAGTTGTTCGCGTTTGAAGGCGGTACCCGCGGTTTTGTGGAATACATCAACAAAGCCAAGAGCGTATTGCACCCAACGATTTTCCAGGCAACTGGCGAACGTGTTTCTGACCAAGGTACCAACATCACTGTTGACGTGTCTATGCAATGGAACGATGCGTACAACGAACAAGTACTGTGCTTCACCAACAATATTCCACAGCGCGACGGTGGTACCCACTTAACTGGCTTACGCGCTGCGATGACCCGCGTCATCAACAAATACATCGAAGAACACGAATACGCTAAAAAAGCCAAAGTTGAAGTCACTGGCGACGATATGCGCGAAGGTTTAACTTGCGTCTTGTCCGTCAAAGTACCTGAACCAAAATTCAGCTCGCAAACCAAAGACAAACTCGTTTCTTCCGAAGTACGTGGCCCGGTTGAAGAAATCGTCGCCAAAACGCTGACCGACTTCTTAGCTGAAAAACCCAACGACGCCAAAATCATTTGCGGCAAAATCGTCGAAGCCTCCCGCGCCCGCGAAGCAGCACGCAAAGCCCGTGAACTGACCCGTCGTAAAGGCGTCATGGATGGCCTGGGCTTGTCTTCCAAGCTTGCTGATTGCCAGGAAAAAGATCCTGCCCTGTGCGAACTGTACATCGTCGAGGGTGACTCCGCGGGCGGTTCTGCCAAACAAGGTCGTGACCGTAAATTCCAGGCGATTTTGCCATTACGCGGTAAAGTGCTCAACGTCGAAAAAGCCCGCTTTGAAAAAATGCTCTCCAGCGAACAGATCACCACCTTGATCGCCACGCTGGGTACAAGCATCGGACCTGACGAATTCAACGCTGACAAACTGCGCTACCATCGCATCATCATCATGACCGATGCGGACGTTGACGGTGCCCACATTCGTACCTTGCTGCTGACCCTGTTCTATCGCCAAATGCCACAACTGGTAGAACGCGGCCACATCTACATCGCCCAACCACCACTGTACAAAGTCAAAGCCGGTCGCGATGAACGCTACCTGAAAGACGACGCTGAAGAAGCAAGCTACATGATGAACGTCGCATTGTCAGGCGCATCGCTGATCCCAAGCACAGGCGCTGACCCTATCACTGGCGACGCATTGGCAGAATTGGTACGCCAATACAATCTGGCCAATGCCATCATGATGCGCTTAACCCGCGTCATCGACCGCGCTGCATTGACTGCCATCATGACCGGTGTCACCCTGAAAATGGATACGCTGGAACACGCAGAACAATCCGCGATCAACATGACCAAAGCGATCAACGATCCGGCCGTAAAAGCCATCGTACGTAGCGACGATTTGTCCGGCGCCTTCAGCTTGCGCATAGAACGCCTGTACCACGGCAACGTTAAGGTCACCAGCATTGACGCAGACTTTGTCGAAGCAACCGACTACAAAGTCTTAGAAAGCGCCGCAGCAACGTTTAAAGGCCTGTTAGGCGAAGGCGCCTTCATGCGCCGTGGCGAAGGCGAACGCGCAAAAGAAATCGCCGTACAAGACTTCCACCACGCCATGCTGTGGCTGCGCGACGAAGCCGAACGCGGCGTCACCAAGCAACGCTATAAAGGTCTGGGCGAAATGAACCCAAGCCAACTGTGGGAAACCACCATGGACCCAACCGTCCGCCGCCTCTTGAAAGTCCAGATCGAAGACGCGATTGCCGCCGACCAGATCTTCACGACATTAATGGGCGACGATGTTGAACCGCGTCGTGCGTTTATTGAGTCGAATGCATTAAGGGCGGGGAATATTGACGTTTAAAAAGTAAGTACTGTTACCGACTTTTTCAAGAAGCCCTCAAAGGGCTTTCTTGTTTTTTAGACTTAGAAACGTAAGATGAACAAACCTTTGAAAAACAAACGTCTTCGAGTAATCGACCTATTCTCAGGCGCAGGTGGATTCTCCCTCGCTGCCTTAAATAGTAACTACGACATCGTTGCGGCAATAGAATATGATAAAGACGCTTGCGATACGTATCGTCAAAATATCATTAATAAAAATTCTCAGGAAACATTGTTATACCAAGGAGATATCCGCGATATAAATCCGAATGAGCTTCTTGATGATCTTAAATTGAAATCAGAAGCACTCGATTTGATAATTGGAGGTCCACCCTGCCAGGGGTTTTCAACACACCGCATAAACGATAGTGGAGTCGACGATCCAAGAAATGAATTACTATTAAAGTACTTTGATTTCGTCGCGGCGTTGCGACCAAAAGCTTTCTTAGTTGAGAATGTTCCAGGACTATTATGGGAACGGCATAAACAATATTTAGACAAATTTAAGGCACTAGCTAAAGAGCACAACTATACCCTGAAAGATCCACATATTCTAGACGCAAAAAACTACGGAGTTCCTCAAAATCGGAAAAGAGTTTTTCTATTGGGAATTAGAAACGATATAGAAACTACAGGGCTTGAATGGCCTCCCGAGCAAACTCATTTTAGTCCCAAATTTGAGAATGCAACCCACTGGGTCAATTCGTCAATTGCATTCGAAGCTCCGCCCAAATACGCCATCTCAGAGCTAATTAAAGTACTCGGCCGAGAACAAACTGAAACCTTGGCATATGGCGTTGCCATCCCAAAAGACAATTCAGCAGTCGGTATGAAACACACTACCACACTCACCGAGAGATTTAAGAATACACCAATAAACGGCAGTAGAACGGACAACCCATTTCACGATGTTCCATGTCATTCTGGTGATTATGCTGGCCATAAAGACGTTTACGGTAGAATTAAATTAGCACAACCATCACCTACAATTACGACTGGGTGCTTTAATCCATCAAAAGGTAGGTTCTTGCATCCCTGGAAGGATCATGGAATTACCATAAGGCATGCTGCCAGACTACAAACATTTCCAGATGACTTTGAGTTTTCCGGAGGCATAACAAGTCAGGGTAAGCAAGTTGGCAATGCTGTACCAATCAAGCTCGGTGAGGCGCTGTTGAATAATCTAAACAATTTTTTGAGCCAAAGATAGAATTAATTTCTTGAGACTTTCAAATTAAATAATAGTACACTTTAACAATATATTTTCGATCAAATTCTTAAAAGATTGAATGAGTTAAAGTGGAAAAAAAATCTATTGCCTTCAGAGCAAAAGCACGAACCATAGACCATTTAGGTAAGGGCCAAATCGCTGACAGTCCAACTGCAGTCAGCGAACTTTGGAAAAACTCCTATGACGCCTATGCTCGAAATGTCGAATTACATTTATTCGATTACGAGTTTAAATGTGGTGCCATTATCGATAATGGCTGCGGTATGTCGTATGACCAGCTCATCGATAGTTGGTTAGTAATTGGTACAGAATCTAAAAGTAAAAAACAAACTCTAGATGAGGCTGATCGATTTGGCCTTCCTCCTCGCCGGGTTCAGGGTGAAAAAGGTATAGGCCGTTTATCCTGCGCCTTCCTTGCTCCTGTCACCTTACTTGTAACAAAAAAAATCAATACCAATTTTTCGGTGGCGCTGATTGATTGGCGCTTATTCGAAAACACTTACCTATCTTTATCTGACATAAAAGTACCCGTCAGACAGATCGATGATCTGAATGAATTGCCATCAATTTTTGATAGCCTAGCTACAGAACTAAAAAATAATTTACGCTTGAGTGTCGATGTTGATGAGGATGGCAATGTATCTTCTGATGACATGCTAATTCGCCGCGCTTGGGAGAAATTCAGTGATGATCAAATTGCCTTGGCAGAACAAAATCGTACAGCCGACAAACTAACCACTGAACAGAAAATTGCGTCGTTTTTCGAACAATTTGAGTTTGACAGCAGGTTAATCAAACCTTGGAAAAATATTCTTGAGCGACTAGACCGCTCTCACGGTACAGCTTTATTCCTTCTTGAACTAGACAGGGATTTGCGACTCCTAACAAACCATGGCAACTTGTCAGACGATAACAGTGAAGTAGCAGACATTAGGAAAAATCTGGTCGACACTCTCCGAGCTTTTGTGAATCCATTTCTAGACCATAATTCTGAAGAAAGACAAGATGATTTTCACTACAAGATTGAATTAACAAGAGACAATGGATCTCATAAAATTTTGATCAACGATCACTCCGCTGTATTTAGTTATACCGATTTTCTCACGCTCGAACATTTGGTTGATGGGGAAATAGATGAGTTCGGATGGTTTAGAGGAAGCGTCAAGGCATTCGGCGTAGAGAAAGGTGAAATACGGATTCCACCAAGAATTGAGATTGATAAAGGCGGAACAAAAGTCGGATCATTCAAACTACGTCTGGGAACATTTGAATTAGAAGCAGATAAGTCAACTTTGAATGAATCCGTACACGCAAAAATTCTTGAATCGGCAAAGGAACATTCAGGCCTCTTAGTTTTTAGAGACAATTTGCGAGTATTACCCTACGGTAGAGCAGACAATGATTTCTTCGAGATTGAAGAAAACCGTTCGAAAAACGCAGGTAGATACTATTTCTCATCTAGGAAAATCTTTGGGCAAATTCTAATCTCTCATGAAAAAAATAGCGCATTAAAAGACAAAGCTGGCCGCGAGGGTTTCATTAGAAATCAGGCCACACGAGAGTTAAAGACGATTGTTCGTGGTTTGCTTGAGTATTTAGCAGATACCTTCTTTGGAAGAAATGCGAACGATAGAAAAAAAATGCTTGAAATAGTAAGCAAAGAGAGAGCCGAACGCAAAAATGCTCAAACAGCCGCAAGAAAACAATCTACAAAGAAATTTCTTGAAGAGTTAAACCAACAAGAGCCCGTACTTAAAGAGCAGCTAGATGAAATCCGCGATATTCAAAGCCAGATACTGAATCAGCAGACCGCAGATAGTGAAAAACTTAGGGAAATTAGTGAACGTGTTTTCAGGCTAGAGTCGAATCGACTAAGTCTGCGAATTCCACTAAAACCACCTCGGCTTGGCAATCATGAACAGCGCTATCGCGAATATCGTGATAGTTATTTTGAATACCATACCCACATCATTACACTTAAAGATGAGATCAATAAGCGTTTGATTTCGATACAAACTGAATCCCCTGTTCAAACTGCTCGTAAGAGTTTTGAACGTTATCAAGGTTTATTAAATGCCCAAGTAAATAAGTCAATTTCAAAGATCGAGACGCAACTTGAGGCAATTAAGCAGCGTTGGAGTATTGCTGCTAGTGAGGACAGATCGGAATATCATAAAACGGCATTAGATCAGGTTGAAGCTGCTCAACATAACCAAGATCTCAATTTGACACTGAACCAATTGGATGTAATTTATCGCGAATTAGCCGACAGATTTATCATTAAATACGATGGCATATTAAAAGCACTAGAGCGTATCAATGAAGGCGTTGATTTGAGTGCAGCGTTCTCCATGGCTGAAGAAGAGCGCGTGTATTTTGAAGACAAAGCTAAGAGCCTTCAAGCACTCGCGCAATTAGGTATTAGTGTTGAAATTATAGGTCACGAACTAGCTGATTTGGATGCAAATGTGACGACAGGATTGAATTCATTGCCCGCTGAAATCAAATCAAATCATCCAGGTTTCAAGCTCGCATATAACTCGCATAAATCGCTGACTCAGCAAATTCGCTTTTTGTCGCCTCTTAAACTTTCAGGATACCAAGCGCGAAAGGAAATTACAGGCAGCGATATAAAGCAACATATCGAAACGTTTTTTAAAGATCGATTTGAGAGACAACGAGTTAATTTTATCTTTGGTGACAGATTTTTGAGGTTGCGTATCACTGACTTACCTTCCCGAATATTCCCTGTCTTCGTCAACATCGTAAACAACGCTTTGTATTGGGTCAGCTTAGCTTCGGAGAGAGAGATACAAATCGACGTCCTGGAAAATGAGGTCATCATCGCAAACTCAGGCCCACCTGTAGATGAGGACGATATCGGTAGTTGTCAACAAAGATGTCGCGTCAAGTCATGCTGCTAGCATTAGTTCCTCTGCCTGATTTCGTTTCGGATTCAGCCAGACCTCGTCCTTCAATTTCCAATCCCGCGTCGCACCAGACCAGCG
>JBMPPG010000013.1:0-112508 GCA_049339905.1 Undibacterium sp. SXout11W
CTATATTCGATACTATAATCATGACCGCATCAAGATGAAATTAAAAGGGCTGAGTCCTGTGCAATACAGAAATCAGCCCTTATTAGCCTAGCAATTAAACTGTCCAACTAAATGGGGTCAGTTCAAAATGGCGGGTGGCGTTTGGTGATGTCGGCATCTTAGTGCGACATCGTAATCAACTAAATTAACGCTTGAATTGCATTTCCGCGATGCGGTCAGCAACGATGCTGGTTGCCTGACTTTCAGCTTCAGCACGTTCGAAGATTTCAGTCAGCGTTTCACCAATCCTGCGTACATGAGCATCCATGCCGTCTTCTGGCGTATTCAGATATTCATAGCAAACTTTGATAATGCCACCGGCGTTGATGACAAAGTCTGGCGCATACAAAATGCCTTTTTGACGGCAAGCCTCGCCGATTTCTGGTGACGCTAACTGGTTGTTTGCAGCACCAGCAACGATGGTTGCTTTCAGACGGGACAGGGTATCCGCATTCAGTGTCGCACCCAAAGCGCATGGGGCGTAGATGTCGGCTTGCACATCGTAGATGGCATCAATGCCGACGACTTCGGCGTTTAATTCTTCTTGTGCACGTTGTAATGCGCCTTGATCGATATCAGCGACGATCAATTTTGCACCAGCTTCTTTCAGACGACGTGCATAGTCGTAACCGACATGACCCAGACCTTGCAGAGCAACGGTCAGACCTTCCATGCTGTCACGTTTCAATTGGTGTTTGACGGCAGCTTGCGCACCGACGAAGCAACCCAATGCTGTAAATGGAGATGGATCACCACGGTCACCGAGGCCAGCTACGTATTTCGTTTTGCTGGCAACATTCGCCATGTCTGCCGGGCTGGTGCCGACGTCTTCCGCCGTTACATAACGGCCACCGAGGCGTTCTAATGCTTCACCCAAAGCCTCAAACAGGGCTGGAGTTTTATCTGTCTTTGGATTGCCAATGATGACGCTCTTACCGCCGCCGATTGGCAGGCCAGCAACGGCGTTTTTATAAGTCATGCCGCGGGAAAGGCGCAATACATCGCGCACTGCTTCTGCTTCGCTGGCGTAATTCCACATACGGCAACCGCCCATAGCAGGGCCGAGGTTGGTGTTGTGAACCGCGATAATGGCTTTCAAGCCAGATTTTGCTTCTGAAGCAAAAACAACTTGTTCGTGATTGTCAAAATTGATTTCGTTAAATACAAAAGCGGTCATGCTTATGGCTCCGCGCGGAGGTTTGACTCTGTATGCCGGATAAGGCTGAATCATTTTCCGCAGAAAAAGTGAATAAAAATGATAAAAAACGGTGAGATATCAATAAAAAACAGCGAAACTAAAGTGAACTACTAGCATTTGATGACTGGTTGTTGTGATCAATGCTATTCATCGGTGATTGTGTCACGCGCGCCGAAGTATAAGGGAGGAGTGGGGTTTAACTCAAATTTCATTAATATTTTGAAATTAATTGAATGCTCTATCGTGTGAGCACAAGTGAACTTATGCCGCCGCCTTGCTCCGGGTTGTATGCAACAAATGTAATAATTCTGTTGTAAAACGTGTTTGTGATTTGACGCAGCTGCCGCGCGAGTAGGAATTCATAAAGCCGTGTGCTGTGCCTTTCACAATTTCTGCGGAATGCCCGCGTAGACGTAGATCATTGACCAGTTCTTGTGGTTCAAATGCCGGTTCTTGTTCTGCAAAAATGAGTCGTACCGGACAACAAGGGTGGGTGTCACGATAGTCACGTATGCGTGAGCCGTAAAACAACACAGATTCCTGGATTTTTTGCATATATTTGCGTTCGCTGTTGATCCACAATGCGCTTGCGCCGGCGCTGAAGCCGATAACAAATTTTAATGCCTCCTCTTGCTGCAGCACCTTATTCAATTTTTCCGCATAGCGCCCTATACCACCATCGACGATAAACGCCTGGTAGGCTTCTTGTTCTGTACGGAAGTGACAACCTGGATCATCCCAGGGGCTAATGATGACGGCATTGACGTTGAGTTGTCTTACAAGTCCTGAAACAGCGGGTGTATGTCCAAACACGTCGGTCGCAATCAGAACCGTCGCTTGCGGCGGAGTTTCAGGCGAAACAAGGTTGGATAGTGATGTTGAATTTAATGAATCAATTGATTGAGCAGAATCAGGCACGAGCGGTAGCAGTAAAGCAAAGGAGCGCGGAGACTACCGGACTTACGTTGAAATTGCAAGGGCGGTAGCTCTTTGTCAAGACTTGGTGGGGCACAGGGGCATCGTTGCTTACTTCTTGCGCTGATTGATTGCTTAATGATGGCATATTAAAGATTATTTTTTTGATATGTAATTGCTTGATTGACAGGAACTTTAACTCTCGTGGATACTGCGTGGTTAATAATAAAGTGGCTTTGTTTTGCGTTGATTGAAGCTAAAAGAAAAACACAGCTGTTTCTCACTGAATTGGCATCCACTATCTGAAATCCGGAGACTTACCATGTTACGACCTAGTTTGATTGTGTTGGCAATTGCACTTGCACTTGCATTAGCTGGATGTAGTAAAGAAAAGCAAGAAGATACTAAGGCAAAGGTCGGCGCTTCAGATGCGAAGGCGCTTGCTGATCAACCCTTGTTAGTCACACAGGAAGATCTATTCCAGTTACAAAGCAACGCATTGTCATCCGGGCCGGTCATCACAGGATCGGTTCAGCCTGAACGCAAAGCTGATTTGCGAGCAGAAATTTCTTCGGTCGTCTTACAAGTCTTTAAAGAAAACGGTGAAACGGTAAAACGCGGTGATCTTTTAGTTCGTCTGGACGATACCTCGATCAAAGACGGCTTACATTCAGCGGAAGAGGCAGAGCGTGCCGCAGTACAAACGTTTGATCAGGCTGA
This sequence comes from Undibacterium sp. SXout11W, assembly GCA_049339905.1. GTDB lineage: Bacteria > Pseudomonadota > Gammaproteobacteria > Burkholderiales > Burkholderiaceae_D > Undibacterium. The sequence continues at coordinate 2,873 of JBMPPG010000013.1, forward strand.
GCGTCAATTTCAACGCTTGAAGACCTTACGTGCTTCGGGCATGACATCGACACAACAGCTCGAAGATGCTGAAATTCGACGTAACAATACACAAAGTGATCTGGTCGCCGCCAAGGCGCGCACTGTGCAAGCGCGTCAGCAATTGCAACGTACTGAAGTGCGAGCGCCGTTTGAAGGTGTCGTGAGCGAGCGTAAAGTATCCTCAGGCGACACCGCCCAAATAGGCAAAGAGTTAGTTAAAGTCATTGATCCGACTAGCTTGCGTTTTGAAGGTCTGGTGTCGGCTGACAAAGTCAATAACGTTAAAATCGGCCAGGCTGTGCGGTTTCACCTTAATGGTTATGGCGATGAGGAGTTCAATGGCAAGGTCAAACGTATCGATCTGGCGGCGAATGCGACGACACGACAGGTGGAAGTGCTGGTCACATTTGATAACAATGCGCAACCGCGCGTCTCAGGTTTATATGCCGAAGGCTTGATTGAGGTCGTAAGTATGCAAACGTTAATGATCGCCAGTTCAGCCTTGGTGCGCGAGGGGGATAAAACCTACGCTTGGTTAGTGAAAGATGGCAGCATCAAAAAAATGCTATTAAATATTGGTGAACGTGATTCTCGTCATGGAGATTATGCCGTACGTGGAGGTTTGAACGAAGGCGACAAAGTCATACGCAATCCTATCGCTACCTTAAAGGATGGTCAAAAGGTAAAAATGGTCGCTTCAGCAGAGAACAAGTTGCCTGCGGTGACGCCAGCAAATGCAGTACAACCAGCTGTGAAATCTGCAGGGAAATAAGCCATGTTCTTATCTGACTTCAGTATTAAACGTCCGATAGCGATGATCGTCATTATCATCGCTTTGATGGCTCTGGGTTTGCTGGCACTAAAAAAGCTCAAGGTCAATCAGATTCCCGATGTGCAGCAGCCGGTATTGGTGGTAAGTATCCCGTATCCTGGCGCATCGCCTGATACGGTCGAGCGCGAGATTATCAATCGCGTTGAAAAAGCCATGCAAAGTATTACTGGCGTCTATCAATTGCGCTCCACGGCCAATGAAGGTTCTGCCACCATCGTTTTGATATTTAATTTTGGCAAAAATATGGTGGAGGCTTCAGATGAAGTCCGCAATTCGATTGCATCGGTGCGTTATAAATTGCCGGTAGAAATGCGAGAACCGGTGCTGGAAAAAATAGATCCTTCTGCTGAACCAATTATGCAATTGGCGTTGTCTTCAGATGTTCTTAGCCACGCAGAAATTTCCCGTAAAGCAGAGGATGAATTAGCCGATAAATTCCGCGCCATTGATGGCGTTGCAACGGTAACAGTAGATGGTGCACTTCGTCGTGAATTGAGCGTCTTGTTGCATGCACAAAAGCTACGTGAATACAATGTTTCCGTGTCAGAAGTAGTTAACGCATTGAGAAATCAAAACACAACAGCACCAGTTGGAAAAATTACTGGTCATCTGAATGAACAAAGTATTCGCCTGATCGGGCGTATTGAATCTCCGCGCGATTTTCAGGCAATTGTCATAAAGAAACGTGGCAACGAGGTGATACGTCTGGCACAGGTCGCTGATATCAATGATGGCTTTGCGGAGCTGAACAGTTTTAGTATGCATAATGGTCATCCGAATGTCGGCATATCAATTACCCGTTCACGCGAAGCAAGCACCGTTACTGTCGCCAATAAAGTACGCACCTTAGTAGAGACAATCAATAAATCACTTCCGGCAGGTACTAAAATCGAGGTAACACAGGATGGTGGTAAGGATGCTGAAAGCAGCTTGAATAATGTCATTGAATCGCTGATGTTCGGTGCCGTACTGACGATTTTTGTGGTGTACGTATTTTTGAATTCCTGGCGTTCGACTTTAATTACCGCCCTGAGTTTGCCTACTTCAGTTATCGCCGCATTTATTGCGATCTGGCTTAGTGGTTTTACGCTGAACTTTATGACCTTGCTCGGTTTGTCGTTGGCCATCGGGGTACTGATCGATGACGCCATCGTCGTGCGTGAGAACATTGTGCGCCATATGGAAATGGGCGTCGATCGCCGCACTGCGGCGAGTAACGGTACCAAGGAAATTGGTTTAGCGGTGGCTGCGACCACTTTTTCAATTATTGCGGTCTTTATTCCAGTTGCTTTTATGCCTGGAATATCGGGCGAATGGTTCCGCCCATTTGCGTTGACAGTTGCAAGCTCTGTGCTGGTGAGTTTGTTTATCTCATTTACGCTTGATCCTATGCTGTCCGCATATTGGGGCGATCCGGTTGGTCATCATTTAGCACCCAAAAAAGGAATCAGCCTGGTTTTAGGAAAGTTTAACGACTGGTTTGACCATCAGTCTGATCGCTACGGTAATGTGATTGCATGGGCATTGCATCATCGTGTATGGATGGCAGTCATTGCGGGTGCCAGTCTCGTCGGTGCGATTGCACTTCATGCGATGTTTGGTGGTTCCAGCTTTTTACCAAGTTCAGATAATGGCATTATCTATATTGATATCCGTACACCATCGAGTTCCAGCCTTGAATATTCCCGTTTGAAAGTAGAAAAAGCAGCCGAGATTGCCCGCAGTATGAAGCTGACAAAAGCGACTAATAGCACGGTAAATTCGGGTGGTGGAAGGGTGTATGTTGATATCGGCAAGAGCACGGAGCGCAAACAATCGGCTGCTGAAGTTGCGGCTGATTTGCGTAAGTTACTGGTACAAGTCATTGGCGCAGAATATGTGGTTCAGGATGATCTGAGTAATGGCGGAGGCAAGCCTGTGCAGATTAATTTTTCTGGCCCGGATGCACGTAAGTTGTTAACGATTACCAATGAATTTATGGATAGGTTGCGCAAAGTTGAAGGTGCGGTAGACGTCGGTTTATCGCAGCAAGATCCAAAAGATGAACTACAAATTGAGCTTAATCGTGGCCTTGCCAATTCTTTGGGGATTTCCGTTAATGACGCAGCGCAAGCCTTGCGTGTTGCATTTGCCGGTGTCGAAGTGGGAGATTGGGTTGACCCGACAGGTGAAGCGCGCGATGTGGCCGTACGTCTGCATCCAGATGACAGGATTAACGCTGAAAATATCGAACGCTTGCCAATTGCCGTTAATAACAGTGACACCATGGTACCGCTGGAGCAAATCGCCAGAATTACGATGGGCAAAGGTCCTTCTCAAATTAAGCATACCGACGGAAAGCGGATGATCGCCGTTTCTGCTAATACGCAGGGACGATCACCTGGTGAAGTGACTGCCGATGCATTGAAAATTGCCAAGTCTATGAGTTTTCCGCCTGGCTACGCTTTAGATCTTGGCGGTGCTGCACGCGATCAAAAAGAATTGTTTACTGAAATGACGATCGCACTTGTCATGGGTATCGGTCTGATGTATTTAATTCTTGTGATGCAATTCGGTTCGTTTACTGCACCGATTGCCGTCATGTTGTCGTTGCCATTGAGCCTGATCGGTGTGGTGTTAGCCTTGCTGTTGACGCATGGAACGCTGAATCTGATGAGTTTCATTGGTATTATTATGCTCATGGGTCTGGTCGCGAAGAATGCTATTCTGCTGCTTGATTGTGCTCGCACACGCGAGAAGGAAGTGAAATGTGATCGCGAAGAAGCACTGATGTATGCCGGACGTAAGCGTTTGCGTCCTATCCTCATGACAACGTTTGCTTTGATTGCGGGCATGTTGCCGGTAGCAATTGGTCTTGGTGAAGGCGGAGAATTCTATCGTCCACTTGCGATCGCAATTATCGGTGGCACGATTACATCGACCTTGCTGACATTGTTGGTGGTGCCGACCTTTTATGACAGCATAGAAATTAGTCGTGATCGTATGATGGCAAAATATCGTTTGCGCGAAGAGCGTTGGAATACTTTGTATGCTGGCGTAATAACAGCCGTCGAAGTGATATTAACCCTGACTTTGATACGCTTTATTTTCCGGACTCCGAAGCGCGTTTATAGAAAATTCAAGCTTTCACGAGTTATCTGATGCACAGCGGTTGAGCGAGAAAATTAGCAGAGTTTCTCACTTGACTTGGCGGTTTCAAATCTGGATACTTCGTCGCCATACCTCGCCGGGGAAAAAATACGTAATTCCTGGTTTAAATAAATAATTCCGATGTTAACGGCGGCCTTTACCGGGGCCGTTTGTTTATTCTTCAACAAAAACAATTGAACTGGAGACACCAATGAGTCAAGCAGCAGCAGCTGTGGCACCAAAAATGCCGGCACAGATTCCTTACATTATTGCGAATGAAGGCTGTGAACGCTTTAGTTTTTATGGCATGCGCAATATTCTGACCTCGTTTTTGATCAGCAGCCTCTTATTGTCCATGCCAGAGAATTTACGTGCAGGCATGGCAAAAGAGATTTTTCACACTTTTGTCATTGGTGTGTATTTCTTTCCTTTGCTCGGAGGTTGGTTAGCCGACAGGTTTTTTGGTAAATACAATACCGTGTTGTGGTTAAGCCTGGTGTACTGCGCAGGACATGCTTGCCTGGCGATGTTTGATGATAATCCACGTGGGTTTTATGTCGGTTTATTTTTAATTGCCTTGGGATCTGGCGGGATTAAACCATTAGTATCGTCGTTTGTTGGCGACCAATTTGATCAAAGCAATCGCAGGCTGGCACAAAAAGTGTTTGAGGCATTTTATTGGATTATCAATTTTGGGTCCTTCTTCGCCTCGATTTTGATGCCAATATTCCTGAAGCAATTAGGGCCGGGCGTGGCATTTGGTATACCAGGGATTTTGATGTTAATTGCGACCATTATTTTCTGGTCCGGTCGTAATAAATATGTGCATGTGGCACCAGTGGCGAAAGATCCACACTCTTTCCTGAATGTAGCACGTACAGCATTGTTGGCTGAAGTTCCAGGCAAAGCGCGCACAGGTTTGTTTATTGCCGTGTTGGGTGTTGTTGCTGCAGTTGGCGTATTGTTGATGATTCCAACTTTGGCTTTGGTACCTGCGGTGTGTCTCGCATTGGTGATGTTGCTTGGTTTTGGTGGTGTCGGTACCTGGATACAATTGGATCGCGCCTACGGCACACATCCGGATGAAATTGTTGACGGTGTTCGTTCAGTATTACGTGTTCTGGTGATTTTTGCTTTGATCACACCATTCTGGTCTTTGTTTGACCAAAAAGCGTCAACATGGGTAGTGCAAGCCGATTCGATGGTGAAACCTTCGTGGTTTCAGTCATCACAGATGCAAGCCTTGAATCCTATGCTGGTGATGTTGTTGATCCCATTTAATAATCTGGTTTTGTATCCATTATGCAAACGCCTTGGTCTGGAATTGACTGCTTTGCGTCGTATGGGTTTGGGGATTGCTTTTTCAGGTTTTGCCTGGATTGTGGTGGGATTTATGCAATTGGCAATGGATGGAGGTAATGCCTTATCAATTACCTGGCAAGTCTTGCCATATGCGCTGTTGACCCTCGGTGAGGTGCTGGTATCGACTACAGGTCTGGAGTTTGCTTATGGACAGGCACCATTAGCGATGAAAGGCGTCATTATGAGTTTCTGGAATCTGACCGTGACTATCGGTAACTTGTGGGTGTTGCTGGCAGACGCTAGTGTTAAGAGCGCTCCTGTCATGGAACAAATAAAAACCACGGGCATCAGTACAACTGCTTTCCTGATGTTCTTCTTCGCAGGTTTTGCATTGTTAGCGGCGCTGGTATTTGGGATTTATGCTAAAAGTTACAAGATGCGCAACTATTATCGACAAGCATAAATTACTCACTCAACTGAAAGACATTTTTATAAATTTCAAAAAAGCATTGTACCTTGCATGTTTTCTCTAACGTGGAAGTTAACGTGCAGTTCCGTATCAGGATAGATTCGCCAGTCATCGAGAATCAATAATAGTATTGGGTGTTTTATATTTTTTTGTTATTTCAGTAACGAGATTGTGCGTGTCACAGTCTCGTTTTTTTTTCGTTTTCATTTTTCTTAGTTAAATCGACCGTCGATAGCTTAATCCTTTGATTTTCTGACTAATCTTTACTAAATTGAGTAGGTTACTTTTCAACATTGCCTCAGTTCTTTAGATCAAATGTTAATGTTTTGCATGTAAACCAGAGAATGATCAGCAACCGCAACTTGAGTTTATTTGTGTTTTTAAATTAAAAATGAATTTAAACAACACAATGTGAATTTAGTTTAAAAAATACCGAATCAGATATCGCTGCATGCAAAAGTTGATTTAATGTCGTCCTTGACACTTTTAAATCTAAATAGCGTTTTTTTTAGCTTTTAAGTATACGTTTTCGTTGATTTTTTACCAAACCGGAGCTAGAAATGACCATAGCAAAACGACTGTACCTGCTTGTTTTATTCGCTGCTGCAGCAATGGTGATCTTGGCTGGTTTAGGTGTCTACCAAATTTACCGGGTCTTTGATGCTGCTAATTTTTCCAATATCAATACTGTTCCAAGTTTAGTGGAATTGGATCATATGACCGATGCATTGGCGAATGCCCGTGTGAAGACCTGGCAGGTGTTGGCGACGGTTGATCCAGAGGCCAAGAAAACGATACGTGCGAGTATACCTGCAGAAAAATCGGTGGTAGAAAGCGCGCTGAATAAATATGAAAAAGAAGACGTCGCTGATGATAAAGATAAAGCGTTGCTGGTGGAGGACAGATCTGCAATTGCTGCTTATTTCGCTTTAAGCGACAAGGTGTTAGCGCAAGACGCTGACGGTAAGCATGATGAAGCCCTGCAAGAAATACTCAGTAAGCAGGATGTGATTAAAAAAGTGACTGCTGACGTGATAGCCCATCGTGATTACAATATCAAACTTGGTATTGAGGGTGCTGATGAAGCGAAAAAAGTCTTAAGTGCAGCGGTTTGGCTGGCGAGTATCATTGGATTGTTCGGTGTCGCTGCTGTTGCGTTCATGGGAATAAGCGTGGCAAGAAAATTGGTTGCATCATTGCATCAAGCGATTTTCGTCGCAAAAGCCGTTGCCGCTGGTGACTTAACACAAAGAATAGACGTGAGCGGTAGTGACGAAGTAGCACAGCTGCTTGGTGCGATCAAAGAAATGGCAACCAGTCTGGAAGGGATTTGTGCCCAGATACGCCAAGGTACCGACGCGATCGCGGTCGCATCCACAGAGATTGCGACGGGCAATATGGATTTATCTTCTCGCACCGAACAACAAGCAGGTGCGCTTGAAGAAACTGCATCGTCGATGGAAGAATTGACCAGCACCGTCAGACAAAACTCAGACAATGCACGTCAGGCCAATACACTGGCGAGTACAGCGTCTACCGTGGCTGTCGAAGGTGGTGCGGTGGTCTCACAAGTGGTTGAAACGATGGCGGCAATCAATGAATCATCAAGAAAAATCGTCGATATCATCAGCGTGATTGATGGTATCGCGTTTCAAACGAATATCCTGGCGTTGAATGCGGCAGTTGAGGCTGCACGTGCTGGTGAACAGGGGCGCGGCTTTGCAGTTGTTGCCGCAGAAGTCAGAAATCTGGCACAACGTTCCGCATCAGCAGCAAAAGAAATCAAAACCCTGATTGACAACTCGGTAGAGAAAGTTGATTCAGGTACCAAGCTGGTCGATCAGGCTGGTGTGGCGATGACCAACATCGTCACCAGTATTAAGAAAGTAAGTGACGTCGTCAGCGAAATCAGTAATGCCAGCCATGAGCAAAGTTCGGGTATTGATCAGATCAATCAGGCAGTGATACACATGGATGAGAGTACACAGCAAAATGCAGCATTGGTAGAACAAGCAGCAGCAGCGGCATCGTCGTTACAAGAGCAGGCAAATAAATTGACGCAGGTGGTATCGGTGTTTAAATTAAATAACTCTGGCGGCGGTGGAGGCTTACATCAGCGTCATAGCACAGGCAGAGGACAGATGGCGACGAATACGGAATCTACAACAGCAGCCAAGCCTGCACCTAAGCCTGCTCCCAAAGCACGTCCGGCGGCACCTGCACTGAGTAGTGCGACATCGTCGAAGTCAACAAAAGCCGAAACAGATGATTGGGAAGAATTTTAAGAGTCATCGTCAGGTATTTTATGTCAGTTATGAATAGGCACCGTTTGGTGCCTTTTTTGTTACCGACAAGATAGGAGTGGATCAGTAGTTCATCCTTAGAAAAGTGATGTGACAAACATAGACGACATGACTATTGAGTTGTATCAAGGCTAGGCATGCTGGGCGGAGTAATCTGAGTATTATATTTATACGCTAATGACCCCTGCTATCTGACACGGAATTGCAGGTAACGCCAATTTATCCATGAAGTGTTCAGTGAGAAAATATGAGCCTAAATAACGACCAACATGCTGCTTTGAAATCGAAATTAGATTTGATGAAGCAAGAGATTCAGACGGAACTCAGACAGCATAATCCAGATCTTTTACGCCATGACAGCGGTGAAGGTGATGGTGCGATTAATGACGTCTTAAATCACGATGCAATGTCAAAGTACTTGCATCAACATGCAGAATGGCAATCCTTGCAAAGGGCGCAAGCGCGTCTGAGCGAGAACATTGCAGATATTTGTCGTGAATGCGGTACAACAATACCTTATGCCAGACTAGAGGCTGAACCTACGGCTGAACGTTGCATCAAATGTCAGTCTGCGCTGGAGGCAGATGATCAGCGTCTGCATATCCACTCGCATTCCAGCATGTAAGCGGGTGTTCATTCGCAAAAACGCCTTATTTAAAATTCAACATTAAAAATTTCTGAAGACTTTTCCAAGTATCGGCATCGATTAACATGTATTGAAAATATATGTTAATCGATGTATGATGATTTCGGTACTTTAAGGCCGATGTCAATTGAACGACAGATTTGCCGTTCGTTATGCGTGCTTAAAGATGTATTTATAATATATTTAATAAGGTTTGATATGTTGGATTCTACAACCCGTGAATTAATTAAATCGACGGTGCCTGTCTTAACGCAGCATGGTGTCACGCTGACACGGCATTTTTATGCACGGATGTTTGCTCATAATCCGGAATTGAAACCAATGTTTAATCAGACAAGTCAGCAAGCAGGGCGTCAACAACAGGCATTGGCGATGGCGGTGTTGGCGTATGCTGAGCACATCGATAACCCAGAGGTTTTACAACCGGTGTTAACTCTGGTGGCTAACAAACATGCCAGTCTGGGAATTCGTGCCGAACACTATCCGATTGTCGGCAAACATTTACTTGCTTCGATACAAGAAGTATTGGGTGATGCATCGAGTGAGGCATTAATCGCGGCATGGGCGGCTGCGTATGGACAATTGGCAGACTTTCTGATCGCCCAGGAGAATAACATTTACCAACAAGCCGCTAATCAGAATGGTGGCTGGAGTGGCTGGCGTAGTTTCAGAGTAGAAAAAACAGTGATAGAAAGTGATGAAATCAAATCGTTTTATCTTACGCCTGCAGATGGGGGGCAGGTGCCCCAATATCGTCCTGGACAATACATTTCGGTCAAAGTGCACATTCCCACAATGGGAATAAGTCAGGCAAGGCAATATAGCTTATCAGGTGCACCGGGCCAATCGTTTTTACGCATTTCCGTCAAACGTGAGCAAGGGCATACAGTGAATCCAGAAGGTCTGGTGTCGAATGAATTACACAAGCAACTTGAGATTGGTAGTTTGATTGAACTCGCACCACCGATGGGCGATTACTTTTTACATGAAGATCGCAACACGCCTGTGGTGTTGATTAGCGCTGGCGTCGGCATCACACCTAAGGTCGCGATGCTTGAACATTTGATTGAGACAAATTCAACACGTTCCGTATCATTTATTCATGCATGTCGTCATGGTGGAGTACACGCATTTAAGCAACACGTCAAAAAACTGTCGGCGCAGCACCCCTATGTGAAAAACGTGGTTTATTATGAGGTACCACGCGAACAAGATTTAGTTGAGTTTGATTACCAATATGCGGGACGTTTGCATCTGGAACAGATCGCTAACATGGTCGTACAACCTCATGCCGATTATTATGTTTGTGGACCGGTTCCTTTTATGCAAGAGCAAATCAACAAACTGAAAAAGCTTGGTGTGGACGCTGGAAAAATTCATGCAGAAGCTTTTGGTAGTGGCGGCATTGCTGCATAATTGCATTTGAAATATTGGCGAGCCAGCAAACGCTGGCTGGTCTTTCAATTGATAGCAAAGAGAACCCATGCAACTCACTCACTTTACCGACTTAGGTCTGCGCGTTTTGATTTACCTGACCTTCCCTGATCGTACAGAGCCAGTGACGATTTCTGAGATTGCATCGCAGTTTGATGTCTCGCGCAACCATCTGGTTAAAGTAGTCCATTTCCTAGCTCAACAACAATGGATAGTCACGACGCGAGGCAAAGGTGGTGGTATGGCTCTGGCTCAACCTGTCAACAAATATAAATTAGGCCAATTGATTTCCACCTTGGAAGGGCATACCGAGTTAATCGATTGCGCCAAGCCTGCATGTGGTTTGAAGGGAAATTGCCAACTCAAACATATCCTTGACCGCGCTCATAAAGTTTTTTATGAAGCGCTGGATGCTTATACTCTCAAAGATGCCGTTGCAACACCAACGCGCGAGGCAATTATTAGTTTGCATCAGTTGCGATTGAATTCAATCCTCCTCGCCTGATTTCATTGCTATACTCATTTCTATCTAGATACGATTTGAGGCTGGTTTTGAAAAAAACTCTACTGATTTTTGTCCTTGTATCGCTTAGTTTGCATGTCAATGCTGAAACATTTCGTATTGCTTATTATGACGGAGGCGATGCACCGTTTGTACAGACTACCAACGGTCGCGTATATGGAATTTTTCCTGAATTGATGGCGGCAATCGCGCAAAAAAGTGGCGATCAAATTGAAGTTCAGGCACTCCCTATCAAACGACTGCTCAATGCGTTTGAAGTGGGATCAATTGATATTGAAGTGGGTGTAAATTCTAAATGGCGTAGCACATCACTTGTGCCGGGTATCTATAGCGATCCGTTTCTGACGGTTAGCGATATTTTGTGTTATCGGTTTGGCGAGATAAAAAAGAACGAACGTATTGCTGATTTTTCCGGTGAAACAATTGGCGTTATTGCGAATTATAGTTATCCTGAATTTGATTCGGCCTTTTCCAAAGGAATAATTAAGCGAGCAGATGCATTTACCAATCCCAATTTACTCACTATGTTAAAAGCAAAGCGTTTTGATCAGATTATTATTAGTCAATACGTCAAACAGTATTGGGCTAAATCTGATCCTGCAAAATATAATTGCGACGAGGGACGCATTGTTGAATCAAGTGACGTGATGCTACGTGTTCATCCCGGCAAAGCATCTGCTCTCCCACGCTTAAATGCTGCTATTGAGTCGCTAAAAAAGAGTGGCGAATTGGATGCAATTATCAAGCGAAATATCAACTAACACGATTGTGTTTTAAATAAAAAATGCACCTTGTACGGTGCATTTTTTATTGATCGGGCGTATTTTACGCACTTATTCCGACCACAATCAGCGCGTAAATAATTAATGAAATCAACGCAACAAACAGTAGCGCAATGGTTCGCCAGAAGGCTTCGAAATTTGTCAGTGCATAACTAACGCGTATTTGTGCAAACATATGTAAGGGCGGAACCACGACTGTAAGAAATGCTGCGAAACCCGTTAAATTAAGTTTCCCCAGAATAGTGATAAACATAATCAGTATCGCCATGAAAGAGAGCGAAAATAAAGAAAATACGGCATGATCAAACATCACATAGTGACGTTTTAAAATAAATAGCAGCCATAAAAATGGCAACGAAATCGGCATCAATAAAAATGCAAATTTTGATGCTGCACTTTTCATTTTATAGATCGTCAATTCTGGATTTTGCGCCGCATGTTTTAATGTCTGCTTTATCCATGGATTGGAAGAGCTGACGTTTTCGTCATCAAGTGCCAAATCGAATCCTTTATTGATATCACCAGACAGGTCAATGGTTCCCTTTATTGTGTTCTTTGTATCTTTGCTAACGTTATGCTCAACATTTTTTTCTGGTAACTGGCCAATCGCCTTCAAGGATACTTCGAGGGTTGCGATTTCAATTTTTGTTTCATTGATTTCCTCATTGATACTTTCAATGTTCTGATTATCCTTTGCTAATTTTTCTCGCTCTACAGTCAATGATTGTAGTTTGATTTTTGCTGCGTCCAGATCTTTGTTGATGTTTGCAACCGCTTGCGTCTTTCCTCCGCTCGTATCTACGTCGTAATGACTGCTGGTCAGAGAAAACACAAAGAACATCAGAAAAATCAAAAATAAAAATAGTGCCAGTGGTGACACATAGCGTGTTCGCTGACCAGCAATATAATTGCGTGTCAGTTTGCCAGGAGTAAAGATCAAGGCTGGTATCGTGCGCCAGGCTTTGGTTTCAAAGTGAAAGATGCCATGCAACAGTTCTTCAAACATATGCAGCAATGAGCGATGGATGTGCGCTGATTGCCCACAGGCATGGCAGTACGCGCCTGTCAGCGGCGTCTCACAATTGGCGCAAATGCCGTGTTCTTCCGGCGCATAGTGAGGATCACGACCTTCACCGGTTATTTCACTAACGACAACTGCTTGCGCCAGCGCATCCGCTCCCATACCTGCATCAACATTCATATACTTATCCAAAAAAAATGGTGTGTGGATTGTGCCTGATACTGCTTTACTTCTCAAGTTGTTGCATGCAGGGCACTAATAACGTCGTTTATCGGAAAACGTATTGTTCGTATTGCTGTTAAGTGCCGCCTTTGCTGACGCTCTCACCATCTTCCGGACGTAGACTCCAGAACGTAATGGATGAAAATAAAGTCATGACGCCCAAGGTTAAAAAGGCATAATGCAACGCCGAGGTAACAGCGATTTTGTCGGATTGTGGCAATTCGCTCAGATACCAGGCCGTCACCAATGAGCCGCATGCCAGACCGAAGCTCATCGACATTTGCTGCAACGTACTGGCAATGGTGCTCGCCATGCTTGTGTCGGCGGGTTTGATGTCGGCGTATGCCATGGAATTCATGCTGGTAAATTGTAAGGAGTTAAAGAAACCCTGCGTCAAACTGAGTAACACAATCATGTACCACGGTGTTTCTGGCGTGATCAATGAAAATGTACAGATAGTCACACCGATCATCAGGGTATTCAGAATTAACACTTTGCGATAGCCAAAACGTCTTAACACGCCACTGGCCATCAGCTTCATAAACATCGCCGCTGCCGCCGCAGGCATCATTAATAAACCAGATTGCCAGGCAGGGAGATTTAATCCTAATTGATACAGCAAAGGAAGCAGAAATGGCAATCCGCCAAGCCCCAGACGCGTAATAAAGCCACCAACCACCGAGACCCTGAAGGTGCGGACATTAAATAATTGAAGTTTGAGCAGAGGTGTTGTCGTGTGTTGTGAATGCCAGCCATACCAAGCAAGTAAACCAAGCGACAGTGCAAACAGAAAAAAAGTCATAGGCGCAGAAATAGAATGTTCGCCAAAAATTTCTAACAACCACGATAACAAGGCGGCTCCCGTGCCAAATAGCAGCAACCCTTTCACATCTAATGGTCTCGACTCTTCTCCATAGTAATCTGGCATGTGGCGATGGATAAGATATTGCGCCGCCAGACCAACAGGAATATTGACAAAGAAAATCACGCGCCAGGATAGCCAGTGCACTATTAAGCCGCCGACAGTTGGCCCGAGTAGCGGACCTATTAAGGCAGGGATAATCACAAAATTCATTGCCGCCAGTAATTCCGATTTTGGAAACGTGCGCACGATAGTGAGTCGGCCAACTGGCATCATCATTGCCGCACCAATTCCTTGCATAATTCGCGCTGTGACCAGCATGGGCAGATTCAACGACAGACCGCACAACATAGACGACAGTGTAAAAATCGCGACTGCCAGACTAAAAACTTTTCGTGTGCCGAATTTATCGGCAATCCATCCACTTACCGGTATTCCCACCGCGAGGCTCAGGATGTAACTCGTGACCACGGCTTTTAAACTTAGTGGGCTAACTTGCAAACTATCGGCCATGGCTGGTACCGCGGTATTGATGATCGTCGAATCCAATTGCTCCATAAACAAGGCAATGGCGACAACCCACGGCAGGTATTTTTTGACCTGGGTCGTTTGCCCAGTAGCTGCGGTGATAGACATAGATGCGGCGGAAAACTATGTAAAGAACGCATCATAACACTGCTACAGAAGCATTTTTCTGATGGTAAATTTCTCTGGTAAATTAAGATTCCGTCTGAAACGAAGTTCGACTACTATTTTTGATCGTGCGCATTGGTGAGCTCGTTTCTTATTTATGCAAAAAATGAGTGATTTTTTAATGCGAATACACAACTCTGTAGAGTGCTACAAATATGAAGCGGGAATGAAAAGAGAGAGGAGAGTTTAAAGGGGAGTTTTATGAGCACATTTAAAAAAGGTAGGTTGCGAAACCTACCTTGCTTATATGTCGAGTCCGTGTTGATTTTTTAGATCAGAAATTTTTTGTAACGATCAGCACTGCGCTGTTTTTACCCATGAATTTGCCATTCGCTGCGGATGCGTAGAATGCTTTATCTGCATTGGTACCGACAGCGGCCAGACTGACGACGATGCCACCCAATTGTTTAAACTCTTTGCTGACGCCGACTTTGTAGTCGGTGTAAGTCGCTGCGTTGGAATTTATTCCCTTTACTTTTTGGTAACCGACGTGCAGGTTCAGTGTTAAACCTTCGCTGATTTCGATATTTGCACCTGCGTCCAGGTAGCCACTGTTTTTGCTGTCAACGATACCGAACAATGGTGTTACTGCGTGAGAGTATTTGATATACGCAGGACCGTAGCCGAGCTGACCGCAGATTTCTAGTGTGTTTGCATCTTTTAAACCAACGTTAGTCAGATTATTGTTGATATAGACGTAGCCCAGTACGCCGATGTCATAAGAGATGTCTTTTGTTACTTCACCGCGTTTACCCGCGTAGATATCCCATTCTGCAGGGGTACTGCCAGCACCTGGTGTGTCAGAAATCCATTTGATTGTCGATAACCAAGTACCAGCATACAAACCAGTTGGATTGTTTGTGTAGTCTGCACCGCCTTGTAATGCTGGGTCTAAACGTGTTTGAGAGATGCCACGATAGCGATAGTCGCTTGCCAGGCTAGCGTTGAAAGTAACTTCATTATCTGGTTTAACTTCATCTGCAAATGCAGCGCCAGAGGAAATGAGAGTAGCAATGACGCTCAAAAACAGGATATTTTTCTTCATGTGATCTTCCTTTTTATCGCCGCCAACATGGCGACTTGATAGTGGTCAGAATAACGGTGAAGGTGTAAAAACGGTGCAAAGATAGTCTAGGTGAATGTATAGATCGCGTAAACCTGGATTTGCAAAAAAAGCATCAACGAGTGAAATTGTGCCAAAAATGTCGGTTTCTGATCCAAAAAATCCATTTTGGAAATATTTTTTAGCCGAGTGAGCGTTGAAAAGATTAAAAAATTGCCCCAGCCTCATTTTCAGGGTGGGGCAATTTTTATTGCACTCTGGGCGCATTTAGTAGTCGGGGTGTTAAAAACAGTGTTCAGGTGCAGGGAAGGTTTTGTCTTTCACTGCTGCAACATAGGCCAGTACTGCGGCGTCGATATTGGTTTGACCTTCCATGAAATTTTTCACGAAGCGTGCTTTACGACCTGGGAAAACACCAAGCAAATCGTGCATGACCAATACCTGACCAGAACAATCAACACCAGCACCTATGCCAATAGTAGGAATATCTAAACTATCAGTCACTTCTTTACCCAAAGTTGCTGGAATTGCTTCTAAAACCAGCAAACTCGCGCCTGCGGCTTGTACTGCCAAAGCTTCCATTTTGAGTAAACCAGCGGTAGCGTCGGTTTTTCCTTGTACTTTATAGCCACCTAATACATTGACAGATTGTGGCGTCAGACCCAGATGCGCACAAACCGGAATCGCGCGTTCGGTCAGAAATTTGATCGTCGGTGCTAGCCAGTTACCCCCTTCTAGTTTAACCATTTGCGCACCAGCTTGTATTAGTTGCACGGCGTTTTGGAACGCGGTCTCTGGTGTCCCATAGCTGCCAAACGGCATGTCAGCGACGATTAAAGCTTTTTTATTGCCACGTGCCACTGCCGCAGTGTGATAAGCAACATCTGCTACCGACACTGGTAAAGTCGATTCGTGACCCTGGCAAACCATACCGAGGGAGTCACCTATCAATAAAATTTCGACACCACAGCGGTCCATTAGTGCTGCGAAACTCGCGTCATAGCAGGTTAGCATCGTGATTTTCTCACCCTGGACTCGCATGTTATGCAAGCCAGGAACACTGACAGCTTTACGATCTTGTAAATATTCAGCCATTCTTTTCTCCAAAGGTGATGCTGCCATTTGATTTTTTTGTGACAGCTGGTTTGGTCTCCACCATAACCTCAGACTACGATTCAAACTTTGACTTAACATCCTTGAGCCAGACTGTGTACTCGTGTTGCGCAGTCTAACTCAAATTCTATTTTTGCTATTAAGGCGTTACTTCGCTATCTGCTAATTGAAAAATCACCTGATCCCTGACGCCTTCGAGTAAATCAGCTGCTTTTCCTTGTTCTGGAATACTAATATCTGGTGCAATTTGCACTAAAGGTAGCAGCACAAACGCACGTTCGGTCATGCGCGGATGCGGCACGGTCAGGGTTTCCGTGGCTATCTTTTCCGTGCCGTAGAGTAATACGTCCAGATCCAGTGTGCGTGGAGCGTTACGATACGGGCGTTCACGACCAAATGTCAGCTCTATCGCTTGCAAGGCCTCCAGCAGACTTTGCGCACTCAGACTTGTCAGTAATTCGGCGACGGCATTAACGTAGTCGTCGCCGCTGGAATCTATCGGTGCGCTGCTATACAAGGTGGAAGCGCTCGTTAGTTTGCATCCTGCTATGTGTGCAAGCTGGCCAATCGCCTCTCTTACGGTTTGCCGTGCGTTACCCAGATTGGCACCGATGCCAATATACGCTGTGATCATTCTTCCGCTTTTGCCTTATTTGGCGCACGTCGGCGCGGCTTGCGTTTTTTTGCGGCTGGTGCGCCACTTGCCTTAGGTTTAGTGTTGATCAGTTTTTCACGCTGTTCCGCATCGCCATTGATGAAGTCAGTCCACCATTCGCCAACTTCAGCTTCAATTTCACCGCTGGCGCAGCGTAATAACAAGAAATCGTAGCCAGCTCGCAAACGCTGATGTTCCAGCATTTTGTACGGCGTTTTGCCGACACGTTTTTCAAAACGTGGTTGCATGGCCCAAATATCGCGCATATCCGCGCCGATTTTGCGTTGTATCGCTAAGGCATCAGTTTGGGTATTCAATACATCATCGGCTGCCAGATGCAGGGCCGGGATAGGGAATTCACCCGCGGCTTTGTAAGCATCCCATTTTTCCAGCACTTGATGCCAAAGCAAAGACGCAAACAAAAAGCTCGGTGAGACGGGTTTGCCTTGTTGCACACGTTCGTCGGTATTGGCAAGTGACAGTGTGACAAATTTTTCGCCCAAAGGTTGTTCCATCACCACGTCTAGCAGGGGCATCAGACCGTGATGCAAACCTTCTTTGCGTAATTGCTGCAAACATGCCATTGCGTGTCCGCTGGTCAGCAATTTCAACATTTCATCAAATACGCGAGCCGCTGGCACATTGTTAATCAACGGTGCCATGACGCCGATCGGTGCCCGGGTTGCGGCATCAATTTCAAATTGCAGCTTTGCTGCAAAGCGAACTACGCGCAGCATGCGTACTGGGTCTTCTCGATAACGTGCTTCGGGAACGCCGATGATGCGCAGTGTCTTTTTACGGATATCTTTAATGCCGCCGTGATAGTCAAACACCGTTTGAGAAGCAGGATCGTAGTACATCGCGTTAATTGTAAAATCGCGACGCGCTGCGTCTTCATGCTGTTCACCGAACGTATTGTCGCGCAACACGCGCCCATGTTCATCTTTGGGGGCTGCGTCATTGGACGGCCCGCGGAAGGTTGTTACTTCGAGCAAATCCTGACCAAACATGACGTGGACAATTTGAAAACGGCGGCCAATGATGAAGGCGCGACGGAATAAACGCTTTACCTGCTCAGGTGTCGCATTGGTCGCAATATCGAAATCTTTTGGCTTGACGCCAGTTAGCAGGTCACGCACGGCACCGCCGACGATAAAGGCTTTAAATCCGTTTTCTTGTAAAGTCTGCGTGACGCGGATGGCATTGGCAGAGACTAATTTGGGGTTGATGCCATGCTCTTTGGCGGTCAACACGGATGGCTTAGGATTAGCTTTGCCAGATTCGGTGGAATTTTTTACACCGAGTATTTTGCGGATAAATTTCTTAATCATTGCTTACGAATTATTGCTGATGAAACAGGTTAATTTGAGGCCATCCGCGCGCTTGTGCATGAGCACTGAGTTTGGCGTTTGGATTGGTGGCGACCGGATGTGTTACAACCTCAAGCAGAGGTATATCGTTGTGTGAGTCGCTGTAAAAATAGCTATGACTAAAATCGCGGAGTTGTTGATCACGCTGGTGCAACCAGTTATGCAGGTGAACGACTTTGCCAGCGCCGGAAGTAGGTACGCCGATTAATTTACCAGTGATATTGAGATGTGCGTCCAGTTCCGGCTCCGCTGCTAACAAGTGGTCGACCCCTAAAGCGCCTGCAATGGGAGTCGTCACAAAACGGTTGGTCGCAGTGATGATCGCAATCAGATCACCCTGATCCTGATGTTTTTTTAACAGATCAAATGCTGCAGGTAACAAGGCTGGTTGTATTACTTCTTGCATAAACTGCGCATGGAACTCATCGAGTTGCGGACGTTTGAATTGCGCCAGTGTCCCTAACGCAAATTCCAGATATTCCACCGGATCCAAAGTACCAGCCTGATATTGTGCAAAAAAATCCGCATTGCGGCGGGCAAACGCTTCGGAATCCACTGCACCAATGCGGCATAAAAATTGACCCCACTCATAATCTGAATCAATTGGGATCAGTGTGTGGTCGAGATCAAATAAAGCTAATTGACGCATAGATTGTCTGCAAAATAGTCTGGTTCATTGTCAAGGTTGCTGCAGCATGAGTTCACGCAACAACGGCAAGGTAATCGGACGCTTGGTGACCAGGGAATAATGATCGAGTTGATCCAGCATGTCAGATAAAGAGCTCATGTCGCGTTGGTAATGTGTAATTAGATAGGGTAACACGCCCGCGGACAATTGAATTCCTCTGGCGTTGGCTGCCCGTTCTAAAGCATCAATTTTATCCTCGTCTGTCAGACCATGTAACTGATAAATCAGACCCCATCCAAAGCGTGTACGCAGATCATCACGGACATTCAAAATCATCGGCGGATGATTACCCGTTGCGACCAGAAAGCCACCATGAGCACGCGCTTCATTGAAGAGATTAAATGCCGCAATCTGATTCAAAGGTGACAGCAAGTGGCAGTCATCTAATAAATACAAACTCACCGCTTCACTAAAATCAAATGCGCTTTCAGGGGCATTAGCGGGAATGTAACGTGACTCGTTATGATCGGCCAGTGCGTGCAATAAATGCGTTTTTCCGGCACCGGCTTCACCCCAGATATAGACGGAACGTTCTCCATACTGGCTAGCGATGCGTTGAGAAAATAATCCCAATAATTGCGCCAGTTCGGCATTTTGACCAACCACGAAGGTGGCCAGGGATGGCAATTTTTGTGCATCCAGATCTAAAAGTAATTGCCTCATGACTGTCGATAAAAAGGACTATTAAAATACGAGGCGCGCAGGTGATTGACTGCTACTGATACAACGGCAGAAGCGGGCAGAGCAATCAGTATGCCGATAAAACCAAATAACTGTCCAAACGCCATTAAGGCAAAAATGACAGTTAAAGGATGTAAACCTATGCGTTCTCCAACCAGTCGTGGCGTCAGGAAAAAAGATTCCAGTGTCTGACCGATACCGTAAATGATGGCTACCGCAATCAACCCATGAGCACCTTCAAATTGCAATACGGCGCCGATTAATGCCAACACCAGACCCAGACCAAAACCGAGATAAGGAATAAAAACCAAAAATCCGGTAATAATGCCCACTGGTAATGCCAAGTCAAAGCGCGCGATACTCAATGCAGCGGAATAGTAAATTGCCAATACCAGCATCACTAACAGTTGTCCGCGCAAGTATTGCGCAAGGATATCGTCGACTTCTAATAACGCGGTGGTCGCTCGATGCGTCCAGCGACGTGGAATAAATTGTGCCGAGCGTTCAATCAAAGCATGCCAGTCCAGCAATAAATAAAATAAAACGATGGGAATTAACAACAAATTGGCAACCATGCCGATGACCGCAGTACCACCAACCCGGATAGAAGACAGGATGGCTTTACCGATCACGTCGCTGCTCCCGGCAAATTGTTCACTTAATAATGCTTTAATTCCTGTGCTGTCGAGCTTGATGTTGTAGCCATATTCTGCCAGCTTTGGACCGAGAAACTGATCTAATCTGTCTAAAAACAGCGGAATTTCATCTTGTAATTGTGGTATCTCCCGTTTCAATATCGGGACGATGACGAAAATTAAGCCCAATACCAGCGCAATAAACAACACGATCAATAATGTTGCTGCTACCGAGCGGGGCAAGCGCAAGCGTCCGATACGTAGTGCGCACAAGCGATCGAGCCAGGGATTGAGCACATAGGCAATTGTCGCCGACACAATAAATGGCATCAGAACCGGACCCAGCATAGAGAATAAGATTAATAGTGCGCATCCTGTCGCCAGCCATAGCATGGTTTGTTTTTGCTCGGTTGTAATAGAGAGTGACATCGTATTGACTGGTCGCTTATAAAATTATTTGCTGATGTGTTGATGAGGTCTTGTCCAAATATAGGTCAAGCCGCGGTCATTTTGTTAAAATAGCGTTTTTGCCGGAGTTTTCTGGCAATTCCTCTATTTTACCGCCTCAAGCCCCTACTGACGACTATCATGAGCACTCCTACCTCTGTTTCTCTCTCTTACGCCGACGCTGGTGTCGATATGGTTGCTGGCGACGCCCTCGTCGATGCCATCAAACCTTTTGCTAAACGAACCATGCGCGAAGGCGTAATGGCAGGTATTGGTGGCTTCGGCGCCATGTTCGAAGTCAGCAAAAAATATAAAGAACCAGTGCTGGTATCTGGTACAGATGGTGTCGGTACAAAGCTGAAACTGGCTTTTCATCTGAATAAGCACGACACAGTCGGTATCGATCTGGTGGCGATGAGTGTGAATGATATTCTGGTACAAGGTGCAGAACCTTTGTTCTTCCTTGATTATTTTGCCTGCGGCAAGTTGGATGTTGCTACAGCAACTGACGTCATCAAAGGCGTTGCCGCTGGCTGCGAACAAGCTGGGTGCGCATTGATTGGTGGTGAAACTGCCGAAATGCCATCTATGTACCCAGATGGCGAGTACGATCTGGCAGGTTTTGCGGTTGGCGCAGTAGAAAAATCCAAAATTATCGATGGCAGTAAAATCCAACCAGGTGACGTGATCCTTGGTCTGGCTTCTTCTGGCATCCATTCAAATGGTTTCTCTCTGGTGCGCAAAATCATCGAAGTTGCTCAGCCAGATCTGAACGCTGATTTCCATGGCCGTACGCTGGGTGATGCATTAATGGCACCAACCCGCATTTACGTTAAACCTTTGCTCGCGCTGATGGAAGCGATCGAAGTCAAAGGTATGGCGCACATTACTGGCGGCGGTTTGGTTGAAAACGTCCCGCGCGTTTTGGGCGACAAGTTGACAGCCGTTTTGCATAAAGATGGCTGGGAAATGCCACCGCTGTTCACCTGGTTGCAACAACACGGCGGCGTTGCTGACGCAGAAATGCACCGTGTATTTAACTGCGGTATCGGGATGGTCGTCATTGTTTCCGCCGAAAATGCAGATGCAGCGATTGCACATCTGGCAGCCTCGGGTGAGACGGTTTCACGTATTGGTGAGATTCGTGCACGTGAAGGTAACGAGCACCCAACGATCGTCGTCTGATTTTTAGTTTTGTCATTCGAGACGCTGCACTTTTTGATTCAAGTGCAGCGTTTTTTTTTGCGCCCAAAAAATGTCTTCTACAAATAAAAAATGGCTGATAGGATTGATTGGCACTGATGTTACTTCTGATCTCTCAGATGGCTGGTGATTTTCGTGGTTTTTTCGACACCTACTGCAGTTGTGTCTTGCCTGACCGTAATTTATATTGTGGTAGCCAGGGTTAATCCTCTAAGCAGAAAAATAAAATAAATAATAATTAAATGTTGTATTAAAATAAACTACCTGATCGTTCAGTCGAATGAGGTTGATGGATAGGCAGAAAGCTTTTTGCTGCTATTGTGAAACTTGTTTTTGAAAAATTAAAATGAAAAAAATTCTTTCTTTAAGTTTGGTCAGTATTCTTGCTGCATGTGGCGGAGGCGGTGGTAGCAGTTCAGGAGGTTCCGTAGCTTCAAACGTATTACCGCCTTCCTCTAGCCTGGCGAATCAATGCGCTGCTCCGCGCCCTAATACATCCGATGTTCAAGGTTCAGCTGATACAGAAAAAGCTTATTTGCGCTCTTTTGTGGATGAAACTTATCTTTGGTATAAAGATGTTCCGGCCAATCTGGTTCCTGCTAGTTATGCGACGCCACAAACATATTTTGATGCGCTTAAAACGCCTTTAACCACAGCGTCTGGCAAACCTGTTGATCAATTTCACTGGTCTCAAACGACGGCATCCTGGAATGCGGCTTCTTCCGGCATTTCTCAGGACTATGGAGTTCAGTGGGCAGCACAATCACTGGTGCCTCCCAGAGTATTTATCGCAGCTGAAGTTGCCAGTGGATCACCTGCAGCACTTGCTGGCGTAAAACGCGGTGACAAAGTATTGACGGTGGATGGAGTTGATCTGGTTAATGACAATACTCAGGCCGGCATCAATATTCTTAACGAAGGTTTATTTCCAAGCAAATTGGCTGCACATACGATAGGGTTTAGCGGAAAATCACCAGTCACCATGACACCAGCAACTTATACTGTTGCTACAGTCAAAAACGTGAGCACGGTTCAAACTGCAAATGGTGCTGTTGGCTACTTCGCTTTTGATACACACATTCAAAAATCCGAAGCCGAATTAATGAGTGCGATTAGCCAATTGAAAGCCGCGGGTGTTACTGACCTCGTCATCGATCTTCGTTATAACGGTGGCGGTCTGCTATACATTGCCAGTGAGTTGGCGTACATGATTGCTGGTCCGACGATCACCTCTAACAAAATTTTCGAACAACTCACTTATAATGATAAGTTGACCTCGAAAAATCAAATCTATCCATTTTATTCATCAAGTACGACGAATCAAGCCTTGCCAACTCTGGGGCTGAATCACGTCAGTTTGTTGGTGTCGGGAGGAACAGCATCCGCTAGCGAATCTATTATTAATAGTTTGCGTGGCGTTGGCGTAAAAGTTGATTTGATCGGTGCGACAACACGTGGTAAGCCATATGGTTTTGTTCCGCAGGATAACTGTTCTTACACCTATTTTTCAATTCAGTTCAAAGGTCAAAATAACATCGGCTATGGTGATTATGCGGATGGCTTTGCACCAACATGTAATGCTCCCGACGACTTCACTCGTCTGCGGGGTGATCCTTCTGAGGCCATGTTAAAGACGGCGCTCAACTATCGTCTGACCAATGTTTGCCCGGCGAATGTTACCAGTACAACCGTAACTGGATTCGATGCACTTAAATTCAATTTAATTCGTCCGCAAAGTCAGGAAATGCGAATCGTTACACCTAAACCTGGTATATGAAAACACACCGGATCTTGTTACACACATTGACTGTCATTGCCTTAACAGCGTGCCAGTCAGGTGGTGCAACGCCGGAAGAGCGGCCAGCTTTGTTAAGCAATGCTAGCCAGCTCGCCTTGCAGGAGCTGCAAGAGGTTACAGCCAGGATCAGTGGTTTTAGCGATGTCCTGTTGTCCGAGAAGGACTGGATGCAAGACAGCGATGTTGTATTAGAACGCCGTCATCAACGCAATCCGCAAGGCGATTTGATACAAGGTCGTGATCTGGAAATGCCACACAGGCTTCGATTAATCAAGCAAGGTGAGCAATGCTTCTTGATCGATTTGAGTACAGGGCGCAAAGAGGCGCTGCATCAGGTGCAATGCCAAATTAAAAAGTAAGCTCGGAAATTTTGTAATTACCCTCTGCAGTTTATCCGCAGGGGGTTTTTTTTAGGACGAATAGCAATGAAAAAACGTTGTGCCTGGGCGAATCCTGCCAATCCACTTTATCTCAATTACCATGATCACGAATGGGGAATTCCGTGCCATGACGAGCGCCGCTTATTTGAGATGTTGAATCTGGAAGGCGCTCAGGCGGGCTTGAGTTGGGAAACAATTTTGAATAAGCGCGAAAACTACAGGCTGGCGTTTGATAATTGGGATGCCCATCAAATTGCCACCTACGATGACGCTAAAGTGGCGAGTTTATTGGCTAATCCAGGCATCGTTCGTAACCGTCTCAAAGTCGCAGCGACGATCAATAATGCCAAAGCCTATTTGCGTTTGTGCGAAGAAAAAGGCAGCCTGGACGCGTATCTGTGGGCCTATGTGAATGGCACACCGATACACAATAATGGTGAGCGCATTGTCACCACGCCGCTGTCAGATCAGATATCCAAAGACCTGAGTAAACGCGGTTTTAAATTCGTTGGTTCAACCATTATTTACGCTTATATGCAGGCAATTGGCATGGTGCATGACCATGCTGCTGATTGCGACTGGCATTGTCCTGTTTAGTGCAAAACTTGCTTAAGGCAACGATAAATTCAATGTTGTTTGCCGGAGCCATTTTGTTCGGCAAACGATTGAATTTCGCCGGAAGAAGTTTTGTTATCCTGGTTGCGTGGATGCGCGACCATCACTGGTGTGTTGCGCGAACTGGCATGGGATAACGCAGTAGAGTTCGTCATATGTTCGGCGTTGCTGCTTGTGTTGACCGCGTTGTCGGCATCCCAGACTGGCGCATCGATGCCTTCAAACACGGCTTTTAATTGTTGGCCCCAGCTACTGCGTATCATCTGGAAATAGTGGTTTTTTTCATCGATGGTCACAAAGCGCGTGACTGCAAGCCGATTATTTTCATACACCAGCAAATCCAAAGGTAATCCGACAGAAACATTGGAACGCAAGGTAGAATCCATTGAAATCAGCGCGCATTTTGCGGCATCGTCTAAGCTCGTTGAAGGATTGATAACGCGGTCTAAAATCGGCTTGCCATATTTGGCTTCACCGATTTGGAAATAGGTATTTTCGTTATGCGCCTCGATAAAATTCCCTGCCGCATAAATCTGAAATAAACGACAACGCTCTTTACCGATCTGGCCACCAAACATCAAACTGACATTAAAGTCGATGCCAAAGTCAGCCAATGCTTTGGCGTCACGCTGATGCACTGTGCGTACAGTTTCACCCAGGATGCGGGCGGCTTCGTACATGTTGGGTGCATTCCAAATGCTATTGCCATTGCTATCTTTGAAATCAGACAGAAGTTCACGGATGGATTGGGAAATAGATAAATTACCGGCGGTCATCAAGACCATTAAACGGTCGCCAGCGTTTTCAAATACCGACATTTTCCGGAAGGTGCCAACTTGATCCACCCCAGCATTGGTACGGGAATCCGACAAAAAAACCAGCCCGGCGTCGAGGCGCATGCCAACACAGTAAGTCATAATTTCAATCAAGCAAATAGAAGCAAAGTCTGAATTTTACCTCAAGCGAATGGCGCAATGGTCGCAACGGTGATTATCGTGGCGTGACATGTACACTGACTTGTAGGGTTTCTGTCCCTCCGCCTCGTCGCACGCCACGTACAGGCGCTGCGGAATCATAATCGCGGCCTATCGCCAGACGACAATAGGTGTCATCCATCAGGCGAGCATGTGTTACATCTATGCTAACCCAACCTTGGTAATCGGTATCTTGCGCCCAGACATCGACCCAGGCATGGCTGTCTGCGTGGCCGCTGGTTTCAGGGTCAATATAGCCAGACACATAACGTGCCGGTATGCCACGTACGTGACAGCACGCCAGAAACAAATGAGCGTGATCCTGACATACACCTAACCCTAAACTCAGGGCATCATCCGCCGTACTGGTGACGATCGTCGTGCCACTGCGGTACGCAACCGTCATTTGTATTTTGCTTGCC
The DNA here is from genome assembly GCA_049339905.1 of Undibacterium sp. SXout11W. GTDB lineage: Bacteria > Pseudomonadota > Gammaproteobacteria > Burkholderiales > Burkholderiaceae_D > Undibacterium. The sequence continues at coordinate 29,156 of JBMPPG010000013.1, forward strand.
AGATCAAGCAATTCGCTCGTTGTAGCAATCTGATCCCGAGGTAAGCCGCGATGCGCAAATGTCAGAATCGCTGGCGTCGCCGCGGTTAGGCGAGTTGGAACGGTAAATACCAGAGGTGAAAAATTTTCGGCATCGCTAATGCGCCCGTGCGCAGGTGCGCTGATGTCAACGATTCCTTGTGCCAGAATACTGATCGATGAGTGCGAGCCGGTGATCGTCAACGTATGCGACTGATTGCCATAGGCGTCGATAAATGCTGTTTTGTTGCCAGCGGTCTGGACTTCCCATTGGATTGCTTGTTGATGCTTCTCTCTGCGCGGCGTCAACCGCAATTGCTGAATGGTATAGGTTGACGGCAGCGAATACTGATACGTTGTCTGATGCGAAATGAGGAGTTGCATATAACCTCAAGCGGCTAATGGAACCAGAAAATCGCGGCTGATGCGATTGCCTAATTCAAAAATACGTTCCAAAAATTCGGTTAAAGTGTCGTGCAATCCGGCTTCCAAAATATCTTCAATTCTGGCGAATTTAAATTCCGCATGCAGTTTGCCAGCCAGTCTTTCCGTATCCGCCGACACATCATTGCGTACTTCGGCCAAGTTCGCGACCACTTCATCCATGCAAGCCAGTAAAGAGCGTGGCATATCACCACGTAACATTAAGAGCTCGGCGACACGTTCTGGCGTAATTACGTCGCGATACACTTTACGATAGATTTCAAATCCAGAAACCGATCGTAATAGCGCTCCCCAATAATAGAAATCTCTTTGCATGAGTTGCTTGCCGCTTTCAATTTCTTTTGCACTATGAAATTTCACATCCAATATCCGCGCGGTGTTATCGGCACGTTCTAAAAATGTACCCAGGCGTATAAAGTGCACAGCCTCATCCTTGAGCATCGTTCCCAGCGTCACACCACGGGATAGGTGTGAGCGGAATTTGACCCATTCGAAAAATTGTCCAGGGTCTTGTTCCAGCATGCCACTGGCGAGTTTTTCTTGCACTTCCAGCCAGGTGGCATTTTGCGTTTCCCATACTTCCGTCGTCAGTGTGCCACGCACAGCACGTGCATTTTCACGGGCTTCTTTCAAACAGGATGCGATGGAGGAAGGATTCATGGGGTCACGTACCATAAAGTCCAACACATCTTTTTTGTTCAGCAAGCCGTAGTGATGATCATACGCCGATTGCAGTTCGGAAATGCCTAACATGGCACGCCAGCCTTGTTCTGCATTTTCTGCAGATTGCGGCAGCATTGAGGTTTGCACGTTTACATCTAACATGCGGGCGGTATTTTCGGCACGTTCAGTGTAGCGTGCCATCCAGAATAAATGATCAGCGGTGCGACTTAACATGATGTTTCCTTGTACGCATGGTTGCGCGATGAAATATTTTTGCGATCTGAAGTTTATTTTTCTAAGACCCAGGTATCTTTTGTGCCACCGCCTTGCGATGAATTGACTACCAATGAACCTTCTTGCAAAGCAACCCGGGTCAGCCCGCCTGGTACCATTGATATGGTCTTGCCCGACAACACAAACGGTCTTAAATCAATATGTCTTGGGGCAATGCCATTCTCAACAAAGGTCGGGCAGGATGAGAGCGCCAGAGTTGGTTGGGCGATGTAGCCATCAGGTTTAGCAATCACGCGCTGGCGAAAGTCTTCAATTTGTTGTTTGGTTGACGCAGGACCTACCAGCATGCCATAGCCACCCGCACCATGTACTTCTTTGACCACTAGTTCGGCCAGATTGGCCAAGGTGTAAGCAAGATCTTCGGGCTTGCGACATTGATAGGTCGGGACGTTATTTAAAATCGGTTGCTCCGCTAAATAAAACTTGATCATGTCTGGCACGTAGGGATAAATTGACTTGTCATCAGCAACCCCTGTGCCTATTGCATTGGCGAGGGTTACGCGACCAGAGCGATACACAGATAGCAAACCCGGCACACCGAGAGAAGAGTCAGGTCGGAATGCGAGCGGATCTAAGAAATCATCATCGATGCGGCGATAGATCACATCCACTCGTTTGGGACCGCGGGTGGTGCGCATGTAGACAGCGTTATCGTTGACGAACAAGTCCTTCCCTTCAACCAGCTCCACGCCCATTTGCTGAGCCAGAAATGCGTGCTCAAAATAGGCAGAGTTATACATCCCAGGTGTCATCACTACCACCGTAGGATCATCAATGCCCATTGGTGCGACGGAGCGCAGGTTGTCGAGCAACATATCTGGATAATGATCGACTGGTGCAATTTTATTGCTGCTAAATAATTCTGGAAAAAGGCGCATCATCATCTTGCGGTCTTCCAGCATATACGACACGCCAGAGGGGACACGTAGATTGTCTTCCAGAACGTAGAATTCACCTTGACCCGCACGCACGATATCGACGCCAGCAATATGGGCATAGATATCTGATGCGACAGAGATACCTTGCATCTCGGGCCGGTATTGCGCATTTTTATAAATTTGCTCGGGCGGAATAATGCCGGCTTTAATGATATTCTGATCGTGATAAATATCATGAATGAACATATTCAAGGCTTGTACGCGTTGCACCAACCCTGTTTGCAATTGCTGCCATTCATGAGCCGGGATGATGCGCGGAATGATGTCAAAAGGGATCAGGCGTTCTGTTCCGGCATCGTCGCCATATACCGCAAAAGTGATACCGACGCGGCGGAAACTCAGGTCCGCTTCTGCTCGTTTGCGTTGCAGGCGCTCATCGGCTTGTTGTTTGAGCCATCGATCAAAATCGCGATAATGCTCGCGTGTAACGTTGAGACCATATGTGCTGGATGCGTCCTCAGCAGTCATTTCATTAAAAAATTTTGCCATGTCAAAGTTCCACGAGTGCTGTTGATATTGACTATATCAAGAAACGTGCCACCTGCCATCTGGTCCTGACGAAAATCTTAGGGCGCTCGCAAGTAGTCAATCAGTTCAAGAGTTTGCGTATCAGGTTTGGGTGTGCAAAGGCTGACAATAGCCATGGCGCTAAACCCTGCTGGCACACCAAATACACCGGCCGAAATAGGTGCAATATGCCACCATTGATTCTGCATGTTGCCGCCAAACAATGGGTGCGTGTAAAGCATGTAAAACACACACACGCAAAAACCAGTGACGATGCCAGCGATTGCACCTTGATGGTTCGTCCGTTTCCAGAATATGCCCAATACCAGTGCGGGAAATAGCGTGGATGCTGCGACAGAAAAAGCTGCACCAACTAAGGACAAAATATCCGCAGGTTTCAATGAGGCAATATAAGCTGCGAGCAATGCAACTACCAATAAAAACAATTTGGAAATCGTTACACGCTTTTGCGTAGAGGCAGACGGGTCGAGAATTTTGTAATAAATATCGTGTGATAAAGAATTGGAAATCGTTAGCAACAAACCATCTGCGGTTGATAGTGCGGCAGCTAATCCACCTGCCGCTACTAAACCTGAGATGACATACGGCAATCCGGCAATTTCCGGTGTCGCCAGAACGATGATATCGCCATCAATGTTGATTTCTGAGAGTTGCACAATGCCATCTTTATTCACATCAACAATGCTGATGAGCGGATTGAGCTTATCGATATTCGCCCAGTACGTAACCCACGCCGGTAAATTAGAAAACTTTGTGCCGACTAAAGAAGTGTAAATATCATACTTAATCAAAATGGCAATCGCTGGGATGGTGATGTAGAGTAACATGATAAAGAACAAAGACCAGAATACTGAGTCGCGGCTGGCGGTCACGGATGGTGTCGTGTAATAGCGCGTTAAAACATGCGGCAGTGCAGCTGTACCCATCATTAAACATAATACCAGGGCGATAAAATTGTTTCGCTTTAGATCTGATTCTGACGTAGTTTTTGCGGCATAAGGTGAGTATTTTGAAAAACCAGGTTGCGCTTTAGCGAGGTAGGTATTTCGGACCTCGGTCCAGCGACTACGTGCTTCTTCCGGTGTGGTGGGGTAATTCGCCAAAATACGGCTGGCATTTTTGATGGCAATCAGGTTACCCGATTCAGCCTTTAATTTTTCTAAGTCTTTAGCTAACTCCGCACGACCACTTTCCCAGGAGGTCGGCAAGTGCTGAATTTTTTCCTGATACTCGTTGGCGCGCAATTGGTAAATTGCCCTTACTTCTTTTTCCTTGGGATCGCTCTCGAACGCATGTTCCAGTTTACTGAGTTTGGGTACAAATGCACCATAAGATATTTGTGGAACGGGATTATCACTATGCTTGATCGATAACCATATGGCGGGAATCATAAATGCGATCAGGATAATGATGTATTGCGCGACCTGCGTCCAGGTGATAGCGCGCATGCCACCTAGAAATGAGCATACTAAAATACTCGCCAGTCCAAGAAAGATACCTACTGAAAAATCAACACCAGTGAAGCGCGAAGTAATCAAACCTACGCCATAGATTTGCGCAACGACATAGATGAAAGAAATAAAGACCGTCGCAAAAACGGCGATCACGCGCACCATGTTGGAACCAGGTGGTCCGGCAAAACGTGCACCGAGAAAATCTGGGATCGTATATTGCCCAAACTTGCGGATATACGGTGCAATTAGCATCGCCACCAGACAAAAACCACCTGTCCAGCCAACAATGTAGGCGAATCCATCGAACCCCTGCAAAAATAATCCGCCTGCCAGACTTAAAAAACTGGCAGCAGAAATCCAATCGGCCGCAGTTGCCATGCCGTTAAACACAGCAGGTACGCGACGCCCGGCAACGTAATATTCAGTAATATCCGATGTCCGGCATAAAACACCAATACCTGCGTAAATGACGATGGTCACGAACATAAACAGATAGCCTATCCATAAACGCGGAACACCTTCGCGCTCAAGTATCGCCAGGCTAACCAAGAATACAAGAAACAGTGCTGTGTACCAGAGATAGTACTTGGTTAATTTTTGGGAATAATTTGATCGCGACATTAATTGTCACCTTCTTTTTTTGTTCGGCCTATCCAGTGCATCCCAATTGAATACGTCGCTAAAATGAAGACAAAGCTCAGAGTTAATCCTTGTGCAGCGATGTAGAATGACAAAGGCCAACTAAAGAAATGTAGCGTCGATAACTCGCGGGCAAAAAACAAACAGCCGAACGTCAGGCTAAACCAACAAAGTAACAGTATGCCGCTTAAGCGTTTGGTATTTCGCCAATAGTCAGAGGATATTTTTCCGGTCTCTTTTTTCATTGTAATAGGTCTCAGTTGGACTCAGAAATGAAATCGTCAAAAGGATTTAATCTGAAATAAATACGGAATACACAGCCCGGAAATTGCTTATCTTGTGGGCGTGGATTTTCGCTAATGGTAATCTGCGCGTCATGCTGCAAGACTATCTCGCGGACGATGGCGAGCCCAAGTCCGCTGCCTTGCACATTACTTCCTAATATCCGGTAAAAACGTTCAAACACATGCTCACGTTCGGCGAGCGGAATGCCAGGTCCGTTGTCTTCCACTTCTAAGATCGCAAGTTGCTGTGCCTGGTTCTCATTGACTTTGACGGTAACGCTATGCCCTGCGGGCGTATAGCGAATCGCATTATCGATCAGGTTGCTCAACATCTCTTTCAACATGATAGGATTGCCAAAAATGATGAGCGCTTCATCAGTTTGTTCAAAACCGAGATCTATGCGTTTAGAAAATGAGGCAGGTATCCATTCACGTACGACATCCATCGCCAATTCATTTAAATTGACGCGCTCTAAAGGTCGGTTAGATGGCGTTTGATTTTCCGCTTTTGCCATCATCAACAATTGATTAATCAGACGTGTCGCCGCTTCTGAGCTGGTGGATAGTTGCAACAAGGAGCGATGAATTTCTTCCTGATTGGTTTGTCTTAATGCTAGTTCTGATTGCATGCGCATTCCTGCCAGCGGCGTTTTCATTTGATGTGCAGCATCAGCGATAAAGCGTTTTTGGCTATCGATGGTCAACGTCAAACGCCCCAACATGTCGTTGAGCGAGTTGACCAGAGGGGTAATTTCTTCAGGTACCTGACGCGAATCAATTGGGCTCAGATCATCTGGTCGACGTGCACGTATCCTTTGTTGCAACTCAGCGAGCGGTGATAGTCCCCGGCTTAGCGCAAACCAGACAAGTGCCAGTGCAATAGGCAGAATGATGAATTGCGGGAGGATCACGCCCTTAATGATTTCATTAGCAAGGTTAGAACGTTTTTCCAGACTTTCGGCCAACTGAACCAGAACTAGTTGACGATTGCTTTTCGCACTTTGTGTTGCCACTTCCGCTGTGTCTTCATTAGTCAATGAGCCATTCGGAATTTCGATGTAGGCATAAGCAATGCGTAAGTCGACACCACGTAAACTACTGGTTCGAAACTGCAAGTTGCCAAGGGCAGGTTTTTCATCTTCGTCTGGTGGGGGGATGTTCGGATCACCTTCGATGACCATGCCGTTCATCGACTTTACCTGGAAATATAGCGTATCCAGATCGTCGGCACGCAATATATTGCGCGCTTGCTGCGTCATTTGAGAAATGAGTTTGCCATCGACCTGTTTGATCTGTTGCGATAAGACAGTGAGTTTATTTTCAAGGGCGTGATCGAATGGTTGATTCGCGATCGATTTCGCGACCAGATAGGTGATCGCGATACTCATAGGCCACAGAAGTAATAATGGTGCCAGCATCCAGTCTAGAATTTCACCAAATAGCGAACGTTGGTTAACTTCTTCGGATAGACTGAGCAGTGTATTCTCTGGTGATGGCTGCGCTGCCATTGGCTTTACACTGCCTTCTGTACTCATTGTGGTTCGCTATGGGGGACAGCGGCAGGATCAGTTGTTGCCTTGGCAGTGGGGGCGACAAAGAATTTTTCTAAGCAATAACCTAAACCGCGTACAGTCGCAATCCTGACGCCATCGATTTCAATTTTTTTGCGTAAGCGATGGACGTAGACCTCGATTGCATTATTGCTGACTTCTTCACCCCATTCGCACAGATGATCGACTAACTGGTCTTTCGAAACCAGACGCCCGGTTCTTTGCAGAAGTACTTCCAATAAACCCAATTCACGCGCTGACAGATCCAGCATTTGCTCATGGATATAGGCGATGCGTCCGACCTGATCGTAGCTGAGCGGCCCGTGTTTGATGATGGTCGGGCCACCGCCGGCACCGCGTCTGGTCAATGCACGGACGCGGGCTTCGAGTTCGGATAAGGCGAACGGTTTTGCCATGTAATCATCTGCGCCCAGATCCAGACCTTTAACCCTTTGCTCAATTGAGTCTGCTGCGGTCAAAATTAGTACTGGCAAATGGGAGTTGCGAGCGCGCAGGCGACGCAACACTTCCAGTCCACTCATTTTCGGCAGACCGAGATCTAGTATCAGTAAATCAAAATCCTGTGTGGTTAAGGCAGTGTCTGCCTCTTGTCCATTGTGCACGCAATCGGTGGCATAACCAGATTGGCGTAATGAACGGGTCAGGCCGTCGGCCAGGACACTATCGTCTTCTGCAAGCAAGATACGCATGATGGGGTTACAAGGTGAATTTGTCTCATAAAAAAGAAACCATCAGCTCACGGACTTTATATCTAAAAAATATCTCTCCGGGCTGCTTGGTGTCTTTATTGCGTTTATTTTTTATTGCCAGTCTTTAAGTTTTTCAAAAATACCGACACTGGGATCATTTTTATCGCTCTAAAAATCAGCTTTCGTCCTGACTCAACTTTATACCAAATTCGTAGATAGATTTATACATATTGTCATAGGAAACTGAAGCAAACCTTGATATTTCTTCATGCACGGGTGTTTTCTTGCGATTTTTTGGTAAAGCACAGAAAATTACCTATGAATAAATAAAATTTCGACGAAATGATATGAACTTCTCGCAATATAAAGTTTCCTATTGCATCGGAATCGATAGCTCGGGTCGCGGGAATGGATGTTTTTGATAAAAATCAAAAATTTAAGAAGCAATAAAATTAAAAAATGGCAATAACTAAGTTGCCTGGGGAGAAACTAATGCAAACGTGGATACGTAAGATCTTCATCGCCAGTGCCATCACTCTGGCTTTTTCTACGTCAGTTTTGGCAGTATCCGTTGGCAATTTAAATGGCAGTCCGCAAATCGTAGCTAATGTCAGGCAAACTCAGATAGACGTCCACACCGACAATGGCAGTCTGATGCGTATTAGTTTGCTACGCCCAGATATGTTCAGGATACAGGCGGGGTTGCACGGACAGTTAATTGAAGCTGGCAACCGTGCTGCTCCGATTGTTATCAAAACGGACTATCCGCAAGTAAGCTATGCGTTGACGGATAACGCAGATTATCAATTGTTGCAAACCGCCTCTATGTCTTTGCGCATCTACAAAAAGCCTTTGCGTCTGGCTTTATACCGTGCCGATAACCAAACTCCGATCTGGCAAGAACGTCAGCCATTAGAGATTGGTGATAAAGCAAGCTTTCAGACCCTCAGCAGTGCAGCGGATGAAATGTTGTACGGTGGTGGCCAACAGAATGGTAGCGTGGTGTTCAAAGGTAAGAATCTCGAAGTGTCTTATTCTGGTGGATGGGAGGAGGGTGATCGTCCCAGCCCGGCACCGTTTTACATGAGCAACAAGGGCTATGGGGTATTACGTAATACCTGGAGCAATGGCAGCTATGATTTTCGGGCGAACGACTTTTTGACCACGAAGCATCAGGAAGCACGCTTTGATGCCTACTATTTTGTTGGACCGTCTATCCATGAGGTTCTTGCAGCCTATACCGAACTGACTGGAAGAGCACAATTGTTGCCGCGCTGGGCTTATGAGTTTGGCGACGCCGATTGCTATAACGATGGCGATAACATAAAAAAACCAGGCACCGTTCCAGTAGGCTGGACTGATGGCCCGACCGGAAAAACACCGGACGTGATTCTTTCCGTTGCCGCGAAATACCGTGAATACGATATGCCAGGTGGGTGGATTTTACCGAATGATGGTTATGGCTGTGGTTATAGCCAATTGCCGGAAGTTGTGGCTGGTCTTAAAAAATATGGCTTTAAAACCGGTTTGTGGACAGAAAGTGGCGTCGATAAAATTAAGTGGGAAGTCGGCACTGCCGGAACCCGTGCGCAGAAGCTTGACGTTGCGTGGACTGGTAAAGGTTATCAGTTTTCTTTAGACGCCAATATGGCCGCTGCCCAAGGAATTTTAGAGCACTCCGATGCGCGCCCTTTTGTCTGGACTGTCATGGGCTGGGCTGGCACGCAGCGTTACGCAGTGACCTGGACGGGCGATCAATCGGGTAGTTGGGATTACATACGGTGGCACATTCCAACGCTGATCGGTTCCGGTTTGTCGGGTCAGGCTTACGCGACCGGTGACGTCGATGGTATTTTTGGTGGCAGTCCGGAAACTTATACCCGTGATTTGCAATGGAAGACTTTTACCCCCGTCTTGATGGGCATGTCCGGCTGGTCTAAGGCAGAGCGCAAACACCCGTGGTGGTTTGATGAGCCTTACCGCAGCATCAACCGCGATTACCTGAAATTAAAGATGCGCTTGATGCCGTATATGTACACGTATGCGCATGAAGCCGCACTAACTGGTGCGCCACTAGTGCGCGGGCTGATGTGGGATCACGCGCAAGATCCGCATGCCAATGATGAGCGCTATCAAAATCAATTTTTCCTGGGTAAAGATTTTTTGATAGCGCCGGTATTCCGTAGCCTGGCGGCTAGTCGAGGCTGGCGCAAAGATATTTATTTGCCGCAAGGCGTATGGATAGATTATTGGGATGGTCGCGTCGTCAAGGCTGGTTCTGAAGGACTTTCCATCGATCAACAAGTAACGCTGGAGCGTTTGCCGGTGATGGTCAAGGCTGGCGCTATCTTACCTATGTATCCGGTTGCGCTGTATGACGGTCAAGTGCCTAAGGACGTGTTGACCCTCGATATCTATCCGTATGGTAAATCACACTTTACGCTCTACGAAGATGATGGTGAAACGCGTCAGTATCAAGCCGGACAATTCAGTACCCAAACTTTTGAGGTCGATGCCCCGGAACTTGTCGCCGGGGATGTAACGATACATATCGCTCCAGTACAGGGGCAGTATGCAGGCATGCTGACACAACGTGCTTTGCAACTCCAGGTGCATACACGAGTGCAGCCGGATAGTGTTACATTCGCCGGCAATAAAATAACTTCTTTTTCTACCAAAGCTGAATTTGAAAAAGCGACTGCCGGTTGGTATTTCGATACGCAAGATAAGTACGGAGTTGTCTACGTTAAAACAGCTGTGCTGGCAGCTAATCAGGCACACGACTTTGTAATCAAGATAGCGGGGGATAAAGTGTTGACCGCTACTGCTGGCTATCCGTCAGCACCGGATCTGGGCAATACGTTACCACCTGACAGTATCAGTGTTCTCAGCCGACCACCTGAAGAACCCGGATACCCTTTAGAAAATGCGTTTGATGGCAAACCTGACACCTGGTTCAGAACTGTCCGTGATCAGGCTCAAAAAAATGGTGCACATGAATTTTCATTGACTTTGGGCGAACGCCGCATGGTAAACGGCTTTGAAATTGCGCCGCGCAATGATAAAAATTGGGAATATGGACAAGCAAAAGATGTTGAGGTTTATCTGGCGGATAATAATGGCGAGTGGGGTAAGCCAGTGTTTATCGGGCGTCTCAAACGCCAGCAAGGAAAGCAAAAAATCGAATTCGCTGCAAAGCCAGGTCGCTTATTCCGTTTCCGTATTCTGAGTACGCATGATCAGAATGATGATGGCGATGCGCAAGACGCGATGGTGTTGACGGTGAATGAAGCTAAAAATAATGCCAAAGCTTACAATTCTTTGAATCCGGTGGTGGTAACGCCGATCACAATTTCTGAATTTGGTATTTTAGAAAAACCATTACCGAATCTGAAGAAGCAACAGTTGTTCTTATCGGATGTTGCACTTCAATCCAAGGTAGCGAAAGACTTCTACCTTGACCAGGTGGCGACGCCGCAAGCGAAGAAAGAGAAAAAGCTCATGCAGATGAATGGTCTGCAATTTCATAAAGGTATCGGAACATCAGGTGAACACCAGATCAGCTATGAATTGCATGGCGATTGGCAAATTTTCCGTGCCGATGTCGGTATTGACGATCAATGCCGTACTCATGGTGGTTTACAATTTCAGGTCTGGGGGGATGATAAACTACTGTTCGACAGTGGTTTGATCCAAGCTCCTGCGGTAGTTAAACCAGAAATTGATGTACGTGGCATTCAGGTACTGAAGCTGAAAACGACAGGTGTAAAAAGTGAGCATCAGCCAGCGGTTTGCGCCAATTGGGCGAATGCGACACTGACCGGCTTTGCTGGTGACAGCGTTAATAATAAATTTTAGGAAAAATAATGTATTTCTTTGGTATCGGTATTCATGTATTTATCGCCGTCTTTTTCGCGATTCACGTCGTACGTAGTGGTCAGAATATGTACTGGCTGGTGATTTTGTTTATGTTCCCACTATTAGGTAGTCTGGTCTATGGCGTTGCGATTTATTTACCGAGTACACGCATACAGCATGGTGCAAAAAAAGTGATGTCTGCCGCAGGTAAAATATTAGACCCGAATCGTGAGTTACGTGAAGCGCATGCTGCTTTTGATTACACACCGACGGCGCAAAATCAGATGCGTCTTGCAGCGGCGTTATTGGCGGCAGATCAGGCAGAGGATGCTGCGAAAAATTACGAAACCTGTTTGCAAGGCCCGTTCGCCAGTGACCCTGCAATTCGTCTGGGCGCCGCCCGTGCTAATTTTGCGTGCCAACGTTATGAAGCCTGTATCTCGCATTTGAGAATTTTAAAAGAAAGTGCCCCTAATAATGCGTCGGAAGTAGTATCAGTACTGATGGCAAAAGCCTTAGCTGGCGCAGAACGTACGGATGAAGCACGAGCCGAATTTGAATTTGCATTACAAAAATTCGGCAATTTTGATACCCGCGCCGAATATGCGATATGGGCAATGACTCTCGGCGATAAAGAGACAGCGTTGAAACTGAAAATCGATCTCGATCAGACTATTAGTCGTTGGAATCGTCATAACCGTGAACTCAATGCAACCATGTTGGCTCGCCTTACCAGAGCTTTTCCATAAAACCTGAACTCTGTTATGACTCAAGATGAATTAAACTTTTCAAGACTGGCGACGGCGGACGATATCGCTGATTTTTTTTGTGCAAATGCAAATGCTGACTATATTTCGCACTCAGAATTGCAAGGCGGACGTGCTCTTGCGCCAGGCGTATGGAATCCGGATTTACGCCAACTTATTTTTGATCAGGCAAATGCGATATTAAAAGCGCAGGGTGATGCTTCATGCACGGCAAAGATCTATTGCGTATATCTTCAGCATCGCCTGCTTGGTGTTGCTTTCCTCAGCTTGAGTGGAGATACGAACGGTGTCTTCAACACCAAACGCTTTGCGGTTCTGGAAGACATTATTATTTCACCCGATGCAAGAGGGATGCGCGTTGGCAAACGATTTTTAGATTTTATTATTGAGAACCTGAAGGTCAACGACGTGCACAGATTATTTTTGGAGAGTGGTATCACTAATCATAAAGCACACGACTTTTTTGAACGTGAGGGATTTCAGCAAACATCGGTTGTGATGATGCGAGAGCTGGTTAATTAATTTTACTCAATCAGCAATCGTAAAAAAGTGTTTAGTCTTTCATATCTGGCGCTTCGATAGGCAACAACATCGTAAAGCAAGTACCTTCACCTTCTTTGCTTTTGACGTTTAATTGTCCGTGCAAAATCGACGTGATGATGTTGTAGCTGATGCTCAGACCTAAACCGCTACCTCCTTGCCCGAAGCGCGTGCTAAAAAAAGGTTCGAAAATATGGCCAATGTTTTTTTCGCTGATACCATTTCCGTCATCGCTGAATTGCAGACGTATCTGATCGGTGCCATAGCGTTCTGCCGCGATAATCATATGACCGTGACTGCGATCCGCAAAGGCATGGAGTAGGGCGTTTTCTATCATATTGGTCACCACTTGCCCCAGCGGACCAGGATAGCTTTTCATCTCAATATCATCTGGAATAAGGAGTTGTAACTCGTGTCCTGAATTTGTGATTCTGTTACGGATAGAGGCAGCAATATCCTGACAAGTTGTACGTAAATTAAACTGGCGTTTATGTTCAGTGTTCCGATCAACCGCTACCTGTTTAAAGCTACTTAACATGGTTGCTGCTGTCGTCAGACCATTGAGTATGAGTTTAGAGCCTTCTTTGACGTTATTGAGGTAGTCCAGTAATTCAGTGCGTTTCAAACTCTGATTTTCAATTTGATTGCTGAGGGTTTTAGTTCGTTCAGAAATCGTACTAGCGATGAGTAAGCTATTACCAATAGGTGTATTCATCTCATGAGCAACGCCAGCAACCAGAGAGCCGAGCGCAGCCATTTTTTCCTGATCAACTAATTGATTTCTTGCATCCATTAACTGACTATAAGCATGTGCATTGTCGAGTGCGATTGCGCTATAAGAGCAAAGGGTGCGGAAAATAAGCCGTTCTCTTTCTTGGTATGCGTACTTTCTTGGCGATTGCATGGTCATTACACCGATAATGCGATCCGCCACGATTAGCGGTGAAAATAAAAGGCTTTCCATCGTCAAGGTATCCGGCAACTGAGCCGCGGCATTCACCGTTTCAAAGTTGTCGACCAAAATTTCATGCCGTTCCCGCACACAGCGTGAAGAGTAATAAATTTGGCTATCGACGGAAAACTCATGCTGAGGGAGGCGCTTGCCAGCTTCCATTCCATAAGTCAGAGTGAGTATCGAATTGGTAGAATCGAGTAAAAAAATAGAAAAATGTGTCGCATCCAGTAATGCATTGACGTGATGCGATATAACCTGATAAATGTTATCGAGTTGCAGCTGCGTCGTGATTTCTTGTCCGATAGTGCCAAGCACAGAAAGCGTTTCGTTGGCTTGTTCAAGAATGGTCGCGCGGCGTTGCTGTTCTTCCACGATCGCTTTATGGTGTTCGTTTTCGCTGACCGCTTTTTCTGTTTGTAATCGCAGTTGCATGGCGATAGCACTGTTTTTTATATCTACATTGAGGCTTTTTTCGCGCGATGAAAAAGCCAATAATGAATAGGCATAGGCATTGGAAAAATCCTCTAGTTTTGCGTATTCATCTGCTATCCTGGCGTAGAGTTTGTCGGAGATGGCGTAATCCTGAATTTTTTCTCCGATTTCAACCGCTTGCAGGAGGAAATGCAGGCTCGATTTACCTTCGTTTAATTCTGATTTGCAGAGATCAGGATATGTCGAAAAAATGTCCGCTAGCGCGCAAAGCGATGCAATTTGATAATCAGGATAATTATTCAGGTCGGCAATTGCTAATGCAGTTTGAGCCGCCACCAATGCTGCGTCACTTTGGTTTAAGTGTAGCAATGCCTGCGCCTGCCCACGCAATGCGATACACTGAAAATCTTGTTGAAGCTGTGCAACAGGATGTTCTTGTAATTGTTTAAAATAGCTGTGGGCGTTATCGTATTCTGATTGAGCTAATGCGATGTCAGCGAGCGAGCGTAAAGCAATGATGTAGCTACGTGATTCTGTCACTTTGTGCAAAGTTTGTAATGCCTCATTCAATAGTTCTTTAGCGGAATCCAACTGGTCGATTTTTCGAAATGCGTCAGCCATTTGCGTCAGGCTAATCCCCAAAGAAATAGGCCAGGCTTTTGGACGTGCCAATTGCAGAGCGTGTTGTCCCCACTTCAGTGAGCCCTCGGTATCGCGCAGCCCCGCCAGGCTATAGCATATGTTGGCGGAAATGACTATTGCGCGGGTAATCTGCCCGCTGTTTAAAGCTGCCTCCGTCGCTCGTATCAATTGAGTGGTTGCAGTTGCGAAATCGCTGTATTGACCCGCCTGTACCCCCAGAAAATCAAATACCCAGGTCGATAAGCCTTGATTGTGTTGTGTGCTTAAACTTTCAAAATGACGCACCCACTGTTCTTCATCGGGATCGCGCATCCTCAGTACCTTGTGACGTGCCATGCAGGCATTGGCGATCTCATACCTTATCTGATCTTGCGCTAGTTCTGCTTCTTCCATGCACATTGAAAGCTCTTGCTGCTGGCGTAGAATTTCTCCGGCATCTGTCTCTATTTGTGCCGCAAGCCAGTGCCCATCGGCTTGCCCCTGATGATCTGCAATTGCAGAAAACAATTGCAAAGCGGAATTAATTTGTTGGCGGGCATTTTGGAAGTCGGTTTTAAGCCAACTGCTTTCAGCTCTTATCAGGAAAATGCGAGCCTGAGTTTGATTCTGTTCTCGGGTATCGATTTGTAAAGATGATAATGCTTGTTCTGCCGATTCACACAAACGAAGTGCCCGTTGGCCATCGCGCTGGCGTAAATACCATGCCAGCTCGATTTGCATAGCAATAGAAGCCACGTCAGTCCGATCGCTGGAGGCTTGTTCCAGGGTTGAAACTGTTTCATTACTGGCAAACAACTCCATAACAAGCTTCTCCGGTCATCGCTGCACGATCAGGTACCGCGATTCATTTTATTGACTAGCCAAATTGTTTAGGTACGCCTTAAAACCAACACATTGCTAAGTGAACTTCGTTGTTATGTTAGCTAGAAAATAGCCAGAATTGACCAGATTCGAGGATCTGAGAATGATTGAATATTCTTCTCATGTTAGTTTGTTTTAACTATGAATGCCGATACTATTTGCAATTTCAACATAAGTAAAAATAGATCTGACCCTGTCGATCGCATCCACCTTTTCTCAATACCGGATCTGAAAATGGTGGGGTAACTCTTTCTCTACATACATATGTACTTCTTAATGGAATATTTGTTAAGTGCTTAAGTGTTAATTTTGGTTTCGAGCATGTATTCCTGTCATAAATAGTCCACAAATAATGGGACAAAGAAAAGTTTTAATGCATTTATTATATTTATCAGTAATTAAAAGATTAAAAGATTAAAAGTGGGATTGAGTTCGCCTACGGTTATTGGGCGGGCGGGTGTAAGAAAATTTATTTCAAAATAGCAATAAATATCAAACTTCTGTTATTGTTTTTAGTTGGTATCGTTTTGTTAAGTAAAAGTCTTCCCGCGACCGAGTATGAATCTTCCATTGTCTGCCTATCCGTTTGTAGCGACCGCGTTATCCGTTTTATTTATTTATCGGGCCGCGGTTTGGATCGTGCTCTTAGTTCTCACGATGAGTTGTGCTTACATTGAGAATCTCATTACGTTTCCCGGCGTCGTTTGCATCGCCGCCATGGCTGGATTAATCGCAGCAAAGAAATATAGTGGGACAAACTTACTCGCTAAGCGCATTCTCAACGTTGCATTGGGGGCTCTCGGCCTGATTATGGCTTTGCATCTACTCCTTGGCTTCAATAACTTAGCATTAATAAAAAACACGCAGATCTCAGCAAATGGGACTTTGTTTTCACAATATGTAAATCTGGATAAAGGAATTGCCGGCGTATTCATGATTGCAGCATTTTGTCGGTCGATGCCATTTTTGCGCGACAAAAGGTGGAAGGATATGAATGCCTGGCTTATTGTCGCAGTTACTTTTTTCGTCACGTTCAGTATTGCCATACTCATCGGTGTAACTCGCTGGCAACCGCAATGGACCAGTTATACACCGACGTTCTTATTGGTTAATTTATTTTTTACTTGCATTGCTGAAGAAGCATTCTTCAGAGGTGGAATTCAGCAAGGCATCATCCAACTTTATCCCAAATTGCCTTGGCTGGCAGTTGGTGTTTCAGCATTGCTATTTGGATTGAGCCATCTTGGCGGTGGTGCGAAGTATGCCATGTTGGCCACCATTGCTGGTCTTGGCTATGCATGTCTATATCAGCGTAGCAGAAGCATAGTGAGTGTCATTCTGATGCACTTCGTTTTTAACGCTCTGCATTTTGTGTTTTTTGTTTATCCGGCAATTGCTTAGGTATTACTTATTTTGAATCTTCAATTTTCATTGAGCATCTCAATTGAATCGCATAGCGGCTTCCGCTACAGAGCCGCTATGCGTGGGTCAATCACTGATATCCCTTTTGTTTTGCTAACTTAGAATTGACGTTCCAAAGCTTGACGAAATTCATCCGATTCAGAAGCGTCAAATACTAACGACTAATGCGGATTAGCAAAACGCGGATTGCTTAAGAATTTTTGATCCGTCAAGGTACCTAAGAAATTAATCAAATCAATTTTATCTTGCTCGCTTAAACTAATACGATTGACCAGATCACTTTTGTATGGATTTTGACGTCCGTCACCAGAATAAACGCCACTACTAATGACCCGTCCACCCGCAGCATAAAAGTCGATGACTTCCGCCAGTGTTTTGATCGAACCATCATGCATATACGGCGCAGTCACCGCTACGTTGCGCAGGCTAGGGGCGCGAAAAGCGCCCATATCCTGTACCTTGCTGGTAAATTCAAACAAGCCACGGTTAGGAAACGGAAATCCGCCCTTGCCATCGATGTTATATAAGCCAGTGTTATGAAATGGGGTATCAATCTGACTAAGCCCGGCATAACGTACCTGATCATTGAAATTGAAACTGCCATGGCAGTGAAAACATTCCGCTTTCTCTCCCATAAACAGATTCATTCCACGCAACTCGGAATCGTTCAAATTTGTTTCCTTTCGCAAATACTGATCGTAGCGGGAATCGCTAGAAATCAGACCGCGTTCGAACGTCGATATGGCGGCAATGATATTGACAAAGCTGATTGCGTCCGCATCCTGGGGAAACGCTTTCTTGAACAAGATTGCATATTGAGTGTCCTGGCGGATGCGATTCAATACCTCAACTTTGTTACTATCGTTGATTCCCATTTCTACCGGATTTTCACCAAACATTGGCACTTCCATCTGTCGCTCTAATTCCGTCATCACTGGATTTGCCCAGGTGAGGGTGGCGTGATAAACGACATTGGCAAGACCTTGTGCATTTCGCGGATGTGTTTCACCCGTTGAGCCTATGGCCAATGGTCGCCCATCAGTGAATGCTTTGTCCTGTTGGTGGCAAGATGCACAAGACTGCGTTCCATTACCGGATAATTTTGGCTCGTAGAAGAGGGCACGTCCAAGCACGAACTTGTCCTCGGTTGCAGGGTTGCTGGCAGAATTTACCGCTACCGGAAAGCCATTTTGAGCCGGTATCGAAGGCGGTGCGTGGCTATGGGTTGCAGAGGGGCCACCTCCGCCATTTCCTCCGGAACCGCAAGCGATAAGCATCAGACTGCTAGTCGCGAGCAATGCCAGAGGGAGTATGTGACAGCTGTAGCGTTTTTTCATTTGGCACGCGCAACAAAAATAGATTGCGCACCATTGCTGGTTGGTTTACCCGAGTTCAGATCGATTTTCATATTGTTGAAAATTGCTGCGCATTCGGTATCGGTGCTGCCAGACATACAACCTGTTGCACCAGCAAGATCGCTTGTCAAATCAGCTCCGGCATAAAAAGCATTCAAATCCAATGAAATTTTTTGCTTGCTGGAATCGAAGGCGGACAACTTCACTAACATGCGGTTGCTGTTGGTGCAGCTATATGCCCCAGTAGTCGCATTGGTGCTGCATCCGGTCGCGCCAAGATGGGTGTACCAGGTGCTAGCATTCGATGTCGTCGTGGTTACTGGTGTGGTCGCAGTGTTAGTGCGGATGACGTTAACTCCCCCGACCGGATTGACTTCTAATTTCAGAAATTTTCGACCGGAAGTCCAGCTCCACGCCATACCTGCAACACCTAAAGGTTTAGGCGCAGTCGCATAATCGCTGTGGTTAAGTGCTTCAGGAACACCAATCTCATATTGAATTCCAGTGTACGTTCCGCTTGGAACGGTTCCAGTAATTGCCGCGTTTGTTAATAAAGGGACGCCGCCGCAGACAGCACCATTACCATCGATCAGGTTAATCAACGCGACTTGATCACTTTGCCAGTCATTTGGTGTGAGCGTCAACGGCACGATTTTTCCAGTCGTGTCGATCAGACTGATATTGTTGACGTAAAAGCGCGCGTCCTTTAAATCCACGGTGGTATTTTTTGTGCCCAGACCAGTAATGCTGGTACCGCATTTTGCGCTAATACCATTTGCCAGTAGATCGAAATTAATGCTTACTGGCATGGATGTTGAAACTGGCGCGACGTTGGCGGAACTACCGGAACCGCCACCGCAAGCGGATAGCAGAAAGCTAGTGGTGGTCAGAATTAAAGGTAAGGAAATAATATGGTTCATTTTTTTTTGCATGATGTTCTTTCAGAATGTAGATTGAAGGCCTAATGTCGCAGCCCAGTTCGCGACGAGTTGTGTACCGTTGACTGATTGCCGGAGCGGGATTTGGGCGAAGCCGTATACATTGGTTTTCCCGCTGAGTTTGATACTGATGCCCGGACTTAAAGAAACACTGCTGCCTCCTGAGTTCTCCGGTTCCGCATTGCTACCGCTGTCTTTGCTTTTGCGTTGCAAATTTAATTGCAGCATGGGTGCGATCTTGTCATTGAGATCGGTGCGAATACCAAGATCAAAGCCATATTTAGAACCCGGTCGGAAGCCGTCTTTTTCAGTCAGTGGTGATTCGATATTTGCCTGAACAAACCAACTACTACGCAAATTTGGGAGAATTTTCCGGTAGTAGATTCCTGCCAGCAGATCCGTACTACCAGTTCCAGGTTGCAAACTTCTTTCTGCCTTGGTGCCTGTATCGTTGGCAATAGTTGTTTTTCCGGTCGGTAGTTTGAGTCCTAAATTGAAACCACTGACTGCAGCACCACCTTGGGCATCTTCAAACAAGGCAGTCTGGTATCGGGCCATAATCCGCGCGTCACCGATTTGTCTGAAATTCCAGGTGACTGGTTTACCGTTTTCTGTGTGTTCATGGCTACGATCTAAAAATGGCAATGAGGCAGAAAATCCCCAATGTTCAATTAGACCGTAATCCAGATTTGCCAACCAGCGGTGACTTCGTGTTTCGACTTCATGGTTGCCGACATCCGTTTGGTTTACATTCAGCTTATCTGATCCGCGCATGAGTTGGCCTTGCCCGACTTGCTCGTAGCGTAGATCGAGGTGCACACCATGGTCTAGCCAGGCGCCTTGAATTGCCCAATCAGTATTAACCAGGCAAAAGCTAACGCCGCATGAGGCGCTGGCAGGAGCAGACAAGACGAAGCCCGATAGCATAACAATGACAGTCTTTATTCGAGGTAGCGTTCGTATTCGTTTATTTGAAATCATTCATTCTCTTTCCTATTGCGGAATGCAATAGCTCACGGCTCAGAATCCTGGTGGATTAAGCCAAATTAATCGGTTGACGATGAAGTGCAGACGAAGCGATTAAGCTGGTGGGGCTCGGGCGAGATAGAAGTTTCTTGTATGACGACCTAGATGAGATGTCTCGCACTGATCAATGCCTGATAACTGCTTGATAGTTCGCAATATTCCCTGTTGCGCAGCGGGTGGGAGGCCAAGGTCTATATGACATACCGGACAGGCGATACAGTGACGCCAATGCGATGCGGGGGTTTTACCCGAAATCGTTCTCCGGTTTTTCGAAACGCTAAGGGTAGCTAAACCCTTACTTGCCCCGATGCGCGAAGTGCAAATCTCATTTCCTGGCCATGATTTTTCATTCTGAACAAAAAACACGGCTGTCGCGAACGGCAATAGCGCATTCGCGAACATACACAGACAAAGCAGACAAACTGCCAGTCGGTGAAAAAGCATTTGTGTTTTTTTAAAATTCATGTAATCGCGTTATAACGACCAGGTACCAAATGTACAGAGCATGGGAAGCGAATGCGTAAAAGGCATTTCTTCATATGCATCGGCAAACTTAAAAGTGAGCGGCGACTTTTTGACAGACGGAGCGTATGAAATGAACGGGGCTATTGCCTATTCAAATCTATTTCTTTGTCGGTATTGCTTGTTTTGCCAGAGGCCAGCCGCGATTCAGATAGCTGGTTCACCAAGCAATTTAAAAATGAAAGTCGTCAGTTCAGGAGAGCGCAGGAGGAGCGCGAGGCTGCGAGCTTAACCACGTAAAAAGTGGGCTTGGTGCGAAATAAAATAATTGTGGGAATTTCTCTGACTGCAGTATTGCAACGAAATTGATAGCGAATCCCGTCAATGTCATATGTTTGGCTGCATGCAAGCTGCAGTAAGCGCAGGTTTTGGTATGCGAATCCATATCGCGGGCGATTTTGGAATTCGTAGTTTGCATCAGTTTGACGATGCTACCTTGCGCACTGCAGATTTCTGTTCCAAATTTCATCGCTTGATTGTTTCTGTTCAACGCAGATGAAATGGAAGGCGCGAGCGACAACAGGAGTATCGCAAAAATCGCAATACACGCTGTGAGTTTATTGATCGCTGCCGAGAATTTCATGGCGCGGAGTATAGAAGTAGATTAACAACAATGTCAAATTAAACAAATGCAATCGCAGTACTTTTTGATGTTCGACAAATGGATAGTTCACCAGCCGTTTCGAAATACAACCTGAGCTTACTTGTACAACAATTTCAACAACAATGAAAAAGTCGCTTGCATAAATCACTGTTTTTTTATACAGTACTGCAAAACGCGGATTTAACCCAGGCGTTTATTTTCCACCGGCTGCTTATTGAATGAAAGAATGTATGGACGATAAGAAATCTGACAACAGCTCAGAAAAGAGCAAGGCGCTTGCTGCGGCGCTGGCACAAATCGAAAAGCAATTTGGTAAAGGTTCGGTCATGCGTATGGCCGATGGCGCTGTGGTGGAAGAGATTCAAGTCGTTTCCACAGGTTCATTAGGTCTGGATATCGCACTGGGCGTTGGTGGCTTGCCACGTGGCCGGGTGGTTGAAATCTACGGTCCAGAATCCTCAGGCAAAACGACGCTGACACTGCAAGCGATTGCAGAAATGCAAAAACTTGGTGGTACCTGCGCGTTTATTGATGCGGAACACGCCCTTGATGTTGGGTATGCTCAGAAGCTAGGCGTTAATCTCAATGATTTACTGATTTCTCAGCCTGATACTGGTGAGCAGGCGCTGGAAATTACCGATGCGCTGGTGCGCTCCGGTAGTGTTGATCTGGTGGTTATTGACTCGGTGGCTGCATTGACACCACGAGCTGAAATCGAAGGCGATATGGGTGATTCTTTACCTGGACTGCAAGCGCGCTTGATGTCGCAGGCATTGCGTAAATTGACTGGCAGTATCAAGCGTACAAATACGTTGGTGATCTTTATTAACCAGATCCGCATGAAAATTGGCGTCATGTTTGGTAGCCCAGAAACTACAACTGGCGGTAACGCTCTGAAGTTCTACGCTTCTGTTCGTTTGGATATCCGTCGTACAGGCTCTATCAAGGCGGGTGATGAAGTCATTGGTAACGAAACTAAGGTAAAAGTCGTTAAGAACAAAGTAGCTCCGCCATTTAAAGAAGCGCATTTCGATATTCTTTATGGAGAAGGCACTTCCCGTGAAGGTGAAATCCTTGATCTGGGTGCTGACGCTAAGATCATTGAAAAAGCGGGCGCTTGGTATAGCTACAACGGCGAACGCATTGGTCAGGGCAAAGATAATGCACGTAATTTCTTAAAAGAGCGGCCACAACTGGCGTATGAAATTGAAAACAAAGTACGCGAACATCTGGGTGTTCCTGCGTTGCCAGCATTAAATGTTGATGCAGCAGCTTAAGTGTTAATTAATTACTAAATAATGTGGTGTAAATATTCATTTTATTTACACTATTGGAAGCCGATAATTCTCAGCTAAACAAACGCTGAGAATTATCGGCTTCTGTTTTTTTCTTCTACATTGAGCATATTGTTTGCTACTCAAGTGGTGACGGTTTTTGAGTGAGCACCATTTTTTGAGTGATTTAAACGACACTATTTTGCCTGCTGGTAAATCGGTTTTTATGATGAAACAAAAATTAAGCCTTAAAGGGCGAGCACTCCGCTATCTGTCTATGCGCGAACATAGTCGGATAGAACTTGCCAGGAAATTGTCTGCTTATGCTGATGAGAGCGATGACATCGAAGCTGTATTGGTCTGGTTGGAGGCTTCCAATTTTATGTCTGCAGAACGTTTTTCCGATTCTTTGGTGAACCGCCGCTCTGCGCGTTTTGGCAACCAAAGAATTTTAGCTGAGTTGCAAAGTCATCAGATGGATGACGTTGAAATTCAGCGAGTGAAAGCGAATTTATCTGAAACCGAAAGCGCACGGGCCATCGAGGTTTTGCACCGGAAGTTTCCCCGTGCTCCGGCAGATCATGATCAACGTTTAAAACAGAGCCGCTTTTTACAGCAACGGGGCTTTTCAGGGAAGGCGATTCAGCAAGCGATGCGCGAACCGCGGGAAGATGAAGATCAATAAATATTCCTATTGGTTTTGAATCCCCTTCGCCCGCAAGCAGAAGGAAGTAATGACTGGGCTGGATGAGGGGCGGGGAATCAAAATGCCAGAGAAACGACGCACTTTGTAATCGACCGACCTGGCATTTTGCAACGCCCCTCACACCCAGCTCCTTACCCGCTCACGGGTGAGGGGAGATAGAAGCTAAATCTTTGCTTTTGATGTATGCGATTACTATTACCAACCATCAAAAGCGCAATCAAAATTACAATAAAAGTGCAAATTCATCCGTCAATTTGCGCTTTTTTGTTCTATGTAAGTGCAAAAAATGAGTGCATTAGGTGAGTTCATGTTTTAGCTGTGCTAGAATTCGAAGGTTTTTTGCAGCGCCGCAGGAGCGGCTGTTATCGTAGAAGCTGCGGTAACGACGCGCAATTGTGGCTCTTTTATATAGAATTAGCCGCCAGCAAGGCATGATGCCCTTATCATCTCCGACAATCCCACGCACGTTGAAGCATACGCGTGCCATCAGCATATCCGCGTTTGAACGCGAAGATGGCTTGTGGGATTTTGACGCCCATATTACAGATCACAAGACACGTGACATTAAGCTTGCCTCCGGTATACGCCCAGAAGGCCAGGCTCTGCACGACTTGCATCTGCGCGTCACTGTAGATCGAAAACTTGAAGTAATCGCTGTCGAAGCAAGTTCTGACGCTGTTCCTTATCCCGGTTATTGCGAAGCAATCACCCCGGATTACAAAAAACTGGTCGGTTTAAATTTGATGAAGCAGTTCCGTCAGGGCGTCAAAGAGCGTCTGGCAGGAATACATGGCTGCACACATTTGACCGAACTCGCACAAATTTTACCAACTGCGGCGATCCAGGCCTTTGCTGGCGATGTGATCGATACCCGTGACAGCGCCAGTGATGCCGCTGGCAATGCTAACCAAACTCAACAACCATTCCAGCTTGACCGTTGCCATGCTTTGCGTATTGACGGCCCGGCTGTTGTTCAGTATTACCCGCGTTGGGCGAAACCTTTGCCCGACGCAAAATCACCCAGCTAGTTTGTTTGTTTAATTATTTATACCTCAGTGTCTGAAGGGAAGTCGTATGAAAATCCATGAGTATCAGGGTAAAGAAATCCTCCGTAAATTCGGAGTGACCGTACCGCGCGGTATCCCATGCTTGTCCGTTGATGAAGCAGTGAAAGCGGCTGAAACCTTGGGCGGACCAGTCTGGGTCGTCAAAGCGCAAATCCACGCTGGTGGTCGCGGTAAAGGCGGCGGCGTTAAAGTTGCAAAATCCTTGGAGCAAGTGCGTGAATACGCTGACGCGATCTTGGGTATGCAATTGGTAACACACCAAACTAGCCCAGAAGGTCAAAAAGTTCGTCGCTTGTTGATCGAAGAAGGTGCCGATATCGCCAAAGAACTGTACGTGAGTATGGTTACTGACCGTATCAGCCAGCGCGTTGTGTTGATGGCATCGTCTGAAGGCGGTATGGATATTGAAGAAGTTGCGGAAAAACATCCAGAACTGATTCACTCCATTGCTATCGATCCGAGCGCTGGCCTGCAAGATGCAGAAGCAGATGATATCTCCCGCAAAATCGGTGTGCCAGAAGGCTCTATCGCTGATGCGCGCGTTCAATTGCAAGGTTTGTTCAAAGCCTTCATGGAAACAGATTGCTCCCTGGCAGAAATCAATCCATTGATCTTGACAGGCTCCGGCAAAGTGATCGCTCTGGATGCAAAATTCAACTTCGACGCGAACGCCTTGTTCCGTCAACCAGAAATCGTTGCTTACCGCGATCTGGATGAAGAAGATCCAGCAGAAATCGAAGCATCCAAATTTGACCTCGCTTACATCTCTCTCGACGGTAACATCGGTTGCCTGGTGAATGGTGCTGGTCTGGCGATGGCAACAATGGACACGATCAAACTGTTCGGTGGCGAACCAGCTAACTTCCTGGACGTTGGCGGTGGTGCAACTGCAGAAAAAGTGACTGAAGCGTTCAAGATCATGTTGAAAAACCCAGGCTTGAAAGCCATCCTGGTTAACATTTTCGGCGGCATCATGCGTTGTGACGTGATTGCTGAAGGCGTGATTACCGCATCTAAAGCAGTTTCTTTGAAAGTGCCTCTGGTTGTACGTATGAAGGGTACTAACGAAGACATCGGCAAGAAAATGCTGGCTGACTCTGGCCTGCCTATCATCTCTGCAGACACGATGGAAGAAGCAGCTCAGAAAGTTGTTGCCGCTGCTGCTGCTCACGCTTAATTATCGCAAGGAATCAATATGTCCATCCTGATTAATAAAGACACTAAAGTCATTACCCAAGGTATCACTGGCAAAACTGGCCAGTTCCATACACGTATGTGCCGCGATTACGCGAATGGCAAAGAATGTTTCGTTGCTGGCGTGAATCCAAAGAAAGCCGGCGAAGATTTCGAAGGCATTCCTATTTTTGCTAACGTTACTGAAGCTAAAGCAGCAACAGGCGCGACTGTTTCCGTAATCTACGTTCCGCCAGCAGGCGCAGCGGCAGCGATCTGGGAAGCTGTTGAAGCAGAACTCGATCTGGCTATCTGTATCACAGAAGGTATTCCAGTTCGTGACATGATGATGTTGAAAGACCGCATGGCTAAAGCTGGTAGCAAAACAAAATTGCTCGGCCCTAACTGCCCAGGTCTGATCACGCCAGACGAAATCAAAATCGGTATTATGCCTGGTCATATCCACCGTAAAGGTCGTATCGGCGTGGTTTCCCGTTCCGGTACATTGACTTATGAAGCAGTGGGTCAATTGACTGCACTGGGTCTGGGTCAGTCTTCTGCTGTTGGTATCGGTGGCGATCCGATCAATGGTCTGAAACACATCGACATCATGAAGATGTTCAATGATGATCCAGATACAGACGCAGTGATCATGATCGGCGAAATCGGTGGTCCAGATGAGGCGAATGCTTCTTACTGGGTACGTGACAACATGAAGAAACCGGTTGTTGGTTTCATCGCTGGTGTTACTGCGCCTCCAGGCAAACGTATGGGCCACGCAGGTGCCTTGATCTCCGGTGGTGCAGATACTGCACAAGCAAAACTGGACATCATGGAAGAATGCGGTATCAAAGCAACTAAGAACCCGTCAGAAATGGCACGTTTGTTGAAAGCGATGCTGTAATCTGACGTAAATACGGCGCCTTCACGGCATCAGTTCAGTCGTAGTACAAAAAAGCCGCGTTAATCGCGGCTTTTTCTATTGATCTCATGATGGTTTAGCCTGATATCTGTGCAAACTGATTTTCTTAATGTTAAGCTTGAGCCAATAACGAAAAAAATAAATGATTGTCTTGAGAATAGCGTAGTACCGGATTGCGTTTTTACTGCTGTTCTGGAGAAGTGCGAACCACTCCGGCTCGGAAGCTTCCATATTTCTTATCTTTATTAACGATTTTTCCATTTATCCAGCAAATATATTATCGATGGCATATCAGCACGTACTTGAATTCGCAGCTCTTTCAGACACGGGTCGTGTCAGAGACCACAATGAAGACGCTATCGTTGTGTGCGCGGATTATGGGTGTGCGATTCTTGCTGATGGTATGGGCGGATATAAAGCCGGAGAAGTAGCCAGTGCAATGGCGACACAAGTTATCGCTGATTACTTGTGCGCCAAATTGGACACAACCTGGTTCTCTCGTCTTGGCTTACAAGCTGTCAAATTATCTCGCTGGATGACAGAATCCATCGAACTGGCAAACCGTCATGTGCTCTACGCATCACAAACAAATGCCGAATGCTTCGGTATGGGTACGACGGTGGTCGTTGCTTGTTGCTCTCAGGATAAATTACTGCTGGCACATGTTGGCGATTCCAGAGCCTATCGCTTTAGAAGTAATGAATTAGTGCGCCTGACGCATGATCACTCCGTGATTCAGGAGCAACTTGATGCTGGTATCGTCACCGAAGCTCAGGCACGGTTTTCAAATATTAAAAATCTTATTACCAGGGCAGTTGGAACGCAAGAAAATGTTGACGTTGAGTTACATGCACATCCGTTACAAGAACAAGATTTGTACATGTTATGCTCAGATGGATTGACCGATATGCTGAGTCATGATGAAATTCTGGTCTTGTTGCAGCAGCACGCGGGTGATCTGCCTTCATGCTGTCAGGTGTTGATCGATCATGCTAATGCTGCCGGGGGGAACGATAATTCCTCTGTGGTTTTATTTAAAGTACATGCCGTGCGCAATCTGTCGTGGTTGCGTCGCCTTTTGGGTCGTTAGTTTTGCTCACAATGAATTTATGAGAGAGTTATGGCGAAAATCATCGTCACCTTCAATGGTCTGATACAACAGGAAGTTAACATTTCTAAATCACGGATGACTATAGGTCGTCGCCCCGGTAACGATATCGTCATCGATCATCTGACGGTTAGTGGTCAGCATGCGGCAATCGACACTACCGCGAATGGTTCCTTTGTGCTTGACTTGGGCAGTACGAACGGCACCATGGTTAATAGTCAGCCAATCAAAAAACACCTGTTGCAACATGATGATGTGATTGACATCGGTAAATACAAGTTGCGCTTTCAGGTCGAAAAGAATGAGCAGGTTACATCCATTTCATCATCCACTGCTTCAGCTGCGATTCCTAAGATTGCCAAAATCAAGGTATTAAATGGTAATAATGCCGGTAAAGAAATGACACTGACCAAACCGATAACAACCATTGGCAGCCCGGGTGTTCAGGTCGTGGCAATCACAAAACACGAAAAACATTATTCCCTTGCTCATGTGGAAGGTGCGCATAAGCCCAAGATTAACGGGGTGGATGTTGAGAAGTCGGCGCCTTTAACAAGTGGCGATATTATTGATCTGATGTCGACGAAGATGCAGTTTTTCTTTGTTTAAAATGCCATTAATTTCTGAAAAATTAATTCAGCTGTTATTTTGCTTACTTTTCAGTGTCAGCAGAAAGAGTGTATAACGGGCCAAATGAAAAACGGTTTTTTTTGGCGTAGAAGTTAAATAACTTGCATCGATAACTTGCACTTATCGATTCTGTATACTTAAATGCAGAAGCAAATACGTGAATCAACGTGACCATTTTCGCTGGGCTCGACATAAACTGACGAAATTTGTCACTGTTGCTGACGAAAATTGTCGTTAACCATGCTGATTTCCCTATTTGCTTATATCTTCTTCTAATAAAGATGAGATCAGTGGTGCTGGCACGGTGTTTGCATAACAGTGATAGTCGTAACCCCATTTTGTTAACCCCCGGAGATTTATAATGAAATCTATGAAGATTGTTAAAGCAGCTCAACAGGGTTTTACTCTGATTGAATTGATGATCGTTGTTGCAATTATCGGTATCTTGGCTGCAGTTGCATTGCCAGCATATCAAAATTACACAATTCGTGGTCGTGTCACTGAGGTGATAGGCTTGATGGAAGGTATGAAACCAACTGTCAGTGAAAACATTGCAAATAACAATGGTACTGGTGGTGCGAATTGTTTGGGTGTTACCGATATTACTACTGCAACGACAAATACTGCTTCTGTAACTTGTGCTAGCTCTACCGGTGTTATTACTGGAACTGGTACTGCAAAAGCAAATGGCGTTGTTTTGTCGTTGACCCCGACGCCACCTAGCACTGCAGGTGCTCCAGTAACTTGGAAGTGTGCAGTTTCAAATGCTGCAAACGATGCTTATGTTCCTTCTGAGTGCCGTATCTAATACCAATTGCTTTACCGTATAAAAAACCCGCCAGTAACTGGCGGGTTTTTCGTTGATAGTACCTATAATTGCACCAATTAAATTACAAAATTCGTCTTTATATATTGTTCAATTAGAGATGTAGATAAAATGATATCAAGACTTAAAGCAATGTTTTTTCACGTGTTAATTTCTGGAGTAATTGCTGGAGTTGGTTCTTTACTTATTTTATTACTTTGGTACCCGTGGCCTTTGAGTGAAATGTCAGGCGGGTGGTCATTGTTACTGTTGGTGTGCAGTGTTGATGTTGTTCTTGGGCCTCTGTTGACTTTTGTTATTTTCGATACACGTAAGCCACGTTCCGAGATCGTTCGTGATCTGACTATTATCGCGGTTCTTCAGCTTTCTGGTCTCTGCTATGGTGTCCATACCGTTTATTTGGCGCGCCCGGTGGTTATTGCTTTTGAAGGAAAGTTATTCCGCGTCGTATCAGCGATTGAGATTGAGGACAATGAGTTATCCAAAGCTCCCGAAAAATTCAAAACACTGTCGCTGACTGGCCCGACATTCGTGGGCACCCGAGAGGTGTCGAGTGAAGATGAGCGCTTTGACGCGATTGCCCATGCCATGGTAGGCAGTGATAAGAGCATGCGACCTATATTCTGGCAAGCTTACGAGAAATCGGTACCCCGAATTTTGTCTGATAGCAAGCCGTTGACAACTTTGCTGAAAAACTATCCTGAACAAAAAAACGCGCTTGACCAAGTCTTAGCCAAATCAGGCAAGAAGATGGACGAACTTCGTTATCTTCCATTGATCTCTAAGTTTGCCGTTTGGACCATCCTGTTGGATGCGAAAACAGCACAGCCTGTCTCTTACCTGTCTGTCGACAGTACTCAATAAACAGAATCTATCTGGTATTCTAGGAGCCTTTTGCAAAATTGACGCAAATCGGTTCCCCTGAATATTGGCTGACGATTGCTTATATCATCTCAGTCAGCTCTGCTTTTTAATAGGATTTAATTTGTCGAACAGATCAACTTCATATGTGACATATGTGTTTGCGCTGCTTTTGCTTGTCGCATATTTATTGCCTTTTCATGTGCATCCATTCAGGTCTTACTACAATGATGCATTGCCGATTCTGGGCGTATTGCTACTCGCATTCTTTCTTGGTCTGAAAAAGCAATGGCGTTTCGTATCCTTGTCCCTGGTGCCGCTTGGTATGGTCGCGTGGATAGTTTTGCAAACCGTGCTGATTCCACATCAAGATTTTTATGACTTACTATTTCCTTGCACATATATCGCTTTAGCTGCTTTGGCTATGGTTCTTGGGGCTAGCTTGACTGAGAGCGATCAACAGCGGGATCAATTCACATTGACGATTGCTTCTGTTTTTTTTATTGCCGGTGTTGTTTCGGTTCTTGCACAATTCTTCCAGGTACTAGATTTCAATGTCAGTCCCTATGTCATGTACATGGTTCATAGTGACAGTATTGGACGACCCTACGCCAACATTGCTCAACCAAATCAACTCGCTTTGATTTTGTCATTTGCTCTTGCTGCAACTTACTTCCTGCACCAACAGAATTTACTTGAACGTGTTGCTAGCATCATTGCAATAGGACTATTGTTAATTGGCATTGTTTTGACGCAATCCAGGATAGGTTGGATTATCGTGCCAGCGTTTTCGGTATTTTTGTGGCGTCGTTCTACGAATGAGCAAAATATTCCCCGACTATTTTTGCTATTGGTCCCCGCTTTATATTTTGCTTTGGTCTTTTTGTTACCGTACATCGTCGGACTATTCGGGCAAACAGGTGGTTCTTTGGTGGAACATATTGGCGGACGCTCAGAACGCTCGGTTTTGTGGAAGCAAGCCTGGCATATGGCGGCTAGTCATCCTTGGTTGGGCGTAGGATGGTTTGGGTTTGGTTCGGAACAAGTCAAGATTGCTGCTGATTTTTCTTCATCAACTTACGCTGAACACGCACACAATATTGTTCTCAATCTGGCGGCTGAAATCGGTTGGCCTATTACTATTTGTTTAAGCCTGGGTTTTGTATGGTGGTTTTGGCAAACGTGTATCCGGCACAAGCAGAGCTTGAGTACCCGATTTGCTGCCTTGTGCCTGATCGCTGCAACGGTGCATAGTATGGTTGAGTTTCCACTCTGGTACGCCTACATTTTGCTACCGGTCGCAGTGTTGATGGGCATCCTGCATCAACAACGTTGGCCGGCAGTGGTAACAGTAGTGTCACCCCGTCTGGTTATTCCTGTCGTGTTGGGATCCGTACTTGTGATGAATTTGATGACCTGGGATTATCAACGCGTTGTGGCAGGATTTAATGTGTTGCGCTACCAAAAAGAGATCACTGAAGAAGGAAAAAAAGCACTGGTTAAGCCTGCATACACTTTTTATCCTGAATTTTTTGATTACTTCAGATTGATGCAAATTCAACCTTACGAAGGCATGTCTGCGCGCGACATTGCTTACGTTGAAAAATGGACGCTGCGTTTTGGCTTTGTCCATATCCTCAATAAACTTGCAGAAATTTATGTACTCAATGGCGAACCGAAAAAGGCAGTAAGGATGATGCAAACGCTGCAGCGTCTGCACCCTTATGATTATCCGGAATATTTTGATTACTGGAAAGCCAAAGGTGTGATAGACCCACGCTATCAGGCAGTGGTCGCTCACATTCCTCCGCGCGACGCGCCTTGAAACTGAGGTCGTGGCATTTTCGATATTAACGTGGCGTCGCCTGATTTTTGCTTAATCGATCAGGCTGACCCAGTCCCCCGATTTGCCACCATGCTTTTCTAACACCCGTATGTCGCTCATCACCATGCCTCGGTCAACCGCTTTGCACATATCATAGATGGTCAGTAAGCCCACTTGTACGGCGGTGAGGGCTTCCATCTCTACCCCAGTTTTGCCTATGGTTTCGACTTGTGCCTGACATTGTATGGAGTTGGTCTCAGAACTGATGCTAAAATTAACATGAACCCGTGTGATAGCGAGCGGGTGGCAAAGTGGTATCAGATCGCTGGTACGTTTTGCTGCCATGATCGCGGCAATTCGAGCAACACCTAACACATCGCCTTTTTTTGCCGTGCCTTGGGTAATGATAGCAAGGGTTTCTGGCTTCATGCGGATATTGCCGCAAGCAATGGCAATACGATGGCTGTCTTGCTTTTCGGCGACATCAACCATATGTGCCTGACCATTACTGTCAAAATGGGTCAGATCGGTTTGCTGGAATTGTGTAGTCATGGACGTAAAATCAGGAGGAAAGTTGAAGAATTTCGGAACGAATGCCGTCAGGGAACATCATAGCACCGTGAAAAGAAAAAATATCTCCTTACTGCGGTCAAACGGATCTCATTTCAGACTGTTGATAGGGGCTGCTGTTCTCGCGACCAGTTTGTGCGCATCAACTAACTATGCCCAAACTACCTCTCCGACGCAAAACCTCCCAACCTTAGGCGATACTTCACGTGAAGACTTATCGCCGCTAGCCGAACGTAGGCTTGGCGAACAAATCATGAATCTGGTACGACGTGATCCAGATTATATCGACGATGGACCAGTTTCAGAATATCTGAACCGTCTTGGAAACCAATTGTTAGATACACATCCTGATGCCCGAGGTGAAGCTGCTTATAATTTTGAATTTTTTGCAGTACGGGACCCGGTGCTCAATGCGTTTGCCTTTCCCGGTGGCTTTATTGGTTTGCATACTGCGTTAATTCTGACCGCCCAAACCGAATCAGAATTGGCATCTGTCATCGGCCATGAAATAGGTCACGTCGCACAGCGACATATCGCCCGGGCGCTCACCAGTCAAAAATATGATTCTTATATTCCTTTAGTTGCGCTGGCTTTAGCGGTGTTAGCTGCCCGATCAAGTCCCGATGCAGCGATCGCGGTCGCGTCTGGCGGGCAAGGACTGGCGATTCAAAAACAACTTAATTTTAGTCGTGACGCAGAACGTGAGGCCGATAGGATCGGTTTTCAGATTTTACAAGACGGTGGTTTTGATCCGACTGGCATGGTGACATTTTTTGGGCGCTTACAAGCGTCCACGCGCAACTACACTGATAACGCCCCTGAGTTTTTGCGCAGCCACCCGCTGACTAGTGAACGTATTGCTGATATTCAGGCGCGTGCGCAAGGGCTACGCTATAAGCAAAGAGCGGACGGGTTAGAATTTTATCTGATGAAGTCACGCATTCGTGTGTTGCAGGACCCGACAGTCCAGGGATTAATAGATGCAAAACAGATGTTTGAGATTCAGTTAAAGTCGGAAAAAGAAGAAGATCAGATCGCCGCCAAATACGGATTGGCTTATGTTGCATGTAAGCAGAGAGACTTTACCAAGGCACGGAAATTGCTGGATCAGGCGAGAGAGCAGACCGCACGTTCTGCCAGGCAAAAATACCTTCTTGACCTGAGCAGCGTATTTGATAGTCTGAGTATTGATATTCTCTTGGGGGGGAAGCAATTTGACCTTGCGAGTACCGAGGCCAAAGATGCCATACAGCGTTTGCCTTTATCTCGCGGCTTGGTCTACCAATACGTCGAAGCATTGTTAAATGCAAAAAAAGAAGAAACGGCTGGTATTTTTTTGCGTGATCAAATCATGCTATACAGACAAGATGCAAAATTGCAAAATTTATTGGCAAAAGTTTATGCAGCACAAGGTAAGCAAGCTTTACAGCATATCGCTCTAGCAGAGGCTTTCGCGATTCAGAACAGTTGGATGGCCGCCTTACAGCAGTTAGACCTGGCGCGATTAGAAAAAGATGCCGGTTTTTATGAGTTATCCGTGATCGATGCGAATGAGCGCGATTGGAAAGAGAATCATAAGCAAGAATTGGCGGAAGAAAAGAAACGTAAACAGTAGCGCATTTGTATTAAAGTGCTGCCATTGAGAAAATTTAATAAACATATTTAGGATACTTGAATGATCTTCGCTTGGTTTGATGCGCGTGAGTGTAAAAAGTTTGGTCAGGAATTAGCTGATTTTTATCTGGAACGCGTGGTTATTGATAAAAAAGACAAAACCACAAAATTTGTAGAAAAAAAGCAAAAAATTCTACTCTCAAAGATTCAACAAAAAGTCTTTCAATTCAAAGCAGCGCAATCTTTGAATGTGTATAAAAAGGCCCAGATCGGCAATGTTTTTAAGTGGCGATTGATCGAGGCTGGTTTTGACAAAGACTATGTCGATGAATTGACGAGTTGGTTGATGCGGAATTTTTAATTCAAAGTTCATTTTTTAACGTCTGATAATTTGCTTGAGTAAACATGGGTCTTTTCGATAAATTTGCGTTTTTTAAAAAAAATAATGACACGGCGGCCACGCCTGTCGAAGTCGTTCATTCCCAGCCGGATCTGATCACGCAAGGTAACCAGGCAGAAGATAGTGGAGATCTGGAACTCGCGATACGCTTATATCAGAGTGCGATCGAAGAACAACCGGAACTACCAAGAGCGCATTTAAACTTGGGCAATGCTTACCTGAAATTGAAGGAATTTGATAAAGCAATTGCCGCTTATCAAACTGCACTCAAATTCAATCCTGAATACGCATCTGCGTCTTTTAATATTGGCAATGCATATTTCAAGTCTGAAAGAGCAACTGAGTCTATTCCTTTTTATATCGACGCAATTAAATGGCGGCCAGAATTCGTCGATGCCTATATATCTTATGGATTAGCACTTCTGAGTTTGGGCGAATTTAGTGATGCCGCGTTCCAATTTACCGAGGTGCTAAAAAGGCGACCTGATTATACGGAGGCCAGTCTACATTTGAGCAATGCCTTAATTTTGGATAAAAAGTATGATCAAGGTATTGAGATTTTACTTAGGTTAGAAAGGCAATATCCTGATTCCATCCAGACGCATTTGCCGATGATTAATGCGTATTCAGCTAAGGGAGACTTGGCTAATGCGATAAATCGATGTCGTATTGCAGCTCGATGCTTGACCGAAGATGCTAACTTCTATTACCAACTGGGTTTGCAATCGTACGAATTCAAAGAATATGAAATTGCAATTACTTGTTTTCAACGAGCGTTGAAAATTACTAAGGATATTCCACAGATATTTAACAGTCTTGGAAATGCGTATTTAGATAGTAATGACTCTGATAATGCGATTCGATATTTTAACGAAGCACTTAAAATGGTGCCTGAGTCTCCTGGTATTCACTCCAATCTGGGACTCGCATACCAACAGTCGAGTAAGCTTGAACTGGCAATTTCATTTTTCGAAAAAGCGATTAAACTTGAGCCAGGGCTTTCAGTTGCCCATAACAATCTTGCGCAATGCTTAGTCATTTTCAGTCGGATTGAAGAGGCAATTCAAAGTTATTACAAGGCATTCGAACTGAATCCTGAGCTTGATATTGCTTATAGTAATTACTTGTTCGCGCTTTGCCATGATCCGTGCATTGGTGAAGAGGAGTTATTTGAGAATCATAGGCGTTTTTCAGAGATTTATGAAAAGCCAGTTCAAAGTTTGATCAGACCACTGGGCAACAGTAAATCTACTGACAGAATTTTGCGGGTTGGTTTCGTTTCTGGAGACTTGAGGGATCACGCAGTGGTGTCTTTCGTTGAGCCTGTTTTCTTGTATTTGGCACGAAAGGCAAATATACATCTATATGCGTATGATAATCATAACGTGCAAGATGATGTCACACTCAGGTTAAAAGGGTACTTTAGAGAGTGGTTCCGTGTTCTTCCACTAAGTAATGAACAGCTCGTTGAAAAGATTAGAAAAGATCAAATCGACGTTCTGATTGATTTGTCGGGACACACTGCACATCATCGATTGTCTGCATTTGCCATGCGCCCAGCACCGATTCAAATTAGCTGGATAGGATACCCGGGAACTTCGGGATTAGATGCGATGGATTATTTTCTCGGTGATCAGAATTTCCTTCCGCATGGAGAAATGGACAAGCAGTTCACAGAAAAAATAGTACGTCTTCCAATTACGACCACTTTTAAAGCCAGCGATAAGGCTCCTCCTGTTAATGAGTTGCCAGCGAAGACAAATGGTTATCTGACCTTCGCTAGCTTTAATCGTCCAGACAAACTTAACCGTGGAGTGATAGCACTTTGGGGAAAGGTTCTTAGAGCGTTACCTAACGCCAAGTTAGTTATGGCTGCAATGCGTGCCGAAAGTGGAGTCGGCACTTTGCAAGCATGGTTGAACGAAGAAGGCATTACGTCAGACCGAGTGACATTTTTTCCACGATCTACTATTCATACATATCTCTCATTGCATCACCAAGTCGATATTTGCCTTGATACCTTTCCATATACTGGAGGAACAACTACGAATAATGCTTTGTGGATGGGTGTTCCGACGCTAACGTTAGTCGGTAAAACACCTGCTGGCAGACAAGGCGTTGCGAATTTATCGCAGGTAGGATTAGATAAAAAATTTGCCGCAATTGATGCCGATGATTTTGTTCAAAAGGCGATTTATTTTTCAGACCATTTGGAAGAGCTGGCAATGATTCGGGCATCGCTGAGAGAGGGATTTTCAGAATCGAATTTTTCTAAACCTGACTTGGTTTCTCGCTCGATTGAACGTGCAATTCACTATATGTTCGAACGCTGGTGTGCAGATTTACCACCAGTTTCTTTCGAAGTGGATAACGACAAAATTCGCTTATACGACGCCGGCGAGACTTTATGACTCAAAAAATAACACCACCAGTTTATGTGACTCGCCCGGCACTACCTCCGCTGGAGGAGTTAATGCCATATTTGCAAAAAATTTGGGACACGCGTGTCCTGACCAATTGTGGTCCTTTTCATCAGGAGCTGGAACAGGCTTTATGTGAATATCTTGGGGTGAAGCATATTTGCTTGTTCGCGAATGCGACCATTGCCTTAGTGACTGCGCTAAAAGCATTGCGCATTGAAGGGGAGGTCATCACGACGCCGTATTCGTTTGTCGCGACGGCGCATTCACTTTTATGGAATGGCATAGCACCGGTTTTTGTTGATATTGAGGCCGATACCCTCAACATTGATCCTGCAAAAATTGAGGCAGCGATTACGCCAAAGACGACCGCAATCATGCCTGTTCATTGTTACGGAACGCCGTGCGAGGTTGATGCAATTCAACGCATCGCAGATAACTATAATCTCAAGGTGATCTATGATGCGGCTCATGCATTTGGTGTTAAAAATCAGCAGGGCAGTATTTTGAATTATGGTGATTTATCGGTGTTAAGTTTTCATGCGACCAAGGTATTTAATACTTTTGAAGGTGGCGCGATTGTTTGCCCGGATGCGAAAACTAAAAAGCACATAGATAACCTGAAAAATTTTGGTTTTGTGAATGAAACAACCGTCGTTGCTTCCGGAATCAATGGCAAGATGAGCGAAATCAATGCCGCGCTTGGCTTGTTACAGCTCAAGCATATTGATGGTTTTATTGAAAAACGAAAAATGATCGATCACGCGTATCGTAAAATGCTCGTTGGCATCAAGGGAATCCGATGTTTGTTGGATGTGACGGCATACGATACTAACTTTTCGTATTTTCCTATCCTAGTCAGTCCAGAATATCCGCTAGGAAGGGATGGTTTGTATGAAATGTTAAAGACCCATAACATTTTTGCCCGACGTTATTTTTATCCCTTGATATCTGAATTCTCTATGTATCGTGGACTGGCATCATCAGATAAACATCATTTGCCTGTGGCCGATAATGCGTCAAAACAAATTTTGTGTCTGCCTATTTATCCTGATCTGGAGATGGAGACCGTAGAGGCTATCGTCAAACATATTGCCGATGCAGCATGATTGATACGTGATTGATTTCTGATTATGGACCAATGATGAGTGGTACTTTTGCTCTTGCTTCGCTGAGATTAACAATGACAAGAATGGTGCTTGTACGATGAAAACATATGCTCGGCTTAGTGCGATTGAGTATTACTTGCCTGAATTAAGGCTGGATAATGTGACTCTTTCGTCGGAGTTTCCTGACTGGACACCAGATAAAATTCTGGAAAAAACTGGCATTATCGAAAGACGTGTTGCTGACGTCAACGAAACAGCTGCTGATCTGGCATATCTCGCTGCGGAGCAACTTTTTCGAGAGCAAAATATCAACAAACATGATATTGATTTTTTGATTTTTTGTACGCAAACACCAGATCACTTATTACCGACGTCGGCTTGCCTGATACACGAACGATTAGGCTTGAAAAAACAATGCGGTGCTCTCGATATTGGTCTGGGATGTTCTGGCTACATCTATGGCATGTCACTTGCTAAAGCCATGATTGAAGCAGGCATTTCTAAAAATGTTCTATTTTTAACCGGAGACACGTATTCAAAATACATGCATCCAAAAGACCGTAGTGTGCGAACTCTCTTTGGTGATGCGGCGACTGCTTCGCTGGTTATATCCTCGGACGCTCCCAGTGCCAAAATTGGGCCGTTTGTCTTTGGAACCGATGGTGCAGGTGCTGAAAATTTGATCATTCCGGCAGGCGGCAGCAGAATTGCCACAAGTGTCGATACAGCAGTCGAATATACTGACGCCATGGGGAACGTCCGTAGTCCGAACCATTTGTATATGAATGGACCTGAGATTATGAGCTTCACTTTGACTTCTGTGCCCGCTGTTTTCAAGGAAATATTAGAACATGCAGGAAAAACGATTGATGATATTGATCACGTCGTTTTTCATCAAGCAAACAAATTTATGCTGGAAGCATTGAGAAAGAAAATAAAGATTCCGCACGACAAGTTTATAATCGAACTAGACACAGTTGGCAATACGGTTTCATCGACGATCCCAATTGCGATTGCCCGTGCTAAACAGAAAGGGCAAATTCGTCGTGGTGATACGGTGTTGATACTTGGCTTTGGCGTTGGTTACTCTTGGGGCGCCGCAATCCTTGAGTCTTATTAGTCATTTTTGAATTAAACGTAAGGAGTAATGATGGAAGAATTTTTTGAAGGAATGGCTGAAATACTTGAGATAGATGTCACGAAAGTTGGCCCAGATTTGAACCTGACTGATTATGCCTGGGATTCTTTAGCAGTGGTCTCTACAATGGCATTGGTTGATGATGTCTTTAGCGTGATGTTAGATGGGCAGTTAATCGCCAAATGTGAAAAAATTTCAGATATTTTAGCCTTGGTTGATACTGCCGGGAAAAAATGATGAGTATTTCAGATACAGCTGTCGGATTAAGAATTAAGATCGAACATACCGCTGTCAAAGGTATTGTTGCGGCTATCCCCAAAAAGGAAATTGACAATGCCAGTTTCCACGAAAAATTTGGCGAGACAGCTGTAAATGAAATTGTAAAAATGATTGGGGTTCAAACCCGTCGTCAGACCTTAAAGAATGAAACAAGTGCAGATTTATGTCAGGCTGCTGCTGAAGAACTATTGAAAAATTTGAGTTGGGACAGGAGTACGGTTGATGCAATCATCTTCGTCTCCCAGACACCGGACTATCGTCTGCCTGCGACAGCCTGTGTATTACAGAACAGATTAAATATAAAAAAATCATGCGTGGCATTTGACGTTAATCTCGGTTGTTCAGGTTATGTCTACGGATTGTGGTTGGCATCGAAAATGATTGATGGAGTAGCCATAAAGAGAGTTTTACTCTTAGTAGGCGATACCGTTAGTAAGATCGTTAATCCTGATGATAGGGCGACAGCATTGTTATTTGGCGATGCTGGTTCTGCTACTGCCATTGAATTTGATGAGAATGCTAAAACGAGTTATTTTGTTCTCGGTACTGATGGCGCAGGCGAATGTGATTTGATTGTGCCAGAGGGCGCGTATCGATGTTCTGAAAATGCCGGTTCAGATTCACATCGAGATTTCCTTGAAATGGATGGTGCGCAGGTTTTTAATTTTACCTTGAAGAACGTACCTCCCCTGGTCAACGATTTATTTGAGTTTTCCGCGGTTAGCGTAGATGAAGTGAATGTGTTTTTATTCCATCAGGCAAATCAATTTATGCTCAAGCATATTATTAAAAAACTCAAGTTGCCGATAGAAAAAGCACCGATAAACATCGATAAATTTGGTAATACATCGAGTGCCTCGATTCCATTATTAGTTGCAGATATTGATATAGCAGATCATATAAATGGATTTGTAGTGATGACAGGTTTTGGTGTTGGATATTCATGGGCAACTGCTCTGGT
Source organism: Undibacterium sp. SXout11W (assembly GCA_049339905.1). Lineage (GTDB taxonomy): Bacteria > Pseudomonadota > Gammaproteobacteria > Burkholderiales > Burkholderiaceae_D > Undibacterium. The sequence continues at coordinate 69,482 of JBMPPG010000013.1, forward strand.
CGATCTGACGAATTTGAAAGTGAATCAATTAATTGAGTTTGAATCAAATGCTATTCCATAATGAATGTCTTCAGGGTCGACGGATACTGGTAACTGGCGCATCGTCAGGAATAGGTCGTACAACAGCGGAGCTATTGTCGCAATGTGGCGCACGCATCGTTGCTGTTGGCAGGGATCAGGTTCGGCTTAAGCAAACGCTGGCGTCACTGAGAGGAGATGGACATCGTGTTGAGGCGTTAGATTTGACAGGTGACGACAATATTGGTGAGTTTTTACAAAGTGTCACTAGTGATAACGACCCCTTGCATGGAATATTTCACGCAGCGGGAATAAGTCAGGTCAGGCCGGTCAAGCTTTCGAAGTCTAAACAATTTGACGAAGTATTTGCATCGAGTGCCAAATCGGCATTAGCCCTTGCCAGAGGTGCATCTTTGCGTGGTGTCATGGCAGATCATTCGGCAATTGTTTTTATGTCTTCAGTAGCTGGTTTGCGTGGACAGTCCGGAATGAGCATTTATTCGGCAGCGAAAGCTGCAATAGATGGGATGACAAAATCACTTGCAGTTGAATTTGCACCAAGAGGCATCAGGGTAAATAGCATTGATGCCGGTGCCGTCGAAACAGAAATGCACGCGCGATTAATACAATCTTTATCGGATGATTCTGTGGGTAATTATCGCGAAAAACATTTATTAGGTTTTGGGACCGCGTTGGACATAGCGCAAATGGCAGTGTTTTTGTTCTCGGATGGCGGTCGCTGGATTACTGGTAGTAATGTGTTAGTTGATGGCGGCTTTACGGTGAGATGATGAACATACGCAAAAAAGTAGTTATCGCAGGCGCCGGAAACTTAGGGCGTGAAATCTATTCGTTGCTTCAACCCCTGGTAGGCAAGCTGAATATAGAAATTGCTGGGTTTATCGATGATACCTTGATGCCCGCCGAAAAATTTAATGAAATTTATCCGGTTCCTGTTTTGGGAAAAATTGCGGAATACGTACCAGCTGAGAATGAGTTGATACTGTTAGCGATTAGTGAGCCTCAAGGGAAATTGAAAGTTGCTCAGGGTTTAGAAGAAAGAGGAGCGACATTTTTTAGCTTTGTTCATCCTACTTCTCAGGTCGCTGATTCGGCAAAGTTAGGGAAAGGTATTGTGATCTTTCCGTTTTGTTTTATTTCAACGGAGAGCTATTTGGGTGATTTTACCTTGATGAATAGTCATTCAGCTGCAGGTCACGATGCACAGGTAGGTGTTGCGTCAACGGTTTGTTCCCATGTTGATCTGACTGGTTTTGTTAAATTAGGTAAGTGTGTTTTCGTTGGTTCCCATGCGTCAATTCTGCCCCATGTTGAGGTTGGTGATTTCGCCAGAATTGGTGCCGGATCAACCGTGGTAAAACGTGTGAAGGAGCATACGACGGTTTATAGCGCACCAGCGAGAACTTTATGACCAGAGAGCAATTATTACGTGACAGTTTTTGGCATCTCGCTTGCCATCGATCTGAGTTGCCAGGTGCCGGCAGTTACTTGAAACTCAAATGGTTGAATGAAGATCTCGTTGTTTTTAATGACGCTGGAGAATTGCTTGTATTCGATAATGTCTGTCCACACAGAGGCGCAAGATTTTTTTCGGATGAATCAGGAAAAGGTGCTCTTAGTTGTTCATATCATGGCTGGACTTTTCATGGTGGTAAAACCATTATTCCTTGTATAGAAAAATATAACCAGGAAGAATTGGCAACTGCTAGACTGACTACCTTAAAGACGTCATGGTGCGGGGATTTTTTGTTCGTGGGGATTAACCCCAGGTCTTCAATTGAAGAGCAATTGGGGCAGAAAATTTTTGATTTACTTGCATCTATATCGATGGATATCGATGGTAGGGTCGATTTTAATGCCTACGTTTTTGAATGTGATTGGAAATTTGCCATCGAAAATGCGTTGGATACCTTGCACATCCCGTACATTCATCCAGAATCTTTGGGCGTCTTGGATTTAACCGAATTAAAGAATGAATACTTTGGTAAAAATTCTATAGGATATTTCCAAATTAATGACGTGTTGATGAAGAAGAAATTAAGTCAGATAAAGCGAATGTTCGATTTATCTGAACAGTTTGAAGGTTACATGAATATTTATATGTTTCCTTTTACGATGCTGACGTCGACATTTGGTTACTCGTATTCTTTGCAGAATTTTTTTCCTTCAAGTTCTCCTGATAAAACTTTTTTTAACAGCAGGCTGCTAAAGAGCTGTGTTAAAAAGACTTATCCGTCTGGAGCCATGGATTTTTTCTTCAATTCGACTGCTGCCGTCAATCGCCAGGTATTCGATGAAGACCATCAGATTTGCAAACGGATTGCTACTAATTTTTATGATGAAAATAGCCGGAAATTTTTATCCAGCGATGAAGAAAAAATTGCGCATTTTAGAAAATCGCTGAAAGAATTAATTTGATTTAAGTGAGAGTAATTTGGGCGATGCCACGTATCCCGCAGCGTCCATTGCGCTGGCTAAGCTTTTTTTTGTTAAGCGCACTTTTACATTTAGTTTTGCTTCAAACAATTCGAAAGTACCAAGCGTCTGCTCCTCATTGATCCATGCCATGAGCGATTCTTCATTGACCTCAGATTGGTTATGCTGAATCATCGATAAACATTCGCTCAGATCGCGGTCATCCAGCATTGCAAGAAGATGTTTTGATTGGAAAAATATTCTGCCTTCATCATCGATAAAAGCTTCATCGATAGCATTGAGCTTTTTGCCGTTCTGCAGATAAAAACCTTCGCTTGAAGTACGGGCAATAAATGGCGTCGCCTCCAACTCAACATACACGCGTTGCGGACCGTTTTGAAAATACCAGCAGCCTTGATCGTCGCATTGGTAATTGCGGTTGATGAAGTCGATCAAAGCGGGATGGCGGATGATGTCGCCGGGGAGTTTTAGGGCCTGGCAGCGTTCATCGCGCATGCGCCATTGGCCGCGCGCATCCAGGGCCAACCAGCCGTAGCAATGCGGTACATTGGGCCATTTTGCAATGGCGGCTTTGACGATCTCGTCCATTAGCTTGCCTTGTCAAAAAAGTGCAGAATTTTTTCTGGTAACCAATGCAGGCTGCCGGGTACATTGCCAGCGGCAAAGCCAACATGGCCGCCATGTTTAGGATAGTCAAGAGTCACCGCGGGCGCGGCTTTTTGAGGTAAATATTGACCGGGCAAAAACGGATCATTTTGCGCATTCAAGACCAAGGTCGGTAGTGTGATATCGGGCAGCACGTGGCGCGCGCTGGCGCGATTCCAGTAATCGTCGGTATCCAGATAACCATGCAAAGGCGCCGTCACGACATTATCGAATTCGTAGAGATTTTTGGCTTCTAGTAAACGATTTCTGTCGAAGAGTCCGGGAAACTGGTTCAGTTTTTGCAGGCACTTTGGCTTTAAAGTTTTGAGAAACATGCGGGTGTAGAGCATGTTGAAGCCGCTGGACAAAGACGCGCCGCCTTGTGCCAGATCGAGTGGTGCTGAGATCGCGCAAGCGGCTTTGACAAATTCAGCCTGATGTTGCGATTCTCCCAGCCAGCGTAGCAGGGCGTTACCACCGAGTGAAACGCCAGCCGCAAAAACATCGGCATCGCCGTGTTGTGTTTGATGTTGAGATTGAACGCGACGTAATATCCAGTCAATTTCCTGTGCATCGCCGGAATGGTAAAAGCGCGGCGCCTGATTCAATTCACCCGAGCAACCACGAAAATGTGGAATCGCGCCCGACCATCCTCTCGCCTGGATTGCTGCCATCAAAGCCCGTGCATAGTGGCTGTCGCTGGAACCTTCTAATCCATGAAATAGCACAACCATAGGCTGGCCAGGTTTTCCATCCACAAAATCGATATCGATAAAATCTTCGTCAGGCGTCACCCAACGTTCGCGTCGGAAGCTGACTTCGGGGCGAGGTATCCATAAAGCAGGGTAGATGGTTTGTAAATGACCACCGGGGAGCCAGCGGGGAGACTGATATTTCATTCTTGCATCTTAGTGGGTGGAACGGGTTGCATGTTACGGGTGAGTCGTACTGTGCGCCATTCTGGTTGTAAATGCACGCTTCATTGCCGTTTTAAACTAATGACCTTTAATGTAAAACACTGGCCTTGAATAAATCCAAGGGGGCTTTGCCTGCCGCGACCGAGGCGTGATGCATAGTAATACGCCATCCTTGCGGTGTTTTCAGATAAACGTTGGTCGCCAGAATATGGACATCCGGCAAGGTTTCATTCGGACGGTGAATTTGCTCGATGACGCTATGCACGGCAGTCAACAGATTGTGCGTTGCGTGCAATTGCGTTGCCTGAATGTGGACATTGCCCCGGTCAAAAATTGTTTCCCACGATGCCCTGATGGCGGCATGACCTACCTGACGGCTAGAGCCGGGATGAATGCAGACAATTTCTTCGTCATCTGCCCACAAATCCATGAACGCATCGAGGTCAGCACGACTGATGGCATCATAGAATGCAGCTTCGACTTCGTCGGCACTGCCATTAAATTGCTTTTTTGCGGGCATGATGAGCTTACCTGATTTTTGCTGGTGCTTCGACCGCGAATGCGATGCGCAGCGATGGAAAATCTTAGTGGCCTTTGATCACGGTACCTGGAGCCAGTTTGTATTGCGTACCACAGTAAGAGCAAGTTGCCGAGCCACCGTGGGACAAATCAAGAAAAACGCGTGGATGCGACGACCACAATGGCATTGCTGGGTTTGGGCAATGTGCAGGCAAATCTTTTGCTTGCAGTTCAACGACATTGCTAGCTGTTGTGGCGCTTGTATTCGTGGACATAAAGACTCCGGTAAAAATGTTTGCTAATTAGGTGCAATATTGGATACAAAAGTAGCTTGGCATGCGAAGCATTTTGCGGCTTGGGCATACCATGAGCTGCTATTTGCATCGATTCTCAAATTCAAGCGGTGATTTTAACGGATTCCAGCTACTTGCTGTCGTTAACTATCACTGATTGGCGAGCTTTTCTGATCAAGGCTAAAATGCACGGCTATTTGTTGAGAAAAGTTGCCATGTCTTTTGAATCTGATCAAGCTGCCACCAAAGAGGCGCTGCGTCTGGGGGCGCCCACCTGGTTTGGTATAGGTGCCTGGGGATTGGTGGTTGGCATAGCCATGATCAAAGCGGGCTTGAGTCTGCCACAAGCGTTTGGGATGACCTTTATTGTCTTTGGTGGATCCGCGCAATTGGCGTCTTTGCCGCTGATCGGTGCCCATGCCCCGGTGTGGGTGATCTTCGCGACGGCGCTGGCGGTCAATCTGCGATTTGTTATCTTTTCAGCGATATTAGCGCCGCATTTCTCGCATTTGCCGTGGCGTAGTCGTGCCTGGTTGGGATTTTTGACTGGCGATGTGGCGGTGGGCTTATTTATTCAACGCTTTCCTGACTTGAAGGACATGAAAGGCAAGTTGGCGTTTTTGAAGGGTCTTATCTTTCCGAATTGGGCTGCGTGGCAAATCGGCTCTGTCATTGGTATTTTGTTAGGAAGTCAGGTTCCCGCCAGTTGGGGGCTCGGTGTTGCTGGCACACTGGCGATTTTGTGCGTGATGCTGCCTTTGATTATCAACCGAGCGGCTTTGGCCGGAGTGGTCGTCGCTGGCGTTGTGGCGCTGTTGTGCTTTCATTTCCCTTATAAACTCGGCCTGTTACTCGCAGTAATATTGGGTATGGCAACTGCGATGTTGTTGGAAGAACATATGCTTAAGAACAAAAAAGCACCGAATGGGAGCGAACAAGCATGACTGATCTTGAGATCTGGATCGTTATTTTTTCTTTATGGCTGGCAACTTTTATTGCTCGTAGTGGCTTTTGGTTGGCTGGAAACCGGATTAATTTACCGCAACGCGTCCAGGAAGCCCTGCGCTATGCACCAGCCTGCGCGTTGGCGGCAATTATTGTTCCTGATTTTTTACTTAATCCACATGGCGCGAGTGAATGGGATTTTAGTTGGCATAATCCTAAGTTGATGGCCGGTATCGCTGCGACGGTGTTTTTTCAACTGAGCAAAAATATGTTGCATACGATCATTTTTGGTATGTTGGTGTTCACAGGTTTGCGTCTGCTTTAGTTGGTCAGATAGGAATAGATACGAACGGCGGGACGACCCGCCGTTTTCATTTACCGTAGCTTCCGCGCGGGCTTTATCCGCCCTGCGGAAACTAGAAAATATTAATACATTAACATTTTTGCACTGGTATGCAGGCAATTTAGGCAAGCTGGCGCCAAAATCAGATGCAAAACTCTGTGGCGTGGGCTGGGGGCTTTGGTAAAATAGCGGTTTTAGCGCATTTGTCTTACTTTTGAATCTTGCTCGGCAATGTTGTTTATAATGAAATTGCTATGACGTTAATATTTGCTTGATTCGGAGTCAGATTGTTTTTTTCTTCAACCTAGCCACTTCTCATTCTACATCGCGATGAAATTTAATCGACTCAGCGACCTGATCGCAGCTAATCAGCTTCAAGGCAAACGTGTTTTCATTCGTGCCGATCTCAATGTTCCTCAGGACGACAACGGCAATATTACCGAGGATACGCGTATTCGTGCATCAGTTCCGGCGATTCAACAAGCGTTGAAGGCGGGGGCGGCAGTGATGGTCACATCGCATCTGGGACGTCCGACAGAAGGTGAGTTCAAGGCCGAAGATAGTCTGGCGCCGGTTGCTGTGCGTTTATCCGAGTTACTTGGCGTATCTGTCAGTTTGAAACAGAACTGGGTTGACGGTGTTGAAGTCGCTGCTGGTCAAGTGGTATTGCTGGAAAACTGCCGCGTGAACAAAGGCGAGAAAAAGAATGATGACGCTCTCGCACAGAAAATGGCAGCGCTATGCGATGTGTATGTGAACGATGCATTTGGTACTGCGCACCGCGCCGAAGCGACTACCCACGGTATCGCAAAATACGCGCCAGTCGTTGCCGCTGGTCCATTATTGTCTGCGGAACTAGATGCTCTTGGCAAAGCGCTTGGCCAACCAGCGCGTCCTTTGGTAGCGATTGTCGCGGGTTCTAAAGTATCGAGCAAACTGACTATCCTGAAATCCCTCGCAGATAAAGTTGATAACCTGATCGTCGGCGGTGGTATTGCGAATACGTTCATGCTGGCTTCTGGCTTGAAAATCGGTAAATCACTGGCAGAAGCGGATCTGGTTGACGAAGCAAAAGCGATCATCGATATGATGGCAAAACGTGGCGCATCCGTACCGATTCCTACTGATGTAGTGTGCGCGAAAGAATTTTCACCAACGGCTGTAGCAACGGTTAAAGCAGTGGCGGATGTTGCCGATGACGACATGATTCTCGATATTGGCCCAGTGACTTCTGCATTATTGGCAGAACAAATCAAAACTGCTGGCACGATCGTCTGGAACGGCCCGGTTGGTGTATTTGAGTTTGATCAGTTTGGCAATGGCACCAAAGTGTTGGCGCAGGCGATTGCTGATTCTGCTGGATTCTCGATTGCAGGTGGCGGTGATACGCTGGCAGCGATTGCTAAATACCAGATCGCTGATCGCGTTGGTTATATTTCGACTGGCGGTGGCGCTTTCCTGGAATTTTTGGAAGGGAAAACGTTGCCCGCGGTAGAAATTTTATTGCAACGTGCGGCACAGTAAAGAAATTAAATTCGAAGAAATTAGTTCAAAGAAATTAGTTCAAAGAAATTAGTTCATCACCGCATCAAACCATTAATAATAATTCAGGAGACCAGATGTTACGTGCTACTAAGATTGTTGCCACCATAGGCCCCGCTTCCAATGATGTGGAAACACTCAAACGGATGATTAACGCGGGCGTCAATGTGGTGCGTCTGAACTTTTCTCATGGCAAGGCGCAAGATCACATCGATCGCGCCGACATGGTACGTCAGGCGGCAACAGCATGCGGACGCGAAGTGGCAATTATGGCGGATTTGCAAGGTCCAAAAATCCGTATCGGCAAGTTTGAAAATACCCGCATCCAAATTGAGAATGGCGATAAGTTTATTCTCGACGCCGATTGCACGATGGGTAATCAGGAACGTGTCGGTCTCGATTACAAAGCCTTGCCACGCGATGTCAAAGTGGGTGACGTTTTATTGCTCAATGATGGTTTGATCGTATTGATTGTTGAACGCATTATCGGTAATGAAATCCACACGGTCGTTAAAATCGGTGGAGAGCTGTCGAACAATAAAGGTATTAATCGTCAGGGTGGTGGTTTGACTGCACCTGCTTTGACGGCAAAAGATATGGAAGACATCAAAACAGCGATGTCATTCCAGGCAGATTATGTTGCTGTGTCATTCCCGAAAAATGCGACTGACATGGAAATGGCGCGTCAATTGGCCAATATTGCTGGTGAGCCTTACAATCACAAGCCAATGATGATTGCCAAGATTGAGCGTGCTGAAGCGATCCCGGTTTTGCAAGAAATTCTGGATGCATCCGATGGCATTATGGTCGCGCGTGGTGATCTGGCCGTCGAAGTTGGCAATGCGGCAGTTCCGGCATTGCAAAAGCGTATGATCAAAATGGCGCGCGCGTCGAACAAATTAGCAATTACCGCAACGCAAATGATGGAGTCGATGATCGTCAATGCAGTGCCGACCCGTGCTGAAGTATCCGACGTCGCCAATGCGGTGCTGGATGGTACTGATGCGGTGATGGCGTCTGCCGAAACAGCGTCGGGTAAATATCCTATCGAGACGGTAGAAGCAATGTCGGCGATTTGCCTGGAAGCAGAAAAATTCCAGGAATATAAGCTCGATGCGGATTTCCTGAATCTGGCTTTTACCCGCATTGATCAGTCGATTGCTTATGGTGCGCTATTTACTGCGCACCATTTAGGTGTCAAAGCGATTGTGGCTTTGACTGAATCTGGTTCAACTGCATTGTGGATGAGTCGTCACAGTATTGATGTGCCTTTGTTTGCTTTGACACCGAGTATCGCAACGCAACGCAAAGCAGCCCTGTATCGCAATGTGCGGACTTTTACTTTGCCGTATGCGGCAGATCGTGATGCCGTGTTGAGATCGGCGGAGACGGTATTGCTGGAAAATGGCGTCGTCAGCAAAGGCGACATGATCGTTGTGACCTGGGGTGAACCTATGGGGCAAGTAGGCGGCACGAATGCGCTGAAGATCGTGAAGGTTGGTGAATTTCAGTCCTAAGTAGCCCGGTAGCTTTTATGGCCTGATAGAAAACGATTTGTTGAACTGATCTGCAATTTTTAATGCAGTATCAGATTTGAAAGTAAAGATTTTTAATAGTACTTCTGGAGTTTAATATGCCTCTCGTATCGATGCGTCAATTGCTGGATCATGCTGCTGAAAACGGCTATGGTTTGCCAGCGTTTAATGTCAATAATCTGGAACAAGTGACTGCCATCATGGAAGCTGCCAATGAAGTTGGCGCGCCTGTGATTATGCAAGCCTCTGCTGGTGCCCGTAAGTATGCTGGTGAAGCATTCTTGCGTCATCTGATCGAAGCCGCAGTCGAAGCTTACCCACATATTCCGGTAGTGATGCATCAGGATCACGGCCAATCGCCTGCGGTTTGTATGGCAGCGATTAAATCCGGCTTCACCTCGGTGATGATGGACGGTTCTTTGATGGAAGATGGCAAGAGCGTTGCCAGCTACGAATACAACGTTGAAGTATCACGTGAAGTCGTTAAATTTTCGCACTCCATCGGCGTGACTGTCGAAGCAGAACTCGGCGTGCTCGGTTCTTTGGAAACCATGATGGGCGACAAAGAAGACGGTCACGGTGCTGACGGCAAAATGACGCGTGAACAGTTGTTGACCGACGTGCAGCAAGCTGCTGATTTCGTTAAACAAACTCAATGTGACGCACTAGCGATTGCGATCGGTACTTCCCACGGTGCATACAAGTTCTCTCGCAAGCCTACTGGCGATATTCTGGCAATCGACCGCATCAAAGAAATCCATGCGCGCATTCCAAATACTCACTTGGTGATGCACGGTTCTTCTTCCGTTCCCCAAGAATTGCTTGAAGAGATTCGTCAATTCGGCGGTGACATGAAAGAAACCTACGGCGTGCCAGTAGAAGAAATCGTGATTGGTATCCAAAATGGTGTACGTAAAATCAACATCGACACAGATATCCGCCTGGCAATGACTGGCGCGATCCGTCGCTACATGTTTGAAAATCCAGGTAAATTTGATCCACGTGATTACTTAAAGCCAGCGCGTGAAGCAGCGAAACTGGTCTGCAAGGCACGTTACCTGTCGTTTGGTTGCGAAGGTCAGGCAGCGAAGATCAAACCGATGTCGTTGGAAAAAGTCGCCGAGCAGTACAAAAAAGGCGCGTTGTCGCAAATCGTCAACTAAGTAATGTGTAAGCTCAGGGCGCAGAAAATGCGCCCTGAGCATTTTTACAGCATCAAATTTGCAGTATTAATGTGCAGTATTTTAGAGTATTGAAAAATCATGACTACCCAAATTAGCTCCACACTTCACTCTTTGCCTTTGTTAGGCCGTGGCAAAGTACGCGACAACTACGCTGTTGGCGATGATAAATTGCTCATCGTGACGAGCGATCGCCTATCCGCGTTCGACGTCATCATGTCCGAGCCTATCCCGGAAAAAGGCCGCGTGCTGAATCAAATGGCCAATTTCTGGTTCGAAAAATTAGGTCACATTGTGCCAAATCATCTGACTGGTATTGCTCCTGAGAGCGTCGTAGCCGCAGATGAAGTGGAACAAGTGCGTGGTCGCGCGGTGGTTGCTAAACGTCTCAAACCTATCATGGTAGAAGCTGTCGTCCGTGGCTACATCATCGGCTCTGGCTGGAAAGATTATCAAGCGACTGGTGCTATTTGTGGCATTACTTTGCCTGCTGGTTTGCCACAGGCCGCCAAGTTAGCTGAACCTATTTTCACACCAGCAGCAAAAGCCGAAATGGGTGAGCACGATGAGAACATCAGCTTCGCCGACATGGAACAACGCATCGGCGCAGAACTCGCCGCCAAGATGCGCGATATCAGTATTCAGCTTTATACCGAAGCGTCAGACTACGCAGCCACACGCGGCATCATTATCGCTGATACCAAGTTTGAGTTCGGTCTGGATGACAACGGCGTACTGCATTTGATGGACGAAGTGTTGACGGCCGATTCTTCTCGTTTCTGGCCTGCTGATTCCTATGCAACTGGTATTTCTCCTCCATCGTTCGATAAGCAATTTGTGCGTGACTATCTGGAAACCATTACCAGCTGGAACAAAACGGCACCTGCACCGACATTGCCAGAAGACGTGATTCAAAAAACCTCTGCTAAATATCAGGAAGCGCTGGAGCGTCTGACTGGTGAAAAACTGAAGGCATAATCATGAGCCAAGAGCAAAAAATTGTCGTTGGTGTGGTTATGGGCTCATCGTCTGATTGGGACGTGATGCAGCATGCGGTTGCGATTTTAAAAGAGTTCGGTATCGGTTTTGAAGCCAAAGTCGTCTCTGCCCACCGTATGCCGGATGAAATGTTCACGTTTGCAGAAACCGCCCGTGAACGCGGCATCCGCGCGATTATCGCTGGCGCTGGTGGCGCTGCGCATCTGCCAGGCATGATCGCCGCTAAAACCATTGTTCCGGTGTTTGGCGTGCCAGTGCCGTCAAAATATTTGCGCGGTGAAGACTCTTTGCTGTCTATCGTGCAAATGCCAAAAGGGATACCCGTGGCGACATTTGCGATTGGTGAAGCCGGTGCCGCCAATGCTGCGCTGGCGGCGATCGCGATGCTGGCAACCACGGATGATGCCTTGGCTACGCAATTGCTGACGTTCAGAGAAAAGCAAACGCAAGTTGCACGCGATATGGTGCTGCCAGTTTGATTGCTTAACAATGTGCAGCGGTGATGTTGAATTCAACCCTTAGCAGCGCCGTTGCCTGTTTTGAATCGTAAAAACGACGAAAGACAGACAGCTTTTTGCGTGTATGTCAGCAATATGAATTTGAAAGAGTTTGCATACTCCTGGTGAGTATTTTAAAACGTCCATTCTGTCTCAATGACAAATGACGTGTTTTTCTAAATAAAGGGGGGAGTATCTTTATGCCCTCACTGAATCGCAGGCTGTTTTTGAACGCCTCACATAGAATTTGACATCATGACTATCGACAAGCAAGTACATCCAAGACGACCATTATTGCCGAATACCGACAAAAGCTGCCTTGGCATTTTAGGTGGTGGTCAGTTAGGTCGCATGTTTGCGCACGCAGCTCAGGCACTCGGCTACAAGGTTGCCGTGCTGGAGCCGGAAGCAGGCTGTCCTGCCGCGCAGGTGGCAGAACACCATGTACAGGCCAATTATGATGACGCAACAGGTTTGAGCGAATTACACAAGCTCGCTACCAGCGTTACGACTGAATTTGAAAACGTTCCTGCTGATAGCCTCGATTATTTTGCTCGTGGTGGCTTTGTAGCACCGGCTGGCGCTTGTGTTTCTATTGCGCAGGACAGGCTCGCCGAAAAGCATTTCTTTACCCGCTGCGCCTTGAATAATGGCGTTTACCCAGCGCCGCATTGGGGCATCGCAACGCACGCAGATGTGCTGAGTGCCCCGGATGATTTACTGCCCGGTATTTTGAAAACCGTACGTATGGGCTATGACGGCAAAGGTCAGGTCAGAGTCCGTACCCGCGCAGAACTGGAAGCGGCGTTTGCTGGCATGAATGGCCAACACTGCATTTTAGAAAAAATGCTGCCGCTGGCTTATGAAGTATCTGTGTTGGTCGCGCGAGGTGTTGATGGCGAAGCCGTGGTTTACCCAATCGCCGAAAATGTCCATCGTGACGGCATCTTATTTACGACGCTAGCACCAAGCCCGAATGTGTCACCAGAGATCGCCAAAAAAGCGCAGACCGCCGCTTTGGACATCATCGCAGAACTGGGTTATGTCGGTGTGTTGTGCATAGAATTTTTTGTGCTGCAAGATGGAACGATGGCCGTCAATGAGATGGCACCGCGTCCGCACAACAGCGGCCACTACACCATTGATGCTTGCATCACCAGCCAATTTGAGCAACAAGTACGCGCTTTGGCGCAATTGCCGCTGGGCGATGTGCGTCAACATTCAGCCGCTGCCATGCTGAATATTTTGGGCGACGTCTGGTATGAGAATGCCAGCACAGATACCCAGCACGAACCAGCCTGGGATCAGGTCATGGCGATTCCAGGTGCGCATGTTCACTTATACGGCAAAGCCGAAGCACGTCGCGCACGTAAGATGGGACATGTCACTTTTGTCGCCACCAGCATGCCAGAAGCGCAGGCAGCATTAGCCAAAGCCTGCGTCATTCTCGGGATTGCTGCGCCGGAGCAAGCATGATGTCAGTAGTCAGCAAGACAAATGTACCGCTTGAAATTATCGCGGCGGCACAAGCTTTAGAAGCTGGCAAGCTGGTCGCTTTTCCGACAGAGACGGTCTATGGTCTTGGTGCGGATGCAGAAAACCCGCAGGCGGTTGCCAATATCTATGCCGCCAAAGGTCGCCCTTCCAATCACCCTGTGATTGTGCACATCGCACCAGGCGCCGACATCAGTTACTGGGCGAAAGAGATTCCGGCCGAAGCAGAAAAACTCATTGCAGCATTTTGGCCCGGTCCGCTGACTTTTATTTTAAAGCGTGCCGATCACATTCCGGCTGCGGTGTCCGGTGGTCAGGATACGGTCGGCATACGCTGCCCATCACATCCAGTGGCGATCGCGTTATTGAGTGCGTTTAAAGGTGGTAAAGGTGGCGTTGCTGCGCCGTCAGCCAATAAATTTGGCCATGTCAGCCCAACCATGGCATCTCATGTGATCGAAGAGTTTGAACAAGAAGTACAGTCAGGTGGTTTGATTGCCCAGGTGCTGGACGGTGGTCAGAGTGAAGTCGGGATTGAATCAACGATTGTGGATTTAAGTCGTTTAGCCACGCATGGCCCAGTCTTGCTCAGGCCAGGACATATCAGCGCAGAACAATTGGCTGCAGTGTTGGGTGTCATGCCTGCCAGTCCCGACGCCGCTGCACCCCGCGCATCAGGCACGCTAGATGCCCATTACGCGCCGCACACGCCAGTGGTGCAGGTAGCTGTTGAGGAGTTGGATGACGTTGTGCATCAATTGCAAGCCAAAGGCAAAACATTGGCCTTGATGAGCTACCTCGCACATCCGGCTATTCATGCTGATGTGTGGCGTCATTTGCCAAATGATCCGGTTGGTTATGCACATGATTTGTATGCGGGCTTACGCGAACTCGATCACGCTCATGCAGATGTGATTCTTGTTGAGGCCTTGCCGCAAGAAAAAAATTGGCAAGGCGTTAACGACCGTCTCCGGCGCGCCGCTTTTGATTCGCGTGACGTGCTGCAAAAGATGTTGGGTAATTGAGTTAAAAGTAGGACGGGTTGCACTCGTCCTACAATCGGATCCCATCAACTTACTTGTAAATCAACTTCATCGCCAAAATGAAAGACGCCAGCACCAGGGTCACAATATTGGCGATGATGACGGGCCACGCCTGCAACAAGATGCCATAAGTCATCCACATCAGGATGCCAGCAATAAAGATCACGTACATACTCAACGAGACGCCTTCGGCGCGTTTAAAGCGCCAGGTCATCCAGGCTTGAGGGATAAAAGCGGCGGTGGTCAGGCTGGCGGCGCAATAGCCGACCAAATCAGAAGTGAGCATGAAAAATTATTTTGGCGAGGTTTCAATGAATTGGCCGCCATGATAGACCAGAGGTGCCTGCGTTGTAAATTCACAATGTTCGACTTCTCCGACGAAGATCACATGATCGCCCTCAGGGTAGCGGCTGCGATTGTGACATTCGAACCAGGCTGAGGCACCGGTTAAGATAGGATGTCCGGTGCGTGATAAGGTATATTCGACACTTTCAAAGCGGTCGGTTTTACGGCTGGCGAACTGTTCTGCCAACCACGCTTGCCCGGCGGACAAGACATTGACGACGTAATGTGAATTACCCGTGAATACAGGCATGCTGTTAGCAGAATTACCAAGGCTCCATAGCACCAAAGGCGGTTCCAGAGAAACAGAATTGAATGAACTTGCTGTTAAACCAAGAAATTGCCCATCCGCCAGGCGGGTGGTAATGACGGTGACGCCCGTCGCGAATTGGGACAGGGCATTTCTGAAGTAACGGCTGTCAAAGTCGCGCTTTTCTGCGCGCGGAGAACGAGTGTGCATCGAGGTTCCATCAATTTTTTTCGCCATTATCCCAGATTTCCTGGTTTTCGTTGAATTGCGGGCAAATTCCTGAAGCACTTAACCGTCTGTGTTAAACTGACGCCCTTCGCAGGTTCTCTTTGTCGTCTTTAAGTAATTGATTTGTTTGAATTTTTTGATATTTGAAATGATGAGGTAAGCGATGTCTATAGCGAAATTTTTTCGTTGCCTGAGTATATTACTGGTGTTGGCTGGTCTGACGGCCCCAAGTTTCGCACAGGTGGCCGCTGATCGACAATTCCCCCCGAATGCTAAGCGCGGCATTTTGGATATGTCAAATTATCCAAATGTCACGATGGATGGGTATCCTCGACGCTTAGCGCCTTCGTCACGTATTTTTTCGGTGACCAATTTGATTGTGATGCCGAGCACTTTGTCGGACAACAACATTGTGGTTCATTACACTGAAAATGGTTTCAAAGATATTGATCAGGTCTGGATATTAACGCAATCAGAAATTGCCAAAAAATTGCCTGCGAGAAATTTACAGTCTATTATGCCCATCGCGAATTGACCCGATGCGATTTGAATAAAAATTTAGTTATTAGAAGTAGTAACTGCTGTTACTTTAGAAAAAATGATGCAAAAAAAAGTCTTTATTAAAACCTTCGGTTGCCAGATGAATGAGTATGACTCAGATAAAATGGCCGATGTGCTCAACGTCTCCGAGGGTTTGATTAAAACCGATACGCCTGAAGATGCGGATATCGTTCTGCTCAATACCTGTAGCGTGCGCGAAAAAGCGTCTGAAAAAGTGTTTTCCGACCTCGGTCGTCTGCGTGAATTAAAACGTAAGCGCCCCGACATGTTGATCGGCGTTGGTGGTTGTGTCGCCTCTCAAGAAGGTGAAGCGATTATCAAACGCGCCCCTTATGTTGACGTAGTGTTTGGCCCGCAAACCTTGCATCGCTTACCGCAATTGATTGATGCACGCCGTTTGTCCGGGCGTTCGCAAGTCGATATCAGTTTTCCTGAAATCGAAAAATTCGACCATATGCCACCGGCTAAAGTAGATGGTGCGACTGCCTACGTGTCTATCATGGAAGGTTGCAGTAAGTATTGCAGTTACTGCGTGGTGCCATACACCCGCGGTGAAGAAGTCTCGCGTCCATTTGAAGATGTGTTGGCAGAAGTTGCAGGTTTAGCGGCGCAAGGTGTTAAAGAAATTAGCTTGCTTGGTCAAAACGTGAACGCCTACCGTGGTGTGATGGAAGATGGCGAGATTGCCGACTTTGCTTTGTTGATTGAGTATGTTGCTGAGTTCCCGGAAATCGAGCGCATCCGTTTTGTGACCAGTCACCCGAAAGAGTTTACTCAGCGCTTGATTGACTGCTACGCCAAAGTGCCGAAGCTGGTCAACCATTTGTATTTGCCAGCGCAACACGGCTCAGACCGTATTTTGTCTGCGATGAAGCGTGGTTACACGGCGATTGAGTATAAGTCGGTGATACGTCGCCTCAAAAAAGTACGTCCTGACATGTCTGTGTCTTCTGATTTTATCGTCGGATTTCCTGGTGAAACCGATGAAGATTTCGATGCGTTGATGAAGTTAATCGACGATGTTGGCTTTGATAATAGCTTCAGCTTTATTTTCAGCCCGCGCCCTGGCACGCCAGCGGCGAACCTGGAAGATGACACACCGCAAGAATTGAAATTACGTCGCTTGCAAACGTTGCAGGCAGTGATTGATTTCAATACCAAAAAGTACAGCAATGCGATGATCGGTACGGTCCAACGTA
The DNA here is from genome assembly GCA_049339905.1 of Undibacterium sp. SXout11W. Taxonomy (GTDB): domain Bacteria; phylum Pseudomonadota; class Gammaproteobacteria; order Burkholderiales; family Burkholderiaceae_D; genus Undibacterium. The sequence goes on from JBMPPG010000013.1 coordinate 86,490, forward strand.
TCCTGGTGGATGGCCCTTCAGTGAAAGACCCCAACGAATTACAAGGCCGTACCGAGAATAATCGTGTTGTAAACTTCGCGGGCGGAAAAGAATTAATCGGCACATTGGTCAATACAGTGATTACTGAATCCTATAATTATTCCTTGCGCGGCGAATTAGTCGAAGAAACTGTGACTGCATGATGGCTAAAACTCCGGTCCCAGTTTCTTACTTTATTCCGCAACCGCTGGACAACACGCGTCTGGCAAATTTGTGTGGCCCATTGGATGAAAATTTACGTCAGATGTCGGCGGCATTGGATGTGACGATTTTTCGTCGTGGAGAGAAATTTATTGTCAGTGGTCACAATGCTGAACAAGCGTTGGAATTGTTAGAGCATTTTTATCCTCTCGCCAAAAAAGCGATTTCGATTGATGAAGTGCAATTGGCTTTAGTAGAACAAAAAGCCAAACAAAGTTTAAGAAATCCTACCTTGGAAATCGCACACAATGCGGACGCGGTTGTGATTGAAGAGACTGTTGACGCAGAACCAATCACCGTTTCATCGATTGAAAGTCCGTTGCTCAAAACACGTCGCAGCGATTTGCGTGGCCGCACACCGCATCAGAATCACTATCTGAACTCTATTGTTGAACACGATATTACTTTTGGTATCGGCCCAGCTGGTACGGGTAAAACCTATTTGGCCGTTGCTTGTGCGGTGGATGCATTGGAGCGTGATGCCGTTAAACGTATTATTCTTACTCGTCCGGCAGTGGAGGCGGGTGAACGACTTGGCTTTTTACCTGGCGATCTGGCACAAAAGGTTGATCCGTATCTGCGGCCTTTGTACGACGCTTTGTATGATTTGCTCGGTTTTGATCGTACCCAAAAAATGTTTGAAAAGCAGGTCATCGAAATTGCGCCGCTGGCATACATGCGCGGGCGTACCTTGAACCATGCTTTTGTCATTCTGGATGAAGCGCAAAATACCACGCCGGAACAAATGAAAATGTTCCTGACACGCATAGGTTTTGGCAGCAAAGCGGTCATTACCGGCGATGTTACACAAGTCGATTTGCAGCGCGGACAAAAAAGCGGTTTGATTGATGCGTGCCAGGTGTTAAGCGGTGTTCGCGGAATTGCTTTCTCCCAGTTCACCAGTGTTGACGTGGTACGGCATCCTCTGGTTGGCCGTATTGTAGACGCCTATGAATCAGCTAACGCCAGTGCGCATGCGCATAGCGCGGCAATTGGTCTGTTAAAAAACGCCACCCCATTCAATTCAGCTCATCATCATGGTCGCAAAAAGTAATCCTAAACATAAATTAACTTTGTCCGTGCAGTATGCAGATCCACGTTTGCAGGACATTTTGCCGCGTCCTTTAATTCGTAAAACAATTCAAGCAGCTTTGTATTTTCCGGCAGAATTGACGCTGCGTTTTGTTGATGCTGCGGAAGGACAAGAGTTAAACCGCGACTATCGTGGCAAAGATTACGCGACCAATGTATTGACGTTCGCCTACACGGAAGATGAAGATGCTGAAGTAACACAGGCTGATATTATTTTGTGTACAGATGTCCTCCAGAAGGAAGCGGATGAGCAAAAAAAATCGGTACTAGAGCATGCCCAACATTTGATCGTACATGGCGTTTTGCACGCACAAGGCTATGATCATGAAACCGATGAAGAGGCCGATGAAATGGAGGGGCTGGAAATTGAAATTCTGGCAGGCTTAGGTTTAGATAACCCTTATCAATAATTTTTAAAATCTTTATTCGTCGATGAAATTATTCTCCAAGCACCCTCAACGCGCTCGTCGTATTTCTATGGCGGGTCGCGAAGTAGTGACCTACGGATTAGATGGTCATATCTGGCAAGACATTTATTACTATGCGATGTCTTGTAGCTGGCCACGCTTCTTCGGCGCGATTGCTGTTACTTTTGTTTTGTTTAATCTCGTCTTTGCCGGCTTGTTCATGCTGGTTCCAAATTCGATTGCCAATATGCAGCCAAATAATTTTTTGGGCGCCTATTTCTTTAGTGTCGAGACTTTGGCGACAGTCGGTTACGGTGATATGCATCCGATGACGGTGTATGGACACGCAATCGCGAGTATAGAAATTTTTGTTGGTATGGCGAGTGTTGCGGTGACGACGGGGATGATTTTTGCGCGCTTTTCCAGACCGCGTTCCAGTATTATTTTTGCCGAACACCCAGTCAGTCATGTGGCTGATGGCAAACGGCTATTAATGGTCAGAATGGCAAATGCGCGCTTAAATTTGATTAGTGAAGCATCTGCAAAAATGCATGTGATGCGACAAGAACAGACCTCTACCATGGGGCAATTCCGTAAAATCTATGATCTGAAGTTGGAGCGCGACCATCATCCTTTATTTGTATTGGGATGGACTTTGATTCATATCATTGATGAAACCAGTCCTTTATTTGGGCTAGCGCCTGAGCAAATGTCTGGCAATACGACCTTGATAGTGACAATTGAGGGAGTGGATGATACGACTAACCAGAATCAACGCGGAATAAAACATTACCCATCAGACTTGATACGCTGGAATCATCGTTATGTGGACATGTTGAATCAGCAGGGCTCTGTTCCGCATTTGCATTACACGAAATTTCATGATTCAGAAGAAGTTCCCGTAGAAGTTATGAAGGATATCTAAGTCTGAAATATGACGGCAATGTGACGAATTCATGCTGTTGATGTGATTGCAACAGCATGAATTCCCTAAAATTTGGGAAAGTCACTGATTTGTTGTATTCTGTAGGATTGAAACAACGGCGCCACGCCTCCTATGCAAGAGCACTCTAGTAAGGTCAGACCGACTGACCTTAAACCCCACAGGTCTTTATTTGAACGACTGACCGCCTTCATCTCTCCCGAACCCGAAAATCGTGCAGAACTCTTAGAGGTTTTGACGGATGCCCAAGAGCGTAACCTGATTGATGCCGATGCACTGGCAATGATTGAGGGTGTGTTTCAGGTGTCTGACTTGTCTGCGCGTGACATTATGATTCCACGTTCACAAATGGACGTTGTAGATATTTCTACCCCGATAGAAGAATGGATGCCGCAGGTATTGTCGACGGCGCACTCACGTTTTCCGGCTATCGACGGTGATCAGGACAGAGTGGTAGGCATTTTGTTGGCCAAAGATTTGTTGCGTTATTACGCCGAAGAAGCTTTTGATGTCAGGGACATGTTGCGCCCCGTCGTTTATATTCCGGAATCGAAACGATTGAACGTGTTGCTGCGCGACTTTCGTGCTAATCGCAATCATATTGCCATGGTGGTGGATGAATATGGTGGTATCGCAGGTTTGATTACGATAGAAGACGTACTTGAGCAAATCGTTGGTGATATCGACGACGAATACGATTTTGATGAAGAAGAAGACAATATTTTTGCGCTTGAAAACAAAGGAAACGGCAAACGTTGGCGTGTAAAAGGCCTGACTGATCTGGAACAATTCAATGAGGTTTTAGGAGTTAACTTGCCCGGTAGTGGTGTTGAATCCATCGGTGATTTTGTTTCAAGACATTTGGGAAGCGTTCCACATAAGGGTGATGAGTTCCAAATTGGAACTTTGCATTTTGAGGTTTTGCGCGCAGATGCGCGAGAGGTGCAGATTTTGCAAGTAGAACAACGTCCGCGGGCAATTGTGGATGCGCAAACTTAGTCGCTTTCTCGGCGGCTGGTGGTCGCGTTTATCATTCCGGCAAGCACTATGCTTGGCCGTGTGCCTCGGTGCTCTGAATATATTTTCGTTTGCACCAGTAGGATTCTGGCCGCTGCAGATTGCAGGTCTGGCCTTATTGTTTGTGCTTTTATCTCAACCTCAAGTAAAGTCTGTGCCGCGCCGGGTAGCCTGGTTGGCGTGGGCGTATAGTTTCTCCTGGATTTTTTCTTGCACGAGCTGGCTGTTGATTGCCATGGTTCGATACGGTGATTTACCCATTCCACTCGCAGTCGCAGCATTGGGGTTGTTGAGCGCTGGATTGGCGATTTATGCCGCACTTTCCATGTGGGTTGGATTATGGATGCAGCGTCGCTGGCGCTTATCTGATAGCAAACTGTTGCTGATTGTTTTTCCATCGTTGTGGATGTTGAATGAATGGCTGCGTGGTTGGATGATGACAGGATTTCCATGGTCAATCTCCGGGTATGCGTTGACCAATACTTTGCTTGCAGGCTTTGCTCCTCTTGTCGGCGTCTACGGACTTAGCTTTTTGGCTTCGATACTGTCGGGTATTATTGCCTGGTGGTTACTCTCGGATTTCAATAAGTCACGATCGGTATTTGCATTCATTGGAATTTTACTTATTTTCGGCGCTGGCGCAGCGCTGCAAAAAATACACTGGACACAAGCTTACGGAAGCGCAATCAGCGTTCGGCTTTTGCAGGGTAATGTTGATCAGGATATGAAGTTCGACCCTGAATATTTAAACGCTTCTCTGGAGTTGTACCGGCGCATGTTAACAACGGCGCCTGCGGATCTGATCGTTACTCCGGAAACGGCTTTCCCCTTGTTGACGTCGATGTTGCCGCAAGATTTTTTGCCGCGATTAAATGCCTACGCTCAACAAACGCACAGTGCATTAATGCTGGGAGTGGTTGTGCATGACGGTGAAGCGCGATATACCAATAGCTTATTGGGTTTCTCACCGTTATATGCAGAGCGTGCTTATCGCTACGATAAACATCATCTTGTGCCGTTTGGTGAATTTGTGCCGCTTGGCTTTCGCTGGTTTGTGCGCATGATGAACATCCCTTTAAGCGATTTATCAACCCCCGATTATATGCAGCCGCCTATGGCGGTGCGTGACCAGTTTGTTATGCCCGACATTTGCTATGAAAGTTTATTTGGCGAAGAGATTGCAGCGCAGCTATCCCATCAGATCGCCACTCATCAACCAGTCGCGACAATCTTGTTAAATGCATCGAATCTGGCCTGGTACGGGGATTCTTTCGCAATGCCGCAACATTTGCAATTTGCCCAAATGCGCGTGTTAGAAACTGGCCGACCTTGGCTGGGTGTTACAAATACCGGTTCAACCGTTGTCATCAATGCGGATGCTAGTATGAACGCGCAATTACCATATTTAAAGCAGGCGACGCTGGAATCTAGTGTGCAGGGATATAGTGGCACCACCCCTTATATTTTCTGGGGGAACCGCGGCATTCTGGGGGTGGTTTTTTTTATATTGCTGATCACCTGCTGGTTTTCGCAGCGTGCAACGCGCAAATCGCATAACTAATCATGATAGTGGTGTGATCTGGCATAGCACGAGTTTGTGGCGGCTTGCACCCTCGCCCTGAGCCAGTGGCTTAGGGCTGGTAAAACCCGCCAAACTCAGCAACCGGCCCAACTAACTATCTTTCAATATTGTTAAAGTGCTTAGTTGCTCTTGGTATTCGCATCAATATCGGCCAGGCACTCACGCCCGCGAACGCTGATTTCTGTTTTTCCAGTTTCAGGATTAACTTCGATGTGACCTTTTTTGCCTAAAAACGTTGCAACAGGTCCAGATAATGGCGCATCACAATTCTTGGAGATTGCGCGCAAACCATCAATACACTGCTTTATAAACAGAACCTGGCGCCCCATTTCTGTTAATTCCAGGCTTCCGTCTTTACGGTAGGTTACCAACTTGATTCCAGACAAACGCTTGGTATTGCGGCCTATGCAGGCGTTTGGCTTGACGTTTTTTGGCAGCTTACTAATCTGCTCTAATGCGTCATATTCATCGATACTTAATTTGTGGTTCATTGTTACTTTCATTGAGGATGTGCGAATTTGGGTATTCCGCGTCTTGATAAAATTCTGTGCCCGAACGGCTGACATGCCGTTTTATATGATGCTGAAGTAAATATAGGAAAAAAACTCAATGTTTGCAGGTTGGTGCATAGCAGCGTCAAAATCAGACGTGTGAAGCATATTGAGCCTTTGCTTTATATGAGCGGAGGTCGTTCGTGCTTGTTCATCTTTGGTGACGGTGTTCGTTCACACTTAACGCGACATTTTTTGCTGAGTGAGTTCTTGAATCTATTTTTTGCCCTGAATATATCATAGCCATCCGCACTTTCTCGCATTTTGCCTTCTCGAAGTCGCTGCATGACCTATTTGAGGTCGGAGGGAATTGTTCAAATGGGTTACCACCAGATTCGAAGGTGGAGCAATTATTCCTTGTTTTACACCTTTTGATAAAAGTAGTTAAGCTACAAAAAGTAGTCTAACTACATTATCTCTTTGTCCATTTGTGGGCGAAATGCAACGTTAAAGTGCAATAAGCTTAATTTGTCCCCTATGTAGTGCATTTATTTATGTAGTTCTATGTAGTCTTTGTTTGACACGTAATCTAGTTTTAGTACAAAATATTTATCGGGGCCTTAAAATTTAAAGAAAAGATTTAAGAAGAAGTGGTATTGCTCCAAGGGTGAAGCTTAAATAAAAAAGGGTGAGGGGACATTAATGAAACAATCTATGCAGAAGGGCGTTCAGAGTCAGACTCAAAAACGTCGTAGTTTTAAATTGAGCCCAGTTGCGGCTGGTTGTGCGGTGTTAATTTTTGGTATGGCTGATTTTGCTCAAGCAGAAGAAGCGCAGGCCAATACGGTCGTCGTGACTGGTATTCGTAGTGGTATTGAGAATGCTATTTCTCTTAAACGTGATTCGACTTCATTGGTAGAAGCCATTTCTGCTGAAGATATCGGTCAACTGCCTGATCAAAGTATTGCGGAATCAATCGCTCGCTTACCTGGTCTGGCCGCTCAACGCGTCGCTGGTCGTGCGCAGGCTATTAGTATTCGCGGTTTGTCTCCTGATTTCGCATCGACGACATTAAATGGCCGTTCACAAGCAAGTACTGGTGATAACCGTGCTGCAGAATTTGACCAATATCCAGCAGAATTGTTTGGCGCAGTTGTCGTCTACAAGACCCCTGATGCAGCTCTGATTGATCAAGGCTTGTCCGGAACGATTGATATGCAAACGTTCGACCCTCTGGCTTTCCCGGGGCGTACGATTTCCATGAACGTACGCGGTGAGAAAAATTCCCTGGGTTCGGTGGCGAATGCTTCTGATAAGGGTAACCGTTTTAGTTTTAACTACATTGACCAATTCGCCAATCGCACAATTGGTTTTCAATTCGGGATTGCGCATCTGCAATCCCCACGCAATGACCATGAGACAGGTTTATATGAGCCATGGAGTGTGAGTCAACTACCAGGTACTCCAGGTGGCGTATCTGAAATGAATGGTATCAAATCACTGGCAGTCAGTGGCACCACAAAGCGCGATGGGTTAGTCAGTACTTTGGAATGGAAGCCTAATAAAGATTTCACCAGCAAAATTGATTTGTTTTATTCAAAATTCCATGAAGAGACAACCAACAATCAATGGGAAGAAAACCTGAGTTGGGGTGGACCTGGTAATCCATCACCTGTATTTAGTTCAGCCAATGTTTCTGGTGGTGTATTGAACGGCGGTACATTGACTGGTGCCTATCCTTTGGTGCGTGGTCAATATAACGACCGTACAGACTCGATTAAATCTTTGGGCTGGGGTAACTCATTTAAATTCGATGGCTGGAAATTGCTGGCGGACGTGAATTATTCCAAAGCAGTACGTGACGAAAATTATCACGAAATGAATACCCAACTGGTCTCCGGTACGGGCGGCGCAGTATTTGATACCACTCAATTGAATTGGGCGACAGGTAGTTTCCCAACGATGACAGGATCGCAAAATTACAGCAATCCAAATACCTTATTGCTCAATAACACGATCTACGGCCAAGGATGGGGACACGCACCGCACACCGATGACACTATGAAGGGTGGCAAGTTGGTCGCAACAGTCGATGCGCCAAAGTCGATCAGTGACTGGGTGTCAGATTTCAATGTAGGCGTAGATTATTCTGACCATAGCAAAAATCATAGCAATCTGCAAGGTCCTCAGACTTTGATCGCCGCTAACGGGACGGTTATTTCACCTGATTTGTTGTACTCGCCAGTTGATCTTGGTTTCTCTGGTACCGGGATGATTCCATCTTTTAATGTACCAGGCATCATGGCGAAGTACTTTAAGCCATTTGCGCCAAACCCAGCCGATCCTTCAAACGTTGCTGCACAATGGGGAGTCACTGAAAAAGTAACGACAACATTCTTCAAAGCGAATCTGGATCACCAATTGTCGCCATCCGTCACTTTACGCGGTAATTTTGGTGTCCAGGTGCAAAATACAGATCAGTCGTCAACAGGTGTTGTTGGCTTCAATGGCGCAGTGACACCAATCACTATTGGTAAAACTTATACTGACGTGCTGCCACAGTTGAATCTGGTATTTGAATTGCCAAACGATCAGGTTGTGCGTTTTGCAGCTGCAAAGCAAGTTGCGCGTCCTCGCCTTGAAAATCTGAATGCTGGTTTCAACTTTAATGTTAGCACTGCAACAGGTTTACCAAGCGGTAGTGGTGGCAATCCTAAGCTTGATCCATGGCGTGCAAACGCAATTGATCTGTCTTATGAAAAGTATTTTGCGAAAAAAGCTTATGTTTCAGCAGCGCTGTATTACAAAAAGCTGACCAGCTACATCTACGACCAGAGCAATGTCTATGACTTTACTCAATGGACACCTGGTACAACGGCGATTACAACGAGCGGTTTGTACTCTTCGCAATATAACGGTCAGGGTGGCACGATCAAAGGTCTGGAATTAGCAGGATCTTTGCCATTGGATATGTTAGTGCCATCTTTGAAAGGCTTTGGCGTACAAGCCAGCGCCAGCTTCAATGACAGTGCGATCGTCGTGAAGTCTAACTCTTTTGACGTTGGTGCAGCAATTCCATTGCCAGGTATGTCTAAGACAGTAGCAAGTCTGACCGCTTACTATGAAATGGGTGGTTTCTCTGCACGTATCGGTGCTCGCTATCGTTCTGAGTTTGTTGGCGATATCGAAAACTTTGCAGGCAATCGTAACTTACGCTTTATTGCTCCTGAAACCATCGTTGATGCGCAGTTGGAATACACTTTCCAGTCTGGTCCGTATAAAGACCTTGGTCTGTTCTTCCAGGTCGGTAATTTGACAGATGCAGCCTATAAAACATATCAAGGCACACCAAATCAACCTTTGGAGTACGCAAAATATGGTCGTACTGTATTGGCCGGTGTGAACTATAAGTTCTAAGCTGATCTTTGAAAAAATTCCCGAAGGCTTTTGCTTATCGGGAATTTCTGCGGTATGTTCACAGGTCTCTTGCATGAGGCCTGTTTTTGTTTAAGGCTTAGGTAATACAGTTTGGTTCCGACGTAAATAAAGTAATAACAAATAAAATTTAAAAATTGGGGACGTATCAGGATGCACACTTCAACCAACAAACCACAGCTTTCGTTTTGGCAGTTGTGGAATATGAGCTTCGGGTTTTTTGGTATTCAATTCGGCTTTGCCTTACAAAATACCAATACCAGCCGCATTTTTGCCACGCTTGGTGCGAATCCTGATGACTTCGCTTTATTCTGGCTGGCTGCACCCATTACCGGCATGCTGGTACAGCCAATCATCGGCTACCTCAGTGACAATACCTGGCATCCGGTGTGGGGGCGTCGTCGGCCATTTTTCTTTATCGGTGCGATGCTCGCGTCGATTGCTATGTTTCTGATGCCAAATTCTACGTTGATCTGGATGGCGATCTTAGTGTTGTGGATGATGGATAGCGCGATCAATATTTCGATGGAGCCGTTCCGTGCTTTTGTTGGTGATAAGCTCAATCCTTCGCAGCAAACGGCTGGCTTTGCAATGCAGACTTTCCTGATTGGCTGTGGTGGCGTAATTGCCTCTTTGTTGCCGAGCTTATTTACCAACTACCTGGGCGTCAGCAATGTGCCGGTGAATGGTGCAATTCCTGACACCGTACGGTATTCATTTTATTTCGGTGGTACCGTTTTTGCCTTATCGGTACTGTGGACGGTATTTACGACCAAAGAAATTCCACCTGAAGATTTACAACAATTCCATCAAGAAAAGAAACACAACCTTGGTTTGATCAAGGCAATCAAAGAAATTTTTGGTGGCTTTGCCAAAATGCCAAAAACCATGGTGCAACTTGCCGTCGTACAGTTTTTTTCCTGGGTAGCACTGTTCGCAATGTGGGTCTACACCACACCATCGATTGCAGAAACCGTGTTCCATAGCACAGATGCGCAATCTGCTGCCTATCAGGAAGGTGGCAACTGGGTAGGCATCATGTTTGGTGTGTATGGCGGAGTATCTGCGCTAGCAGCGTTTGTTTTGCCTATTCTCGCAAAAATGACCAGCCGGAAATTTGTACACATGTTGTGCCTCGTCATCGGCGGCGTCAGTCTGATCAGTATCTTTGCGATCAGCAGTAAAGAAATGTTGCTGTTACCGATGGTCGGCGTTGGTATCGCCTGGGCGAGTGTGTTGACAATGCCGTACGCAATTCTGGCTGGCGCATTGCCAGCAAATCGTATGGGTTATTACATGGGTTTGTTCAACTTCTTTGTCGTGATTCCCCAGATCATCGCTGGCATCGTGCTGGGCGCGATGTTGAAGCATTTTTTCGATAATCAATCCGTCAAAGTCTTGATGTTAGGTGGTGTATGTATGGTCGTTGGTGGCCTATTTACGCTGATGGTCAAAGATGACGCGATAGTCAACAACTAACTTGTGTTGCATCACTAGTCCTTGAAGATCAACATACCGGAACGGCGCTTTGATCTTCAAAATTTGAATGCTTGTATTTGATTGGACGTACTGAATGAAGTTGACCAGGTTATCACTCGCGCTTGTACTTCTGTTTGCCACGGCAATTTCACCGATTGCCGTCGCTGCTGAAAATGTTCAGGCAAAGCCTCAGATCAAAGCAAAAGCCCCATTTATTTGGGAAAACGCCACCGTCTATTTTTTGCTGACCGATCGTTTTTATAACGCCGACTCGACTTCGCATCTGGCCTACGACAGACAGCAAGATGCTGCGCCATTGCGTGGTTTTATGGGCGGCAATCTGGCGGGCATTACCGCTAAAATCAAACAAGGTTATTTCAACAAACTTGGTGTTAATGCGATTTGGATCACGCCACCAGTTGAACAAATACATGGTGTGACCAATGAGGGGGCTGGTAATTCCTACGGATTTCACGGCTATTGGGCGGCCGATTTTACACAGGTGGACGCCAATGTGGGTAGTGCTGCGGACATGCATGAACTGGTCGACACTGCACACGCCCATGGCATCCGCGTATTGTTGGATGTGGTGATGAATCATGTAGGTCGCCAAACACACGTTGATGCCTTATGGCCAGACACCTGGGTAAGAACTGAACCGGTATGTACCTACAAAGATATTCCATCGACCGTGAGTTGTGCTTTGGTTAAAGGCTTACCGGATATTCGTACTGAGAGCAATGAAGACGTTGATCTACCACCATCTTTAGCCAATAAATGGAAAGCGGAAGGACGCTACGAAAAAGAAATGCAAGAACTGGATGCTTTCTTTAAACGTACCGGTTATCCACGCGCACCGCGATATTACCTGATGAAATGGCATGCTGATTGGGTCAGGAAATATGGTTTTGACGGCTTCCGTGCAGACACGGTCAAGCATGTTGAGCCCGAAGTCTGGAAAGAATTTAAGCAAGTTGCCAGCGCCGCTTTTGAAGATTGGAAGCGCGAACATACAACCCAGAAGCTGGGCGATGAGCCGTTTTATATGACAGCTGAAGTGTACGGTTATAGCTTGGATCAAGGCTTGGATTTTGTCATGGATGGCGGCAGCAAAATCAATTTTTACGATCACGGTTTCGATAGTCTGATTAACTTTGGTTTTAAAAATGAGGCCAAAAAAGAGCCTGAGAGTTTGTTCAGCCATTACTCGGATCAGCTCAATGGTGTTTTACGCGGCCATTCAATACTTAATTATGTGAGTTCCCACGACGATTTGCAGCCGTTTGACCTGGATCGACAAAAGGCATTGGAAGCTGGAACCAAGCTCTTACTCTGCCCCGGTGCCGCGCAAATTTATTACGGTGACGAGACCGCCAGAGATATCAATGTCAGCATCGCAGAAGGTGACGCGAAATTGCGCTCGATGATGAATTGGGATGAGCTGGAAAACCACACACATCGCGGCGGAATAGCCATCACTGAGGTGCTGACGCATTGGCGAAAGTTGGGAATGTTCCGGCACAATCATGTGGCGGTTGGCGCGGGTGTGCATCAGAAATTAAGTGATCATCCTTATACTTTCAAGCGAACTTACCGGGGACACGGTCTGACAGACAAAGTCGTGGTGGCGATGGATATGCCAACGTCGCAATTTAATACTATTTCGGTACAAGGTGTATTTAAAAATGGTCAGAAATTGCGTGACTATTATTCCGGTAATGTCGCCACTGTCATCGGTGGAAAAGTTAATTTTCACAGCAAATCTGCAATGGCATTAATCGCCCTGGAACAATAATAATGAAGAACAATACACTGAACGTCAGCATCATTCATATGCTTGGTTTATCGGGGTTATTGATGAGCCTGCCTGTTGCTGCACAAAATGCGCAACGTATGATCACGCATGTGGAGAAAAAATCCGACTCGCTCGAAGTAAAGACGAACGACGGGACTTACGTTTTCAAGCCCTATTCCTCTAGCATTTTAGAGACGACCTTCCTCCCCGCAGGTGAAGCACAGACTTTGCTATCGCACGCGGTCGTGCTGACCCCTGAACATATTCATACCCAATTAACGAGCTCAGCAACGGCGATTGATTATGTCGCCGCAGACTTGCGAGTACACATACAAAAAACGCCATTTCAGATCAGCTATTCGTATAAAAATAATCCGCTGATTTCTGAGAAAAATGGTTATCAGAAAAAAGATGGTAATGAGTCACTCGACTTTAATCTCGATGACAATGAAGCCATATATGGGGCAGGGGCGCGTGCACTCGGAATGAATCGTCGAGGGTATCGCTTGCCGTTATACAACAAGGCTCATTACGGCTACGAAGATCATTCAGAACAAATGAATTTTTCCATGCCTTTGTTTTTTTCATCCAAACGCTATGGCATTCATTTTGACAACGCGGCAATCGGTACTTTAGATCTGGACAGCAAGAAAAATAATATACTGGCTTATGAGACCATCAGCGGCAGAAAAACCTATCAAATCATCGCCGGCGATTCGTGGACGGATGTGATTGCGAATTACACCAGTCTGACGGGAAGGCAACCCTTGCCGCCACGTTGGGCGTTCGGTAATTTTGCCAGTCGCTTTGGTTACCATACCGAAGCCGAAGCGCGTCAGATTTTAGAAAAATACAAAGCCGATCAGATTCCAGTCGATGCGATTATTTTTGATTTGTATTGGTTCGGAAAAGACATCAAGGGAACCATGGGTAACCTGGCTTTTGATGCCGATAATTTCCCGCAACCCCAGAAAATGATTGCAGATTTTTCTGCGCAAGGCGTCAAGACGATTCTGATCACGGAACCTTTTGTGTTGACGACTTCCAAGAAGTGGCAGGAAGCGGTGGATGAGCACGTACTGGCGACTGATAAAAACGGCTTGCCGTACAAATATGATTTTTACTTTGGAAATACCGGTCTGATTGATATTTCTGATCCGCATGCCCAAAGTTGGTTCTGGAATATCTACAAAAACTTAAAAGCGTATGGCGTCGCTGGCTGGTGGGGCGATCTTGGAGAGCCTGAAGTCCATCCTTCAGGTTTGCTGCATAAAACTGGCACTGCTGATGAAGTTCACAATATCTACGGTCATGAATGGGCTAAACTGATTGCAGACGGTTATCAAAAAGACTTTCCAGATGAACGACCATTTATTTTGATGCGCGCCGGATATTCCGGATCGCAACGATTTGGCATGATCCCGTGGTCTGGAGATGTCAACCGCACCTGGGGGGGATTACGTTCACAACCAGAGATCGCCTTGCAAATGGGGATGCAAGGAATGGCCTATATGCATTCTGACCTCGGTGGTTTTGCTGGCGCGAATCTGGATGATGAGTTGTACACACGCTGGTTGCAATATGGCGTTTTTCAGCCCGTCTTCCGTCCGCATGCCCAAGAAGAAGTCGCTTCCGAACCGGTTTTACGCTCGCCTGAGGCGAAGGTCTTGGCGAAGTCTGCAATCCAACTGCGTTATCGCATGCTGCCGTATAACTACACACTGGCATTCGAAAATAGCCAGCGCGGACTACCTTTGATGCGCCCATTGTTCTATGCTGAACCCGACAATCCGCGTTTATATGCCAATGCAGATAGCTACATGTGGGGGAATGATTTGCTGGTGCATCCAATTTTGCAGGCAGGCCAGAAGCAAGCCAGCGTTTATTTTCCGGCACAGAGCAAATGGTTCGATTTTTATACCAATCAAGAATATCCCGCAGGCAGTACGCAAGCCGTGAATGTCAGTACCGATCATATTCCGCTGTTTGTCAGAGCGGGCGCGTTTATTCCATTGGTTCCTGCGAAGCGCCAAATTCAAAATACGACGCAATATTCGACCGCAGAATTGGAGCTGCATTACTATCACGATCAAAGCGTAACTGAGTCGCATGGTTACTTGTATGACGACGATGGTGTGACCGCGCAGGCATTTGAAAAAGCGGCATTTGCGTTATTGCACTTCAATAGCCGCTATCAAAATAAGACATTGACGCTAAAATTGCGTACTGAAGCAGGCGCGCATTACGCACAGGCAGACCGATTGCTAGACTTGGTAGTTCACAATATCAATGCAAGCCCGAAGCAGGTTTTGATTGGTGGCAAGCAGGTTGACTTTAAATGGGATCAGCAAAACCAAAACCTGATGTTGACATTGCGGTGGCACAAAAAATCTGACCATTTAAATGTTGTGAAAATTATTATGTCATAGTTGTTAAAATGAGCTCGATCAATTTGGCTGTGGTAAATTGCTGATGTTTTTATAACGCGAAAAAATATAGGACTTACGCAAAACAGCCCCAGCGGGGTTATAGCTCCTAGCCATACCCGTGTACTGTCATCGCCATGCATTGCTGGAACAATTTTGCGTAAGTACTAAAATAGATTTGGAAAACGAGACGAAAAATCGCGCTCGTACATTAGATTGACGCTTGCGGTCTTTGCCAGCGCGTTCATCTGGTGGAAGAATTCTCTATTGGCAAAAAATTTGCGTATGCCGTATTACATTGAAACCGAGAACCATGACTGAAAACGGATTGAAAGAGCACGCTTACACTGAGCAGACATATTCTCAGCAGAATAATGGCGCCGGGTTTTCCGGCGGCCCCAGATTACTTGCCGACATCGGCGCTACGCATGCGCGCTTCACCCTTGAAACCTCGCATGGTGTTTTTGAAGCGGTGAAAGTATTTAAATGTGACGAGTATGCCGGCATCATTGATTTGTTGAAGGCCTACCTGGATCAACATCAAGCAAAACGCATACATCATGCTGCATTTGCCCTGGCCAATCCTATCGATGGCGATTATGTCCGCATGACCAATCGTGCCTGGGAATTTTCTATCGAAGACGTACGGCGTGAATTTGGCTTATATACGCTGCTGATCGTCAATGACTTCACTGCTCTGGCGATGTCTTTACCGGGATTGCAGCCAGATGATTTAATGCAAGTGGGTGGCGGAAAGTCAGTTGCTAAGTCTGTCATTGGTGTTCTGGGGCCTGGCACTGGACTTGGTGTTTCCGGTCTGATTCCGACCTCTGATGGTTTTGTGACCCTTGGTTCTGAGGGCGGTCATGTTAACTTTGCACCTTGTGATGAGCGCGAATATGCGATTTTGCAATTTGCATGGAAAGAATGGCCGCACGTTTCGACCGAACGGCTTATTTCCGGACCCGGACTGGAATTGATTTATCGCGCTTTAGCCGATAGAAATCAGCAAACCGTTAAACCGCTGGGCGCACAAGAAATTATGCACGGCGCATTGCAGGAAGCAGATCCTTTGTGTCTGGAAAGTATTGATTGCTTTTGCGGTATGCTGGGGAGCTTCAGCGCCAATCTTGCTGTGACTCTGGGGGCTTTTGGCGGCATTTATATCGGTGGCGGAATTGTGCCGTTGATGGGCGAGCGTTTTCATCAATCCGCTTTCCGTAGCCGTTTTGAGGCCAAGGGGCGTTTTAGTAGTTATCTCGCACAAATCCCCACTTATGTGATCACGACGCACAATCCGGCGTTTTACGGCGTTTCTGCGATCCTTTCGGAACACTTGCGGGGCCGCAGTGGCGATAGTTCACTGATGGACAGGATACAGGCCATACAAGCCGAGCTGACACCGGCGGAGCGCCGCGTCGCGACCTTGGTGCTGGAAAATCCTCGCACTGTGCTCAACGAGGCAATCGTGGAAATTGCACGCCTTGCTGATGTCAGTCAACCGACGGTCATCCGTTTTTGCCGCTCTATGGGATTTACAGGCCTGGCTGATTTTAAACTTAAATTTGCCAGCAGTCTGACCGGTACGATTCCGGTCCGTCATAGTCAGGTGAGAAGAAGCGATAGTACCCATGATTTAAGTGCTAAGGTCATCGATAATACCGTGTCGGCGATTTTGAGTTTCCGCGATCAGATGGAAGTACATGCGATTGATCAGGCAATTGCCTTGCTGCGTAAAGCGAATAAAGTCGAGTTTTATGCAATGGGTAATTCACGCGCCGTGGCTTTGGATGGTCAACATAAATTTTTCCGCTTCCGCATCCCGACCGCCATTTATGGCGATGCGCATTTGTTTTCGATGGCAGCAGAATTGCTTAATCCCGGTGATGTGGTAATTGTTGTCAGCAATTCCGGCAAGTTGCCAGAGCTTTTAAAAGCTGTGGATTCTGCATTGCATGCGGGGGCTGACGTGATTGCGATTGCGCCGCATCAGTCGCCGCTGGCGAAAAAAGCAACCGTCTGTCTGGCGGTCAATCATACCGAGGACAATGCGACATTTTTGTCCATGATTTCACGCATATTGCAATTATTGCTGATCGATATTTTAACCGTTGGACTGTCGGTAGATGCAGCGCACGACGAAGGCAGTAAACAGAAAGAGTTGTCGCGGTTTAGTCATTTATTGATTTCGCATTTAGATAGTTGATCTCATTTTCTTTGTTTAAACTCTTAAACTGAGATCAACATGTAGGGCGGGGGCAACGCACCAAATCTGTTACGGTGAAATTACAGCACTGCTTGCACACGCCCTACAATTACCACATTTCAGCTATGTGGTCGCGACAACCCATCTGTGCAGAAAGTCAAAAAATCGAGCGGGCTGTTAAGGTCGTAAAACGTTCTAAGGCATAAGTCCCAGCTAAAGAATTGCCGGTCGTATCCAATCCCGGTGACCACACGGCAACTGCCAATTCTCCGGGTACCAAGGCAAGAATTCCACCGCCCACGCCACTTTTTGCAGGCAAGCCAACACGGTAGGCGAAATCTCCCGCGGCATCGTAGGTGCCGCAAGTCAGCATCAAAGCGTTGAGGCGTTTAGCTGAACTTGGATCAAGAATGGAAGTATCGTTCCAAGGAATAGTGCCGTGTTGTGCCAGAAAACTGCCGGCTTGAGCCAGTTCGGCACATGTCATGGTGATAGAACATTGGCGGCAATAGCTATCGATAACCAGATCGACTGGATTGTGTAAGTTTCCAAAATCCTTCATCAGATGCGCAATCGCATAGTTGCGGTGTGCCGTTGCACGTTCTGACTCCGCGACAGCTGTGTCAAAATCAATGTTTGCCTGCCCTGAGATCATCCGGGCAAACTGCAACACAGCGATATCTGATTGCACAAACCGGGAGGACAAAATATCACTGATTACCAAGGCACCAGCATTGATAAAGGGATTTCTGGGTTTCCCTTTTTCATACTCAATTTGCACCAAAGAATTAAACGGGTTACCAGATGGTTCACGACCGACCCGCGCCCAAATGCTGTCGCCTTCGCGTGAAAACGCCAACGCCAGTGCAAACAGCTTGGTAATACTTTGCAATGAAAACTTCTTTTCGGCATCGCCAATGGTGTAAGTGCTGCCGTCAAGGCAATAAATCGCCATGCCGAACTGCTGCGGATCAATGGTCGACAACTGCGGAATATACGATGCAACCCGACCTTGAGACAGTAGTGGCTGCACTTCCGCATAAATGGTTTGCAATATAATTTGGTAATCTGGGTTCATTCCATTGGATCTTTCTTTGCAAATTTTGACGGTCAACATGAGTGATCAAGATTGATACCGACGACTTGCAAAGTATCCCATTTAACTACAAATTTTATTTCGAAATCTCTGGATTATTCTGTTTATACCAAGCTTTCCAGTGTAAAACCTTCATCAAGCCAACCGGTAATCCCACCGGGCATCGTTTTAACTGCTCTACCTAGCTTCGCCAGTCTGATCGCACCTCGAATTGCGCCATTGCAGTGGGGGCCGGCGCAATAAGTGACGAACAATGTGTCTTCTGGATATTCAGCGAGTTTCGCATTAACAATCTTGCCGTGCGGCAGATTAATTGCCCCAGCAATATGCCCTTTTGCATACATACTGGGACTACGCACATCCAATAACACGAAATCTTGTTTGTCGCTGGTCAGCGCATCATGAACGTCCCAGCAATCAGTTTCAAATTCGAGTAATGCAGAAAAATGCGCTAATGCGGTAACACTATCGGCGGCAGCAACTTCAGTAACAAAAGACATAGACTGACTCCATAGATTTAATAAGCGGAATGGTGCGTAAAATTTTTTAGCGCTATTATCATAGCAGCAGGTCGCACAAAGGTTTCAATTGCAACGCGAAACGTTTTGCTGATATGGAACAGAAGCCTACAACCAAATCGGGTATATCATCGTGCAAAACTCTTAAGAAGTCGCATTGACTAACAACCCATGGGCATTTTTTACACACCAATTGATGCTGTCTTTGATCTGCTGATGATTTTGTTGGCAGTTGTTGTGTTATTCCGTGAAATTAAATATATCCCCTGGAAACTATGGCAAGAGCCCGGCGTATTTTCGGCGTGGTGCGCCAGCCTGATCGTGTTGACGTTAGTTTGGCGTATGCGGGTTCATGTGCAGGAAGATTTGCATTTGCACTTACTATGCGTCGCTATGCTGGCATTGATGTTTGGACGCGCATTAGCGTCTTTTGGGGCTGCCTTAGCTGTGATCGCTTATACTGGTGAATACGACGGGCTATGGCTTAACATCGGCACGAATATCATACTGTTGGCAATTTTTCCGTGCTTTCTCAGCGATTTAATACTCAGAAAAACCCAACGGTATTTACCGCAACACATGTTTGTCTATTTGTTTGGAAATGGCTTCTTCGGTGCATTTTTTGTCAACGCAGCGACAGGATTATTCGCAATCACTGCGCATAGTCTTTTATTGCCTACCAACCCCACATCAAGCGATGCGTATGCTTTTATGTTGCTATTGGCGTGGGGAGAGGCATTTCTGATTGGGTTTCTGATTACTATTTTTGTGGTGTATAAACCAGCATGGGTCTTCACCTTTGATGACCAGATTTATTTGCGTGGAAAATAAAAAACGCGCCGTAACGACGGCGCGTTTTTATAAGCTCAAATCATGCAAACACTTCGTTAGCTAAGTTCAGCGAACCACGCACCAAATGGAGGTAAGCTTAATTGCGTACCGTTTAAACTTCCGGGTAAACCGACTGCGTCCAAATGTGTTGCACCTTCAACTTCAGGCCAATCAAATGCCACAGTCTGAGCGCTCAGATTAAACGCGGCAACGATACTTTTGTGCCCAGCAAGATCACGTCGTACCGCTAGGACAGGTTCCGGCGCATCGTAAAAGAAAATATCACCCAGACTTAACTGAGGATAATGCTTGCGCCAATGCAGGATGTGGCGTGCGTAATTCAATGCAGAATCAGCTTGTTGATCCTGTACGTTGGCAGCATTCAATGCGTGTTCTGGCGGCACCGGTAACCACGGTTTGGCACTGCTGAATCCTGCATATGGTTCAGAGGCACTCCATGGCATCGGCGTACGACAACCATCACGCCCTTTAAATTCCGGCCAGAAGGTGATGCCATACGGATCTTGAATGTCCTCGTAAGCGATGTTGGCTTCTGTCAGCGCCAGTTCATCACCCTGATACAAACAAGGTGTGCCTTTCAATGCTAATTGCAGGGCTAAGATCATCTTGGCAAATGCTGGGGTAGGATTTTTCCCTCCCCAACGCGACATCACACGCACGACGTCATGATTACCCACCGACCACGATACCCAACCACCTTTGACACGGGCTTCAAAGTCTTCAACCTGAGCGCGGATGTATTGCGCAGAAATGTCTGCCACCAGCAAATTAAAGCTATACGCCATGTGCAACTTGTTATCATCCGCCGTGTATTCTGCCATGACGCCCAGGGAATCATCTGCTCCGACTTCGCCAATGGCAATAGCGCCATATTGATTCAACAATCCGCGGATTTTTTCTAAGAACGGTAAATTTTCTGGCTGCGTTTTATCATACAGATGCGATTGCATACCGTAGGGATTAGTATCTTGTACGGTCTTAGTATCGCGATTGGTTGCCGCTGGATTATTACGCAACTGTCTGTCATGAAAATGGAAATTACAAGCATCCAAACGGAAGCCATCTACACCGCGCTCTAACCAGAATCGCATACTATCCAGATGTGCTTGCTGCACTTCCGGATGATGAAAGTTTAAATCTGGCTGACTGACTAAAAAATTATGCATGTAGTACTGACGTCGACGCGCATCCCATTGCCAGGCCGAACCACCAAACACTGACAACCAATTGTTTGGCGGCGTGCCGTCAGCTTGTGGATCAGCCCAGACATACCAATCGGCTTTAGGATTATCACGACTCTGACGGCTTTCTGCAAACCATGGGTGCTGCTCGGAACAATGCGACAGTACCTGATCTATCATGATTTTTAAGCCAAGTGCATGCGCGCGCTCGAGTAGCTGATCGAAGTCTGCCAGCGTGCCAAATAGTGGATCGACATCGCAGTAATCGGATACGTCGTAGCCAAAATCTTTCATTGGCGATTTGAAAAACGGTGAAATCCAAACGATATCGACACCCAATGAGGCAATGTAATCAAGCTTAGCGGTTATGCCTGGTAAGTCACCTATACCATCACCATTACTGTCAGAAAAGCTACGTGGATAAACCTGATAAATTACTGCCTCGCGCCACCATTGTGACGCAGGTTTTAATGCTGGTTGAGTAGTCAAAGTAGTCGACATTATTATCCGGAAAAAATTTCAAATTTCAATTTGTGCTGTCAGTGCCAGCGGCTAATAACTTTTCCGTGAGCATCGCTGATACGCCAAGAAAAGCAGGATACTCGGCAGTAATCAAATACGTAGGAATTTGTGCGAGATAGTCTGAAAAACGTCCTTTTGCTTCAAAACGCTGGCGGAATGCCGACTCAAAAAACAACGACCCGAGCTTAGGCACAATACCGCCGCCAATATACACGCCACCTGTGGCACCCAGAGTCAATGCCAGGTTGCCTGCAACCGTTCCCAGCATCGCGCAAAAGAGTTCTACCGCTTGCACACACAAGGTACACGATCCAGCTATCGCATGATGACTGATTTCTGCCGCAGACAGGTTGTTGACTGGCGTTAAGCCGTGCACTGTCTGTAAACTGCGGTACAACAATTCCAGTCCCATGCCAGAGATCAGGCGCTCTGCCGATACATGGGGAAACTCTTGCCAAATCACTTCAAGAAGGTCCGTTTCTACTGTATTCGCAGGGGAAAAACTGACGTGCCCGCCTTCACTACTTAAAGGTATCCATTGATTCCCATTTGGAATAATACCGGATACACCTAAGCCTGTTCCGGGACCGATCAGCCCGATGACTCTGTCTTTTTGTGCCACACCGCAGCCTACTTGCACTCGTTCATCAGGCTCCAAATGCGGCAGCGCCATTGCTAATGCGGTAAAGTCATTCACGACCACCAGGGTTTGCAATTGCAAGGATTGCTTTAAAGCACTGATAGAAAACGTCCAGTGATTATTAGTCATGCTGACCACGTCACCGTCTACCGGATTAGCAATTGCGATCGCCGCATGGTCAATACTGCCAGACCAGACGCTTTTTACTTCGGCACTGGACAAATAATCATTAATTGCCAATTGGGGATCAGCATAGGCTGCACATGCCAGTACCGACACGGCGACAAAGTGATGTGGCTCAAACTCTAACGCAAAGCGCGCATTGGTACCGCCAATATCTGCCAGCAAGCGCGGCGCATAGGAATGATGTGTTGTTAAATCGTGCACTGGATTTTCACCATCAATGTGATGTCTCTGTTATGTCTATGGTTATGGCTAATTGAGATCGGAGTATGATCATTAAGTTGCCATATTTTGTGTAATATTACTACATAGAACAAACCCAAAGTCTAACATTTTGTAGATTTATGAGTTAGAATTCGCAAAATGTACAAAAATAATACTGAAAATACTGCTATTCAGCAGTAAATTAGATAATTAATTAATGTAGTTGAACTACTTAATTTGGGAGGCGGTAGTGACCTTTGGTAATTCGGCATGTGTTGTTGCGCGCGCTCCACACTTCAGCGAGTCATTCACGACATTTGGCAAGAAGTCCTTGCATCCAGGTGTTCTAATCATTGCTCTTGCCTCCTTATTGACGACACATAAGGCGGGAGCTACGACTCTTTCAACGCCAAGTCTTGCTGATTGCAATCACGCTCAATATCAAACCGTATTAAGTAAAGCGGTACTCGATACCAGCGATGCGCGCGCTTATTGGCTGAGTAGCGACACAATACGTTGGCCTGGTAAGGGCACAGCTGGCAGATTTCATTTGTACGCTTCCGATAAAGGTGGGCTCAGCATACGCAACGGTGCCAAGGTAAAAGGCGCAACACAACATATCGATCTACAAATTGGCACAGGTATTAGAGCAGCTCAGTCAGATATACAGACTCGTTTTGCATTTACAGGAAAAGGGATTGAACTTCGATACAAACACCCGACAGCCACACTGAACCAGCTATTAAAGCAACAAGTCTTATTAGTGCAGGAAAATGACCACGGCGAGGTCATCGACTTTACGTATATCCAAATCCCAGGAGTGTTGGATGATCTGTATCTGGCAGCTAATACCGTCAACGACTTGGGTGCTAAGGTAAATCAGAATGCCTCTGAGAGTGTGGCGCAAACTGAAAAACTACCGAATTATAGTCAGTTTAAGGTGTGGGCTCCGACGGCGCGCAAGCTTGCTGTTTGTACTTACAACAACGGCGACAGCAAGGCCAGCGCCATCAATCGAATGAAGTTTGAGTCGGACACTGGCATCTGGGAAGTACGTTCCAATCAGAATTTATCTGGTCATTACTATAAATATCTGTTGGACGTATTTATTCCTGGTACTGGCTGGGTACGCAATGCGGTGACCGACCCGTATTCAGTGAGCCTGACGACGGATTCTAAACGCAGTTTTATCGCCAACTTAAATAGCAAAGCACTCAAACCAAAGGGCTGGGATGAACAGAGCATTCCAAGTCGCGTACAGCATGCTACCGACATGTCAGTGTATGAATTGCATGTCCGGGATTTTTCTGCCAATGATTTTTCTGTCAGACCTGAATATCGTGGCAAGTATCTGGCATTTACAGAGAACCAATCCAATGGCATGAGGCACATAGAAGCACTTAGCAAAGCGGGCATTACGGATATACATCTGTTGCCAGTCTTTGATATTGCCACGATTCCTGAAGCAAATTGTTCCACGCCACAAATTAGCGGCGACGCGGATAGTGAGCATCAACAGGCCATCGTTACCAGGCACGCTGCAACAGATTGCTTCAATTGGGGCTACGATCCGTTTCATTACAGTGCACCAGAAGGCAGCTATGCCACCAATGCCGCTGATGGGGCGACACGCATTCTGGAATTCAGACAAATGGTAATGGCCCTACATCAAGCCAACCTGCGGGTAGGCATGGATGTCGTCTACAACCACACTGCGTATGCCGGACAGCATGAAAAATCCGTTTTGGATCGTATCGTGCCAGGCTACTACCAGCGACTGACTACAAATGGAAAAGTCGAAGAATCGACTTGCCAGACCTGCGGCAATACTGCCACTGAAAATAATATGATGGCAAAATTAATGAGTGATTCAGTTCGCTTATGGGCGCGCGAATACAAAATTGATTCGTTTCGCTTTGACCTGATGGGGCATCAACCACGATCGGTGATGGAAAAATTGAAAGCCAGCTTAGCCAACGACAACGGTCGTCCGATTTTTTTGATCGGTGAGGGCTGGAATTTCGGTGAGGTTTCCAACAATGCACGTTTTGTACAAGCGACCCAGCTATCGCTCAATGGCAGTGGCATAGGGACATTTAGCGACCGCGCCCGTGATGCCATACGCGGCGCGAGCAGGGATGATGATATCAATAGCATTGTCAGCAATAAGGGCTATATCAATGGCCTGGCAGACGGGACGACGCCACAACAAGCCGCTCAAACCTTGCGTGCGGCAGACATGGTCAGAATCGGGCTTGCCGGTACTTTAAGTGAGTTTTCAATGGAAACTGCGCAAGGTCAGCCACAGAAACTCAAAGACATCAACTATAACGGGCAACCGGCAGGCTATGCCAGTGAGCCTGATGAAGTGGTCAATTACGTAGAAAACCACGATAACCAGACCTTATTTGATATTAATGCCTTCCGTTTGCCCATGACGACCAGTCATGAAGACCGTGCTCGTGTGCAAGTTCTTGGTCTTGCGTTGACTGCATTGAGTCAGGGCATAGCATATTTTCATGCGGGCTCAGACATGTTGCGCTCAAAATCACTGGATGGAAATAGTTATAATTCCGGGGATTGGTTTAATCGTCTGGACTGGACCTACCAGGATAATTATTTCGGAACAGGTTTGCCACCAAAACAAGACAATCAGGCACTCTACCCGTTAATGCGTCCTTTGTTAGTGAATGTTGATATTAAACCAAGGCCACAAGATATTGCTTTTACCCGAGATGCTTTTCGTGATCTGCTAAAGATACGCAGCAGTTCAAGCTTATTTCATCTCACTCGAAGTTCAGAAATAAAACGACGATTGCACTTTTATAATACCGGCCCCGCTCAAAATCCCAAAGTTATTGTGGGTTTTCTGGACGGAGATCAATTGGCTGATGCCAATTGGAAATCCGTGGCCTACCTGATTAATGTCAGTCAGACCGAACAACAAGTCCAAATACACGAACTGCAACACCATCGGTTTCAATTACATCCCGTGCATCTCAGTCCGGAAGCAGCAGATCAACGCATTAATAATGAAGCCAAATTTTCAGCGCAAGGCGGCTTTACAATTCCAGCCAGAAGTGCAGTGGTATTTGTCACCGGAGATTAGGATAAGCAATATCAGTTCATTGTGATGCCGGAAAACATGTTCGCAACGGCAGTTTATTTTTTATATGCAAGGTCGTGCTACAAAAAATGCACAAAATGGCGTTTTAGTTGGAGTTTAGTGTGGGATAGTGAAATAAATAAATACCACTTTGATACAAGTTGTTCATCACATGAAGGAAGGAAATAAGAAAGAGCATCAAACCTGTAAGCCACCTTACATAAAAAAATATCAAATCGACATTTATTTAATCGGATAAAAAACCGCTTATTCGAAAAATACCTGTGTTTGCTACAAAAAATATGAAAACTTTTCAGCTATAAGGCGAAAATTTTCGTTCAACAGCGGTTATTATTAGCGCCTTCGTATTCTTAGATTGAGGAGACAGTCGGAATGGATTTTTCAGATCGCCAGCAAGAGCCGGGTAAGAAGTTCCTTGGCATGGGGCTGGTATTAGCATTTCACGTAGTGCTGTTGTATGCGCTGCTCAATGGCTTGGGGAACAAGATTGTTCAGATCATCCAAAAGCCCATGGAGACAAAAATAGTGGAAGAGGTGAAACCTCCGCCGCCACCGCCAGACACGCCACCACCGCCACCGCCGA
>JBMPPG010000014.1:0-109608 GCA_049339905.1 Undibacterium sp. SXout11W
GGCTTTATAACCCGCTGAACCTTCTTGATACCGTTTAACAACGGCCAGTTTGAATTGCTTTGTGTATTTACTCATGAAAACACCCCAAAAGTTAGGACGGGTGTCCAACTTTTGGGGTGCAGTTCAGTTGCTATGGGGATTTTTTTCATCTTTTATTTTGGTGAATGACGTCGTCCATATCAGGTTGTCGCTGAGGTGGATGGCTTGTTTGCCATTGCCACCGTGTCATCCACGCTGATCCCAGACGAATACGCTGGCATTAAGCCTATAGCGACGCCTTCATCGAGGATGTCCTGTACCTGATCTTTGAGTCTGGCAAAAATTAATTGTCGGTTTTGGCTTGCAATTAAATTGGATAAATCAGCTAAAGCCTGAAGGCTGGAGCTATCGAGGTCATACGATTCTTCAAGACTGACGATGAAGCTGTGTACGCTGTTGTCTGCCGCTGCGATGCCATGACGTATTTCTGTCGTGATGCGTTCAGCGTTAGCGAAGAACATCGGTGTTTCAGGGCGGAAAATGATCATACCCGGTACAGATTTCGCCTCCGGATGTTTTTGCATGCTGACAAAGTCGTGGCTATTTCCCAGGCGCCCAAGAACTGTCACATTGGCATTGGCGATCCGGCGTAGCATCAGTGCAATACTGAGCGCAATGGCGGTCAATAAGCCATCTAATACGCCCAGTATTACAACGCCGGTAATTGCTACGAAAACCACAATCACATCCCGGCGCCAGACCATGTATGGCTTAAATGCGTTCAGACTCAACGAGTGGGATACAGCATGAATAACGATTGCCGCCAATACGGGCTCGGGAATGAGCTCAATCAACGGTAATAGTGTCCATACCATCGCCAATACCGTCAGCGCTGCGCACAAGCCAGCTAACTTCGATTGTGCTCCCGCCGCTTCATTGGCAGATGTTGCTGAGTAACCCGCACCCACAGGCATACCGTGAAAGAGTCCGGAAACGATATTGCTAATGCCGAATGCAAACAGATCACGATTTGCAGAAGTCTGATCGCCATGCTTGAGTGCATAGGTACGAATTGAGCTATACGATTCGGCATACAAAATCATGACCATCGCTAGTGCTAACTCACCCAGTCTGACCCATTCATTGTGCGCAAGTGGCGGGAGGCCGGGCGTGGGTAATTGCAATTGCATATTGCCAACAAGGCGTATGCCGTATTGTTCGAGGTGCAGAAAATATCCGACGGCAATACCGCAGGCGATCGTAATCAGACCGCCAGGAATTTTCGGAAATCGTGCCAAACTAAACAACATTGCCAGCGCGATAAGTCCGACAAGAATGCCGTTCATATTCCAGGCAGCAAATTGTGAACCGATATCCGCGACGTAATACAGAAAGTTAGTTTCCGTAGAATGCACGTCGACGATTTTAGAAAATTGTTTGATGGTAATTGTGAGCGCCAGTGCAAACGCAAAACCGCGTAAAACGGGTTTGGCGACAAATTCTGAGACACTGCCTATCTTTGCGAGGCTGGCCAGAACAAAGAAGATCCCGCTTAGTATGATCAGGCCAAATGCCAGCGCCATGCGATGTTGTGGATCGCCATTAGCCATCGATGCGGTGGCAGCCGCCATCACGGCTGCAGAAGAGGAGGTCGCTGAGACAATGGCAAAACGACTGCTACCTAGCAACCCGTAGCAGAGCAAACCCGCAAATAGTGCTAGTACGCCAGCCTGTGGCGGTAAGTTGCCGATACTGGAATAGGCTACCGCTTCGGGTAACAATAAGCCCGCAATGGAGAGACCTGCAATCACGTCCTGGGTGCTGAATTTCGGCATTTGTAGCCGGAGTCCGGACCATCTGAATTCCATGCTTTTACCTTTTTGGCAGTGCATCAAGCAAACGAAGTGGGCGTTTCAGCATCTTACTTTCAGCCCATCATTAATGTGTTAGCGCTCAAATTTTTTATACTCCCCATGAGTACTTTTTAAGTATCTATATCATTCGCTGGAAAGACGTAAAGATTTCAAAAAAATGAGGGGAGTATGTCTAAAAGCGAGAAATTAATGCTTGCCAGTGCTACCAAAGCCACCTTCACCGCGTTCGCTGTCACCGAACTCTTCAACGATATTGAAACCGACTTGCAATACCGGAACGATGATTAACTGCGCCAGACGTTCCATCGGGTTTAAGACAAAATCGTTTTGACCACGGTTCCAGGTCGAGACCATTAATTGCCCCTGGTAATCAGAATCGATCAAACCAACCAGATTGCCCAAAACGATACCGTGTTTATGGCCCATGCCGCTGCGTGGCAAGATCATTGCTGCATATGCCGGATCACCAATGTGAATGGCTAAACCGGTTGGAATTAAAATGGTTTCACCGGGTTTGATGGTGATTGCTTCGTCGATACAAGCGCGCAGATCGAGACCCGCACTGCCAGGTGTGCCATAGGCTGGCAATTGGTCTTGCATACGTGGATCAAGGATTTTGAGGTCGATTTTTTTCATATTTATTCAGAGTGTGCTTTGGGAATGGATGTGGCATTGCGCATGGCAATGCCAGGAAAATTTATTTTGTTAAGCGGATTGCGAGTTCAGACACCAGCTTTGTCGCCAGCGTTTGTTTGTCTGCGCGTCCCAATTCAGCGTGACCATGGGCGTCGAATAACATCAGCTCATTGTCATCTTTGCCAAAGGTATGGTGGCCGATATTGCCCACCAATAATGGAATGTTTTTCTTGATGCGTTTGGCAGCACCGTACTGCAATAAATTTTCTGATTCAGCGGCAAAGCCAACGCAATACGGCGCATCAGGCAACGCCGCGACCAGTGCCAGAATATCCGGATTCTGCGCAAATTCTAAGTGCGGTGTGTCGCTGTCACTGGTCTTTTTAATTTTTTGATCGCTAGTATTCGCGACGCGCCAGTCAGCCACCGCAGCAACAGCGATGAAGACATCCTGCACTTGTGCTTTTAAAGCGCTCATTACGGCATCATGCATTTGCTGGGCCGTTTGCACGTTCACACGTTGCACGCCATACGGTTGCGCGAGAGCGGTTGGTCCGGATATCAAGGTAACTTTGGCACCTGCTTCCCATGCCGCTTGTGCAATCGCATAGCCCATTTTGCCAGACGATAAATTGGTGATGCCTCGTACAGGATCGATAGGTTCAAAGGTCGGTCCGGCAGTAATTAGCAAGTGCTTACCTGCCAGAGATTTGGGTTGAAACGATGCAATGATCTCAGTGAGTAATTGCTCAGGCTCTAACATGCGTCCCATACCGGTTTCGCCACAAGCCTGATCGCCTGAGCCGGGGCCCATCACTTGTATGCCATCGGCTTTGATTTGCACGACGTTACGTTGGGTGGCGGGGTTTTGCCACATTTCTACGTTCATGGCAGGAGCGATCATCAAAGGCACATGGGCTGGACGCGCAACGCATAAGGTAGACAGCAAGTCATCACATGCGCCATGCGCAAGTTTGAACATGAAGTCTGTACTGCACGGCGCGATCACAATTGCATCGGCGTTACGTGTCAGATCGATGTGTGGCATGTTGTTGTGGATACGCGCATCCCATTGATCTGTGTACACCGTATTACCGGACAAAGCCTGCATGGTGACTGGCGTAATAAATTGCGTTGCCGCATTTGTCATCACCACTTGCACCGACGCACCGGCTTTGCCTAACGCGCGGGTCAGTTCGGCGACCTTATAGCAGGCGACACCGCCAGTGAGACCGAGAACGATTTTTTTTCCTGCAAGACGCAGATTCATGATGCCGATTCCTTATTTTTTGACGCGGCGCAGTTCATCCAGAATGAATAATGCCGCACCCAGGCAAATCGCACTATCGGCCAGATTAAAGGCCGGGAAGTGATAGATGTCCTGATAATGGAAATCCAGAAAATCAATCACATGACCATACATCAAACGGTCAATCACATTACCCAAAGCACCGCCCATAATCAATGTTAATGCCCAGCAAAACAACTTCTGGCTGCTATGGCGGCTCAACAGATAGATGATGTACGCTGAAGCAATTAAACCGAGTGCAGTGAAGACATAACGCTGCCAACCTGATTCCGCCGCCAGAAAACTAAATGCCGCGCCTTTGTTATATACCAACACCAGATTAAAAAACGAAGTGACGCTCATGGATTCAGCATAGGCGAATAATTTGGTGATGGTGATTTTGCTGACTTGATCGAGCAAAATCACAATCGCTGCCAGACCCAGCCATGGAATTAATGAAGAACCGGACGACCCGGAGGAGCGTGAAGAGTTAGAGCCTGCTGAAAAATTAGAACGTTTTTTAGTTGCCATGAGTTTTAATTAAAAAGAGGTGAATCGCTCAATGTGCTTTTACGTGTATTTGCACTTAGATATTTACTTTGATCGTATCATTAATAGAAAAGACCGGGCTGGAGTCCGGTCTTTTCTCAGATGACAATTTGGGGCTTACCAGATAAATCTAAAACAATCAGGCAAAGCGGCGTGTTTCGCCAGCACCAAACAGATTGCTGACGCAACGTCCGCACAAACCGCTATGGTCTGCGTGGCTACCGACGTCGGCACGATAATGCCAGCAACGTTCGCATTTTTCGTACTTAGACGGCGTAACAACGACCGTTTCTGCTGCCTCATCGGCGACTTGTTCAACGTTTGCCGCCGATGTAATCAAAGCGAATTTCAGATCATCGGCAAAGCTGTTCAATACGTCAAACTTAGCGCCACTTGCTTTGATCACTACTTCGGCTTGCAGGGATGAACCAATGCCACCAGCAACGCGCACTTCTTCCAATTGCTTGGTCACGTCGTTACGGACAGCACGCAAGGCTGCAAATTTTTCCAGCAGTGCTGTACTTGCTTCAATCTCAGGCAACGCATAGTAAGTTTGCGTGAAAATAGTTTCATCGCTGGCGCTATATGCTTCAGCAGTGGCAAAGAATTGCCATGCTTCTTCAGCAGTGAACGACAACATTGGTGCCATCAAGCGCAACAATGCCTGAGTGATATGCCAGATCGCGGTTTGTGCGGAGCGGCGTGCTGCTGACGTGGCACCGCTGGTGTACAAACGATCTTTCAGAATATCGAGGTAAAAGCCACCCAGATCTTCGGAGCAATACGATTGCAGCTTGCTGACCACGGGATGGAATTCAAACTGTTGGTAGTGAGCAAGTACTTCGGATTGCAGAGCTGCCATGCTAGCGATCGCGTAACGATCGATTTCCAGCATGTCAGCAATCGCCACCGCATCTTTGTTGATATCGAAATCAGAAGTGTTCGCTAACAAGAAACGCAAAGTGTTACGGATACGACGATACGATTCCGTCACTCGTTTCAGAATTTCATCAGAGATCGACAATTCGCCTGAGTAATCCGTAGAGGCAACCCACAAGCGCAGGATGTCAGCGCCCAATGTGTCAGAAATCTTCTGTGGCGCGACGACATTGCCCTTGGATTTGGACATCTTTTTGCCTTCTCCATCGACCACAAAACCGTGTGTCAGCAACGCTTTGTAAGGCGCATGACCGTCTAACATCGATGCGGTCAGCAATGACGAATGGAACCAGCCGCGATGTTGGTCAGAACCTTCCAGATACAGATCGGCCGGGTAAGCAGATTGCGCTTTATGTGAGCCGCGCAGAACGGTTTTATGCGTCACACCAGAATCAAACCAGACGTCCAGCGTATCGCGGTTTTTGACATACATCGGCGCTTCATCGCCTAATAAATCGGCGGCTTCGATTTTATGCCAGGCTTCGATGCCTTCGACTTCGATACGTTTGGCGATGATTTCCAGCAATTCTGGCGTGCGTGGATGTAATTGGCCGGTTTCTTTATGTAAGAAGAAGGCCATCGGTACACCCCATTGACGCTGACGTGACAAAGTCCAGTCAGGACGATTCGCGATCATGCCGTGCAAGCGTGCTTTACCCCAGCTTGGGAAGAAGGCAGTTTCATCAATCGCTTTGAGCGCAGTTTCACGCAAACTGGTTGCCCCATCGTTAGGGATGTTGTCCATACTCGCGAACCATTGTGATGTCGCGCGATAGATGATCGGTGTTTTATGACGCCAGCAGTGCATGTAGCTGTGGTCAAACATTTTTAATGAGAATAAAGCACCCGCTTCGCGCAATTTATCGCAAATTGGCTTGGATGCTTCCCAGATCGTCATGCCGGCGAAGAATGGCAGTGTAGACGCAAACTTACCATCACCCATCACTGGCGCGATGATGTCATCGTCTTTCATACCATGCGCTTTGCATGATTGGAAATCTTCGATACCGTAGGCAGGTGCCGAGTGAACGACGCCGGTACCGCTGTCGAGCGTCACGTAGTCGCCCATGTAGACCGGAGAAAAACGATCGTAGCCCGCATCCAATGCTGCAAAAGGATGTTTGAATTTGATTTCAGATAAAGCCGCGCCGAGGCAGGTCCCAATGACTTTGCCTTCGAGTTCATATTTCGCCAGACTGCTTTCAACCAGATCTTGCGCCATGATCAACAACAAAGGCGCACCATCACGCGTGGTTTCTACCAGCGCATAGGTGATTTCGGGATGCATGTTCAACGCCTGGTTCGACGGGATAGTCCACGGTGTCGTGGTCCAGATCACGCAGAAACCCTTGTCATGCGGCAGTTTGTCTAATTTGAATGCTGCTGCCAGCTTGTCGTGTTCAGCAAATGGAAAACCCACGTCGATCGATGGATCACGTTTGTTTTCGTATTCAACTTCCGCTTCCGCCAAGGCGGAGCCGCAGTCAAAACACCAGTTGACTGGTTTTAAACCGCGATACACATAACCTTTTTCCAGCAATTGACCGAGTGCGCGTAATTCATCCGCTTCATTGCTGAAGTTCATGGTTTTATATGGATTGTCCCATTCACCCAATACACCCAGACGGATGAAGTCAGCTTTTTGACGGAGGATCTGTTCTTCGGCATACGCACGTGCTTTGGACTGCACTTCATTGACTGGCAGATTTTTACCGAACAGTTTTTCGATCTGGATCTCGATCGGCATACCGTGGCAATCCCAGCCTGGTACGTACGGTGCATCAAAGCCTGCCATGCTGCGGGCTTTGATGATCATGTCTTTCAGAATTTTGTTAACTGCATGGCCGATATGAATATCGCCATTGGCATACGGTGGGCCATCATGCAGAATAAATTTTGGACGGCCAGCACTGGCTTTGCGAATACGTTGGTAGATATTTTTTTCTTGCCATTCTTTGACCCATTTTGGCTCGCGTTTTGCCAGATCGCCACGCATGGGGAAAGGTGTTTCGGTCATATTGACCGGGTATTTGTTCGCAGCTTTGGCTGTTTTATTTTCAGACATGATGAATTTTCTTTAAAAATAGAGGGAGAAGAAACTGCAATGTGTTTCTTCAAATTCGGTCGGTCGCGTTGCTGGCCGGGATGCGGGCGGTTGCAGCGAAATAAGCACGCGCTTGTGCGGCATCGTTATCGATCGCTGCTGTTAGGGTCGCCAGATCGCTGTATTTTTCTTCATCGCGCAATTTCTGTAAGAACTCAATCTGCACGACTTTGCCATAGGCATTGCCTTGATAGTCGAAGACATGGGTTTCCAGTAACACGCGTCCGCTATCATCAACGGTAGGGCGCACGCCCAGGCTGGCGACCGCTGGCAGAGGTTGGTCAGACAATCCATGTACTTGCACGATGAAAATACCCGTCAACGCTGGGCGATGATGTGCAATACGTAAATTCAGCGTCGGAAAACCTATTGTGCGTCCCAGCTTTTGGCCATGAACCACATGCCCAGAAATCCGGTAAGGGTGGCCAAGTAAGTCATTCGCTTCGCTAAAATCACCAGCAGCCAATGCAGCACGCACGGCAGACGAAGAAATTCTGACGCCTTTGTTTTGTACCGCAGGCAAGGTAACTACTTCAAAGCCGTATTGTTTCCCAGCTTCTTCCAGGGTTTTGATATTGCCAGCACGTTTGGCGCCAAAGCAAAAATCTTCGCCAACCATCAGCCATTTCACATGCAAGCCATCGACCAACACTTGTTGGATGAATTCTTGCGGTGTCAAAGAAGCGAAATGTGCGTTGAAATGCTCGACGATCACCCGATCAACACCGGCTTTTCTCAAAGATGACAAATTATCACGCAGATTGGCGATGCGGGTTGGTGCTAATGCGAGGTTACCAGCCAGTTTTGCAAAAAAAGCACGTGGATGCGGCTCGAAGGTCATCACCGCCGATTCCAACTCCAGACGATCCGCTGCAGCGCGTAAATGGGCGAGCAAAGTCTGGTGCCCCAGATGTACACCGTCAAAATTGCCTATCGCCAGTGCACAGGGGGCACGGGAGGCTGCATTGGGGAGTCCGCGAAATACCTTCATTGTTTCCAGAAAACTGCTGCAAAGCGGTAGATTATAAATGCTTTCGCTCTGAATAGCCCCGTTTGGGCTTCAATTCGGCTTTAAAAACCGCATTCTCATCCTTGGTTTGCGCATATCCGTGTGGATATCGCCGCAAATGAGACTGTGATCGATGGGTTTAGATCGATGGGTTTATGAAGGCCTCATTCGCCTTTGCCCTGATTTTTAGCAACGAAAAAGCGATATTAAGTGTTGAATTTACAAAAGAATGTCGAAAATTTAGCAGTAATATCAACCATCAGTGATGGTGAGACCAGGTGACGCTATCAGAACTCAGAAACGACTCTACCGCGTCTTTATTACCGGTCGCATGTTTCATTACTTCGCCACAGGTGCAAATGCCCTGGTACGGTTGAATATGGGAGCAGGCGGACACTTTTTGCAAAAACACCTGGACGGATTTGCTGCATTTTTTGCATTTAAAAGTCAGGATACGGGCTGGTTTGTTCATGGTAAATCAATTCAAAATAAAAATAGCTGGCGCAAAAATGATTGACTGCGCCAGTAAGTAAAGCTCAATAAGGTTCAATAAGGTTCAATTTTAAAGCATTACTTCAGCTTTAGACGCCAGAGCGAAGTCACTTCTTTGACCCGCGCTGCATGCAATGGGTCTGTCGCGTCGGTCGATTTTGGATGCTGCGGTTTGATGTCCAGCTTGCCAATCACCGTCAGGCCACCAGCATCAATCCAGCCGAAAAACTCTTCTGCAGTACGTAAGCCTAAATGTTGTGCAAAGTCCGACATGATCAGCCAGGCTTCGCCATGTGGTTCCATATGGTCAGCAACGCCAGCTAAAAAGCTTTTCAACATATGACTATCGGGGTCATACACCGCATATTCTATCGGTGAGTTGGGACGTGCAGGCACCCATGGCGGGTTACATACGACCAATGGAGCGCGACCTGCTGGAAATAGGTCAGCTTCCTGCAAAGTAACTTGTTCGCTATAGCCGAGATTGCTTAAGTTCTCACGGGCGCAGGCAAGCGCGCGCAGGTCTTGATCTGTGGCGATAATTTTTTTGACACCACGCTTCGCCAGTACGGCTGACAAAACACCAGTACCAACGCCGATATCAAAAGCAAGCTCAGTCGAAGGCAAGGGTGCTTTTGCGAGCAAATCAATGTATTCACCACGTACCGGTGAAAACACGCCGTAATAAGGATGAATTTTTGCATCCAGTGCTTTAATCGTCACGCCATTTTTACGCCACTCATGCGCACCAATCAAACCCAACAACTCACGCAAAGACGTTACGAAAGCATCTTTGGACTCGCCATACACTTCAGCGCAGGCGAGTTTGACGTCCGGTGCACGGCGTAAAGAAATGCTGTAATCGGCTTCAAAAGGTATCAGCAACATCGCCAGTACGCGGGCGCGCTGTGATTGTGCTTGCCGGTGCAAGTGAAACGCCTCGCTGGCGCTAGTCGGTACTTTGGCTTTCTTGTTAGCAGGTTTTTTATCAATACGGCGTGCCAGCGATTGCAATAATTGCTTGCCGTTATGAAAATCACCACGCCATAGCAAGGCAGTTCCTTCACACGCCAGTTTGTAGGCGGTTTCCGTATTCATCCTGTCATCCGCGATCTGCACCCGCTTTGGTGGTGGCGCACCGTTTTCTGCATGCCAGCGGCATGAGCGGGCTTCGTCGTTTTCTATCCAGTGCAATTGCGGGGAAGGGGAATTCATGATTTTCTTATGGTAGTCGCCGTATTTGTGTGGCGAGTTGGGTGATGTTCTTCATTAAGCACGGAGTGTAACAAAGAAATCGCCGGAATTTTACCGATATAGCACGACTTTGACAAAAATCTGCCCGTATTACCGAATAATAAATTGTTTATACCTAAAGGGATTTTGCTCTTTTTGAGCATATGTTAGGCTCCCACTCGACATTCATTTGTACTCTGTTCCGACAAGTTTTTTTAATCAGGCATCCCACAATTTCTGGACAACCATGCAAAAACATTTCCATCGTGCAGCCATTGCTGTTTTGATTTCTTCTTCATTGAGTGCGCCTGTGAGTTTTGCTCAAAGCGCCGCGAAACCAGATGCGGCAGCTTTAATGTCAGCGACAAGCAGTAAAGAAGCAAAAGCATTTGTGGCAATAAAGCAAGAATTTTTGAATGCACTGTGGAAGCAAGATCCCGACATGGCAATGGCGGCGGGTAAGTATACCGATGCAGCTCGTCTGGTTATCCCTGATCAGGCTGGCCGCGATCAATATCTGGCATTTGCTGATCGTTGGTTAACCCGCCTGGATAAACTGGATGTGAAGTCATTGCCCGTCAATGAACAAACCGATTTGGTACTGATGCGTAACTACCTCGAAGGCACTCGTTGGTACCTGACACAGTTCCGTGAGTTCGAGTGGAATCCTACTCAGCACAATATTGCCGGTGGTTTTGATGCCATTCTGAATACCGATTTTGCGCCTAAATCTAAGCGCGTCAAAATTGCCATACTGCGTTTGCAAGGTGTTCCAGCATTCTATGCAGCGGCAAAAGCGAGTATTCATGCACCAACAATGGAACACACGCAATTGGCGATACGTCAAAGTGCTGGCGCGATTTCTCTGTTATCGGAATTAGAGCAGTCTGCCGCGAAAGAGAAATTGACTGCACATGAGAAACAAGCTTTGGGTTCTGGTTTAAAAAACGCACGTGATGCAGTCAATGATTACGTCGTATTTTTAACCGATACTGCATTAACCGATACTGCAAAAAATCTGACACCAGAAACTGCGCGCTCTTTCCGTATCGGCAAAGATTTATATGAAGGAAAATTCAAAGCCGATATCCGTTCCTCTCTGACTGCGGAGCAAACTTATCAACGCGCATTGGCCGCAAAAGATGAAGCCCATCGCAATATGGAGAAACTGGCCGATCAGCTGTGGTCTAAAACCATGGGAGATCAGCCTAAGCCAGAAGATCGTGCTAAAAAAATTGCGATGGTGATTGCGAAATTATCGGAACAACATATCAAAGGCGAAGACCTATTTCCGGCGATCCGCCAGCAATTACCGGTGTTGGAAAAATGGATCAAAGATCACGACCTGTTAGCGCTTGATACCAAGAAGCCATTGATCGTTCGAGAAACACCAGAATACGAGCGTGGCGTCACCATTGCCTCAATCGAAGCACCGGGCATTTTCCGTCCGCACGACAATACCTATTTTAATGTGACGCCATTTGATGGGCAGTCAGCGGAAAAAATAGAAAGTACGTTGCGTGAATATAATCACTGGGTATTGCAGATTTTATGTATCCATGAAGCGATTCCAGGTCACTACACGCAATTACAGCACGCCAATCAATCACCTTCTGTGATCAAAACCTTGTTTGGTAATGGTGCTATGATCGAAGGCTGGGCGGTCTATAGTGAACGCATGATGCTGGAATCTGGCTATGGTGAAAATTCACCAGAAATGTGGTTGATGTATTACAAATGGAACTTGCGTACCGTCTGTAATACCATCCTCGATTACAGCGTGCATGTGTTGGGGATGAGCGAAGCCGAAGCCAAAGATATGTTGATCAATCAGGCGTTCCAGACCCAGGCCGAAGCTGACGGCAAGTGGCAGCGCGTGCAATATTCATCAGTGCAATTGACGAGTTATTTCAGCGGATTCAGTGAAATCCTTGATTTGCGTGAGCAACTGAAAAAACAGCAGGGTGAGAAGTTCAAGCTGAAGCAATTCCATGAGCAGTTCTTGAGCTATGGTAGTGCTCCGGTGGGGATGATTAAAAATATGATGTTGAGTGGGGAAGCAAAGTAATTATTTAAACAAGCAAAGCGACATATTGCCAGCTGTTGAATCTTTCTCCCGCTTGCGGCAGAGGGGAGTATTCGACTCTTGTTTGGTAGATACTGCTATCCAAGTCAGTGCTGATGTCCTTTTTGTTTTCTCATTTTTGCGTCGTTTTTAATATGTAATGCGATCACTCTTCGTGCCGCCAAGCCGGGGGTGGCCCGGCAGCCACTTACCTTTCTTGCTTCGCCAAGAAAGGTAAGCTAAAGAAGGCGACGCTGAAGGTGACGCTGAGACTTTGCCCTGCGGGTGCCGTCACCGCGTTTCGGCACAATTTGTGCGTCACGTAAAACGGGAAAGTATCTAAACTCGCTGCGCTCAAACAAAGATACCTTCTGATCCGTTTCCCGTGAAGCACAAATTGCTTTGTCTAAACGTTAAAAGGCAAAAACGACATTGCGGCGATCACGAGCTATCCGTAGGACGCGCGCGACCCGCCGAATCAATACACCGCGCGAGCCGCACGCGTTGCCCGGCTCTACAACTTCAAAAACCTCACCCCTTATCCGCTTTACCTGCCGCATTGGCAAAGCGACTTAGTAATTTATCTATCATCCAAGGCTGGCGATTGTCGTCTTCTGCTTGCTCCTTACGCCGAATCGCATTACGTACGACGTGGGCTCCGATGTAGCGTATAGGTTCAGGTGGGAAGTGGCCCAGCGGCCCTTTGACCAATGGGCTGCGGGTCCAGGCGTTGTCTTGCTCCAGCAGGAGGGATGACAAAATCTGCCCGCCCATATAGCTGGGGCCTACACCATTACCTGAATAGCCAAAACCGTAAAAAATATTCTCGGCACCATGGAGTTTGCCAAAAAATGGAAAGCCAGTCGCGGAGCGGTCAGAGGGGCCATTCCAGCTTGCCGTCACGGGAACATCTTGTAAGGCCGGGAAGAAGCGATGCAGGCTCTGCGTCAATTGATCTTGATAGACAGAAGGGCGATCAAATGCAGGGGCAATTTGATTGCGCCACGCAAAGGTATTGCCACCTTTACCGAGCATCAAACGTCCGTCGCTCGTATTGCGGTAGTAGTAGACAAAGGTTCTGGAGTCCAACACAGAAATGCCATCCGTCAGGCCTATTTGTTTTAACAGCTCAGGACATTTCTCGGTAATGATCATGTCGCTCGACACCACCGCGATACTGCGCTCAAATTGCGGGAAAAAACTCGCCATCCAGGCGTTCATTGCCAGCACCATTTTTCCGGCTTGCATGACGCCAGCAGGTGTCTGGATAGTGACTGTCGAGCCAGGAGTGAAGCTCGTCATCGGTGTGCGCTCAAAAATAGTGATACCCATATTAAGCGCCTCTTTGCGCAATCCACGAACCAGTTTTCCAGGGTCCACTGTGGCGGCGTAAGGCGAAAAAACACCTTGTATATTCAATCTCGAACCGCTGCGTTTGCCGACTTCTTCTGGCGGTAAATGGCGATATGAATCTAGTCCAACGCTATTCAACGCCTGCATCACCGCATCCATGCTGCCTGTTTGTGCTGCATTGGTCGCGGTATAGAGCGTGCCGTCCATGCGTAAATCTGCATTGATGCCTTGGTCACGGCAGAAATCGGCAATGTGTTGTACTGCATCTTCCGATGCTTTCACCAGGCGTACAGCTTCTGCTTCACCAAATAAGCGAAGCAATGTAAAAAATTTCGCTGACCATGTGAGCACGCAGCCGCCATTGCGGCCGCTGGCGCCTGCGCCGCATAAGTCTTGCTCCAGGATGCTAATGCTGAGAGCGGGATTTTGTTGCTTGGTTTGAATGGCTGTCCACAAACCAGTAAAGCCGCCGCCGATGATGCAAATGTCGCTAGTATGCTTTCCTTGTAAGGCGGGAGCGAGTTCTCCGTCTTGCATTAAGGCTTGTTCTATCCAGAATGGTCGCATGAGATTTATTCTTCTCTTTATGTCTTTAGTTCTTTAGTTCTTTAGTTCTTTAATTTAGGCCGTTTGTCGATGTGCGTCAGATTGACGATGAATCAGTTCAGCATTTTTCATGTGCGTGGCGAAGTAGATAAAATCCGGAGTTTGCTTTGTCGCAGATTTTGCGGCATCGTCCCAGCGGCGAAGTGCGATTGCATCTGCTGCAAATGCTCGGTTGATAAACTCATCCGCTTGTTCTGGATTGAAAACGCCGCCTTGCAAAGCCAGACTGCGCTTAGAGTCTGCAGACAAACTGTTGTAATAGGCAGGTTCGACCGCGCATAAATAACGCTTGGCATCGACGTGTAATTTAATTGGTTCCAGAACCGCGTCACCAAACAAAAAGCGCATGTAGGGCAAGCAACGGTATTGATGTACATCGTCCTTGCCAAAGCTGGTGGGAGTAGGGCCGATATCGTGCAATAAATGCCCAATGTCATGTAATAAGGCAGCAACGATTAATTCATCGCTGGCGCCAGCTTCTTCTGCTAATGCCGCAGATTGCAATGCGTGCTGCAATTGCGTAACGGGTTCGCCGTCATATTGTTCGTCGCCGCGACGTTCAAATAACGTGATGATGTCGGCAATGTTGACGTTGGATGCCTGCGTCATTTTCCATCCCACGGCAAAGAGTAAGTTTTGGTATTACAGAAGCTTTTCATCGCTTCTAAAACACCTTCTTTGTAACCAAGGCCAGAATCTTTGATGCCACCAAACGGCGTCAATTCAAGGCGGTAACCTGGCACCTCACGCACATTCACGGTGCCGACTTCCAGCTCAGCGACAAAGCGGGTGATGTAGTCGAGCCGGTTGGTGCAAACAGCGGATGACAAACCGTATGGGGTCGAGTTTGAAATGCGGATTGCATCGTCA
The DNA here is from genome assembly GCA_049339905.1 of Undibacterium sp. SXout11W. Classification (GTDB taxonomy): domain Bacteria; phylum Pseudomonadota; class Gammaproteobacteria; order Burkholderiales; family Burkholderiaceae_D; genus Undibacterium. The sequence continues at coordinate 14,998 of JBMPPG010000014.1, forward strand.
ATATCTTTGCAACGGATCACTGGCGATACGGGGCCAAACGTTTCTTCTGCCACTAAAGTGCAATCGTAAGGTACATGATCTAAGACGGTTGGTGAGTACAATGCGCCTTCGCGGATGTTGCCAACAATGAGTTGTGCTCCACACTTAATCGCATCATTTACCTTTTGTTCAAAACTGATCGCTGCTGCTTCATCAATCACCGTACCCATGTCTGTGTTGCTATCCATCGGGTTGCCGTATTTGATCGCCTTTGTTTTTTCTGTGAGCAAGCGGACAAACTCATCGGCGACCGCTTCATGCACGATCATGCGCTTGACTGCAGTGCAGCGTTGGCCGGAATTTTTATAAGAACCCGATACCGCCAGTGTTGCCGCTTCTTCCAGATCGGCATCTTCCATGACGATTAAAGGGTCATTGCCACCTAATTCCAGTACCTGACGTTTGTAGACGGCTTTGCCAGCGATGTATTTACCGATTTGTACACCACCGGTAAAGGTCACCAGATCCATATCGGCATTGGTCAACATCTCATCGGCGATTTCACGCGGGTCGCCAGTTATGACAGAAAACATCTCTGGCGGCAAACCTGCTTCATATAAGATATCAGCGAGTAAGAGCGCAGAAAATGGTGTCTTTTCAGACGGCTTTAACACCATGCGATTATTCGTCGCAATCGATGGTGCGACTTTATGCGCCACTTGATTTAATGGATGGTTGAATGGCGTAATTGCAGATATCGCGCCTAGTAAGGGCTCACGCAAAGTAAATACTTTACGTTGTTTACCATGCGGTGTCAGATCACAGGAAAACACCTGACCATCATCAACCAGCGTTTGGTTCGCCGCAAACAAGAACACATCGCAGGCGCGTCCTACTTCGTACATCGTATCTTTTTTGCAGAGACCAGATTCGGCTGTGATTAAATCGGAAATGACCTCAGCGTTTTCGCGCAGTAACTGACTGGCGCGCAGCAAAATTTGATTGCGTTGATAGCGTGTTAGTGTGGATTGATAGGTTTTTGCCTGATGAAATACGCTGCGTACATCCTCTACCGTCGCTTTGGCAATGGTTCCTAATAAGGCATTGGTGTAGGGGTTGTAAACCTCGATACGTCTGTCGTTATCGACCAGTTTTCCAGCCATGCGCATAGGTTGATGTAAGGCCAATGCTGGCGATCCACTTTTGTTTACGGCTAAGAGCGCCTTAAAATCTTGAATTAACTTCACACTACTCTCCGGGAAAATGAAAACACCAGGCATTTCAGGCCTGGTGTGTGAATGTGTTACGCGTTCTGAATCAAATTCAGAGCCAGATGCAAAACGTCAAAATTACGCAAACGGTGATTGTCGGGGAGCGCCTTGGTTTTGCGATTCAACATCACTGGTACGGCTTGCTCAGAAATGCCGCCATGTGAGCGCAATGGGAGTTTGAGTTCGGACAAGTCATGACGGTGACGGCTGGTACCTAAAACGACGAGACGTTGGCTGACCACTACCAGATCGCCAATGCGATCTGCTGGCAGATCAAAACGTGCACTGGCCTCAGCGCGTGTCAATACGGCTTCTAAATCTTGCATGCGATGCAGATGCTGCAAAATATGGTCAGCCTGAGATTGGTCATTAATGTAAATCGTGGCATACGAACCAAGCGCGCCATGATGCACCACATAAGGATCGGTAATCGGCAAAATGACGCGTGTGCTAGCAGTCCCAAAGTGCGTATCCATTTGATCTTGCAGATAAATGACATTCGCGTTTCCACAAGCATCTGTCTTGGCATTCATGCCGTGATCAGCTGTCACCGCAATGACTGCGCCAAGACTGTCAAGCAGACTCAGATAGTGATCCATCATCGCGTAAAATGCATTGGCGCCCGGTGTGCCCGGCGCATACTTATGCTGGATGTAATCGGTAGTGGATAAATACATCAGGTCAGGGCGCTCTTTTTCTAATAATTTGACACCTGCCGCAAAGACGAATTCTGATAATTCGGCGCTGTACACAGATGGCAAGCTCATGCCGACTAATTCGAGTACGTTTTCTATGCCATTTTCTGAGAGTGTTGCCTGATCAGCTTTTTCAGCAGAGAAGCAAATACCTTGCATGTGGTGACCGAGTAAACTACGCAATTTATCTTTGGCAGTGACCACAGCTAATTTAGCGCCAGCTTTGGAGAACGCTGATAATACCGTTTCTGCGCGCAAATACTTGGCATCATTCATCATGACTTCAGTATTCGTTTCGGTGTCCAGGAAATAGTTGCCGCAGATACCGTGTACTGAAGGTGGAACACCAGTCACGATTGACAGGTTATTCGGGTTGGTAAAGCTTGGTACTACGCAATCGCCCATCAATACGGTGCCTTGTTCACCCATTTTTTTAAAAAAAGGCGCAACCCCCGCTTGTATTGCTTGATTGATGTACTCCTGCTCGCAACCGTCTATGCAAACGATCACTACTGGCTGTTGCATCCATTGGTAGCTACGACCATTGACGCTGATTTCTTTTACTGACATAAAATTCCTACAGGTTGATGCAACTGTTTTTAAAGAATGTGGGATGAATGAATCGAAACGCGACGTTATTGAGCGTCGCGTTCTTCTTAATTCACGACATTGATAGCTTGATGTGATTTATGCATACGTTGACGACTATCGATCACGTGCTGGCGCATCATGTTGCCAGCAGCGTCGGCATTGCCGGCGGCAATTAATTCAACGATTTCTCTGTGTTCGTGGATAGAAATTGGCAAGGTACCTTGTTGCTCCAAAGAATTTCTGCGATAGAGATTTAATTCTTTGACCAGGCGACGATAGGTGGTCAGTAATTTCTCGTTGCCAGTCATCTTCACAAGCACATCATGGAATTCCAGATTCAGTAAAGAGTAGGACGAGACATTTTTCTTTTCAGCCAATTTTTCCATCTTGTCGACCATGCTGCGTAATTCTTTGAGTTGCACAGCGGTAATGGTCTTGGCTAATTTACGGCCGACTAATTCATCCAGTGCTTCGCGAATTTCGTAAATATCATCGGCTTCTTCGATGGAAATTTGTCGTACATAAACGCCACAATTTTTTTCTTGTCTGACCAAGCCTGTCTCTTCTAATGAGCGAAATGCTTCGCGTACCGGGCCGCGTGAAACGCCCAGCATTTCTGCCAGCGATGCTTCATTGAGTTTGGTGCCAGCACTGATTTCACCCGCTAGTATCATGCGCTCAATTTCAATTTGCGCCAGAGTAGAGAGTGAGGCTTGTTGTATGAGTGCGGTAGGTTTTGTGGTTTTTTGCATGACGTCAATGACTGTTTTTATCGATATTCGCACTTTAAATCAAGCCTCATTGGATTGTCAACAAAATACAAAATACAATCTACAATGTAATGATCCTGTCATAAATCAAACCTACTATTCGTCCGTTGTTGTTGCATTAAAAACGAGTTGATGGCGCACGAAAACGTGGTGTCTGGTAACCCAATTTCTGGTTTGCAAAGATAACCAATAATTTTTTATATGACAGGAAAGAGAATCGCGATGAACCCTTCACGTAAGCTTTTTTTGAAAATGTGTTCTGCTACGCTGGTTGCAGGATCTATGTTGATGTCTGGTGCAGTGCATGCAGACAACAAAACAACTTTGTTGGTCTATACCGCTATCGAAACCGATGCGATGAAGTTGTATAAAGACGGATTCGAAAAAGCCTACCCAAATATTGAAATTCGCTGGGTACGTGATTCCACCGGTGTAGTGACCTCCAAACTGCTGGCGGAAAAAAATAATTCGCAAGCAGACGTCGTGTTGGGTCTGGCGGCAACTAGTCTTGTATTGTTAAAGCAAGAAGGTATGCTGACCCCGTATCAACCCAAAGGCTTCAAAGAATTGACGGCGGCTTACTCTGACAGCGCACAACCGCCATCATGGGTTGGTATGGACGTATGGGGTGCGGCAATTTGCTTCAATACAGTAGAAGCAAAAAAACAAAACCTGCCAAAACCAGAAAGCTGGAAAGATCTGCTCAATCCTATCTATAAAGGCAAAATCAGCATGCCGCATCCAGCTTCCAGCGGCACTGGTTATCTGGACGTGAGTGCATGGCTGCAAAACATGGGTGAAACAGCCGGGTGGAAATACATGGATGGCTTGCATGCAAACATTGCACAGTACACGCATTCTGGTTCTAAGCCATGCAAACAAGCTGGTTCTGGCGAATTCCCAATTGGTATTTCCTTTGAATTCCGCGCGCATCAAGTCATGCGTAGTGGTGCCCCGATTGAAATGATTTTTCCTAAAGAAGGCCTGGGTTGGGATATCGAAGCAACCGGCATCATGAAGAGCACTTAAAACCTGGATGCAGCGCAAAAGCTGGCCGATTGGATGGCGAGCAAAGAATCCAATCAAATTAGTACTAACTGGTGGGCGATTGTTGCTTACCCGGGTCTGGCGAAAAAATTGGAAGGCATTCCTGACGGTTACGAAAAATTGCTGGTGAAAAATGACTTCAACTGGGCAGCAAAAAACCGTGAACGTATTTTGACCGAGTGGAACAACCGTTATAACAGCAAGGCAGAGCCTAAGCCTTAATACAGGCCATCAATGAACGAATGTCGATGAGCTTGCACAGTCTCTAAGGCACTCATCGCTTTTGCTTGACACCGGATTTTGCTTGCTAAGGCAAAGTCCGGTGCTAATTTCATCGCAGCTGATGCTGGTGCATCAAAAACAAAGAAAAAATTCATGGAACACAGCGCTGATTATCTGGTACTCAAAGGTATTTCCAAATCATTCGGTCATTTCAATGCTCTGAATGACATCAATCTTCATATCGCTGAGGGCGAATTTGTTTGCTTTCTTGGCCCGTCTGGATGTGGGAAGACAACTTTGCTCCGTATTATTGCCGGTTTGGAAACACAGAATCAGGGGCAGATTATTCAAAAAGGGAAAGATATTTCCTTTGTTAAACCAGTAAAACGTGATTACGGCATTGTGTTTCAATCCTATGCGCTGTTTCCTAATTTAAGCATTGCTGAAAATATTGCCTATGGTCTGGTCAACCGCCGTCAATCTTCGTCGGTAATCAAAGCCCGCGTGACAGAATTATTGCAATTGGCAGGCTTGCCAGATAGTGGTGATAAATATCCTGGCCAATTATCCGGCGGTCAGCAGCAACGTATTGCGCTGGCACGTGCGTTGGCGATGTCACCCGGCTTGTTGTTATTAGATGAACCGTTGTCTGCGCTGGATGCGTTGGAACGTGTTCGTCTGCGCACAGAAATTCGTCAATTACAGCAGCGTCTTGGTGTGACAACGATTATGGTGACGCATGATCAGGAAGAAGCCTTGACTATGGCAGATCGCATCGTTGTTATGAATCACGGCGTGATCGAGCAAATTGGCACGCCAGAACAGATTTATTTGCAACCACGCACACCGTTTGTTGCGTCCTTTGTGGGTAAAGTGAATGTCTTGCGCGCTACCGCCTTGGGGGCGGGGCGTTTCCGCATTGGCATTTTAGAATTTGACTGTCCGGTATGGGGTGATAAATTTGTTGCTGGTCAAACTGTTAAAGTGTACTTGCGACCAGAAGATATCGTTGTTCATCGCGATCAACCAAGCCAGCCCTCAAGTGCCGCACGGCCACGTGGCACGATCACGAAAATGGAATTTCTAGGTGCATATTGCCACGCCTGTATTGAGGTGGAGGGTCTGGATAAACAATCGGTCACTGCTGCCATACCTTTGAGCGATGTGCATCAAAATGACTTAAAAGCCGGTACTAAGGTCATTCTTGAATTGGTGCCTGCCAAAGCGAGAATATTTTCCGTGACAAAAGAGGCGAGCGCCGTCGATGCGGAGGCCGCATGAGTCGATCAGGAAGTTTGCCTTTGCCAGTTACCAATCAACATCATGCGAAAGCGACTGAAGCGATGCGTGCTCACGTTCAGCCAACCGACAGATGGGTGCAGATTCTGTTGCTGTTGATTTGCGGCGGCTTGGTCGTATTCTTGTTGTTTCCGGTCGCCATTATTCTGCTCAAAAGCTTTCAGGATAAAGAAGGTGCTTTCGTTGGCTTGCAACAATTTACGACCTATTTTGCGAATAAATCCTTGCGTTCTTCGGTGCTACACACCTTGTTTGTTGCGACCACCGTCACATTGTTGGTGATTCCTGCTGCGTTTATGTTCGCCTACGGTTTAACTCGCAGTCGTATGCCCGGTAAATCAATGTTTCGCACGATCGCCTTAATTCCGATTCTGGCACCCTCTTTATTAGCTGGTATTTCATTGATACAGTGGTTTGGCAATCAAGGTATTTTGAAAGACTGGTTAGGTGGCGTTTCTATCTACGGACCGTTTGGTATTGTGCTCAGTGAATTTTATGGCGTTTTCCCGCATGCTTTGATGATCTTATTGACGGCGTTGAGTCTGGTCGATGGACGTTTGTATGAAGTTGCGTCGTCGTTGGGAACCAGCCGCTGGCGTCGATTTGTTACGATTACTTTACCTGGTGCTAAATATGGCTTGATCAGTGCAGCACTGGTGGTGTTTACCTACACTTTTAATGATTTTGGTGTGCCTAAAGTGATTGGCGGTAACTTCAATGTACTGGCGATCGACGTCTATCAGCTGGCAATTGGGCAGCAAGATTTTAATAAAAGTGCAGTGGTCAGTTTGCTCTTATTGACGCCAGCCTTATTTGCGTTTGCGATTGATTTAAGAATACGCAAAAAATTACAAGTGCACATGTCAGTGCGCGCAAAAGCCTTTGTGCCAAAAAAGCGTCCACTGTTCGATACATTAATGTTTTTGTATTGCAGCGTGATTGCGGTTTATCTGGTGGCTGTATTGGGCATGGCGGTTTATAGCTCCTTCATCAAACTGTGGCCTTATAACCTGACGATGAGTTTGGATCATTATAAATATGGTCTGGTGGAAGGCGGCATCTTAGAAGCCTATTTTAATAGTTTAAAGATGGCAGGCTTAGCAGCGGTTGGTGGTGTGGCGACGGTATTTATCTCAGCTTACATTTCGGAAAAAACCAAGGGCGCTGAAGGCCTGCGTTCTGCGATCCGTCTGCTTGCGGTGTTGCCTATGGGTGTGCCGGGTCTGGTATTGGGTCTTGGTTATATCTTCTTTTTTAATCATCCGCAGAATCCCTTAAATATGCTGTATCACACGATGAGCATATTGGTAATTTCGACGATCATCCATTACTACACGTCTAGTCATTTGACGGCCGTGACAGCGTTGAAGTCGATTGATAATGAATTTGAAGCGGTGTCGGCATCGTTAAAAGTACCGCTGTACAAAACTTTTTTCCGCGTGACGGTGCCGGTATGTTTGCCAGCGATTCTGGATATTGCACGTTACTTCTTCGTGAATGCGATGACGACTGTATCGGCGGTGGTGTTTTTGTATTCACCCGATACGACACTGGCATCGGTCGCTATTCTTGACCTGGAAGAGGCCGGCGATGTTGGACCGGCAGCGGCGATGGCAACCTTGATTGTGTTGACCTCCGTGGTGGTGTGCTTGTTATATGCGTTGCTTACCCGTGTTCTTTTGAAGAAAACGCAAGCATGGCGGATTGAATAAGCATTAACAAGAAATGTTAAAAATATTTTGAAAACAGAAATTGCATAGTTAGGAGAATGAATATGAGTTTAGTCAGTCGCGATCCAGTTTTATTAACACCAGGGCCTTTGACCACGTCATTGCAAACCAAAAGTGCCATGTTGCGTGACTGGGGATCATGGGATGCCGCTTTCAATGCCGTGACTGAAAAAGTCAGACAGCAATTATTAAAAATTATTCATGGTGAAGAAACTCATGTTTGCGTTCCTATGCAAGGCAGTGGCACGTTTTCTGTTGAAGCAGCAATCAACACATTGGTGCCTCGTGACGGACATGTGCTGGTCCTGATCAATGGTGCGTATGGTAAGCGCATGGCACGTCTGACCGAAATGATGGGACGCCGCGTCAGTGTTTTTGAAACTCCAGAAGACGTGCCGACGACCGCAGAAGATGTAGAACGTTTGCTGACTGCTGACAACACCATCACGCATGTGGGTTTGATCCATTGCGAAACGAGTACTGGTATTTTGAATCCGCTGGAAGAGATTGCTGCCGTTGTAGCACGCCACGGTAAAGGTATGATCCTTGATGCGATGAGCTCATTTGGCGCTCTTGAAATTGACGCACAAAAAATCCACTTTGATGCCGTCATTGCCGCCAGTGGTAAATGTATAGAAGGGCCACCGGGCATGGGTTTTGTACTGGTCAGAAAATCCGTCTTAGAAAAATGTGCTGGCCATTCCACATCATTGTCACTTGATTTGTATGATCAATGGGTGTACATGGAAAAAACGACACAATGGCGCTTTACTCCACCGACGCACATTTTGGTAGCATTACATACGGCGTTGAATCAGTTTGAAGCGGAAGGCGGTCAGCCTGCGCGTTTGCAGCGTTATACCGATAACTATCAAACCTTGATGTCTGGTCTGGAAGAGTTGGGCCTGCAATCTTTTTTAAAACCAGAAATTCAGGCACCGATCATTGTGACTGTGCATGCACCGGAAAATCCGAAGTATGATTTCAAAACTTTCTATGAAAGTGTGCGTAATAAAGGTTTTGTTTTATACCCGGGTAAATTAACGCAGGCTGAGACGTTCAGGGTTGGTTGTATCGGTGCGATCGGAGCGCAAGAAATGCGTTCGGCGATTCATGCAATCAAGGATGCTTTATCCGAGATGGTGTAAGCAGTTGGCATCTTTAGGCGTTTCCATTATTTACTCTGCAAAAGCGCCTTTAACAATCCAGCGGCTGGTCCTTTATTGGCCCAGGTTTGTGTCAGATCCAGATCGCCGTTGGTGCTGACGATGATAAGAATATTTCCGGATTGCACATCGACTAAATTTAAAATACGAATTCCTGCGATCCAGCCCTGGCGTTCAACGATCACGGTTGGATTTTTTTCGTCGGCGCCATTAAATGGATAAACCCAAACGCCCAGTGCGCCGCCGACGGCGTTTGGTTTGATCATCTCCGCGCGTGATTTGGCGGAGATATATTTGCCTTTGATGAATGCACGGTCAAACGCTAACAAATCTTTTAACGTGCCAAATGATGAGCCCGCAGCACCATAGCTGGCAAAGTTGACTTCTGGTTCTGCTTGTCCGCCCAAGCTGCCGTGGACATGTTCCGGGTTGTCTGGCGTAGCTGCCGTATAAAAGCCAGAACTGCTCATTCCCGCAGGTGCAAAAATTCTTTGTTGCAGTAGTTGAGCGTATGGCTGTTTGGTGATTTTTTCCAACAATGCACCGAGTACCATGTAATCACAATTATTGTAATCAAACGTCGTTCCGGGCTGGCTATTCATTTGTCCGGCACACATGCCGGTCGCAAATCTTTGCATGTTATCGCCGTTATTGGCGTTCAGCATGTGGAAAGTAGGTACGGCATTGTCGTTAAATAAGCCAGAATAATGCGTCATCAATTGACGGATTGTTACGGCGCGTGCTGCTGGGTTGGGATAATCAGGCCAATAAGTGCCAAGTGGCTGATCAAGTTGTAGATGGCCTGCCTCGACTTCTTGCATCAGCATAATTGCCGTCATCTCTTTAGTAATCGAAGCAAAACGGAAAGTCCGGTTCACGTCGCCAAAATTACCAATACTTGCTTTGTACAGCAGTTTGTCGCCGCGAGCTGCCACAATTGCGCCTTGAAAACCAGTTTGTTGCAATACTGTGGCAGCAGCTTCAATTTCGTTGCTGGCATTTTTATTCTTGCCATCGGAGGCAAGTGCTGTGTTGCCGAATAAACACAGGCTCGATAAAACTAAGGTCGCTGTACCTAGATAATGGCGGTAAAACTGGTGCAATCGGGACATGGACACTCTCCGGATGAGAATACTAAGGTTGTTACGATGTTATCTGACAGTTGCTATAGAAAACTTGCTAAAGGTCTAAGCTCGGCCATTAGTGTAGCAAATCATTAGTTTGCCGTGGACATAGTTGAAGAAATTGAGGCTTACGGGCTTGTTGTGGGGGCAAGAATATTGAAACCGGGGGAAGCGATTCTGATAACAAATTTACCTTGTGTCAAAAATATCGGTTGATAGCCGATATATAATGCCGCACCATGAATTTAATCAGAACTCTCGCTTCCATTAGTGGCATGACCATGTTGTCGCGCATAACCGGCCTGGCCCGGGATGTGCTCTTTTCGACGTATTTTGGTGCTAATGCTATGACGGATGCCTACAATATTGCATTCCGTATTCCTAATTTATTACGTCGCTTGTTTGCGGAAGGAGCATTTTCGCAAGCATTTGTGCCGATCCTGGCTGAATATAAAACGCAGCAGGGTAATGCAGCGACCAAAGCATTAGTCGATCACGTTGGAACATTATTGACCTGGGCCTTGTTGATCACTTGTATGCTAGGCATTATTGGCGCACCAGTGATTCTTTATTTTGCTGCGAATGGCTTGCTGAAAAAGCCCGAGATATTTAGTGCTACGGTGCTGATGACGCGCATTATGTTTCCTTACATCGGATTTATGTCGATGGTGGCGCTGGCAGGTGGGATTCTGAATACCTGGCGCGAATTTAAAATACCTGCATTCACTCCGGTTATTTATAACCTGACGTCGATCGCATTCATGTTAGGTTTGTCACGCTGGATGGAAACGCCAATATATGGGCAGGCAATTGGCGTGTTTGTTGGTGGTTTGTTGCAGTTGTGGATACAGGTTCCCGCGCTGGTTAAGATTGGCATGTTACCGCGCATAGGCTGGCGACCCGCAACCGCATGGCAAGACGAAGGTGTACGACGCATCATACGCAATATGCTTCCGGCAATCGTTGCGGTATCTGCCTCCCAGATCAGTATTCTGATTAATACCAGCCTGGCTTCGGGAATGGTCTCTGGTAGTACGACGTGGTTGGTGAACGCTGATCGTTTAATGGAATTTCCGACCGCGCTGCTTGGTGTGGCGCTGGGAACGATTCTATTGCCGGGTTTATCTAAAGCCAACGCCGATGGCGACACGGCAGAATATTCTGCATTGCTCGATTGGGGCTTGCGTCTGACCTTCTTGCTGGCGATGCCAGCAGGTGTGGCACTGGCAACGATTCCAATTCCGCTGACGGCGACCTTGTTCCATCATGGCGCTTTTGACGCACACGCAGTGCAAATGACATCCAATGCGCTGGTTGCTTACGGTTTAGGTTTGATTGGCTTGATCGTAGTAAAAATTCTGGCACCGGGTTTTTATGCGCGTCAGGATATTCGTACACCGGTCAAAATTGCGGTCAGCGTGATGATCGCAACGCAGTTGATGAACTTGGTGTTTGTGCCGAAATTTGCGCATGCCGGACTTGCCTTGTCGGTGGGATTGGGCGCTTGTGTGAATGCCAGCTTTTTGTTTATTGGCTTGCGCCGCCGAGGAATCTTTCACCCACACAAAGGGTGGGGCATGTTTTTGTTGAAATTAGTTGCGGCCTTATTGCTGATGGCATTTGTCTCACTATGGATATCTGATCAGTTTAACTGGTTAGCGATGGGGCACACGCCATTACGTCGGATTGGGGCTTTATTTGTGCTGATTCTGGCATCCGTCGTGACCTATTTCTCAGCCTTAGGTCTAATGGGTTTCCGTCCTCGTGATTTCCGTAAAGTAGCAAAAATCTAAAATAGCAAGTAATGACGCGTTTGCTTTCATGATGCGACATGCCGTTACAAGTTGATTGCTCGCCTACGTCATCCTTTTTAGATCCGATCCCGTTGTTGAAGTACGTTTCAATGGATGTAAAAAAGGAAGGGTGTCATGAAAAAAATCTTCTTCGCAGTTTGTGCTTTTGTTGTTGCCAGCACCTCGTTTGCGCAAGGAGTCGGTGTTTCAGTGTCTGTTGGTGAACCAGGTTTTTACGGCCAAATTGATATCGGACATGTTGCTCCACCTCCATTGATTTATGCTACACCAGTCTTAGTTGCTCGCCCCGCTTATGGTTACGTTGAGCAGCCATTATATTTACGGGTTCCTCCGGAACATGTCAGATATTGGAGCCGCTATTGTGATGCGTATCATGCCTGTGGACGTCATGTGTATTTTGTACAGGATCATTGGTATAACAATGTCTACGCGCCGCAATATCGTATGCACGCCCATGAATGGTACGGTGAACATGCTCGCTTTGAAGATCACACCCATTATGAACGCTACGAAGATCATCGCGATCGCAGATACGAAGATCGGCGCGATGATAGACGTGATTGGCATCATGAATATCGCGGTAACGAACATGATGAATACCGCTATCGTTAAGCTTAGTTAATTTTAAGAGACGATTCTCAAGTCATCAAAAAATTCGTCAAAATTAAAAAAGGAGCGCTTTAATATGGCGCTCCTTTTTTATAAAATGGCGTTAATTTTTTAAACAAAGTGACAAACGTAATCCAGTGTTTCTAAGGTTTCGATTTCAAAACTAGAGTTCGCCGGGACATTAAATTGCTGGCCACCTTCATAGGTGTTCCAAGCACTTTCGTCCTTGAGCCTGATCTTGCATTTACCTGCGTTCAGCTCCATGACTTCCGCTGCGGCTGTATTAAAAATAAGACTGGATGGGAAGATAACGCCGATAGTTTTTTTGCTTCCATCGGCAAATAAGACAGTGTGTGAAACGCACTTTCCATCAAAATAAAGATTTGCTTTTTTGATGACGCTGACTTGATCAAATTGTGTACTCATAATGGTCTTTCGATGGTAAAGAAGTGTATCTGTTGAGCGATTGGTGGTGAGATAAAATATCTTCCATCATGCTATGTTACGGCGCATAGATCAACCCTGATCAATAAAGTATCTGACAAATGTCGCTATTTTCCACCCTCTAAAAATTATTCAAAAAAGTTACTTCATACAGTTGCAATTTAAGTGTTTTGTTACAAGAAACTTTTTTTACCGTCATCTTTTTCAATGTTTGCAGCGTTGTTGTGAAATAGGCAGTGCGCTTCATTGAGATATCATACGCAATCACAAAAAAATCGGAAAAGTGCGTCGTTTTGCGGTGACTGTTATTTCTTCTCTATTGACCATTTGCTTAAGCTTAAAACGTCATTTGATAGCAGCGATCAATATCAATATCGGTGCCTGGTGATTGATGTTCCGATGCTTCAAATTTAAAAAATAGTTTTCGTTAAGGGGTAATTTATGAATTCCCAAACCACAAAAATTGCGTTAATTTGTACGTCTGTTGTTGCAGGCTTGAGCTTGTCGGCGTGCGGTGGTGGCACTGTGAGTATTGGTATTGATGACGGTGGTACTTTCGTTCCTGTTGCAGTTGTCAGTAGCTACAAAGATATCAATTTTTTGCAGAACGTCAATGGAATGTCGTCTGGCATTGCCAGCATCGTAAACTATGGTCCGGGTGGTCAGACTGGTTCTGTTACATTTGGTCCGGCTGGTATGCAAACGATGTCTGGGTATACTGTCAGTGCTAGCGGGAACGTCTATTGGGGCAATAACGTCTATGCGGCTTTGGGATTTGATACAAACTTTAAGGATGCCTATGCTCCATCATTGGCAATGATATGTAATCCTGTCGTAGGAGGAGTCGGCAATGCCAATATCGTTTCTACCGATGTGTTAGTAAGCACCAATGCCGTTCCTGTGTACAGTGGTTTACAACTGGCAGGACTGAGGTTTTCACAGTATTTTGAAAACTGCCAGGCGGGCGGTACGAATCCCCCGCAAGTGGGCGGCAATAATTTGACCTTCAATGCGGACGGTAGTGCGACGATTATTACGGTCAATGGTGGTTCTCAGGTGAACGGTTTTCTCAATCTGACGCCAACCCAGGTGAATGCCGCGTTGCAAGGGTTGCCTGTGCAGACATATGGACCGTTTGGTTACTACACGACGCTATCGGCTTATCAATACAAAAATGCTTCCGGGTTGACCGGTTATGCTGTAGTGGAACATGGTAGTGATATGCCGATCAATTTGAGGAACGGTTATGTGGCGGTCTGGTATTAAAGATCTGTTTAATGTTATGCCAGGTAGCATCAGCATAATCCAGGGAAAAAGTTCTTGAGTTACGATGGCATAAAAAAGCCTGCGCATGTTATTGCGCAGGCTTTTTTTATGCGACGGAAAAATTACTGTCCGCGTTTTGCGCGAGCATTTGCTGCAATACGCATACGCAGCGCATTGAGTTTGATAAAGCCACCAGCATCTGCCTGGTTATAAGCGCCACCATCTTCATCAAATGTCGCGATGTTCATATCGAACAAAGAATCTGTTTTAGAGTCGCGCGAAACAGTAATTACATTGCCTTTGTACAGCTTCAGACGCACCCAGCCATTAACTGTTTGCTGGGTATGATCAATCAGTGTTTGCAGAGCCAAACGCTCTGGTGCCCACCAGTAGCCGTTGTAAATCATGCTTGCGTAACGTGGCATCAAGTCATCTTTCAGATGCGCGACTTCACGGTCGAGAGTGATGGATTCAATTGCACGATGCGCACGCAACATGATGGTGCCGCCAGGAGTTTCATAACAGCCGCGTGATTTCATGCCTACGTAACGGTTTTCAACCAGATCTAAACGGCCAATACCATGTTTGCCACCGAGGCGGTTTAATTCTGTCAGTACAGTCGCTGGAGACATGCGTACGCCATTCAAAGCAACGATGTCGCCACGTTCGAATTCGATGTCCAGATATTCAGGTGCATCCGGTGCTTGTTCCGGGCTGCAGGTCCAACGCCACATGCTTTCTTCGGCTTCTGCACTTGGGTTTTCCAGGTGACGACCTTCGAAGCTGATGTGCAATAAGTTTGCATCCATGGAATACGGAGCGCCGCCGTTTTTGTGTTTTTGATCGATTTCTATGCCTGCATCTTCGGCATATTTCATCAATTTTTCACGGGACAGCAAATCCCATTCGCGCCATGGAGCGATGATTTTGACGCCTGGCATCAACGCATAAGCGCCGAGTTCAAAACGTACCTGATCATTCCCTTTGCCAGTCGCGCCGTGGGAGATCGCATCGGCGCCCGTTTCTTTGGCGATGTCGATCAGACGTTTGGCGATCAATGGACGGGCGATGGAAGTGCCCAACAGGTATTCGCCTTCGTAAATCGTGTTTGCGCGGAACATAGGGAACACGAAATCACGCACGAATTCTTCACGTACGTCGTCGATATAAATATTTTCTGGCTTGATGCCGAATTTAATCGCTTTAGCGCGTGCTGGCTCCAGCTCTTCGCCCTGGCCCAGATCAGCCGTGAAAGTAACGATTTCACACTGATAATTATCTTGCAGCCATTTCAGAATGACGGAGGTGTCCAGACCGCCTGAGTAGGCGAGGACGACTTTTTTAATATCGCTCATGATGTACTTTCGAAAAAAATGCTATCAATCAAATTTAATTATTTTTTGGTGCTGTTCTGTATTTCAGGCTCGATTTGAGACGCAATTTAAAAAACTTAAACATACAGAAAGAAATTAGCGAATTTCGCCGACGACCAAATATTCCAGTAAGGCTTTTTGCACGTGCAAACGATTTTCTGCTTCGTCCCACACTACCGATTGTGGGCCGTCGATCACACCTGCAGAAACTTCTTCGCCACGATGCGCTGGCAAGCAGTGCATGAACAAGGCATCCGTGTTGGCGCGTGCCATTTTTTCTTCGTCAACGATCCAACCATCAAAGGCTTTTAAGCGTGCCACATTTTCAGCTTCATAACCCATACTGGTCCAGACATCGGTATTGACCAGGTCAACGCCAGCGCAGGCATCCGATGGGTTCTCAAAGACGGTGTATTGCGACGGATCAGCCGTGACTAAAGACATATCCATGTCATAGCCTTTTGGCGTAGAAATATGCAGATGGAAGTTGAATACTTGCGCCGCCTGCAACCAGGAGTACAGCATATTGTTGGCGTCACCGACCCAGGCGACTTTTTTGCCTGTGATAGAACCGCGATGCTCAATATAGGTGAAGACGTCCGCCAGCACCTGACAAGGGTGGTGTTGATTGGTCAGACCATTAATGACAGGTACGCGGGAATTCGCCGCAAAGCGTTCTATCATTTCCTGCTCAAATGTGCGGATCATGATGATGTCGCACATGCGTGACATGACTTGCCCTGCGTCTTCTACCGGTTCGCCACGACCGAGCTGGCTATCACGGGTGTTGAGGTAAATCGCCGCACCGCCGAGCTGGTGCATGCCGGCTTCGAAGGACAGGCGGGTACGGGTGGAATTTTTCTCAAAAACCATGACCAGCGTTCTATCCAGCAAAGGATGATAGGTCTGGTAAGCCTTAAACCGTTGTTTAATGATGCGTGCACGCTGCATCACATATTCGAACTCGGTGAGCGTGAAGTCGGAGAATTGCAGGAAGTGTTTGATAGCCATAAATAAAAACGGGCAGCATTGAAAGTTGCCGCCACTGGTCGTAACTGCTTAATTATAAGGGATTAAAATCACTTTCCCATATTAAATTCTGGGAATATCGAATTTCAACAGTATTTTGCTTTGTTTGAATAAAAAAAATCCAGCAAGGGGATAAATTTAACACAGACGTTTTAACTTAGCCTGATTTGTTAATTTTCGTCAATTAGTAAAAAAACGTAAATCTACTTGATAATCTTGTAATTCTGTCAGTGTTTAGTTGCTGTATCGTATTTATAATGGCTACTCTGTATCAATAAAAAGCATCTGTTTTACTGTAGTTGTCTGATGTGGACATGACTCCAGGCAGATACCTTAAACAATATTTTAATTTCATCTATCTACTATGAGCGCACTCTTAGCCGGACTGACCGTCCTGATTATCGGCGATAGCCACATGTCTACACCAGATTATCTGATCACGACTTTGCACGATGACTTGATGAATAAAGGTGCTGTTGTCTATTCGTTCGGTGCTTGTGGGGTGGCAGCGGGCGAATGGATGGTGAAGACCCAATCTTCCTGCGGCGGTGCAGAGCGGATTAAAAATGGCCCGGTCGAAGTCAAGAGCGGCCAGGACGCCATGACGCGTCCATTTAATGAATTGGTTAAAACTTACAAACCAAATCTGGTCGTTGTTGTGAATGCCGATACCATGGCTTCATACAATCAGCCAGAATTGCAAAAAAACTGGATCTGGCAACAGGTTTCGCGTTTAACCAAAGGCATTAAAAAGAACGAAGTGAGCTGCGTCTGGGTTGGCCCGGCATGGGGAACCGAAGGTGGCAAGTTCGGTAAAACTTATGCACGTGCTAAGGAAATGTCTGGTTACCTGTCAGAAATCGTTTCTCCATGTACTTATGTTGATTCTCTGAGCTTTTCTCAGCCGGGTGAATGGGGCACGATCGATGGCCAGCATTTTGACGGCGCCGGTTATAAATCTTGGGGTTCAGCAATTGGAAACTTTATTTCTTCCCCAACAGTGTTGAAAACAATTAAGCATTAATATCTGAATGACGCATCGGCTCTGATCCAGAGCTGATGCGTTTTAATTCCAATAGTCGTTCGACACCTGAATTTATCGTTCACTTCATCGTTGTTTGCCTGGCATTAAGTAAAAAAATCTGGCCGTCATGCTGATCTGATGTGGTAGCGACGAGCGTGACGAAAACTACTCCAATTATTGATTCGAAAAAATGAAAAAACTGATACTGACCTGTATTGCGACTATGTGTTCAATGGCTGCTTATGCGGATAATCCTTTGTATGAAACGGGTCCAGGGCAGGATTCTTCTTTCGTCCGTTTTTTAAACGCTAGCGGCGATAAAGCGACGGTAGTAAATGGATCAGCTAAAGTAAATTTAGACGCTAAAACAGAAGGGCGTGTTTCACGTTTCTATCCTGTAAAAGCAGGTGAAAAATTAACAGCAACGGTGCAAGTTGGCGCAGTCAAAACGTCCGTCGAAGTTACGGCGAAACCTGGTGAATTCGTTACCGTTGCGATTGTGAATAAAGGCGCAGCATTGGAAAGTATGTTGGTACGCGAAACACCGACCGATTTCAATGCCATGCGTGCATCCATTTCTTTGATGAATGTCGATGCGAGTTGTGCTGCCGCTGGCCTGACTGGTGGCGCCAAAAATGCCATGATATTTGAAGCGGTTAAACCAGCGACCACAACGCGCCGCCTGGTCAATCCCGTAAGTCTGACTGTGCAGGCGAATTGCGGCGGCGAGGCGGCAGGTGCTGCGGTCGATATGTCGCAATTGCAGGCGGGAGAGCGTTACAGCGTGATTGTTATTCCTGCTAAAAAAGGTCGCCAAGCGTTCTTTGTACGCGATTCCACTTCCTAATCTGAGTCAGCGTATTTACCATGGTATTTGCATCTTTAGAGTTTCTGACGCTCTTTTTACCGCTTTTTTTTGCGTTTTATCTGATCACACCGCAGCGATTTCGTAACCATACCTTACTGATCGGTAGCTGGCTATTTTATGCTTGGTGGACGCCGAAATTTTTGCTGCTGATCATTGCCTTGACTATCCTGGCATGGGGCGCGGCGATATTGATTGATAAAGCACATGACGAGCGTTTAAAAACTCGTCTGATGGTGGCGACCATTGTATTAAATCTGGCATCGCTGGTTTGGTATAAGTACACCAATATGGTCATTGCCTCTCTCAATACGATATTGACCGGACATGATTTGCCGGAGATACCATGGGTCAAGCTGATGTTACCAATTGGCTTGTCGTTCACAGTGTTGCATGCCATTTCTTATGTCGTCGATGTCCGTCGTAAAACGGTACCTGCGCAATACAGCATCATTTCTTTTAGTGCATACATGGCGATGTTCCCGCATTTGATTGCAGGACCTATCGTACGTTATAAAATCATCGACAAAGAACTACGCGAACGCGTCTTTTCTTTAGACAAATTCAGCATGGGGGTACGACGTTTTATGATCGGCTTTTCTATGAAAGTGCTGATCGCTGATACGCTGGTACCGGTGGTGACTTTGGTTTTTGGATTGAAGAATCCGAGTTTCCAGGATGCATGGGTCGGTTGCATTGCCTACACTTTTCAGCTTTACTTTGATTTTGCTGGTTATAGTGCGATGGCAATCGGTTTGGGGCTGATGCTGGGTTTTGATTTTGCAGAAAACTTTAATCATCCTTATCTCGCCGTGTCGATTCAGGATTTCTGGCGTCGTTGGCATATGACTTTATCATCTTGGTTGCGCGACTATTTGTATATCAGTCTGGGTGGTAATCGTCACGGGGCAGGCCGTACTTATGTGAATCTGATGTTGACGATGGCTATCGGTGGTTTGTGGCACGGGGGCGATAACTGGAATTACCTGATCTGGGGTTTTATCCAGGGCGCTGCTTTGTGTTGCGATCGTGCGTTCACACAGCGCGGATTGTCGATGCCCAATTATGCTTCGCGCACCTTGACCATGTTGACGGTCATGTTTGCCTGGACGGTATTCCGTGCGTCTGGTTTTGATCATGCGCTTGATATGTGGGCTGGTCAGTTAGGTTTGCACGGCATGGCGATGGCGGACGAAGTGATTTTGGCTTTACGACCAAGTATCTTGCTTACCTTTGCGATTGGCCTGATCTGCGTAATTTATCCAGCAACGCCTATCGGTAAACGTGGCGGATTAGGCATCATGAGCTGGAGCATGGTGTGGCCAGTCATCGCATTCGCGTATGCGATCATTGTGCTGGCAGGGCAAAAAGCCATTCCATTTTTATACTTTCAGTTTTAAGGAAAAAAAATGAGCGAATCTTTTTCCTTTGATGCCAAAAAAGCCGGTGCATGGCGCTATGTTCCGGCCGTATCCTTTGCTGCCATCATGCTGACCGGTCTGGTTGTCAGTGTGTCGTCTTTAATGAATGTGCCGCAAAAGACATGGCAAGAGATGGCACCTGTACAAAGCATCGTACAAGGTGAGTCTACACGTCGCTTTACTACACAATTGAATGAGCATTTTCTGTGGAGCAAACCGTTCGCTAAAATTCAACGTGCAGTAGACTGGAATATTGCTCACGACGCTGGTGCTGCAGTCAGTGCTGGATGCACTGATTGGTTTTTCTTGAATGATGAGCTCAGTACTTTTGATCGTGCCACGCAAAATGCGAATGCGCGCGCTTACATGGTGGGCCAAGTGGCTCTGCAACTTAAACAACGTGGTGTGAGTCTGGTGGTTGCAGTCGTGCCAGATAAAACCCGCATAGAGCAAGAACATCTGTGCGGAATCCATCGCCCAGCGGCATTTGATCAACGCGCTGAAAACTGGAGCAATGCGTTACGGAAAAATCAAATTGAAGTCATCGATCTGCGCGAAGCGCTGGAGTCAGTCAAAACAGAGCGTTATTACCGTACCGATTCACATTGGAATGAAACCGGTGCTGATGCCGCAGCACTGGCGATCGCGCGTCGATTGCAAGATTTACAGTTGGCAGATAAAACCGATTTAAAACCAGCACCTGGTGCGATTAAAACCGTTACCGAAGAACGCCCTGGTGATTTGTTCCGTGTATCAAATCTGGAAGGCGTGCCGCTATGGTTGCGTCCACCAGTTGAAAAAGTCGCCAGTAGCACCGTGGTGCCAGTCGCTAACAAGAGCGATGATTTGTTTGGTGATGGTGGTTTGCCGTCGATCGCCTTGGTTGGAACCTCATTTAGTCTGCGCGGTAATTTTGTCCCATTTATGAGTCAGCGTCTCGGCGTGCCCGTCGCCAATCTGGCTAAGGATGGGGGAGATTTTGATGGTGCTGCGATGGCTTATCTGCAAAGTAAAGCATTTCAACAAGAACCTCCTAAAGTCATTATTTGGGAAGTACCGGAACGCATGTTGCAAAGGCCGTTTAAACCAACGGAATTGCAGTGGCTTGAAAAATTGAAGGGTGGGAACCTGTGATTCTTTTTGTGTATTTGACGTATTAGCGTATGCTCTGCGATTCACAGTGAGCATTGAGTTTGTATGGATGTAAATTTAAAATCGAATCCTGAAAATATCAGGATATCGCAGCGTTGGCTACGCAGATGTGCGGGGGCTTTCTTCGCTTTGCTAGCATTAGTATTGTTGATAAATGTTGCTTCGTTTGGTTTAAATAATTCCGATGATGATTGGGTAGTGTTATCAAGCGCTGCAAAGCAATCGCCTCGTGAATTTTCGCATACTATTACCGGACTTGCTCAGAAGAATATGCATGTCTGGCGTGATGTTGCCGGAACTGTGCGCGGCCTACGCATGCGATACAGTTCAAATTATGGCCCCAATATTAAGCCTGGTTGTGACGGATGGTTGTTTCTTGGTGATGAGTTTGATGAGCGTGGCAAGGATGTTGCCAATGGGTTACTTCGAATCGATATTTTGAAAGCTGTCGCGCAAGAGTTGAAACAGAAACAGGTTCGTTTTCAAATTGTTGTCGTGCCCGATAAATCCCGGATCGAGCAACAACACCTTTGCGGGCAAAAACGACCGGATAGTTTTTTACTTAGAAAAGATCGTTGGATCAGTGCTGCTCATCAAGCCGGTTTGTCAGTGTTAGATTTTTCAGAAGTATTAGCAAAAACACCGCAAGATTCATTCTATCAAACTGATTCTCATTGGAATGAAATCGGTGCTGCATCTGCCGCTAATGAACTCGCACGCGTACTTAATCTGAAATCAACCGTCCAGCTTCCGTCTGTCGCCACCGTTCACCAAGAGCGACTTGGGGACTTATTAAAAATAGCTGGTGTCAATGAGCTCCCACGTTTTTTAAGACCCGCGACGGAAATTGTTCAATTTAGTCAAATACCACCTGTGCCATCTGCTGGGAGCGATTTATTTGATGCTGCTGGTCTTCCGGATACGGTACTGATTGGAACTTCTTTCTCATTACGCGGCAATTTCTTAGGCTTCCTGGAATACGCGACGGGGCGGCAAATTGCGAATGTTGCGGTTGATGGCGGCGATTTTGATCAATCGGGACGCCAATATTTTATGAGTCAAGCGTGGCATGAACAGACACCGAAAATCGTCATATGGGAGGTGCCGGAACGCATGCTGGAAATACCATTCAAAGCTCGCGAACAGGCTTGGTTGCAGACCTTGACGAGCAGAAAATAATTTATCGATTTTATCCCCGTAGCGCGGGTGGAACCCGCGCTGTGCCTGATCGTGTTGGCGGGTTGCACATGCTACAAAAGATTTTTATGAATCACGTTTTGCTAACACAAGCCCATCAATGCGGCTTGTATCCCATTGTCTGTTGAGATTCATGTACCAATTGTTCAAACATCTGGTGCCGCATCGGCGAGATTGCGCCGCTTTTTACAGCCTCTAAAATCGCACAATTTGGTTCGGCATGGTGGTGGCAGTTGTAGAATCTACAGTTGCCGAGATGTGGTAAAAATTCTGGAAATGCGCGTTCCAGCATGCCTTCGCTTAAGTGATGCAAACCAAATTCCTGAAAGCCGGGCGAATCAATTACATACGAATTCTCGTCCATGTGATACAGACGCGTAAATGTGGTTGTATGTTTTCCGGTGTCTAATGCAGCAGAGATCTCGCGTGTTGCGATTTCTGCGTCGGGTATCAGTAAATTGATCAGGGATGATTTACCCATCCCCGATTGACCAATCAGAATAGTACTTTGGCCTTGCATTAGTTTGGTCAGGAGCGAGCGGGTGCCTTCCGGATCGCCTTTAGCTGAAACTTCATGCACCGGATAGCCCAGCTTGGCGTACAAACCAACGCGCTGACGGGCTTTTTCCAGCGATTCAGTCACGTCGACTTTGTTCAGAATTAAATGCGGCTTAATGCCTGACGATTCAGCAGCTACTAAGGCACGTGATACCAGATCATCGGTAAAGCTAGGTTCGGTGGCGACCACAATCAAGAGTTGCGTCAAGTTTGCCGCCAGCATTTTAGATTTATACTGGTCAGAGCGGTACAGCAAAGTTTTGCGGTCGGTAATCGCTTCGATGACGCCTTGATTTTTGGACGTGAGGGCAAACTCCACGATATCACCAACGGAGACATCGCTTTTTTTTCCACGAGTGACACAATGTAGTTTTTGCTGGCTGCCGTCAATCTCGGCCTGAATCAGATAATGACGGCCATGCGCAGCAATGACCAGACCTTGCAGGCGCGCCATCAGGAAAAGCTTTGCTCAAAAACGGCATCAATTTTAGCCGCGCAGATAAAGTCATTGACTGAAATGCCGCCTTTGCCGTCATTTACCGTATGTGTATCGAATTTGATCACGCAACGGTTATAGGTAACCACTAATTCAGGGTGATGATCTTCAGCGTGAATGACGTAGGCAATCGCGTTGATAAACGACAGCGTTTCGTAATAGTTCTTGAAATTGTAAGTTTTAACGATCCGTGGGCCGTCTTGCTCCCAACCCGGTGTCGCTGCGAAATAGGCCGCCAGCTTGGAATCAGCCAGGCCAGTTTCTGTATGCTGAGACTTAATCGCAAGTAAATCTGTGGTCTTAATCATGGTGTCTTCCTTTGTTTGCTTATTTCTTACTTATTTTAAAACTCGTTTCAGGCGGTCAGCAATTTGCTGATACGCACGCTCGCTGGTGGATGAGAATCATAAAATGCTGAGTGCAGCGGATCTGGCGTCAATGTCGACGCATTATCTTCATACAGTTTGACCAGCGCGGCAACCAGGTCATTCGCATTGGTGTGATGAGCGGCAAACGCATCGGCTTCAAATTCGTGTTTGCGGGAACTGATCGAGGTCAGTGGCGAAAACAAAAACGTAAAAACCGGCAAGCTCAACATAAATAAAATCAGCGCCATCGCATCATTCTTTGCCAACAGCATAGGATCAACACCCAGCCCAGTATAAAACCAGACTTGCTGCTTCAGATAACCAAGTAATGCTAAAAATGCCAGCGACACACCAAAAATCACCACCATGCGTTTGACGATGTGTTTGAGCTTAAAGTGCCCCAATTCATGCGCCAGTACAGCTTCGATTTCTTCTGGTGCCAGGCGGGCAATCAGCGTATCAAAAAACACAATGCGCTTCGCTGCGCCAAAACCTGAAAAATAGGCATTGCCATGCGCGCTACGCTTGGAGCCATCCATCACAAACAAGCCTTTGGAGGCAAACCCCACGCGTTGCATCAAACCCTCAATGCGGCTACGCAGGCTATCGTCTTCTAATGGTGTAAATTTATTAAAAATCGGTGCAATCACACTAGGGTAAATCAACATCATCAACAGTTGAAAACCACTCCAGACTACCCAAGCGTACAGCCACCATAGCGCACCGGATTTATCCATCAGAGTCAATACCACCCAGATCAAAGGCAAACCAATTACTGCTCCCAAGGCGGTGCTTTTCAGCATATCACCGAAAAACAGGGCAGGAGTCATCTTATTAAAGCCAAACTTTTGTTCCAGCACAAATTGTGAGTAATACGAAAATGGCAAATCCAGTAATCCGCTGACAACAGCAAATGCCGCCAACAAGCCAATTTGATACAGCATGCCTGGGCCAGTCAGATTGAGTACCAGCACCGACAAGAGTTGCAGTCCACCAAACAAAGTAAAACCCATCAGCACTACAGCGTTAAAAAGCAGCGAAACCAAGCCGAATTTAGTCTTGGCGATGCTGTAATCAGCCGCCTTCTGATGCGCTTCCAGGGGGATTTTAGACGCGAATTCTGGTGGTACTGCAGCGCGATGCTGGAGGATGTGACGAATCTGGCGCGAGCCCAGCCAGAACTGCACAATAAGGGTCATCAGCAGAAAGCCGATGAAGAAAACCGAAAAGGTAACTGAATTCATGGGAAAATGTGGCATTCGTAAAAAAGCTAAGGAAGAATTATGTCACAAGCTACCGACATTCAAGCAAACACTAACACTACAATCCGCCCAAATGAGATGAATCTGATCTGGGTCGACATGGAAATGACCGGTTTAGAGCCAGATACTGACAAAATCATTGAAGTGGCGGTCGTGGTTACAGACTCACAATTGAATGTATTGGCAGAAGGTCCGGTGTTTGTTATCCATCAATCTGACGAAACGCTGGATAAAATGGATGCCTGGAACAAAGGCACCCACGGTCGTTCCGGTTTAATCGATAAAGTGAAGGCGTCCACAGTCACTGAAGCGGAAGCTGAGCAAGCACTGATAGAGTTTTTAAAACCTTACGTGCCAGCCGGTAAATCACCAATGTGCGGAAATACCATCGGTCAGGACCGCCGTTTCATGGTACGCGGTATGCCAAAACTGGAAGCGTATTTCCATTATCGCAATTTGGACGTATCGACGCTCAAAGAGCTTTGCCGCCGTTGGAAACCGGAATTGTTGGCGGGTTTTAAGAAGCAGCAGAAGCACACAGCACTGGCTGACATTGTTGAATCGATCGAAGAATTAAAATACTACCGTCAGCATTTTATTAAAGAGTAAGGTGGTTTTTTGTTTGACAGTGTCGTTTGACCGTGTCATTGGATGTGGCGGCTTGCACCCACCCTGCAAAAGATTGTAAAAAAGCGCCGATATCGGCGCTTTTTTACTGGTAGGGAGTATTTAAATCCATGCTCTTGTGGAGCTTATTTCATCAAGACATTGAGAGAAAATTGAAGGATACTCCCCCATGTTGGCGTCAAACCTAATTAAACACCCAACAATTCAACTTCAAAAATCAAGGTCGCGTTTGGTGGAATTACACCGCCTGCGCCGCGTGGACCGTAGCCTAAGCTCGATGGGATAGTCAGGATACGTGTACCGCCAATTTTCATGCCTTGTACGCCTTCATCCCAGCCCTTGATCACATGACCAGCACCAAGTGGGAAGGAGAATGGGTCATTGCGGTCTTTGCTGGAATCAAATTTTTTGCCAGCGCTGCCATCAGGATTTTGCAACCAGCCTGTGTAATGCACTACAACGTGGTTGCCAGCTTGTGCTTCTGCGCCTTCGCCAACAACTTTATCTTCGTATTGCAAACCGCTTACGGTAGTGATCGTGCTCATGGGATTCCTTTAATCTCGAAAAAAAGTGGGGCAATTGTAGAACAAAATTCCTGTTATCGCTTTTATTTACGATGTAATCGCGCTGATCGCGCTCTTGATAATGGTTTTATTTCTCAAATGAAATAAATTGCTTATCGAATTGTCATTAAAAAATGGCGAAAAATAAGAAAACTATAAGCTTAATCAAACACTATCGGTCTATGCACGGTAAAATGCTGGCTTATTTCTTTTATTAGCGGTCTTTGTTCATGCGTAGTCGTTCTTTGTTGGCATCCTTGCTGGTTGGTCTTCTCTTTCCTTTTTTCACTCCTGCGGCACAAGCAAATGTGGTTGTGGTTTTGAATTCTCGTGATGCGACGGTAACGCTCCTTGATCAAACGACATACAAAGAAATCAGCACTTTCCCGGTCGGCAAAGAACCCCATCATTTGATGGCGACGCCAGACAACAAATCATTGATCATTGCCAATGCGGTCGGTGATGAGTTGGTGTTCCTCGATCCGGTCAGTGGACAAATTCAACGCCGTATCAAAGACATTGCCGATCCTTATCAAATTGGCTTCTCGCCAGATCAAAAATGGTTTGTTTCGAACTCATTGCGTTTAGATCGTGTTGATTTTTATCGCTATGACGGTAAAGATTTGAAATTAGCAAGTCGTGTACCTTTAGCCAAATTACCTAGTCACATGGCTTTCGACAAGGCGAGTACGACGGTATTTATTACCCAGCAGGGTAGCGATCAGGTGTCAGCGATTGATCTGGCGACCCAAAAAGTAAAATGGACTATCCCAGTGGGAAAATTACCGGCTGGTATTGCCATGACACCCGACGATAAATACTTATTGGTTGGCATCATGGGCAGTAATTATGTTGAAGTCATTGATTGGCGCACCCAAAAAACCGTAAAGAAAATCACGGCTGGTGTGGGCACCCATAATTTCCGTGCAATGGGTGATAAACGGCATATCTTTGTTTCAAATCGTACTTCGAATGAAATCAATATCATCGACCAGCAAACTTTAGAAAACATCGGCAGCATTTCTGTTCCTGGTGGCCCGGATTGTATGGAAGTCAGTGCTGATGGCAAAACTTTATGGACCACATTGCGCTGGATTAAAAAAGTCGCCGTGATTGATATTCCATCCAGAAAAGTTATCAAACTGATTCCTGTCGGACGATCACCACATGGAGTGTACTTTGCCAATCGTGCGCCGGACATGTAAGCCTTTTCTGAGCATCCAACGACCTGCCCGGCGCCTGCTTGGATGGGCGTTGGTAGCCTCGACACTACTCAATACCATGAGTGTTGCCGCAGCAGATAACGTTGATCCAAAAGTCTGTAAAGCAACCGTCTATCTGACTTTTGATACGGGTAGTCAATCACAGGCGCAGTTGGTTGCCAATACACTGCGTCAACATCACATCAAAGCCAGTTTTTTTCTGGCGAATGAAAAAACCATCAATGGCGATTATTCGCTAGACCCGAACTGGGCCACCTATTGGAAAAGTTTAGCCAACGAAGGGCATGTATTTGGTACGCATACCTTCGATCATGTCTATGTGGTCAATGATTTAGCCGATGGCCGTATCGTCGTCAAACCACAATTTGGTGCCCAGGCGGGTAAAGAATTAATCTGGACATCACAACAATATTGCGAAGAATTGCATCGTGTCGATGAACGATTTCTACAATTGACGGGTCATAAGCTTGATCCACTCTGGCGCGCACCTGGCGGTAAGCTCACACCGAATTTGCTCAAAGCCGGTGAATCTTGCGGTTACCGCCATGTAGCTTGGGCGCCTGCGGGATTTTCTGGCGATGAATTATCGAGCGAAAAAGTTAGTAATCCGGTGTTGTTGAAGCGGTTGCTTGATCATTTACGCGACGGCGACATTTTTATGGCGCATCTGGGTATCTGGTCGCGTAAGCAAGCGTGGATGCCAGAAAATCTGGAACCTTTAATCACCGGTCTGGAACAAAAAGGCTATTGTTTTGCAACTTTGCGCGAGCATCCGGCCTATCGGAAATAGTCGATACGCCAGGCCAAAAACTAAGTTAGAAGAAGGCATGAATTTTTCTGAAGTAATGACGACGCTGCAAGCGTGGGTTTTTGAAACCATCGTACAACCCGCCATGTTTTATCTTGGCTTGGGCGAGTTTGTTGAAGATTCGTTTGAAGGCGTGGAGTGGTTTATTTTTGGCGTACTGCAATTGATCGTACTGTTTATCATTTTGCGACCATTAGAATCTTTGATCCCTGTGCAAAAAATTGAAAATCGCTACGCACGATGGAATGATTTTATCTACACCGCCTTGCATCGGCTAGGCGCTTTCTCGATATTGGTCTTTTTTGTGCTCGACCCTTTACTGGATAAACTAACAGCCATATTGCATTTTGAAGGCGTCAACCCACTCAATCTGGAAAACATGTGGTCGGGGTTTTTGACTTACCCGGCGCTGTTATTTTTAGCGTATCTGGTGGTGCTGGACTTTTTTGATTACTGGTATCACCGCGCCGAACATCAGTTTGACTGGTGGTGGGGCTTGCATAGCCTGCATCACAGCCAGCGCGATATGAATTTATGGAGCGATAACCGCAATCATTTACTCGATGATTTTTTACGCGATGTATATATGGGTGTGATCGCCATTGTGATAGGTGTGCAACCAGGGCAATACGTGATGTTAGTGATGGCGTCGCAGATGTTGCAGAGTTTGCAGCATGCGAATATCAGAGTACATTTTGGAAAAATTGGTGAATACTTCCTGGTGTCGCCACGCTTCCATCGTACCCATCATGCGATCGGTATTGGTCATGAAACCAAAGGCAAGGGCACCCTTGGTGGACATAATTTTGCGGTGCTGTTTCCGATATGGGATGTGATGTTTGGTACTGCGTACTTTAGTAAAGAATTTGCATTGACCGGCATACGCGATCAATTGCCAGCGCCGGAAGGGTGTTCGCGTGAATATGGTACTGGCTTTTGGTCGCAGCAATGGCTGGGCTTAAAGCGTATGTGCGGTCTGCAAAAATAATGCAAAAGTAATGCAAAAATAAGCGAAGGATAAGCAAGCATGAGTATCGTCAAAGTAAGCGTTTCCTGGGGAAGAGCCGTTGCCTCGCAATTACATATCCGTATGTTACTGCTGACATTTTTGCCGTTTATTGCTGCACTATTGTTGTGGAGTGTGGCGATGTGGTTTGGCTTGCAAGCGCTGATCGACTTTGTTCAAGAATGGTTTAATACCCATCATAGTTTTCAGACCGCCGGTGATGTGTTAGCGATGTTGGGTTTGGTGACGTTTAAAGCTATGGTCGTGCCGCTGGTGGCGATGTGGTTGCTGCTCCCAGTCATGGTTTTTACAGCCTTGTTGTGCATCGGTTTGTTTGCCATGCCAGCAATTAGCAAACATGTTGGTGGCAAGTATTATCCTGAGTTGGAGCAAAAACGTGGCGGCTCGGTGTTTGGCAGTTTATGGTTCTCGCTCAGCTCGTTTTTGATTTTTGCGGTAATCTGGCTGGTAACCTTGCCGTTGACTTTATTTCCTGTGATCAGTCTGGTGTTGCAACCTTTGTTGTGGGGTTGGCTGACTTATAGAGTGATTGTATATGACGCTTTGGCGGTGCACGCCGACGTTGATGAGCGTAAGGCCTTGATACAGCAACACCGCTGGTCTTTGTTATTCATCGGTACTGTGGCTGGTTTATTTGGTGCGGCACCTGGTTTGTTATGGTTAGGTGGCGTTATTTCGGTTATGTTTTTACCTGTCATTGCAGGTGCGGCAATTTGGTTATATGTACTGGTATTTGTCTTTACCGGTTTGTGGTTCCAACATTATTGTCTGGCAGCGCTGGAGCAGCAGAGGCTCAAGGCTCAGACAACATAACAACGAGAGCAGATTATGGCGATAGGCATCATTATCATAGGCGATGAAATTCTGTCAGGCAAACGCGAAGACAAGCATTTATCGAAGTTTATTCAGATTCTGACGGAACGCGGTTTGCAACTGGATTGGGCAGAATACGTTGGTGACAATCGTGAACGCATCATTGCTACTTTGCAGCGCAGCTTTGCATCAGGCGACATCGTCTTTTCTACCGGCGGCATCGGTGCAACACCGGACGATCATACGCGCCAGTGTGCCGCACTGGCCTTGGATGTTGACATTGCGTTGCATCCGGAAGCCAAACGCCTGATTCAAGAACGTATCGTGGATACCGCCGCTGAAGCAGGTAAAACGGTCGATCTCAATACGCCCGATAATTTGCATCGACTCAAGATGGGTGAATTTCCGGTTGGATCAGAATTGATCCCGAATCCATTTAATAAAATTCCGGGCTTTGCGATTCAGCAGCATTATTTTGTGCCAGGTTTTCCAGTCATGGCGTGGCCGATGATGGAATGGGTGTTGGACACGCATTACTCACATCTGTTTCACCAACAAGCACGCGCTGAGAAAGCAGTAATCGTCTACGAGGCAATAGAATCTGTGCTGACGCCAATGATGGAACAGCTGGAAGCCGAGTTCCCTTTAATTAAAGTCTTCAGCTTACCTAGCGTTGCGACAGAAACACAACGTCGACACATTGAGTTAGGTGTCAAAGGTGACCCGCAACAGGTAGAATCTGCGTTCGCAAAAATGTGTGCAGGTCTGGATCAATTACAATCCGAATACCTGCCGATTCCACCCAAATAACTCTCTTGCCCTAGGCCAGATGCCAAATGAAAAAAATTAAATTCACGTTGTTTTCAATACGCGATTTGTTACTTGCATTTGGCCCTATGATCCTGGCGTTTGTGATTATTGCTGGTGCCGCTTATTACCTTGTTGATCCGGCACCGAATCGCGTGATTGAACTTTCTGCTGGCCCGGAAAATAGTTCTTACCAGCGTTTCGCCAAACAGTATGCTTCGGAGTTGGCCAAAAATAAAGTGACGCTGCACACCAACCCCTCTCAGGGTTCGCAAGAGAATTTGCAAAAAATCAGCGATCCCGATTCGGATATTCAGGTGGGTTTTGTACGCAGCGGTTCTACTGACGCGCAAATAGCTGAAGAGAAAGGCTTAGTGTCACTTGGCAGCTTGTTTTACGAGCCGATCTGGATTTTTTACCGGAGCAAAAAAGAGTTCGATACCATCAGCCAATTTAAAGGCAAACGTATCAATCTCGGTGCCGAGGGTAATGGCATGCACCACATGTTTTCGCAAATATTGAGCGTTAATAGCATGCAAGATGCCGACGTGCAAATTCAACGTCTGGATGATGCGGAAGCGACCAAAACATTTTTAAACGGTAAGCTCGATGCACTGGTATTTAGCTCCGCTAGTGACTCATCGCTGGTACAGCAACTGCTCCAGACACCGGATGTACGCTTGTTCGATTTTGTGCAAGCGGAAGCATATACCCGCCGCTTCCCGTTTTTATCCAGTGTCGTATTGCCGCGCGGGATAGTAGACATAGGGCGTGACATTCCAGCACGAGATTACCATTTGATTGCCCCTACCGCGACGTTAGTAGCGCATGAAAGCTTGCATCCGGCATTGATGGGTTTGTTATTGCAGGCAGCACGTAAAATTCATAGTAAAGCAGATTGGTTTAGTGATCAGGGTGAATTCCCGTCTGATAAATACACAGAAATTCCTGTCGCTGCGGAAGCCGAAAAGTTTTACAAAAATGGCCCGCCAATGTTGCAACGCTATATGAGCTTCTGGATGGCGAACTTTTTTGATCGCATGTGGGTGGTGCTGATCACAGCTGGCGCTTTGCTGCTGCCTTTATCCAAAGTGATACCGCCGCTCTACGTATGGCGTATCCGTTCACGCATTTACCGCTGGTACGGTCAGTTGCGCATTGCCGAGCAATTCATCGATGAAGCAGGGGAGAATTCACCTGTACATACCTTGCAAAAGCAAATGCAGCACCTTGATGAGATAGAAGAAAAAGTTAATAACACCAGCTTACCCTTGTCGTATATGGAGGAGTTGTATCACCTGCGTAGCCACATTCATTTCGTTCGCGACCGGCTTGTAGAACGTTTGCGGGCTGTTGAGACGGCGCAGCAGGTTTAATCATCGATGATTGAATGCGCTTGAGCTCCCTTTTCCTTTTTTTCGCTTGCGAGAGAGGGGGAGCCACCGTGTGGGGCGCACCCTTCCTGCAAGGCTATATATTAATGGCCAATCTCCGCCACAAATAAATCCAACGCACGACGTAAGGCCTGATCATCCAGATGCAATAACTGATCACCGACATACCATTCAAACATGCTGCTCTCTGGTAGCGCTGCGGCAACGGCGTTATTAAACAACCAGAAACCGTGTTCTTGCGCGATGTGATTGCGGATAGCAAGCGCTTTCTCCGCTGAAACCGGCAGATGTACATGCAGCATATTTGCCTGAGGCTGCGATGGATTCGTACGCAATTGCGGATAGTTGCGCAAGTGTTCAAACAATTGTTGGGTGCGTTTAAAGTAGTCCGACATTGCCGCAAGTCGCTCATCAAATTGCATGGCAGCCGACACCACGTAAGGCGTGCGGCGGAATACATTCCCGCCTAAGCGATGGTTCCATACCTTTGCTTTTGCCAGAAATTCTTTTTTACCCAACAGCATCGCGCCACCAAGACCTGCCATCCCTTTGTAAAATGAGACATAGACCGTATCGAAACCCTGTGCAATTTCTTGCCAGGTTTTGCCATAGTAAGCGGCTGCTTCCCATAATCTGGCACCATCCATGTGCAAATGAATATCGTGTTCATGGCAATGTGCTTTGATGGCTTCAAGCTCGTCCCATGTGGGCAATTGACCACCAATTTCTCGCATTGGCAATTCAATTTGCAAGGCGGCTAATGGTTCTGTCTGGGTTTGTATATCTTTGTATGCCCAGGGGCGATGTGGTTGACCTAAAGTGAGCGATTGGAAATGCTGCAAGGTTTGGAAATTACTGCGCTCATGGATCAGGATATGCGAGCTGGCATGCAATCCTACCAATGGGTTGCCGCGCTCCTGGCAAGCTAATCTGAGCGCGGTTGCTTGCGTCATGGTGCCGGTAATGCAAAATAATCCTGCCTCCATGCCCAGTAATGTCGCAATTTTTTGTTCGAATTCCTGAACCACTGCACCTTCGCCATACACATCGTTTTCAACCTGATGTTGTTCACACCATGCTGCCATCTTGGCAAAACTTTCTGCCGGAGAAAGTGCTTTATGACCTGCCAGATGGGTATGACAAGAATTCTTTAATTTTGATAATTCAGCGTCGGTCAAGATTTTCTCCTGAAAATTGGGGCTTCGATAAATTTTTTATTGCAGTATGCCACGAGACTAAATTACTACGAAATGTATCCCAGAGTGAGCTAGAATCAACGTTTTCCAGATTTCATTTCGCCAGACTATGACTACCCAGCTGCCGTTTGCACCAGACTTTAAAACACCCTATGAAAGCGGAAATCGCAACCAGACCACGCATTGGGATGATTGCATCCGGTTTTATCAAGAGTTAGCGCAACAGTTCCCACGGATTCTGCATTTCTTTGAAATTGGGCAGTCAGATGCCGGACGGCCTTTATTTGCTGGAGTGATCACTGCCGATGGTGAATTTGATCGTGCGAACTTGCAGTCGCAAGGGCGACCCGTGTTTTTCAATAACAACGGCATTCATCCAGGTGAACCTGAAGGCGTGGACGCCTGCATGGCACTGGTCAGAGATTTTTGTTTCCAGCCTGAACGTTTGGCTGCTTTGGGTAAAACAGTATTCTTGTTTATTCCTATGTACAACGTCGATGGTAGTCTGAATCGTCAGAATACCTCCCGTGTGAATCAGGATGGACCGGAGAGTTTTGGCTTCAGAGGCAATAGTCTGCATCTGGATCTGAATCGTGATTTTATTAAATGCGATAGCTTAAATGCCCAAGCTTTCAATCGCTTTTTCAGCGGCTGGAGCCCTGATGTTATGGTCGATACCCACACCTCCAACGGTGCAGATTATCACTACACCATGACCCTGATTCAGACGCAAACTGACAAGCTGGGCTACGGTTTAGGACCATTCCTTAAAGATACCATGTTGCCAGCCATCTATGCCGAGATGGCGCAACGCGGTTGGCCGACTTGCCCGTATGTGAATCCGATTAAAGATATTCCTGATCACGGCATTGAAGATTTCTTAGAAACACCGCGCTTCTCAACGGGTTATGCCACCCTGCATCACACCATTGGTTTCATGCCAGAAACGCATATGTTGAAGCCCTTTGCTGATCGCTACGAGTCCATGCGTGCGTTAGTGGAAACCGTTTTAAATTTCACCATCGCCAATGCAACGCAAATTCAGCAACTTCGCTCACAAGCGCGGGCGGCGGCAGCCAGTAACCAGAAAGTGGCAGTCCACTGGTCAGCAGACCACGGGAAAAAATCCAGCTTCTTATTCAAAGGCTACAAAGCTGTGTATAGCCCTAGCGTCATCGGGCACTACACGCGCTTGTCGTACGACCGCAGCCAGCCATGGGAAAAGCCTATCCCTTACTTTAATCACTTTGTTGCTGATATCAATGTTGTGCAGCCTAAAGCCTATCTGGTGCCACAATCGTGGCGTACCGTGATAGAACGCCTGCAATGGAATGGTGTGCAAATGCAGCGTTTGAGTGCCGATCAAGTGATGCAGGCCGAAACCTACCGCGTGCTTTCTGTCACCTCACGCCCACATGCGTATGAAGGCCACATGTTCCATGACGAAGTGAACCTGCAAAGCCAGCAAGAACAAGTGCAGGCACTGGCCGGCGACTATCTGATTTCAATCGATCAGCCACAGGCACGTTACATCGTCGAAACGCTGGAACCACAAGCGCACGACAGCTTCTTCCGCTGGGGCTTTTTCAATAGCTGTCTGGAGAAAAAAGAAGCGTATTCCGATTACGTGTTTGAAGATACCGCCGCAGAAATCCTGCGCGACGAACCCGGTACCCGTGCTGCGTTTGAAGCCTGGAAGCAAGTCAACCCTGATTTGTTAGAAGATCAGACCACCGTGCTGGACTTTATTTTCACGCACTGCCAGCGCTTTAAAGAACCTGAATGGAATCGTTATCCGGTGTTGCGTCTTTTTTAATGAAAATGCGGAGAAACATTGTTCCATTTAGTTACAATTTTAGCGAAAACATAATAGAATCTTCCCTTGCATTAATCTCATCAACCTTTTTGAATAGGTAGTGTATGTCAAAGCTAGTCGATTATCTGAATCACCTTGACCAAAATGCTGACGCAAGTGCAGCGCATGCAAAAGACGCGCATGCTGCAATGACACATTTTGGTTTGTCGCATGAAGAGCAAGCTGCGATTAAGTCTGGTAATAAATCACATGTGGCAAAAGTTGCTGGTATTGCTGAGGCAGATGTGCCTTCTATTCAGTCGACTGACGAGCCTCGTTAATTACCGAAGTTAGCGTTGATACAGCGAAAAACATGACTCAATTTTTGTCGAGAGTGTTCTGTATTGTTGTGCTTCTGATCGTTGGCTCAACGCTTCCCTTATTTGCAAATTCGAACCAACTTAATGGTCAAGATAGCGATAGTAACGATGCTATTTTGAATCAGATAAGTCTCCACCTTCGGAATTCTCCGGAGTTAGCCCTTCCTTTACTGGAACAGCTTAAGCAGCGTGAGTCAAGCTTAAGTGAGTCGCAAAAAAATCGTTTTTACCTCGAACAACTATCTTCCCTTGCCTTAAGAGGTAAATACGAAGACGAAGTTGAAATTATTGAGAAGCGTATTTCAAATGTAAAAGATCCAAATGAAAAAGCTCGCTATTTGTATCATTTGTCAGATGCTTATGCGCTCATAGGTAAATATGAAGCAGCCTTAAAAGTCGTAAATCAGTCAATTGCGTTGTTGCCAACAGTTACGGATGCGAATTCAAAAATCGGTATCTTACAAGGCGCATACTCGGTGCTTTCGCATGTTCATGCTTACGATGACGCGATGATTTACGCCGATCGACTTTATAACACCGATGTGGGTGAAGTTAAACACGCAAAATGCATAGGCATTGGCGATCGCATGGAAATTTATTTTTCAAGCGGACGACCAGATCAGGCGAGAAAATTGCTTCCGGAAGTAAATGATGTCTGTCGAATCGCTGAATATAAGATCGTTGTCGCTATAGCGAATGTCTTAAAATCGATTGACCTTATTGATTCAGGTGAATTTTCAATCGGTATAAAAGAAGGGGAGCAGGCGCTCGCCAATTACTCGAAAATTGACCCTTCCTCAGATTATGTTTCACATTTAGAAGAGGCATTGGCGCGCGCCTATTTAGCGCAAGGAAGATTGGATCTCGCTGAACGTCACGGACAATCGTCTTATCTACATGCAACGCAAGGCAAATTTTTGCAATTGCAGGAAAAAGCCAATGAAACCATGTCCAAGACCAAGCAAGCTCAAGGACAATATGTAACTGCTTTAGAGTATGCGGACACCGCATTGAAGCTCAAAAATAATTTGCTGGATCAACAGCTGCAAAAAAATATCGCTTACCAACGGGTCAAATTCGATATGCAAGACAAGGCTAATCAACTGACCTTGCTTGAACAAAAAAACAAATTGCTGTCGATAGAAAAACAATTAGATAAAAAAAATAACGAAGTCTTGTTGCTATTCATCGGTCTGATTGTCGTTGCATTGTTGTTGGTTGGTGTGTGGCTGTGGAAAGTTATACAGCAAAAAAATATCTTCAAGCGTCATGCGCAAATCGATGCGCTGACGCAGATCAGTAACCGCCGGCATTTTATCGATATCACTACAGCGGCGGTCGCTGAGCGAACTGCGCCGATCAGCCTGATCCTGTTTGATATGGATTTTTTTAAAAAAATTAACGATAACTTTGGTCACCCGACTGGTGATTGGGTATTGATTCATGTATGTCAGGCAGTGACCGAAGTATTGCGTAAAGATGATATGTTTGGGCGTTTAGGCGGCGAAGAATTTGCGATCTGCATGCCTGCGGCCGATATCCACGTTGCCAAACAATTGGCGGAACGTTGCCGGTTAGCGATTGCTGCGATTGATACCGAACCGAGCGGATTTCGTTTTCCTTTGACCGCCAGTTTTGGTATTGCGACGATTGACACCCATACCGTCAGCACCTTTGAAGCCTTGATGGAATCTGCTGACAAGGCACTTTACAAGTCCAAAGCTGATGGCCGTAATTGCGTCTCAGTGTTTGAGTGATTAAGCCATCATTACCTACCAAAAATTTCCAATATGAGCGATCAAAAAGCCGGACAACTTGTATGCGTAGGTACAGGCATGCGTATGGCGGGGCAATTGACGCCCCTCGCAAAGAGTTATATCGAGTCATTTGACATTGTCATTGCCGCCGTGCCGAATATTTTTACGCGTCAATGGCTGCAGACTATCGCCAAAGAATATGTGTGTCTGAATGACCATTATGAAGACACCAAAATTGATGGTAAAACCCGCCGTGACACTTACCGTCGTATGACGGACACGATTTTGAAAGAAGTCCGCGCCGGCAAGCGCGTTTGCGCGGCATTTTACGGACATCCTGGCATCTTTGCTTGTATCTCACACATGGCGATTGCCGATGCGCGTAAAGAGGGGTATGCCGCGCACATGGAGCCAGGTATTTCAGCGTTGGATTGTCTGGTCGCTGATCTTGGCATTGATCCAGGATCACGTGGCATGCAGTCGATGGAAGCGACGCAGTTCATGATTTATGAACGCGTGATTGATCCAAGCGCCATGTTCATCGTCTGGCAAATTGGTCTCGCTGGTGATTTAACTTTAAAGCGTTACGACACCGAACCAGCGCACTTGCAGATTATTACCGATAAATTGGCGCTCACGTATTCGCTCGATCATGAGGTGATCTTGTATGAAGCAGCGACCCATCCTTTAGAGCAAACCCGCATCGAAAAAATCCGTTTGGGTGATTTGCCGAAGGCGAGTTTGAAACAGATCACAACGCTGGTGATTCCGGCTGAACAGGCTTTAAAAGTGGATCAGAAAGTGATGGTTCAGTTGAAGGCGTTGGAATTGGAACGTGCTACGGCAAAAGAGGTGACTGAGATGGCATAATTTGTAGGACGGGTGCTACTTGCACCCATCTTAGCGAGTGTATTTTTACACAATCAGAAACGCAAATTGTGAGGCATAAAAAATGGAGAGCTCATCTTAGCTCCCCATTTTTTTTAATTTTCTATTGATTTACTGTTTGCCTGAATGCTTGATCAATACGTGTATTTCAACTCAGCGTAGACGGTTCTTTGCAGGAATGGATGGTACAGATAATATTTTTGATTATTGATATTATCTATTCCGGCAGCGACGCTCCATTGATGGTTGACTTGATAGTGGACACGTGCGTCAGCGACAAAGAAGGGCTGGAAACCTTGGTAAGTGCCTGGGTAAACATCCGTATTATCGACCGTCGCATATTGGCGCCCTGTATAGCGCCCAGCTAAGGTATAAGCCCAGCGCGCATCTGGCCGGTAAGTCGCAACCATCGTCGCGCGCCAGTCAGGTACGTAAGGTGTGTGCTTGCCGACGGACGTTGCACCAGCGATTGTTGGTACATAGCTGCTATTGGCCAGGATCACCGCATCAACATAGGTCAGGCTCGCAGATAACTGCAAACCTTGAAAAAATGCGTTGTCTTTTTCTGCGACCAACTCTATCCCACGTTGACGGGTTTTATCCACATTTTGTGTGAATGAAACAGGCGTGGAATAACCAGCGATATTCGATGTCTGAGAAATCAAGGCGTCGGAAACAAATTCACCAAACACAGAAACTCGTACCCGGCTGTCTTTGGTTTTGCGTTCAAATGCGAATTCGCTCGATAGAACGTCTTCTGGTTTGAGATAAGGATTTGCTTGTGTAAAGGTGGTGCCCGTCTGGACGTTTTGGTATAACTCACCAACCGTAGGGAAGCGTAAGGCACGACCGAAAGAACCAGTGATTTGCCAGGTATCCGATGCTTTCCACGCCAGGGTTGCTTTTGGCGACAGACCATTTTGGGAAACGCCAGGTTGATTGACCGGGAAACCTGTCCCATTGGCAGCGATAGCGTAATTATAGCCATCGCGTGCTTTCCATTGTTCATAGCGCCCGCCGATGGTGGCAGTTAATTTTGTGCTGATACGCCATACGTCTTGTATCCAGAGCGCATTGGTCTGTGTTTTTCCGAGAGAGTTACTATACAAAGCACCGCTGCTGCCATTGAGCCAGTCTGTTGTATTGTAAGACGGGCTGACCAATTTGAATTGGTCAGCGTGGACTCCAAAGCTCACCGTGTGGGAACCTTGATTTGCGTCTGGACGATAGGTCGCTTTGGCATCAACGGTGGTCCATCCGGTTCCACTCGCATCGGCAATGCGGCCCGCACCCGTGGTCTGTGCAGCAGGATATGGGCCTGTAGAAGAACGCGTCAGATCCGTCGCATAATTGACGTTGCTGATCACCGCATTCCAATCCCAGGCTCCGGAAGTTTTAGTATTGAGCGCCAGGCTTTGCATCCAGTGCGTCTGTTCGGTGCTATTGCTACCAAATTGACCTGCGATAGTGGTCGCGCTATAGGCATAGCCACCGATATTGACATTGCCAGTTGTTGCACCGTAATAGGAAGTACCACTAGCATCACGAAGATAGGAGGCAGCCTTACCATTCGCAGAATTCTGCCAGTAACCGAGCATATAGCTGAGCGTGGTTTCGGCATTGAAATCGTAGGCTAATTTGACTTTGGCGGTGTCTTGCACAGTGTGGTTCAGATTCCCTGCGCTGATCACCTGGATGGCACCGCCAGTACGGTTGTAGTCGGCGGTTGCGCCAGTGATGACCGGTAGGTTGGCGGCTGCGGCTTTGCTGGATTGCGACAGCGTGCCGAAGGTAATCGGTTGACTAAAGCTATCGAGGTGGTTGGCACTGACAAACCAGGAAAACGCACCTTGACGATCACCAATGGTAGCGTTCAGGCTGCCCGATTTGAAATTGTTGCTGGTGCCATACGAATCAAAATTTTGCGACGATAGATTTATTTTTGCTGTCGCTTCAAATTGTCGCGGCATGCGAGTATTCATCTGGATAACAGCACCATAAGAATTACCTGCATAGGCTGCAGAAAACGGACCGTACATGACATCGATGCTGTCGATTTCTTCAGGAGAAACCATAAACCACTGTGGCGAACCATTGCCATTGTTGTTATTGACCAGACTTGAAAGCATGACGCCATCAGCAAAAATTAAAGTACGTGCGCTCGCATTCACGCCAGTTGTGCGTGACGTGACTGGTGCTGCCGTATCGCCATTAAAGCGTTTGCGTACCATGATGCTAGGGATATATTTCAAGGCATCTTCTACAGTGGTGACATTGGTCGTATCGCCCAGTTCTTTGGCCATGACTGTTTCTATGGTTGCCGAAGAAGCTGTGACTGGTTTGGTCGCCGATGTACCTGTGACCACTACGACCTGTGCATCCGGTTCCGCGTTATCGGTGGTTTGCGCAATTGCCGTTGTCGTCAGACAAGCCATGATGGCGCTAATGGCACGCACCATAGGACGTAATGTCGAGGTATGAAATTGCTTGTTTGCTGGTTTTATTGAAGAAGTGGTGACGGATTTTTTCATGATTCAATTCAAAAAACGAATAATAAATGCGAATATAAATGGCGTGCATAAAGGGATCATCTCAGACAGTCAAAGAAGGAGAGAAATGTCTTGATGTACAAATAAATGACAAGCTTTGCTTGCCCAGGCTACGCGCTAAAAAGCGGCGTTTTGTGGTGCCAGGCGAAAAACGCGAGGAGGTGCTCGTGCTTGTGATGAGAACCAGAAAAATAGTGGAACAGAAGATTCATAAAATGCTAATGGATAGTAAAATCCCGCTTGTATGCTAGGTACTAATATACTTGCCATACCTGGCATGAGAAATGAACCGGCATGGGTGAAACAGTAGTGACAATGGCTAAAATGCCAATGTGATTTGCGCGGAAAATTGTCCGTTGATCGCGCGATCAGACTAACATCGCCAACCGCATTACTGGTGCTACATATACTTGCTTGACCCTGATTAACATCGCTCAGCAGCACACTCGATATCGCCGGAGCAAGCGTGAGCATCAGCATCGCCAACATAGCGATTCCGAAGATCAAATTGCGAGTAAATGCATGACATTTCATTGGCGGTTGTACGCGATGAATCTTTTAAAAGGATGAAAAAACTGCAGACCTGACGTAGGTTTGGAACCTGAACATCAGATCAGCTTTGCGTCAATCAGAATGCGACTTTGACGCCCACAGAAGCGGTGTAACGTGGCGCCAGTTGCACACCACGGACGTTTTGATAAATGGGGGCTTGTACAAAAGCGTAGACAGAAACCGTATCACTTGCTACTGCCAAAACACCCGGGCTGATATAGGCCAGCGTGCCTCCAGTGCTAATGGTGTCGGCGTTGTCCCCAGTGTCATGCTGTACATATTTGGCATTGAATTGCACCATAGGTTTGAATTTTTCAAAGCCGTTATAGCGTAAGCCACCATTGATATTTAATCCCGTACCTGGTTTATATTGATCGCTGGAATTGAGTGCTGTTTGCACGATTGCTTGCGTAAAATAAGACCAGTCAGTATTCAGACTATCAGCATATGAAACACCAAGGATAAGATCGGTGGTGCCTGTACCAGGCTGCAATCCACGATCAATTGGTGCCGAGCCTGGGTTTGTGGTATCGGTTGAAGTACCCGTTAAGGTATGGCTGCCTGTCGCTAATTTGGCACCGAATAAGACACCGAATTTATGTGATTCAGACAAGCCGATATAACGCGCCATGATTTTGACGTCACCTATACCCGAAGTTTGTGAGTCATATTGACCGCCTCCTGCGCCCGCTGTTGTGCCATCAGAGGCTGTGCCCAAAGTGCTATGGTTACGGTTGATATAGGGTACCTGAAGCTTGACTTCCCAATTGCCGCCATTGGAGTAATCCAGACCCACTGTGACGTAATTATTTTTGGTAAATTTCTCTACCTCTTGAGGCCCCGTGCTATTGACGAATTGACTGGCGACTGCGGGGTTAATTGTACTGGTTCCGGAGCGCAATTGATTTTGATTCAGATAATCGTAACGCACGTCTAATTTAAAACCTGGCTGACCGGTCGTATTTGTGCCGTCCCAATCCGGACTTAAGGTGCAACCGCAGCTTGCGCAAGCATGTGCCAATACTGGAAACAGGAGAGCAATACTGGTCGCTAAAAGGCTGACTTTTTTGAGGTTCATAGTTATTCCCTGTGAATATTTTTGAAAGAGTATTGTTGTTTTTGGCTTAGTGCTGGTGCATATGTTCGTGCGTGGTTGCGGGAATAATCTCAATTCCTGGTGCCGGGTACTTTAATTCATTTTTATTTTGTCCTTGTTGTGGCAGTTGCACCCATTCCAAACTTCCTTTTTCACATTGTTGAGTGACTTTGAAATACAGTTTTCCCGGGGTGTCAGGCAGTTTTACGTGGACAGAAAATTCATCGTAGTAGGCGTCTGGCAATGGTCCACCAACCCAGCTGATTTCACGCACATCGCTGCTGATGGTTTTGCCGTGTGATGTATAAGGTGTTGCCAGTGTTTCTATTTTTGTGGACAGTTGCCAGCCTGCTTTTGGCATGGGCTTGGCACCGGCGACGTTTTCCGGAATGCTGATTTTAATTAGATTGGTAGCGCTGCCATCACAGCCATGACCGACTTTAAACGTCAGTTTTTGGTAAGCGCCTGTGGTTGCAGTAGCCTGATCGATAGTGATATGTGCAGCGGCAAGTTGGGAGAAGAATATGCCAGCAATTGTCATTGCTGCACGGCGGATGATGATAGAGTTTTTCATGATTGGACCTTCAAATAGAAAGTTGTCGAAGCCGCTGCAATACGCTGCAATTTGATATGAGCTGGCGGTGTCGGTGATTTTTTATTTTCTGCTTCAAGCAAAGCCTGATTCAAATGAAACACATAGCCATGCCATACAGCCAGCGCACACATTGCTGCCACATTAAAGCTACGTAATACGCTGAAACAAATACCGGCATTGATACTGAATTTTGATCGTTGCGCATTCATGATCATTGTCTGCCTTGAAGGATGTTGATTAATATTGGCTAATATTGGTTAATGCTGATGTTCCGGCATAGACGTTTGAGTCAAAGGCTTGACGATGGCATTGACATTTACGGTCTCACGTTTTTTGTCTTTGTTTTCAAATACCAGGGTCAGCGGGATCACATCACCGACTTTTGCTTGCGCGTTTAAGCCCATCAACATGACGTGATAACCACCTGGTTTTAACTCCACTGTTTTATTGGCTGGCAGATCCAGACCATTGACTTCACGCATTTTCATGACGTTGTCGACCATTTCCATTTGATGTACTTCTGCCGATGCAGCAGCATTGGTATGGACTTCAATCAGGCGTGTATTTTGTGGCGAGCTTAATTGCATAAAAGCGCCAGTTGCTTTTTGTTGCGTGACCGTTGCTCTGACCCACGGATCGGTCACTTTGACTTGTGCCTGGGCGGCGAAGGCGGGGATGGAAAGAATGCTGATGATGACAACTTGATTGAAGATTTTCATGATGTTTTTCCTTAGCTTGATTGAGTTTGAATTAAAGTACGAATGTCGGCGGCACATTGTTCAGCGCTTTGTTCGTGTTTGAAGGCGAGGCGAATTTTGTTGTTGGTATCGTAGAGGTAACTGATCGCAGTGTGGTCCATGCTATAGGAACTACCGCTGGGAACCTTTTTGTAAAAGACGCGGAATGCTTTCGCAACCGCCTGGGTCTGTTCCGTAGTGCCAAACAGTCCCAGAAATGTCGGATCAAACGCATGCATGTACTCTGTCAGCAATGGCGGGGTGTCGCGTTCCGGATCGACGGTAATAAAAACAACCTGAAGTTGCGTACTGTCAGCACCTAATTGTTGGCGTATATTGAGTGCACGGGTCAATGCCGTGGGGCAAATGTCGGGGCATTGTGTATAGCCAAAAAACAACAATACGTATTTGCCTTTGAATTGCTTCAAAGAATAGGTTTTGCCATCGTGACCAGTCAAATGAAAATCACTGCCATAATCGGCCCCGGTAATATCAATACCGTTAAAGACTGGCGTGTTGCGTTTGCATGCGCTTAGAGATAGGCAAGCGATGCCAAGCATGCTCAGCATGCCTAGTGTGTTACGTCGTATTGAATTCATTGTTTGCTTCTGTTGCACGATGAATCCCGCTTAGCGAATCAGGATCAGCGATTGCTCGCTAGAACAAAAAACCGTTAAACCTTAAGAATGAACAATGT
The DNA here is from genome assembly GCA_049339905.1 of Undibacterium sp. SXout11W. Lineage (GTDB taxonomy): Bacteria > Pseudomonadota > Gammaproteobacteria > Burkholderiales > Burkholderiaceae_D > Undibacterium. The sequence goes on from JBMPPG010000014.1 coordinate 59,274, forward strand.
GCAGACGGAATTGGCATTGAATCTAAAAGATAAATTTCAGTTCAAGAACTCAATTTTTGAATGAACAACGACTTATTCCCGGTTACGGCAGGTATCAGTTTATCTGTGGATGGCAGATAAACCATGACAAAGTCTCAAGCAGAGGCAGGTGGGGCGCGCGCATGCGCAGTTGCCCATGAAAACAGCGGAGTGGGAGAGTGATAGAACAATGCAGGATAGGCATCATGCCCTTCTATGATGGCAACTTGCTGGCTGTCAGGGAAGGGCAATGCCAGGTTGTCAGCATGCGTAACGCAGCACTGGCAATGCTGCATATGATGCAATACCGATTGCAGCGGGTCTTTTGCTGGAAATTGGTTTTGCAGAGATGCAGATGTTACTTGATCTGATACTATTTTGGCGCCCTGGGTCGTGCAGATTTCAGCAAAGCCAGGCAAGCCAGTTTTGGCGTTCATTAAATCAAACGCTTGAGAAATCGAAGGCGCAAGCGCATTGATCAGTATCGCAAAACATGCGATCCAGATATGCCACTTGCGGGAGTTCAAAAAATTTCTCATGCGCGGATTATAACGAAGAGCGAGAATAAAAGTTTGAATCTACATCAAAATAATGTCGTATTGCTCTTGATGGAACATGTTTTCGACCTGCAAGGAGATCGGCTTGCCGATAAAATCACCCAACATAGTCAGGTGTTGTGATTCTTCTTCGAGGAACATATCGACCACGATTTGCGACGCCATGATGCGGAATTCACGTGGGTTAAATTGTTTTGCCTCACGTAATAATTCGCGCAAAATTTCATAACAAATCGTGCGTGCCGTTTTTACCTGTCCCTTGCCTGAGCAGGCTGGGCAGGTTTCACATAAAATGTGGGCCAGCGATTCGCGAGTACGTTTGCGAGTGACTTCAACCAATCCCAATGCCGAAAAACCAGAGACTGACAATTTAGTGCGGTCGCGTGACAACGCTTTATTCAGTTCAGCCAATACCGCGGTTTTATGTTCTTCATTCTCCATATCGATAATATCGAGAATGATGATGCCACCCAGATTGCGTAAGCGCAGTTGACGTGCAATGGCGTGTGCGGCTTCCAGATTGGTTTTGAAGATTGTGTCATCAAAGTTACGCCCAGCGACAAAGCTACCGGTGTTGACGTCAATGGTGGTCATGGCTTCGGTTTGATCGATGATCAGGTAACCGCCAGATTTGAGGTCAACCCGACGTCCTAGGGCACGTTCGATTTCTTCTTCAACGCCATACAGATCAAATAGAGGGCGCTCACCAGTGTAGTGCTGTAGCTTGGGAATCACTGACGGCATGTAGCGAACCGCAAATTCCTGCAACATCAAATAATTCTCGCGAGAATCGACCTGGATGCTGTCGGTTTCTTCATTCACAAAGTCGCGCAGCACACGTTGTGCCAGATTCAAATCCTGATGGAGCAGGGTAGTTGGCGGCTGAGTTTTAGCTAGCTGGGTGATGGTGGACCAGGTGCGGCGTAAATAATCGACGTCAGCCTTCAGGTCTTCATTGGAGGCATCTTCTGCCATGGTGCGGACGATGAAGCCGCCTTTTTCATCTGGTTGTTGCAGGCCCTGTACTTTACTGCGTAAGGCTTCACGCTCTTGTTCATTCTCGATTTTTTGAGAAATACCGATGTGTGAATCTTGTGGCAAGTAGACGAGCATGCGGCCGGCGATAGAAATCTGCGTCGACAATCGAGCACCTTTGGTACCGATAGGATCTTTAATCACCTGAACTGTAATGGCTTGTCCGTCAAATAGCAGTTTTTCAATCGGGGTCAGTGGGGTGGACGAATTTCCCTCTGGCGGGCGGGCATCCCAGATATCGGCAATGTGCAAAAACGCTGCACGTTCCAGGCCAATATCGATGAATGCTGATTGCATGCCGGGTAGCACCCGAACCACTTTTCCGAGGTAGATATTACCAACCAGACCACGGGATAAAGTGCGCTCTATGTGTAATTCTTGAACCGCACCTTGAAAAATCAGGGCCACGCGGGTTTCTTGCGGTGTGATGTTGATGAGGAGGTTTTCGCTCATGAAATTCAGAAATTAAGGGATAAAAATTCCAGACTGACGTAACACTTTGCAAGTCTCAAATAAGGGTAGCCCCATGATGCCAGAATAACTGCCATCGATGTGGGAAATAAAGCGTGCTGCAACACCTTGGATACCATAACCACCGGCTTTATCGTAGGGCTCGGTGGTCAGGCAGTAGGCGTGAATTTGTGCATCGGTCAAAGGCGCGAAGCTGACTTCGGAGGTTTGGGTAATCGCCTCTAGTCCGTGTGCATGCTGAACTGCCAGACTGGTCAAGACCTGATGTGTTTTGCCCGCCAGTTGAGTCAGCATATGAATAGCTTCATCCCGGTTTGCTGGCTTGCCTAAAATCTGCTGATCCAGAACGACGGTAGTGTCGGCGGCTAAAATGGGTCTTGGGAGTAGCTTACGCATTTGCATGACCTTCCATGCCATCGCGGCCTTTTCTTGGGTGACGCGGCTGACATAGTCGTAGGGCAGTTCGCCCGGTAAGACGATTTCGGTCACATCTGGCCCGCGTGGTGCGGCATCACGCAATAGCAGTAAATCAAATTCTATACCGACCTGATGCAGTAATTCGCGACGACGCGGGCTCTTGGATGCCAGATAAATTTTATTTTCTTGATGCATATCGATGTAATTTTGTATTTATTTTGTATTTATACTCGATGATACGGATGATTCTGGGTGATTGTCCAGGCGCGGTACAGTTGTTCAGCAAGGATGACTCTGACCATTCCATGTGGCAAAGTTAAGCTGGAAATCCGTATCAGGCCATCAGCATTTGCTTTGAAACCAGCATCCAGGCCATCTGCACCACCAATGACAAATACCACGTCACGACCATCTTGCTGCCAGTTATTTAAATTTTGGGATAAGGCGACGCTGGTCCAATCTTTACCACGTTCATCAAGTGCAATCACGCGCGCATTTTTGGGAATGACTGCTTCAATTTTGGCGCGTTCTAAAGCCATTACCGTCTCAGCGGTCTTGCTGCCGGAGCGTTCGACTGGTTTAATTTCTTTTAGATGAATGCGAATTTCAGGCGGCATACGCTTGGCATATTCCTGAAAGGCAATTTCTATCCAGTCTGGCATTTTATGGCCGACAGCGGCGATGATGAGTTGCATGGTAATACTTTAAATAAAAATCTGTATGATGAATAAATCGAAATGACCTGACCACGATAAGTATAGCGCCAGTCAAGCAAATGGCTGCACGAGGCAGCCATTTGCTTTCTACTTAGCATGAACGCAGTATTTATTGCGTCGCTTATTCAGCTACTTTCTTACGTGCCGGACGTTTTGCTGCAGCTTGCTTTGCGGAAGCAGTAGCGGTTTTAGTTGCCGCAACTTTCACACGACCACCAGTAGGTATTTTGGCTGGTTTGGCGGCGCTACCATCTGCTGCTTTGCGTGTCGCTGGCTTGCGTGCTGGTTTTGCATCACCATCGACTGCTTTGGATGCGCGTGGTTTGCGGGCTGGTTTCTTTTCATCATCTAGCGTTGTCTGAATCGCCATCATGTCATGTGTCACTTCCAGCGGTGCGGCTTTGCCAGTTGCTTTGCGTGGAGCACGTTTTGGCTTCTCTGTTTCGGCTGGCTCGGCAGCTGTGCGTTTGGATGTACGTTTTTCAGCGCCTAATTTAACAGGCTTATCGCCCCACAGCTCTTCTAAACGATAGTAAGCGCGGATAGCTGGTTGCATGATATGCACGACCATATCGCCCAGATCGACCAGTACCCATTCGCCAGTGGTTTCACCTTCGACGCTGACGATGTTGCCGCCGGCTTCTTTGACTTTATCGCGAACTGATGCAGCCAATGCCTTAGTTTGACGGTTTGAAGTACCAGATGCGACCAGAACGCGGTCAAATAAGCTGGTCAGGTGGGTTGTATCGAACAGTTGTATGTCTTGACCTTTTACATCTTCCAAAGCGTCAACGACCAGAGTTTGTAATTTTTTGATATCCATTTTTTTAATAAATTGAATGTTGTTGTATGTAGTCTAGCACCTTGTGAGGGACTAGCAATCTCATTGTCGGGTTATGCTGTTTTAATTCAGTGCGCAGTCGGGTTGCTGACACATCGATCGCTAACTCGGGTTCCAAAGCGGTTCCTCCGTGCGATCTGGATCGTAATTCCTTACCATTCATGAGCCGGTCTTGCCATTCTTTAGCGACTTCTTGTGACGCAATCTTCAAACTATATCCGGGTCGTGCCGCAGCGCATAAATTGGCTACCTCGAATAAATCACGCCATTGATGCCATGTATGCAGATTCAATAGCTGATCTGCCCCCATCGCAAAGTTCAGCGATGTTTCTGCTCCTAGTTCGGCACGCAGTTGTCTTAGTGTATCAATGGTGTAACTGCTTTGCTGTCGTTCTGCGCGTCGGATTTCCTGCTCGTCAATATAAAGGGGGCAGTCTGTCCAATTTTCAAAAGCCAGTTTTAGCATACTGACTCTTTGCTCTGATGTAGCCGTCAGAGCGGATTTTTGCCACGGCTGCCCAGCCGGGATAATACGTAATTCATCCGGTTTGAGTAGTTGCGTCAGGCTGCTCGCTAAGGCGATGTGTCCTATATGTACCGGGTCAAAACTACCGCCCAATACCAGGACGCAGCGTGCTGTATTATTACTTATACCCATTCCCGGTGCGCCAGAAAATCGCTTGCTAGCTTTGCTTCTGCACTATCAGCATCTGGTGTCCAGTTGTAGCGCCATTTAACAATCGGTGGCATCGACATCAGAATGGATTCAGTTCTGCCGCCGGATTGCAAACCAAAATGCGTACCACGATCAAACACCAGATTAAATTCTACGTACCGTCCGCGGCGATAAGCCTGGAAGTCACGCTCTTGTTCACCATAGACTAGTGCGTGACGCTTTTCAAGAATAGGGCGATAGGCTGGTACAAAAGCATCACCTACGGCCCGCGTCATCGCAAAGCTGCTAGCAAAATCGAGTTCGTTAAAATCATCATAAAAAATACCACCTACACCGCGTGCTTCTTTGCGGTGCTTCAGGTAAAAGTATTCATCGCACCATTTTTTAAAGCGCGGATGTAAGTCTGCACCAAAAGGTGAAACGGCATCTTTGCAAGTTTGATGGAAATGTCTTGCGTCTTCTTCAAACCCATAATACGGTGTTAAGTCCATGCCTCCACCGAACCACCATACGGGTTCTTGTCCTTCCGCATGGGTGATGAAGAAGCGGACATTCATGTGCACTGTCGGCGCATAAGGATTGCGCGGGTGTAACACCAGCGAAACACCCATAGCTTCCCATTTTCTGCCAGCTAATTCAGGACGGCTGGCAGCGGCTGATGGTGGTAAATTATTCCCCATAACGTGGGAAAAATTAACGCCGCCGCGTTCAAATACCTGTCCTTCTTCAATTACGCGGGAAATTCCGCCGCCACCTTCAGGGCGTTCCCAGCTATCGGTTAAAAATTGTTTACCATCAACTTCTTCCAGCGACGCAACGATGCTCGCTTGTAGAGATAAAAAGTAATTTTTAACAGCTTGTGTATCCGTCATTCTGTTGCCTTCATTAAAAAGCAAGACGGGCTGGACACAGTCCAGCCCCCATTATTGTACAGGACTTGAGCCGAAAAGCTCATTGATGTTAAAGCTTAGTGCTTTCTGTTGAGTGCACGCCAGCCAATATCGTGACGGTATTGTGCGCCGTCAAAGTGGATTTTTTCCACGACATCATACGCATGTTTTTGCGCCAGCTTGACAGTGTCACCCAATCCAACTACGCACAAAACACGGCCGCCGTTCGACAGCAAGGTTTTTTCGTTTAATACGGTGCCTGCATGAAACGTCATGCTGTCCGAAGTTTCTGCCGGAATACCGGTAATCTTATCGCCTTTGCGTGGTGTATCTGGATAACCCGCCGCAGCCATGACCACGCCCATTGCTGTGCGCCTGTCCCATTCCAACTCTACTGTGTCGAGCGTGCCATTGACGGCATGTTCCATCACGTGCAATAAGTCGGTTTTCAAACGCGCCATAATAGGCTGTGTCTCAGGGTCGCCCATGCGGCAGTTAAATTCCAGTGTCTTAGGATTGCCGTGCTCATCGATCATCAGACCTGCATAGAGGAAGCCAGTAAAGACGATACCATCCTTTGCCATGCCTTGTACTGTCGGGTCAATGATCTCGCGCATTACGCGGGCATGTAGCTGTGGCGTGACGATAGGGGCAGGGGAGTAGGCGCCCATTCCACCGGTATTTGGACCTTCGTCATTGTCGAGCAGACGTTTATGATCCTGGCTGGTCGCCAGCGGCAAGATATTTTTGCCATCGACCATCACGATGAAACTGGCTTCTTCACCGACCAAAAATTCTTCGATGACAACGCGCGCACCCGCATCGCCTAGCTTGTTGTCAGACAACATCATGTCGACCGCATCATGCGCTTCAGCCAGCGTCATGGCAACGACGACGCCTTTTCCAGCCGCTAAGCCATCCGCTTTGATCACGATAGGCGCGCCTTTGGCGTCGATGTAATCATGTGCCGCTTGCAAATCTGAAAAAGTCTGATATTCCGCCGTCGGAATCGCATGTTTTTTCATGAACGCTTTGGCGAAATCCTTAGAGCTTTCTAATTGCGCAGCTTCTTTGGATGGGCCAAAAATTTTCAAACCACGATCGCGGAAAATATTCACGATGCCGGCCGCTAGTGGCACTTCCGGGCCAACCACGGTTAAGCCTATGTGCTCTTGCTCAACAAAATCCGCCAATGCGACCGGATCGGTAATGTTGATATTTTTAAGCCGGATATCACTGGCAGTACCGCCATTACCCGGTGCGACAAAAATGGTTTGTACGCGTTCTGATTGAGCCAGTTTCCAGGCGAGTGCGTGTTCACGGCCACCCGAGCCGACAACGAGAATTTTCATATTATTCTTCTACGATGGCGTTGGTATAAATGTCTTGTACGTCGTCCAGATTTTCCAGCGCGTCCAGCAATTTTTGCATTTTGATGGCGTCTTCACCGGTGAAGACGGTTTCTGCATCTGGTTTCATGAGGACTTCTGCAACTTCGGGCTTGAATCCGGCGGCTTCCAGCGCGGAACGGATATCCGATAAGCTAAAAGGTGCGCATAAGACTTCGATACCGCCTTCGTCATCAGTAATAACGTCGTCAGCACCGGCTTCGAGCGCGGCTTCCATCAGGGCGTCTTCATTGGTGCCTGGTGCAAATAACATCTGTCCGCAATGTTTGAACATGAAAGCAACCGAGCCTTCGGTGCCCATATTGCCGCCGTATTTATTGAAAGCATGGCGAACTTCAGCCACCGTACGTACCCGATTGTCAGTCATGCAATCGACAATCAGGGCAGCGCCACCGATGCCGTATCCTTCATAACGAACTTCTTCGTAATTTGCGCCTTCCAATGTACCGGCACCGCGTTGAATCGCACGGGTCACGTTTTCTTTAGGCATATTGGCGTCGGCTGCCTTATCCACTGCGAGCCGCAAACGTGGGTTGGAGTCAACATCTTCACCACCCATACGGGCAGCAACGGTAATTTCTTTAATCAGACGGGTCCAGATTTTGCCGCGTTTTGCATCAGTCGCCGCTTTTTTGTGCTTAATATTGGCCCATTTACTATGTCCTGCCATGATCGCTCTTTCCTGAATCGGCAACAGCGCACCCTTGGGGTGGCAGTTTTGCCTGGCTTAGTTTGATATTGAAGACAGACATTTTACCATATTGGCACTGCAGAAATTCTCGAAATAACTAGCATTCAATGTGGGCTTTGATACATGTAGAAGAAAATGGGTGACAGCACGCGAAAGAATTTCATCACACAAGAAAGATCTTTAGCATTACCTTTTTCATCAAAATGCTTTATTTGAAAGATGAATTTGTTTGAGAGTCAGTTTGCGCAGACGTTTTGCTTTGGAATAAGCGTTGAAATAGTTGTTGAATTTGCATATCTGTTTCGCCCCTTTGACGATGCAGGACGGGGTCGATTGATATTGACATCACTTTATTTACGAGTTTTGGACGTGGTCTTGTATTTTCGGAGAATTGCAGTCGAGGGGAGTACATTTCCATGATTTGTTTGTTCGTTGTAAAAGAAATGCAAATTGTAAACAAAACGATATTTATAAATAGTTAAGTAAAGTCAAATTCAGGTTGAGTTTGTCCTCTGGATTGTGATGAATTGTTATATTTTTTCTTTGAGGAAATTTAATAAATATTCTTTGTTGGAATTCGAGTATTTTGATAGTAAATTTGCAATTAATTTTGATTTCCAAATATCGCTTTACAATTGCGGTCATGAAAGCACATCTCACTCCCTCATTTTCGCGCAAGCATTACCTTGGTGGTTTATTGATCGCCTTGACTGGTGCCATTCTATTTTCAACCAAAGCCATCGTGGCTAAGCTGATTTATCGCTACCACGTGGACGCCGTGACCTTAATTGGCTTCCGTATGGCTTTTTCTTTGCCCTTGTTCGCTGCCATTGCGGTCTGGCAGATGCGCAAATCCCCGCCCTTACTCAACTCAGAACGCTGGCGCCTGATAGTTCTCGGTCTGGTTGGTTATTATTTATCATCTTTTTTGGATTTCCTGGGGCTGCAATACATCACAGCAGGTTTGGAGCGCTTAATTTTATTTTTGACACCATCGTTTGTCTTAATTATGTCCGCGCTATTCTTTAAGCGAAAAGTGTCTACACTGGAGGTGGCGGCACTAATAGTGAGTTACCTTGGTATCATTTTGGTTTTCTTGCATGATCTGAAATTCGGTGGAGATAATGTTTTGCTAGGCTCCGTCATGGTGCTTGGCGCGGCGATATCCTATGCTGTTTATTTGCTTCAATCCGGACAAATGGTCACAAAAATGGGATCGCTTCGCTTGGTGTCATATGCAATGTGTGTTTCCAGCGCAGCTTGTATTGCGCAATTTTTTATCTTACGTCCGGTCTCAGTATTGATTCAGCCTGCGCCTGTCTATTGGCTCTCGTTGCTCAATGCGATATTTTGTACAGTGTTGCCGGTGTTTATGACCATGATTGCAGTAAAAAGAATTGGCGCGCCTACCGCTTCACAAGCAGGGATGGTCGGGCCTGTGTCGACCTTATTTCTTGGTGCATTTTTTCTTGACGAGGCAATTACGGCGTGGCAATTGGGGGGTACAGCCCTGGTGATGGGCGGGATGTACTTGTTGTCTAAAAAGAAGGCCTGAAAACAAGTCATAAGGTGCGGACATGGTAAGAGCAGTCAGAATGTCGGAAACAGGTGATCCAGACGTCATGATATATGAGCATGTAGTGCTTGGTGCGCCAGGGCCCGGTGAGGTATTGGTGCGGCACATGGCTTGCGGCTTGAATTTCATCGATGTTTATTTCAGAACGGGTTTATATCCCCAAACTTTACCTGCCGGTCTGGGAATGGAGGCAGCTGGTATTGTCGAAGCGGTCGGTGCAGGTGTCAGCGTCGTTGCGGTTGGGGATCGCGTTGCTTATGCGGGGCGTCCGATAGGCGCTTACTCTGAAGCGCGCATTATGCCTGCAGATAATCTGGTGCGACTGCCTGATAGCATTTCTTTTGAAACTGCTGCTGCCATGATGTTGCAAGGTTTGACGGTGCAGTATTTGTTTCACAGAACCTTTCCTTTGCAAGGTGGTGAAACAATTTTGTTTCATGCTGCTGCTGGCGGTGTTGGTTTGATTGCCTGTCAATGGGCTCGGGCTATCGGCGTAACGATGATAGGTACGGTTGGCTCTGATGAAAAAGCGGTACTCGCCAAAGAGCATGGATGTGCGCATGTAATTAACTACAACAATGAGAATTTTGTTCAGCGGGTGAGAGAAATTACCGAAGGAAAAGGTGTGCCAGTTGTGTATGATTCGATTGGCAAGGATACCTTCACAGGTTCTTTGGATTGCCTCTCCCCTCTGGGGATGATGGTTAGTTTTGGTAACGCGTCGGGACCAGTTCCACCATTTGCATTGAACGAATTAGCATCGCGTGGCTCCTTGTTTATTACACGTCCCAGTCTGATGACTTACACCGCTAAACGTGCTGATCTGGAAATGATGGCGGCACATTTATTTGCAATGGTGGAAAGTGGCAAGATCAAAATCGATATTCGCCAACGCTATCCTTTAAGTGAGGTAGCGCAGGCGCATCGTGATTTAGAAGCGCGAAAAACAACAGGTTCTACATTATTAATTCCATAAGGCAATAAATATGGCTCAGAATAACGCGGATTTACCAACTGGTGCTAGTTCAAGTCCCAAGTTTGGTCGTTTGCTCGTCGTCTTGTTTATCGCAGTCATGTTGGTTTTAGTCGTGACAATGGCAAGCGAAGCGTATTACTCCCCTTAGCTTTATTTGTATTTTTTAAATGTGAGTCATGGACACCATCCCTTTAAACACTGCTAAGAAAAGTGAATTTTCTAGTTCCAGTCGCTTGCTCTTGCTGCAAAGTCTGGTGCCGATTGCGACGAATCTTGTGTCATCGCAACTAGAAGCGTTTGCGTCGCGATTAACTCAAGCCTTGTTTGTGGTTTCCGACCAGACGGTGAGACCGGAAGAGGCGGCCAGCAGTTTTTTGGCATATCAATTATTAAAACGCAATCCAGGTGGTTTTTATAAAATACTCACGTCTCAAATCAACGCAGTGTTGACAAAAGAAGTCAGTATAGTTAACACCCGTAAAAAGACGAAAGCCACGTCGGAATCGCAAGATTTTTCGCTCGTTAGTTTTGAGGAGATGGAAAATAAAGTACTGACGAACAATCTGAGCAATGCGCTGGAAGTAAACAATGCGGATCAGTTGGTTGCGCTCAATATCCGTATCGGGCATGTGTTGAGACGCACGCCGATCAGCGTGTCACAAAATCCTTTTCGCCCGGAATTATTTGTTAGTGCCGTGATTCATGGTTGGTCTGAATTCGAGTCGAGCAAAGAGACTCAGCATTTGGTATTGCGATTGCTGCAACCAGAGCTGTTCTTACAGCTTAATAACGTTTATCAAGGTTTGAATGATGCTTTGATTGAACGCGGTATTCTCGCCGATATTGATAAAGCGAAGCGAGAAGAAAAAAAACGCTTTACTCGTACCCGCCAAAACGATCTCGATGTGCAAGATCCGTATCTCGAAAATAAATTAAGAAATATTTTTTCAGTATCCCGGCAACAGGATAAAGCCGAGCGTGAAACCTCGTTCAACTCTACTTATGCGGCTGATCAGGAGCGAGATCTTGCTGAAGGACGCGCTAGTTTAGGTGATGCAAATAGCTGGTCGGATGCCCCTCAGGAGTCATCGTATGTCCGGGAAAAAGGTGTAGAAACGGTCACCATTGATCGCGAGTTTTTTAATTATCTGACGGGCTTACAGCGTTCTCAAGCGAGTGCAGAAATACGGCCTGAAAGTACGCATTTGCGTCAGCTTTCGCAACATGCGTCTGGCGGAGAGTTGACGCATATCGATCAAAACACGATTGAGTTATTGGCACGTATTTTTGATTACGTGTTCAACGACCCGAGTATACCCGACGAAATCAAAGGTTTGATTGGACAGTTACAAATACCTACCCTCAAGGTTGCCTTGATGGATAAAGATTTCTTCTTTAAAGATAATCATCCGGCACGTGTTTTGATCGACACCTTAGCTAAGTCTAGCGTGTTCTTTAGTGGCGATGCTAGCGCAGAAGATCCTTTATTTCAGATGATTGAGGGGATAGTCGAAAAAGTTCAGCAAGATTTTGATCAGCAGATTGATCTCTTCTCCGATGTTGTTGCTGATCTTGAGGCATTTCTCAAAGAAGAAGAGCAAAATGCCGAGCAGTCGATTGTGGAACCGGTGGCGCTGGCACTCAAGCAAGAAAAAATGCGCCTGGCACGTGAATTTGCCGAAAATGACGTGGCGATGCGGGTAGAGACGGGAGAAGTTGCGGGCTTTCTCGAAGAATTTTTATTGGATCAATGGATCAGGATTTTAACCATTGCCCACAACGTGAAAGAAGAAAAGCCTAATGCACTTGAAAACGCATTGCGTACCATGGACGACCTGATCTGGAGCCTGAAACCGAAGAATAGCTCTGAGGAGCGCAAGGAGCTTGTCAGTAAGCTGCCATCCATGCTGACTTTGCTCAATGCGTGGTTGAATGCAATTAAATGGGACGAGCCAGAGCGCGTGTTGTTTTTCTCAAAATTAGCAGAGCGCCATGCGGCGATTGCCAGGGCACCGTTAGAACTGTCGCCACGGCGCCAATTAGAGATCGCTGTGAATATCGCCCAACGCGCTAGTGAAAAACGCTTGAATCGCCATGTGCAGGATCAACATGAACATATTCCCGACGAATGTGTGCAAATGGTAGAAGAATTAGAACGCGGTGTTTGGGTCGATTTTACGACCAGCGCTGGAGTGACAACACGTTTTAAGCTCGCCTGGGTCAGCCCGAAACGTACAAGATATATTTTCACGAATCGTCAGGGACACGACTCGTTTTCAATTTCCAGTGAAGAGTTGGTGGCGCAATTCCGCAGTGGTGGAGCCGTGCTGATATCTGCTGCTTCAGTGGTGGATCGCGCTTTGGTTGAAGCTCTGCGCGATCCACCGGCGTAACTTATTTATTGTCTTTGTTAAGCGGCAGTTCTACGGTGGTAGTGCTGCCGTTTTTTCCTGGAAAGCCTTGCAATGCACTTTCAATCAGATAAGGCATCTGCTTGGAAATTTCTGGATCTCTTTGTTCGCTGCTAACTTTAATTGAAGCCAGTTTTTTGTTGTTTGCAAAGTCACTGATCTCGATCTCTAACTGATGTAGGTAGTAGCGCGTGACACTGATATCCATTGGTCCGGAAAGGCGTCTTCCGTAAAAAGGAAAATATGGGTCGTACAAATAGGCGCGACGGAAGTGCATGCCCCAATAAGGATCATACATTGCGGGATGCCAAGGGCTTGTGTATTGCAATTCGCTGATGGAAGTTCCGTATTGCATTCCAATTTTGAGCGAAGGTGTCGCACCCACAACAATTTCTTTAAAGCCGTGTAAGCCAAGTTGGGCTCTTAACTCTTCTTCATAAAATTTGTATTCGGGATTGTTTTCCTGAGCGGGTAACCGCTCCAGAATATACGATTTATCGTGATTGTCCTGTGGCCATTCATGGAACACGCTGACCTGGCTGCTATAGGTGGTTGCACATCCTGTCAACAGCATACTGACAGTAATAACGGCAGCGCTTAAAAAACGTTTCATTTCAACTCCTTCTCTTTGATCGAAAACGATGCAATATGGCGATTTGCGCGCCAACATTGCAGATAGTCCTTACATTCTTCTTGCAGGAAAATTGTCGACAAGAATACGGCTATCTTTATCGCTAAGGTCTATTCGCCACTCGCTGTAGTTCTGAGTGGGGAATGATCGCATCTGGATGCAAATGGTTACTATGATAAGACGATTTATAACAATCTTTATTTCAGCTTGTAACTTTGTGACCACGACAAAGCGCAATAGTTCCGCCATTTTAATGAAGACGGGAGGTTTTACCTGGAGTTAATCGGTATCGACATGAGTTTTGCGAGAGGCGCAACCGCTTTATTAGAATTAAAGGCGTGAGGGAATTTCATCTTAATCCGCTATTTTGTCAGCGTTTTATGCCTATGACGTGATGAATTGGTAAAATGTGGTCTGAGCAAAGTTCATAAAACTTTGATAAAGGACTGACTTAATAGCTTGAAACTGGCATCATGGCTTTTGGTAGCCGGGTTTTATCACCATTGATGGTTGCCAGTCAATATTCGAGTTATTTTGCCTTAGTCCCGTGATATTCACTTTTTTCAAGAGACATTCATCCCATGAGTAACGATATCGCTGCTACCCCACCAACCATTTTCCGCAAAGACTATGTTGCTCCAGGCTTCTGGGTTGACACGGTCGAAATGGGTTTTGATCTGGATTTACATGAAACCCATGTTGCTACCCGCATAACCATGCGCCGTAACCACGACAGCGCCGAAAAGGATCTGGTTTTGTTTGGCGCTTCGCTTAAGCTGCTGCAATTGCGTATGAATGGCGTCAATTTGAAAAAAAACGCCTACACGATAGATGGCGAAGTTATGCGTATCGCTAACGCGCCAGATGAAGTGACATTGGAAATCGAAACGCTGATTAAGCCGTTGAAGAATACCTCCTTGTCTGGTTTGTACGCATCGAACGGCAATTTCATTACCCAATGTGAAGCAGAAGGCTTCCGTAAAATTACCTGGTTCCCTGACCGCCCGGATGTGATGGCAAAATATACTGTCATGCTGCGTGCCAATAAGAAAAAATTCCCCATCCTTCTGGGTAACGGCAATCTAATCGAGGAAGGTGATTTGGGCGATGGACGTCATTTTGCAAAGTGGGAAGATCCATTCAAAAAACCTTCATATTTGTTTGCACTCGTCGCCGGTAAATTAGTTTGTCAGGAAGAAAACTACACTCTCAAGTCTGGACGCTCAGTATTACTGCAAGTATGGGTAGAAGACGGCAATCTGGATAAAACCCAACATGCGATGGATTCTCTGAAAAACAGTATCCGTTGGGATGAAGAACGCTTTGGTCTGGAACTTGATCTGGATCGTTTCATGATCGTCGCCACCAGCGATTTCAATATGGGCGCGATGGAAAATAAAGGTTTGAATATTTTCAATACTAAATACGTATTGGCAAATTCCCGCGTCGCGACGGACGTTGATTATGCCGGTATTGAATCGGTAGTTGGTCATGAATACTTCCATAACTGGACGGGTAATCGCGTCACTTGCCGCGATTGGTTTCAATTATCCTTAAAAGAAGGTCTGACTGTTTTCCGCGATCAGGAGTTTTCTGCAGATCTGGTCGGCACAACAACGGGCCGTGCCGTGAAACGTATTGAAGACGTGCGCGTTTTGCGTCAAGTCCAATTCTCGGAGGATGCAGGGCCGATGGCACATCCTGTACGTCCAGATTCATTTGTCGAGATCAATAATTTCTACACCGTAACGATCTATGAAAAAGGATCGGAAGTGGTGCGCATGTATTACACGCTGCTGGGGCACGAAGGCTTTCGTAAGGGTATGGATTTATACTTTGCGCGCCACGATGGACAAGCAGTGGAGTGTGATGACTTCCGCGCGGCGATGGCTGACTCCAGTGGGCGTGATCTGACACAGTTTGAACGCTGGTACAGCCAATCGGGCACGCCACGCGTCAAAGCTGAAGCAACGTATGATGCAGAAACACAAACCTACCAATTGACGCTGTCACAATCTTGTCCTGCAACGCCAGGCCAGGACGAAAAACTGCCATTCCATATTCCTGTAGCGATGGGTTTGTTGGATGCTGAAGGTCAAGATATTGCCTTGCATTGCGATGCGTATCCAGCTTTGGCAGGTGCAACAAATCTGATACTGGAATTGACCGAAGCCAGCCAGACTTTTACCTTTACAGGTGTTGCGGCAAAACCAGTTCCTTCTTTGCTGCGTAATTTCTCGGCACCGGTGCTACTTGATATCGAGTATAGCGATGAAGAACTCGGTCTGTTATTAGCCAATGACAGCGATCCGTTTAACCGTTGGGAGGCTGGTCAACGTCTGGCAACCCGTCGTCTGGTGAAATTGACCAAGGCAGTACAGGCTGGCGAAACACTGGAGCTCGACAGTATGTTCATCGAAGCCTTGCGCGCAACGTTGGTCAACGAGAATCTGGATCCGTCGTTCCGTGAATTAGTGTTGACCTTGCCATCAGAGGCGATGATTGCTGAAGAGTTTGAAGTCGTTGACCCACAAGCGATTCACAATGCACGTCAGTTTGTTCGAGCAAGCTTAACGGAGCATTTGCGGGCTGAATTTTTGACCGCCTATGAATCCAATCTGACGCCCGGTAAATACTCACCCGATGCAACTTCTATGGCTAAGCGTGGATTGAAAAACCTTGCTTTATCCTACTTGTCTGCATGGTCAGATGAAAGCACATTTGATCTGGCGCAAACACAGTTCGATGAAGCGGAAAACATGACTGACAGATTAGCCGCATTATCGGCATTGACGAACTTCAACGGAAATGAAGCGCAATCAAATGCTGCTGCTAAATCCTTGAAAAAATTCTACAAAGAGTTCAAAAACGAAGCGCTGGTGATCGATAAGTGGTTCATGTTGCAAGCAGTTGCGGATACGACGGATGTCGCAAAGGTTCGTGAATTGATGGAACATAAAGCATTCACCCTAGGTAACCCGAATCGCGCACGCAGCTTGACTTTCAGCTTCTGTAATGGGAATCCATCACGCTTCCATGCGGCAGATGGCAGTGGTTACGCTTTGTGGGCAGAATTGGTGATTGAACTCAATAAGATCAATCCACAAGTTGCCGCACGTCTGGCCCGTAGCTTGGATCGTTGGAAGAAATACCCGCTGCATTTGCAAGAGCATATGAAGCTGGCATTAGAAAAGGTTGCTGCAACTAAGAAGTTATCAAAAGACGTAGCGGAAGTTATTGGCAAAGCTTTGGCTGCCTGATGAAGCGTTAATTTACACCTTCTTGTTGTCTGCTGACATTGCTGAACAATGGTCTTGTCATTGATTAGCAGATGGCAAGAAGTCTTAAAACGATTATTTTTAATGAAAGAATGAGATGAAACGTGTCAGTCTGACCCAGTATCTGGTTGAAGAACAGCGCCTCAATAACTCTATCCCTGCCGAATTGCGCTTGTTGATCGAAGTGGTTGCGCGTGCTTGTAAAACCATTAGCCACGCTGTTGGTAAAGGCGCCCTCGGTGAAGTATTAGGCAGCGCCGGTAGCGAAAACGTACAAGGTGAAGTACAAAAGAAACTCGATATTTTGTCGAATGAAATTTTGTTAGAAGCTAATGAATGGGGTGGCCATCTGGCAGCGATGGCATCGGAAGAAATGGAAACTATCCATCAAATTCCAAATCGCTATCCAAAAGGCGAATACATGTTGTTGTTCGATCCACTTGATGGTTCTAGCAACATCGACGTGAACGTTTCTATTGGTACGATTTTCTCCGTGTTAAAAGCACCAGATGGAATGACTACGCCAACAGAGCAAGATTTCATGCAGCCAGGTAGCAAGCAAGTTGCGGCAGGTTACGCGGTCTATGGCCCGCAAACCGTGCTGGTATTGACGACTGGCAATGGCGTGAACTGCTTTACCCTGGATCGCGAAATGGGTTCATGGGTTTTGACGCAACGCAATATGCAAATTCCTGCTGACACTAAAGAATTCGCGATCAATGCTTCCAATACACGTCACTGGTATCCACCAGTCACGCGTTATGTTGATGAAATGCTGGCAGGTTCTACTGGTCCACGCGGCAAAGAATTTAATATGCGTTGGATTGCATCTATGGTGGCCGATGTGCACCGTATTTTGAATCGCGGTGGTATTTTTATGTATCCAGCCGACAAGCGTGAACCAGATAAGGCAGGTAAGTTACGTCTGATGTATGAAGCTAATCCTATGTCTTTCATCGTTGAACAAGCCGGTGGTGCATCGACCAACGGTAAGCAACGTATGCTCGATATTCAACCGACAGCCTTGCATCAACGCGTTGCAGTGTTTCTGGGGTCTAAAAACGAAGTGGAACGAGTTACGCAATATCACCAGGAATAATCCGGTTGCGGATTTTATTTCAATGAGAAAAAAACCGCGATTTTTCGCGGTTTTTTTTGCTTCATTTTTTAGATATTTTGCGGAATTTTTGCGGAATTACAGATCGCTACGAGCTTCATTTTTATTCATAAATAATAAGCGTCCACCGATAGCTTTGTCGATATTGTTCATGGCTTTTTTCATCGCATCGTACTCTGTTGGCGCGCACCACGCTTTGGTCGATGTGGAGCCCCAAGTGCGGTTGACGCTATATGTATTACCATGGCGCTGATAAACAGCATCAAAGAAAATGTCTCCTTCTTTAATGTGTACATCTTTAGGCACGAATAACACTTTTAATTCCGGTGCCAGATTAATATCTACCTGATCTTCAATTGCAAAAGCATCGCATTTAAAATCCGACTTTCTGTCTTTCTCAGTAAAGCGACGCAGGATACTGCCAGCCGCTATCGGCCCTTGCAAAGCGACGTAAAAGTTGATTGTGCTGGCTTCTGGTTGCGAGATGAAGTTACTGACCTTTTCAGTATAGCGATATGACAGTTTGAGAGGGTCATTGGATGGTAGTGCCTTGAATTCAGACGTGCCATGCATGCCCGAATTAGCTAAAGTTTTGCGCGCCCAATCACTTTCTTTTCCGGGACCTATTCCATCAAGGAGCGTCTTCACAGAAACAGCTGCCAGCCCATACCCAGTAATGTCCGTCGTGCGGGTTGCTGAGCCATCAACTGCCAGATCGATTTTTGTCTGACGTAGCATTTTAAATCCACCCGTAGAAATCGGTGGCGTCTGGCTCACCTCTTTGAAATTTTTGGTGACTAACACAGTGTGACTCGTATCCATTTCCGGCAATAAGCCGTAGGGTGTCTGATCCGAGGTGGAATCCAGGAATAAATTCAAACTTGGTACATAGTTTATTGCGTGATTATAGTTAAAGACCGGAATCGGCAACATCGTGTAGGAGTCGGTGCTGGCATTGATCAGTACTTGCGAGGTTGTGATGCCACTCGCTTCAAGTAGTGCTTCTAAGATCGTTGCGTGGTCTTTGCAGTCGCCATAACGCTTTTCTAAAATGGTTTTAGTGTCATTCGGGACAAAGCCACCATCACCAATATAACTTGCCACATAGCGGATATTCTTTCTTACCCAGTCGTAGATTACTTTTGCTTTATCTGCGTCAGTGCTATGACCTTGAACTAAGCTTGCTGCCAACGCTTGTACCTCTGGTGTTATGCGGGCTTTTTCTGTCGCTCCAATCTGGTAGGCGTCGGCGATGGCTTTCAAGTCTTTAAAGCTGCTGATCATGACATATGGTGTTTGACGCCAGGCATTGACCATATTTGGATCATTGGTCTTGGTATCGGTGCTGTGATGTGTCCACTTAATAGTATGTATTCCGTTAGAAATGTTGTCTTCAGTCTTATCAAGTTCATTGCTTGCAATGTGCAATGGCATATTCTCAGGATAATGTAACGAATACGATGTGTTATCGCGGATGACATCGCGGTTATAGTATGCACTGTGCGAATCACCACCCGGTAAGTCGAGCTTGGTTTGCTTTTGACGATAGTGCAGATGTATCGCATCTCCAGGAGATAGCTTGGAAAAAGTAATCTGGTACAACTTTCTATGCGGGTAGGAAATCCCTCCCAACATGCCGTCCTGTAACTTGATATCAGATGCCGGTACTTTGATTTTTTCGCCGTTGGCTCGTATGGTTTCTGCTTCTATTATTTCCAATTCTTGCTTGTCCTGATCAAAACTCAGGTACTGCTGACCCAGTCCATTCGCACCTTGCTGATCAACTCCTCGCCAGATGTATTCTTCATTCAAGACACTGGTGCTATCCGCATTGATGGTCACATCAGTGTGCTGAAACAAAGAGCGATAATGTCCTTCACCTTCCGCATTTGCCGTAAATGGAGTAGCGAAAATCGATACGATACTAATTGCGAGCAGCTTTTTATTGTTGAACATAGATATGCTTCACTAGCGAGATTATGAAAAGTAAGAAATGAGTATTACGTTCGAATCAAAAAAACTTCAATTCACCTGATATTTGTGTAAATGCGTACCCACGCGATTTAACTTGGTGTTGATTTTACAATAAATAATTTACATTCTCTTCATTGGAAATAGTCATAAATCACTAAATTAGTACTAATTTTATTCAGCGATCGCAGCATGAAGACTAACTGGGTGCCGTACTGTATGGTTAAATCGCCACCAGTGCTGACCGGTTTGGGGTTCTGCGATGTCCACCGCTTCGCCCATTTGCGGCGTACTGATTTTTACACCGTGGCGTTTCGCCAGATCGACGATACGCTCAAATGGCTCATACCATGCATGCAGCGATAAATCAAACGTGCCGTTATGGATCGGCAGCAAATGTTTTCCACCTAAATCGAGATGTGCCTGCAGTGATTCTTCTGGCTGCATGTGGACGTCCGGCCAGAGTTTGTTGTACGCCCCGGTTTCCATCAGGGTTAAATCGAAAGGTCCAAGGCGTTCACCGATTTCTTTGAAACCTTTGAAATAACCAGAGTCGCCGCTAAAAAAAATCTTTAGCTCAGGTGTCAGAATGCTCCATGACGCCCACAGTGTCTGATCGCGATCACTCAATCTGCGTCCCGAGAAGTGCTGCGCCGGAGTCGCGACAAAGCGTATTCCATGTACGGACGTTTCTTGCCACCAGTCTAATTGCTGGATTTTATCCGCAGCAATTCCCCACTTTATTAATCTGTCACCCACACCGGTCGTGGTCAGGAAGTGTTCAGTTTTGTGCGCTAAAGCAAGAACCGCCTTATAGTCCAAGTGATCGTAGTGGTCATGTGACAAAATCACTGCTTTGATCGGCGGCAATTCTGCAATGCTGATGGGAGGTTGGTGAAAACGTTTCGGTCCCATCCATTGAAAAGGTGAGGCGCGTTCGGAAAATACAGGGTCAGTCAGAAAGAATTCACCCTGCAATTTCAACAGGATAGTCGAATGTCCCAATCGGAAAAGTGTGGCGTCTGGGGCGGCAAGCAATTGTGCACGACTTAATTCATGGACCGGAATGCTGCCTTGAGGAACTGTATTTTTTGGCTTGTTAAACAAGAAGCGCCAGGCTAACGAGAGATTTTTAAAAAAACCTGGCTCACGCATTTGCTTTTGATTGCTGTACTTGAGTCCCAGCTTTTTTGCGTTGAACTCTGGTGCAGTGCTTGCCTCTGCTTGTGATGTTGCAGTTACTGAAGTATTCAAAGTCATTTTACTCATCCTGAATGTCGTCATGTACCGATTTGTCTACGTTGGATACCTGGCAGCAAGTGTTCTTTTTTTATGGTTTCTTCTTATACTACAAATGGAGAAAATGCGTTCTTTGAGAGCGCTTTTTTGCTCATGGTATTGATGCCAGGTCTTTAGAAATTACACTACACAGTGTAGTTTTTAAATTTAGAAAAGTAAACTACATAGTGTAAAATATTTTCTTATCTGTTTATTTGCTTATCGATATATTTACTTTCTCAGCGATTTACGAGGCAAAACAACCCGCAAGCGAAGTTCAAGTCGGGGAATAGAGCTCGGCGGCGTCTTTTTAATTCTTTCTTTTCTATTGGTTTAACACAATGACTCAACAGCAGCGCCAAACTGACCGCAAACGCGAAGCAATTTTACAAGCTGCGATAACGGAGTTTCGCCAAAACGGTTATGAGGCGACCAGTATGGATAAGATAGCAGCCACTGCGGCGGTTTCAAAACGGACGGTGTACAACCATTTTCCAAGTAAAGAGGAATTATTTTCGGCGATTCTGATGCAATTGTGGCAAAGTGCGATAACAAGTGAATTAGTGACTTATGCCGATGACATTGATATGCAACAGCAGTTAGAAAAATATCTGACCCGTAAGATGGCGATGTTGTGTGATCAGAATTTTCTGGATCTGGCGCGGGTGGCAGTGGCGGCCACTATCCATGCCCCGGACCGCGCGCGTGATATGGTAGAAAAGCTTAGCAAAAATGAACCAAGCATCGTTACCTGGATTAAGGCTGCTCAAAACGACGGTAAACTGCGCGTCGTGGAGCCGACAATGATGGCAGATATGCTGCTCGGGCAGATCAAGGCGCTTGCCTTTTGGCCGCAGGTTGCGATGGGCCAGCCTATTCTTACCAATGAGCAGCAACGGGCGCTGATCGAAACAGCTGCAAAGATGTTTATGCAGTTTTACTCAACATAGTCTGAGCCAGACTTCGTACAAACTTCCGTGGGGTTTCTGAAAACCACCCGGATATTCGACCACGCCGGGCGGTTTTCAACAAACAATCGGTTTAAGAGACGATCAATAACCAACGGTAAAGCGTTGACGTGTATGCGCTGGGCGCTCTAATTCGTTGATCATGGCGACGGCATAATCTTCGACAGAAATATGGCTTTTTCCGTCTGCTGCAATGAGTAACTGATCTGTGCCGAGACGGAACTGATTAGTGCGCTGGCCTGGCGCAATCATGGCTGATGGGCTCAACATGGTCCAGTTCAATTCTGTTTCCGCACGCAATAAATTCAGGGCTTGGCGTGCGCCTTCCGCAGACGCCCGATACGCTACCGGAAAGTCAGGCGTATCAATCACTTGCAATCCGGGTGCCACCTCCAAAGATCCTGCACCCCCGACGACCAACAAACGCTTTGCTTGTGCATTTTTCGTTGCTTGAATGATGTTTTTTACCCCCGACACATAATAGCCGAGCACGTCGCCGTTGGCGTGGCCACTGAATGCTGTGATGATGGCATCAAATCCGTGCAATTGCTCACTCAGTTGCGCCAGATTTTGCACGTCGGTTGCTTTGACCGTCAATTGTGCCGAAGCGCTGATTTTTTCTGGATGAGAAACCAGTGCTGTTACCTGATGTTGACGTGATAAAGCTTCTTTCAATAATGCAGAACCAATAAAGCCAGATGCGCCGATTAATGCGATGTTCATGATGTTTTCTCCGATAGGTGTTGAATCCCGTGATTCATTGATACGAAGTTTGACACCAAAGATTAAACAGATAAACGAGTGAATCAATAATTCATTGTTTTAAAATTCTTATCAATCAATGTTAAGATAAGTGCCCATTTTTGACCTTCAGACGGATACCTATGTTGAGCCCGGATCAGATTGATTTAAATATGCTCAGTATTTTTGATGCAGTCGTTGAGGCAGGAAGTTTCACTGCCGCCGCACACAGGCTGGACGTTGCGAAAGCAAAAATCAGCGTCAGTATCAGTCGTCTTGAGCAACAATTATCCTGCTCATTATTTACCCGTACAACGCGAAAAATTGTCCTCACAGAAGCGGGGCGGCTTTTGCATGAGCAATGCCAACCTTTATTGCATGGCTTACGAGATGCTCTTGTCTTAGTCCGTAGCGAACAATCTACCGCCACTGAATTGACGGGTATGTTGCGCGTATCCGCGACCGTGAATCAGGCGGCGCAATCACTCGCACCGGCGCTGGCCGATTTTGCGCAAATGCATCCGCGCCTACGCATCGACTTGCGCACTGGTGATCGCATCACCGACTTGGTTGCCGACGGTATTGATCTTTCCTTTCGCATGGGCTGGCTGCGCGATTCCTCGCAAAGGGCGATCAAGCTCGGTGAGTTTAAGCAAGTGATGGTGGCAGCACCATCTTATTTAAAAAAACATGGCATGCCCCGACAATTGCAAGACCTCAGACAGCATGAATGGTTAGCGTTATCTTTGCTACAGACACCATTAACCTGGAAGCTAACCGATAGCCGTGGTCATGTTGAGACTTTACATATGAAATCGCGGATACAAGTTGATTCACCAAGCGCGCTTTTATCACTGGTGCAAAACGGTGCCGGTATTTCTGTGATGGATGCGATGACCTCGCGAGTGGCAATCGAAAGCGGTAAGCTGGCTCAATTATTTCCTGAGTGGTCTCTACCCGTCGGTGGAGTTTATGCAGTGCTACCTCCGGGACGACTGGTGCCTGCAAAGGTCAGGGCATTTATTGATTTTTATCGTGCGTATATTTGAGGTGAAAAATTATTTATAGAAATTTGAATTATTGATTGACACCTTAAAATTAAGGCGCTTACAATTCGCCCATTGCGTTTTATAGGAGTTCCATTGTGGACTGTAGTAGTTGTCGTTATCAATTAAATGGATGGGTTAGCCCCGTCATTTCCGCACACTCCTGATAGACCAGCTCTTATCTCTAGCGTGCGCAATGCAGGCTATAGTTTCCCGACGATTTCGTCGTCAGCAAACATTCCCATCTCTAAGCTTTTTTTCGTTCAAATAAATTCGCATTCTTGCGCTCGGTCACGGCTTTCTGTCTGTAACCTCGTGTTCGTCGTGTCAGTGCTAACCGTTTTTATTTGCGCGCGTTTTTCTTTAATTCGCCAGGTGCGAGGCTGTCGTTCGCCTGTACGTTGCGAATTATTATTGCGGAGGATTTTGCAATGGAATGGTACTTACTCATCAACAGCGCTCGTCATGCGCTAGCCAGCAGTGACGCTGATACACCTATCGGTCACTGCTTCAATGTAATGACACATGTTTTTCCAGCTTCCATTCCAGTTGTTGGGGGAATGGTGGGTGTCGTTTCGCGCGTTCTTACACGTCACAACGAATAAGAATGAGGAGGTCAACATGACACTCATTGATTTAGCATCTTTTGTATTTCAACAAATCTCCATTCCACACCGTGAAGCGGTAGTGAGAATGCCGGTCAAAAATATCGCACCGCTATATCACATTCGCACCACTTTTCGTGATGATGATATTCAGTATGTCGAAACCTTAGTACGCCAGTCTTTGGTATCGATAGGGGGGACGATAGAGCGTTTTGATTATATTTCTCAAGATGTGCAAGGATTGGCCGTCTTTGATATCGAAGTACGTTGCGCAGAAAATGTCCGTAACCATCTGGTTCAGATGGTCAGCCGTCTGGGTCTGGAAAGCAGCGTACGTAGTATCCGTTGGAGTGCGGCTGTTGAAAATGGCAGAAAATGAATTTAAAAATTCTATAGGAATGATCTTCATTTTCATGCGAATCTAATCTGCACATATGTGCAGATTCCGATCAACGAACCGGGAGTCAATATGACTGATGATAGTAGTTGTAGAACATTCTTAAAAATTTTTTATTAAAAAAGTGCAGAGTGGTGAAACTGAATCCAGGTCAAAGCGGACATATTCTGCGCGATTAAAGGATCAGGCGAACTGTTCTGACACTTCCTTTATTTTGGAGCAGAACATCATGAATTTCGCATACCTCGTTAGTGGCTTACCAGAAGTTTACCCACAAATTTCACTTGAAAAAGAAGATAAAACCTACGGTAGCTTAGGTGGCATATTTTTAACATCAATCAAATGGTTGAACGCGCATCGTCCGTTTCAGCGCTAATTTCATCATTGAATTTGATATTGATATTGATATTGATTTTACTTTGAAGTATTTTCAATACTAAGCGGGATTTTCCTGCACATATCGAATACATCGACATGGATTTTGTATGCCGATGTATTCGTTCTTAGTTTTCTTTAGGCTTTACACAATACTGCCTTTGTGATTGACCTATGAACCTGAACTTGGGACACTAATTCTTCAACACAAGTTCGAGCGATTGGAGTGGCTCATAGAAAATTTTTAGTCAGAGCAGTCTCAAGAATATTGGCGGAGGTGTTTTATTTTCCTGCTTTTTCGCTATTTTTATCTTGATTTTGTTCCTGATCTTGCTTCCAATCATCAGCCAGGGCCACCGCTTGTTCCACTTGCTCTTTCGACATTTTTTGTGACACAAAGTCGCGATAAATTGCCGCGTCGTCATAGTCGCCAGCTAGCGATAGCCATTTGTAGGCTTCGGTGTAATTGACCGGCATTCCTTTGCCTTTGAAGTGCATCAAAGCAAGCTGATATTGCGCGCTGGCATTGTTTTGATCTGCGGCACTGCTGAATAATTCCTGTGCCTTTTTGTAATTCAGAGGTACGCCATTACCCGTCACATACAGCACACCCAGCGTATATTGCGCATCGGCATATCCTTGGGTCGCGGCTTTATCAAACCATGAGACAGCGATGCCGTAATTAGGTACTAATCCGGCTTTGCCTTTGGCATACATTCTGCCCAGATTGACTTCGGCGCGCACATTGCCCTGCGCTGCGGCTTTCTCAAATAAGCTTAGTGCCTTCTTTTCATCCTCGTCAACGCCTTCGCCTTTCAGATACATGATCCCAAGACTGGTTTGTGCTTCAGCATCGCCATTGTCGGCCGCAGCCTGAAACGCTTCCGCGGCTGCGGAAAAGTCATTGTCCTGATACTTGTTGACACCATCGTCACTTTCTTCGGCATAGGCAAAATGCAATGCGATGCCCAAGGAAGCTATCACTGCGACGCTAGAGATAGTGAGAGGAAATTTATAGTTGCGGGAAGTCATGGTTTGCTCCATGAGAAGGACATGGAAGTTTTATTGTAGTCGGAATTTGCAGTTATTGTAGGTCAGTTTAGCAATATTTTCTTGATCCTGATCTAAAAAGTTCACTCACCTTTGCTTGGTGATGATTGTCAAACGGACACAGATTCAAATCTGTTGCGTGAAAGAAGCCGGAATAGAGTTTCTTCGATTTTCTCTCAGGCTTGCTGATAAGATTGTCTTTCATTTACTCAGCGCAGTTTTTTCGATTGACGGATTTAATTCAAAAATGAAAATATTCAAAATCTACCATTTGTTGTGCTGCCTTTTCATGCTGTTGCTGACAAGCATGTTGCATGCCACCGAGTTATCGACTTCCGATAAGCGCGATAAAATCGATGAAGCGACACTAAGTGTTTTTAATCGCGACATTGTGGTGTTTCGCAGTACGGTTCTTGGCATGCATCCATCCGAGCGGGTGATGCGAGCGAAGGCGCGTATTGCGCAACAGCTTGAGGTGACTGGCGACCATCAGGCTAAAGCGGTAGCGACTGTACCCGGTATGTTGATACAAATTGATGGTGCCGGTAGTTTTTATATCTCACCGGAAGACATTGATCCCTATGAACAAGAGACACTGGAAAGTGTTGCTGAAAATGCGGTTAAAGCACTCAATCAATCGTTGAGTGAAATTCGTGAAAGTCACAGCCTGAGTAATATTTTGCACGCCTTAGGCTACGCAGCACTGGCAAGTATCGTGTACATTGGCTTGATCTGGTTGCTCATCAAATTGCGCCGGATTGCACTACGCAAATTGCTCAATTTTGCGCATGAAAAAATGGCCGGTCTGAATGATGTAGGCGCCTTGCTGATCCGCAGAGAACGTATCAATTGGGTAATGCGCAAGGTATTTCAGATAGTCACTTGGCTAATCATCCTGCTGCTTAGTTATCAGTGGTTAGGCATCATCATGTCTCAGTTTCCGTTTACGCGTCCTTGGGGCGAACATCTGAACGGTTATTTATTTGGCCTGGTATTGATGTTGGGTGGCGCGATCTTGAGAGCGATTCCTGATCTGTTTGTCGCATGTGTGATTTTTGTTCTCGCTAAATTATTTGCGAAGGGCATGGGGCACTTTTTTGACCTGGTGCAAAACCGGTCAATAGAGATCGCGTGGTTGGATGCTGATCTGGTTGGCCCAACACGCCGCATAGCGATCATCGCGGTCTGGCTGTTTGCATTGGCGATGGCGTATCCGTATTTGCCTGGCTCTGGGACGGAAGCGTTCAAAGGCGTATCAGTACTGGTGGGTTTGATGTTGTCGATGGGAGCGTCCAGCCTGGTTGGACAAGCAGCCAGTGGGTTGATACTGACGTATTCAAGAGTTTACCGCAAAGGTGAATTTATACGTATCGGCGAGCATGACGGGACGATTACTGAGCTTGGCATGTTTAGCACGCGGATACGGAATGGCATGGGCGTCGAACTGACGCTGCCGAATTCTTACGTGTTGAGCAGCGTCACCAAGAATTATTCACGTGTTGTTTCTGGTGATGGTTTTGTAGTCGATACTAAAGTGACGATCGGTTACGACACGCCGTGGCGGCAAGTGCAGGCGATGTTGATTGAGGCGGCGCACAGAACACCCGGCATTTTGCCGGAACCTTCACCCAAGGTTTTTCAAACCGCCTTATCTGATTTTTATCCCGAGTATTTACTGGTATGTCAGGCGATTCCGACAGATCCGCGACCTCGCGCTGAAGTGATGAATCAATTACATGCCAACATTCAGGATGTGTTCAATGAATATGGAGTACAGATTATGTCGCCACATTATCTTGGAGATCCAGAACACGAAAAAGTGGTAGTCAAGAGTAACTGGTATAAGACGCCAGCGTCACCTCCATAGTCATATTTCTGTATAAAAAGCAATAAATTCGGAGGAGAGGTATTTTTGCAAATGAATAACGTAAGGTCATTTCGTGGTCATAAAAAGTAATTAAGCTACAAGTAATTTCGCTGTTGCTCAAAAGAAACTTGTAAGCAATTTACTTTAACCACTGAATCAAGCGTTGATTAAACCATGAAAACCTCCCCTTCGAAGTCTAAGCTGGATCAGCACGGACATTTTCCTTTGTTGGTAATGTCCGCAGCATGTTTAATGGCTTTCTCGTCTTTTGCCGCAGCGCAATCGACGACGGTTGTCGCAAGTGCTGATAATCAGGTATCCAAGGATGCAAAGAAAATCGAAGGGGTGGACAATAGCGTTTCTACCGTAGAAATTTCTTCTCAAAGTACACGTTCATCCGTTTCTTTGCGTGCCAAAGAGCTTCAAAGCCAATTGCCTGGGACTAACCCATTAAAAGGTATAGAAACGCTGCCTGGTGTGAGTTTTTCGACTGCCGACCCATGGGGCAATAATGAACAAAATCTGACCTTGTTTGTGCATGGTTTTAGTGGCCAGCAATTGGGTTACACGATGGACGGTGTGCCGCTTGGTGATCAACAATACGGTAACTACAATGGCTTGTCGCCACAGCGTGCAGTGATCAGTGAAAACGTGCGCAATGTCGTTTTGTCTTCTGGTGCCGGTGATTTGGCAACGCCTTCGACTAGCAATCTGGGGGGCACGATTGAAGTCTTTTCCAGCGATCCCTTAGCCACAAGAACCACCAGCGTCCAACAAACAGTTGGTAGCTATAGCACATCACGTACTTTTGTCCGTTTTGATACAGGTAATTTTGGTGATGGCAACAGCGCCTACATTTCTGGCTTGCATCATGAAGCGCGTGCCTGGGACTTTGATGGCAGACAAGGTGGTAATCAATTCAACGGAAAGTTTGTTCATAATTCCGAGACTGGTAAGCTCACCGTATTTGCCAATTACAGCGATAAAATAGAACCGAATGAAGATGCGACTGTGCATGTTGCTGGTGAAACTAGTGCGCCATACACAAGAGCATTTTTGTATCCGGATTTTGCCACTGCGTTAACTTATTTGTCACCTAAAGGCGCAACTCCAGCGGCCGATGGTGCAAATTACCATAACTATTACAGCGACGCGCAACGCACTGACTTTTTGACGTACGCAAAATACGACTGGAATTTGAATCAGACTACCACCTGGACGAATCAAGTCTACTTCCATCATGATGATGGTGTTGGTGTGGTCGCAGGTCCTATAGGTGCGGCAGGTTTGCCCGCTTTGTTTGGCGTCTATTTCCCTAATCAAAATTTGAAACAAATTTTTGGTAACTCCGGTTATGCGACTCGCGCAACGGAATACGTCATTAATCGCCCTGGTATCATTTCGAACGTACGTATGGATTTGGGTGACCATCAGTTGGAATTCGGGGGCTGGTGGGAGCACAATAATTCCTCTACGTATCGTCGCTGGTTTGCTCTGGATGTGAACAATCCAAGCACGCCTTATCAACGTCCAAGTAATCCTTTGATTACCCAATACGGTAGCAACATCACCAATGACGTGGTGCAATTGCATGTGCAAGATGAATGGCGTGTGAAACCAAACATTGCTTTACAAGCCGGGTTTAAATCGAGTTTGCAATTTGCCGAAGGATTGTTCCCGGTACAGCCTTTGCCTGGTGCGATTGCAGGTGGTTCTACAGCCTTGCCAGTCGGAAAAATTGATACCAAAAAATGGTTCTTGCCCGAGTTAGGCGTCTTATGGGACATCAACCAGCGCGATCAATTTTTCGCCAATATCCAAAAAAATATGCGTCAGTTCGTCACCTATGGCGCTGGTGGTGCCTCTCCATGGAGCCTGGCAAGTCAGTCTGCGTTTGACCTGTTTAAGAATACCGCGCAGCCAGAAACATCGGTCACCTATGAAATGGGTATTCGTGGCAAACGCGATGTGCAGTTAGGTGCCTTGGATAAAATTGATGGTCAGGTGAACGTTTATCATGTTGATTTTAGCAATCGTATTTTGCAAATCAGCCCAACGGCAGTGATTACTGCAATTGTCGGTGGTAATCCTGTTCTCGCTAACGTCGGTAGCGTGACTACGGATGGTATCGACATTGCTGGAACGCTACATTTCGGTAAAAACTTCAGTTTTTACAATGCCTTGTCGTATAACCGTTCGGTCTATCAAGACAACTACACTAATGGTAACGCTGTCGTACAAACATCTGGCAAGCAAGTGCCGGGTGCACCGCAATGGATGAATAAGTTCGTGGCAACGGCAACCTTTGGCGATATTGAAACACAATTGACGGGTGATTATGTTGGTCGTCGCTATGCAACTTACACGAATGATTTGTATGTCGGTGGTTACTTTATGATGAATCTTGGCGTCACCACGAAATTGCCATCCTTGTCGACTGGTTTCATGAAAAATGCTAAATTGCGTTTGAATGTGACTAATCTGAACCAAAGAACAGGTGCGACAGCTGTTGTTGTTGGTGCAGCGAGCGGTACATACAACACGTATCCGATTGCGCCGCGTCAGTTCTTTGTTACCTTTGGTGCAGAGTTTTGATAGAAAGTTGGCATGCCGCAGTTTCGTAGGAATTTTTTAAAGACCGCAGTCAATAGTGCTGCGGTCATGTGTGCGGCCACATGGACTGGTATTACTACCGCAGCTACAGAATTAAAAACCGAGCCAGAAATAAAAGCGCGCAAGATAGATTTGTTCGGGCATCGTGGGGCACCCGCTGTGCGCCCCGAACACACCTTGGCTTCGTATGCCAAAGCAATCGTGGATGGTGCTGATTACATCGAGCCCGATCTGGTTATTACCCAAGATGGAGTCTTGGTCGCTCGACACGAAGCATTTTTGAGCGAGACGACAGACGTTGCACAGCGTCCTGAGTTTGCAGAAAAAAAAGTCACTAAAACCATTGATGGTGAGACCCGCACTGGTTGGTATGCAGAAGACTTTACTCTGGCAGAATTAAAGACCTTGCGTGCGGTGGAACGATTGCCAAAAATCCGACCGCACAATACGCAATACGATGGGATGTTTCAGATATTGACCTGGGATGAAATTATCGATTTTGCCGCAGCGACTGCAGCAACCACCGGTAAAGTCATCGGCTTGATTCCTGAGTTAAAGCATTCTACGTATTTTGCCAGTCTGGGTTTGCCACTTGAAGATCGTTTTTTGAAAAGTATAGATGCACACGAATATACGCGCCGCTGCCCATTAGAAATTCAATCGTTTGAAATTGCCAATTTGAAGTACTTGCGTAGTTTGATAGGACGACGTCCGAATACGCGCCTGATGCAATTGGTTTACGTGGGCGATGCACGTCCTGCTGATGTGGTCGCAGCTGGCGGTACTCTGACATTTGAGCGAATGTGCAGTGCGCAGGGTTTGCGTGACATCGCAGTTTATGCCGATGTTGTAGCACCACCTCATAGAGCAGTGATTCCGGTTCAGGTAAATGGCAAATTGGCTAAACCGACGTCTTTAGTGGCGGATGCGCATGCTGCTGGTTTGTTGGTGCATACCTACACCTTCCGTCCTGAGAATTGCTTTTTGGCGGCAAATTTCCGCAATGCTGATGGACCAAATGCACGTAATGAGGCTGGTTCGATTGCCGAAATTAAAACCTATCTTGCTGAGGGTATTGATGGATTCTTTTCCGATGATTCAGCCGTTGCACGCAAGGCGATATCTGGATAATTCGTAACGAGCGTAAACTGAAAATCCAGTATCTGCATGATCAGATACTGGCTATTTTTTTTATTTGGTCAAACAACGGGCCGAACAATGAGTCAATCGAATGTTTATCCAGCAGTTTCTGTACTGACTTTATCCCAATCGTTTTCATCATCATATTGGATCAGCCAATTTGCTGCTTTGTGCCACTCATGTACAGCATCAACGTGCAGCCTGCCTGGCGTAGGTTTAGCGGTGATGTGTGCATGTCGCACCGCCCAGTGCAAGCGATACAATAAATCCGCCCAATCCAAAATTTCGGATTTACTGCGTGGTTTGACGCGAATTGCTAGTTCATTTGGCGCATCTGGTAAGCTCGCTAAAAGAATATCAAACTCTGCTCCTGGCGATTGACCGTCTGGCATACCTATATTTTTTTGCAAACCACTTGCCCACAATAAAAAACGTAAGGCTTCGCCATTTATACTAAGCAAGTTTTGGTTACTCGCTGGATCAAATATATATTGCTGCTCGTTGGCGCTGAAGCAATCGTTCAATTGCTTTGCTTGAATATCGTTACGCAAAATTGCTTGTTGTATCGGCTCGGAAAGAGAAAATTGCCGGATCAGACGCAGTGCGGTCAGGCGTTGCGCCAGAGCATTGACACTGCGTAAGGATATTTCGTCTTCGCTTTCGATCAGAGGCAACTGGAGGTTAATGCGGATACCACGTTTATGCAGCACCAGTTCTGATAATTCTTTGCGCAGTTCTGGGGATTTCATAATCAACCGGAATAAAAAAGGTCACAGATTGTACCAGTGCTGAGCGCGACTCTGTGGCAAGTTTTTCTTCCGGGATGAATCATTTGATTAGTTTTGAGCCAGCGTTTCAGTATTCACAGTTTTGGCTGGTTTGCGGCGATTGAAAAACATCACTACGCCCACTAGCAATAGCAAAGGTAAGCACAAAGGGGCGACTGCCAGTGCCAAAGCGATTGCAAGAGCTGCAAATACGAAAATTAACAAAGCTGAAACACCTGCTAAAACCGCACTGGTAACGATCACTGCAAATATACATGCCAGGGCTGCGATGATAATCCCGACAAAGGCAGCGCCAAAGCCTACAACGCCAGTAACCTCTTCGTCATTGATGATGATGGTATGAGGTGAAACGAAGTACATCGAACATGCCGCTGCAATAGTTACTAATACCAGCAAAATAAGCAGATTACGTGTTGTCGTTTTCATGGTGATCTCTCCCTTGGGTAGTCAATAAAATGTTTTTGTTGATGAACCCATCTTATTCGTTGGATAGAGCGGCATCAATTCGCATGCGACAGGCGGTAAAAATCTCGTGATGAAGTGCTTTAAAAGCGGAATATTCAAGTGGTTCGGCCGCGGTAGTTCCAGACATTGCTTGCACCGCTACCCGTTGGATGTAGGGGATTCAGTAGTACTTCAGTGCCTTCGAGATGGAAGAAGACAAAAAAGAAGACAAAAAATTTGAATCAGAGGCGCAAGTGAACCAACACGCAGGCGTGTTGATACCGATCCGGATGACCGTATTTTGACCTGCTCAGGCACAACACATGGGAATCGTATCGCATTAAAACAAATTGCTTTATGCCATAAACCTTTGCTCTATCAGCTTGACTGCCTCAGCTACGCCATTTTCTTGTTTCATGGCTGTCGCAATTTTCTCCGCAGTATGAGCTAAACCAGGATTATTCAGAATGTATCTGATTTGATCTGCTAGTTGTTTCACGCTCAGGCTGCGACGTTTGCTGAGTTTGCCGGCAATCCCTAAGCGATGCAATTCGCGTCCCCAATGCTCTTGTTCACTGAGGTGCGCAACGACGATGGATGGTTTTCCTGCCAGCGTCGCCGATTGTGTTGTTCCGGCGCCACCGTGATGCACAATTGCACGGCAGTGCGGGAAAATCAAATGATGTGGTGCGGCAGAAACAAATAACACCTGCTCGTTCGAGTTGAATCCGCATTCCTGCCACGACGGACTCTGGATAATGGCGCGGCAACCAGCCAGTTTTGCGGCTTGGGTCAAGAGGTGCAATGTAGCGGTTTGATTGACAAAATCTTGTGGCATCCAGCTACCAAACGTCATATAAACAGGTGCATCCCCCGCAAATAAAAAATTACTTAACGTGCTGGGTAACATCCCTTCCATACTCAGATTGGGGGTGTCCAAAAAGCCGCAAACTTCAACTGATGAAGGCCAGTCAGACTGGCGGGGGCAAAATTGCCGACTGACCGCTTGCAAGGTTAGAAATGGTGACATCCATACTTGTGTCATCAGATCTTGAGTTGGTGGCATACCCAATTGCTTACGTAATCGGTTTGGATAATGACGGATGACGCGGTTTATACTGAATTTTGTGATCCACCAAATCAGGCGATGTCCCCATTTTCCAAGTGCATTGAAGCCGAGAGGATTGGTGTAGTCGCTGGGGACAACGATATTGGCAAGCACGACACTGACATAGGGCTTATGTTCTTTTTTCGCAGCGATTTGCAACGGATGCATGAAGTAATGCCCGATCAGTAAGTCATTGTCTATACTGAGTTGCTGGGCTGCAATAAACATCTGATCTTCAACCGGTGCAAATCCTCTTTGTAAAATGGTCGCGATTTGTCTCATCGGTTCGCGGATGTTATAGGCGATTTGCGAGATCTCTTCAGCTTCTTCCAGACTTACCACTGGCGAGGCGATGAGTCTTATCTTCACACCAGCGGCAGACCTGACGTTCTCATAAGCAGCGCTATCAAAACAAGTGACAAGCAAAGTCACATCATGACCAGCTACTTGCAAT
This sequence comes from Undibacterium sp. SXout11W, assembly GCA_049339905.1. Lineage (GTDB taxonomy): Bacteria > Pseudomonadota > Gammaproteobacteria > Burkholderiales > Burkholderiaceae_D > Undibacterium. The sequence continues at coordinate 93,829 of JBMPPG010000014.1, forward strand.
CCTTCAGCGAGCGCCAGGAATGGGCGTATGTCGCCATGACTACCCCAGGTTTGCATGCCTATTTTCATTGTTTCTCGCATCTCAAATAACGTTTAACGATATGTCATGGATGATTACAGCACATCCAAATTATCCAGCATTTTTTGTGCTTGCATTTGAAAATCAGTAATCGTCTTTGCGTCCATCTTTTCTAGCTGCCTGTATGCCATGCCGATCCGCGGATTTTTTGAGAGTGCAGCCTTATTGCGTTCAAAAAAATCCCAGTACAACGCGTTAAATGGGCAGGCACTGTCGCCAACACGGGATTTTTTGTCGTATTGGCAGCCTTTGCAATAGTCGCTCATTTTATCGATATATGTTGCGCTTGACACATAGGGCTTGGTCGCCAGCAGACCGCCATCAGCGAATTGACTCATTCCTAGGGTGTTTGGTAGCTCTACCCATTCAAATGCATCGATATATACACCCAGATACCATCGATGTACCGCCACCGGATCTAAGCCTGCAAGCAAAGAAAAATTCCCAATCACCATCAATCGCTGAATATGATGTGCATGCGCTTGCTCCAATGATTGCGTAATCGCATGGGACAGACAATTCATTTTGGTTTTGCCGGTCCAGAACCATTGAGGTAGATCGCGTTGATGTTGAAAGAAGTTCTTTTCTGCATACTCAGGCATATTTGCCCAATACACACCGCGTATGTACTCACGCCAGCCTAAAATTTGCCGGATAAATCCTTCAGCGGCAGCCAGTGGTACATGACCTGCCCGATATGCTGCTTCCGCCCGTTTTACCACTTCATGTGGTGTCAGCATTTTCACGTTGAGCGAAAACGAGAGAAGAGAGTGAAATAAGCGCCACGCTTTGGTATGCATGGCATCCTGAAAATCACCAAAATGTGGGAGTGCGCGTTCAATAAAACCTTCAAGTTGTTGCAAAGCCTCTTGGCGGTTTAATGCCCACGCCAATGCATCTGCCTGTGCGTGCCCAAAGCTCGCGACACCGGCGTTGACGATGCTTTGCCATAGTTCTGTCTGATCGTGTCTGGTTCTTATATCGGCAGGTTCAATTGGTATTCCTTTCCAGGCTTTGCGATTATCGTGATCAAAATTCCATTGATCGCCAACCGGCTTTTTGTCACCCATTAAAATCTGATGTTGCACGCGCATCTGGCGGTAAAAATATTCCATCAACCATTGCTTGCGTCCCTTGAAGATATCGGCTGCCTGTCCACGATGCGTATAAAAATGCTCGCTATCGACCATGCGCCAGGGAATAGTCGATGTACGCCCATGTTGGTAGAGTTGTTGATCCAGACGCCATTCATCTGGTGCCTGATATTCAACCGCATCGGCTTTATATTGCGTGATCAAAACATCGATATTGGCAGGAATAGCATGTAAATTCTCAGGGGCGTCAATCTTGAGGTAATGAACCTGATGACCCAGTGCTTTTAACTGACGTGCCATATCTCGCATGGCTGCAAAAATCGCCAGAATTTTTTGAGCATGGTGCAGCACATAGTCGGTTTCTTGCCTGACTTCCATCAGAACGTAAATCTTGGTGTTATCCACGTCCTTGAACCAGGAATGTTGGATATTTAATTGATCGCCAAGTAGCAGTCTGATCGTCGTCATAGTGTTTTTCTTTTTTAAAATGTATTCCATAAGCGTTGATACGATCCGTCGCGGTCATGGTCATGCAGTTGTTTTTGAATGTTGAATCGTCGGCCATTGCGTGGGTCGGTTCCGCGTCCTGCGATATAGAGCCAATTTCCTTGATTACTATAGACATTGTCATCAATCAATGATGCCTAAAACCAAGCTGCACCCGCACACCGGTCGCATCCCAGATCGTCAATTAAGTAACTGGCGACAACCTGCCTTAAACGGTTGGATAAATATCCGGTGTTATTGAGTTCTCTCATGCTCGCATTGACCAATGGCACTCCCGTTGTCTTCTAACTGCGTTCTAACATCGTTCTGTGTCGTAGCGATAAACTGCTGCTGTCCATAACTTTTTGGAAGACTCCATCATTGTCGGGCATTGAAAGCACCATTCCCTGAAGCGTGACAATACACAAACATGACATTTTGTGCAGTTTGACATGCTTGCATCGGGGCAGGGGTGTTTTCAATGCGCAGGTCGTTACGAAACCAATAAATAACGGTTCTTGTAGCATCTTGCTGACTAGCTTGCTGATGCCACGATTTGTCTATTTGCGAAGATAAGGCTGATGTCAGCATGCCCTTCCTTTACTGGCGCTTCGACAACGCTCTGAACAGTATTTCACTTCATTCCAAACTTTTTCCCATTTTTTACGCCATACGAAAGGGCGCAGGCAACATGGGCAAAGCTTCGATGGCAAATTGGCTTTTTTACGCATACGCATGGCGGTGATCCTGACCAATTTAAGCATATATAGTTGCATCCGACTCCCCGATTATAACAATGGAAAAGAGTTGGCACTTTTAACAGGTTGTTCTCGCAATGAGGGCGTTTGATTGGTAAAAGGGTAAGGGTAATCGCATTTGGAGATCTTTAAATCGCGATTTTTTTGATATATGATAATTGAGCAATGTCTTGATGAAAGTATACGTAAAGTGGTTTCTTTTTTACCCCTACCGATAGGCTATCATGAAAAAAATTCTGACATTTGTTCTAAGCTTATGTCTCTTAAGCAATCTTCAGGCGCAAGAAAGTCAGACCGTCACTGCGAATGGCTTCCTTAACGATTATTCTAAACTAGTGCTTGATCCTCGTTCCGCAGACAACTATTTTCATTTCACACCGCCAGAAGCGAAGGGACGCAAGGTAGGTAAGATTTATTTTCAAGCGATAAAAAGCTACCCAGAAGATAAGCAGTTCGACCTGATTGACAGACCCACTGTTGATGCCATGATGGATAAACTTGATCAGATTTTGCGTAAGAAATTAAAAGAGAAAAATCTGCTGGCTGAGACTCCGGAGCAAGCCGACACGATAGTGCAAATCGCTGCAACAGAAGCCAAGACTGCTGATGCTGGCCGTGACGTAATTGATTACATTCCGCTTCGTTTATTAACCAAACCTGTCAAAGATGCTGCGATGGGCAAACAACAGCAAATCGTCGTGACGCTGGAAATGTTGATGCGTGATGCCAAAACCAATCAGATCGTATTCGAAGCAGTGCATCACTCCGCTGGAAAAAACATAGGCCGCACGGGCGATGCCAAATTGCAGGCAAATATGAAATCCCTGGAACCAGTTGTTGATGTCTGGACGAATAAAATTGTAAATGAGATTGCGGATCCGAAGTAAAAGCCGCTTTTGCATACGGAGCGCATATTGATGTGGGTACTGGTTTGATCCGAGTGTTGACTAACATCCGGGAGAAAAACAAAAAAGCCCTTGAATAATTCAAGGGCTTTTTTCTTATCTTGGCGGAGAAGGGGGGATTCGAACCCCCGGTAGGGATAAACCTACGCACGCTTTCCAGGCGTGTGACTTAAACCACTCATCCACCTCTCCTACTTTTCGTCTTTGCAATCATGCCGCATCAGCGAAGCTCGCTATTCTAGCAAACTATTTCTTCAGATGGAAGCTTTGGTTTTGAATTATTCAAAATTCAGGCGCCAATCCAGGGCAAACCTTGCTGGCACCAGCCCCCTAAGGTCTTTCTGTGGCCTTGTTGATCCTTATCACCCTCGAAACCTTGCAAAATATCATAGCAATTTGTATAAGCATTTTCCGTTGCTAGCTTGGCTGCGTGGCGTGAGCGCACGCCGGAGCGGCATAGGAATAAGATAACCGTATCTCTATTTGCTGACACCGCCTGCAATTGCGCCAAAAAATCTGGATTTGGCGTCCCGCCTGGGTAGATATTCCACTGCACAGCAAAATGTTGTTCTTCCTTGATGTCGACTTTACCTACCCAGTCGCGTTCGGCGTGCGTTCTCACGTCGACTAACAACACGGATGAATCGACTTGCAATAAGTCGTGGGCTTCAGTCGGGGTGAGTGCGCCCGCATAGGGTAGTCCTTGTTCTTGTCCACGTTGACGAGCAGTTTGCAACAAAGTGAGGCTAGACATGTTGGTATCTCATAAAAAAGGGAATGTTCCTATTGCTGATTATGCACGAGGAGTACTTTTTTTGCACTGTGTTCAAAGGGGTTGCTGTGCTTATGCGATCATCAATTTTCTGAGCATGTTCAATGCTGGTGCTGGCTTACCGAACAAATAGCCTTGGAAGGCGTGACAATCCTGACTTTGCAAGAAAGCCAATTGCGCCTCGGTTTCAACGCCTTCGGCAATGACAGCCAGCCCTAAGCTTTTACCTAAGCCAATGATGGTGCGGGTGATCGCTGCGTCATTGGGATCAATCAAAATATCTCTCACGAATGATTGGTCGATCTTTAGTTGATCCAGAGGTAGACGTTTTAAGTAGCTCAAGGAAGAGTAACCGGTTCCGAAATCGTCGAGAGAAAAACAGACGCCATGTGCTTTGAGCTGGTTCATTTTGCATATGGTTTCTTCTATGTCGTCGACCAACAAACTTTCAGTGAGTTCCAGCTTGAGTTTGCGGGCATCAACGCCAATTTCCTCAATGGTAGATAGAACGCCTTTGACAAAATCTGCCTGGCGAAATTGTTTGGCACTGACGTTGACTGCCATTGTCAAACTAGCCGTGTGCCGGTCGCTGCTCCACGCACGCAATTGTTGACAGGCTGTTTTAAGTATCCAGGTGCCGAGAGGAATAATGAGGCCAGATTCTTCCGCAAGCGGAATAAAGTCCGCCGGGGAAATCATTCCCTTGAGCGGATGTTGCCAACGTAGCAGTGCTTCGGCGCCGATTAATTTACCTGCGCTATTCACCTGCGGTTGGTAGTATAGCAAAAACTGTTGCTGATAAATGCCGGTACGCATGTCCGCTTCCATTGTCGCCCGTGCCGTTACGATATTGAGCATGTTCGGATCGAAGAAGCACAGCGTATCTCCACCAGATGCTTTGGCTTCGTACATTGCGACTTCGACTTGCTTGAGCAATTCGTCGGCGGAATGGGTGTCGGCGCTAAAAAAATTGATGCCTATGCTGGCTGTCGTGTGGTACTCGTGGCCGTCAATAAAATACGGTTGTTTGAGTTTTTCGATAATTTGGCTGGCGCTAGTTTTGGCTTTAATCGCGGTCTCTCTGAGATTGTCACTGATATCTTCCAGTATCAGGGCGAATTCGTCGCCCCCGATACGCGCTAACGTATCTGCTTTAACTACGCATTCAGAAAGTCGTTTGGCGACTTGTTGCAATAGCATATCGCCGGTGCCGTGACCATTAATATCGTTGATAGTTTTGAAGTTGTCCAGGTCGAGGAACAAAATAGCACCATGCCGTTTGCTGCGCGTATTGCTTGCCAGTGCATGCTGTAAGCGGTCAAGTAACAAACGGCGATTAGCTAATCCTGTGAGAGGGTCGTGGTAAGCGAGATGCTCTAGTTTGGCTTCCGTGGCTTTACGTTGAGTGATATCAAGCATGGTGCCAACGTAATTGATGGTTTTTTCATCGTTCGATCTGACCGCGGTAATGGTTAGCCACTCTGGATAAATTTCGCCATTTTTTCGACGGTTCCAGATTTCGCCCTGCCAGAATCCATGCGCTTGTAATTGTTCCGACATGTCGTTGTAATAGCTCGCGCCGTGCATGCCAGATTTGAGTAAACTTGTGGTTTTACCTAATGCTTCTTCACGTGAGTAACCGGTGATCCGGCTAAAGGCCTGATTGACACGCAGGATGTTGCGATGTTCATCGGTAATCACCATTCCTTCTTGTCCTTCAAACGCAATCGCGGCGACGCGCAAATCATCTTCTATGCGTTTGCGGTCAGTGATATTTTGTATTGTGCCTATGCGCCGGATTAGCTCGCCATTTGAACTTCTGTCGAGGGCAATTTGAGAGTGAATCCAGATAATTTCTCCGTCTATGCTTAAGCGGAATTCAATAGCGCAAAACTGGGTCAGACTTTCCTTCCAGTGCCGAATCACTTTTTTCTGGTCATCTGGATGAATTCTTTCAAAAATAGTTTGGCAGTCAACGTTGCTTCCTATTGGAAGCTTCAGAATGTGATAAGCCTCATTGGAGCAATGAATCTGGTCGTAGCTATCCGAAATCCAGCTGCCTGTGGCAGAAATACTTTGGGCGCGACTCAGATCCGCTTCTCGGGCTGCGACTTCCCTGGTTCTGTCGGCGACAATCGCTTCCAGATTACGTTTCTTCATGCGGGTATTGAGTAACAGCTTCACCAGGCATGCCAGCATCAGACTGATCAAAAATACGATGCCGCATTTCGCATATAAGCCAGTTAGTGGCTGATTGGTATTGCTATTAACGACATCGAGATACCACACGGTGTTGGGCAAGCTAAGTTTTTGTCGAACCATATTTTGGCCATCGAAATGCGCGCTTTTATCTATGGTTTGTTTATTTCCGGTGGCAGGCTCGATACGCCATAATTCGTATTCGTGTCCGCGTTGCGCCATGCTGAGCAGACCAGATTCTTTCAATATCGACTCTAACGTGATAACGACCGATACCATGCCCCAAAACTGTTCTTGACCAGTTTCTCCTTTCAAATAAATGGGCAAGCGCCCGATGATGCCGATACTGCCGCGTTTAAGCATCAGTGGGCCGGCTAGCGTCAGTTGACTGGTGTTTTTTGCTAAGAGCGCCTCACTTTTTCGGGCAGGATCGGTGAGTAAATTAATACCCAGGCCATATTTGCGCCAGTATGCCGGTACGACGTCGCTGGTGATGCCGTCTGGTGCCAGGTAGAGCGCCGATATACCTGGGTGATATTCAAGCAAATGATTGGCAAAAGAATCGAAATCACCGACCTTGCCGTTACGATCCTTTACCAATGAGGCTACTGCGTAGGTCGCAGATAGCGCATGCGCAAGCTTATCTTCAATGGTGTGTATTTGCAGGCTGGCTATCTCTGTCGTCAATAAGCGGTCTTCGATTACCGCGCTTTTTTCTAAGCGAATAATCAGCGTCACGCCGACGCTGATGGCCACAAAGAAGGTCAATATCGCACAGATATGTGAATTGAGCGAAAATCTTCTGGTGATAGGTGGCATGTGACATCAATGAATAGGTGGACTGGTCGGAAAGAAACTTATGTAATTGTAAGCTCGTGTAATTGCGACAATTTATCCAGTCAACGACGAAGCACAAATTGGCCATCAAAGATAGCTACTTGAGAAATGAGAGTCAATCGCATTACTTGTCTATCCGCATTGAGTATGATGAGCATCAATCATTTGATCTCAGAGCAGAAGTAGCTTTGAACTAAAACGGTTTGTTTGCATCGTTTTGGAATGACGATGTGCGCACCAAAATGAGGATGGATGACTCGCCACAAATCAGGCGCATTAAAATGGTGCGAAAATTATCTTGATGCACCAAAATGGCTAGTGTGACGTGCTGGGATAGAGACTATATTTACTTTTTTTATATATTCATTCATAAAAAAACAAGGGTTTTCTGAAAAATCTATTTGTTTTTGAAGGAACTGGAAGGTGGCATAGTTTCTGCTATGATTGTTAATTGAGTTTAGCCGCTGCATGAAATTTGATGAAAAAATGGTATTTATCATGCCCTTAGATTATCAAATAATATGGCTGGCATAGGGCTCAGCAATTTCCGAATTTATTTTTAGCTCTATTTGAGGAGTTTCACATGGCAATGACAGCCGCAGAAGTCTTGAAAATGGCGAAAGACAACGAAGTTAAGTTCGTTGATTTCCGCTTTGCTGATACGCGAGGCAAAGAACAGCATGTTACTGTTCCAGTTTCCCAATTCGATATCGATAAATTCGAATCTGGTCACGCATTCGACGGCTCGTCCATCGCCGGCTGGAAAGGGATTGAAGCTTCCGATATGTTGCTGATGCCTGATCCAAACACAGCTAACATCGATCCATTCATGGAAGAAACAACATTGTTCATGCAATGTGACGTGATTGAGCCATCCGATGGTAAAGGTTACGACCGTGACCCACGTTCTATCGCTAAACGTGCAGAGGCTTACCTGAAATCTTCTGGTATCGGCGACACGGCTTACTTTGGTCCAGAACCAGAGTTCTTTATTTTCGACGGTGTACGTTGGAAAATCGACATGTCTGGTTGCTTCGTGAAGATTGATTCCGAAGAAGCATCCTGGACAACAGGCGAAAAACTCGAAGGTGGTAATACTGGACATCGTCCGACAGTAAAGGGCGGCTACTTCCCAGTGCCACCAGTGGACAGCTTCCAGGACATGCGCTCTGAAATGTGCCTGATTCTGGAATCTATGGGTATTCCAGTTGAAGTGCATCACCACGAAGTGGCTGGCGCTGGTCAAAATGAAATCGGTACTAAGTTCTCGACACTGGTAGAGCGCGCTGACTGGACACAAAACCTGAAATATGTGGTTTGGAATGTTGCCCACACTTACGGTAAAACAGCGACGTTCATGCCTAAACCTATCGTTGGTGACAACGGTTCTGGTATGCACGTACATCAATCAATCTGGAAAGATGGCAAAAACTTATTTGCAGGCGATGGCTATGCTGGTTTGTCTGATTTCGCTCTGTACTACATCGGCGGTATCATCAAACATGCTAAAGCATTGAATGCGATCACTAACCCAGGTACTAACTCGTACAAACGTCTGGTGCCAGGTTATGAAGCCCCGGTGAAACTGGCTTACTCCGCCCGTAACCGTTCCGCATCTATCCGTATTCCATACGTTGCAAATCCAAAAGGTCGTCGCGTTGAAGCGCGCTTCCCAGATCCATTGGCTAACCCTTACCTGTGCTTCTCTGCACTGATGATGGCTGGTCTGGACGGCGTACAAAACAAGATTCACCCAGGTGAAGCTGCAACCAAAGATTTGTATCATCTGCCTCCAGAAGAAGATGCATTAATCCCAACAGTATGTTCTTCTCTGGAAGAAGCACTGGATGCATTGAATAAAGACCGCGAGTTCCTGACTCGTGGCGGCGTATTCAGTGACAGCATGATTGATGCTTACATTGAGTTGAAAATGCAAGACGTACAGCGTATGCGCATGACGACTCACCCGGTTGAGTTCGATATGTACTACTCTCTGTAATTCAGTGCAGAATAAAAAGCGGGGGCAACCCCGCTTTTTTTCGGTCTTGAGGACAGTTTTGCTTCACTTTGTATTTCCTTTGCACATCCTTTGTTACAACTGGTAAGCTGGAATTGTGCGATAGCGCTGCTTCGAATACACTACAAGCCTGTTTGTGACTATTGACTGATTATGAAGAAAATATTGACCGGCATTATTGCCCTGCTCTTAGTGCAAAGTCTGGCTTATGCGCAGAGTGAGGTTTTTTTGTGCGTTGATGCAAACGGTAAAAAAGAGTACAAAAATACCGGCGCCACTAAAGGGTGCAGTAGGATCGAATTGCAAGGCATTACCGTTGTACCTGCACCTGTGTTGCCGGCAAAAAAAACACAGGGTAAATCAGCATCGAGCCCGGCAGATTTTCCTAAGGTAGATGATTCTACTCAAAAAGCACGTGATTCTGATCGTAAGCAAATTTTGCAAGATGAGCTCAAGGCAGAGCAAAAGAAATTAGATGATTTGAAAAAAGACTACAACAATGGCGAGCCCGAGCGCTTGGGAAGTGAGCGTAACTTCGCGAAATACCAGGAGCGAACCAGTGGAATGAAAGATGATATAGCGCGTAGCACAAAAAATATCGAAGCTCTGCAGCGCGAACTAAGCAACCTGAAATAGTGCGAAAGTCAGGATGCTTTCGGGATTGAAAATTCAGGCATGATGTTTGCGTAAAGGTCGCTGTATGCGGCCTTTTTTTTCGGGATCATTTTGGAAAACTCTCTTAACTCGTTCGCCGGTCTTGATTTGTTGACCTCGGCTGTTATCGTGCTCAATGCTAACGGATGCATTGTATTCGTCAATGCTGCTGCCGAAAATTTACTCGATAGCTCGTTGAAAGCGCTGGCGCACCAAAAATTAACCGATTTATTTTTAAACCCTAAAGAATTGCTTGCGGTATTTGATCAGGCAATATCACATCAATTTGCCGATAAACGCCAGGATTTGACCCTGGAGCGTGCGGGGCGAGAAGCTTTGCATGTGCATAGTATTGTGACCGCATTAGACAATCCGGAAGCACCGGTATTGATTGAGTTTCGCGAAAACGTCCAGCAACTCAAACTGGATCGCGAAGAGCGGATGCTGGATCAGAGTAAAGCAAACAAAGAACTGATCCGCAATCTCGCGCATGAGATCAAAAACCCTTTAGGCGGAATCCGTGGTGCAGCGCAATTGCTCGAGTTAGAGTTGCCTGAGCGTCAGCTCAAAGAGTTGCGGGAATACACGCAAGTCATCATTAAAGAGGCAGATCGCCTGCAGACATTGGTGGATCGACTACTGGCACCGCATCGGTTGCCGCATATCGTCACAGATGTCAATATTCATGAAGTCTGCGAACGTGTCAGAAGTTTGATTGTCGCAGAGTTTCCGCAGGGATTAACTATTCATCGTGATTATGATTTGTCGATTCCGGAATTTCGTGGCGATAAAGAGCAACTCATACAATCGGTATTAAATATCGCCCACAATGCTGCCCAGGCCTTGAGCGAGAGGATTCGCCAAGGCGATGCAATGCTGATTTTTAAGTCCAGAGTGGTGCGTCAGATCACTGTGGCCAAGGTTCGCTACAGGCTGGCATTAGATTTGCATATCATCGATAACGGACCTGGAATCCCACCCGAAATTCGCAACCGTATTTTCTATCCTTTGGTATCGGGGAGGGATGGTGGTAGCGGTTTGGGTTTGACGCTGGCACAAAATTTTGTCGAACAACACATGGGTGTGATCGAATGCGAAAGCCGGCCAGGGTGTACCGATTTCAGAATCCTGATTCCACTCCCTTGAAGTAAGGGTGTGATAGAGGGAGTGTATAGTGTGGCATCAAAAGTGCCATCATTCATTGCTACGTTGAAACCAGAGATGAAGATAAAAATATGAAACCAATTTGGATAGTGGATGACGATGATTCAATTCGTTGGGTGCTGGAAAAAGCATTAGCCCGGGAAAATCTGAGCACCAAAAGCTTTACCAATGCGCGAGATGCGATGCAGGCTTTGCAATCGGAATCTCCGCAAGTGTTGGTTTCTGATATTCGTATGCACGGCGCATCTGGGCTTGAGTTGCTGCAAACTGTCAAAGCCAAACACCCTGGCTTGCCTGTGATTATCATGACTGCATTTTCCGATTTGGATTCTGCTGTCGCTGCGTTCCAGGGTGGTGCATTCGAATATCTGGCGAAGCCTTTCGACCTTGATAAAGCGGTTGAGCTTATACGTCGCGCTTTGGATGAAAGTCTGCGCGAGGCGAGTGTTGAACAAACCATTTCAGAAACGCCCGAAATCCTTGGTCAGGCACCGGCGATGCAGGATGTATTCCGCGCAATCGGTCGGTTGTCGCAATCGCATGTTACCGTTTTGATTACTGGTGAATCTGGCAGTGGTAAAGAGTTGGTGGCAAGAGCTTTGCATAAGCACAGTCCGCGTGCGACCCAGCCTTTTATTGCACTTAATACGGCCGCTATCCCTAAGGATTTACTGGAGTCTGAATTATTTGGACATGAGCGTGGTGCTTTTACCGGTGCTCAAACTACTCGTCGTGGCCGGTTTGAACAGGCTGAAGGCGGCACTCTGTTTCTGGATGAAATTGGTGATATGCCGTTTGATTTACAGACAAGATTGTTACGCGTTTTGTCCGATGGACACTTTTACCGCGTTGGCGGTCACCAGCCAATGAAGGCGAATGTCCGGGTGATCGCGGCGACGCATCAGAATCTGGAATTGCGTGTACGTGATGGTTTGTTCCGCGAAGACTTGTACCATCGTCTGAACGTCATCCGCTTACGCTTGCCTAGTCTGCGCGAGAGGCGCGAGGATATTCCTTTGCTGACCAAGTTTTTCCTCGCGCAAAGTGCCAAACAGTTGGGGGTTGACATCAAACGTTTGTCGGAACCAGCATTACAATTTTTATCTGGCATGGATTTTCCGGGCAATGTACGGCAATTAGAGAATTTGTGTAATTGGATTACTGTCATGGCGCCAGGGCAAACAGTAGAAATTCTCGATTTACCACAAGACTTGCTACCCGTGGTAACAACGATGAATCCTGCTTCTGAATACAAAAAAATGGATTCAGGTAAGTCCGAAACTCATCATTCAACTACTGCCGCTGTTGGCAACGGAATCGTGTCGCAGGAGACCTCGCCGCATCAACCCCAGACAAATTGGCGCAGCCTGCTGGAGGCTGAAGCGATGACTATGTTGGTTGACGGGCAAGCAGACGTGATAGTCAAACTTGAGCGTAATTTTGAGTCTATTGTAATTAAGGCGGCGCTGAAATTTACCCATGGTAGAAAAAATGACGCTGCGATACGGCTCGGAATTGGGCGCAACACCATTACCAGAAAAATTCAGGAATTGGGTATAGATGGGGTAAAAGATGACTGATATTGACAAAAAAGTCTCAATTTTTTGTGGATTTGTTTTGTTCTGAATAAAAAGTTTTGTAGGGCACCAATATCAGAGTATGATTTTTGATAGCAAGCGGCTTTTTTCTGGTTATGTGTACGTGCAACCCAGAGACACGCCAATCATGCTGGCATATGTATTTCTTTCTTTCAGGATACAGGCTTAACGCGATTCTTTTGTGCTGTCACCCTATCAGGAGATGCCCTATGAAGTTCGAAACTCTGTTTCAGCAGCAAAATGCCTTGCCTTCTATTCCTAAGGTAGTGCAAGAGGTTATCGAAAGTTTTAATAATGACAGTGTTTCGATTGATGAAATTTCGAAAAAGCTGTCTGCCGACCAGGTTATCAGCGCGAAGTTATTAAGGTTGGCAAATTCTTCTTATTATCATGCCTCAAGAAGTGTCGGCACGGTTGACGATGCTGTCTTGATGTTAGGCTTTATGACAGTGCGCACCTTAGTAGTCAGTAGCGGCTTGACCGGTGGTTTTAAGTCAATGCCCGGGATTGATCTAAAGCAATTTTGGCGCTACAGCTTGCATACCGCAGTGGTCGCCAAATGGCTCGCAAAACAAACGCATGGTAATTCAGATTTTGCGTTTACCGTGGGTTTAATGCATGCAATAGGTCAATTGGTGATGCATGCAGGGATGCCGGAAGAGGCGCTTCAGGTGGATAAAATCGCTGGCACCTTAGATGCGCGACGTAGCGGCGTAGAGCGTAATTCTTTTGGTTATGATTTTTACGATGTCGGCGCGGAACTCGCTAAACGCTGGAGATTTCCGGATACCTTCTCAACCACGATTAAATCTTGTGCCGAGCCTTTGGTTCAGCAAAGTTTTGAACCAATCGCAGGTATTGTTCATCTCGCTGCGTGGCGAGCACGTGCTGCTGAGAATGGTTTTAGTCCTGAAGAGTTAGAAGCAACTTTACCAGTCGATGTTTTGCAAAAACTTGGTCTCAAGCCTGAACTCATTCTGAAAGATATGCCGCCACTGAATGAGTTAAGTGCTGGTCTGGATGATCTGCTGAATTAATGCATCTATCGGGCTGTGGCAGATTGATTTAGTTGCCTGCGCATTAAATTAAAACGTGCACTCGCACCACATTATTTAATGTGGTGCGAGTGCACGTTTTTGCTTTTAGCTTTTGTTTTTTCGTTGTAATGCGGCGAGGTTGGAAATTAATGTCCGTTTTCAATGTCTAACGCGACTGCTTCCGCAACTTTGATTCCATCCACACCAGCAGATAAAATTCCCCCTGCGTAACCCGCGCCTTCCCCGGCAGGGTATAGACCTTTGGTATTTAAGCTTTGCAGGCTGTCATCTTTACGCTTAATGCGTATTGGTGAGGATGTTCTGGTTTCGATGCCTGTCAGAATGCCGTCTTTCATTGCAAATCCGCGGATTTTCTTATCGAATTCGGGAATTGCTTCGCGGATCGCAGTAATTGCGAACTCTGGCAATGCTTGCGCCAAATCCCCTAGCGTCACACCCGGTTTGTAAGATGGGATCACCTCGCCCAAAGCTGAAGATGCCTCGCCTTTGACAAAATCGCCAATCAATTGACCAGGGGCATTGTAATTTTGACCGCCCAACTCATAGGCTTTTTCTTCGAGCGCGCGCTGGAAATCTATACCAGCCAGTGGGTGGCCCGGGTAATCAGCGGGTGTAATGCCTACGACAATGGCGCTGTTAGCATTGCGTTCATTGCGTGAGTACTGACTCATGCCATTCGTCACTACGCGACCCGGCTCAGATGTTGCAGCAACGACTGTGCCACCGGGACACATACAGAAACTATATACGGACCGGCCATTACTTGCGTGGTGCACCAATTTATAATCCGCGGCACCCAGTACTTTATTGCCCGCGTTCGGACCAAAGCGCGCCTTATCAATCACTGATTGCGGATGTTCTATCCTGAATCCGACAGAAAAAGGTTTTGCCTCTATATAGACTCCACGGTCATAAAGCATCTTAAAGGTATCGCGCGCGCTATGACCAATCGCCAGCACCACATGATCCGTCTCAATATAGTCGCCATCATTCACATGCAGACCATGCACTTGACCGTCTCGTATGTCAATATCAGTGACCCGTTGTTGAAAACGGATTTCTCCACCAAGTGCCTCGATGCCATTGCGCATTTCTTCGATCATTTTGACCAGGCGGAAGGTGCCTATATGTGGTTTGTTGACATACATAATCTCTTCTGGTGCACCAGATTTGACGAACTCAGTTAATACCTTTCTGCCATAGTGCTTAGGATCTTTGATCTGACTATATAGCTTGCCATCAGAAAACGTACCCGCGCCGCCTTCGCCGAATTGAACATTGGATTCTGGTTGTAGTTCGCGCTTACGCCATAAACCCCAGGTGTCTTTGGTACGTTCGCGCACCGTTTTACCACGTTCTAATACGATAGGGCGATAACCCATTTCAGCTAATAATAGTGCAGCAAACAATCCGCACGGACCAAAGCCAACGACGACCGGACGTTTAAATGGTTTTGCCCCTGCTTTTGCGACGAATTTGTAATTGGTATCCGGAGTGAGGCCGAAATGGGGTCTATTTTTAAACTTTGCCAGCAAGCTTGCATCACTGCTTGTTTCGATATCGACTGTATAGATCAGAACGATAGCTGTCTTCTTGCGCGCATCATAGCTGCGACGAAATATTGTGAAGTGAAGCAGCTCATGCTCTTCAATATCTAAAAAACTCAAAATTGCTTCTTTGAGCGCAGATTCTGAGTGGTCAAGCGGTAGCTGCAAATCGGTAATGCGTAACATAGTTCGTGTCCAAGAAACTTCGCCGTGGAAGTTAGATAATTCTTCTAAAAGCGGTATTTTACCTGTTACCTGACTGAAATCTGCGTCTTCTTTTATTAGTAGTCAGGCTGCTATTAATCTCTGGTTAATATTTTTTCACTATCTTTAGCGAATTGAGGAAAAATGCTAAGCCTTAGGTTAATGCACTAATAGCCTGAATGCGATAAATCATTTTCAAAATTCCCCTTGCTTAATGCTACTGAACTTTGCTATAGTTCGCCTCCCGCTAAAACGGGAAGCAAGAAAGAAGCAGCAGCCAGTAACTCCGGCGGTTTGGTTTGATGAAATTGACGCGAAAGCGACAACATCTGCATAAGATGCATCGAAACGAACAGCAAAAGCAATCAGGGAGTTGACAGGGTAAATAAAGTGCTGCATAATCTCGCTT
>JBMPPG010000015.1:0-100297 GCA_049339905.1 Undibacterium sp. SXout11W
CAGCCAGAAGTCCACCTGCGTCCGAATGCAGTCGTACCGTACAAATCGGTCGCTGCTGTGATGGCTTCCGCTCAACGTCTGGGCGTAACCAAAATCGGTATGGTCGGGAACGAGCAGTTCTTGAAGTGATCGTTACATTTATTGTGATTTGAGCACTTCAATGTTTAAGTCTTGATGTATGATAGAAAATTGGCAGGCTAACCCCTGCCTTTTTTCATATTTGCTGAAACCGGTGCCTTCAGTTTTTGGAATTAGCACGGTTTTTGAGTTTATTTAATTTATTGATTGAGAGATCAACATATGAAGCAACTTCGCTTGTCTCGTATCGCTGTATTAGTTGCAGCGATTGGCTTTGCCGCCGCGCCAGAATTAACTAATATCGCTGCTAATACTGCACACGCAGAAGAAGCAATGCGCCCGGAAATTGGCCGTATTGTTCAGGCAGCTGGTGAGTTGTATAAAGCGAAAAAGTATAAAGACGCTTTGGCAAAAATCCATGAAGCTGACAGCGTTAGCGGTAAGACAGTGAATGAGAATTTCACGATAGAACGTATGCGTTTGTCGATTGCATCAGCTGCGGGCGACAACGATGCTGTTATCCGTTCCGCTGAAGCGATTGTCGCAGCTGCGAAGTTGCCTTCCAAAGATCAATTGCAAATGATTCAGGTTTTGGCGAATGCTTACTATAAAGCGGGTAATTATTCTAAAGCGGCTTCTACCTACAATCGTTATTTTGCTGAAGGTGGTACCGATCAGTCTTTACGTCCATACATGATTCAAGCAATGAATCAAGGCGGCGATAGCTCTAAAGCGTTAAAAGAAGTCATGGCTGATATGGCTGCTGACGAAAAAGCGGGTCGCGCGCCAAGTTTGTCGAATCTGGAGTTCTATGCTAACGCTGCATTGAAACAAAAAGATATGGCTGGTTATTCCACTGCGCTGGAAAAAATGATTACCTACCACAACAAGAAAGAATACTGGGTTAATCTGCTCAATAATATCGAACGCAAACCTGGTTATTCCGAACGGTTAAAGTTGGATCTGTATCGTTTGAAAATCGCGCTTGGTCAAGTGACTAAGACGTCTGATTTTATGGATTCTTCTTTGATGGCGATTCAGGCTGGTTTCCCAGCTGAAGCTAGCAAAATTATCGACGCTGGCTACAAGGCTGGTGCCTTGGGTGCAGGTACTGATGCAGAACGTCACAAGCGTCTGCGCGATATGGCCACGAAAGCTCAGGTTGAAGCCGATAAAGGAATGGCGGCAGCGCAGGCTGATGCGCAGCAAAGTAAAGAAGGTACAGGCTTACTGAACATCGGTTACGCTAACGTGACAGCAGGTAAGTTCGATCAAGGTCTGGCGATGATGGAAGAAGGCATTAAGAAAGATAGCCTTAAGCATGTTGATGATGCTAAATTGCATTTAGGTATTGCGCAATTGCAAGCTGGAAAAAAAGCAGCTGCGATTAAAACGTTGAAAACTGTTCAAGGTAATGATGGTACTGCAGATCTGGCTCGCTACTGGATTATTTATGCTAACCAATCTGGTAAGTAATTGATGCAATAGTTGAATCTGTAAGGCGGGTGGAGCCCGCCGTGAAAAAAACGGAGGCAATTTAATTGCCTCCCTTTTTTATTTCATATTATTTATGTTAGCCGTGACGCTTTTTTGCCGTCTTCGCGTGGGCGACCATTGTATGGATATTACGCGCCGGTGCTTGTGTGCGAATTGGCGCTTTGCTGTGTGACGCCATGGTCGTGCGGGCGGTTTTATTAAATACTGGCACCTGCAAATGTAAGGTTTGTCCGGTTGTGACGGAATCGTGTTTTAAATTATTCCAGCTACGCACGTCGGCAACACTGACCTGATAGCGTTTTGCAATCGAATTCAGATTATCTCGCTTGCCGACTTTGTAATTGATTTGTCGAGTGCTTACGGCTTTTTCCATTACCAGTTGTGCTTTGTCGGCTAGTTCCGGAGCAATATCTTTATCTTCGTTCTTGTCGGACTTTGGAACCAAAATTGTTGATCCTGCCTTGACCAACATTTTTGCTGGGATCAGGTTCACATCGCGTAATAACTCTGGTTTAACACCAATACGTGATGCCAAATTTTCGATTTTTTCAGTTTTTTGTACTGAAAGTGTCGACCAGCTCGACAATGGACCTTGCCATTTGCTTAAATTCTCTCTGAAAAGAGTCGCATTATCGGTAGGTAATAAAATTTTGGTGTTGCTACTGCCAGTAATTACTGGACGATTAAATTGCGGATTTAGCGCGTTAAACTCATCCAATGAAAGTTCAGCCAGTTGTGCTGCAACGCGGACATCAATATCACGAGTTTTATCTACGCTGACAAAATACGGTTGATTTTCTAGTTTTGGAAGGGCGATATTGAATTGTTCTGGATGTGCAATGATGTTTTTGACTGCTTGCAGCTTCGGTAGATAGTTCCGGGTTTCAGGTGGCATCAAAGCAGACATGCTGTCGAAATCGACCGGTAAGCCTAGCGCTTGCTGTTTTTTAATAGCGCGTTGTACGGAACCTTCGCCCCAGTTGTATGCGGCTAGTGCTAATTGCCAATCGCCGAACATACCATGCAGCCGTTCCAGATAATTTAGTGCGGCATCGGTAGAGTCAAGGACGCCACGTCTTTCATCCTTAAACATGTTTTGCTTAAGATTGAAGTCTTTTCCGGTCGCCGCCATAAACTGCCACATACCAGTCGCCTTGGTCGTGGAGATTGCTTGTGGATTGAAAGCTGATTCAATGAAGGGTAGTAATGCCAATTCAGTTGGCATGCCACGCTTCTCCAGTTCCTCGACCACGTGATATAAATAGCGCGAGCCACGCTGAACCGTGCGGAGTATGTATTCAGTGCGGGTGCTGTACCAGGTCGTTTGACTGTTGACCAGCTTGTTATTAAGGTCTGGGATTGCGTAGCCAGCACGCACTCGTTCCCACAAATCACTTTCTCTGCTGTTATAGGTAAAATTGGGAATTTCAGTCGGAGTGTGGGCGGAAACATCAACTGGTGAGTTTTGAAAACCTTTGCTTTCGCCGAACACCGGAGTTTTCGTGAGGGCGACAATTGATTGCGTATCTGCGTAACCGTGTTGCGGTAGCGCCCAAATCAGAAGTGCGGACAAGACGGCGAGGTGACAGGAGGGGCGTAATCTTTTCATAGGCAGGATCAGGGGCTCATCGATCAGTGTCGAGATAGAATGCAAGATCGTGAGAGTGTACGCAAGTGGTAAAGCTCACGTCAAGGAAAATGTCAGTTTAATGACTAGAGTGTGTGCACAAAAAAACAGCAAACTGGTGCCGGTTTGAAGCAGCGCAAACTTGTTTGCTGGTTCAAAAATTAGCTGATATCAGGTCGTGGCTAGTTATCCCTCGTTGCTTTATTCGCTGTCTGGATGCAGGTTGAATTGCAATGCTGCGAGCGTCGCATAAACCCCACCCTGTTCGACCAATGAATTATGCGTGCCGGTTTCAACAATTTTCCCTTGGTCCATAACGATGATCCTATCCGCTCGTTGGACTGTTGCCAATCGGTGGGCGATGATGAGGGTCGTGCGGTCGCGCATGGCAACTTCTAATGCACCTTGCACCAGACGCTCCGATTCTGCATCCAAAGCGCTGGTCGCTTCGTCGAGTAGCAATAGAGGCGGATTTTTCAATAACGCCCGCGCAATAGCGATGCGCTGGCGTTGACCGCCAGACAGACGAACGCCACGTTCGCCCAGGAAAGATTGGTAGCCTTCCGGAAGTTTTTCGATAAACTCATGTGCAGCGGCCATTTTGGCGGCGGCAATGACTTCCGCATCGCTCGCATTCGCTCTGCCGTAACGTATGTTTTCCATGGCATTAGCGGAAAATATAATGGTTTCCTGCGGAACGACGCCTACCGCATCGCGTAAATCATGCAAGGTCAGTTCACGGATATTGATGCCATTGAGTTCAATAAAACCTTGCTGCGGATCATAAAAGCGCAGCAGTAACTGAAATAATGTGGTTTTGCCTGCGCCCGACGAACCAACAATTGCCACCGTTTCACCAGCATTCACCTGCAGCGAGAGATGGGATAACGCTTGCGTGTTGGGGCGTGATGGGTAGTTAAAACTGATGTCATTTAAACTCAATGTGGCGCCAGTTTGATTTTTCAACGCGTTCTGTGGCAGTGATTTTGGCGATGCTGGATTTTGTATTGGGGACTCGACTGCCATTAAATCAAGTAAGCGTTCCGTCGCACCCGCTGCGCGTTGGGCATCGCCCATGACCTCGGATAGGGCGCCTAAAGCGCCAGCCACTAAGGAAGCATATAAAATAAATTGACCCAGTTCGCCGCCGCTCATGCTGCCTTGTAGCACCGCATGCGCGCCAAGCCATAAGACAAACACGATAGAACCAAATACCAGCAGGATGGCGATCATCGTCAACAGTGATCGAGCACGGATTCTGCGCATGGCAGTTTGAAAGGCGTTTTCCACCGAACCAGAAAAGCGATCGGCTTCGATATGTTCATGTGTGAACGCCTGCACCGTCGGCATTGCATTCAGAATTTCTCCTGCGATAGCAGATGCGTCGGCGATCTTATCTTGTGAATCACGTGATAATTTGCGCACCTTGCGTCCAAATATCACGATAGGAAGCACCACCAAAGCGAGCATCACAATGATGATGGAACTCAGTTTGATGCTAGTGATAAACAACATCACCAGTCCACCGATAAACAGGAGGATATTGCGCAGGGCCATAGAAATACTGGTGCCAACCACGGTTTGTATGAGCGTCGTATCAGTAGTCAGGCGTGACAATACTTCGCCAGTCTGCGTGGTTTCAAAGAATTGCGGGCTTTGCGTGACAACGTGAGAATAGACCTTGCTGCGAATGTCTGCGGTAACCCGTTCGCCCAGCCAGGACACCATATAAAAACGTGCAGCCGTCGAGACGCCTAACACTGTAGCGACGCCAAACAAGGCAATAAACGTCAGGTCAACATGTTTGATGCTGTGATCACCCGTACCACCAAATCCCATGTCTATCATTTGTTTAAATGCCGCTGGGATGGCTAAGGTAGCGCAAGCTGCAACGACAAGCGCAATTCCTGCCACAAAAAAGCGTGCACGATAGGGGCGTAGAAAAGGAAGTAAGCCTTTTAACGTGCTCAGACTGCTGCGCTGACTTGCCGGGGAAGAGTTAGATGTGCTCATGCAATTGTATATAGTAGTACAGGGTGGGAGTATTCGCCAGATACGTGGTATCTGTGGTTAGGTGCGGACGCCACGTTTCTGCTGCGTTTCTGTGCCAGAGACACGCAGTTGATGGTCATCCGTATTATTTCAAGAGCTCATTATCATTTAGCTAGTCATGTAACGTAGTGCAACAAAGAAATGACATCTTTTGAAGTTATATAGTCATGCGGAAATATTTTATTTGGGAGTATGCGACCCGAGGGAATCGATATAAATATTTCGCTAATGTGATGTCGTCAGAAATGGTTGCTGCAAAGATCGCTCAGTTACTAAAGCGCAACGTTGACGCTTGATTTTTGTCATGAAGTTCATGTCACATCGATTTCTAAGTGCAGGGAAATTATCGCTAAGTGTAGAATCTTTGTACCCCCTTAACCGAAAATTAAAAGCGGAAAGCCTGACAATGAGACGACTTCTGAAGCGAAGTGCGCTGGTTCTGCTGGCACTACTTGTTTTACTTTTTATAGTATTAGGCTGGTATTTGCACACCAAAGAAGTGCAGCGTGACGGAAGCGCTGTATTGACGGGGCTGTCTGCCCACGTGCAGGTCAGTTACGATGAACGTGGGGTGCCGCATATTCAAGCACAAAATGAAGCCGATTTGTATCGTGCTTTGGGTTATGTGCATGCGCAGGATCGCTTGTTTCAAATGGAAATGGTGCGGCGCCTCGCGCGTGGCGAGCTAGCAGAAATTCTCGGTCCTAAGTTGCTTGATATGGACCGCTTATTCCGTACCTTGGGTTTGCGCGCATTTGCCGACGGGTACACAGCAAAATTGGATAAGAATTCTCCATCCACTAAAGCGTTGACTGCCTATCTGGATGGCATCAATCAGTTCCAGGCAACGCACTCAGCGCCGCTGGAATTTGATCTGTTACATATCCCAAAACGTCCATTTACAATTGAAGACACTATTGCTGTCTCGGGTTATATGGCGTATAGCTTTGCGGCGGCATTTCGGACTGAGCCTGCATTAACCACAATTCGTGATAAGTTAGGTGCTGACTATTTGAAGGTGTTTGATCTGGATTGGCATCCGTTAGGTGTATTGCAAACGGCGCCCGCGCTCGCGCAGCATGACTGGATGCAACTCGATAAGATTGCACAATTGAGTCAGGCAGGGATAGAGGAACTGGCGATTCCGCAACTGGAAGGTAGTAATGCCTGGGTTGTTTCGGGTAAGCATACGGCGAGCGGAAAGCCTTTGTTGGCAGGCGATCCTCACATCGCTTATTCGGCCCCGGCTGTCTGGTATGAGGCACAGTTGTCGTCCCCGGGCTTTGAATTGTATGGTCACTTTCAGGTTCTGAATCCTATGGCCTTGTTGGGTCATAACCAGCAATTCGGTTGGAGCCTGACGATGTTTCAAAACGATGATATCGATCTGGTTGCAGAAAAAATCAATCCACAAAATCCAAATCAAGTCAGGTTTCATGATCAATGGGTGGATCTGACCAGCAGAGAAGAAACGATTCAGGTCAAAGGTGCAGCGCCGGTCAAACTGGTGTTGCGCAAGTCGCCGCATGGGTTGATCATCACCGATGCATTTAAAGACAATTACGGAGACGCACCGATTGCGATGTGGTGGACTTTTCTGGAGGCAGACAATTCAGTGCTAGACGCTTTTTATCAGCTAAATCGTGCGGATACCCTGCAAAAAGCGCGGACAGCAGCGAGTAAAATTGGCGCTCCGGGTCTGAATGTAGTGTGGGCAAATACCAAGGGCGATATTGCCTGGTGGGCGGCGGCCAAACTGGTAAAGCGACCAGCCAATATTAATCCAAGCTTTATACTTGATGGCGCCACCGCTGACGCAGATAAAACGGCATTTTATGATTTTGCGGATAACCCGCATGAAGAGAATCCGGCGCGTGGTTACATCGTTTCAGCGAATTTTCAGCCAGTGTCGTCAAGTGGTATTGCTATTCCAGGTTATTACAATTTATACGACCGCGGACAAAGACTCGATCACTTACTCAGCCAGCCTGGTGTGAAATGGGACACCAAAAACAGTCAGGCATTGCAGCTTGATGTTCAAACAAATTATGCAACGCGCGTGTTACGCCCCTTGCTACCGATATTAAATCAGGTATTGGTTACGCCGGAAGATAAGCGCTTTCTGGATAGTTTGAGCAAATGGGATGGAAATTTTCAAACCAAAAGCATTGCTCCAACTTTGTTTAGTCAATTGATTTATCAGATTGCGCATAACGCGATGGCTGAAAAAGTGGGGGCAACGCAATTTCAGAACTTATTGAGAACGCGTGCACTGGACTTTGCCGTACCACGGTTGCTCGATGATCCACATTCCCCATGGTGGGGTAAAGCAGCCAATGCCAATATGGATGCGCGTCAAACAGTGGTGTTGGCAGCATGGAATGATAGCCTTGCCCATTTGCGCTCAACCTTAGGTGGGGATAGCTCGCAATGGTTATGGGGACGTGCGCATACCCTGACGCATCGTCATCCTTTGGGGCAGCAGCAACCTTTGGATAAGCTGTTTAATATCGGGCCATTTGTTGTTCCGGGTGGTCGGGAGGTGCCGAATAACTTGTCTGGGCCCATCGGACCTGCCCCGTGGAATGTGGCATATGGCCCATCGACGCGCCGTTTGATTGATTTTGCTGATACCAGTAAAGCGCTGGGTATTAATCCGGTGGGACAGAGTGGTGTGTTGTTTGATGTCCACTACAATGATCAGGCTGAAATGTTTGCAAATGGTAACTATGTGATTGAACATACCAATAGTGCTGATGTGCAAGCACATGCACGAGAGCATTTGGTGTTGCAATCTCATTAAATATGATTATCTTAAAACTAATTTAAACCGGCTTTCAGCAATTATTTGATTTTGAATATATCCAAGCTCATGCAAGCCTTATATAATCGCGCTACTTGATCGGGAGAGAGTAGTTTGAATTTAATCGGTTTTTGTTGGAGAACCACTTAAAAGTAAAACTGCCGCCGAAGGGGCTAATACCCAAAAACTCTCAGGCAAAAGGACCGATCAACGGGGTGGTTAAATACTCCCCACACTCTGGAGAGTGGTAGCGGCACATGCCGGACTACCCACCGAAGGTGCGCACGAGCTGGCAATCAGATCGCAAAGGTCGATTGCTCTCGTAATCTCTCAGGTACCAGGACAGAGGGGTATGCGATTTTCGCATGCGATGGACGACGTCCATCCGCGTGTGTTTGTTCGTCCCTTCTATTTTGGTAATGAGGTTCACATGACGCAAGCGACACCACTCAAGGCAACTCCTCTCAATGCAGCCCATCGTGCGGCTGGCGCAAAAATGGTCGATTTTGGCGGTTGGGATATGCCAGTCAACTACGGTTCCCAAATCGAAGAACACCACGCGGTACGTACTGATTGCGGCATGTTTGACGTCTCCCATATGTGCGTCGTTGATCTGCGTGGCGACAATGTACGCAGCTTTTTGCGCGGTTTAGTTGCGAACAATGTCGATAAATTACAAGTTCCGGGTAAAGCGCTGTATTCGTGCATGCTCAAACCTGAAGGTACTGTGATTGACGACCTGATTATTTATTTCTTCAGTGAAAACTGGTTCCGCTTGGTTGTCAACGCGGGTACCGCTGAAAAAGACGTGGCATGGATGAATGCCCGTAACGCCGAAACTAACAGTGGACTAACTATTACCCAACGGCGTGACGGCGCTAATGCGTTCGCATTGGTTGCTGTTCAAGGTCCAAATGCACGCGCCAAGGCCTGGGAAGTGTTGCCAGAAACCAAAGCTGCTAGTGCAGAAATCAAACCATTCAATGCCGTGATCGTTGAGAACACCTCTTTTGGTGAAGTCATGGTGGCACGTACTGGTTACACCGGTGAAGACGGTTTTGAAATCGCTGTCCCGGCAGATCGCGTAACTGATTTATGGAATGCCTTAGTTGCGGTGGGCGTGAAGCCAGCTGGCCTTGGTGCCCGTGATACCTTGCGTTTAGAAGCAGGTATGAATCTCTACGGTCAAGATATGGATGAAACTGTCAATCCTCTCGATGCGGGTCTGGCATGGACCATCGATCTGGTTAGCGAACGTGACTTCGTCGGTAAAAAAGCCCTGCAAGAACAAGGTCAAAAAGCGCAATTCCTGGGCTTAATTTTGCGAGAAAAAGGCGGCATTTTGCGCGCTCATCAAAAAATCATCACGGCACACGGTGAAGGTGAAATCACGAGTGGCACCTTTAGCCCAAGCATGCAGCAGGCAATCGCCTTAGCGCGTCTGCCACTGGGTGTAGCGATTGGCGATACAGTTCAAGTCGTTATTCGCGACAAGCAATTAGCTGCAACAGTCGTAAAATTGCCATTTGTACGAAATGGCAAAGTGTTAGTTGCGTAAACACGAAAAAAGTTAAGAATTTAAAAATTTAATAAAGCATATTCACATCATTTAATTATTTGGAGCCCACTATGAATGTCCCAGCAGAATTGAAATACACATCGTCCCACGAATGGGTACGCGTTGAAGCCGACGGTACAATTGCCGTTGGTATTACTGAGTTCGCGCAAGACGCGTTGGGCGATATCGTTTTCGTTGACTTGCCAAAAGTCGGTTCTGCATTGACCGCTGGTAAAGACTGCGCTGTGGTGGAATCTGTTAAAGCAGCTGGCGACATCTATGCACCAGTGTCTGGTGAAGTTGTTGCAGTGAACGATGCTGTGACCGA
Source organism: Undibacterium sp. SXout11W (assembly GCA_049339905.1). GTDB lineage: Bacteria > Pseudomonadota > Gammaproteobacteria > Burkholderiales > Burkholderiaceae_D > Undibacterium. The sequence goes on from JBMPPG010000015.1 coordinate 9,944, forward strand.
CGCGCCTGAATCCATCAATACCGATGCGTTCTCTGCCTGGTTGTTTAAATTGAAGCCGGCTAACATTGCGGATGTTGATGCTTTGATGAATGCCGAAGCCTACGCAAAAAATATTGGTTAATCAGTTCAGACTGTGGCACTGACGGTAGATCCGTCAGTGCGTTGTTTGCGCGTCGCTTTTCCCATCTCCTCTGTCTGCCCATATCATGACCCGTCCTTCATTACACCAATTGGAAGCACAAGATGCTTTCATCGCTCGCCACATTGCGCCATCCGATGCTGAACAAGCAAAAATGCTGGAAGTGCTCGGCTACTCCAATCGTACCGCATTGATCGATGCGATTGTGCCGGCGAATATTCGTCGCCACGACGTGTTGCCATTGGCAAGTTTTACTGCACCAAAATCTGAGCAAGCTGCTTTAGCGCAGTTGAAAGAATTGGCAGGTAAAAACCGCGTCCTGAAATCTTTCATCGGTCAAGGTTATTACAACACTTACACGCCGGGCGTCGTTCTGCGTAATGTGTTTGAAAACCCAGCGTGGTACACAGCCTACACACCGTACCAACCAGAAATTTCTCAAGGCCGTCTCGAAGCGATTCTGAATTTCCAAACCATGATCACAGATCTGACTGGTATGGATATCGCGAATGCGTCGATGTTGGATGAAGGTACCGCGGCAGCAGAAGCGATGACCTTGTTGCAGCGCGTTGGCAAATCCAGCTCTAACGTGTTTTATGTTGCGGCAGACGTCTTACCGCAAACACTTGAAGTGATCGCTACACGCGCAAAACCTTTGGGTATCGAAGTTCGCACCTGCCACGGTACAGATGCTTTGAATAACGAATGCTTTGGCGTCTTATTGCAATACCCGGGCGTTGATGGCGAAATCCGCGATTATCGCGAATACGCAGCAGCGATTCACGCTAAAGGCGGCATGGTGATCGCTGCGGCAGATTTGCTGGCGTTGACCTTGATCACGCCACCAGGCGAATGGGGTGCTGACGTGGTTGTTGGTAACAGCCAGCGCTTTGGTGTGCCGCTTGGTTTTGGTGGCCCACACGCAGGTTATATGTCCACACGCGATGCGTTCAAACGCAGTATGCCAGGCCGTTTGGTTGGTGTGACTGTTGATGCGCAAGGCAAGCAAGCTTACCGTTTGGCATTGCAAACACGTGAACAGCATATCCGCCGCGAAAAAGCGACCTCGAATATTTGTACAGCACAAGTGTTGTTGGCAGTGATTGCCTCCATGTACGCTGTGTATCACGGTCCAAAAGGCTTGCGTCAGATCGCTCAACGTGTACAACGCTACACTGGCATGTTGGCTGCTGGCTTGCAAGAGATCGGCCTGACACTGACGAATAACACGTACTTTGATACCCTGACAGTCAATGTTGCTGATGCGGCAGCTGTCCATGCTGCGGCGGTAGCAAAGGGCTACAATTTACGTCAAATCAGCGCTACACAGGTTGGTGTGTCCTTCGACGAAACTGTGAGTCGTGATGATGTAGCGAATATTTGGACTATCTTTGCCTTGGGTAAAGCTGTACCAGACTTCAATACAGTCGAAGCAAAAGTCAGCAATGGCGCAGATGCAATTCCAGCATCCTTGATCCGCAGCAGCGAATTCCTGACACATCCAACGTTCAATCGTTATCACGCCGAACATGAAATGTTGCGTTATTTGCGTAGCCTGTCCGATAAAGATCTGGCTTTGGATCGCAGCATGATACCGCTTGGCTCTTGCACCATGAAACTCAACGCGACCAGCGAAATGATCCCAGTGACCTGGCCAGAGTTCTCCAATATCCATCCGTTTGCACCAAACGATCAAACTATTGGATATCGCGAGATGATCGATCAGTTGGAAGCAATGTTGTGCGCGGCGACTGGTTATGCGGCTGTTTCTCTACAACCAAATGCAGGTTCACAAGGTGAATACGCCGGTTTGTTAGTCATTCAGGCATACCATGCTTCTCGTGGCGAGGCGCATCGTAATATCTGTCTGATTCCATCTTCCGCACATGGAACTAATCCGGCATCTGCCGCAATGGTTGGCATGGAAGTGGTTGTGGTTGCTTGTGATGAACGTGGTAACGTTGATCTGGTTGATCTGCAAGCGAAAGCTGAAAAACACAGTACCAATCTGGCAGCAGTGATGGTGACCTATCCTTCAACACATGGCGTGTTCGAAGAAGGTATCCAGCAATTGTGCGAAATCGTGCATAGCCACGGTGGTCAGGTCTACGTTGACGGTGCGAACATGAACGCGCTGGTCGGCGTTGCAGCGCCGGGTCATTTTGGTGGTGACGTCAGCCATTTGAACTTGCACAAAACGTTCTGTATTCCTCATGGTGGTGGCGGTCCAGGCGTCGGTCCAGTTGCTGTTGGTGCGCACTTGGCAAAATTCTTGCCAAACCAAAAATCGACCGGCTATTTGCGTGGTGAAGCCGGTATCTCCGCTGTGAGTGCGGCACCATTTGGTTCTGCCAGCATTTTGCCTATCTCATGGATGTATATCGCCATGATGGGGGCTGAAGGCTTGAAAGCAGCGACTGAGACTGCGATTCTGGCCGCGAACTACATTGCTAAACGCCTGGCGCCACATTATCCAGTGCTGTATTCAGGTCATGATGGTCTGGTTGCGCATGAGTGCATTCTGGATCTGCGTCCATTGACCGATGCAACAGGCATCAGTAACGAAGACGTGGCAAAACGTTTGATCGACTTTGGCTTCCATGCACCAACCATGAGCTTCCCGGTTCCAGGTACGTTGATGATAGAACCAACAGAAAGCGAATCATTGGCTGAGTTGGATCGTTTCATTGAAGCGATGATTGCCATCCGTGAAGAGATCGCGAAAGTCGCAAGTGGTGAATTTGATGCGAAAAACAATCCGCTCAAACATGCACCGCATACAATCGAAACCTTGATCTCTGGCGAATGGGATCGTCCATATAGCCGGGAAACAGGGGCTTATCCAGTCGCTACTTTGCGTCATCAGAAGTACTGGGCACCAGTTGGACGTGCTGATAACGTCTACGGTGATCGCAACTTGTTCTGCTCTTGCGTACCATTGTCTGACTATCAGTAATGTGAATTAGCCTGAAATGCAGCCTGATGAAATTCAGCCTGAATTTCTTCAGGCTGATCGAATACAGGCTGATGAACTAAAAACGCGTAACACTCAAATTGAAGTGTTACGCGTTTTTTATTGGATTTGAGTTTAAGCTATTTACCTTAGAAATAAGATGGAAATCTAAGGCCAGTCAGACATGCGCCTCGTTATTTATAGAGCAACCTGATTCCGTCCGCCGTCCTTGGCTCTGTAAAGTGCCGTATCTGCTGCGGTCATCAACTGCGCGCTATCCATGCCTGGTTCCAACGTCGCCACCCCAAATGACCCCGTGATGTGCGGGAGAGGCTTGCGATTGTCTAAAAATACTCTTGTCTTGCTGAGTTTGGTGCACAGCCTTTGGGCAACGCCAATTGCGGCTTTTTGTGCCGTACCCGGCAGGATTACCATCATTTCTTCTCCGCCATAACGTGCAGCAAAATCGGTGGGCCGTAAGCCAGCATTTAAGACCTTCGCTGCAGTTTGTAAGGCGTCATCGCCTAACAGGTGGCCGTGCTCATCATTAAAACGTTTAAAGTGATCCAGATCGACCATAATGATGCTGAGGGCGTTGCCAGTCGCATGTGCATTCTCAATCAGGCCAGGTAACTGTGCGTTCAGCCAGGCGCGATTATGCAAGCCTGTGAGGCCGTCGACCATCGAAAGCTGGCGATAAAATTCACCAACTTTCTGGCGGCTGCGAATCTGCGCGTTGGCAGCACGGATACGGAATGATAATAATTGCAACAGATTACGTGCAACGCCATTGAGTTCATCGATCAGGCGCCATAAGATGTCCGCCTCGATGACCAGCAGCTCACTATCGGATAGCGCAGAAATGGTGGCGGAGTGAATTTCTTCATCTAAAACCGAAATTTCACCGACACATTCGCCTGGCAAATATTGGGTGATGGAGTTTTCAATGTGATTATTGTCTTCATTGAGTTTGGTGATTCCAAGGGAGCCATGTAGTACGATGAACAGTCTTGAGCCAGAGCTATTCGCATCCAGAACGACTTGCCCCTTGCACGCTTTGACGATCGGACAATCTTTGATGATGTTATAACTGAAAGCCAGATTTTCTTGATCCAGATCGCGAAATAAGTGGATGTCTTCAATTCGATATTCAGCATTTTTGAAATACATCAGTTGTTCCAAAATTGTTTTGTCCAGATACATGAGTCAACTTGCGTTCAAATGAAAATTTGGTTTAAAGCTTCAAAGCGCATTTCCGTTTCTTTGAAAATAGCAATGTAGTCGCCTTCGTTAAGCCCTAGCGTATCCCAAGCGTGGGCAGACAGCAAGGGGACGAGCTCATTTTCTTGTTGAGCCAGATCCAAGGCATGGACAATCACATTTGCAACATGTACCACGGACGCAAGTGCGTTGATGCCCGGGATGTCAGGATTGTGGTGTCCTTTTATCGCATCTTGCACGGCTTCTGAGAACTGCCAAATTTGCGCCAAAATCAACCCGGCTTCTAAGTGATCAATCTTCAGTACATGGCGTTCTGCATCGAGTAATTCGCATTCATTCTGATCCCGATAGTTGAGCACATCTGCATATTCGACCGGATAATGGGTGACCAAAACCAAACGTCCGATATCGTGTAACAGACCCGCAGTAAAAGCAAAATCGTGCTTCATGTGCAGTGCACGCGAAATCAATTCAGCACAATTTGCCGTGGCAATGCTGTGACGCCAAAAAGCACGAAAATCAAATCCCGGGCAAATAACTTCCTGAAAGCGATTCACCATGATCGTTAATCGAATCAAATTTTTGATATTTTGTACGCCCAACATTGCTGTTGCTTGTTGTATCGTCACCACGCGAGAATTGATGCCAAAATGTGACGAGTTAGCGAGTTTTAGCACTTTGGCGGTGATCGCCTGATCCATTGCTATTTTTTCGCTGATCGATTCTAAGCTGCTTTCATCATCGTTAAGCTCAGACAGCAACTCATGCGCTACCTCGGGCAGCGTAGGCAAGTCCTTGATGTGCTTAACAATCGCTGCCAGTCTGACGTGGTTTTCTTCTTCGGGATTCATGTTGCATTCCCTTCGCGATAATGTATCAGATACTGTTTGAGAGAATTGGCTGGTTCCTGATCTGGTTGTAAGCGAAATAAATATTCAATGCGACTGAGTTTATATTGCCGCTCAGTTTCCATTTCTTGTTTATCTACGACCTCTTTTTCCACGCATAATTGTTGAATGTGGTGGTGGGCAAGCGAGTTAAGAATGCTCGCAGTGAGCTTTGCGCCTGCCGGGAGCAACACATGACCAACTTTGTCCAAAAGATCGTCCGCGAGTACCATGCCTTCAGTAGCCTTAGCTAAAGCAATGTATTGACTATGTTTGCTCATGGAATTTTTACCCCTCAGAGTAGCATCCGGTTTATCAGTAATGCGGCTTACATATTGAGTTTGCAATCAGCATCCACGTAAATGAACGTGAACGATTCGTAATTTTATTTTAATTGAAAAGTGAGATTACCGTTCTATGGCAACTTTTGTAAATATTATTATATTTGATATTATGTTAACGTAACATGACTGCACCGATTCTCGGTGGAAATAATAACGGGTGTTTCCGCCAAAGTCTCAAATGTGAGGCTATCTTGCTTATATTACACCAGCCTCAATGTCTTTCCTGCTATAGGATAGACAAAGTAATATTTTTTGCAAATATTGTGCTGCATTTTATTCACTCTTTTTCTCATGTTGATCATTAATGCGCTCTGCTAAAAATTTTTTACTCCACCGCCCTCGTCTGGTGACATCATTTGCGCTGGCCTTTGTTTGTGTGTTTTTTTTGCCTCAAGAGTGGCTCTGGACTACTCGCGCCTTGTTCGCCTGGAATCTCGCGGTCTGGGCGTATTTAGGCTTGATGGCTTGGTTAATGGCGCGGGCAAATCATCATCGGGTGAAAGCGATGGCCATCCGTGAAGACAAAAGCGCTGTGACGGTGCTTGCTTTGATCTCTTTTTCGGCGACGATAAGTATTGGCGCAATTATCGTCGAACTTTCCGGAACCAAAGATCTCAGCTCGGATGTGCGGGCTTTGAAATACCTGTTTACCGGTATGACAGTGCTCGGATCATGGCTGTTAGTCGCCGTGGTCTTTTGCTTTCACTACGCTTTGTTGTTTTATCGATCTCCGGAATCGCAGCGTGCTTTGCGCTTTCCGGATGAAGAACAAAAACCGGATTATTGGGATTTCTTGTATTTTTCTTTTACCATTGCCGTTGCAGCGCAGACGTCGGATATCGCAGTGACTTCACATAGCGCACGTAAGACGGTGCTGGTGCAATCCGTACTCAGTTTTTTCTTTAACGTGGCTGTGTTGGGATTTTCTATCAATATCGCTGCGGGGCTAGTCGGAAATTGAAAATGACGTTGATCTGGCGATAAATGTGCAATGAACCTAAATATGAAAAATGCCACTCGGGTGGCATTTTTTTACGATATTGAAGAAGGTCTGTTTTATTGTGCTGCAAAAAATATTATTTCGGCACAATATCCGTCCGATACACCGGGTATTGTTGAAATTCCTGATCCCAGGATGAATGACGGCGGGCGAAAAATTCCAGTCGTGCAGCAGGGTTTTTGGCAAAGTCTTTATCGTCTTTTAATTTCTTTTCAAATGCCTGTTTTAATGCTGGATCAGCAGTTAGCTGTTCCCGTGCAACATCTTCGGCGACATAGGCTTCCATGAATTCTTTTTTCTCGAAGTTATTATTGAAATAGCCCCAGCTAACCAAGGAATCTGGTGATGCAGGCTCAAACATCGCTGCAACCAATGCCGCTTTGGGTTGCGCTGCTGGAACAAATAACGCGCCCTTTACAAAATTATGTTGTGCATTCACCCAATTGCCTTGTAATTTCAACGTTTGATGGCTTTCAAACGAATCTGGCGAAATCGTTGCGCTCGCCGTGTTGAAGCGCTCAACAGCAACATCGTTCAAAGCTGCATTTTGCGCTTCAAACTGAATGCCATGGACACGCAATTTTTCCACCACAAACTTGGCATAGGCAGAAGGGATCAGGTAGCCGCCTTTGGGTAAATTGATCATCGTGTCAGGTACCACCTCATCGCGCAGTTTGACTTTCCAGATCTGAGGTTTAGTTTCGTCGTAGCGCGTCATCAACGCGCCGGAAATGTCCGATGGTTTTCTGGTGTACGCGTAACCGCGAAAATCAATCATCTGAAATTGATCAGTCGTCTTATAGGTCAATGGAATAGTCTGACCTGCTAAACTCGCAGAGCGCATGTCCGCTTCCAGGCTTTGTTTGCGCCAATCTGCACCATTTTTTGCGACTTGATCGAGTACCGAAATTATCGTGTTTCTGGTGATTTTTACCCGCGTTGCGTAATCTTTCCAGGAATGTGCTTCCACTAAAATTCCAAAACGATTTCTCAATTGAAAATAGCCATGGGAGAGACGCGGTGACGCAACGCCGTCTGCAAAACCTGACGTAGGATCATCTTCTTTTTCAAATGCCATGTAGAACGGAAGTGGTAACGATCCTTGTGCAGACAAATCAGCGATGACATTTTGTTGGAAAGTTTTTCCAGATTGTTTGAGTACCTTATCACCCGCATGAGATGGTTCTATCTGAATCGAAATATCATGCTCAAATTTGGCGCCGTCGGTGACGTGCAAATCGACGACGACCAATGGATCCCATTGATTAATGAGTCTGAGCATGGCCTGCATTTCAGGTGTGTCGGCTTTGACATAATCGCGATTTAAATTGAAATTTTGTGCCGTTGTACGCCAACCCATCTCTTCTGGGCCGCGTTGATTCGGGCGATTCCATTTGGCAAAGCGCTCATGCCCGTCAACATTAAAAACTGGGATAAAGATGAGGACTTGTTTGTCGAGCGCATTTTTCGCTGCGGTATTGTTTAGTGCTTCTCTTAGTGCCAGAAAACCCGCATCCTTACCATCGATTTCTCCTGCGTGAATGCCGCCTTGTATCAGCGTCACCGGAACTTGTTTATCCTTTGCCAGATAGGGCACAAAAATGTTGGTGCGTGTCGCAATGATTGCCATCATAGGACGGCCTTCTGCTGAGCGGCCAATTTCCTGACAACGTACCATTTTTGGATAATTTTTTTGGAAATTACGGCAAAGGGTTTCTACTTCTTCGTAACGACCGGTTTTTTGAAATCCTGATTGTTCGGCAGTAGTGCTGAGATTTTCCAGGGCAAAAGTCGAGTTGCTTGAGATAGTAAGTGCAAAAGCAAAGGCTGAAGCAAGAGTGACAGGACGACGTTTTATCATTTTTGCGAGTGTAAGAGGTGGTTCGGATAAAGCTTTGGAAATGAACCGACTATCTTACACTATGCGTAGATGATGAAATATGTCCTATTGTGGGGTTTGATCAGAAATGCGCTGCTGCCACCAATGAGCTTTGTTGAGCAGTTCTTCTTGATCCAGACGGGTTAAGCCGCGATTAAACATCAGACATTGTCCGTGTACCCAGACGTGACTGACCTGATCGCGACTGGCTGCGTAGACAATTTGAGAAGCCGGATCAAACAAGGGTTGGGTTTCAATGCCGCTCAGATCGATGGCGATCAGGTCGGCGAACTTGCCTGGAATCAGGCTGCCGATTTCTTTATCGAGCCCCAATGCCTTGGCACCGTTTAATGTTGCCATTTTCAATGCAGCATGTGCACCCAATGCCGTTGGGTTATTGGATTGCGCTTTCGCGAGCAAAGCCGCCATGCGCAAATCGCCCAGCAAATCAAGTTTATTGTTGCTGGCTGCACCGTCTGTGCCGATGCCAACATTTACTCCCGCCATTTGCATTGCATGGACTGGCGCAAAACCTGACGCTAGTTTTAAATTACTGGCTGGATTATGCGCAATATGCACCCCGGTTTGTGCCAGCGTGACTATTTCTTCATCGTTCGCATGCACCATATGTGCGGCGATCAATTTACTACTCAGTAGCCCGAGATTGTGCAGGCGTTTAAGCGGTCTTACGCCATATTGTTTCAGACTGTCGGTAATTTCTTGCGCAGTTTCATGAATGTGGCAGTGGATGCCTATGTCATGTTGTTCTGACAGTGCAATGATTTTACGGAAGGTCTCGTCTGCGACTGTGTAAGGTGCATGCGGAGCGAGCCTTAAATAAATACCTTGCTGATGTTCAAATTCTGATTTTGCAGCAATTCCCTTGGCCAGATATTCATCAGCATTTTGCGCATATCCCGTAGGAAACTCAAGTACGCTACAGCCAACGATGGTACGCATGCCGCTATGTATGCCAGCACGCGCGACGGCGTCATTATGGAAATACATGTCATTCACAGTCGTCGTGCCGCCACGTATCATTTCTGCCATCGCATAAACGGTGCCGTCAAAAACAAACTCGTCATTCACGTGTTTTTTTTCTGCTGGCCAGATATGTTCATTGAGCCATTCCATTAATGCCAGGTCATCCGCAAGACCGCGCAACAGGCTCATTGCTGAATGTGCGTGCAGATTAATAAACCCTGGTAGCAGGGCATGTTTATCGAGATTGATGTGATTTGCCGTTGGATAATTCTGTCTTGCCTCAGATTCTGGCAAAATAGCGATGATTTTTTCATCGCCCATGACAAGTGAATGTTTTAATAGTACGGTATTGTCTGGCTCTATTGCTAACAAATAGGCGGGATGAAGGCAGGTAATTTGTGTCATAGCAGTCCTCATGGTGAACTTGCATTATATCTGCCGAATTCAACTTCGTTCAATTGACGAAAAATGATCATATAAAGTGGTCAACGACTAAAGGGGACGTATGGAACTTACTTTTGCAGCGTCAGAAACACCATTGATTCCGGTGGCAGGATCAAGTGTATTATTTCCCGTGCATAGAATTTATTGTGTTGGACGCAACTATGCCGAACATGCGAAAGAAATGGGCGGCACAGGGCGCGAGGCACCGTTCTTTTTTATGAAACCAGCCGATGCCATATTAGCTGTTGTCTCTGGTACAACGGGCAAGATGCCTTACCCACCGATGACGAAGAATTTGCATCACGAAGTTGAGCTGGTAGTCGCTATCGGAAAAAGTGGGCGTGACATCGCTGTGGGCGATGCTGTTCAGTATGTTTGGGGGTATGCAGTTGGCCTGGATATGACCCGGCGCGATTTGCAATCGGACGCAAAGCAACAGGGGCGTCCGTGGTGCACGGGCAAGGGGTTTGATTATTCAGCACCGATTGGTCCACTTGTTCCGGCGGCAGAATTGAGTCAAGTTGAATCTGCAACGATTCATTTAGACGTCAATGGTGTTGCCCGTCAGCACAGTGAGATCCATAAAATGATCTGGAATGTTGCCGAGGTGATCGCTCAACTGTCTCAGTTTTATACTCTGCAACCTGGCGACTTGATCTTTACTGGTACGCCGGAGGGTGTGGCTGCGGTTGTTCGTGGCGACGTACTGGAAGCGAGTATCGAAGGTGTCGGAACTTTGAAAGTGGAAATTATCTGATTCCGGCGAGCGCAAAAAACTTTGCGTGGTATGTAATGTAATCATAACGCGTAACATTAGAATGAATAAAATATGTAAGGGACATCATGAAACTGTATAGCTACTTTAGAAGTTCAGCATCTTACCGTGTGCGCATCGCACTCAATTTAAAAGGTTTGGATTACGAACAAACGGCAATTCATTTGGTGAAGAATGGCGGAGAGCAACTGTCTGAGGCTTTTAAAGCCCTGAATCCAGAAGCCCTGGTGCCAGCATTTGTCGACGAATGCGAAGGGGAAAGTAGAGTTCTGACGCAGTCTATGGCAATCATTGAGTACCTCGATGAAGTGTACCCGCAGCATCCTTTATTGCCTGCTAATCCGCTTTCTCGTGCTCAAGCCCGTGCATTTGCTTTGGCTATCGCTTGCGAAATTCATCCGATTAATAATTTGCGGGTCTTAAAATATTTGACTAGTACATTAGGCGCGTCCGATGAACAGAAAAACACCTGGTATCGTCACTGGTGTGAAACTGGTCTGGCGACCTTAGAGCAAACCTTATTGAAAATTGGCAAATCGGGGAAGTACTGCTTTGGCGATACACCAGGATTTGCGGATTGTTTTTTAGTCCCACAAATTGCCAATGCACAACGCTTTAACTGTGATTTGTCGGCCTTGCCAACACTGATGCAGATTAATCAAAATTGCCTTGAACATCCGGCTTTTGTGGGCGCGATGCCATCCAATCAGCCTGACGCAGAGTAAAATCAAGCGCGTAAAATAAAATAACCCAATGATTGACCCTGAAAGTCAATCATTGGGTTATTTTTTAAGACTAGTTGGCTAAGCCTGGGTTCTTGTCAGATCCAGCCAGAGTATCGTTCAAAACAGAAATCAATAACGAGCGAGTCAGTTTTGATTTGGTCGTATATCCATCAATTGCTAGCTGATGGCTGACTTGTTCTTCTGGTGCATAACCAGGCTGACCCGTGCGCAAGACTATACGTAAGTCGTCTTTTTGTAATTCGTCCCGTATCACTTGCACCAGTTTTAAACCTGCATCGACTGTCTCCATGACCACGTCCAATAAAATGAGCGCGAGATCCGGATGCTGGAGGATGATACCTTTTGCTTCTTTTGCTGAGTAAGCGTGTAAGAATTCCAGCGGTCTGCCATGAATCCGCACACCGCTTAAAGCAAGCAAGGTCGTTTCATGCACGTTGGCATCATCATCGGTAATCAAAATTTTCCAAGGATGAAGATTTGTTCTTGGAGCAAAACTGAGATTGTCCTCTTCGAGGAAGTCGATCATGTCATCTGAATTTGAAGCAGATGACCCTTCATCGTGACTAAAACAGTGAAATAAAACCGAGCTCGCAGAATGCATGTGTGCACTCGAATGTTTCTTCCCATTCATAGCAACAATATTGCTTATTGATAAGCCGGGCGTTCTACTGTGTTCATGTTTCATCAGTGTTCTCCCTAACGCTTTCGATTGCATGCTTCTTGATCTTTATCTTATGTTAATACACAGGCTAATTCAAGATTGAAGCCCAAATTCATTTGAAAAAATGACATCAAAATCAATTTTAAACCTATTTTCGATTTTGCACAGTCCTTCGTACCATCATATCCAGAAAATGATATTTTTTACGAGGAATTCCCTAAAACGTCGGGTTTTTGCAAAAAATAACATTCCGAATTAAGAAATTGTCATTGATAAGTTTATTCAATTATTTTTTTGCGCGGCATTGATCGGGTAAAAAGTCCGCTCCAATCGTTGTTTTATCTTCTCCCTTGATCGTCATTTGCCCTGGAACTGGCGCGCTTGCACATATCCAACTCACCGGAACAAGGTGAGTAGTCTCCACTACCGCTGGTCGCAATGAGAGCACCTTGCCTTTGATCGCATTATTAGCCTGATTGCCAAAAGTGATGTTGACGACACCGTTTTCTACGTTGACGGCACTGATGTAACTGCTGACGATCTTTTCTGCTGGCGGCAGGTTTGCTTCAGTGTTATTGGCAGGGAAGGGAAGTGCAGCCAACCATGCGGAATCTGTTGGTTTCTTGGCGATCTCAGCTAAAGGCAGCGCCAGCGTGATTTGACTGCGCACGGTTCTGTAAAGATACGATGGGATAGCGATCGAGGCAAGTATTGCTATGACAGCGATGACCGCTAACATTTCTATTAATGTAAAGCCGTTGTGCTTTTTCATATGCAAAATAGATGAGGAATATGAACGCAATATAAGGCAATACCGGATAGTTGCCTACAGGTTTTATTAAGTATGACTCAGACTCTGGCAATTTAAGGCTGAAGTGAACGCTGTAAGTAAGCATGACACCAGCGATACTTTGACCGATAATGCGGGCATTCAAAAAAATGCGAAAAACTATGAGCGAGACATTAACGGTATGGGGATTGAGTACAAGTTGGTTGGAGCTAGTCTCGTTTTTGCTATCGGTCATCACGGTTGCATTGACTATACGCCAGATCCATTGGGGTTGGCTATTTTCCATTGTCTCTTCAGGATTGTACGCCACGGTATTTTTCGATGCCAAGCTCTACGGTGATATGGGTTTGCAGGTCATATTTATTTTGGTTTCGATGTGGGGTTGGTTGCAGTGGTGGCGCGGGATCGACGGAGAAGCTTCGTTACATGTCGCGCGTCTGGCTTTGTCTCAAAAGCTTATATCAGTTTTTTTCTGGTTGCTATCCTTTGTAGCCTTGGTTTGGTTTCTGAAGACATGTACGGATAGCGACGTACCTTATGCAGACGGGTTTCTCACAGCTGGAAGCTTATTGGGGCAATTTCTATTGTCGCGTAAGAAGTTGGAAAACTGGATCGTCTGGATTGTCGTCGACATCTTATATGTTGGTTTATATTTGTATAAAAATTTGCAGCTGACTGCTTTATTGTATGCGGTGTTTGTTGTGATGGCCGTCATGGGCTTACGTTCCTGGAGTAAAGCATGTCAAAAATAACTAAAAATTCATTGGCTGATCTCTCAATAAGGCAGGTGCAAAAAGTCGCCATACTCGGCGCCGAATCTTCAGGCAAGTCCGCGTTGGCGGAGGCGCTGGCTGCGCATTACAAAACGCTGTGGGTGCCAGAATATTTGCGTGAATTTGTCGAAGTGCAAGCACGCGTGCCAAATTCCGATGAGCAATTGCTGATCGCCATGACGCAAGTGCGACGCGAAGAGCAAGCGATGGTCGATGCGCGTGAATGGTTGTTTTGCGATACGACACCATTAATGACTGAGATATATAGCAAGCATTATTTTGACGAGGCGGAACCAGATTTAGTCGATTTATCGTCGACCCACGCAGAGCAATACGCATTCACATTGGTGACTGCTCTTGATTTTCCATGGATGCCGGACGGCCTGCAACGCGAGTCGCCAGCGGTCAGGCAGATGATTCATGAGCAGTTGTTGGAGATCTTAGAAGAGCGTGAAATTCCGCATATGTTAATTGAGGGAAGCCTGAAAGATCGTGTGCAGCAGGTGGAGTTTGCTTTATCGTTTTTGATGCAATGATCGGTGAAGTTAGTGTGCACTTATTGCGATTTTACGCACCATTTGTGATTTGATAATTGATGTTTTGGTGATGCGATATTGATTTTTATCACGATCAATCAATACCGACTTTACATCTGTTTAAACAAATGAAGATAGCTGCGGCTTACCGGTAGGATTTCATCGCGACCCTTCAATGCGATCTGAGCAGTTTCATTTTCAGCGCGGGTAACATGACTGATTGCGGCAAGGTTGACGACTACCGCTCGATGTACTTGCGCGAATTGTGTGGTATCCAATTGTATTATCAGTTCCTTTAAAGGCGTACGAATCAGCGCTTCACACTGTTTGGACGTTTCATCGCGCCAGGCAATTAAAGTATATTTTTCGTCAGAACGCAAAAAGTCGATTTTGTCGACCGGGATCATGCACAGCGCCTGGCCCACCAAAGCGCGGATCCAACGTAAAGGTGCATTGGTATTTGGCCTTTGTAATTGCGCTGCCAATTGCTCGATCAATTGTTCAGTATTCGATGCAGGATGTGACGAATTCAATCTTTCTTGAAGACGCGCGATAGTATCAGCGAAACGTTCATGCTCAATTGGTTTAACAAGGTAATCGAGAGCACCATGCTTGAAAGCGTCAATGGCATACTCAGTGTGTGCTGTGATAAATACAATGTGCGCCCGTCTGGCTATCCGTCGGGCGACGTCTATCCCGCTCACTCCCGGCATATGAATATCGAGAAAACAAATGTCCGGTTGCAGCAGGTCGAATTGCTCTATGGCTTCACGACCATTGCGTGCTTGCGCTACTATTTTTAGTGTCGGCCACTGCTGCGCTAGCAGTCGTGATAGCGACTGTCGCAAGAGTGGTTCGTCATCTGCGATTAATGCAGTAACATTGAAATTGTGATTTGTGCTATTCATGCATTACTCCATTGCGCAGGAAAATCAATTGAGACTGATACCCCATGCGGTTCAATTTCAGTCAGGCAAAGCGCTACGTCGTCATTGAATGTTAATTCGAGCCGTTCTTTAAGTGCAGCCAGCCCTGTACCTGTGCCCCTGGTGGAGCGTCCGTTTCGCGGCGGGTTGGTGCTTATTGGTTCAATGCCAACGCCAGTATCGGAGACTTTTACATGGCACCGGTCACCGCTCGTGGATACATGTATTTCTATACAACCACCTTCTTCGCTTGGATCGATGCCATGACGTACGGCGTTCTCCACCAAGGTCAACAATGTCGTCGGTGGACACTTCAGTATCAATGCGTCTTCGGAGACGTTTAAAATAAATTGCAGTCGATCCGGCATGCGCAAATGCATCAGTTCCAGATAGGCGCGAACCAATTCTACTTCTTGCCCTATCGTCGTGGCTTGCTCTTGCAGGCGAGGTACGGCGGCGCGCAAATACGCAATTAAACTGGCGAGCACATGAGAGGCCTTTGGTGATCCTGAGTCGACCAGCTCCCGTACGTTTGCCAGGGTGTTGAATAAAAAGTGTTGCTCAACTTGCGCCTGCAAGAGGCGCAGACGTGAATCGAGCGCATTCCGTTCCAGTTCAATGCGTTCAAGTTCGAAAGTCAATGCTTGATGGCGCGCGAGGGCATCTTTTTGCCGCACTAAGGCGCCAAGAGCTATCCAAGGAACAACTAACATACTTACCAAGGTAAGCCCGGCAAAACCACGCATACGGTTCATGTCCTGCCAGAAGGGCTGTGCTCCTACGGGAGTATTAAACCGATAGATTAGATAGGTTCCTATCGGCATAGCCAATCCCACGAGTAGCACTTGTAATACCCAGCGTGCCATCCATTTTGGCAAGTGTTTTGGCCATTGTTCAACAATACCAAACACCGTCATCGCAAGAAGTCCTAGCAAAATCGAGCGTGATATTGCCGAAGCAAAGCTTACGGTAAGTGGTATCCCAATAAGGATTGAGGCGCCAACCGTAAAACGCAGACGATGCCAGCTAAACAGTGCCGCAATGCCCCGTGCAGGTTTTTTTGAATTGAATGCCGTGTTTGTCGTCAACATGCGCCAAGTATATTCGACACACTATGCTAAATCTAGTATGTGACCGCTGGTGGTGATAGAACAGACTTTGTTCTAAATAGACAAACTCCAAAAGTTCTACGCTGCTCGTCATTCATCGTCATCTGCCGTGGTTTGTCCCGATAGGGTCGTAGCTCGTCGCATTTAACTGGTTCTTATGGTTTTATCTGGCGATAGTTCATTACCAACGGTGATTAACTATAAGGGAGCATGTACATGTCTATCTCAGGTATAACAGAAACAAGAACTAATCGATCGTCAGATCCTGCATCACAATCTGCATCAACAACGCAATTCCCGCAAAAGCGTTCACTGAGGGAGCTTGCGACCAAAACACTGTCTGCCGCAACAGTGTTTTGGTTTGTGGTGACTATCATAGGCCAGGCGTTTCTTTTCGTATATATCATATCTTTCTATGGAAGGGCGGTATTGGGTGGAGACTGGCTGCGGGTCAATAAAGTGCTCGTTGCAGGCTATATTCGCGGTGACACTATGGGTAATGTGGCGCTTGCGATTCACCTTGTAATCGCCGCAATGATTACTGCCAGTGGTCCATTGCAACTCATGCCAAAGCTACGTGTCAGGTTTCCAAGGTTTCATCGTTGGAATGGAAGAATCTATTTATCAATCGCCGTCATCACGAGTGTTGTAGGATCTTACATGGTCTGGACGCGCCCGATTATTGGTGACCTTACTCAGCATATTGGTACGACATCGAACGCAGTTGTGATTTTATTGTGTGTTTTTTTTACCTTGCGGCATGCGTTGGCGGGACAGTTTGCAATGCATCGACGCTGGGCATTGCGTCTTTATCTGGCGGTCAGTGGCGTATGGTTCTTTAGAGTTGCACTCATGTTTTCTCTGCTCGTTAATAGGGGCGCTGTTGGATTTAATCCGGACACCTTTACCGGGCCGTTTTTGAGTATTCTCTCTTTTGCTCAATATATCGTTCCATTGACTGTTTTAGAGATATATTTGCGTGTTAAAGATAAGCAGCGTCCTGCTGCGCAATTGACTACAGCGGCGGGGATATTCGTACTTACTATTGCAATGGGTATTGGAATTTTCGGTGCGGCGTTGATGATGTGGCTACCGCATATAATAAAATGAACATAAAGACTTGAGAAAAGCATAGATCCGCGTGTCGTGTATGTACGACCCGCCAAAGCAGTTCAGACTCAAGCGTAGTGCGGCTTGCTCCCGTCCTAAACAACTTTGTTTATTTTTAGTTGCTCATCGATGAAAATAAAAAACCACTCAGACTTTCGTCATTGAGTGGTTTTTATTTGTAGAGTGTTGACCTTACTGGCTTTCCATCAAACTCTTCAAGTGATCCGCTTTGCCCGGGTGGCGCAGTTTTTTCATTGCTTTGGCTTCAATCTGACGAATCCGTTCACGGGTAACTTCAAATTGTTTGCCCACTTCTTCGAGGGTAAATTCGCTGGTGGTTTCCAGACCGAAGCGCATGCGCAATACTTTGGCTTCACGTGGGCTCAGAGAGTCAAGTGCTTCTTTCAATTTCTCTTGAACCGACGCTTGCATTGCTGCGGCCATTGGCGACATAGTCATGCTGTCTTCGATAAAGTCGCCTAATTGTGAATCGCCGTCATCGCCAATTGGTACGTCCAGCGATACTGGTTCTTTAGCGATTTTAAGAATCTCCCGTACCTTGATTTCAGGTAAGCCCATTTTGTCAGCGATGGCTGCGGGCTCTGGCTCTAAACCAGTGGCTTGCAGTAACTGACGGCGGACGCGATTCATTTTGTTAATCGTTTCTATCATGTGTACCGGGACGCGGATAGTTCGTGCCTGATCGGCAATCGCGCGAGCAATCGCTTGTCTGATCCACCAGGTGGCATAGGTGGAGAACTTATAGCCGCGGCGATATTCAAACTTGTCGACGGCTTTTAGCAGGCCGATATTACCTTCCTGAATCAGATCCAGAAATTGCAGGCCACGGTTAACGTATTTTTTGGCAATGGAAATGACCAGACGCAAGTTTGCCTCAGTCATGGCACGTTTTGCTTCGCTGGAGCGTTTTTCACCGGCGATCATCTGCTTGTTAATGTCGCGCAATGCGCTCAGCGGCAGTTCTACGCGTTGTTCCAACTGAATGAATTTTTGCTGTAGTTCACGCGCGGCGTGGATGTGACGTCCAAGTACGGCTGCATAGGCTTGTGTGCCTTGAATTTCGTGTTCCAGCCAGGCTGCATTGGTTGCATGTGCACGCAGCATGTCGACAAAATAGCTGCGCGGCATGCCGCATTTATTGACCAGTAATTCCAGCATTTGCTTTTCAGTGTTGCGCAAATCTTTCATTTGTTTGCGCAAGGTATCGCACAATTTTTCTGCGGTTTTTACAGTAAAACGCATGCCTTGCAATTCGGCAGAGATTGCTTGTTGTGCAGCGACATAAGCGGCTGATTGGTAGCCATCTTTTTCGCGCGCCAATTGCATGAGTTCGAAATTTTTAGCGACGATGGCGAATTTTTGCAGACAAATAGTTTTTAATTGCAACAGTTGTTCATCGCTGATACCGCCGACATTGTCAGATACAGCTTCATCATCCTCTTCATCTTCCTCGTCATTGTCGGCGATTGCCAATGCCATGGCATCGTTGTCTTCCGGACTGATCAAGCCATCAATGATGTCATCAATACGTATTTCATCAGCCGAAATTTTATCGGCAATGATTAAAATTTCTTTGATTGTACCCGGGCAGGCAGAAATTGCCTGCACCATGTCTTTGAGACCTTCTTCTATGCGTTTGGCGATTTCAATTTCGCCGCTGCGTGTCAGTAATTCGACGCCGCCCATTTCCCGCATATACATACGTACCGGATCGGTGGTACGCCCGAAGTCTGAATCAACAGTCGCCAGTGCAGCTGCCGCGACTGATTCTGCCTCATCATCACTGACCGCGGTTGCGACGTTGTCGGTGAGCAGCATCATGGTGGCATCAGGGGCGCGATCGTAGACAGCAATACCCATATCGTTGAGGGTGCTGATAACGTCTTGTATCGTTTCCTGATCAACTAATTCTTCCGGCAGATGGTCATTGATTTCAGCGTGAGTCAAATACGTGCGATCTTTACCTAAGCGAATTAATTTTGTTAATTGCTTGCGATATTGTTCGAGTTGTTCTTCGGTGTTGGCTGATGTGCCTGGTTTTTTTGACTTGGCACGGGCAGCACGTTTTAACTCGGCAGATTCGGCTGCATTTAAGGCCTGGATTTCATCATTTTCAAATTGAAATTCAGAAGGCTTGCGACCGCGTTTTGCAGGCTCTTTATTGGCTTGTAATACGTATTTTGAAGTGTCAACGGTGTTAATGCTATTTTCTGTTGAGACGACGTCGATTTTTTCAACTGCGATCGCAGGCGCAACCATCGTCTTGGCGACGGGTACTGCACTCATTGATTCTGCGAAAAACGATTTATCCGCAACAACGGGAGTAGTATCCCGAGTCATTACCGGAACAGCAGCAGGTTTGGACATCAGTGTCGCTGCAACTGCTTGGGTTGCCATCACTTTTTCCGCAGGTGCTGCCGCACGGATAGTGGTGGTAGCTGCCATTGGCTTTAATGTTGTGACAGGTGCTGCAGGCGCAAATTTACCTGATCCTATGCGTGCTTCACGTTTGATTGTTGGCACAACAGGTTTGGACGCTTGCTGATCGGATAGCAATAATTTCTTTGCGACTTTTGGTGCCGTTTTACGTATAACAGCGGCACGCGGTTTGGCGATGTCAGCACCTGAGAGTGTCTGTAATCCAGCTTTTAAGTCGGCGCGAATTTCGGCTTTTACTTCCGCTTTGATTTCTGGCTTGGCAAAATTTTCTGTTACGTCAGTAGTTACTCCACTTGCTGCGGTTACTTCGTTGTCATGTTGCGTGACAAGTTCATCGCTTGCAGTTGGCTCTGCTGTTAATTCAGCAGCGTCAAAAGGCATGGCGGCCATGGCTTCAATATCCTCGGCCGTCCAGGCTTTTGCTGGCGCGATGATGGCCTCAGTCGTGACTGCCTGCATACGTGAGCGACGTTTGGTCAGTACGGTTATTGCGGGAGCGGTGGATGCGCTTGCATCCACTTCCAACAGGGGTTCTGTCTGCTGTGGTTGTTCGTTCTGCACTTTTAGGGCGTCGACTGGCTTCGCAGCACTTGGCTGCGAGGCAGTAGCAGGACGATTCAACTGGAGGGTTTTTTTACCTAAAGTGAGAGTAGAACCTGTTTTTGGAATAGAAATAGTTGAGTCAGTTAAGCTGTTTTTCATGTAACAAAATCGAGTGCGACAACAAAAGCTTGTCAATAGTATATGGCGATGGCAATGGCG
The DNA here is from genome assembly GCA_049339905.1 of Undibacterium sp. SXout11W. Lineage (GTDB taxonomy): Bacteria > Pseudomonadota > Gammaproteobacteria > Burkholderiales > Burkholderiaceae_D > Undibacterium. The sequence continues at coordinate 30,443 of JBMPPG010000015.1, forward strand.
ATAGGCTGTTGACGATCATATTTTCTGATCAACGGCCGACACGGACGAAAAAGCCCGCTGGTAAAAGCGGGCCACGCTGATGAAGGCGATTCATTCATCTTGCTCAAACTAGATCTCGGAAAGAGACGCGAGGGCAGAATTATCCTCGGCTTAGCACTTCTTGACAAGGATTGTCTGCATTTCTTGAAAAGAAAATTGATGCAAGATTGTGTATAGATATTGTTAGTTGCGTTAAAAGCCTTGTGAAATAAGGCTTTGCTAAAAATTAGTGTAATTTTGCATAAATAAAATACACAATATTTTTTATTAAATATTGTCTGGATCTTGTTTGGATGTATAACTCTTTTCGGCACGGAAAAGGTACTGGTGTTGGTGGGAGCAGAGGTTTATTGGTCTCAATGTCGTTAATCCAAAATTTTCTGTAGCTTTTTTGATAAGCGGCTAATCTATTTCTTTTATGTTCGTTTACATTTTGGTGTGTACTAAATAATGTCAAATTTTGTAAATTCCCGATCTGGGCTGAGTTTCTTGTGCTCGCTATGTCTGATGGTGCTTTTTTTTACGCATTCGATGACGACATGGGCGCATAAGGTGCCGGACACGTTGGAGCAGAGATTAAAGGCCTGTACATCGTGCCACGGTGTACAAGGCCGCGCGGGAACTGATGGTTACTATCCACGAATTGGAGGTAAGCCAGATGGCTATTTATTTAATCAGCTAAAGAATTTTCGCGATGGCAAACGTACTTCTCCCATGATGACTTATATGGTTGCAAACATGAGTGAAGATTATCTCCGTGATATAGCAACTTTTTTTTCAAATCAACATCCGCCTTATGCAGCACCGCAAAAAACAGATATACCGCCTGCTTTGCTTGAACGTGGGCGTCAACTAGTGCTGCACGGTGATGAGCAAAAAAAGCTACCGGCTTGTATTGCTTGTCATGGTCAAAAATTGACGGGACTAGCGCCGTTTGTCCCAGGCATTGCAGGATTGCCCAGGGACTATCTGATTGCCCAACTAGGTGCGTGGCAGACAGGGAGCAGACATGCTGCGGTACCCGATTGTATGCAGTCGATTGCAAAAAAATTGGGACCCGAAGATATTGGTGCGCTATCAGGCTGGTTGGCAATGCAATACGTGGCTGACGATGGTGTAGCGGAGGCCTTCAGCGGTAAAGTTAAAGGCCACTTTCCTCTGGCTTGCGGCAGCATACCGGGCAGTTGATTCATCCGCCTAAGCCAGCATTTTTAGAGACGATTTTAGGGGCGATTTATGCGCGTAATGAATGCCATGAATTTGAAAGCAATCACAGAGATGGATAAGTGATGACGCGCACGATAAAGTATTTTATGTCAGGAATGGCGATACTGATAGTTGGTTTGGGGTGGTATGTTTATGCGGTCGGTTATCGTATTCATGATGATGTCAATAAAGAGCACACACAGAACAGATCAAACTTAGCGAACGAGATTGCACTCAATGAACAGATTAAACGTGGCGAATATTTAACGCGGGTTGGTAATTGTGCAGGATGCCATACTGCCCGTGGTGGTGCACTTTATGCTGGCGGTAAATTAATACCATCAGAATTTGGTAATTTTATTTCCCCTAATATTACGCCTGACGTACAAACAGGAATAGGAGGTTGGACGGAGGACGACTTCTGGCGTGCGCTACATTTTGGTAAGGCTCGCGATGGTAGTTTGTTGTACCCGGCTTTTCCGTATCCGAATTACACGTTGGTGTCGCGTGGTGATTCTGACGCGATGTTTGCTTACCTCAAAAGTATTCCTGCTGTAAGTCAGATATCACAGTCGCATCAATTGGCATTTCCGTACAACCAGCGTGCTTTGCTGTCAGTTTGGCGAACCTTATATTTTAAGCCGCACAATTTTGAAACTGTTCCCGAAAAATCCAACTCATGGAATCGTGGTGCTTATTTGGTGAATGGGCTAGGACATTGTAGTGCTTGTCATAGTAGTCGCAATACGCTTGGCGCCAATGCCGGAACGCAGGATTTGGATGGTGGTCCAATGCCAGGGATTGCGTGGTACGCGCCTTCCTTGTTGCGCATGAATGAAGCACATCTGGCAAAGTTGAGCGAGACAGAAGCCAATCATTTATTTAACCGCGCAATTGCAAGCAATGCGGTGATGTCGGGGCCGATGGCAGAAGTGTTTGCCAATAGTTTGCAATATTTGGTTGCCGCTGATGTGGACGCGATGACTATATACTTAAGGTCTTTAGCTTCAAAGCCTGATTCAATTCAATCTTATAAAACCGAATATTCTCAACAAGTATTTTCCCAATTGATGACGCAGGGTGCTGCTTTATATAAGACACATTGTGCTGATTGTCACGGAAATTCGGGTGAGGGTATTAGCGGTATTTACCCAGCACTGAAGGAAAATAATTCTGTCACTATGCCCAGCATTGCGAACCCGATTCGTATTATTTTGACCGGTGGTTTTCCGCCAGTTTCCAGGCAATATGCCAGGCCATATGGAATGCCTCCCTTTGGTCCGGTGCTCGATGATAATGAAGTCGCTTTGGTTCTCACTTTTGTTCGCAATAGCTGGGGAAATCAGGCAAGTGTCGTGACTGTAGCGGAAGTCAATCGTTATCGGAATGCACCTGTGAATTAGATTGAGTTTGAACTGAAATAAAAAAGGAGGGCGAATAAATGTCGCTCTCCTTTTTTATTGTTACTGACTTAGCTTAAGGTGGTATCGACTGCTTGCGCTTATTGCAAACTCCACTTCAATGGAATGCCAGTTGTATCGGTTACAGTGGTCATTTCCTTAAACACGCGGGCTTGTACCGGATCTGGAAGACGCACAAAGTCAACGGTATTAACGAAACGATCACCATTCATAAATGCCCAAGTAAAGAACTTCAAGGTGGCAGTTGATTTGTCGATATTTTTGGCCGCCTGTTGCAGAATAATGAAGGTGCCCATCGTAATTGGCCAGGTTTTTGGACCTGGCTTATCAGTCAACATTTCCTCAAACGTCCCTTGTGCTTTCCAGCTGCTCGCTGCTAATGCAGCTGAAAAACCTTCAGGTGAAGGCATCACGAAACGACCATCGTGGTTTTGAATTTGTACCACATCGAGCTTGTCCTGGAGAACGTAGTTGTAATCGATGTAGCTAATGGTGTATGGATTTTTGCGAACTGCAGCTGAAATTCCGCTACTTCCTTTGACTTGTGTAAATTTGGAATCCCATGTAATGGTGAAATTTTTACCGAATCCAGATTGCCAGGTTTTACTCACTTTGCACAGATAATCTGTGAAGTTGTAGGTGGTACCAGAGCCATCCTGGCGTACTTGCGGCAAAATTGTTTTTGATGGCAAACGTGTATTAGGATTCAACGCAACAATTGCCGGGTCGTTCCATTGGTCAATCTGACCAGAGAAAATTTTAGCGATAATTTCGCCGTTTAATTTCACATCGCCAGATTTTAATCCGGGTAGGTTAATCACCACCGCCACGCCTGAAATTGCAGACGGGAATTGTATGAGTTTTGATTTTTTTAAATCAGCTTGTGGTAGCGCAACATCACTCGCTCCAAAATCTATGCTACTTTCTTTTATCTTTTTTATACCAGAAGACGAGCCAGACGCCTCATAAACGATATTACTTTCAACATTTTTCGCATATGCTTCCGCCCATATCTTATACAGTGGCGCGGCCGCAGAAGATCCTGCACCATGTAATTCGATAGCCTGTACTGATTGCGTAAGCAATAGGGCGATAGAGAGTAGGTAGTGTGAATATTTCATGAGTTTTTGATGATAAAAAGCAATAGTGGCTGAATTGTCGGCGCGATTATCGCATGACAGTAAATGAATTGCTTGAGTGTATTTTTGGTAATGTGCTTGTCATCTGAAGCGGTTATGCTTAAGCCTTGTTGTTTATGCACATATTGTTTATATTGTTTATACGCATTTAACTTGGAGGCTCAAATGGCAACCGTTACAAGCAAAAAAGAAGCACCGATAGCAAAAGCAACAGCAGCAAAAGCACCTGCATTGAAGGTTGCGGCAGTAAAAGCACCTGTAGCAAAAAAAATCGTTGCGAAGAAGCCTGTTGTTGCTTCTGAGAAAAGAATTGCTCACGAAAAACCAGTAGCAAAAGTAAATGGTGCTGGCAAGGCGCCTGTCAGAAGAGTGGCTGCGAAAGTTGATGTGCCTAAATCGGCAGTTGAAATTGTCGACAAGGTAAAAAAAGCCAAGTTAATACGGGATAGTTTCACTATGCCAGAGGCTGAATACGCCGTGCTGGGGCACGTTAAACGTGCATGCCTGAAAGCGGGTGTTGAAGTCAAGAAAAGCCAGTTATTGCGTATAGGTTTGGCATTGTTAAATAAAACCGATGTGCCTGCGTTGAAAAAACTCATCGGTGAGCTGGCTCCTCTGAAGGCTGGTCGCCCGAAAAAAGAAAAATAATATTTTGTTTAGAATTTTTTCTGAAAAGCCTTCAAGACGTGTTCTGTTTTGAAGGCTTGTTGTTTTTTTGTATGTCATAAAACCGACATGAATCTGTCATCTTGTTGAAGTAATCGTCCTCTATTCTTCGTCCGTTGAACCAACGACATCTTGAGACATAACAAGGACGATGAATGCGATTACTCACGATACCCGCGGATGCTAATCCCAGTTTTTCCAAACTCAATCTGAGCCTGGCGACGACGCCAGAAGAGGTGAGAGAAGTGCAACGTTTGCGCTACAAAGTATTCATTGAAAGTATGGGCTTATCGGCACTGTCCAATCCAGATGGCTTGGATAAAGACGAGTTTGACGCACATTGCGATCATTTAATCGTGCGTGACACCAAAACACTGAAGGTTGTTGGCACTTATCGCATATTAGGGCCGAACGCTGCGCGTGAGATTGGTCGCTATTACTCCGAAACCGAATTCGATCTGTCCCGTTTGCAAAACGTTCGTCATTCTATTGCTGAAGCGGGGCGTGCTTGCATTCACCCGGATTATCGAAGTGGCGCTGTGATTATGCTGCTTTGGGCAGGTCTGGCAGCATATATGCGTCGTGAACGTTGTTCGCATTTGATTGGCTGTGCAAGCATCAGTCTTACGGATGGTGGTCAAAATGCTGCGGCGATTTATCGCAGTTTGTCGGAAAAAGACTTTTGTCCCTTAGAGTATCGCGTGACACCACATGTCCCTTTTCCGCTGGACGAAATCGATACTAGCAACGTCGAAGCGAGGATACCTCCGTTATTAAAAGGTTATTTACGCGCAGGCGCGTGGGTGTGCGGAGATCCTGCATGGGATCCTGATTTCCATAGTGCTGACTTGTTTGTGATGTTGCCATTGGCGAATCTGGATGATCGTTATGCGCGCCATTACAACACAGGAGATCAGTAATTGTGAAGCCAGCGGAACAGTTCCTGAGTAAGAAAATGCACAAAACCGGAAAGAGGGATATTACGCGTTTCCGAACAATCTGGATTTCTGATTTGCATCTTGGGACTAGCGGATGTCAGGCAGCAAAATTGTTAGAATTTTTGCGTGCAACTGAGTCAGAAACTTTGTACCTGGTGGGTGATATTATCGATGGTTGGCAATTGAAGCGCCGCTGGTACTGGGATCAGACGCATAACAATGTGGTGCAGACAGTCCTTAAAAAGGCAAAGAAGGGAACGAACGTTATTTTTGTTCCTGGAAATCATGATGAGTCAATTCGCCAGTTTATCGACCTGGATTTTGGTGGTATTAAAGTCAGGGATGAGCTGGTACATACTACGGCGGATGGTCGACGTATGTTGGTCTTGCACGGTGATCGCTTCGATGGCGTGATTGCCTGTGCCAAGTGGCTGGCATATGTTGGCGATAGTTTGTATACAGTGATTTTGAAATTTAATCAAATTTTCAATAACTGGCGTGCACGGGCTGGATTACCATATTGGTCGTTGTCGCAATATTTGAAGTTAAAAGTAAAAAATGCGGTGAGTTATATCACTCAGTTTGAGGACGCATTAGCTGACGAGGCGCGTAGAAAGGGAGTGGATGGCATTATATGCGGCCATATTCATAAGCCCGAAATTCGCGACATCAACGGCATTTTGTATTGCAATGACGGTGACTGGGTTGAGAGCTTGTCGGCATTGGTTGAGGATGCGCAAGGCCAGTTGAGTTTGGTTACCTGGCATGACATCATGCATGCAGTTCCGGTAAATCAACCTGTTGCAGATCTCGAAGTTGAGGCGGAGATCGACGGTGAAGTGAGTATTGCGATATAGGGATTCCAGCTAAATTTTGTAGCTTAAATCAAAGGTTTATTGATGTAAAACGCACTGGGATTTTTCCGGGGCGTTTTATTTTGCGGTTATTTAATCCATCAGATAAGGCTCGCTGCCTTATTTAACAACCAAGTCAGGCGACATGATCGCTTTGAGGTAAGTTTGTAATTCTTCGCCTTGTCTTTGCTTTTGTGAGATCCACCAGACATTGCCTTTACGGATGCTATATTCTTGCAAAGGATGTCCTAGTAACTCACCGGCTACCTGACCAAGGTAAGGTTGATGACCAATGATCATGACTGGTTCCCGACTATTCGGCCAATTTACCAGCCGTAATACATCCTCGATCTTAGCGTCTGGAGCAAGTTCTGGTGCGATTTTAAATTTTCTTCCACTGGCTGATAGAGCCTCCGCGGTATCGCGTGTGCGAACGGCAGGGCTTACTAAAATGCGACATGTTTCTGGTAGGGTGCTATCAAGCCAGTATGCAATTTTACTGGCTTGCTTTAATCCTTTCCCAGTAAGTTTCCGGAATTCATCGGTAATTTCTTCCGTGGCAGGTTCTGCTTCTGCATGTCGCCAGAGTATTAAGTCCATTATTCATTTTCCGCAGTTGATAGAGAGCCTAAGTGTTGCATCAGGTATTGCTGTGCGCAGAAGTTGGCTTGCTGCCCACGTGCTTTCTTACGATCGTAATTGCCATTCGAGTCGAGTACCCAAGCGTTCATATTGTCTTTCAGGTAAGGGTCAAGTCCCTCTGCAAGAATGCGCTTTTTCAGCGATTTGTCTAAAACTGGAAATGCCACTTCGATACGACGGAACAAATTGCGGTTCATCCAGTCTGCACTAGCAAGATAAATGTCATGTGCCAGATCATTGCGGAAATAGTAAATTCTGCTGTGCTCCAGGAAGCGCCCTATGATGGAGCGTACCCGTATATTTTCAGATAACCCGGGTACACCCGGGCGCAAAGTACAGGCGCCGCGCACGATCAGATCTATCTTCACACCGTCCGCAGATGCGGCGTAGAGTGCACGAATCACAGATTCATCGGATAGGGAATTCATCTTTGCGATGATACGACCGGGACGACCTTCGCGGGCAATGCGTGCTTCGTTACGTATTGCTTTGATTAATTGTGGTTGCAATGCAAATGGTGCCAGCCACAAGTAATCCAATTTTTTTGGTTTAGTCAGGCCGGTTAAGTGAATAAAGACCTCATTCACTTCTGCAGCCATTTCAGGATGGGCTGTTAATAAGCCAAAGTCTGTATAAAAGCGGGTGGTAGAAGGATGGTAGTTACCAGTACCCAAATGGGCGTAGTGACGCAAGACGCCACCTTCTTCACGACGTATTACCAATGCGAGTTTCGCATGTGTTTTCAGTCCTACCACGCCATAAACAACCTGCGCACCGGCACGTTGCAATTTATCTGCCCAGTTAATATTCGCTTCTTCATCAAAGCGCGCCATTAATTCAACGATGACGGTGACTTCTTTTCCTAATCGCGCGGCGGTGATTAAGGATTCCATTAAATCCGAGTTCATGCCTGTGCGATAAATGGTTTGCTTGATCGCTACGACGCTAGGATCAAGAGACGCAGAGCGTATGAAGTCGATGACTGTCTGGAATGGTTGGAACGGGTGGTGCAATAAGATATCTTGTTTGCGCAGCAGAGTGAAAATATCTGTGTGAGAGTATTTCGCAATCGCCTTTGGAGAAAAAGGAGGGAAGCGCAAATTAGCTTGCTTGACGTGGTCGACCAATTCTCCAAGGCGTACCATGTTGACTGGACCATCGACTGGATACAAGCGATCTTCGCTGAGCGAAAATTGCTCCAATAAAAAACGCGCCAAATCGTCTGGACAGTTTTTGGCAACCTCTAGCCTGACGGCTGCGCCGAACTGACGTGTCTGTAATTCTCCTTGCAAAGCCTGACGGAGATTTTTTACTTCTTCTTCATCTACCCATAAATCACTATCGCGGGTGACGCGGAACTGAGAGTAGTTAATCACTTCGCGACCATTGAACAGGTCGGCAATGTGTGAGTGAATAACAGAAGACAGCAAACAAAATGACATGCCCTTTTCAGAGAGTTCATCTGGCAAACGTATAATCCGCGGTAACACGCGCGGTGCTTTCACGATGGCAATTCCGGTGCCGCGCCCAAAGGCATCTTTTCCGGCAAGTGAGACGATGAAATTGAGACTCTTATTAACGACTTGAGGGAAGGGATGGGCTGGGTCCAAACCAATTGGTGTTAAAAGTGGACGTACTTCGCGATCAAAGTACTGCTTTAACCATGCGCGTTGCGCTTCATTTCTTTCAGAGTGACGCAGTAGGTTAATGCCTTTTTTGGATAACTGCGGGAGAATTTCTTGATTCAATAATTCGTATTGACGTTGCGCAAGTTGATGACACTCGGTACTGATGCGTTTGAGGCTGGCTTGAAAATTTGGGTGCTGGACTAGTTCTCCATCCACGGTATTTTGCGCCAAGAGGCTGGCTACTCTGACTTCAAAAAACTCGTCCAGATTACTACCAACGATGCAAAGATATTTCAGGCGTTCTAATAATGGAATGGAGCGATCTTCAGCTTGAGCGAGAACGCGCCAGTTAAAAGCGATTTGCGACATCTCACGATCGAGAAATATCACTGATCTTGATAGTTCGGTGGGTGTTGCTTGTGTGGTGGCAGGAGTGCTTTTTCTTGATGGTTTTTTTTGCTCACCAGAATTGGTAACGACGGCGCCATCTTCGTTGGTTATCTTTTTTGCTATATTTTTTGCGATCGATGGATTTACTTCTTGATTTGGCATATTTCCCTGCTTGTCATAAAGGCTTGCATATATATACGACCCTATTTTAATTGCTTCGCATGACAATTTTATGACAAAAAGCGTGATCATAAAATTAAATATTTCACAAATATTTCATGAAGTCATCGTATTGTCATAATTGGCTTGTAGAGTTGCGCTGGTCGAAAAGCCCCCCCGCTTGTAATCAAATCATGAGGTAAATATGCAAATCAATCGCGTTATTAAAAATTTAATTGCCATGGTCGGCGTCGTTGCGTCGGTAAGCGTCGTGCAAGCTGCTGATATTACTGGTGCTGGAGCAACATTTCCATATCCAATTTATGCAAAGTGGGCCGATGCATATAAAAAATCAACTGGTAATGGATTGAATTATCAGTCTATTGGCTCCGGTGGCGGCATTAAACAAATTAAAGCAAAAACCGTTGATTTCGGTGCTTCGGATATGCCGTTGAAGGCCGATGAATTGAATGCGGAAGGTTTGATTCAGTTCCCGGCGATTATCGGCGGCGTAGTGCCTATCGTAAATTTGGATGGCGTGGCACCAGGTAAGATGAAAATGACGGGCGAGGTTTTGGCTTCTATCTATCTCGGTAAGATTACAAAGTGGAATGCACCAGAGATCGTTGCGATCAATCCAGGTTTGAAGCTGCCAGCGGAGGATATTACCGTTGTTCGTCGCTCTGATGGTTCTGGCACGACGTTCTTGTGGACAGATTTTTTGAGTAAAGTAAGCCCGGAGTTTAAATCGACAATCGGTTCTTCAACTGCCGTTAAATGGCCTGTTGGCTTGGGTGGCAAGGGCAACGAGGGTGTTGCAGCCAATGTTCAGCGTATTAAAAACACAATTGGCTACGTTGAGTACGCTTATGTGAAGAAAAATAAAATGGTTTATACGCAACTGAAAAATGCAGATGGTCAGTTTGTAGAGCCAGAAGATGATAGCTTTAAAGCTGCAGCAGCGAATGCAGATTGGGCGAAAGCGCCGGGTATGTTCCTGGTGCTTACCAACCAACCAGGTAAAGCATCCTGGCCTGTGACAGGTGCTTCATTTATCTTGATGCACAAATCTCAGGATAAGCCAGCCGAAGCGAAAGAGGTATTGAAATTCTTTGACTGGGCGTTTAAAAATGGCGCTGAAATGGCAGTTGAATTGGATTATGTTCCATTGCCAGCAGCACTCGTAAAGCAGATTCAAGACGGCTGGAAAGCAAATATCAAGGATGCATCTGGTAAAGCTGTCTGGTAAAGCAGGATTCGCCATAGTTACTAGTTAAGTTTATTTTTTGTATTTAGTTGAACGATCCTTGTAAAGGCAATTCAACCTGTGTTGAATTGCCTTTCAGTGAAAAAGCACCTATGCCAACTCCAATGTCCTCAGTCAATATGACCGTACCTTCAGCAAGTCCTAGCGTTTCAAATCCAGATTACTCACAGAGCAACCAACTCAGTGATGAAAAGCTGGCTAAAGTCATGCGTCGCCAGCGTTGGCAAGATTTCTTTTTTCATAAATTAACCCTGAGTTTCGCCGCCTTCGTGTTGGTAGTTTTGCTTGGGATTATTTTTTCTTTGTTTATGCGTGCCATTCCTGCTATGCAGGAATTTGGTCTGGCATTTATCTCCACTGTGGAATGGGATCCTGTCAATGATAAATACGGTGGCTTGATAGCGATTGTCGGCACGCTGACAACCTCCATTATTGCGTTGTTGATCGCGTTTCCTGTCAGCTTTGGTATTGCCTTGTTCCTGACAGAGATTTGTCCTGCCTGGCTCAAGCGTCCATTGGGAACAGCCATTGAGTTGCTCGCTGGCGTGCCAAGTATTATTTATGGCATGTGGGGTTTGTTTGTTTTTGCTCCATTATTCGCGAAGTATATTCAACCAGTCTTACACGCTACTTTGGGTAATTTGCCAGTCATTGGCGCGATGTTCTCCGGCCCGATGATAGGTATTGGTATTCTGTCTGCTGGTATCATTTTGGCGATTATGATTATTCCTTTCATCTCTTCGGTGATGCGTGATGTGTTCGAAGTCGTGCCACCAGTGTTGAAAGAATCCGCCTACGGTCTTGGTTGTACAAAGTGGGAAGTCGTTCGCAAAATTGTTTTGCCTTATACAAAAATCGGTGTGGTTGGTGGCGTCATGTTGGGCTTAGGGCGTGCTTTGGGTGAAACGATGGCGATTACATTTGTGATTGGTAACGCGAATCAATTGTCCTGGTCGCTTTTCGCCGCCGGTAATAGTATTGCATCGACATTGGCGAATGAATTTGCAGAAGCTGAGACACCACTACACGTTTCATCATTATTCTTGTTAGGTTTAATTTTGTTCGTGATTACATTCATTGTGTTGTCTGCCGCTAAATTAATGTTGCTGGGTCTGAGCCGTAAAGAAGGAACAAAATAATGAACGACACGTTGACACAGTCACCTGATAACCCAGTCTATCGTCGCCGTTTGTGGGTGCATAGAGTAGGGATCTTTTTATCATCTGCCGCGATGGCACTGGGCGTCGCATTTTTAATGTGGATTTTATTCACCTTGTTGATTAAAGGTGTATCGGCGATTAATTTTGCAATGTTCACCGAAAGCACTCCTGCGCCTGGTAGCGAAGGTGGTGGTTTGATGAATGCGATCGTTGGTAGTTTTATGATGGTTGGTAGTGCTACCTTGATTTCCACCCCAATCGGTATTCTCGCTGGTATTTATCTGGCGGAGTACGGTAATAAGAGCATGTTTGGCGCGATTACGCGTTTTGTAACTGACATTATGTTATCAGCGCCATCGATTGTCATCGGTCTGTTTGTGTATGCAATTTACGTTGCAAACGTCAAGCATTTTTCTGGGTGGGCTGGCAGTATCGCGATTTCTTTGATTGCTATTCCTGTTGTTGTCCGCACTACTGACAATATGTTGGGCCTGGTACCAGCGAGTCTTCAAGAAGCCGCATTTGCACTTGGTGCACCACGTTGGAAAGTCGCGCTGATGATACGTTTGCGCGCAGTAAAAGCGGGTGTTATTACCGGTATTTTATTGGCGGTTGCACGAATTTCAGGTGAAACGGCACCATTGTTGTTCACTGCGCTGAACAATCAATTTTTTAACGGTAATATGAATAAGCCAATGGCAAACTTGCCAGTGGTAATTTATCAGTTTGCAATGAGCCCTTACGATAACTGGCGTGACCTTGCCTGGGGCGGTGCTTTACTAATTACGTTTAGCGTTCTGGGTCTGAATATTTTGTCACGTACATTATTTAATCAAAAATCACAGCATTAATCCGGACATCGATATGACTACTACACCAGCAAATACACAAAAAAAAGCAATCGAGATTGATGGGCTGAATTTTTTCTACGGAGCTACCCGTAGTTTGCGCGATATCAATTTAAATATTTTTGATAAAAAAGTGACGGCATTTATCGGGCCTTCAGGCTGCGGTAAATCAACTTTGTTGCGTACTTTGAATCGCATGTATGACTTGTATCCAGGTCAACGTGCCGAGGGAAAAATTATCTACAAAGGTAAAAATATTCTGGACGCTGATCAGGATATTAATTTGTTGCGTGCCAAAGTTGGTATGGTGTTTCAAAAACCAACACCTTTCCCTATGTCTGTCTATGACAATATTGCGTTTGGCGTGCGTCTTTATGAAAATTTATCCAAAGGTGAAATGGACGAACGCGTTGAATGGGCATTAAAAAAAGCAGCGATCTGGACTGAAGTTAAGGATAAATTACACAAAAGTGGTTTGAGCTTATCAGGTGGTCAGCAGCAGCGTTTGTGTATTGCCCGTGGCGTTTCTGTGAAACCAGAAATCTTATTGTTAGATGAGCCTACGTCAGCACTGGATCCGATTTCTACGGTAAAAATCGAAGAACTGATCAGTGAGTTGAAAGAAGAATATACAATCGCCATTGTGACCCATAACATGCAACAAGCGGCACGTTGCTCTGACTATACTGCCTATATGTATTTGGGCGAATTGGTTGAGTTTGGCGAGACGGATCATATTTTCATGAATCCGGTGAAAAAAGAAACTCAAGATTACATTACCGGCCGTTTCGGTTAATAACCTATCCTTAGTGATACAGAATTCAGGAGACTACCTTGACTGGCGAACATTCTTCAAAACAATATGATCATGACCTTGAGACGATACGCTCTAAGGTATTGTTAATGGGCGGGCTCGTGGAAAGTCATTTCCACGATGCGATGTCATGTTTCCGCACTGGTAATGCTGATCAGGCCGAGGCGGTTATTCAATCCGATCTGGAAGTCAATCGTCTTGAGGTTTCCCTCGACGATATGTGTAGCCATTTGATCGTTAAACGTCAACCTGCAGCGAACGATTTGCGAACAGTAATGGCAACAGGTAAGGTGATTACTGACCTGGAACGTATTGGCGACGAATCAACCAAGATTGCACGTATCTCCAAAGAGGCACATGCTAATCGCCGTGGTACGGCCATGTTTAATGGCTATGAAACTGTGCGCGTGCTGGCGGGTAGCGTTGCTGATATGTTGCATCATTCTTTGGATGCGTTTGCCAGACTGGATGATGCAAAAGCGGTGCAATTGATTGCGCAAGATGCAATTATCGATAACGATTTCCGTTCCATCATGCGCAATCTGATCACATTTATGATGGAAGATCCAAGTACGATAACGTCTTCTCTGAATACTTTGTGGGTTGCCAAAGCCATTGAGCGGATTGCAGATCATGCAAAAAACATTGCTGAACATACGATTTATATCGTTGAAGGTAAAGATATCCGACATTCTGATTATGTCGCAATTAAACAAGATCAAAAAGTTGATAACGGATAATGGCTGCTGATACCACAATATTAATCGTCGAAGACGAGCCTGCAATTGTTGAGTTGGTGAGTTTTACTTTACGTGCTGCAGGATGGAACACATTTTCCGTCAACAATACAGCAGACGCTTGGGATTTTATCCAGCGTCGTACGCCACAACTGATCTTGCTGGACTGGATGTTGCCTGACCAAAGCGGTTTACGCTTGTTATCTAAAATCCGTTCTGACCGTCAGTTCAACGAAATTCCTATCATCATGCTCACTGCTAAAAGCATGGAAGAAGATAAGATTGCTGGTCTCGATCACGGCGCTGACGACTACGTTACAAAGCCATTTTCGCCTCGTGAGCTGACTGCTCGTATTAAGGCGCTCTTGCGACGCAAGAGTCCTGAACATTCGCAGACATCTTTAACTGCCGGTCCAGTGGTGCTGGATCCGGTTAGCTGTACAGTGAAAATCGAAGAGCAAAAAGTCGATATTGGGCATGCTGAATACAAGCTATTAAAGTTTTTTATGGCACATCCTGAGCGCGTATTCTCACGTAGCCAATTGCTCGATAAAGTCTGGGGCGATCACGTTGTGATTGAAGAGCGAACTGTTGACGTGCACGTTTTACGTTTGAGGAAAGTGTTGAAGTCAGCCGAGTCCTTGATTAAGACAGTGCGCAGCGTCGGATACATGTTGTCAGAGAAGTGATTCATCTTCACTGTTCGTTTTAATATATTTGCGGCGAATGTTTCTGATAAATATTCGCCAGGCTGTTCTGGATGGTAAACGCAATCAATATGATCAAACTTGATTGTATTACCTTTCCTCGCTTTTTTAAAAAAATTAAGAAAATTAAGAAAACTCACTTTTCTTTTAGTTCTATATCCATACTCCCAATTAAAAAAATATCAGGGATATCACATGTCGTCTCGCCTTATATTCTGGATTTCTAATTCAGTACGGATTTTGTTAGTTGCAATGGGCACTGCGGTCGCCTGCTACATGTGGGGCACCGTTATAGGCTTGTTGCTCGGTTTGCTGGCGATGGCTTCGTTGGTCTTAGTGCAGCTTTTTTACCTGCAAAGACTGGCTGACTGGCTCGATCATCCGACCAGCTCCCGCTTACCAGACGGCTGGGGCGCATGGACAGATATTTTTTCCAGATTGTATAAGCTACGCCGTGGCGACGAAAAAAATCAGACAGAACTCACTGAATGGTTAGCGCGTTTCCGGCAGGCGATGACTTTATTGCCGGACGGTGTGGTCATTATGGACGACGTTCTGTTTCTAGAATGGTGTAATCCCGCAGCCGAACGCCACCTTGGATTGAGTCTGACAAAAGATAAGGGCATGCGCGTTACCAATTTGGTGCGCAGTCCAGAGTTTATGGACTATATTATCCTGGGTCGCTACGATACTCCTTTGACCTTGTCATTCCGCGACCGTAAGTTGATTGCGCATATTATTCCGTTTGAAAACCGCCGGCAAATTTTGGTCACGCATGACGTCACTGAGTCTGAGCGCATTGATATGATGCGACGCGATTTTATTGCCAATGCTTCCCATGAATTACGCACACCTTTAACTGTGATCAATGGTTTTTTAGAAATTGCTTCATTGCAACCGGATCTCGATATTCCCACCAGAAATGCACATTTGAAACTGATGTCTGAGCAAGGCGAGCGTATGCAGCGTCTGGTTGAAGACATGTTGACACTCACCCGTCTCGAGTCTATGGATCATCTCTTAAGAACAGAAATGATAAATATGCGCGGTTTGCTTGAGCAAATCTTGCAGGAAGCTCACGCGCTCTCAGCAGGGCGTCACAAAATTACGCTCGATTTTCAGGGGCCGGATATTCGTGGAAGTACCGATGAAATTCGCAGTGCATTGACCAATCTGGTCACCAACGCTATCCGTTACACACCAGAAAAAGGTGAGATCCAGATTCAGTGGCGTAATGCACCACAGGGGCCCAAATTTGTGGTGATAGATAACGGGATAGGAATTAGTCCAGAGCATATTTCACGCCTCACTGAGCGTTTTTATCGCGTCGATAAAAGCCGTTCGCGTGAAACCCAGGGAACTGGGTTGGGATTGGCCATTGTGAAGCATGTTTTACTGCGGCACAACGCGAATTTGCTTATCGATTCAATTCCTGATCAAGGGAGCAAATTTTCAGTCCAATTCCCACCAGCAATTGTTTTTGATGCCTGAAAACGCTAAATTGTTACTATTCAGTCATGTCAGAATGTATAAATTTTGTTATTCCTTGCTTGTTCTGGGTTCTAAATACGGTACACTCAAGATAATTTCAGATAATTAAACAGGTCATTGGCGGACTAGGTTCAGCGTGGAGGGGATGTTCAATGGAAATGAACGTTTTAGTGCTTGACGATGCGCAGATCAATGTCACCCTGTTATGTCTATTGCTGAAGAAAATAGACAATTGTAATTCTGTTTCTTTTATAGAGCCTGAATCTGCTTTATTGTGGTGTGCAGGAAATGTTCCCGATTTGGTCATGGTTGATTACATGATGCCGACGATGGATGGCGTCGAGTTTATCAGGCGTTTCCGCGAATTGCCGGGTTGCCATGATATTCCCGTTCTGATGATTACCGCCAATAACGAACTGGCATTGCGTTATCAGGCATTGGACGTCGGCGCGAATGATTTTTTGATTAAGCCCATCGATAAAATCGAATTTTTGGCACGTACCAAAAATATGCTGGCGCTGCGAAAAAGCCAACGTTTCCTTGAAGACCGTGCCATCTGGCTCGACGTCGAAGTTAAAAAAGCAACCTCTGAAATTCGTGCCCGCGAGAGGGAAACGATTTTCCGTTTATCCAAAGCTGCTGATTCCCGTGACCCTGAAACCGGTGCGCATATTTTGCGTATGGCGAATTATTCCAGAATTATTGCCGAACATCTTGGTTTATCAGAAGCTGATCAGCAATTGTTGCTGGAAGCTGCTCCAATGCACGATATTGGAAAGGTGGGTATCCCAGATAACATTTTGTTGAAACCTGGCAAGCTTACCGTCGATGAATTTACAATCATGAAGCGCCACGCTACGTTGGGTTATGAAATTCTCGCCGGCAGTAGTTCAGAAATGTTAAACGCTGGTGCCGTTATTGCCTTGGCGCATCATGAAAAATACGATGGTAGTGGTTACCCCAGTGGCTTGAAAGGCGACGATATTCCACTGTTTGCCAGAATCGTCGCCGTGGCTGATGTATTTGATGCACTCACTTCTGAGCGCCCCTATAAGGCTGCGTGGGAAATCGACAAAGCCGTGGCTTTTTTACATGATGGTGCCGGACATCATTTTGATCCCCAATGTATTGCTGCATTTGACGCAGGTTGGGCGCAAATCCTCGATATTAAAGAGCGCTATCGTGAAGAAAGCGACGACAAAAAAACTTTTGGCGCTGAGTGGAATTTATAGTCTTTTTGTTAATTTCAGGGACAACGTGATTTACCTGAGAGGGAAGCAAAATGCGATGAAAACAACCTTCATATTCGTTGTTTTTCCAACATTCGTGAGCTGAAAATGAAAATTTTACAAATTGCAATGACAGATATTTCCGATGCGGTCGAAAAATTATCGACCTTAACGGGAATTGCTCCACAATTGATTATTGTCTTCGGTTGCGTAGATCATTTTTCTGATCCAGCTTTTTTTAAGACACTGAAAACCAGCTTTCCTGATGCTGAATTGGTGGGTTGTACTACGGCTGGTGAAATTTCTTTCTCCGCAGTGAGTAATGCCACTTCCATCATCACAGCCATCCATTTTGAATCTGCTACTTTTCAACTGGCCACGGCTGAACTTGATAGTATGGATGCATCATTTCAAGCCGGAGAAGCACTTGCACAGCAATTGCAATCGCCTGACCTAAAAGCGGTAATGCTATTCGGTCAAGGCGTGAATATCAACGGTAGTGCATTGATCGATGGACTAACCAGTGTTCTGGGAACGCGTTTGCCTATTACCGGTGGCCTGGCAGGGGATGATGGCGCATTCTCGAAGACCTATATTCTTTCCTCTCATGGGATATCGACTTCAGAGGTCGTTGCGCTTGGTTTGAAAGGCGAAAAATTACTTTTCTCTCACGGTAGTTTTGGTGGTTGGAAAGCATTTGGTCCAACTCGCAAAGTGACCAAGTGTGTTGACAATGTATTGTATGAACTCGATGGTAATCCAGCGTTGGATGTGTATAAACGTTATCTCGGCGATTACGCCAAAGATTTACCTGGTTCTGGTTTATTGTTCCCGTTTGAAATGCTAACTAATAGCCGGGAATCTCTAGGGCAAATTCGTACCATTCTTGGCATTAATGAAGCCGATGGCAGTTTAATTTTGGCTGGTGCCATTAATCCTGACGGTTACTTGCGTCTGATGCACGCGCATACGAATGATCTGGTGGACGGTGCAGAAACAGCTGCACGTGCAACGATAGATGGTCTGCCTGTTACTGAAGGTCAGAGCCTGGGTATGTTGGTCAGTTGTGTAGGTCGAAAGTTAGTCATGGGTGGTCGGGTTGACGAAGAAGTTGAAGCTGTTCAGGACATCCTTGGAGAAAACACAGTCCTGTGTGGTTTTTATTCGAATGGTGAAATCTGCCCCGGATACAAATTGGAGGCTTGTAGCTTACACAATCAAACGATGACGATTACCTATCTGGCTGAGTTGAGCTGATGCTACACAAGTTATCCTCTCGTCAGTACAAACGGTTATTGGGAATTGCCGATGAGGTTCAACTTGACACTGTATTGTCAGAATTAGAGACCTTGGCTGCGACGGGTTCTCTGAGCGCTTCAGCAAAAACAACACTGCGTGGCTTGCGCCAGTTTTTTTCGCAAGTGGACGATGCATACCATCAGGCAGACCGCGATCTGGCATTAGGAAAGCGCAGTCTGGAATTAAGTTCCAATGAATTGAAT
This sequence comes from Undibacterium sp. SXout11W, assembly GCA_049339905.1. Taxonomy (GTDB): domain Bacteria; phylum Pseudomonadota; class Gammaproteobacteria; order Burkholderiales; family Burkholderiaceae_D; genus Undibacterium. The sequence goes on from JBMPPG010000015.1 coordinate 49,280, forward strand.
GAGGCAAATGAGACCTTGCGGCAAGACGCAGAGGAACGTCAGCAGGTTCTGGTAACTTTGCGTAATACGACGAATCAATTGCTCTCGCAGCTCGGGAAACGTCTCGATGATGAAAGTAGTCTCGAGAGTTTGTCGCAGTTGTTGTCAGGACTGGTCACTGAGTTACTCGATACCAGAAAAAATTTTCAACGCGCGCTAACCGACCTGGAAAAACAAAAATTTGCGCTTGATCAGCATGCGATCGTTAGTATTACGGATGCGCAAGGTACCCTGATTTATGCGAATGAAAAATTCTGTTCAATCAGTAAGTTTGAAACTAAAGAATTGATAGGTCAAAATCACCGCATCGTTAATTCAGGTTTGCATTCGCGCGAATTTTTCCAAAACCTGTGGGGAACTATTCAGTCCGGTAATGTATGGCATGGCGAAATCCGTAATGTGGATAAAGAGGGCGGATTTTACTGGACCAACGCAACGATCGTGCCTTTCCTGAATCAGGAAAACGAGCCTTATCAATACATCTCTATTCGCACAGATATTACCGAGCAGTTGCGCTTACGTGAAAAAATTCAGGCCAACCAACTCTTGCTGCAAAACGTCATGGATACCTTGGGTGAAGGGGTGTATACCCTCGATGACGAAGGCATTTGCACATTCATGAACCCAGAGGCAGAAAAAATTCTTGGCTATCATTCGTCTGAGTTGTTAGGTAAGTGTATGCACGATGTCATACATGCGATGCAACCTGATGGTCGCTGCATAGAAATGAAAGACTGTGCGATTGACCTGACGGTGTCATCAGGGCAGGTGTTTCGATCCGGATTGGAGTATTTTCAGCATCGGTCTGGTATTTTATTTCCTGTATCCATTGTCGTTTCTCCTATTTTTGAACATGGCATGATTGTGGGTTCCGTGGCGGCGTTTCAGGATGTTTCCGAACGGATCAGAGCCGATAAGGCATTGCGTGAGAGCGAGACCAAGCAGCGCATGTTACTTGATCACGCTGCTGACGCCGTGTTTGTCGCGAATGCCAAAGAGCGCTGGACTTACGTGAATGACCTGGCGCTCAATATGCTTGGTTATGACAGAGACGAGTTAATTGGTCAAAATATTTATGATTTACTTCCCAGCGAGCATCGTGGGAAAACTCAGAAAAATTTCCTGCATCAATTGCTTGAAGAGAAGTTTATCCGCGCAGAAATTCGTCTGCTAAAGAAAAACGGCGAATTAGTCCCGGTTGAGTTGAATGCGGCATTGCTGCCCGATGGCAGTATTTATGGATCTTGTCGTGATATTACAGAGCGTCAACGTTTTGAATCTGCATTGATACAAGCGAAAGAAGCTGCGGAAGCTGCCAATACCGCCAAGAGTGAATTCCTGGCGATGATGAGTCATGAAATCAGAACCCCGATGAATGGCATTATAGGAATGACGGAGCTCGCTTTAGATTCGTTTCTAGCGCCTGAGCAAAGAGAGTATCTGGAGCTCGTTAAATTTTCTTCCTATTCTTTGCTTGGTATCATTAATGATATTTTAGATTTTTCTAAAATTGAATCTGGCAAGGTGGTACTTGAAAAGATCGATTTTGAAATCAGAGAATTACTTGCGTCCTGCCTCAAGGCATTGGCAATCAGGGCTTCTCAAAAAGGGATAGAGTTGGTCTATAAGATTGATCCGGCAATTCCTGATGTCATTTTGGGTGATCCCGGTCGTTTGCATCAAATCATTACCAATCTAGTTGGAAATGCGATTAAATTCAGTGAGCGAGGCGTCATTATCCTGGATGTTCAGCTTGTACATCAAAATGCCGAATCGATAGATATTTATTTTGCGGTAACCGACCACGGTATTGGTATTCCACTGGATAAGCAAGCGAGTATTTTTAGCGCCTTTAGTCAGGCTGACGCATCTACCACGCGCAAATACGGTGGTACTGGACTGGGCCTCACGATTTCATCCCGGTTGGTGCAAAGCATGCACGGAATGTTGGAGGTAAATAGTGTGGTCGGTAAAGGTAGCACCTTTTACTTTACAGCCAGATTTGAGGTGGGTGTTGGGCGTTTGATCAAGATTGAAACCCTCGATGTATCAGGGCTACGCGTGTTAGTCGTTGATGACAATGCGATTAACCGACATTTTTTTTCTGATACGTTAAAAAAATGGAGTATGCGTCCAGTAGCCGTAAGCTCCGGTGCGCATGCCTTGGAGAAACTTAGCGATAAAACGACAGATGATGATTGCTTTGATTTGATACTGTTGGATGTTTGCATGCCAGAAATGGATGGTTTTGATTTCCTGACGCAATTACAGGCAAGGGCACAATTTGCACAGCAAAAAATTGTGGTTTTATCCTCAGCGGGTTCTCCGGATGATGCGCGTAAGTGTCGGGAAATGGGGGTCAAAGATTATGTGACTAAGCCAGTGAGTCAAAACGAACTATTGGCCTCTATCGTTGCTGCTATATCAGGTAATTCATTAAGGCACATCGGCTCCCAACCAGGAACACCGAATACATCAGGTAATTTGTCACCGCTCAATATCCTGGTGGTTGAAGATAATCAGGTAAATCAGAAACTGGTACTATCTTTGCTGAAGAAATGGCGGCATCATGCCGTCGTTGCTGAAAATGGCTTGGTGGCATTGGAAAAGTACCACCAAGAAAATTTTGACTTGATACTCATGGATATGCAAATGCCTGAAATGGGTGGTATTGAAGCAACTCAGCATATACGATTAATAGAGTCGCGCGAAAAAGATCGCCGACATACGCCTATCATTGCCATGACAGCCAACGTGATGCCGGGAGACTGGGAGCGCTGTCTGGAAGCAGGTATGGATCATTACTTATCTAAACCAGTTAAATCAGGTCTGCTGGAAAGTTTATTGAATCAATACCAGGTCGTCGCATCACCACCGCTCATTGAAAGGACTAAAGACATGACAGATGCTCCTTCCGAGTGCAACAAACATTCTGCTTATTTTGACTATGCGAATGCTTTGCGATCGTCTGATCAGGAGATTATTCATATCATCGGACATTCGTTTCTCGATGTGTGCGATCAATATATTGCGGAGCTCGCAAACGCTGTCGCAGTGAAGGATCCTGAATCATTGCATCGCTCAGCGCATACGATGAAAGGTGTCGTCGGCAATTTCTGCGCTTACCCGATTGAAGAATTGGCCTCGAAACTTGAGCATAAAGGCAAAGAGAAAAATTTTGATGATACGTCAGAATTGTTGAATAAAATGTCTGAAGAATTACATTTATTCACCATTGAGTTGAAAAAATTTCTGGATTCCACTGCTTGCTCAGCTCCTGAATAACCCAAGTTTTTGTGGGCATTTTTTTGTTCTGGATTGCCCCATCTGCGTACAACGTTATGCGTTTAATTGAATAAAAAAGCCACGTCTTGTGAATAGACGCGGCTTTTTTTTTGAATCCATTGGTGTTATTTACCGATTGTCTGAGTACGTTCTTTCAACCAGGTCAGCGCTGAGCCTGAGACGCGCGGACTTAAACGTTGCAACACTAAGGCGTGGTATTCGTTGATCCATTTAATTTCATCTTCTCTCAACATGTCGATGTTCATACAGCGCGTGTCGATAGGGCAGAGGGTCAGCGATTCAAATTGTAAATATTCACCAAACTCAGTTTGCAGTGCAGGAATGTTCAGCAGAAGATTTTCTATGCGAACACCCCATTGATTAGGTCGATAAATGCCAGGTTCATTCGATGTAATCATACCTTCTTCCATTGCTGTATGTGCTTCCGGAAGAGCGGCTGAAATCGATTGTGGACCCTCGTGAACATTGAGGAAGTAACCAACACCATGACCGGTGCCGTGACCATAATTAATGCCTTCTGCCCAGATTGGTGCTCGTGCCAAAGAGTCAAGCATTGGAGATGGTGTGCCACGTGGGAATACTGCTCGGGACAGATTGATCATCCCTTTCAGAACCAGCGTGAAATCACGCTTTTGTGCATCAGAGACGGTACCAATAGGCATAACACGGGTAATGTCGGTCGTACCATTCAGATATTGACCACCAGAGTCGATCAACAGCAAACCATCGCCTTCAATGACAGCGTGTGATTCTGGTGTCGCTCTGTAGTGCGGCATCGCGCCGTTGCCATTGAAGCCAGCGATCGTGCCAAAGCTTGGTGAAATAAAATGGGGCTGGCGTGCACGTGCCTCGCAGATTTTTTCATCAATGGTGAGTTCAGTAATGCGTTCTTTACCTAAAGCATCTTCTAACCAACTAAAAAATTCGCACAAGGCGGCGCCATCTTGTTCCATGGCTTCACGGACAAATGCTGCTTCTTGTGCATTTTTGCGTGACTTCATAAAAACGGAGGGATTGATCGCATCGACTACACGCATACCCGCTGGAATTGCTTGCTGAAATCCTAGTGTGATACGGCGTGGATCAATCAGAATGCTGCTATTGGCTGGCAACGCTTTAAGTGCATCTGCTGCGTTATTGTAGCTGGCGATCTTGACATGATCTTGCGCGAGAATTGCTTGTAACGCAGCGGGTATTTTGTCGTCTGCTACAAAGATAGTTGCGTCATTCATTCCTATCAACGCGTGTCCCGCGAATACCGGGTTATAGCTGACATCGCTACCGCGCAGATTGAATATCCACGCCAGATCGTCGACGGTTGAAACGAAGTGCCATTCAGTGCCTTTGACGCGCATTTGTTCGCGTACCAGTGCTAATTTTTCCTGGCGAGAAATGACCGCGAACGGTGCAAGATGTTCAAAAATCGGTGACGAGGGTAAACCAGGTCTGTCGGTCCAGATTTCTTGCAGTAAGTCGATATTCGTTTTTAAATGTATTGCTTTGGCTTTTAAATTTTGCTCAAGAAGCCGTGCAGTCATGAGCCCCAGCACCATGCCATCAACGCTAACGGTTTGTCCGGCTTGGAGCGATTCCGTCAACCAATCTATATGCGTGGTTGAGCCAGCAGATGCAATTTTCATCATCTGTATGCCAGTCGGCACAAGTTCTTTTTCTGCCTGACTCCAGTAGCGGCTATCGACCCATAAGCCAGCAAAATCAGCTGTCACGATCAAAGTGCCGACGGAACCCGTGAAACCGGAAAAATAGCTGCGACCTTGCCAGCGATCCGGCAAATATTCTGATAAATGCGGATCGGCGGAAGGAATGATGGTGGCATCTATACCATGTTGCTTCATTGCGCTGCGCAATTGCAGCAGGCGGGCAGGAATCGGTGAGGTGATGGCGTTAGGGCTGCTTGGGCTGTTCATGACATGTTCTTTCAGGAGTACGTATCTATAAATGCTTATTGAAGTGATTGAGTATACTTGAAGTGAATTTCCATGCGCCGAATATGCCAATTTCGTCATTTTCTTAAGTATTCACGCATAACTTCTGAATTGCATTGGAAAAATTTCTGGATGCGCCTAATTTAATGCTGAAAGCCAAGGGCGGGTACAAGCTGCCAATATCAGCTAATCGGTAAGCTCATCGCAGGCTGCGCCCGCCGTGCAGATTTTGCACTTATTGAAGTGGCAAGAAAATGCCGCTGTACTTTTTAAACAAGCAGACCTAAAAAAATTGGCGGTCTGAATTGTTTATTCAGGCCGCCAATTTATGAGAACTAATTACTCAATGTAAGGTGTTACTTATCTTACGCGCATACCAGGCTGTGCACCTGGCCACGCTTCGAGGATGTACAGACCTGGATTGGTTTTTTCATCGGCGGCGGAAGCTGCCAGTACCATGCCTTCAGACATGCCGAATTTCATTTTGCGTGGAGCCAGATTGGCGACCATTACCGTGAATTTGCCAATCAACTGTTCAGGTTGGTATGCTGATTTGATGCCAGAGAATACATTGCGGGTGCGACCTTCGCCGACATCTAAAGTCAGGCGTAATAATTTGTCTGAGCCTTCAACATGTTCACAGTTGACGATTTTTGCAATGCGCAGATCAATTTTGGCAAAGTCATCGATTTTGATTTCTTCTGCCAACGGCTCGATATCGTTCGGGTTACCAGCAACTGTGCTGTTTGTATTGGCGACAGCAGAAGCCTCCGTAGTAACGGGCGCAGCAATTGTGGCAGGTGCCAGTACCGGCGCATCAAACAATTGATCAAAAATCTTAGGATCTACACGTTGCATCAGGTGCGCATAAGGATGAATCTTATGTTGATGCGGCATCGCTACCGTCACATCAGCCCACTGCAATGGCGCAATATTCAATTGTGCTTCGACCTGTGCTGCGAGTTGCGGCAATACTGGTTTCAGGAAGATCGTCAGAATACGGAAAGCTTCGAGCAGGCGGCTGCATACTTCTTGCAATTTGGCATCGTTTTCTGCCTTTTTCGCCAGTTCCCAAGGCTTGTTGGCATCCACGTAGGCATTGACCAGATCGGCTTGCTCCATGGCAGCGCGCAAGGCTTTGCCATATTCGCGCGCCTCATACAAGGCTTTGATTTCTGGTGCCGCTTTGTACAAATTGCCAAGGAATGCATCATCTGCATGTGCCCAGTCAGTGGTAACCACACCATCAAAGCGCTTGCTGATAAAGCCAGCGGCGCGTGAAGCGATGTTGATGTATTTGCCAATCAGATCGGAATTGATACGCGCCACGAAGTCGTCGGGATTCAGATCCAGATCTTCGACTTTGGCGTTCAGTTTGGCGGCGAAGTAGTAGCGCAGCCATTCTGGGTTCATGCCGATTTCCAGATAACGCAAAGGTGAAATACCTGTGCCGCGGGATTTCGACATTTTTTCGCCAGATACCGTCACAAAACCATGCGCATACACATTGTCAGGTGTTTTATAGCCAGAGAATTTCAACATTGCTGGCCAGAACAGCGTATGGAAATAGGTAATATCTTTACCGATGAAATGAATCTGCTCGGTCGTCGGGTCTGCCATAAACGCATCAAAATCACGACCAGTTTTGCCGAAGTAATTTTTTAATGAAGCGAGGTAACCGACTGGCGCATCGAGCCAGACGTAGAAGTATTTACCTGGTTGATCAGGAATTTCAATACCAAAGTACGGTGCATCGCGGCTGATATCCCAGTCGCCCAGACCGCCTTCGCCTTCCAGCCATTCTTTGCATTTATTCGCGACTTCTGACTGTAAGCGATTGTCTTGCAAAGCCCAGCCACGTAGAAAGTCAACGCACTTCTGATCCGACAATTTGAAGAAAAAATGCTCAGAAGACTTCATGACAGGTGTCGCACCAGTCAGGACAGAATAAGGATTGATAACTTCTGTTGGCGCATACACAGCGCTGCACACTTCGCAAGAATCGCCATATTGATCTTTGGCACCACATTTCGGGCATTCGCCTTTGATGTAGCGATCAGGCAAGAACATATTTTTTACCGGATCGTAAAACTGTTCTATCGTCTTGCTGGTGATAAAACCAGCAGCTTTTAATTTACGATAGATGTCTTGTGACAAAGCATGGTTTTCAGGGCCATCCGTTGAATGCCAGTTATCAAATTGTATATGGAAGCCGTCCAGATATTGCTTACGGCCAGCCGCAATCTGTGCCACAAATTCTTGTGGCGTAATGCCTGCTTTTTCAGCGGCAATCATGATCGGTGCGCCGTGCGCGTCATCAGCACCAACAAAGTGCACCTCGTTACCCGACATTCGCTGATGCCTTACCCAGACGTCAGCCTGAATATATTCCATGATATGGCCAAGGTGGAAGGGCGCGTTAGCGTATGGAAGAGCAGTGGTAACGAACAGCTTACGAGTCATGTTGATGCACTTTTAGGATTAACGGACAAGGGCATTATTTTAACAGCGAATCTCTGACAGAGAGCGCCTGTCAGCGCAGAAGTCTGCGCTTGGTGGATATAAACGATTGTTTTTGACCTGATTTGGCCAATTTGTTGCGGCAAACCGCAGCCACCATTCGCATACGGCAAGGAATACATCTGCCGAAAGGAAACAATAACAGTCGGTATGTTGTTGATTTGACTCTGGAAATAGGCGTCAGCTTGATGCGGCAGCGTAAGCTTACTTAAACAAATTCTGGTCTCAGACCACCCAATGTCCATCACGATACACTTCATCGTCACCAAACCTGACCGATTTAGTGACTGCAAAGACATCAACATGATGACGGCCTTCGCCGCGTTTGATATGGGGTTTGGCATAACTGCCGTGCTTGGAACCTAGCGACAAGTGAATGCCGCACATGCGTTCATAAGTACCAATATCACGCACAGTGCGCTCTTTGTTGAAGGCGCGGTTCATCCCCAGACCTAGTTCTCTGACCCAGACCACGCCGTCGTCCGCCCGGATGTTGGTCAATACCTGATCAAATTCTGGTGTGGAATCTTCAGTGGCAACGACCTGGCCTTTTTCTATGATCAAGGTGATTGGTGTTTCAGGCTGATTAATGCTGAACGTGGTGTCGCCGAAGATGAATACGCGCACCCGACCATAGACATCTTCCAGGTTGACTGATTCGGTAAATACCTCACCGATTGGGAACTGGCCGCCGACGTTTTTCATTTCGCTGTAATCGCCGACGTTTAACTTGGCGGGTTCAAATTTTCCGCTGAAAATCAATTGCGCACCGTCGCTGTCTACTACGCCGTGGCTGGCCTGATCAATTTTTTCTTTTAGCTTACGACCGACCACGCGATAGTAGTCTGGGTCATAGGCAAGGGCATCAATGTAATAATCAATCTCAGCACCTTCCATGCGTCCCAGATGCGGGTGTTCGATGACTTTCAGGCCTTGCTTAAATAATTCGACCCGCAGGCGGTAGGCTTCCAGCCGGAAATTTGTAGACTGCACCAAAATCGCGAGATCGCCACTTTGCAGTGTAGCCAGCGTTTGTAAAATATCGGAGGGCGCTGTCTCATCAAAGTTAATACACAGGGCTTCCGGCAGGCAGAGGCGATAGGCGCTTGCTAATACCCGTGCTAATTCACAACGTTCGTCATACACCAGAACCGCTTTGTGTGCCGCGGTATGCTGAAAAGCATGTTCCAGCACGTTTTGTAAATGTGCGTGGCTGTTGGCGACACGGGTTTCAAAGTTGGAACTGAATGATGACATGAGGTATTTCTTAAAAATAAGCGGATTTCATAGTGAGCGGGGCACATTTCTTGGTAGCATTGAAATGTCGAGTGCCGAACCAGCATTTTACCAGAGTGGCATGCAAGGCTCCCTGTCACGGTTTTTACGTATTTTACGATTTGCTACGTTGAGATGTAACTTTGATACCAAAAAATACTTATTTTCTTGATTTTAGTCATACCAATGTCATATTTTTTTGATATGATTCTTCGTACCTGCTGTACATACAACTGATATGTATGACGGCAGCGAGGTGTGCTTTGTCTGCGTTTAGTGGACAAGCCGCCGTCCTGACATGAATGCGGAGCTGGGAAACCAGTCTCCGCATTTAACTTTTATGTGCCCAGCTTTAATTGTTGATCACGATAAGACTTGGGCGTCATGCCTGTCCATTCCTTAAACGCATGCTGGAACGCGCTTTGTTCCTGATAGCCAAGCATAAACGCAATATCTGAGAGGCTGAACGCTGCTTGCCGTAAATACTCTTGCGCGACGGAGAGGCGGGTTTCATCGAGTAACTGTTGAAAACTGAAGCCTGCGTCGGCCAGCTTACGTTGCAATGTTCTTTGGCTGACACCTAATTCCAGTGCAATTGTCGGTAAGCGTGCCAGATCACGTGATAAGTTTTTGCGAATCGCGACCCGCACCAAGGCCATGATGCTACCGTCATGCTCCGCAGCTTGCTTTTGTTTTAATAATTGCTCGGCATGCTGCTGCAGCAGTGGATACATGCTGACATCCGCATTGGGAACTGCCCAGTTGAGTAGCGCCGTTGGAAACGTTGAGCAATCAAGTGGCGCCCGAAAAACGACGTCCGGGCCAAAAATTCGATGATGCTCACTGATGTCTGATGGAGCGCTGTGCCTGAAAAATACTGGAACAGCAGGTAAAGTCGTGCCAGCAAACCAGTTGCCAAATACTCTGATTCCAGCGAACACACTTTCGGCCAGATGTCGGCTAGCGTGCGGGAAGTGGTTATGCCATTGATATTCGGTCAGCTCGGTATTTTCAATTAATGCTGAACGCCCCAGATCATGCGCTAATCCTTCATAGCGCATCGTCTGTTGGAACGCCTGGCGGAAATCTTTGCAGCTCATCAAAATCATGCCATACACATTGTAGGTACCAAGTTTTACCCGCTCGCCCACATGCAGGCCAAAGTGTTGGTCATTGCAAAGTTCAGCACCAGCGTCGAGCAAACGTACGTAAGCGCTGGCGGCGATGCTTTCGCCCATGTTAGTTAGCGATTGCGGTGGCAATTCTGCTTTTTCCGCCAGCGCGATTAAAGATAGCCCGCGTTCTGTGACCAGTTCTAATAACGGTTGCACATACGCAGCTGCTACCCGACCGTCTGGCGGGCTGCGGTGCAAAGAACTGGTCAGGTTGTTTGGCATATTTCCACAAAGTCCTTGTCATAAAAGCGCAATACGTGCGTCGCAACGCTGGGTAAGCTAGCCGACAAGTATAACAAGGGAAATCTGCACCATTTGTGTAAATTTCCCATAGATCAATTCAAAAGGGCATGTATGCGACGTTGGAACGGGTGGGGTGACGATAGTATTGAATTCGCTGTGAATGCTGATGCACTGGGTTTTTTGCAAGAACGCATCGGGCAGGGTGTGCCGCAAAAGGATGCCAGCAAAGCCAGCGTCATCGCCAGCGTTCCGGCATCGCGTTTAACACCGCATCCATTGATTGATACCAGCCAGGAAGTACGGCTGCAACATAGTCTGGGTCAGAGTTTACCGGATTGGTTGAAGATGCGATTCGGCCGGATTGAACAGTTTCCGGATGGCGTGGCCTTTCCTGAAAGCAGTGAACAGGTCAGTCAACTATTGAATTACGCAACTCGCCATCATGTAGCTTTAATTCCGTATGGCGGCGGTACCAGTGTGGTAGGGCATCTTGCAGTACCTGGCGGTAATCAGCCGGTACTGAGTGTCAGTATGGTACGCATGGCGCAATTACTTAATATCGATAAAGAAGCGCAATTGGCGACATTTGGTGCTGGTGTCTTTGGTCCTGATCTGGAAGCGCAGTTACGCGCCCATGGTTATACTCTGGGACATTTTCCACAATCGTTTGAATATTCCACACTCGGTGGATGGGTGGTAACACGTTCATCGGGGCAACAGTCTTTACGTTACGGGCGTATCGAGCAATTGTTTGCTGGCGGTCGCATAGAGACACCCGCTGGACGTTTGGATATACCGACCTTTCCCGCTTCAGCTGCGGGCACTGATTTACGTGAAATCATATTGGGCTCTGAAGGCCGGATCGGTATTTTGACTGAGGTCACCGTCCGTATCAGTCGTTTGCCTGCGTGTGAAGAGTTTCATGCGGTATTTTTTCCGGATTGGGATAAAGCGCAACAAGCCGTGCGTAGCATTGCGCAAGCGAAATTGCCTTTGTCGATGCTGCGTCTTTCCAATGCTACTGAAACGTTGACCAGTCTGAAATTAGCTGGCCATAAAAAACTGATTGCCTTACTTGAAACTTATTTGAGTCTGCGTCATTGCAGTGATAAAAAATGTTTGCTCTTGCTGGGAGCGAGTGGCGATAAGCCTCATGTCCGTCATGCGATCAACAATGCATTGAAGTTAGGCAAAGCATACGGTGGCGTGCATGTCGGACAAACCATGGGGCAAAAATGGAAGCAAGGACGATTTAAAAATGTCTATCTCCGCAATACCTTATGGCAGCAAGGCTACGCGATTGATACCGTAGAAACAGCATGTGACTGGCCTAAAGTGGCAGGCATGATGCAAGCGATCGAGTACGCAGCCACCAGCGCACTCGCAAGTGACGGCGAGCAGTTGCATACTTATACCCATCTGTCACATCTGTATGCGCAAGGCGCCAGTGTCTATACGACTTTTGTCTATCGTCTCAATGGGGACTATGAGCGGGATTTGAAACGCTGGAAAAAACTCAAAGCAGCGGCATCGCAAGCTATCGTTGATCACGGTGGCACCATCAGTCATCAACACGGCGTCGGCCGCGATCATGCGCCGTATTTGCATGCAGAAAAAGGCGAGCTGGGTATTGCCGCATTACGTCATCTATACCAACATTTTGACCCGGACGGTTTTATGAATCCCGGAAAGTTATTGCCGGAATTATCTTCCTCGAAGGAACGCTAGCATGGCTTCATCAGTGTGGGACGGCACAGAGCGCAGCGATCTTGACGCCGTTTTATCGAACCACGGGCGGTCATGGGATCTGGTGGTCATCGGCGGCGGTATTACTGGCGCTGGTATTTTGCTGGAAGCCGCACGACGCGGTTTAAAAGCACTGTTGATAGAGCAGCGTGACTTTGCCTGGGGGACGTCTAGCCGTTCCTCTAAATTGGTACACGGTGGCTTGCGCTATCTGAAAGAAGGTAAATTTCACCTGACCCGTGATTCTGTGCGGGAACGACAAGCGTTGATGCAGGATGCGCATGGATTAGTTGATCATCAGAGTTTTGCCTTTGCGGACTATCAAGGTCGCAAACCTGGTCGTTGGATGTTTGCGTTAGGTTTGGCGATTTACGACAAGATGGCGCGGCAAACGGCACGGCATTATTTCCCGACCGATGAGTTTCTCATGATGACGCCGCATATCGGGCGCCAGGATTTAAAAGGTGGTCTCAGCTATCACGATGCCAAAACAGACGATGCGCGTTTAGTGATGCGGGTGTTGCAAGAGGCGAAAAGTCTGGGCGCAACGGCCATTAATTATCTGGCCGCATCGAAGATTGACTACGTGAATGAGCTGGCGCAGGGTGTGCAGGCAAACGATACTATCACAGGGCAAGACTACCAGATAAGGGCGCGAAGCATCATCAATGCCACAGGTGCGTGGGCAGATCGGCTGCGTTTGTCAAAAGAACTCAATGGAAAAATTCGTCCTCTACGCGGCAGTCACCTGCTCATGCCCGGATGGCGCTTGCCCGTTGCCCAAGCGGTGAGCCTGATGCACCCCCGTGACGGTCGCCCTGTCTTTGTGTATCCCTGGGAAGGTGTGACGCTGGTCGGTACGACAGATGTGGATCATCACGCAGATTTACAAACAGAAACGGCGATTACGCCAGATGAAGTCACTTATCTGATGGAGGCGTTGGCATTTCAGTTTCCGTCGCTGGCTTTGGGGCTTGACGATATTATCGCCACGTATGCTGGCGTGAGGCCGGTGATTGATACCGGTAAAGCAGATCCATCCAAAGAAGGGCGCGACCATGCGGTCTGGATGGAAAAAGGTTTGCTCACTGTGACCGGTGGTAAGCTGACTACCTTCAGGCTGATTGCTTTAGATGCTTTAAAAAATCTAGCACCCTTGTTACCAGAATGGCGTCCTGATTTACGTGTCACGCCGTTGTTTGACAATCCACGAAATAATAGCAATAGCCATGTGGAATTAGACCTGCCACGTTCGCAACGTGATCGCTTATTCGGTCACTATGGCAGACTAACACCGGAAGTCATCGCTGCCGCGCATAAGCATGAGTTGGAACGCATCCCGGGTACAGAAACCATGTGGGTAGAATTGCGTTGGGCGGCAAGATACGAATCAGTGCTGCAATTAGAAGATTTGCTGCTGCGCCGCACGCGTCTTGGTTTGTTGTTGAAGAACGGTGGTGTAGAGTATTTGCCGCGCATACGAAGTATCTGCCAAAGTGAATTAAAGTGGGATGACACGCGCTGGAATGTTGAACAAGCAGCGTATCTGGAATTGTGGCAAAAGAATTATGCCTTGCCCGCTAAGTCAACAATTAAAGATTGGCTAGTCAATGAATAATCACATAGAAAAACAATACATTTTAGCAATTGATAACGGTACCCAAAGCGTGCGGGCAATTCTGTTTGATTTGAAAGGGAATATCGTCGCCAAGTCGCAAGTGCATCTGGAAGCCTACTTTTCCGATCATCCTGGTTGGGCAGAGCACTATCCTGAGGATTATTGGCAAGCCGTTTGCACTGCCTGTCAGCGCCTGTGGGCAAGTAGCGGTGTGTCACCCGCCAGTCTGCACGGTGTGGCGGTGACCACGCAACGTGGCACGATGATCAACCTTGATCAACATGGTAAGCCACTACGTCCGGCGATTACCTGGTTAGATCAACGGCGCACTGATGTCGTGCCAGCCGTCAATCCTTTGTGGTTAACTGCGTTCAAAATTGCTGGTGTCAGCGATACGATTAACTTTTTCAGAGGCGAAGCAGAAACCAACTGGATCAAAGAACATCAACCAGATATTTGGGATAAGACCGCGCATTACCTGATGCTGTCCGGTTATCTGAATTACCGTTTATGCGATAAATTTATCGATTCGATCGGTTCACAAGTCGGCTATCTTCCTTTCGACTACAAAGGTTTGAAGTGGGCAGGTAAGTTGGATTGGAAATGGCAGGCGCTGGCAATCAAAGCAGAGACTTTGCCCGAACTAGTGACGCCAGGAACGATCATGGGGAGCATTACGCCAGAGGCCTCAGCGCAAACCGGGATTTTAGCTGGAACACCTTTGCTGGCGGCCGCTGCTGATAAAGCATGTGAAGTGATCGGTGCCGGATGCCAGCAAGCACATATCGGTTGTCTCAGTTATGGCACAACGGCAACCATCAATACGACCAGTAAAAAGTATCTGGAAGTGACACCATTCATACCGCCATATCCAGCTGCTATTCCCGGCTCGTATAGCACGGAGGTGCAGATTTTCCGTGGTTATTGGATGGTGAACTGGTTTAAAGAACAGTTTGGTCATCACGAACAATTGCAAGCTGCGGCACAGGGACTGGTGCCGGAAGAGTTGTTTGATGAGCTGGTGAATGCCGTCCCGCCGGGTTCGATGGGGTTAATGTTGCAACCCTATTGGACGCCCGGGATTAAAGTGCCGGGTCCAGAAGCAAAAGGTGCGATGATAGGTTTTGGTGATGTGCATACACGTGCTCACATGTATCGCGCAATCCTCGAAGGCCTGGCTTATGCCTTGAGAGAAGGCAAGGAGCGGATAGAGAAACGGAGTGGGGTGGCAATCACGGAATTACGTATCTCAGGCGGCGGTTCGCAAAGCGATGCAGCGATGCAGTTGACTGCAGACATTTTTGGCCTGCCGACTTCACGTCCACATATCTATGAAACATCAGGGCTGGGCGCAGCGATTGACGCTGCTGTTGGATTGGGTCTGCATCCGGATTTTGATACGGCGATCCGTGCTATGACGCGCATAGGAAAAACGTTTGAGCCGATTGCCCATCATCACCAGATTTACAACGAGCTTTACCATCGCGTCTACCAAAAAATGTACGCGCGATTACAGCCTTTGTATAAAGAGATACAGCAAATTACCGGTTATCCTCAGATGCATTAATGCTTGATTTTAGTTGCTAGTTACTATTTTGTGGGCAAGACGTTGACCTCAACGTCTTGCATGCTGCCTACAGAACCATTGTTATTCAAATAGATGCCGGATGATTCTAATTCTCCGGAAGATCCACCACCGCCGCTGTTATCGCCAATTGCTGTGTGCGTGCTGACGCTGCCGAGGTAGAGCGCACCTATGCCAGCTTGCTGCAAACTCACAAACTGTGGTTTGCCATCGCTGCCTTCAATTAATACACCCAGCTTGCTATAGGCAGGATTGCTTTGATCTATCCAACCGTTATTGTTTCCAAAGCTATCTGCCATAGACTGTAACTGGGTAAAGCCATTGCCAGTTGTTGGACCGAATAATTGAGTCTTGTCGGTGATTTTTTCACTATCGTCCGGGTTATATGCCAGGTAGCCACCACCCTGAATAAACGGCATGGTAACTTTCTTGCCATTGTTATTCAAATCGAATGAGAATGTCTGTTGACCTAGTTGAACAGAGTTTCCAGAAAAGTTAA
This sequence comes from Undibacterium sp. SXout11W, assembly GCA_049339905.1. Lineage (GTDB taxonomy): Bacteria > Pseudomonadota > Gammaproteobacteria > Burkholderiales > Burkholderiaceae_D > Undibacterium. The sequence goes on from JBMPPG010000015.1 coordinate 65,232, forward strand.
TGACCAGAGGGTCTTTTAAGGCACTGCCAGACTTGATCGTCACAGAGTGGGTTTCTTGTCGTATCGTTTGTACTGATTGATTCAAGTCGAAGTGAATTTTTTTGTGGTCACTGGTTTCAATGTCACCCTCGGCACTAAAACTGGTACTGGTTGTTTGCGTCAAGGTGGTTTGTGCATTGTAAATAGCGCCGCCGCCCTGCGGTGTGGATGTCGGTGCTAATGCTGTACCCGGTGGTTGATCTGTATGCGAAAAATCGGCTGGATTGATGAGGTGTATGGTCTGTCCAAATATTTCTTGCAACAACTCGATCAGTGCCTGCATTTTTGGATCAATGTTGGTGTAGGTGTTGCTATTGCTTGTTGCATTGGTTGCATAACCTGGACTACTTGATACCTGGCCAGAGCCCATACCTGAATTGCCATTGACCAAATTAAACGTTGCCAGTGCAGCCTTTCCGATATCGGATATTTGCACTAAAGACGAGTTGTCCGGCATGCTGCTCAATTTGTCCGGGACATCATTTGCCGCCCCGCCAAATATCCTTAGCTCTTGCCTGGCACTGAACTGAGAACTGATATGTTGAACGGATTGCAGTGCAACCTGAGATGAACTAATGATCATACCAGTCTCCGAAATTTGGGTGAGCCAATTCATTATCGACAGTCGCAGGAAAAGCTTGAGATGAAATTTGATTTCTTGCTCATAAGTTTTCTGCCGATTAAATTGTCATTCCTCAGAGCAAGTTTGTCGGTAATGCCTCGACGCATTTTTCTGCTTTTGCTAACAAGTTAGACGGTTGCACCGTAACAGATACTTTTACTCACCGACTTTGTGCGATGCACTATCTTTTTGGTGAAAATGGAAAGTTCACGAAAAACTTTGCTCAATAAATTTTCTTAAGATTATTTCTCCCCGATTAACAAAGCGAAGTTCAAGATGCGTATTTACGGAGATGTCCTTAGAGGAGCATACGTAAAAATCTTATTGCGCCGCACAAGCTGGCACGCTTACTGCTAACTGGATGATGAGGATCGTAGTCTTTTTGTATTTAACCATCACCAGGAGAAATCATGACACGTCGCACCGTTTTAAAAGCAGTTGCTCTGGCTGCAATGACTTTAGCTAGTACCGGTTGGATGTCGCAAGCAATGGCGGCAGACACGATTAAGGTAGGGATTTTGCACTCTCTGTCTGGCACGATGGCGATATCAGAAACCTCGTTAAAAGATGTTGCATTGATGACGATAGAAGAGATCAATGCACATGGCGGTGTGTTGGGTAAAAAGCTTGAACCCGTTGTGGTCGATCCAGCTTCCAACTGGCCTTTGTTTGCGGAAAAAGCACGTCAATTGGTTGCGCAAGATAAGGTGTCGGTAGTTTTTGGATGCTGGACTTCGGTATCGCGAAAATCAGTGTTGCCGGTGTTTAAAGAGCTCAATAGCTTATTGTTTTATCCGGTGCAATATGAAGGTGAAGAATTAGAAAAAAATGTGTTTTACACAGGTGCAGCACCCAACCAGCAAGCGATTCCTGCCACTGAATATCTGATGTCAAAAGAAGGTGGTGGCGCCAAGCGTTTCGTGTTGCTCGGAACCGATTATGTTTATCCGCGTACGACTAACAAAATTCTGCGCGCTTTCTTGCATAGTAAAGGTGTTAAAGACACGGATATCGATGAAGTCTATACACCGTTTGGTCACTCTGATTACCAAACTATTGTCGCCAATATCAAGAAATTTGCTGCCGGTGGAAAGACTGCGGTGATCTCCACTATTAATGGTGATTCCAATGTGCCATTCTATAAAGAGCTTGGTAACGCAGGCTTAAAAGCGACGGACGTTCCGGTTGTTGCTTTCTCAGTGGGTGAAGAAGAATTGCGCGGTGTTGATACCAAGCCGCTGATAGGGCATCTGGCAGCATGGAATTATTTTGAATCAGTCAAAAATCCAGTGAATACTGAATTTATCAAAAAATGGAAAGCCTATGCAGCTGCCAAGAAATTGCCTAATGCGGCAACAGTGGTAACGAATGACCCTATGGAAGCGACCTATGTTGGCATCTACATGTGGAAGCAAGCGGTGGAAAAAGCTAAGACTACCGATACGGACAAAGTCATCGCCGCTATGGGAGGACAGACCTTCAAAGCACCCTCGGGCTTTGAGTTAATGATGGATGCAACGAACCATCACTTACACAAGCCAGTGATGATCGGTGAGATCAAAGCTGATGGTCAGTTCAGTGTTGTCTATAAAACCAAAGAGACTATACGTGCACAGCCTTGGAGTCCATACATCCCGGGTAACGAAGGTAAGCAAAAGTTGTAACTTTCAACGATAGAGTTTGAACACAGCATGCGCGTCAGTGATCAAGCAATTCACTGACGTCGCTTGCGGTTTTTTATTCGATTTCATCTTTGCATTTTTATGGCACGTATAACGCACTTCTTTCTATGAACATAAAAAAAATCCTTGGTGTAGTGCTAGGCTTGATCTTCTGCTGTAGTGCGCAGGCAACGATCGATCAGCACTTGCTGCTCGATTTGACCAGCGACGATCCCGATGCGCGAATTGATGCTGTTCATGTCATTGCAGCCTTAGCCAACGACGAGGCAGCACAGGTGTTAAATGCCTTGAAAAGCGAAAATCTCTATCTCAAAGACAATGTTGTCTATCAGGTCGATGGAGAAATTATCACCAATTTAATCTCAGGCAAAGCAAGCAGCTTACCGGATGGCGCGGATGCCTTGGTCATTAATAACCGTTTGCGAGGCGCTTTAGAAAACGCTTTGTCGGGGATGAAATTATTTTCAAAAAACAAGGCAACACGTCTCGCTGCGGTGCACGATATGCAACAGGTAAGTGCCGAACAATTAGCACTATTGGAACACGCATATTTGCAAGAAAATGTTCCCGAAATAAAAGCACAACTGCAATTACTAATTGCCAGCGCCAATTTGCAATCAACGGATCCTGTGGTGCGCAAAGCCGCTGTCAAAAGTCTGGCGGAAACGAATAATGCCAATCTGAAACCTGTTTTAGAGGCAATGTTGAAGCAAAATCCAGATGGTAGCTTTGCTGAACCTGATGAGAGTATTCGCATTGAGGTCGTGACGACGCTACACGCTTTAAATTCCCGTCTGGCGCGTACCGAGGTGATTGGTAATTTGTTTTATGGGATTTCTTTAGGTAGTGTTTTATTGCTGGCAGCACTCGGGCTGGCGATTACGTTTGGCTTGATGGGTATTATCAATATGGCCCATGGTGAGTTATTGATGATAGGTGCTTATACCACCTATGTTTGCCAGCTGTTTTTTCGACATTTTTTTCCGCAAGCAATCGATGCCTATTTGTTGCTGGCGGTGCCAAGTGCATTTATTGTTTCTGGTCTCGTAGGCATTTTTCTGGAGCGCACCATCATACGTTGGTTATACGGGCGTCCTTTAGAAACGCTATTGTGTACCTGGGGCATTAGTTTGATATTGATGCAATCGGTACGTTCTATTTTTGGTGCGCAAAATGTGGAAGTGGCAAATCCTTCCTGGATGTCTGGTGGCATCACGGTGCTCGGCTCGCTGGTGTTGTCTTACAACCGCATTGTGATTATTTTCTTCTCACTGGCAGTGGTCGCTGTTGTCTGGCTCATTTTAAACAAAACCCGTCTGGGGTTGTTTGTTCGGGCGGCAATGCAAAACCGTCGCATGGCCGATTGCATAGGTGTGGCAACGGGCAAGATAGATATGCTGACCTTTGGTTTGGGATCTGGTATCGCTGGGCTGGGTGGAGTTGCACTTTCTCAGTTAGGGAATGTCGGCCCCGATCTGGGGCAAAACTACATCGTTGACTCTTTCATGGTCGTCGTACTTGGCGGGGTCGGGCAGCTTGCTGGCACATTGATGGCTGCGTTTGGTTTGGGAGAGATTAATAAGTTTTTAGAACCGGTCGCTGGCGCAGTGATGGCAAAAATTGTGATACTGGTCATGATCATCATATTTATTCAGCGACGTCCACAAGGCTTGTTTGCACTTAAAGGCAGGAGTGTCGAATGATGCGTCAACTTTTCCCACGTATTACCTGGATCGTTATATCGATATTGGCTGGCGTAGCATTGCTATTGCCAGTACTTAATCTGTGCTTTCCAGATGGGCATCCATTGCATATATCTTCTTATGTGTTGGGCATCGTCGCAAAGTTTATGTGTTATGCGCTAGCTGCGTTAGCACTTGATCTGGTCTGGGGTTATACCGGCATTTTATCGTTGGGGCATGGGGTATTTTTTGCCTTGGGTGCCTATGCGCATGGCATGTACCTGATGCGCGCGATCGGACATGATGGGGTCTATCAAAGTGATCTGCCAGATTTTATGGTGTTCCTTGATTGGAAAGCTTATCCGTGGTATTGGGCTATGACAGATAGTTTTTTATATTGCATGGCCTTAGTAATTCTGGTGCCCGGCATACTCGCATTTGTGTTTGGATTCTTTGCCTTCAGGTCGCGTATCAAAGGGGTGTATTTTTCGATTATCACACAAGCCATGACCTATGCATTTATGTTGCTTTTTTTTAGGAACGATACGGGTTTCGGCGGCAATAATGGTTTTACGGATTTTAAACGCCTGCTTGGTTTTAGCTTAACCTCACCTGGCACCAAAGCGGTTTTGTTCTTGATCACGCTATGTTGTTTGATCGGTGCATTGGTATTGTGTCGCTGGATCGTCACATCTAAGCTGGGACGCGTATTGCAAGGCGTGCGTGATTCTGAATCGCGGTTGATGTTTATCGGTTACAACCCGTTGTGGTTCAAATTGTTTGTCTGGACCTTATCTGCAATGCTATGCAGTATTGCTGGCGCTTTGTATGTGCCACAGGTGGGAATTATCAATCCTTCTGAAATGTCCCCCGCCAATTCCATAGAAATGGTGATATGGGCAGCCGTTGGCGGTCGCGGTACTTTGCTTGGTCCTATCATTGGTGCTTTTAGCGTCAATGGTTTGAAGAGCTGGTTTACGGCTGCATTTCCCGATCTGTGGCTGTACGCATTAGGTCTTCTATTTATTCTCGTCACTTTGTTTATGCAGCAAGGCATCCTCGGTGTCCTGGCGAAATTAAAAAAATCGCAGGAGATCGCATGAATTACGTTATGAGTGGCGTGCTGCGCCCGGGGCAGCAATATGACGGCGCAACCGGTGATCAAGGTGTGTCCTACCAACGTATTAAGCAAACTGGGGTCGATACGACGCATGGTGCAATTCTTTATCTTGAAGATATCGTTGTTTCGTTTGATGGATTCAAGGCGATTAATCATTTGAATCTCGATATTTCAGTCGGCGAATTGCGCTGTATTATTGGCCCCAATGGTGCGGGTAAGACCACTATGATGGATGTGATTACCGGTAAAACCAAACCGACTTCGGGTAGCGCTTTTTTTGGTCAGACAATGGATCTGACAAAAATGAATGAGGTAGAGATTGCGCATGCAGGTATAGGTCGGAAATTTCAACGTCCGACTGTTTTTGAACAACACAGTGTGTTTGAAAATCTTGAGCTCGCCATGAAAATGGATAAGCGCGTTGCAACGACTTTGTTTGCGCGACTCAATAGCGCACAACGTGACAAGATCGCGGCGGTATTGGATTTAATTCGTTTGCAGGGACACGCTTCGCGTCTCGCTGGCTTGCTTTCGCACGGGCAAAAGCAATGGTTGGAAATAGGCATGCTACTGATACAGGAACCGCAACTGATTTTGCTGGATGAACCCGTAGCTGGTATGTCGGACGCAGAGACTGCCCGTACAGCAGAATTGCTCAATGAACTCCGTGGCACACATTCAATGATGGTCGTCGAGCATGACATGGGCTTTGTCACGGAAATTGCGCAACAAGGTAAGGTGACAGTCTTGCATGAAGGCTCAGTGTTGGCAGAAGGTAGCATGCAACAAGTGCAGGCCGATGAGCGCGTGATTGAGGTCTACCTCGGTCGTTGATCGAGATGGTATAGATATAGCATAGTAATCGTCAGGGAAATTATGTTAGAAGTAAAACAGTTACATCAACACTACGGCTCCAGTCACACATTGCGCGGCATTTCGTTCAACGTTAAACAGGGTGAATGTCTGGCATTGCTCGGACGTAACGGCGTCGGTAAAACGACCTTGCTCAAATGTCTGATGGGTGTATTGCCGGTGTCTGAAGGGGAGGTTGTGTATTTGGGGCAGACAATCAACAAATTAGCCCCACATCAACGCGCGAAGGCGGGCATCGCGTATGTGCCGCAAGGCAGGGAGATTTTTGCCCGTCTTACCGTCGAAGAAAACTTGCTCATGGGTATGGCCAGCTTGCCGTCTGCGAGAGCAAAGGCGATCAACAGTGAGATGTATGAACTTTTTCCGGTACTGAAAGAAATGTTACAACGACGCGGCGGTGATTTGTCGGGCGGCCAGCAACAGCAGTTAGCGATTGCCCGCGCTTTATTGGCAGAACCAAAACTCATCATTTTCGATGAGCCAACCGAAGGCATACAACCTTCCATCATCAAAGATATTGCGCGCGTCATCAAGTTGCTGCGCGGACGCGGTGATATGGGCATTATCTTGTGTGAGCAGTATTTTGATTTCGCCAGAGAGTTGGCTGACCAATTTATGGTGTTATCGCGTGGAGAAGTGGTGGCAAGTGGTGCGCAAAGTAGTATGGATAGTGACGACGTAAAGCGTCATCTGGCGGTTTAAGTGAGCCGTTGATGCTTTCCTTGAGTGGTAGAATCTTTTTTGATTCAGCTGCACTAAACTATTCTCTATTTTTTACATGAATGCACCAATGAAAGACTCTGTACTTAGCACGCCGTCGAAAAAGCATTGGTACGCGAGTCTGCAATTAGGCTTTGCTGATGATGCTGGGACAACACGTTTGGTAGAGCGCAAACATAGTGGCCCGCTACGTGTACAAAAGCCTTTGTATCCGGAGGGAGATGCAATTTGTCACGCGATCTTGATACACCCGCCAGGTGGCGTGGTGGGTGGCGATCAACTGCAAATTTCTACCACTGTCGGTGAGAATGCACATGCCTTGATTACAACACCAGGTGCAGCCAAATGGTATCGCAGCAATGGCTATACTTCTGCGCAGACGATTGAATTGCATGTAGACGATAATGCGCATCTGGAATGGTTGCCGCAAGAAACCATCTTCTTCGATGACGCTAAGGTCAATTTATGTCAGACCGTGCATCTGACCGGTAATGCCAGTTTTATTGCCGCTGATATTTTGTGCTTTGGTCGAACCGCTTCTGAAGAAATTTATAACAGTGGAGAGATTCACCAGCACAGCAGTATTTTTCGCGACGGTAAAATGCTTTGGCATGAGCAAGGTAGTATCAGTGGTGGAAGCAGTGCAATGCAAAGTCCGCTGGGACTCAACGGCAAGTCAGTCTGTGCGATGGTATTGGCGTGTGGGAAGTCGTTGAATACGGATCAGTTACAGCAATTGCGCGAGAAAACTGGTTCTTTGATCAACTTGCATGAAGCAGATGCATTGTGTGGTGTGACGCAAATGAAAGGCGTCATCGTCGCGCGTTATCTGGGCAATTCCAGCGAACTGGCAAAACAGTGGTTGCAATTGGTGTGGCAACATTTGCGTCCCGTGATGAATGCGCAGGTGGCTGTCATTCCGAGAATTTGGAATACCTGAGCAAGCCGATCAGTAGCGTGCGCGGTGCGGGTGCATCATTTGTTGACAGGTACTATCCAGGGTGTCTGAATCAAGGCGTCAAAGCCGCCTTTCAGTGGCCGCACATCCGTGAACCCCATTGCTTTAAGCGTATGCGCCGCATGCACTGCACTGGCGTCAGCGGGACAAGCGCAAAAGGTGATGATTAACTGCTGCTCTGGCAGATGCTCCAGATCTTCACCGACCTTGTTCACATTGCGGACCAACGCTTGCGGAAACATGCCAGTTTCATTGATTAATGCCTGACTGCGTAAGTCGATGACCTGGAACGGCGTCTTCGTTTCGCTTAATTCTGCTAATTCCTGAACGCTGATGTGAGGGATATTTGCCAAATGCTCGAAACGTTTTTTCTGCCAGACTTTCCATCCCAGCCAGCTGACCAGAATGACAGAAAATACGGTAGCGATTTGTATCCCATGCTCGGCCAATATTTCTACAGACGCACTGATTTGCGCTTGCAAAGCATAGCCAGCCATGAGTGCTAAGCCAGACCATAATGCTGCACCGATAGCCGAGGCGATCAAAAATTTTGCCCGTGACATCCCCAGTGCCCCTGCGACTGGTGGGGCGACGATGGAGAAGCCAGGAATGAATTTACCAAACACTAAGGACCACATTCCCCATTTGACAAAACGTGCCTCGGTTTGATTGACGCAAGAGCCCGGATTAATCGACATTTTGCACAGCAGTTTGAGTACTTTGTAGCCGAATATTTTCCCTGCCTGGTACCACACCTGATCCGCAATCAACGACGCTGCGACCGCTGCTGCCGACATACCGCCCAGTGCGAGTAAGGATTTAGCCTGGCTGGCATTGAGCATCAATGTCGGTACCGCAGGCACGGGAATGCCTAGCTGTTGCAGCAATACATTGCAGAAAATCAGCATGGTACTGTGATGTGCAAAGAAGTCGTTGATCCAATGCGCATTCATAGAGAGTTAGCCTTGTTTGGCGATGTCGAAAGGTGTGCGTGGATGATCAAGGTATTCCCTCATGGATTTGCAAGTAATTTTGCAGCATTATATAGGGTTCATGTGATCTGCCAACAAGCTTGATGAATGCCCTGGCTTAAGTTTGTTTATGGTGCAATCGCATTGCAATTGGCGGAAGTGGCTGACGCTTTACCATTCGCACCAAATAGCAATTGAACGCCACATTGCGAGCCAAACATTTGCCCCTGATTGTGTCCAACGCCAACTACCTCGTAGCGTTGATGCATTTGCAGACTGAGTTCACCGGCGCGATAGTGTTCGTATTTCCAGTAGCCACGGGCGCGGGTGATACGAGTCGGCCCTTCCGCTTCTGCGCCACAGGATTTATCCAGCACCCTGTGATTGGGGTCATTATCGTCTGTACCAGCGAGATAGGTTACTTGTCGTCGCAAATAACGTCGGAATAAATCATCGCCGTTGACATCGCCCGCGTAAGGCACCATATGTTGCATGCCATAGCGATAGTCGTCAAAGGCTGGGCAGATTTCCTGATTGTAGACGGCAAATCCATTACCTTGTGGCCGCTCTGGCGTGAAGTACAGGTAGGACGAAGGATTAGCGATCACATATTTTAAATCCAGACCTGTCTGACGGATTTTTTCATCGACGTGATTAAGTGCCGCATAACGATGTACTAACTGACCACCACCAGAGTGTCCTGCTACCGTAATTTTCTGCAACGATGGATAACGGGCTTTGCTCGATAGCATCAGCAACATATCGTCCAATACCGTGAGTGAACTGAGCCCTGATGTTGGGAAGAGGCCGCTGACCGCATTTTCACCTCCGGTCCAGCCTTGGACGGACCAGATCGGCATGTTCTCAAAACCGTTAGTGTTGTCTGGCGTTCCGGGGAAGTTAGGTGCAACGATCAGGATTTCATCAGGATTACGTCCTGAGTCCTTTAACAGTTCCATCGCGGACATGTAGTAGTCGTCACCGTTTCTTTGAATGCCGTGTTGAATGACGATGATTTCCTTAATTGATGGCAAACTTTGACTCAGATCCCGATTGGCATAAACGGGGAAATCATACTGTGCGTTGGCGTCTCGCCCCAGGTGCAGACGCTGCCAATGTGGGGCATCGCTTGCAAATCCAATGCTGCACATCAGCGATATGCTCGTTGATAGAGCGGTCAGAGAGGTCTTGATGAAGTTCATTCGTTTTCCACGTGCAAATAAAAATTAGTCGTAAATTCAACGATTCAATTGATTATACAAAGACTCATTGCCTCAAGGGGGTTGCGGTTCTTACGTATTATGCAATGCGGGAAAATTAGCGTGGTTTTACTGGTAAAACTGTAACGCCGCACTACAATTGTTCGAGATTGCACCAAAATGCGGCATTAGTCATTTTGTCTGGCACCGTCGAAGCGAAAACAACGTTAGAGAGCTGGTTTGATTCTTGCAAGTGTTGTTAAAACGAGAAAAACTGAGAGAGGTGCAGACATGGATTTAACTCCCCGTGAAAAAGACAAGCTATTGATTTTTACCGCTGCCTTGCTTGCCGAACGCAGAATGGCGCGTGGCTTGAAGCTCAATTATCCCGAAGCAGTTGCCCTGATCAGCGCAGCCATCATGGAAGGTGCGCGCGACGGCAAAAGTGTTGCCGAACTGATGTCAGATGGAACGCAGATTCTGAAGCGATCTGATGTCATGGAAGGGGTGCCAGAGATGATCCCCGATATCCAAATCGAAGCGACCTTTCCGGATGGCACCAAACTGGTCACCGTCCATCACCCGATTCCTTAGGAGCACGCATGATACCCGGAGAAATGTTCATTGCTGAGGGCGATATCGAACTCAACGTGGGGCGTCCTACGGTCACCCTCGTGGTGGCAAATAGTGGTGACCGGCCGATTCAGGTCGGTTCGCACTTCCATTTTTATGAAACTAATCCTGCATTGAAGTTTGAGCGTGAAACAGCCTATGGCATGCGCCTCAATATAGCGGCCGGAACGGCGGTGCGCTTTGAACCCGGTCAGCAGAGAACGGTTGAGCTGGTAGCGCTGGCTGGCAGCCGTGAAGTGTATGGATTTAATGGTTTAGTGATGGGTAAATTAAAAGGTGTCGCATGAAAATTTCTCGTCAGGCTTACGCTGAAATGTTTGGTCCTACGACGGGTGATCGTATCCGTCTTGCCGACACGGATTTGTTTATCGAAGTCGAAAAAGATTTCGCGATCTATGGTGAAGAGGTCAAATTTGGCGGGGGTAAGGTCATACGCGACGGTATGGGTCAATCTCAGCGTATACATGAATACGTCATGGATACCGTCATCACCAATGCGGTGATTCTCGACCATTGGGGCATCGTTAAGGCTGATATTGGTTTAAAGAATGGCTTTATTGCCTGCATAGGCAAAGCAGGCAATCCTGATATACAGCCTGGTATTGACATGGCAATTGGTGGCGCAACTGAAATCATTGCTGGCGAAGGCATGATCGTCACCGCTGGTGGTATTGATTCACATATTCACTTTATCTGTCCACAGCAAATCGAAGAAGCTTTGATGAGCGGCGTGACCACCATGTTGGGCGGTGGAACTGGTCCAGCGGTGGGTACCGCAGCAACGACATGTACGCCGGGGCCGTGGCATTTGCATTCGATGTTGATGGCGGCGGATGCATTTCCAATGAATTTAGGCTTTTTAGGCAAAGGGAACGTGAGCTTGCCTTTGCCGCTGGAAGAGCAAATCCGCGCTGGCGCGATAGGGCTGAAATTACATGAAGATTGGGGCAGTACGCCACAAGCGATAGATAATTGCCTGAGCGTCGCTGATCGCATGGATATTCAGGTGGCGATACATAGCGACACCTTAAACGAGGGCGGATTTTTAGAGCATACTCTGGCAGCATTCAAAGACCGTACGATACATACGTTTCACACTGAGGGTGCGGGTGGCGGGCATGCGCCAGATATCATTGCCGCGGTAGGTGAAGGCAATGTGCTGCCATCGTCTACCAATCCTACCAGGCCATACACCGTCAATACGCTGGATGAGCATTTAGATATGCTCATGGTCTGCCACCATCTTGATCCTGCCATCGCTGAAGATATTGCGTTTGCAGAATCGCGCATTCGCCGCGAGACTATCGCCGCGGAAGATATTTTGCATGATATTGGCGCTATTTCTATGATGTCATCCGATTCTCAAGCCATGGGGCGAGTCGGTGAAGTGATCATGCGTACCTGGCAAACAGCGCACAAGATGAAGCAGCAACGCGGCGCACTGGCTGAAGACAGTGCAGCGAACGATAATTTCAGAGCCAAACGTTATATTGCCAAATACACGATTAATCCGGCGATTACCCACGGTATTTCACATGTGGTTGGGTCCTTGGAAGTTGGCAAAATTGCCGACATCGTTTTATGGAAACCTGCATTTTTCGGTGTTAAGCCATCCATGATCTTAAAGGGTGGCATGATCGCTGCGGCCCAAATGGGTGACCCGAACGCCTCTATTCCCACACCACAACCGGTGCATTACCGCATGATGTTTGGGGCGTTTGGAGGCGGTCTGAAGAAGTCGTTTACCTTTGTCTCACAAGCCGGTTTTGATGCCGGATTAGCGGAACAATTGAAGCTCAATAAAACGCTGATCCCCATCAAAAATACGCGCCATATTCGCAAGCAAGACATGATACACAATGGCCTGACACCGAAAATGGAAGTTGATTCTGAAACCTATGAAGTTCGCGCGAATGGCGAATTGCTGGTGTGTGAGCCAGCGAAGGTTTTGCCGATGGCGCAACGCTATTTCTTGTTTTGAGCCCCCCATTTTGTAAGGCAAATCCAGCGAGAGGAAATTTAAAAAGCAATGCTAACACTTCATACAAAAACCGAAAAAGCAGAAAAAATTGATGGGCAATTGATTTTGCCTTACGAATTACGTGAAAAATCGCGTCTGCGTGCCAATTTGGTCAGTGGCGAAGATGTCGCTGTGTTCACCGTCCGTGGTACGGTCATGCGTGATGGCGATCTGATGCTAGGCAATGATGGGCGCGTGATTCAGGTGGTGGCTGCGCCAGAGTCGACGTACAAAGTTGAATGCGACCACGCGTTTGCCTTGCTGCGTTGCGCTTTTCATCTGGGTAATCGGCATACGCAGGCGCAACTCGGGGATGGTTTCTTGCGTATCAGAAAAGATCAGGTATTGAAAGAAATGCTGCAAGGGCTGGGTGCAAAAGTCAGCGAAGAAATGGCCAGTTTTGAGCCAGAAGCTGGCGCCTATGGTGGTGGTCATCACCATGCCGGAGATGATATGCATCCACACAATCCGCTGGCGCCGATTCCCTTGCGTCAACGTATTCATCGCCCATCGGATAAAGCCTAGTTTATGCAATCGACGGCCTTATTACACTTGCTGCAATTAGCCAGCCCATCCTTGCCTATCGGTGCGTATAGCTATTCGCAAGGTTTGGAATCGGCAATTGAACGAGGTTTGGTGAAGAATGAGGCAACAGCAAGAGCGTGGATCGCGCACTATTTGCAAGAAGTTGTCGCCAAGTTTGAGGCGCCCATTTTATGGCGCTTACTGCAAGGATTTCAGCAGCGCGATGTGGAGCAGGTGACTTATTGGAATCACTTATTTATAGCGGCGCGTGATACAGCGGAGTTTAGGGCGGAAAGCATACAGATGGGCTATTCGCTGGGTAAATTGGTTGGCGACTTAAAGATTGCTGGTACTGAATTACTGGCAATTTTATTGGCGCAGCCCGAATTACCATTGCCCACTTCGCTAGCCTGTGCTGCGGTTGCTTTGGATGTGCCGCCACAATCTGTGGTGTTAGGCATGTTATTTTCCTGGGCAGAGAATCAGGCTTTGGTATGTGTGAAGTCGATACCTTTAGGTCAGGTTGCCGGTCAAAGATTATTACTGTCGCTACGTCCTGAATTAGAGGCTGCAGCGAATCTGGCGATGCGTTTGCAAGATCATGAATTGTCCAATTGGGCACCGGGATTGTCGCTATTGTCGATGCAACACGAGGTGCAATACAGCCGTCTTTACCGGTCATAAATAAGAAATTGAACATGAGAAGCGAGATCAAATGAATACAACAAAGATAGAACCCAACCCATTGCGGGTTGGTATCGGTGGACCGGTCGGTTCGGGTAAAACTGCTTTATGCGAGATGCTGTGTAAGCGCATGCGCGATGAGTATGAAATGGCGGTCATTACCAACGATATTTACACCAAAGAAGACATGGAAATATTGCTACGTGCTGATGCGTTGCCCGCAGAGCGTCTGATGGGGGTGGAGACTGGTGGTTGTCCGCATACGGCGATCCGCGAAGACGCCTCGATTAATCTGGAAGCCATCGCTCGCATGAGTGCGGATTTTCCGGATCTGGATTTGATTTTGGTTGAATCTGGTGGCGACAATCTGGCGGCAACCTTTAGCCCGGAGTTATCTGACCTCACCATTTACGTGATTGACGTTGCGGGCGGCGAAAAAATTCCACGTAAAGGCGGCCCTGGCATTACCCGTTCTGATCTGTTGATCATCAACAAAACTGACTTGGCACCGCACGTTGGTGCGAACCTCGACATCATGGCGCAAGATGCCAAGCGCATGCGCGGTGAGCGTCCGTTTGTGTTCACCAATTTGCGTACTGGTGATGGCTTAGAAACGGTCGTCAATTTTATCCGTCAGCAAGGGATGCTGGATGTTATACGCACCTGACTAAGCTTAAGCATGCTCAGTTTAAACTCAATGAAAAGAGAGAAAATGATGAATACCCATAGCCTGAAAAATCTTGTCAAGTTTGCCGCGCTTTGCGGATTACTTTCGTTTGCCTTGCCCGCTTCTGCACATGTCAGCGTGATGCATAGCGTAGGCGGTTTTCAAGCCGGCTTGCTGCATCCATTGACAGGCCTTGATCATTTGCTGGCAATGCTGGCAGTAGGTATGTGGGCAGCACAAAATCAACGTCCTGCGATATGGTTGCTACCACTGGTTTTTCCTTTAATGATGGTGGTAGGTGCACTGGTTGGTATGTCTGGCGTGTTGGTTCCAGGCATTGAAGCTGGCATTGCCGCGTCGGTTTTGATACTGGGACTACTTATTGCCTTTATGGTCCGCCTGCCAGTTGCTTTAAGCGCAGGTTTGGTTGCCGTTTTCGCCCTGGCGCATGGGTATGCGCATGGCATCGAGTTACCCGCTGGCGCCTCAGGTGCATGGTTTGGCACGGGCTTCTTACTTTCTACGGCACTCTTGCATGTCACTGGATTGTTCGCCACTTTGTTTGCAAATCGAATCGCTGGCCGTGCAGTAAGTCTTCAATTAAATCGTATTTTGGGCGCTGGAATTGCGTTCGCCGGTCTTTATTATTCTGCTGCTTTAGCTTAGTGTTTTTTTTGCTGATAGGTTACGCATATTGGTCGTCTATCAGCACTTCTCCTTACAATCTCGATTGAGATATCAGTCTGTATACTGGTCGGCGTACATTCTTTAACAAACGTCGCATGGATGTTTTTAAGCAATGTTACATAGACATCCTTTGTCTATTGTGCCGATTTCGTCATTTGAATACCTCACAAGTGTCAAGACTTGTCAACTCCTCGCCCTCTACAATAAAGCTTGATTTGAAAATCAATTGCTTGGTGGATTTATTTGCCAATAGCTTAGAGGACAAAAAGGAGAAGACAATGTGGCATGGTGTGATACCCGCAGTAACAACTAAATTTACTCAGGATGATGGTCTCGATTTTAAAGAAATGGAACGTTGCTTCCGCTATCTGCTGGATGCAGGTTGTGATGGCCTGATTGCATGTGGTTCTTTGGGGGAAGGGCCATTGTTGTCGCATGCCGAGCGCATCGAAGTATTAAAGCTGACTAAGTCAGTTACTGGCAATAAGCCCGCCATTCTGACCGTGGCAGAAGCTGCTACGCGTGACGCTTGTGCATTGGCAGAGAAGGGTGCCCGTGCGGGTGCCGATGGCTTGATGGTCGTTCCAAGCACGATTTATCACAGCAATCATAAAGAGACGGTTGCTACGTTGCGCGCCATTGCCGCTGCTGCGGATTTACCTATCATGATTTATTCAAATCGACTTGCATATCGTGTTGATGTCACTATCGATATGCTGGAAGAGCTTGCCGACGATATTCGCTTTGTCGCTGTGAAAGAGTCCTCGGATGATATTCGCCGAACCACAGAAATTATCAACCGTCTCGGGTCTCGCTATGACTTGTTCACTGGCGTGGATAACCTCGCATTTGAAGCACTGACTGCTGGTGCAGTTGGCTGGGTGGCGGGTCTGGTGGTGGCGTTCCCGCATGAAACGGTCGCGATTTATCGTTTGATTAAAGCGGGGCGTTATGCTGAAGCTTTGGATATTTATCGCTGGTTCCGTCCTTTGCTGGATCTGGATGTGTCAACTTATCTGGTGCAAAACATCAAATTGGTTGAAGCCTTGGTGATTGATTCCAATGACAGAGTGCGCGCACCACGTATGCCTTTGGATGGCGATTTGCGTCAGCGCGTAGAAAATGTCGTCAAGACAGCACTGCAAAATCGCCCTGCATTGCCTTCTGTTGCCTGATAGCTAGTGATGCACTCCCATCCGGATGTGATCGTCATTGGTGCAGGCATCGTTGGTGCCGCCTGCGCGCTTAGTTTGCAAAAAGCAGGCATGCAGACTTTGTTAATCGATGCAGCGATGCCAGGTTGCGGTGTTACAGCATCGGGTATGGGACATCTGGTCGCACTCGATGAGAGCGAGCAAGAATTAGAATTATGTTTGTACTCGTTAAATTTATGGCGTGACTGGATACGGGAACATCCGGGTATCGGACAGGTAAGTCAATGCGGTACTTTATGGGTCGCAGAAAACGAACAGCAACTTGCCGCCGCACAGGCGCGTGCTGAGCGCCTGAACGCGCGCGCGTGGCAGGCAGAGGTACTGAACTCAGAAAAACTACGTCAGCTTGAGCCAGCGTTAAGGCATGGTCTGGCTGGCGCTGTTCGCGTATTTGGCGATAGTGTCGTTTATCCGCCAGTGATTGCCTATCATCTTGCGCAAGAGTTGCAGTTACACGGCGGTAAATTGCAATGCGGTTTGCGTGTGAATGCGATTCTTGATGACGTTAGTGCATCGGAGACCATCTTGTTGGAAGATGGCCAGCGTTTGTCAGCACAATACATCGTGGTCGCGGCAGGTCTTGGTGTAGCGGAGCTGTTGCCAGAGATTCCAGTATTTCCGCGTAAAGGACACCTGGCGATCACAGATCGCTATCCAGGCCGCTTGCGACATCAGATTGTGAGCATGGATTATGGACAGCACAATATGACGCCAGATGGCTTAAGCGTCGCTACGAACATACAACCACGTTCTACGGGGCAATGGTTGATCGGTTCTAGTCGGCAGGATGGCCAAACTGATACGAAGGTTTCACCATTCGCTCTTGGCGCTGTTTTGCAATCTGCCATTCGTTTATTACCGTGCCTGGCAACCATGAATGTGATTCGCGCCTGGGCTGGCATGCGTCCTGCGACGCCAGATGGGCAGCCGATTATCGGCGTGCATCCTGAGCGTCCTGGCATTTGGCTGGCGGCGGGGCATGAAGGTCTGGGGGTTACGACCGCTTTTGCGACGGCTGCGATGTTGAAGGATCAAATGTTGGGGCGAATGACTATCATAGATCCAGCTCCTTATTCGCCATCACGTTTATTCGAAGAAAAACAATATGCGTAAGAAAAATTCTCCTGCAGCACAAGCTATACAGGTGTGTCTCGACGGTGAATGGCTGCCAGCAAAAAATAATATGACGGTTGCTGCGTGGATGCTAACACAAGCGAAACTTTCAACCCGCATATCATGTTCTGGCACACCGCGCTTTGCCGTATGTGGCATGGGTGTTTGTCAGGAATGTCGCATCTCTGTGAATGGTCATCCACAGCAATTAGCTTGTCAAACCTGGTGTGAAGCAGGAATGGTGATTGATACCGGAGGCGTCGCTTGAAAGTCAGAGATAGCGGTACAAAAGAGATTTTCGCCTCATTGTTGATTATCGGTGCTGGACCGGCTGGCTTAGCGGCTGCGCTTGCCGCCGCTCCTCACGCAAAGAGTATCGTAATCATCGATGAAAATACCGAGGCTGGTGGTCAAATCTGGCGCCGTGATTCGCTGCAAGTGCATTCACCCGCAGCGCAATTGAAGGCAAAGTTACTTACCTATCCGCATGTGCAATTTGTGTTTGGCTCGCGGGTGATCGCAATGGTTGAACAATACTGTCTCCTTATAGAAACATCAGAAGGTGCGCAGCAATTACGATGGGAAAAACTCATATTGTGTAATGGCGCGCGTGAGCTTCTATTGCCGTTTCCAGGGTGGATATTGCCCGGTGTAACTGGTGCAGGTGGTCTCCAGGCGATGATTAAATCGGGTGCAGATGTGAAAGGTAAGCGTGTAGTGATTGCGGGCACTGGTCCGCTCTTATTATCAGTCGCTGCCAGTGTCAAAAAAGCGCAAGGACACATCGTCGGGATTGTGGAGCAACATTCTGCCAAAGAGTTGCTGGGATTTTCGCGTCAACTTTTTTCTGCTCATAGGTCTAAATTTTGGCAGGCACTGCGTCTGTTTAGTCTGATTAATCCTTTGCGTTACCATCACTCTGCTGTTGTTACAGTTGCGCATGGAGATAGGCAATTACGCGCGGTCACTGTAGTTCAGTCGGGAAAACAAGAAGAAATTTCTTGCGATCTATTGGCTTGCGGCTTTGGTTTGCGAGCGAATGTGGAATTGGCTGAATTATTGCAATGTCAGATTCAGGATGGTGTTGTGGTGGTTGATACACAGCAGCGCACCAGTCGTGAAAATATCTGGGCAGCAGGCGAGATAACAGGCATCGGTGGTGTAGAAAAGGCCTTGATAGAAGGGCGGTTCGCCGGACTTGCGGCGACGAATGATGTAGTGACCGAAGCCGATACGTTACAACGTCAGGATGCTTATTCATTTGCAAAATTGCTGAACCAAACGTTTTCTGTTGATACTAGCTTGCGAAAATTGTGCAAGCCAGATACGCTAGTTTGTCGTTGTGAGGACGTGGCTGCGCAAGAGCTGGCTCCATTTACTGATTGGCGCACTGCAAAATTAATGACACGCGCTGGCATGGGTGCTTGCCAGGGAAGAATTTGTGGTGCTGCTTGCCAGTTTTTATATGGTTGGGATACCCCGGAAGCACGGCAGCCTGTTTTTCCGGCCAAGGCTGCTAGTCTTGCCTTACTCGCTAAAAAAAAATTCAGCCTTGAAAAATAGTACCGGCGTAAGTCGACAAAAAATTTAGAATAATTCGGAGAAGAACTATGAAGCAATTATTTATCAATGGAGCGTGGCACGATGGCGCGAATGCCATTACGAGCTATAGCCCATCTGATCGCAGCGATATGATTGATGAGTATGCGAGTGCTGGCACCGAGCAAGTGGAGTTAGCGATTGCAGCGGCTCATCGTGCCGCAGAGAGTTGGCGCTATTCTGGCACACAGCAACGTGCAGATGCCTTGGATAAAATTGGTACTGAAATCAATGAGCGCAAAGTGGAGTTAGGTACTTTGCTGGCGCGAGAGGAAGGGAAAACTTTGCCCGAAGCGATAGGCGAAGTGGGCCGTGCTGCGGCGATTTTTAAATTTTTTGCGCAAGAAGCACTGCGTATCCGTGGCGATAAGCTGGCGTCGGTAAGACCAGGGCTGGAAGTGGACGTAACGCGTGAACCGGTCGGTGTCGTGGGTATCATTGCGCCATGGAATTTTCCGATCGCGATTCCTGCCTGGAAAGTCGCACCTGCCATCGCTTACGGCAATACCGTCATTTTAAAACCAGCAGAATTAGTTCCAGGGAGCGCCTGGGCACTGGCTGAGATTATTAGTCGTTCGGGCTTGCCAGAAGGTGTATTTAATCTGCTCTCGGGGCCAGGCCGTATTGTTGGCGAAGCGTTAGCGAATGACAGACGCGTTGATGCAATCAGCTTCACCGGATCGGTCGGTACTGGTCAGCGCGTGTTAACTGCCTGTGCTGCGCGTCGTGCCAAAGTGCAGCTAGAGATGGGTGGTAAGAATCCTTTGGTCGTATTAGCGGATGCTGATCTGGATGTGGCGGTAAATGCGGCGATTCAAGGTTCGTTTTACTCGACTGGACAACGTTGCACTGCATCTTCACGTCTGATTGTGGATGAAAAGATTTACCCGGCGTTTATTGCTGCGATGAAGGATAAACTGGCGCAAATTAAAGTGGGTCATGCCTTGGAGGCTGGTATCGATATTGGCCCGGTAGTAGATCAGTCTCAACTTGATCAGGATTTGCGCTATATCGCCATTGCTAAAGACGAAGGTGCAAAGTTGATTTTTGGTGGTGATCGCTTGGCTCGTCCTACCGAAGGCTATTTTTTGAATCCCGCCTTGTTTGTTGATTGTGACCCTGCGATGCAACACGTGCGAGAAGAAATTTTCGGCCCAGTTGCTTCCGTCATTCCGGCAAAAAATTATGAACATGCGTTGCAGCTTGCCAATGATACTGAATTTGGTTTGACCGCTGGGATTTGCACGACTTCGTTGAAGCACGCAACACACTTCAAACGTCATGCACGCGCAGGCATGGTGATGGTGAATGTGCCGACTGCCGGTGTTGATTACCACGTACCTTTTGGCGGCACTAAAGGCTCCAGCTATGGCGCACGTGAACAGGGTAGCGCAGCGGTTGAATTTTATACGACTGTTAAAACCAGCTATACCTTCGCTTAAGAGGGTATTATTTTCGAGGCACTATATTGGCCGATATATCCGTATTTTCAGGATTTGAACAAGCGCGATCGTTATGCAACGGTCGCGTTTTTTTGCTTCGGCAATTATTTCAGGATCTTAAACTCACTTGAATTCGGACTACCGACGTTGGAACGGTATGTTGCTCGACGGTATTAAGCTTTGGACGCTCGATGCGCGAAAGATTGATGTGAAAATTGATCAGCGGAATTTGAATGCTTGAAATCCGTAAAATACGCGTCTTTTTCGTTGTAATGTGTATTGATCTCGCGCAAATACGCTTGCTATATTTTGCTCATATAAGGCAAACTTCGGGAATGTCCGTATGTTTCTCTACTCCGACAATGATGTTAGAAATATAAAAATAAGTAAATATCGTTAGAATGTAAGAAATTCAATCTTGTTTAAGTAGCAATTTAAAGTTTCGTGTATTATTCTAATGACTTTTGGGTCAGTTTTGGGGCTCAAATTATCATTGCCAACTTATTTGAGTACTTCAGGAGTGTGGAATTGAAAAAAACAAGGATCTGCAAAAAGCGTCCTTTGCAATCACTGGCGAGAGGAACGGGCGGGGTTCTCGCATTGAGTCTTTTTATCAGTGGCTGTGCAGTTGGACCAAATTTTAACTCACCGGCGGCACCCGTTAGCTCTGATCAGTACTCCTACACAGGGAAAGCTAAGGTCACAGAAACTGTCAAAGCAAATTCCTATGCCGGACAATCGCAGAAATTATCCAGTGGTCAGGACATTCCTGCAGCATGGTGGGAAGTTTTTCACTCTGAGGCCTTGGATAAGCTGATCCGCGAATCATTAAAGCATAATCCCACACTTGCTTCCGCTCAGGCTGCTTTGCGTCAGGCCCAGGAAAATTATAACTCCCAGGCTGATTCTGTTCTGTATCCGAGCGTGACCGGGAATTTAGGCGCACAACGCCAACACGCTTCAGCAGTGTCAACGAATGTTCCCGGCGGTAAAGTGCTGAATTTGTACAATGCCTCGGTGAATGTTTCGTATTCGGTTGACGTATTCGGTGCGAATAAGCGAGGACTGGAAAGTGTACAGGCTGGTGTCGATTATCAGCGGTATCAGTTAGAGGCAACTTATCTGACTCTGACCGCTAACGTCGTTACAACAGCGATTCGTGAGGCTTCTCTGCGTTCACAATTGCAAGCGACTCAAGAAATTCTTGATGCGCAAACATCGCAATTAAATGTCATTGAAAAACAGTTTACGGTTGGCGCTATTCCAAAGGCAAGCTTGCTGGCACAGCGTAATCTAGTTGCGCAAACACGAGCGAGTCTTCCAGCTTTACAAAAATCGATAGATCAGACGCGCAATCAATTGGCGGTATTAGCTGGTAAGTTGCCAGGTGATGCAGATTTGCCTGAATTTAGTCTCGATAATTTGCAATTGCCGCAAGAATTGCCAGTTTCTGTTCCTTCGGCTTTGGTTCGTCAACGTCCTGATATTCTCGCGGTAGAAAGCTTATTGCATCAGGCAAGTGCTCAGGTAGGTGTTGCGACAGCGAATCAATACCCGCAGTTTTCTTTGACTGGCAGTTACGGCTACTCTTCCACAGATTCGAGTAAATTATTTAATAATTCAATGAGTTTCTGGAGTGTTGGCGGTGGATTGGTCGCGCCGATTTTTAATGCTGGGGCCTTGTCCGCTAAGCGCCGTGCATCAGAAGCTGCGTACGACCAGGCTGCAGCGCAATATCGATCAACGGTATTGTCTGCATTCCAGAATGTTGCAGATACCTTACGTGCGCTTGAGCTGGATGCGCAAACTTTAAAGCAACAGGCTGAAGTTGAGGCGCTGGCGAAAGACACTTTAGAGCTGACAACGAAGCAATATAAACTCGGTGGTGTGAGCTCACTGGCTTTGTTGGACGCAAAACGTACGTATCAATCAGCACGAATTAACCTGGTGCAAGCCCAGGCGAATCGTTACGCCGATACCGCTGCTTTATTTCAAGCGATGGGTGGAGGCTGGTGGAATCGACCAGAACTGGCCGATATTTCAAGAACCGATGGCACTGCGGATAAAACTTCGCCATCTGCACAGTAATCAATTTGATCGATATTCCATTTGAATTTTGAAGAGTAAGGGGAAGTATTCATGACTAAGCGTATGTTCATTATGCTAGGCTGCGTGGTTCTGTTAATCGCCGGTTTAGCATTTGGCAAATATCTGCAAATTAAGCAGTTGATTGCGAATGCTCCTAAGCCAGGTGCTCAAACGGTTTCTGCTGTGAAGACAGAAGTTCTGGAATGGCAACCACAGATTTCAGCAGTTGGCACTGTCACGGCATTCCGCGGCGTTGAAATTAGCTCGGAAGTTACCGGCCTGGTTCGCGAAGTATTATTCAAATCAGGTCAGAACGTAAAACGTGGTGACTTGCTCATACAACTGAACGCGGATTCTGATATTGCTCAGTTGCGCGCTTTGGAAGCCGCCGCTGAATTGTCTGCGACCGTGTTAAAACGCGATCAGGCACAATTGGCAGCAGAGGGTGTTAGTCAGGCGCAAGTAGATGCTGATGCTGCAGATCTGAAAAGCAAACGTGCGCAAGTTGCTCAGCAAACTGCTAACGTCGAGAAAAAATCAATTCGAGCTCCTTTCAATGGACGTCTTGGTATCACGACAGTCAATCCAGGCCAATACATCAACACTGGCGACAAATTGGTGACTTTGCAAACGATAGACCCGGTGTACATTGATTTCTTTGTTCCACAAAAACAAATTAGCTCACTGAAAATTGGTCAAAACCTGAAGATTTCCAGTGATGCTTTTGCTGGACAAGATTTTGCCGGTCAGGTCAGCTCCATCAATCCTAAGATTGATACAGCGAGTCGCAATGTGCAGGTTCAAGCAACATTGAGCAATCAAAAGCAATTGCTGTTGCCGGGCATGTTTGCCAACGTGGCTCTGGATGTTGGTGATAAAAATAAATTCATCACCTTGCCACAAACCGCTATCGCGTATAACCCATATGGTTCTACGGTGTTTGTTGTTAAAGATGGCGATAAGAAAGATGACAACGGGAATGCAATTAAAGTCGCGCAACAAGTTTTTGTTACGACGGGTGCAACGCGCGGTGATCAGGTTGCAGTGCTGACTGGTTTGCAAGCAGGTCAAGTGGTGGTCACCAGTGGTCAACTTAAGTTGAAGAATGGTACGCCAGTCGTGATCGACAATTCTGTGCAACCTAAAAATAGCCCGAATCCAACTCCGCAAGAACACTAACAGGAGCTACGATGAAATTTACCGATATTTTTATCCGGCGTCCGGTGCTCGCCATGGTGGTGAGCATGCTGATCGTCGTGCTCGGTTTGCGGTCCTTATTTAGTCTGCCGATTAATCAATACCCACGTACGCAAAATGCGGTGGTCACGATTTCGACAGCTTACTATGGTGCGGATGCGCAAACTGTTGCTGGTTTTATTACCCAGCCATTGGAGTCTGCGATTGCGCAGGCACAAGGTATTGATTATCTGTCGTCGTCAAGTACTAGCGGTGTCTCAACGATTACCGCTACGTTACGTCTGAACTATGATGCAAATCGTGCTTTGACTGAAATTAACACGCAAGTGAATTCAGTTAAAAACCAATTGCCTCAACAAGCACAGCAGCCAGTGTTGACCGTGCAAACCGGTCAAACGACTGACGCGATGTATATGGGTTTTTATAGCGATACTTTGCCTACCAATAACGTCACAGACTTTTTGATCCGCGTTGTGAAGCCTAAGCTCGACTCGATTGATGGTGTGCAAACAGCAGAGTTGCTGGGTGCGCGTCAATTTGCGTTGCGTGCATGGTTAGACGCAGGGAAAATGACTGCGATGGGCGTGACTGCCGCTGACGTTAGTTCTGCTTTGACTAGCAATAACTATCTGACGGCATTAGGTTCCGCAAAAGGTCAGATGGTGACGATACCATTGACTGCAGGTACTGACTTGCACTCCGTGGAAGAGTTTAAGAAACTGGCTGTGAAACAAAATGGTGACGCAATAGTTCGTTTAGAGGACGTCGCAACAGTGACGCTGGGATCTGAAAATTACGACTTTAACGTTGCTTTTAGTGGCGTACGGTCAGTGTTTATCGGTATCAAAGTCGCCCCTGAAGCAAACATTCTGGATGTGGCAAAGCGCGTTCGTAAAGCGTTTCCACCAATTCAGTCACAGTTGCCAAATGGCCTGACTGGTCAGATCGTTTATGACTCCACTGAGTTTATTAATACGTCAATTGAAGAAGTTGTAAAGACTTTGCTTGAGGCGTTGGTGATTGTTACGGTTGTTATTTACCTGTTCCTGGGTAGCTTCCGTGCGGTGATGGTGCCAGTGATTGCGATGCCACTGTCATTAGTGGGTACTTTCTTCGTGATGTTGATGTTTGGTTATTCGATTAATTTGCTGACCTTGTTGGCGTTGGTGTTAGCGATTGGTCTGGTGGTTGATGATGCGATTATTGTCGTGGAGAACGTCGACCGCCACATGAAAGAGGGTAAGTCGATTCTTGATTCGTCTCTAATTGCGGCACGCGAACTGGGTGGCCCGATTTTGGCGATGACGGTGGTGCTGGTTGCGGTATATGTTCCTATCGGGTTTCAGGGTGGTTTGACAGGTGCATTATTTACTGAATTCGCCTTTACGTTGGCGGGTGCAGTTGCCGTGTCTGGTGTGGTCGCGCTGACACTTTCACCGATGATGTGTTCACGTTTCTTCTCGGCAGATCAGAATGAAGGTCGTTTTGTTAAGTTCATTGATCATACTTTTGAGCGTGTGCGTGGTGGCTATTTACGCCTTTTGCATAGCCTGCTCAATACCTGGCCCGTGCTGATCGTGATGAGTGTTATTCTGATCGCTTGTCTGGGCTTGATGTTCAAAATGTCGCAGTCAGAATTGGCACCAGAAGAAGACCAGGGCATTGTTTTGTCTCAGGTAGTCGGTGCACCAACAGCGACTTCTGATCAGATGCAAACCTATGCGGATCAGGTGTTTAAAGTCGGTCATGATTTGCCTGAATATAAACAAATGTTCCAGATCACTGGTGTGCCAACCACGAATGCTGGTATCGGTGGTGTATTGCTTAAGGATTGGGGCGACCGTTCGCGCAGTGCTAAGCAGATTCAAGCTGAATTACAGGCCAAGTGGAATAAGATCGCTGGCGCGCGCGTTGCGGCTTTCCAATTTGCAGCTTTACCAGGTTCTTCAGGTTTGCCAGTGCAGTTTTTGATTACCACAACAGAGCCATTTGAAAATCTGAATACCATTGTTCAGCAAGTTATGGATAAGGCGCGTGCTTCCGGTAAATTCTATTTCATGGACGTGGATTTGAAATTGGATAAGCCGCAAGCAACCCTGGAACTTGATCGTGACAAGATTGCTACTTTGGGAATGACGCAGCAGGGTGTGGGTCAGGCATTGGGTGCAGCTTTGGGTGGTGGTTATGTGAACTACTTCTCGATTGCAGGGCGGTCGTACAAAGTGATCCCGCAAGTGCAGCAAGTGGATCGTTTGAATCCTGATAATTTGCTGGACTTTAATATTCGTACGCCTGCCGGCACTATGATTCCTGCCAGTACTGTGGCGCATATTACAAATAGCGTTGTGCCACAAGCGATCAACCGTTTCCAACAATTGAACTCGGCCACTATTTCTGGTGTGGCTGGTGTATCTCAGGATGAAGCACTGAGTTATTTACGTGGTTTGGTGCAAGAGATTGCGCCAACTGGTTACACGGTGGATTATTCTGGTCAGTCTCGTCAATTCATGAACGAGTCGGGTGGCTTCCTTGTAACTATGGCTTTTGCTGTCATTATCGTTTTCCTGGCATTGGCTGCGCAGTTTGAGAGCTTCCGTGACCCAGTGATTATCCTGGTTTCAGTGCCATTGGCATTGTTTGGTGCGATGATTTTTATTTTCTGGGGCTTCTCGTCAGTCAACATCTATACCCAGGTTGGTCTGGTGACGTTGATGGGATTGATTAGTAAACACGGGATTCTGATCGTTGAATTTGCTAATCAATTGCGTAAAAAAGGGGTGAGTAAACGTGATGCGATTGAAGAAGCGGCTGGCGAACGCCTGCGTCCGATTCTGATGACAACAGCAGCGATGGTGTTCGGTGTGGTGCCGTTGGTGATTGCTTCTGGTGCTGGCGCTGCGGGTCGTCACGCGATGGGTCTGGTGATTTTTACTGGCTTGTCTATCGGCACACTGTTCACTTTGTTTGTGGTTCCCGCGATGTATGTGTTTATCGCTGGTAAGCATGAGGTCGAAAAGCCATTAGATACTTTGGATTCGCCAGTAACAAATCCAACTTAATTTAGCTGACGTAATCCAAAGCAGTAATGCAAAACCCGCCATTGATCTGGCGGGTTTTTTTGTTTAATCGATTAGTTGGACCATTTTTTCCACCAGCAGGTATTGCGCTGTGCGCAAATTTGAACGATTCTGATTGGCGGTGCGCACCCGCTCACAAGGTCAAACAATCAGGCGATACTCGCTAAACCAATCACCGATTTTTTCAATGCCGCATGAACTTCCAATATTTCTGCTTTTTGTGTCTGGCGATGGTAACGGAATAACATTAACCCCTCTACCTGAGCGACGATCAAAGTCGCTCTTAACTTGTATTCTTCGTCAGAAATCGCTGGGTTCAGACCTTGAATTAATTTGAAAATCGCTTTGCGCTCACGAGCGATCATTTTATCCATGAGCTTGGAAGCAAAGTCATTGCGTGCAGCGAGTGCCCAGATTTCAAAAAACATGCCGTAAGTGACCGGATTGCTGAGTTCTTCCAGAAACATGCTGATTGCTGAATTTAATTGCTCTACGCGTGGCTGTTGCTCCATCTTGCTGGTAATGTTGTCGAGCTTTTCCTGAAACTGATTCATGGTCATCAATAACACTGCTTCCATTAACACATCTTTACTTTGAAAGTAGTGCTGCACATTGCTCAGGCTGATACCCACCTCACTGGCGACTTTGCGCATGGACAAACCGGCATATCCTTCGCTGGCAAGAATGTGGCGTGCAGCATCTAAAATTTCACTGACCCTGCCAAGTCCTTTTTCTGTGGTGCTGGAAGCTTTGTTTTTGAGTGAAGTTTGTAGTGTATTTGGCATGATAGAGTGCATTGATTCCGAGTGTAAATTATCGCATATGGATTTACGTAATCTTGAATCTTGATTGACAAATAGTACGATTGACCTATAAATTATACGTTATTGGTCGTTTGACCTATTATTTAATCAAAATAAGATTTTTCCAATATTTCTCGTTCCAAAACAGCATGTTGAGGAATGGAGAATGTTGTTTGAATTCACAATAAATAACGGAGATGTACATGAGCCTACGAGTCTATGTATCTGGTGTAGGAATGATCCCCTTTGCCAAGCCAGGAACCAGTGCCAGTTATGACCAGATGGGAGCGACTGCGTCCAGATTGGCTTTAGCCGATGCCGGAATTAATTACGATGATATCGAACAAGCCTACGTTGGCTACGTGTATGGCGATTCGACCGCAGGGCAAAAAGCCTTATACCAGGTGGGCATGTCTGGCATCCCGATTGTCAATGTGAATAATAACTGTTCGACCGGATCAACGGCATTGTTTCTGGCACGCCAGGCGATTGCCAGTGGCGCGGCTGAATGTTTGCTGGTGCTTGGTTTTGAGCAAATGAGTCCAGGCGCTTTGGGCTCAATTTTTCAGGATAGAGCAAGTCCATTCGATGCTTTTGATGAAGTCACCGAAAAGCTGGTTGGCATGTCACAAATCCCTTTGGCATTACGTTATTTTGGCGGTGCTGGTTTAAGCCATATGCAGAAATACGGCACGCCTCTGGAGTCCTTTGCGAAAATCCGCGCCAAAGCCAGTCGCCATGCCGCGAATAACCCATTGGCTTTGTTTAAACAAGTGGTGACACCTGAAGACGTAATGAATTCAACCATGATCTGGCCGGGTGTGATGACCAAATTAATGGCATGTCCTCCGACCTGCGGTGCTGCCGCTGCCGTTTTGGTGTCAGAAGCTTTTGCAAAAAAACATGGCCTTAACACGCAGGTGTATATCGCAGGACAATCGATGACGACCGATAAGCCATCGACGTTCGATTCTAAGGATATGATGAAGGTGGTTGGCTATGACATGAGCAAAGAGGCTGCAGCCAAAGTCTATGCGCACACTGGCATTGGTCCTGACGATTTGGATGTGATCGAGTTGCACGATTGTTTTGCCCACAATGAGTTGATTACTTACGAAGCGCTGGGTCTTTGTCCTGAAGGCGGCGCGGCGAAATTTATTGACGATGGCGATAACACCTATGGCGGAAAAGTAGTCACTAATCCGTCCGGCGGTTTGCTATCAAAAGGACATCCACTTGGCGCGACCGGATTGGCTCAATGTTTTGAATTGACCCAGCAATTACGTGGTAATGCGGGCGATAGGCAAGTCGCTGGTGCGCGTATCGCGTTACAACACAATCTGGGTCTCGGTGGCGCTTGCGTTGTCACTATGTACCGTCAATCCTGATCACGAAGGAGAAAAAATGAATTACACCCCACCATGGATGTGCTCGGAACTGGAAAGCTTTCGTGATGCGATTCGCCGGTTTGTTGAGTCAGAAGTGACACCCCATCAAGAGCATTGGAGAAAGCAACAGCACGTTGATCGCAGTTTGTGGAATAAGGGTGGTGAAATGGGCATGTTGCTCGCCGATATTCCTGAGGAATACGGCGGTTCTGGTGGTAGCTTTGCCCATCAGGCGATTGTATTTGAGGAGTTGGGCTACGCTGGTGATATGGCTTTTGGAATTCATGTGCATGCCATTGTTGCGCACTACATTTTGAATCAGGGAACAGAAGAGCAAAAGAAAAAGTATTTGCCCCTACTGGCGAGTGGTGAAATGGTTGCAGCCATCGCCATGTCTGAACCCGGTGCCGGATCAGATTTGAAAGGCATACGCACCAGCGCAGTGCGCGATGGCGATGGTTATCGCATCAATGGATCGAAGATCTTTATTTCTAACGGTTACCTTGCTGATCTGGTCGTGGTCGTCACAAAAACCGATCCTGATGCTGGTAGTAAAGGCGTGTCCTTGATGTTGGTTGAGACCAAAAACTGCCCGGGTTATCGGGTAGGGCGTATTTTAGAAAAAATCGGTCAAAAAGGTCAGGATACCTGCGAACTGTTTTTTGATGATGTACGTGTGCCAGCCGATGCCGTATTAGGCGGTCTCGAGGGTAAAGGCTTTTATCAATTAATGACAGAATTGCCTTATGAACGCACGATCCTTGGTGTGGCCGGTGTCGCCGCCATTGAGCGGGCGCTACGTCTGACGATAGAGTACACAAAGGAACGTAAGGCGTTTGGGCAAGCATTAATTGAAATGCAGAATACCCGTTTCGTTCTGGCAGAGATCAAAACCGAAGCAACCATTGCCCGTACTTTTATTGATCGCTGTATTGTTGATATGCTGGAAGGCCGCATGGATACTGAGTTGGCGTCGATGGCGAAATACTGGATTTCGGACTTGCAATGCAAAGTCATTGACCAATGTCTGCAATTGTTTGGCGGTTATGGCTATATGCTGGAATATCCGATTGCGCAAATGTATGTCGATGCGCGTGTGCAAAGGATTTATGGTGGTGCGAACGAAATCATGAAAGAGATTATTTCTCGCTCACTTTGATAACGTAGGCCGGACGCGGCCTGCGTGGATGATGTAATCAGTTCCGCGATTGACGCGGCAAAGTGTGAATCCAATTCCGCTGTCTTTTAGAAATGAGTAAATTCATGAGTGGTCCATTAGCAGGTTTGCGCGTCATTGAAATGGTCGGATTGGGACCTTGCCCATTTGCTGCAATGATGCTGGCGGACATGGGTGCTGAAGTTATTCGTATTGATAGAAAAACTAAGCCTGGTGAAAAGGTCGTTTTTCCAATTCTTGGTACGCGTTTCGATGTGTTGGCGCGCGGACGGCGTTCTTTGGCTTTGGATTTGAAGCTCGTTAGTGATCAGAAGATTTTGTTAGAGTTGATCTCAAAAGCAGATATTTTGCTGGAAGGATTTCGTCCCGGAGTGATGGAGCGTTTGGGCTTGGCGCCGGAAGTTTGTCAAACGCGTAACCCAAAACTTGTCTATGGTCGGATTACCGGTTGGGGGCAGCATGGCCCATTAGCACAAGCTGCGGGGCACGATATCAATTATCTGGCGCTCACAGGTATGTTGCATGCGATGGGGCGCGCTGATACGCCACCCCCGCCGCCTTTAAATCTGGTGGCTGACTTTGGCGGTGGCGCAATGATGTTGGCGTTTGGAGTTGTGTGTGCCGCCTTAGAATCGCAAAAGTCAGGCCAGGGTCAGGTGGTCGACGCCGCCATGGTTGATGGCTCTGTATTGTTGGGTGCCATGTTGTATGGCTTTAAACAATTTGGTGCGTGGAGCAATGAACGTGGCATTAACTTATTAGATGGTGGCGCACCGTTTTACGACAGTTACGCCTGCGCCGACGGAAAATTTATCACGATAGGTGCCATAGAACCGCAGTTTTATGCTTTGCTATTACAACTCACGGATGTGCATGATCCTGATTTTCAGGCGCAAATGAATGTCTCGACCTGGCCGCAATTAAAGCTTAAATTTGCTACTTTGTTCGCTACTAAAACCCGTCAAGCGTGGTGTGAAATTTTAGAGGGAACGGATGTCTGCTACGCCCCGGTACTCGATATGGATGAGGCGCCTGATCACCCGCATAATCAGGCACGTGGCAATTTCATTGACGTTGCTGGCGTTAAACAACCTGCGCCGGCACCTCGTTTTAGTCGTACGCCACCAGAAATCTCGATGCCACCGGCCCGCGCTGGTCAGCATAGCGGAGACATTTTGCGTGACTGGGGGCTCAGTGAAAACATGATTCAAACTTATCAAGACGCATGATTTGTCTTTTGGTACAAAGAATTTAATTTTTCCGGCTTTCAAACCGCACGATATTCTTTCGTTGTCGCTAGAATTGCACGAACATTCTCCTGAAATTGTTGAGAGCGGAACTTCCCTTGCTTCCATGGTTCAAAATATGCCAAGCCGCCAATCAATGAGCGGAATAATAAATCAGGGGAGAATGTATGCGCGGTTCAAAAGTATTGCCCGGCTTGTTGCCTGGCGTTGTGGCAATCATGATGTGTTTTCCGGCGTTTGTCGCACACGCTGCTGATGCAGCCAAGCCAGAAGTCAAAGCCGAAGCTGAAGTTAAAAAATGGGATGTCAATCATCCGCCAGGTGAAGCCAAAACAGTCAATATTGATACCCGCACTGGTACCTGGATGAGTGTCGATGTCAGCCCCGATGGGCAACAGGTCGTCTTTGATTTATTGGGCGATCTGTATTTGTTGCCGATCAAAGGTGGTGAAGCAAAGCCACTCACGCATTCTATCGCCTGGGAGATGCAGGCGCGCTTCTCTCCTGATGGCAAGCAAATTGCGTACATGTCAGATGCTGGTGGTGGCGACAATATCTGGGTCATGAATGTTGATGGTAGCAATGCCCATGCCGTTACCAAAGAAGATTTTCGTTTATTGAATAATCCAGTCTGGAGCCCGGACGGTCAATACATTGCTGCACGCAAACACTATAGCGGTACACGTTCCCTCGGTTCAGGCGAGATTTGGATGTACCACACCAGCGGCGGCTCAGGTGTGCAACTGAATGAAAAACCGAATTGGCAAAAAGATTTAGGTGAACCTGCTTTTTCTCCTGATGGTCGTTACGTCTACTACTCTCAGGATACGACGGAAGGTAATTCGTTTGAATACAATAAAGATTCTAACGGACAGATTTATCAAATTTTCCGCAAAGATTTGCAAGATGGCAAAGTCAAAGCCATCGTTGGCGGTCCTGGTGGTGCAGTGCGTCCAGTGCCATCGCCGGACGGTAAATATCTGGCGTTTGTAAGGCGCATACGTAATCAATCAACCTTATTTTTGAAAAATCTGGATACAGGAGAAGAATTAGCAGCATGGCCTGAGCTTGAGCGCGACATGCAAGAATCCTGGGCAATTCATGGTGTCTATCCCTCGTTTGCTTGGATGCCAGGTAGCAAAGAAATCGTAGTGTGGGCGCAAGGAAAAATCTGGCGTCTCGACCCTTTTGCGCAAAAAGCAGTTGAAGTTCCTTTTCATGTCAAAGATACCCGTGAAATTCGCTCGGCGGTTCGTTTCCCGCATGCGGTGGCTCCCGATCAGTTTGAAGTCCATCAATTACGTTCAGTGAACGTCGCACCTCAAGGTGATCAGGTCGTTTATTCTGCTTTAGGACATCTGTATATCCGTGATTTGCCGAATGGTACACCACGTCGTTTAACCAAACAAAACAGCTATTTTGAATATTTCCCAAGCTTTTCGCGTGACGGAAAAAATGTCGTCTTCACGACCTGGGATGATCAAAAGACGGGTTCAGTACGCAGCATTAATGTGGCCAGCGGAAAAGAAACTGTATTGACCAGTCGACCAGGCAAATACACACAAGCGCGTTTCTCTCCAGACGGCAAACAAGTCGTGTTTGTGAAGTCTAAAGGCGGTTATCTGACCACCCCTTGGTTCGCTATGGAAACTGGCGTCTATGTGGTGGATGCAGATGGAAAATCCCCGGCACGTTTGCTGACCGAAGAAGGCAGTGCACCACAGTTTGGTAAAGATTCAAAAGAAGTATTTGTTAGCCGCACTAAATACACGAGTGAAGTCGATTGGACTACTTCGTTGGTGAAAATTCCTTTGGATGGCAAACCTGAACAAGCGGTCGCGAACAGTGAATTCGCGGGTGAGTTCGCCGTTTCTCCGGATGGACAGTGGCTCGCATTTGGTGAACGCTTTCATGCCTACGTAACGCCTCTGCCAACTGTCGGAAAGGCAATTACCATTGGCCCTAAAATGGATGCGCTGCCAGTAAAACAATTGGACATCAACGCCGGGCAGTATCTGCATTGGTCTGGCGATAGTAAGCAAATTCATTTTGCACTGGGTGACGAATTGTTTACGCGGGATTTGAAAGATGCTTTTGCTTTTGTGCCTGGTGCACCGGCTGAGTTACCTAAACCTGCTGAACGCGGTGTGAAGATAGGCTTCACGGAAACAACAGATAAGCCGCATGGCACAACGGTGATTTCTGGTGCACGCATTGCCACGATGCGTGGTGACGAAGTGATTGAGAATGGTCGCATTGTGATTGTCGATAATCGCATTACGCAAATCGGTAAGGCAAGCGATATCACGGTTCCTGCTGGTGCAACACAAATCGACGCCACTGGTAAAACGATTTTGCCTGGTCTGGTTGATGTGCATTGGCACGGCGGTATGGGCGAGGGCGGCATAATTCCTCAGCAAAGCTGGATCGATTACGCATCGCTGGCATTTGGCGTGACAACATTGCATGATCCTTCGAACGACAGTAATGAGATTTTCTCGCATAGCGAAATGCAAAAGGCAGGGGCTGTCGTTGCGCCACGTATTTTCTCAACGGGTACG
Organism: Undibacterium sp. SXout11W; assembly: GCA_049339905.1. Lineage (GTDB taxonomy): Bacteria > Pseudomonadota > Gammaproteobacteria > Burkholderiales > Burkholderiaceae_D > Undibacterium. Next base: position 99,220 of record JBMPPG010000015.1, read on the forward strand.
ATTTTGTATGGCGCGAAAGCGAATTTTTCAGCGGTCGTGAATAATCTCGATGATGCGTTGACGCACTTAAAACGTCAGAAAGCTTTAGGCGCGATTTCAGTCAAGAGCTACAACCAGCCGCGTCGCGATCAACGTCAACAAGTGTTGGAAGCCGCGCGTGAAACGGAAATGATGGTGGTGCCAGAAGGCGGCTCTTTGTTTCAAGCCAATATGACTATGGTGATCGATGGTCATACCGGCGTTGAACACGCATTGCCAGTGGCGAAAGTATACGACGATGTGACGCAATTATGGTCGCAAACGCAGGTGGGCTTTACACCTACACTGGGTGTTGCCTATGGTGGGCTAGATGGTGAACATTACTGGTACGCACACACCGATGTCTGGAAACATCCCTTGTTGTCCAAATATGTACCGCGTACCGTGCTCGAGTCGCGCAGTGTCCGACGTGAGATCGCCCCGGAAGAAGATTACAACGTCTTCCGCGCAGCAGAAGTGGCAACGACATTGCAAAATGCTGGCGTACCTGTGAACCTGGGTGCTCACGGTCAACGTGAAGGTCTGGCTGCGCACTGGGAATTATGGACTCTGGTGCGTGGTGGGATGACACCAATGCAAGCCTTACGTAGCGCAACCATTAATGGTGCACGCTATTTGGGTTTGGATAAAGATGTGGGGTCTCTTGAGGTAGGGAAGCTGGCTGATCTGATGATTGTGGATGGCGACGTATTGCACGACATTCGTCAATCCGATCGCGTCACGCAAGTCATGCTGAATGGTCGTTTGTATGACAGCGCGACGATGAATGAAGTCGGCGCGACCAAAAAACCCCGCAAGCCATTTTTCTTTGAAGGAAAATCCGGTGTCAACGCACCAGTTGGTGCTGCCGAGTATAGCCACGGTGGTGATTGATTATTCCGCTTTGTTGTTCAAAAAAACCTCACTAACAATGTTGTGAACTGACCCCATTTAGTTGGACAGTTTAATTGCTAGGCTAATAAGGGCTGATTTCTGTATTGCACAGGACTCAGCCCTTTTAATTTCATCTTGATGCGGTCATGATTATAGTATCGAATAT
>JBMPPG010000016.1:0-75503 GCA_049339905.1 Undibacterium sp. SXout11W
CGGCATCATCTGCTTAAGGATGGCCTCCTTGCGTTCTGCTGGATAACGATTCACTGCATGTCTTTACTCCGCCCCAATACGGTTGATGTGAATTAATTGACGCGACATCTATCCTGACATAGGGGGTTGATGCCACAGTATGCCTCTCTCCCTTATTGGAATCGCTATACCAGCTATGACATTCGGAAAACTAGTCATCATATATATGTGCCCCAACACACGGAATGATTATCTATGGTCTCCTACTATTCGCTTTTGAATTCCACTTCTGACTGAACTAGTGAAAGCGCATATGAAAAAAATAGAACCAGTGAGCGGTGACACCAAACAAGTTGACCTCAATGCTTTTTCTGAAAGTGACTTAGGCCAATACCTAACGACCGATGAGGGACTTCGGATTAATGATGATCAGAATTCGTTGAAGACAGGCGACCGTGGCCCGACTTTGTTAGAAGATTTTTTGCTCCGTGAAAAAATAATGCATTTTGACCATGAACGTATTCCGGAACGCGTAATTCATGCCAGGGGTGCTGGTGCACATGGATATTTTCAAGTATATGAATCACAAGAAAAATTAACTAAAGCAGTATTCTTACAAGATCCTCAAACGAAGACGCCTGTATTTGTCCGTTTCTCTACCGTAGCGGGTTCTCGCGGTTCAAGTGACCTTGCACGTGACGTTCGCGGTTTTGCAGTAAGATTTTTTACAAATGAAGGTAACTATGATCTGGTCGGAAATAATATGCCTGTCTTTTTCATTCAAGATGCATTGAAGTTTCCCGATCTGATACATGCAGTTAAACCTGAACCAAATAATGAGATGCCTCAAGCTGCTTCTGCCCATGATACTTTTTGGGATTTTATTTCACTCATGCCTGAATCGATGCACATGATTATGTGGATTATGTCGGATAGAGCGATTCCGCGTAGTTTGCGCATGATGGAAGGTTTCGGTGTTCATTCCTTTAAATTTGTCAATTCAGACGGGAAATCTTCATTTGTAAAATTTCATTGGAAACCTCTACTTGGCGTTCACTCGGTTATCTGGAATGAGGCGCTTCTGATATCCGGGCAGGATCCTGACTTCCAAAGACGCGACTTATGGGATGCCATTGAAAATGGTGACTATCCGGAATGGGAATTTGGCGTCCAGATAGTTAGCGAAGAAGACGAGCATAAATTCGATTTCGATTTACTAGATGCGACAAAATTAATACCAGAAGAGTTAGTGCCAGTAATACGCATTGGTAAAATGGTCTTGAACCGTAATCCGGAAAATTATTTCGCTGAAACCGAGCAAGTCGCTTTTCATCCTGCACATCTTGTTTCCGGAATTGATTTCACTAACGATCCACTTCTACAAGGCCGCCTCTTCTCCTATACGGATACACAGTTGTCCCGCTTGGGTGGTCCAAATTTTAATGAAATTCCGATTAATAGACCAATCGCTGCAGTACATAACAATCAGCGTGATGGTCATATGCGCCAAACCATTAATAAGGGCCCGGTAAGCTACGCGCCAAACTCCTTAGGTGAGGGCTGTCCAATGCAGGCTGGTATCAATATCGGCGGTTTTGTGAGTATTACTGAATCGACGACTGGAGTAAAACAGCGAGGGAAAAGCGATAAATTTTTGGATCACTTTAGTCAGGCAGCATTATTTTTTAATAGTCTGACAGCTTGGGAGCAAGGACATCTTGTTCAGGCTTTACAGTTTGAACTGGGCAAAGTTAAGTCAACAGTGATCCGCGAACGAATTTTGATGATGTTGGCTCAAGTGAATGCCGACCTGACTGTGCGAGTCGCAAAAGGCTTAGGTATGATCGTGCCTCTTGGGGCTTCGATTAATGGCAGTGTCCCGGCCGATGCGAATCCTAAAGACTACCAGTCCAAACCTACTAATTTATCGCTGCCGAAATCACCTGCCCTGAGTATGGCAAACCAACAAGAAAATACGATAAAAACACGACGGATTGCCATTTTAGCCGCTGATGGTGTCGACGAAAAAAAGCTATTTTCAATGCAAAAGGCGCTTGCAGATTTAGGTGCCTACGGAAAAATTGTTGCTCCCTTCGGAGGTAAATTAACAAGCCAAGACGGTACAGATATTACTGCGGATTATTCCTATCTAACCACAAGTTCCGTTATGTTTGATGCCGTATATATTCCTGGAGGGAAAAAATTTATCGATGCGCTTATGAACAATGTTTACGCAATAGATTTTATCCGCGAGTCATATCGACATTGTAAAACTATCGCTGCAAGTGATGAAGGATGCGACGTCGTTGATGCTGCATGTGGATCACAAGATCCCGTTGGTGTCGGCGAAGCTTCCATTGGTGTTCTGCTAGGGAGAGACATCAGTCTGGAGCAATTAACGATCGACTTTATTGCCGCAATCGCCAAACATCGACATTGGCAGAGAGAGGACAAAATATATACTCTTTTAGCTTAATCCATATATGGTGAAACCAATGGCTCCGCTTACCACTCATAAAATTGCTCGCCAAGTTGAAATACTTAGCAGCTATGCCGAAAAAGGCGATTGCGAAAATTATTGGATTACTCTCCTGCGTCAAGGCGTGAGGTACGCCAAACTCGCGCTGGCAGTTGTGCGAAACGATACCTTGAGCGGAGTAATCGCCAATGGTTATGCACGAATGCGGGCAAAAGAAATGAACCTATCATTGTCTGAGAAAGATTGGAAAGATTTTGCAAAGACCTTAATCAAAAATGATTTTGCCTATCGCAAAGCATACGCCAAAAATGTGTCGACGTATGATCAGGTATTTGAATTGCCGATCAAAGATATTGCTGATTACCATACCGCAACTTTTATGCTGTATGGATTGGATGAATATGCCTGGACAGCCCATATACCGTTAGCGCCTTTTTTAGAAAAATCCGACTTCGCTGCAGCAGAAGTACTTTGGAAATCGATGCTGGATGTACACTTCTATGCAAGTGTAACTGGTACAGGTTGGAGCGAGGCAAGCGCAATTTACAACGGACCACATAGTAAAGAACACGCAATCTGGTTAGCAAAAGTAAGTTTATTGGCAACCGACTATTTAGCGATGCCAACAGAGTGATTGCCACTTTTCAAAAAGAGCGAGCGCACGTTTTTACCTCGATACGCGATACGCTCTAAGAAATTTTGTTTGGCTTAGCCTTCCAATTGTCCCGATGGCGCGGCATGTATTTTCGCCAAAGCCTTTAACACATCTTCCGAACGAATTGGAATATGCCGAAGGCGAACTCCTATCGCTGCAAAGATAGCATTCCCAATTGCAGGCCCCACTACCGTGGTCGGTGGCTCGCCCATACCAGTCGCCGCTTCTGTACTAGTCACAAATTCAATCTCTAATTCTGGGACATCAGCCATCCGAAGCGGCGTATAAGTATTCAAATTGGTATCACGCACCTGTCCAGCTTCAAATTGCGTTCCTTCATGCAAGGCCATGCTTAGTCCCCATAGTGCCGCGCCCTCAGCTTGAGCTAATGCGCCGTCTGGGTGGATAATAGTACCGGCATCAATGACTAAAAAAATCTTTTCAATGCTAACCAGTCCGGTAAGTCGATCGACCTTCACCTTAGCTATGCATGCGCTCCAGGTTGGCATATCGCGTTCCTGACCAAACGAACTGGCAATTCCCATTCCGGTATCAGCAGGCATCGCGTTTCCCCAGTCTGCATTGGCTGCGACACGTTGCAAAACATTCACCATCCGCCTGGCACCGCCAACGGCGTTGGGTGCACTGCCGGCGTTAATACCCGTAGCGTCCAATAACAACAAACGAAAAGCTAATGGATCCAGCTTGGCGGAAAAGGCTGCCTCATCAATAAAACTCTCAAGCGCCCAATTTGTCCATCCTGGCCCAACCGAACGTAACCATCCGGGACGAAAAGTGTTGTTAGCAAGATCGTTAGATAGTGCACGCACCTGATGCGCTCCGACAGAATACCAATGGTCGGCACCGGAAATCGAAAAAGGATCATACGGCACCCCATTTTTTCCTTTTGGCATAAATGAAGGAATCATTACCTGAGTAGGCCAACCGGCACACGCATCATGTTGCATCCCGATGACTTTATTTTGTTGGTCAAATGCCAAGCGCAAGCGCTGGACTGATGGAGAACGTGGTGAATCAAAACGTGTATCATCAGCTCGGGTACAGACCATCTTCACTGGCCGACCTAGTGCTTTTGCAGCGAGCGCTGCCGGGATTGCATAGTCACCATTCAATCTGCGCCCAAAACCGCCCCCCAACAAATAGGTATGCATTAATATTTTATCTTCAGATACCTGCAAGGCTTTAGCTAACACAGGGAGGATTAATGATTGCCACTGATTCCCAGTGTGAATATGCCACACTCCATCTTGCTCTAAGGCGAGTGCATTCACCGGTTCCAATTGGAAGTGCAAGACTGTACTGGTGGTATAGGTATGATCGACGATAAACTTCGCACTTGAAAATGCCAACGCTACACCATCATCAGCAACAACCAGGGAACCTCCGGACTGCTCATGAATCAAATTTTTACCGTAATCTAAAATATATTCCTCAGAAATATTAGTACCTTTACCTGCGGCCCAATTCACTTTCACAAGATCGGCTGCACGAATTGCACCTGCAAACGAGTCTGCAAAGACCATTGCCCAACCAGGAACAGTATCCGATGGATCGATGAGTTCAATCGATTTTATATACCCTTTGACGTTTCTGGCCAAGCTATCGTCAATTGAAATTACTTTTGATCCATAACGGGTGGGTGGGATGAGTGGGCGTGCATACACCATACCTACCGCCATCGCATCAATGCCGTAAATAGCGCTACCATCTGTCTTCGATGGTATATCGAGCGCTGCAGCAGAGCCGCCGATCAGGCGACGTTGGTCTGGTGATTTTAAGGTCAAGGCCTTCAACTGTTCAGGCGTATATTTACGAACAAGATTCCCATGACCGACAATCTCGGCATAACTAATTGTTTTATTCGCTGTACGAACGATACTGTCACGAGCCACACAATGCATTGGATCAACGCCCAGAAGTTTTGCTCCTTCTTCAATTAATGCAATACGTCCGGCTGCACCGGCACGACTTAAAGCGTCAAAGCTTTGCCATACTGACCAACTCCCACCTGTAACGATGGTGCCCCATTTAGGATCACTGTTGACGTAGTTCAAACGGACATCATCCCAATGGGCTTCTAATTCATCCGCTAAAATACGTGCTAATGCCGTTCCCACGTGTTGCCCCATTTCGGCTTTAGCGATATTAACCGTCACGATACCGGCGCGATTAATCTCAAACCAAATACTTGGGTCAAAAACAGGTGTTGTATTGGCCGCTGTACGACTATCCTCAGCGAAGCTTTGATCTGCTCGCAAAAAAGTAAGTGAAAATCCTGTGCCAATCGCTGATATTAAAAATCCACGCCGACCAATAGACGACAGTTCAGTATCTCCAACATCTCCTCCAATCCGCAAATGCTTCATCAACTTAATCATGCGGATGCACCTCGTAGATTTCTAATGCAGCTATTTTGATCGCCTTACGTATGCGGATATATGCCATGCAACGGCATAGATTGCCACTCATGACTGCGTTGATGTTGGCATCAGTAGGATTTGGGTAGTCGTTTATCAACGTAGCAGCCTGCATGATTTGTCCTGACTGGCAATATCCACATTGGGGAGCTTGTGTTTTAATCCAAGCTTTTTGTATGGGATGTTGACCTAGTGGATCAAGCCCTTCAATAGTCAAAATACGTGCACCCGCCACGCCCCCCAACGATGTAATGCAAGAACGAGCAGCACGACCATCAATATGTACAGTACAGGCGCCGCACAAACCTATTCCACACCCAAACTTAGTACCTTTTAGACCGATACGATCGCGAATCACCCAAAGCAATGGGGTTACGGGATCATCATCGATATCAACATCGTTACCATTGATTGAAAACTGGGTCATATCGTGTTCATCCTTTTTTTTGTGCCAGTGATACAAGAAAATCATGGTTGATGAGCAAGTCGAATGGTGGCAATATCGTTTTCCAGGTTTAACCATGGAGGTTGTGTAGTCCGACTTCGACGAAGATAAGCGGCCATTTGTACGATATCAGTATTGGTTAAGGCCGTTTCAAAACCTGGCATCATCATTGCTGAGCTACCATCTTTTCTAGCTATGCCATATAAAATCACTTGTAAAAAATTTGTCGGATCGGGCGCGAATAGTGTAGCGGAGAATCCTAGCTCAGGCCGCGATGGATTCGTTGATGTAGCACTATTAGAGTGGCATGATGCACACGCAGCGACGTAGAGGGCGGCGCCATGATCGCCATAGAGGTTCGAAACTTGTGACGATTGCACCGTTACCTTAGCAACGATAGTGTCAATCGCCAATGTATTTTGCGCATTTTGCTTCGCGCCGTTTAGATCAGAAAAATATACAGCCAGCGCATGCACATCTTCATTCGTTGCTTTGGCCAATCCAATATGTACGACTTCAGCCATAGGTCCAATGGCAAGCCCATGGAGTTGTGTTTTCCCATAACGTAAATAAGTATAAATTTCTGATTCACTCCAAATCACTAATGCGGGATTTGTCGATGTCAACGCTGGAGAATACCATCCATCAATAGCTGCTCCAGCATAGGAGGCATTTTTTCGCTCACCTCCTAAACTATTGCGCGGCGTATGACAAGCAGCACAATGAGCGACTCCTTCGGCTAAATAGCGGCCACGATTCCATTCTTCACTCTTGCTCAAATCCGGGAGGAGAGGTGACTTATCAAAATAAAGCCATTTCCAGACAGTCTGTAAAACGCGAATATTCAGAGGAAAAGGGAGTGTATTTTTTGGTGGTGCAGATTTGACCGCCGGCCTCGTCATAAAATAGGCGTAGAGCACTGCGACATCATCGTCTTTGATGTGAGAAAAATAGGTATATGGAAAGGCAGGAAATAAGTTAGCACCATCCGGCCGAACACCATCATGAAGTGCACGTTTAAACACCTCTTGTGACCATCGTCCAATGCCCGTTTCTGGATCTGGTGTGATGTTACTTGAATAGACTCGACCAAACGGCGTAACGATAGGTAAGCCTCCGGCAAATTCGCCCCCACCATTCACGGTATGGCATGCAGCACAATTACCGATACCAGCAAGTATGGCTCCCTTGTTGATTTGCTCGACGGAAAAAGAACTTTGCTGGGCTTGTTCGACATCAGCGAGTGCCGGGTGCCATGAGAACCCAACCAACGTGAGGAGCAATAGCAGAGCTAACCCAGCGACTCCCGTTAAGAACTTTTTCATTGAATTAACCTCTGCTGAGAAATGATGGAGGTGTCTATAATGCAAAAAATTTTTTTTAATTCGTTTCAAACGATGTCTTGAAATTAGATTCACTTTTTATAGCAATTTATGCGTACTTAACTACATCTTTGGTCACTGACTCTTTGATTAAACCGAATAAATCGACAAGAAATACTGAAGAAGAATATAAATTGTAAGAGGCTTAACGCGTGTGCTTCTTCACCCAATTGACGTATGCGTTCATCCACGTTTTTAAAAATTCTTCTGATTTGAGACTAATATTTTCATCTTCATCGAACAAGCCATCTGTAGCATTAAGAAATAATTCTGGCTGACCCAGCGTTGGCATGTCCAGATAGGCGAGGACATTACGTAACTCCTGCTGTGCAACTGCAGTACCAATTGCACCAATGGATGCACCTATTACGCCTGCAGGCTTACCGACCCAGACGCTCTTACCGTAAGGACGCGAACCATGGTCAATCGCATTTTTCAGAACACCCGGAATCGATCGGTTATATTCTGGCGTAACAAATAAAACACCTTTAGCAGCCTTAATAATCCCTCTCAAACGTTCAACGGACGGTGCTGGCGTCAAATCAAAATCTTGGTTGTAAAGAGGCAAGTCACCAATTTCTACAAATTTAAACCGGAAATCTGACGGCGCAAATTTAATAATGGCGTGCGCCAGTCTTTCGTTGTAAGAGTCTTTACGTAGGCTGCCGACAACAACTGCAATCTCAAAATTTGACAATGAAGACTCCCGGTTAGCGTATGAAAAATCTAATTCTCGACGTAGTTTGCGTAAGATAAAAAGAAACGCACAATTCTCGGAATTCTTTCATTGTGTCGGAAGTACATAAGTTCATCTGTGCGGCGTCACACAAAAATCAAAATAGGCATACATTATTCTTTTGATCCACGGCATTATCGAGCACCGGTAATTAAGAAAAATTCTCTTCGGCAAAATGCCAATTCGCTAAATTCCAAAATGCTTCAATATATTTTGAACGTGCATTACGATAATCAATGTAGTATGCGTGCTCCCATACGTCACAAGTCAACAAAGGTATTGAAGCGCCAGTGATCGGCGTAGCGGCGTTACTCGTGCTAATAATTTCAAGTTGCCCGTTCTCAGCTTTAACTAACCATGTCCAACCAGAACCGAAATTGCTTATACATGATTTCGTGAAATCTTCCTTAAAAATATCGAAAGAGCCCCATTTGGCAACAATTGCTTCACCCAAATTACCAATAGCTATACCGCCGCCGCTTGGTTGTAAACTGTGCCAATAGAAAGTGTGATTCCACACTTGCGCAGCATTATTAAAAATAGCACCTGATGACGTCTTAATGATCGCTTCCAGTGAGTCCGATTCAAATTCCGTGTTTTTTATTAAGGCATTCAAATTATCAACGTAGGCTTTGTGATGTTTGCCGTAGTGATAATCCAAGGTTTCTCTTGAGATATGCGGTTCTAACGCAGAAAGCGCATATGGCAGCGATGGTAAAATATGTTCCATTGCAACTCCTTGAAATCGTTGTGCTACATCATTTTTAACTACTTCTTCAACACCACGTTCGCCATGCATATCGGTATCTACCAGGCCGTGCTCTAGATCCTTGAAAGCTTGTTTCATGATTTTCGTGGGCTTTTCTTGCGCTTCGTTTGGCAATTGATTGTGGTCATGTTGAGTAGTACTATCCAGGTCATCAGGATTATTCGTTTCGTCTCGATCGTTATTCATCATCAGTTTCCTAATTCAATGCCGACTTAAGTATGGTGTCCGCCGTACTAGATGGCGAGATTAAACCGTTGTATTTCCCGTTTCATTAAATACCCCCAAATAAAGTTCCTACAATTGCGGTGACAAACATTGCCAACGCGCTCCAAAGCGTTACTCGCAACACGCCAGGAAAAATTTTTGCAGCACCTGCTTTCGCCGCCAAGCCACCAAGGATTGCAAGCGATACAAGTGCAACAGAAACAACACCTTCGATCAACCACGTTTCGGGCACCAATGCAGTAACGACAAGTGGAAGCACGGCACCAACAGAAAAACTACATGCCGAAGCCAGCGCCGCTTGTAATGGACGGGCAATGGACAAATCTGAAATACCTAATTCATCCTTAGCGTGTGCACCCAATGCATCATGAACCATCAACTTATCTGCGACTTGCTTTGCCAAGGTATAGTCAAGACCACGATGCATGTAAATTGCTGTCAGCTCCTGGTGCTCTCCTTTAGAATCTGTTTTTAATTCAACGGATTCTTCCGCTAACGTCGCTTGCTCGGTGTCTGCTTGCGAAGATACAGATACGTATTCGCCAGTGGCCATAGACATCGCACCGGAAACCAAACCTGCTACACCGGTAAGTAAAATATTGTCATGAGAGACATTTGCCGACGCCACTCCGACGATAAGGCTTGCTGTAGAAACGATCCCATCATTTGCGCCCAGTACCGCTGCACGTAACCAGCTAATTGACTTTATGCGGTGCTGCTCAGGAGGCTGAAACGTCATTACTATGATCCCAATCTGAATTCATATAACTCACTGATTAACAAACCTACTTATATGGGAATATGAAAATTAATTTATGCCGCTTTAACACGCACCATCAACCACCCTATGAACGTTATTTGAATTTGGCTCTACATCCGGTGCGCTACCCCACAGATATGATCAATTTATTTATTTAACGTATGGACTTATTTGATTGAGATTGAAAAATGTATGAAGAAGCATGTCGATACCTCGATCAACAAGATTCAAAATTAAGATTTCTAATGAGAATTGTCGGCTTGAGACCATATACGGAAAGAATAAAAAATATGAATGACTATCATCATCACGTTTCAGGATTTTTTTCCAATGACGAGGAAGCTGATCATGCTCGAACTCAATTGATAGAGCGAGGACTTCCAATCGAACAAGTTCGCATATTTGACACAAGCTCTACTCCGTATAAGTCAAATTTGGAATTAGAAAGCAACGAAGTACTACAGAATGTTCTCGTCGACGGCGCTATTGGAACCGCGGTTGGCACAGGTATCGGAGCAATTGGCGAACTATCGTTGGTAGCCGCGAACGTTAGTTTATTTATCGCTAGTCCGTTAATTGCCCCTTTAGTCATGCTGGGTTGGGGAGCCAGTCTTCGTGCTTTGATTGGTGCAACAATGGGTAGTGTCACGAATACAAAACACAAAGACGGCCGGTTTGCAGATTTAATTCAGGATGCAATATCGAGTGGTCAATTAGTCTTAGTCGTGGAAACTCTAACACTACAAGAGACAAATATTGCTAGAGAAGTTATCGAGAATCTCGTTGGCGACTATAGAGAAACCGGTACGAAATAGCTGAAATAGAAACTAGTCTACGACTTTAATTGACGACAATATCCGATAAAAATATCAATCTGAAAGCGAGTTTACGACTTTAATTCTGATATGATTTATTTGCTTGCTCTGAACACCGCACCAGATATAGATGCCAGTTTACGACTTTAATGTACGAGAACAATTACGCCAATCATGGACGCTGCATTGCGTATACGACGAAGACGCTGGGCTATCCTGGTCTTGCGAAGTTAAGGGAATGGGTTCGCGAGCGATATCCGGAAACCGTGCAATGCGTCGTTGGTATGAGGGGCAGGCCGAGCGTTACTTTGGCGTTCAAACGAGATGGTGTTTACGAGCTGTGCACGCGTAATGGAAGTGCAGGGGAAGTCGCGCGAAAGCTAGGTGTTGATCGAGTAACCCGGTACAACTGGAAGAATCAGTTACTTGATCGTGAGGCCCTCAACGTCTATAAAACGCGATAAACGCTCGCTGTCAGAATCCAATCGGGATAAATTAGGGTGCATTGACCTAGTCCGTACAGGATGCCATTACAGCCAAGTCGGAGGGGTGCAATGATGATGCATTGAGCCTTTTGTTGGGGCTGTTCGACCGAATTCGAAAAGGTGCTCCCGGCGCCGAAAGACTCCGCTTCGGGTAGCCTCGGAAAATGGAAAATATAGCGCGTTAAGACTGTGGTAGCGGTCGCAATGGCCAGAACTTGCCCGCGCCGACCTTTGTTCTGCTGCCCCAGAGGAAACCGCCGTTTCAATAAATATAAATTAAGACTCTACTCTGACTTTGTTTGCGTACAATATCTGACATCGGGATAGGGTATAGCTCAACTCGACACTTGATATACTACCACGATCTATTTTTACGCTGGCACACCTGCCTGGGACGGCACCACATTGATCGTGCTAACCTTCGTGATTCGCTTGTTTGAGCCATGCAATTGCGCATTGCATCAAGCTATTTCGACCTTGGATGGGTGATATATGAAAAGTCTCCGGCAGTTAGTTGTATTCGTCTCGTTGCTGTTTGTTGGGCCTTATGCTTCGACGCAGGCACAAACACTCAACGACGTCGTCAATCCGGCAGACGCGCAGGCCAGCAATTTGCATGGCGTGCTGGTTGAGCAAAAGGGGCAGGTATTGGCCGAGCACTACTTTGCGGGGCCAGACAAATTAGCCGGTGAATTCTGGTCGCACAATGAGACTTTCGATGCACGACATTTACACGATATTCGCTCCATCAGCAAGAGCATAGTTAGCTTGTTGGTGGGCATTGCGATAGACCAAGGACGCATTCCTTCTGTGGATACGCCCATGTTGGATGTGTTGCAGCCTGACGCAGAGCCCAACGACCCCAATTGGCGGCGCATCACCGTACGTCACTTGCTCACCATGTCGGCAGGTTTGAAATGGGATGAGGACGCTGCTGTCTCACTTTTCAGCAATGAGACTCGCATGGAGTTTTCCAGTGACATGGTGCAATACGTTTTGCATCGCTCCGTCGCTGAGCCACCAGGAACACACTATGTGTACAACGGTGGTGCCTACATCCTCTTGGCGGCCGTGTTGGAGCATGTCACCGGCTTGCCGCTCGATCAATACGCGCGCCAAGCCTTATTTCAGCCTCTGGGGATCACGTCGTTCGAATGGATCAAAACTAGTCATGGCCAGTTCATGGCCCACGCTGGTTTGCGGTTGACACCACGTGACCTTGCAAAGATCGGACGCATGATCTTGGACGACGGAAATTACCTCGGACACAATATCATCTCCAAAAGCTATCTCAACCAAAGCATACGCGGCCACTTGGCTGCGGAGGAGAGTTGGACTTATGGCTATGGCTGGCGAATTGGCAATGAGTCGGTAGGCAACAAAATTTACACATGGATTGGTGCCTTCGGCAACGGTGGTCAGCGTCTGTTCTTGGTACCCGATCTTGATATGGTGGTTGCCATCACTGCTGGGCGCTATAACCAGACAGCACCTGCTAATGGGCGCGCTTCACATCTATTGTTTAGGCGCATCTTGAAGATGGTGGTGCAAATGAAGCAAAATGGGGGGCCGCAGAAAACGGAATTTAATGCACGCTAAGAATTTTAATTTGAGTACTGGTATGGCTTTGCTAGGTAGTGACCTACTGGCTTTCTCAAATGTCGTCAAATACGGTAGTTCAATACGAGAATCTAGATCAGACCTAACTCCAATCCTCTTAGCACTGCTCGCACGCGGTCGCGTACACCTAACTTCGACAAGATACTCGATATGTGGTTCTTGATCGTTCCTTCGCTGGGTCCTAAGGCAACGGCGATTTCTCGGTTGTTGAAGCCGCCTGCCATCAAGCCAAGAATTTCTGTTTCTCGGCTTGTAAGGGGATCCGGCAAATTCAAGGGAGCAAACGCTGACGACGTGTTTTTCAAACCCTGCAATACCCGTTCTGTAATCGCCGGACGAAACAAGGTTTGCCCCCCTGCGACGCAGCGTATAGCGTCGCTTAGGCGTTCGAGGGAAATATCTTTCAACAAAAAGCCTTGTGCACCCGAGCGCATTCCTGCGAATAGTGCGTGATCGTCATCAAAGGTTGTGAGTAATATCGTTGGCGGCAACTTGTGCATCGCGTTCAGCGCTTGTAGAACATCCAATCCGGAACGACCTTGCATAGGAATATCAAGCAAAACGACGTCCGGTCGCGCCCCAAGTATCACGTCAATTGCTTGATGGGGGTGCGGATAAAAACTTGGACTACTTGGAGGTAGTTCATGTATTCATACGAAGATCGCATTAGAGCAGTAAAGCTCTACATCAAATTTGGGAAGCGCACTGCGCCGACCATCTTACAGCTGGGTTACCCTACAAAGAATGCTCTCAAGAGCTGGCATCGGGAATTCGAAGAATGTCGTGATTTGCCGGAAAGCTACGCGCGCAGGAAACCGACGTATTCTGAGCAGCAGAAGAAAGACGTCGTTGAACATTACTTTAACCACGGTCGCTGCATTGCTGCCATGGTCAAGGCATTGGGTTATCCCGGGCGAAAGACACTGAGCGACTGGATCAATGAACTGCACCCCGAAACAGAGAAGCGGATTGTTGGCAAAGCCTCGGGACTATTACATCCCCAAGAGTTCAAGCAGGCAGCGGTCATTGAACTTTGCATACGACAAGAAAGCGCGCAAGTAGTTGCACAAAAGCTGGACGTGGACAGGACGACGCTATATAAATGGACAAATCAACTACTTGGCCGTGAGGCCCTAGCATCCATGAAATGCCACAAAGACTCACCGCCAGAACCTGAACGTGCGGAACTGGAGCGACAAATCGAATCGCTTCGACGTGACATCCGACATCTGCAGCTAGAACATGATCTCTTAAAGAAGGCCAACGAAATAATAAAAAAAGGCCAGGGCATCGACCTGCACCTTCTGCGCAATCAGGAGAAGACGATGTTAGTTGATGCCCTGAGAGAGACTTATGCACTACCAGAACTTCTTACTAAGCTGGGTCTAGCGCGCAGCTCCTACTTTTATCATCGGGCCCGATTGCAGCTTGCTGACAAATATGGTGGTGTGCGTAGCACCATCACTGAGATTTTTGAACTGAATCACCGTTGCTACGGCTATCGTCGGATACAGGCATCACTGGGCAAGCAGCAGGTCTTCCTCTCGGAAAAGGTCGTGCAGCGTTTGATGAAGCAAGAACGCTTGATCGTCGCCAAGGTCAAGCGACGCCGTTATAGTTCCTACCTGGGAGAAATCTGCCCTGCACCAGAGAATGTAATCAATCGCGATTTCCGTGCCGCAGTCCCCAATGAGAAGTGGCTCACCGACATCACGGAATTTCAAATCCCGGCCGGCAAGGTATATCTATCGCCGATGATTGATTGCTTCGATGGCATGGTCATCAGTTGGTCAATCGGCACGAGTCCAGACGCAAAGCTTGTCAACACGATGTTGGATGCCGCCATCGAGACGGTGGCCAATAGCAACGACCGGCCCATCGTTCACTCTGATCGTGGGGCTCATTATCGCTGGCCTGGGTGGCTATCGCGGATCAGCGATGCAAAGTTGATTCGTTCGATGTCGCGTAAAGCGTGTTCGCCTGATAATGCGGCATGCGAAGGATTCTTCGGGCGGCTGAAAACAGAAATGTTCTATCTTAGGGAATGGCAAGCGACTACCATTGAGCAGTTTATTCAGGTACTTGACTCATATATTCGTTGGTACAACGAAAAACGGATTAAAATTTACCTTGGCTCTCGCAGTCCACTAGAATATCGCGAGAGTCTCGGGTTAACGACATAAATCAGTCCAAGTTTTTATCCGCACCCCCGCTGAGTCAATATTCGGTGCGCATCAACGCAAGAAGACCGACGGATAACAGCAATGCCCGTTGCGGAAATTTAAGCAGCCAACCATTTTCAGGCTGCATGTCAACTACGACCAAAAAGACGATGCCGAATGCATACCATCGAATTGAAACGAGCGGCACGAGATATCGAGCCACATGCGCATGGAGGGGCAAACTACCAATCATTCAACGTTCTCAAAAACTCGACATGGACGCTTCCGTATTAGTGATGCTTTCATCAACAAGAGTTGCTAAGCAGGTTTCAATAACACTGTAATCCGGGTTAGAAATCACCAATATCGCCGAACTTCTCACACTGAATTTTTCCTGCCACAAGCATCGAGCATACGTTTAATAATTTTCCTTTCCTCGTATAAATTTTAAAATTCCATTGATGGTTATCTCGCTCCATTAACATAAATCCGAATTGGTTCGTGTGTGAAAAATTTTTAAGAGTAACGTTCGGAGCTGGTTGAATTTCCATTGGGAACGGTGTCGGAAATTTTGGATCAAGGTTGTCACCGCCGTTGCCAACAATGAATGTAGCGGGTTGTTCATCCACAAAGTTCAGCGCTTGAAAATTATGTACATGACCGTGAAGAGCTAATTGCACTCCTTCTGGGAAGTATCGGCGGGAGTTGATTGGCTCCAACACGGATTGCAACGCCGCGCCAAAACCAGTAGGAGCATTATTTCCATATTGTACGAAACCAAATACTGGATGATGGCTAGTGAATATACTCATTCCCGTCGGCTTATTAGCCAACTGATTGACGACCATGAAGTTATCCAAATACTGTAAATATTGTGGATTGGTTTGATCGATAGCAATTTGCCCAACTTTGGCCGAATCAAATACTATGATTTGCGTATCGTTGCCCAGACTAACCGCATAAGGCTGTGAGTAATTTGCGGCGGCGTCATTTTTTTCCAAGTCACAAGTACGTTGTTCTGTATATGGTTCTGGACTTAAGTAGCGAAACCAACCTTGACCCGCACGTGCGCACTCCTCATGGTTACCTCGTACAAAAATCCAGGGGGATGCTGACAGCAACGGAGCTGCAGGTTGCAAGAAATCAGCAGACCATGCATCTGAACCGTAGCCCCAAGGACTGTCTTTACATCCCTTTGCATCATCAGGACAAGCCGTTTCGCGATAGTGATAATCGCCTACATGCAGGACTAAATCTGGCTTAAAGCTTGCGGCGGTTTTAGCAAGTTGAGGAAACGGCCAAGCATCTTCATCGGAGCAATTTTGGAATACGTGATCGTTCTTTTTCATTCGGCAGCCAGTGTCGCCCAACACTAAAATACGGTTTAATGTAGCCTTCAATACAGGTAAAACCTTTGTCCCAAGCATGACGCGTTTTGCTTTCGGCGGCACCGTAATTTCGCAGGTGTTGGAGGAAAACACAGAAGCTTTTGAATCGGAGATCGAATTAGGTGTTGGTCTTCGCTCTATGGTTGCTTTGGCAGCTCTTAGCTGCATTGAGTAAATTTGCGAGTCTATTATTATATTTGGGCAAATGTCCGCGTTTGTGTTTACTCGAACGATTTGTTGGTTTTTTTCCCCAACCAAGATCCAGCTAGACTCGAGTGCAGAGTCTTCCGTCGATCGTTGGTGCAACCCGCTGCATCCAAACAATATAAAAGGAATCGTCACATAAAGCAAAAAATTGGAGGTGTTCATAGACCTTCATTTTCGTAGTTAAGCATCAAATTTATTTGGATACGGCTAGAATCCCATTTTCTTTTAACGGGATTTGTTACGCGATTAAATATCTAGTCGTGGCACATATTTTTCGGCGGCACGATTGAATCTCTATGGATCGGCTCAACGTCGAAGACGACCCGTTTGTGAGGTTCGGCAGCGTTATCAATGCGATTTAATAAGATTTTCACGGCTTCTAACCCTATTTCATGTATAGGGAAACTAATGGTGCTTAAGGGAGGCGAAGACAATTCGCACCAAGGGATGTTGTCGAAGCCTACAACCGAAACATCCTCTGGTACGCTCATACTCAAGCTACGTAAGACACGAATGGCACCGATTGCGATCACGTCAGCACCTGCGATGATTCCAGTGACTCTCTTTTCCGCGAGCACCTTGATCACATCGGAATCAAGATCGGGATTAAAAGATGCTTCAACTTCCCAAACCAGTTGGCCGTGCTCCTCGACATATTCGCGAGCTCCCATTGTTCTTTGACGGACACTGAGTACCTCTGACGGCGCATTGATCATGCCAATGCGTTGATGTCCTTTTTCAATCAACATAGCTGCAGCAAGACGCCCGCCCATATAGCAATCAGCGACAACACCATCTAAACCAGGAACGAACCGATCAATCGCTACAGTTGGCTTTCCATGAAGTTCGATCTCAGTAGCGCTAGCCTCACTGATCGGAAACCAAATAAGCCCATCTACACCTAATTGTATGAGTGTTTGAATTGAGCGATTTTCAACTCCCTTTACTCCCAATGTATTTGTCACGAAGGTCTCATAGCCTGCCTCTCCCAAAGCACAAATAACTGTTTGCACAAGTTGAGGAAAGAACGGATTCGTTAGATCAGGTACCACCAGTCCAATCGTACTAGTTCGTCCGGTACGCATCGTTTTTGCTGCCTGGTTTGGGCTATAGCCCAACTGTTGTGCGACAGCGATTACGCGTTCTCGCGTTTCTCGACCAAGCGAGCCACCACCATTCAACGCGTAAGACGCCGAAGCAAGTGAAACTCCGGCGGTCTCTGCGACATATTTAAGTGTAATTTTTTGTTTTTTCAACATAAGCGCAATTTTTAATTATTGAGTTTGCTAGGGGAGTAATTAGTTGAGATTTTCCCTCATTTAACTTTGCTGATGGGGAGGAATTATACCAAAAAATGAAACGATTCACTAAATTACTTTCTTCAATTTCTTTTTATCATAAGAACGACTTTAATTTGTTAGTCTTATTTAATTTTCTCACTCGATCAATCTATAGTTAAATTCACTTTCTTTCTCTCTAAAAATTGAATTTATGATCTCTCTTTTGAACATTTTAAAAATAGATTTTTTTGTTTGACGTCATATTAACGTCACAATCCTGCCTTATATTTCGTAGTGAAACGATTCATTTAAAAGTTTCAAATTCGTTAAATTCTTCGGGTGAATTTACTGAGCATTATCAATTTCATCATTAAATCTTAGGAAAATGAAATGAACCCACATCTCAACAAGGCAATAAAATTCATGATTTTATTGACTACGGCGCAGGCGACAATCGCAAATGCTGACGTCGAAACGAAAAATGTTGGTAACGTCAAAAATAATCTCGCAAGTGATGCTATTAATGTTGCGAGCTCCGACGGTAACGTTGCCGCACCTCCGGTAATTGACAGCAATGACAATCAAGTGCAAACAGTTGAAGTTAAGGGATTAGAAGAAGCCATTGGTTTTAGAGCTGTACGAGCGAATATAAAAATCACCAAAGAAGATATAACTTATTACCCGCCAGGGGTCAGTGCAGACAAGGTGCTGGAGCGAGTATCCGGCATCCAACAAGGTAGTTCTAACGCATTTGGTGGCAGCACGTTTGACTCAACGATCAATATGCGTGGCTTTGAGAAAGATAGTATTGGTTTCTCGGTTGACGGAATCCCAAATGGTAGAACTACCTTAGGTGGTGGTTCGGTTCCTTCTCGCTATTTCGATAGTTCGAATCTAACAAGTGTGCAGGTATCGCAGTCTGCAGGAGAAATAGGCGCGCCAACCAACCAAGCGTTGGCGGGCCAAATAAATTATCTTACTGCCGACCCAAGTAATATTTTCGGCATCAATGCAGAGGTTGGTTATGGAAGTGCGGAGACCAAACGCGCTTATGTGCTGTTTAACACAGGTGAACTAGCGCCCGGTTTAAAGGCATATATCAGCGCCTCCAGAAATTTGTCTCAAGTTTCGTATGTTATCAATCCATCTGGTACCAACACGCTAAATCACGTTGACTTTAAAGCGGTAAAAGAATTTGAAAATGGCGCAGACTTGAAGTTTCGCTATTCGTATAATGATATTAATGAGAGGAGCGCCGCCAATGTCGTGACGCTCAATAGTTTCAATTCCAATCCGAATGTAGACGGCTACACAGATTCTTGGAGCAAAAATCCTAAGACGGATGTCAATTACCGCGCCTTTTACGGCAATCCAAGAACTGACAAAATGGCTTATATTTCCGGTACTTTACCGTTGCCGTACAACATACTGCTTGATATAAAAGCGTACAACGCACATCAAGATGGTGCCGGGAAGTTCGCTAATTTAGGTAACACTTATACTGCATTAAATGGTTTAACTAACAGCATCTATTATCGTGAAAACGATTATTACACAAACCGAAATGGCCTCTTAGCAGAGCTATCTGGCTCAGATGGAAATTACTTTGCGTGGCGTATCGGTGGATGGGTAGAGAAATATCAAGCAAACCAAGAGCGCAATTTCTATTTATTAACGAACCCAGTTCAAACCCAGGACTATAGTTCGATATCAAGTTTAACAAGTAGCAACCTGCATTGGCACGATAAAACAAAGCTCTTTTATGCGGCAAATACATCCAAATTTATGGATGGGCAACTTCAAATCAATTACGGCGTTACCTATCTCCAAAATTCAGTTGATTTTAATGCTCCAATTTATAGCAATACCGCCTCGAAGATTTCAAGTAACAAGTTTAACTACATCAATCAAGCAAACGCCAATTCGGGCATCCTTCCAAAATTTGGGGCCTTATATAGTATAAATCCGACTGTGCAAATTTTTACAGGCTTTTCTAAAAATGCGGCCAGCATTAGTGATCCAACAGTGCAAGCCAATGCCGCTCCAGCCACAACTCCTGGAATACCTATAAGTCAAATGGATACGACTAAAGCATGGGACTTAGGAATTCGTAAAAAAGGTAGCCAGTATTCAATTGGACTTCAATCTTTCATCATCCATGCCGAACAGACCTTTGCCTCTGACATTGCAACAACGTTGACCAAACAAAATATTCCTGAAGGCCGAAACGTCAAAGGAGTCGAGGTAAACTACAAACAAGGGATTGGTAACTGGAGCCTCTACGTTGCTGGCACGGTCCAACAATGTAAATATAATCTGAGTGGCGTCGACGCAAGCGGTAACCCTTCCGCAGGATTTATTCGTAACAACTCGGACTGCGTTGGCATTGCAAATAAAAATTTGTTTTCCGAAGTATCCTACCAACCTAGTTCAGCTTTAAAACTCGCTGGAACGGTCAAGGTTAAATCTAGCATGGCTGGTTATTATGCCAATCCAAATGCAGCAAACTCTGGAGTGGATGAAACCGTTAGCGGAGTCACCTTACTGGGTTTAAATATGTCCTACAGAACTTCCATACATACGTTTGGCATTAATGTCGAAAACCTCACCAACAAGCATTACATCTCAGGCATAGCACCAGAACTAGAATCGTCTTCCTCCGCATCAGGGCGTTACTTTATTGGAGCACCACGAACATTTTATGTTTGGTACAAAGTAGGAATTTAATCGAGAAGTTTCGGTTCGCTGTATAGGTGAAAACAATTTTAAAATTGCAGTAACTACATGTTTTCACCTATTTCCCATAGTCTTTATATGAATTCTCATGTCACTTAAAGAATGTAGATTTGGTCTCAAAGTTTTAGCAGAAGCCAAAAAAGATCATCAGAACATCGCCTAATTGTTGAATTGAGTAATTGCCGTTAAGTAACGTTGCCAGTTGTTTTTGACCAACGTCAAACCATTGGCGCCCAGCTTGCGCTACATTAGCCTCGTGTAATATGTGCATCATATCGTTGCATATGTGACAGCAAACTAGAATTATCGCTGTCAGTTAATTGAATTTCACCACGTAAATCTCCTTCTGCGAGCTCGCGAGTTATTTTTGCGACGACTGATGGCTCTGCACCTAATTTTTTCATAACCTGGTGGCCATAAAATTTTAATAGGCCAATTAGGATTGCCGTTATAAAGATAAGTGAAAAAAATCACCTAGTTAGAAATATTTTTCAAACTTCCCGTCATTTTATTTTCCGAGTGGCTTGCGTCTGCTCGAAAATGGGATACCAAAATCTCAATGTCATTTTTCAATAGCAAAAAATACTGCGTATATACGGGAAGTATTTCCTCAGTCGCCGATTTTGGATTGGTCTTAGCAAGCAAAAATGATTGCTTGAGAATTTTGGTCGTATTGGCCCAAAAACATATTAATTTCACTAACCAACTTTTGAGTTGATACCTCTGTGTCAGAAAAATAAATTGCTTTCTCATTGTCGCTGATATACTTTTTGGATACAGCGAATATTTTTTTGTTTCATCGATGGCTGGGTCAAGCTGAATAGTCGCTAACGCACAAGCTTTGATTCCCAACGCACTTTGAGCTTGGTTATTTCGAATTCTCACATTGTCTGCGGCGTCGTATATTTGACGGATATTGAAAATCGTTTGAACAATGACGACCGAAAAAACTAACAGAATAACGGCACATAACTAATTCATTTGTGCTTTTAGTGTCATATCAGATCTGCTTCAATCAGCGCCATAGATAATCAAGCGTTATTCAGAAAATAGTCGATCAGGAATGTGTAGTAAAAAACAGGCCGAAAAGGAATTTTTCTACTTACAAAAATTAATATGCTGCTTCAAAACTTACCGTCGTAAGAAATCTCACCTAGAGACGCCAAGTGCAATCAATACTAAAAAAGCTGCTGTTATTTAGATATTAGGCGAATTTACGTCCATTTTATAAATATCGAGAATAGTTAACTTTTCAAAACAAGCTATATCAATGTAGCAACGCTTGATATCGTTTTGCGTTGTAGCATTTTTTTTGATATTAGAATTTCTTATGTTCGCGAGAGCTTAAAGACACTGACTTCAGTCAACAAATGACCCGCGTGTTCTTGCATGCTGGCAGCAGCTGCGGCTGCCTCTTCAACGAGCGCAGCGTTCTGCTGAGTTACTTCATCCATCTTAGTGACTGCTTGATTGATTTCTTCAATTCCAGTGCTTTGCTCTAGGCTGGCAGCAGCAATTTCACTCATAATGTCTAACACTTGCTTAACCGATGCGACGATTTTATCCATGGTTGCTCCAGCTTCGTCAACGAGTTCGCTACCGGTATTGACCTTGACGACTGAGTCCTCAATTAGTGCCTTTATCTCTCTAGCGGCACTTGCAGAACGGTGAGCCAAATTGCGGACTTCGGAAGCCACAACCGCGAAACCACGGCACTGCTCGCCGGCACGTGCCGCCTCCACTGCAGCGTTTAACGCAAGGATATTGGTTTGAAAGGCGATGCCATCGATGACGCCAATGATATCAACAATTTTTCTCGAGCTTTCTTTAATTGACCCCATCGTAATCACGACATTTTTCACTACGGTTCCACCACTAATTGCGACGTCGGAAGCTGAAACAACCAAAGCATTTGCCTGTCGCGCGTTATCTGCGTTTTGTTTTACTGTGCTCGTTAATTGTTCCATTGCTGCTGCAGTTTCCTCCAGGGAACCTGCTTGTTCTTCTGTTCTCGAAGATAGACTCAAATTACCTGCCGCAATTTCTTTAGAAGCAGTCGCAATTACTTCAGTGCTTCCTAGCACTTTTCTGACCGTCCTTGATAAGCTGTCGTTCATTTCACGTAAGGCCTGAAGTAACTGGCCTGGTTCGTCATTGAGTGTCGTTGAAATGTGACTTGTTAAATCTCCAGATGCCACAATTTTTGCGACTTTCACCGCGTCGTCTAATGGTCGAACTATACTGTGCGAGATAAGCAATGCCCCGACAATGCCTATACCCAAAGAAGCCACTAAAAGTATCAGCAAAAGGATAGTCGCCATGGTAATTCTATTCTTAGACTCTACTTCAAATTCGTCTGAGCGCTTGTTAGTTATTTCGACCAGATGATTGATTGCGGCAAGATGCGTTTCATAACTCATCTTCATTTTTTGCATGGCCGTCACTACAGCATCTTTGTCCTGTTTTTGTACAGCGGGAATGAATTCGTTAAACGCCGTGTTATAGAATACGAGAGCAGGTTCATGCGCCCCCTTTAGTAATCCTTCCCCAATATCACTATCCAACCCTTGCTTACTCCAAAAATCGTGGCGCGTATCGTAGTCAGATTTCAATGATTTAAAGCGAGCAATCAGTTTTTCTTGCTCAGCCTTATCGTCACTGGCCATAATTTGAAAAGCAACCAGATAAGACTCAAGTATATATTCTGGTGGAGGAAGAACATCAGCGACTAAGTCTTTACCTTGCACGATCTGCAGATAAACTGGACCGCTAACTTTTAATTCATTTAACGTTTTAAATGACCATACCCCGTAAAAAATGAAGCTGGCGGAGAAAATGGCGATCAGAACTGCTAGCCGTATTGATAATTTCAATTTTCTGAGCATATTCATAACTACCATCCTTAAAGTCAGTGCCGAGATTAAATTTAGTATAGTGCTCAGCGATTACTTTATAGAAATTTATCGTGAATTTTTTACAACCACGGAAATCGTCGTTGTTTTTCTACTAAAACCATCAGATAATTTATTTGATTGAGTCATTTCTGTTGCAGAATTTCATTGAATTGCTGAATCTCAATTCGAAAAAATGGATTCTCAATTCCGGTTTCAACCCAAGAAACTAAATCGATGAACGCATCTAACTTACTTATATGCAAATTATGTCCTGCGTAGCCACGGCCCCTTAGCCGCCCAATGACATTATGGTGATTTGAGCATGCTGCTACTGCATATCCACCATATGAAAGTAATGTAGCAGCCTCGAAAATATAAGTTTCAAAGCAATTTACAGATTTTGCTTGCGTGTCATTTTTGGCCGTAGACTTAATTAAATCAATGAGAGATTTCGGAATTCCATTTCTTTGCTGCTCGGAGATCAGTTGCAACTTAAACTGCGGGGCGACAATTAGATCAATTCGGTGGTTAAAGGGAATGATTGCCTTTGGAAAGTCCAAAATCGCTCTGCTGCTTGGGCAATTCGCTCGAAGCATGGAAGTTCCGACTGGTAAATAACAAAGCCAGACGGATCCGCTTCGCCTTGCGGAAAAATTGCGGCAGTTTTGGTATCGCTCATTCACGTGTAATATCGAATAGTTTGCGAGGCAGTATTCATTGTTAATATGACATTTTTAATTGAAGTAAAAATAATTTAAATTTCTGAGCGGCACTATTGAGATTATCCAATTGAAATCCGATTTTCGTTAAAAATGTCGTCTGTAGATATTTGCGAATCTTAACCCCATGCTGATTCCAGAATTTCTCCAAGACCTTTAAACACTGGTTTAGAGAACCAGTATCCCTGCATCAATTCAATACCTGAACTCCGTAAGAAATCTCGTTCCTCGCGGGTTTCAATTCCCTCTGCAAGAACCTTGATGTTTAATGCCTTACAAATGTGTACGATGCCACTTACAATTGCTTGTCTCGGCAGATTGGTATCGATGCCTCGTACTAAGTCCATATCAATTTTGACGATATCAGGTTGATACTCCGATAGTAAATTCAATCCGGCATATCCAGCTCCAAAGTCATCAATTGCTGTATGAAAACCAAATCTACGATATTCCTGAAAAATATTGACCAAATGCGGACGATCCCCGACACGTTCGCCTTCCGTTACTTCGAAAATGATTTTTTCAATTGGAAAATTAAATTTTTTTGCTGCCTCAAAAGTACTTCGAATACATACTTCTGGGCGATAGACTGCATTCGGCAAAAAATTAATGGAGAGAAACTCCTGCATGTTTAGGCGTGCAGCACCTTCTACCGCTTTGGAGCGACAAAGTTGGTCAAAACGATACCTGTTAATATCGTTAACTTTAGCCAAAATGCTAGCCGCAGATTCCCCATTCGGTCCGCGCACTAATGCCTCATGCGCATAAATTTTCTGTGTAGCGATATTCACGATAGGTTGATACGCATATTCAAAATGGAACTCGAACGGTTCCTCATTGCGACAGGCAGTGCATATTTTGGTCGCGGCTTCATCATGCGGAAGACTATCTGCATTACCTCGATATACTGTATTTTCAAAAATTTGAATCATTAAAAACCTCGCTAGAATTTCTATTAGAGTCAATACACTTGATTTTAATTTTAGTTTCAGACTAATTTAAATTGCAATATTTTTATTCGGCAATAAATATGATTTACGCGGTTTTCACGAATTTACTCTCTAACCAGGATCAAGAATTTGAAAATATTATTCTTTTAATCGACTGCAGATACTTTTTACATTTTTTAAATAAGTTGATAAATATAAAACTTCGCACTATATTGAAATAGTGAGCTTATATAAAACAGCTTAGCTTTTAAAATACCAACATAACTTGTTATGTATAAAGAGAATTCCACACAAGTCTTAAGAGTAGAAAAAGTTAAGCGACACGTAAAAGTTCGCAGATTAGTTTCACATTAAATTATCGAATAAATTAAATCATTTTTAGATTTGTCTAAATGAATTGACGAGCGATCATCATGCAACGATTTTCACGCCCGAGATACGTCTCAAAATTCGCGGATTTTCATGTCGATATTGTGGCCATGTTCGATTCAAAATTGCGCCATACCTATGTTAATGCGGTGATCGAAAACTACACCGGTCTTAAACCAAAAGATTTCGTTGGCAAGACGAACTACGAATTAGGAATGCCAAAAGACTTGGTCAGTCGATGGGACGAAGCACTGGAGCATGTGTTTCGTACTGGTGAGTCAAGAGACCTTACATTTACATTTCCAGGTGTCGAGGGCAATCGTGACTTTCATTCGCGTCTGGTTGCAGAAAGAGATTCGTCAGGCAAAGTTGCTTCGGTGATTTCTTTTGCAAGGGATGTTACTGAAGCTGAGCTCTGTTTTAGATCTGATATAGTCAATAAGTATGAAACCGAACTCATACAAGCAATTCTTGACTCAGTGGATGATGCCGTCATCGGAAAGACGATTGATGGAACGGTAACAAGTTGGAACGGCGCCGCAGAAGCCATGTTTGGCTACACGGCAGAGGAAATGTTGGGAAGATCCATTTTGCGTATATTCCCCCCAGACAGGCTCGATGAAGAAAAATTCATTCTTGAAAAGCTACAATACGGTGAAAAAATCGACCATCTTGAGACGGTACGCGTTCACAAAAGTGGACACTTGATACACGTCACCGTAACTACGTCACCTATTCGTAACCAAGACGGAAAAATTGTTGGTGCGTGCAAGATCGTTAAAAATGTAACGCCATTAATCGTTGAACGTCAGCGACTGGAACTGGCATTACTTGCAACCAATAGCGGCCTCTGGGATTGGGATCTTATAAGTGGTACAGTGTACTGGTCTGATCTCTATCTTAAAATTTCCGGTAGCGACAAACAACAGGCGACCCACGATTTCGATCACTTTAAACGAACTATCCATCCCGACGATTTAGAACAAACGCTAAAAACTATCGACAAATATCTAGAAGGTCACACCGAACATATTGAGTTCGATTATCGCCTGGCTGCAAATTCCAGTCCCAAAGAAAGTTGGGTAACAACTCAGGCCCAAATTGTGGAACGTGATTTGCTCGGAAGGCCATCGCGTTTGATCGGTACAATAACAGACACCACGGAAACCAAAAAAACCTATTCAAATCTACTCGACCGTGAAAAACGCTTGACCCGTGTGATTGATGGTACCGATCAAGGTTACTGGGACTGGAACATCCAAGCAAATTCCCTCGAAGTGAGTCCCCGTTGGGCTGAAATGTTAGGCTACACCCATGAAGAAGTAGATGTTGCTAATGGTGGCTATGAAAAATTGGTGCATCCGGAAGATATTGTTTCTGTCATGGAAACAGTACTTAAGCATCTCCAGGGGAAATTACCCAATCTTGAGCAAGAAATTCGTTGCATCACTAAAACTGGCGAGTGGAAATGGATATTAACTCGCGGTCGTGTTGTCGAATGGGATGAAAGTGGAAACCCTCTCATGGTATCGGGTACCCACACAGATATCACTGAACGAAAAAAATTTGAAATGTCCTTGCGGGAAGCAGCAACAGTTTTTGATAACAGCTATGACGGTATTGTCGTGGTTAACGCAGATGGGTTGGTTTCCCGCACAAATCCATCTTTCAGCCGGATCACTGGATTTACTGCGGAAGAAGTGATTGGTAAATCATACAAATCGTTCTTTGACGCACCGTTGAAGCGACGATTCTATGAACAATTACATTCGTCACTTAGCAAACATAAATATTGGACTGGTGAATTGTGGGGCCATCGTAAAAATGACCAAACCTATCCTTTATTGCTTTCGATTTCCAGCGTGGTCGACGATAAAAAAAACATAGAACATTTCATAGGAATTTTTTCAGATATCAGCCATTTGAAAGAACATGAAGCGGAACTGGATCGTGTTGCCCACTATGATCCATTAACTGGCACTCCGAACCGAAGACTGTTGTCTGACCGATTGCAGCAATCAATCGTCAGAGCGGATCGTCACCGTAAAGCGCTAGCGGTATGCTACCTCGACCTTGATGGATTCAAATACGTCAATGATCGTTACGGACATCAGGCCGGCGATGATCTACTGGTTGCAATTGTTAGCAATCTTAAACAAATACTGAGGGCGGAAGATACCCTTTCACGTCTTGGTGGCGATGAGTTTGTTTTACTTATCAATGACTGCGAACGACCCGAGGAATGTTCAATCATATTGGATAGAATATTAAATACCATCAAGATGCCAATTACGATAGACAAGGCAGTTATCAGTGTGTCTGGAAGCATAGGCGTCAGTCTCTATCCTAACGATCATTCAGATGCTGACACCTTATTACGTCACGCAGATCAAGCAATGTACCGCGCCAAAGAATCAGGTAAAAATCGCTATCATCTCTTTGACCCGGACAGCGATCAAAAAGCGCAGCAACAACGTGAAATTATTAGTCGTCTGCATAGCGCGTTACAAAACAATGAGTTGACGTTGTACTTTCAGCCTAAAGTTGATTTACGAAACGGTGCTGTGGTAGGTGTCGAAGCGCTGATCCGCTGGCAACATCCAGAGCGCGGTTTACTTAGTCCGGCAGCCTTTCTACCGCAGGTTGAAGGAAGCACCGCTGAATATCCTATTGGCAAATGGGTTATCGCCACCGCTATCTGCAAAGCCTCGCAATGGCTAATAGAAGGATTTCCGTTAAAAGTTAGTGTAAATATTGGCGCAAATCAATTGATGAATCCCGACTTCTTAAATGATCTGCGGCTAGCACTTGCAGAACACCCAGAGGTACCTGCAGCCCATCTGGAATTAGAGGTGCTCGAGAGTGTGTCAATCAGCGATGTAACGAGAACGGTTGAAATACTCGCTGAATGCCATAAAATTGGAGTAATGGTGTCGCTAGATGACTTTGGAACTGGGTATTCATCATTAACTTACCTACGAAAATTACCGGTCGATACGCTCAAAATCGATCAAAGTTTTGTTCGTGATATGCTGACTGATCCTGAAGATCATGGAATAGTTAACGCAGTAATCAACCTTGCAAAGTCTTTTAATAGACAGGTTATTGCCGAGGGCGTAGAAACGCTCGCGCATGGCAATGAACTGTTGAAAATGGGTTGCTATTTAGTGCAAGGCTATGGGATTGCCAAACCAATGCCAAGTGAGGATATTCAAACATGGATCAAATACTGGCTCGCTCAACGAAATTGGGAGTGCATATAATCAAAGAATCTGGTAATTAAAATGAAAGAAACGCTTGGAAAATGACTAATCGTTGTTGAGTAAATCCAAAGAAAAAATAGGTTCAAGCCCTTATTTTCATCCACTATTGTTACATTGGCTGGGCTCACGTTCTACGTTATGAACTAGATTTCAGTTACCAAATTTGGAGAGAAATTCTGATTTTTCGAAATGCCATTTCTCAACATGTAGCCGAGTGGGTTGTAAACAATCCGGCATCTCTCTACGTGATAATCAAATGAATCGGTACTGTTAACTTACGGGCGGCGGGCAGATTTTGCAAAATAGCGGGATGAAAAAAAACCTACTTTACCGCGGCTTCAGCTACTCGGCAGAAATCATCAGCCATTGCATCATCGTCACGTATGAGACAATCCGCCAATGGACGTTGAAGTTCGGCCAAGGATATGTCAGTGAGCTTCGCCGACGTCAACCGCAACGCAGGGACAAATGGCATCTCGCCTAGGTGGTGCTAGCAAGCAAGCACCATTACCTCTGACGTTAGTTCTATCAGAACGGACACGTGCTCGATATTCCGATGCAGAGTCGGCGCAACCGACAAGCCGCAAAACGTTTTTTCCGCAAACTGCTCAAGGGCTTGCATTACCCATCACGAGTGCTTATCAGTAACCGTCCAACGCCCCCACCTATGAACACCCCTTAATTTCATGCACTCTTCAAACCTGATCACTTTGGAGAGCAAGCATGTCAAGAATCAAATCCTCCCTCAGTCGTGCGCAAAGGTTGCAACATGTCACCGCCTGACAAGGCTCAGGGCTATCGCAAGCGGCGTATTGTCGTGCGCATTAATTAAATCACTCCACATTTCATGGCTGGATTTCACGTGGCCATGTACCTGCCTCGGCGTGCGCACCGCTGACGACTTTACCGATTGTTGTTCAACCCAGCGCACCAGCCGCTTCAAATTTTCCGCCCATCGTGTTACGCCATGACTCTGGGTGGTAACTCTCGCTACCTGCTGATATGCAGACCACATGGCTTGGTCAATTACTCAATCAATTAGTATGATGGCACGCGGTCAGATTTTTTGCGTAATAGAACCCGTGGACATGCGTCGTGGCATGGAGAGCTTGTCGCAATGGATACAAACCAGTTTGGGTACGACGCCTTGCGATGGCACCGCCTATGCATTTAGCAATCGTTCTAAAACACGCTTGAAGTTGCTCATCTGAGATGGTACTGGCGTATGGTGTTGTCAGCGCCGCTTACACCGTGGTGCGTTTGTCTGGCCTAGTGCGGATGATCGCTGCTGGGTGATGACACAAGACCAATGGGATTGGCTCATCAAAGGCGTTGACTGGCACGGATAGCATAAAAAATAACGACACATCACTTTTTTGATCGTAAACATCACTCAGTCTATGTAAACTTACTACATGGACCTCGCCAAAGCCCTCGCTCAATTTAATCCCCACACGGCCACGCCCGACGCACTGGCAGTACAGGTCGCAGCCTGGGCACAAGAAGCACAGCGTCTTCAAGAACAAGCTGATCTCGTTGCCCGGCAACGACAGGAAATTCATCTCAAAGACACCAAGATCAAGGCACTTACTTTAGAACTGGCGTACCATAAACGGATTAAATTCTGCAGCACATCAGAAGCCTTCACGGCGCAACAACGTGACCTCTTTAATGAGACGCAAGAAACCGGTCTCAACGCCATGCAGGCGGTACTGGAACAACTCTCTTCCACGCCGCGCGTCAAAGCAAAGCCAACCGGACGTAAGCCACTCCCTGCCGAATTGCCACTTGTAAAACAGCGTCACGAACCTGATTCTTGCGCACGTGGTTCTTGTGGTCAAACCTTAGTGAAGATCGGCGAGGATAGTCGGCCTTAGAATTGGCGTTGTCGATCTTCACAAGCCAACACCCACCTGGATACTCGTTAATGCCTATCTTGATATTGAAGATGACGTGCGCAATGTGATCGTCACTTTCGCAAACATTAGCGACACGTTGAACATCAATTTCCGAAACATTGTTGACATGGCAAGTGATGTTGTTATGGTCACTGAGGGGCAACCGCTAGATTTACCTGGTACCCGTATTATTTACGCCAACAAAGCATTTGAGAGTTTGACAGGTTATTCCATAGAAGAGGCCATTGGAAATACGCCGCGTATATTGCAAGGGCCACAAACAAGTCGGGAAACATTGGATCGAGTTAAATTAGCTTTAACGAAAGGCGAAACCTCTCGCGAGGTAGTTCTCAATTATACAAAGTCTGGTGACACATATTGGATAGACATGAACATCACTCCCATTAAGGATCATAGGGGAGTTGTGACCCATTTCGTTGCTATTGAGCATAATGTGACTGCTGCTTACGATGAATCTATCCAACTGCGAGACGCTGCGGCAACAGACGCGTTGACTGGTCTATTAAATAGACGCGGCTTTTCAGAACGCGCTCAAGTATTGATTCAAAAAACGAAAAGTAGCGCCAATCCATTTTCTGTCATTAGTGTCGATTTTGATTTTTTTAAGAACGTGAATGACCGATTCGGACATGCGGAAGGCGACAGACTGCTAGTCGAACTGGCACGGATCATGGAAGTCGTATTTCGCAAAGACCACCTCTGCGCATGATTTGGCGGTGAAGAATTTGTCATATTACTCACCTACGCGGATTTGTATGAAACTCAAACGATTGCCGAGCGCCTTCGCAAAACCGTTAGCGAGAATCTTCATTCTCCTGATGACGTGTCTGTGACGATTAGTCTTGGCATCGCGGAGCATATAGTCGATGAAAAACTTGATGCATTGATTGAGCGTGCTGACCGGGCGCATTATTTGGCGAAAAAGGGAGACCGTGATCGAGTAGTATGTGCAAATTAAAGCATTCACAACCAATTAAAGTGTTGCCTCGACCTACCTCAATCAGGCATGGAATCTAACAATTTTCAAGGACGTAGGCTTGTTCATTAAAAACGCGAAGGCAAGCGTCGACTACATCAGGGGCAAAAGTAATTCCTCGGTTTATCGTTATCTCGTCCAATGCAACCTTTACGCCCAACGCTGCACGATAGGGGCGATGTGATGCGATTGCCTCCACCACATCTGCAACAGCGAGAATTTTTGACTCCAACAAAATCTCGTCACCTTTCAAACCCTTCGGATATCCAGACCCATCAATACGCTCGTGATGCTGAACAATGATTTTTGCAATTTCCCAAGGAAAACTAACCTTACTAAGAATGTTGAAGCCAATCATTGGATGTTCTTTGATGAGGTCAAACTCTACAGAAGATAAGCGACGTGGCTTCGATAGTATTTCCGCGGGAATGCTAATTTTTCCCAAGTCATGAACAGATGCGGCGAGATGAAGTCCGTGCGTACGATCTTTTGACAGACCAAGTTCTGTAGCTATGTGGGTACATAAATCGGCAACCCGTCTTTGATGTCCAGCAGTATAAGAATCACGCTCTTCAGCGGTGGCTGCAATAACTTCGATCGTTTTCTCCAGACTTTCTCTCAGATTGTTCTGATATTGAATTTTGGCTGCAGCAGTTTGCAAAGCTTTTATTCCAAACGCCAGATCAGCAGTAATTTCCTGCAATAATTGTCGCTCAGGCACAGACCAATTCTGAATCTGCGAACTGTAGAGAGTCAAAGTGGCCATGGCTCCCTCGTAAAGTTCAAATGGGATAGCAATAGTCGACTGGTATCCTCGCTTTAATGCTTCGTCGCGCCATGGCTTCATTGCCGGATCAGTCGCAACGTTTTCGACAAATTGCACCTGTTTTTCACGTATGGCTCGTCCCGTTGGACCGTTACCGTGCTCACAATCATTCCAAGTAATTTCGGCAAAGTCCAGGTAACCATCATCCAAACCATAGCGCGCGAGTGAGGTAACTTTCTTACTGTACCCATCCTCTGCCTGTCCGATCCACGCCATAAGGTAACCACCCGTTTCAACAACGATGCGGCAAAATTCCTCGAGTAGCGATGACTCTGTTTTTGCACGTAGCAATGCAACATTGCTCTCACTAAGGATTTTAAGTGCTCGTGTTGTTGAGACCAAAGCGACTTCAGCCAAGTGCCTTTTAGTATTGTCCCGAATGTTGCATTGAATCACTTGTATTCCATCGAATTCAAAAATGCTGCTCACAAACTCAACAAAAATGCGGACGCCATCTTTGGTAATAAGAGGGAAGTTATCATAAGGAATAAGAAGCTTTTGTTTTAATTCGATAAAGTTAGCATGCCTCATACCAGTATCTTCAAAAGCGCCGATTTCCCAAATTTTCTTTGCAAGAAATTCATCATACGAGTATCCAAGCATGTTAATCAAATAAGGGTTGACGTCCTCAATCTGTGTGGTTTCAGCATTTAAAACAAGTATTCCATCTTGGACAGTTTCAAACAAACGTCTGTACCGCGATTCAGCAATATGGATTTCTCGATGTGCGGCTGAAAGCAAGGCAGCACTTTCCAACAAAAGCGGCTGGGTTACTTCAAGAGGCGAAGCTGTCAATGGCATGATAGATTCCCGTTGTATTAACTTCCCACTTCAAGCAAATTAACCATCGTCGGTTATCGTGATTTGATCATCGGTTTTCTATTTAAATCGAGTCTTAACTTTTTCTACTATAGACCTACTAATTTTAATTAGTAAAATTTTTTCGTAACCAACCTCTTCAGCAAAATGTTGGTTTTGAGAATATCTGGTTCAAAGCAGTTGCAACTTGCTTAATTAAATTGAATTAATGTTGTGTGAGACATTATTCATAGTGTTGCAATCTGGTGCAAATGGTCAATATTTGACAAATAGTCGTGTTAGCATCTTTCTTATTCTTATCTTTCGAAATATATTTGCTAGATTCCGTAGCCGAAAATCACTTTGTACCCGACTACAACAAGGAGAAAAGCATGGATTTAAGTAACGCGATTGCCAAACACTCTGAATGGAAAACAAAATTACGTTCTGCTGTTGCTAAGCAGGAGACTCTCGATGCCGCAACAATCTCCAAAGATCATTGTTGTGACCTGGGTAAATGGCTTCATTGGGAGGCAAAAGCAAATTTTGGTAACATGACGTCCTACACCGAATGCATAAAAAAGCACGCAGCATTTCATGTGGAAGCTGGTAAAGTGGCTACCTCCATCAATGCTAAAAAATGTGCAGAAGCAGAAGCGATGCTAGCAGGAGGTACGCCTTATGCTAGTGCATCTAGCGCAATCGGCGTTGCTATTTTGCATTTAAAAAAAGATGCGGGTGTTTAATTTACGTATCTTGAAGCGCTGGATATCAAATTCAAAGATTTAAGTAAAAAAACATTCTTATTAACTTCTAACTTTTTTCTACTTTACTTTTGTATTAATTAGCCATTCAGCGCATATTTTTCTCATTAACTATCGATCTTTTACAGCAATGAATTTCGCGGTTTCAGTGCCAGATATTCGTCTGTCGATACTGGCACTGCTGACAAATTCAAGTACGCTTGATGTAGTCGCACTTTCCGCACTTATTTTCGGAGAATGGTAGATGCTGAATATCCTAATAGTTCTGGGTCGAACGTTGATTGTCGTGCTCGGTGCATGTATCGTCATTACAGAAAAAGTGTGAAATGACGCCAGCGAAATTGATTACTGAAATTGAAAATAGTTTGTATCCACTTGCGAATCAAGATCGTGCCAGAGCCATGAGTGCATATCTGTTGAATCAATTTGAATTTTTAGGCTTACCAGCGCCGATCCGACGAACTGTGGTAAAAGACCTGATAAA
Organism: Undibacterium sp. SXout11W; assembly: GCA_049339905.1. Lineage (GTDB taxonomy): Bacteria > Pseudomonadota > Gammaproteobacteria > Burkholderiales > Burkholderiaceae_D > Undibacterium. Next base: position 34,524 of record JBMPPG010000016.1, read on the forward strand.
AAGTCGGTTTGAGCATGTCAATGACCTCTTGGTTGTAGCGGCCACGTTGTGGTCAAAGAAAGAGCGAGAATTTCGATACACAGCGATTGATTTGTTGAAGCAGCATTCAAGCATGTTGAACTCCGAAAATTTACCTGATCTGTGCGACTTATTGCTTCGCGACTCGTGGTGGGAAACCGTAGATGGACTTAGCAGCGTTATTAGTTCTGTCATGCTCGCAGAACACAAAAGGCAAGTACAGGTAAGTTGTGTCATGGATGAATGGCTTACACATAAAGATAAATGGGTTCGTCGCGCAGCGATGTTGCATCAATTGGGATGGCGAATGGAAACCAATTCGATACGACTCACACAATACGCATTGACACTTGCAGATGAAAAAGAATTTTTTATTCGTAAAGCTATTGGTTGGGCCTTGCGAGACTATGCCCGATGGAATCCTGGCTTTGTAAGGCAATTTGTTAATGAGAATAAATATTTTTTGTCACCATTGACAATGCGTGAGGCGTCAAAGCACTTACGTAACCTGAGCCAGGGATAATTTCCGATAAATTATCAAAAAAGCAATTTCAGCCAGTCTACACTTGCATCTGCATTTCTTGAACTTGAGTCCCATATTCAATTTGAATTTTATTTGAGAATGAATTCTAAATTAGACATCTAGCATCGTTTTCCGAATTTTGAATCATTCCTACGATAAATCTGCGCTTTTCAATCGATGAATTTATTTAAGATTTATAGTCTAATATCGTGAAATAAATTCGTTTGTATATGCTTGCGTTGAAAGACTGGAAAATATTTATTAAACCAATCGAGATCATGATTCAATAGCCAACGAAAACACCGTGGTTTCGCACGCGCAAATTCGTTGCGTTTAGCGGTTTTATAATGCTCCAAGAACTCAATGCAAGTAGCACGGTGCTCTTTACTGTTTGGCGACAGTAATTCAATATTATTTATGGAATTTGTGTTCCTTAAATTAGGCGGTTCACTAAGTGTTAAATAAGGATCACATTGATCCATAGTCCTTTGCCACGTAAATTGCTGATTAAATGAAGACCACGACCCAAAAAGCCATTCGATTAGCAATAGACGGTGCGTTATACTGCGCCAAGATTTAGGTGTTTGCAGGCTCCGGCGAAGTGAATTGATTCCCCTTTCTGACACTGCTACGGCATATTCAGTATTTGGCTGTAAAAAACAGTATCGATTAGTAAATTCGGTGGTAAATTCCTTTGGCCTCAGAGAACCTGATTGGGTCATTAAACCACGCTCTTTGAGTGCGCGACGAATCATTGCATTTAACACCAAAGCGGATTCCGTATCAGATCCATATGTATCACATGGAAATTGTAGAATATCATTTCCCAACTTTGTTAGCCGTAGCTGTACTTCCTCATTTTTTTTAAGTAGCAAGTGCGTACATGCTTCTTTGAATGACAATTCATTACTGGGAAGTAAGAACTGATTGTGTCTTTTGTGAGGAAATGCTATTGAATTCTCTAACGAAACACCATGTGTTAAGCAAACGAATGAAGTCGGCAATTGATGTGATCTTCGCCAATATGATGTTGAGTAACAATTAAGGTCTGCTTCTATGCAAAGTGGGCAAATTCTCCAATTTCTGAGATTACCATTCGATAGCATGGATAAGCCATATCCTGCTATTGTCAAAGGAACTTCGGAGCATCCCTTGTGCCAAGTGTGGCCTCCAACTCTTTCGAAAAACCCTGCTAGAGTCATCGATTCTAGAACTGATTCTGGATCTCCTAAAATTCCTTTTGTGTATTCGCAAAAATGGGGAAAATTGATTGGGAACTCAGAAATTCGTGAGATCTTCGAGTAACCAAACATACTCCTACAGGCGTCACGATCATCTTTCGCCGCATTAGACAACCTCGTTCTCGCCGCAAAACTATAGAGAGTTTCATCTTTGCGCAGAATTGGTAGTACATTGAGTTGCATAAAATATCTCTATAGCGGTCATTTTTCTGAATTGGTTTCATTGACTGAAATTAGGTTCTCCAGCCTTCCCTCCAATGGGGCCGCGACGTGAAGTTCGCAAGCGGTAAGCTCGTCCCGCTTTGTAAAATTCGCGATCAGGACATGGACCTGCCCAGTCATTTTTTATACCGCGTGCAAGAAGAAGAGAATTTATTATTTCGATAGATGCACCACTACCACGTGGAATATCTAAAAAATATTTGATTATCTCTTTAGATTTATGTACCTCAAGTCCTGAGAAAATAATGGTTACGTAATCAGATGTGTTGATATCGTGAAGGGATAATAGCGTCCACAAAATTCGCCTGGCGTAAAAGTGCCACGTTGATTCCATGCATTCTAGAGTTGCACGGTGAGTAATTGGAAAACGTTCTTTGGTTGGCCATATAATTCCTTTTTTTCCATTTATATCTAGCTTAGATGCTCGAAGTAGCTGATTTTTTGTAACGCGAATTGGGCGATGATTTTCTTCATATAATTTTTTTGCACTTGTTTTAACTGCCTTTGCCCATTGCTCATCGAACTGCTCATCGCGAACTTTTCGTTTAGATATTTCAATTAAATTTTTTTGCTTTTTTTTGTTTTCTATTCTTAAACGTGCATCGATAATATCGCAGGCGTTAGGGAGCTTTTTTACTAATTTTTTCATTACGCCAAAATTATATTTCCAGAGTTTTTGGGCATCACAATTGTATCTTTGAGCAGCTTCAATCATATCGCGTATCAATTCATCCTCAATTTTCTTCTCTGACTGTATGTTCTCATCGGTTTTATTTTTGACACATTCCTGATTTGCGCAACGTGCCTGCTCAAGAAAAAATTGTGCATTTCGAAAAAGGAAATAGGATAATAATAAATGCCGGTATAGAGGGGCCTCTAATGCAGCCGATAGACTAACTACAATAAACCATCCACTCAACTTACCAGACTTGTAGGCGTTGTCTATTTTTGATAAAAGTTCTGCGCCAAAATATTCCTCAAGTTGTTCAAATAATGCGTTGCGATTAAGTAAACCTGTTCCTCTGGAAAATCCGAGATCTGCAGCACGTTTTCGATAAAGTTTCGCTAATTGGGTAGTATTAAGTTGAATCGGATCCGCTGTTAATAGCGCTTGAGTAAATCGTGCAAATCCTATTTCTACTTCTGTAGCCGGTTCACTTTCAGCTTTTGCGCAATTGCTAATGTTGTAGCCACAAGTGCATCCTAACCATGCAGAAAGAATTAATTGATTTGGTTGAGCAAATGGGCATTGACATTCTGGGCAACGGTCGAGGAGTTTTACTTCGTGTTTCCAACAAACGGTTACGCCAGGTATCTGATGAGATCGATGAATGTAAGAGTAAGCATGTACCTTTTCGTCTTCGATAAGACAATGGGGACAAATATGCGTCAATGCACTTTTCCCGTTGATTCGGCGCGGTTGTTCAACTGTGCGGATATCGGACTCAATAACTGGATTTGAGCACATTATATGAGTACTCGAAAAATGTTGGAAAAGTGGTAATAGCGTATTTTCTTTCTGTATAGTTTTAAGATTAAATTTTGGCGATCCTGGCAGCCTTGCTGCCAGCTTATCGAGGTGTGGTTGTACGAGAGTCGTCAGACTAAAAGGAGATTGGTCGAACAGCTGTCTATATGTCGTGTGGGCTGTAGGTTGCCCCCGCAATATGTGATAGCGGCTGATTCTTGAACCAATGGTTTCATCGGGTAAGCTGGCCGGAAAAAATGGAAGTAATTCTTTTGAAGGCTGATTGGATGTAGAAATGATCATTTTATGCTCCTACGAGACTATTATCGACAGAATCTTTATCTTCGTTGATTCTTAATTCTTCGATGCCACTGATAAGGTACTCTTGTAAACCAATCGAACGCATATCGTTTTGATCCAGAGTTTCTATCAAAGCTTCTTGGGATATCTCCTTATTTTTTTTGTTAGTTCGATTGCGCCGTATATTTTCAATGGTTTGTTGTGCAACTGATTTTCTTGGTTTAACTTCTGAATTCGGGGTACCATTTTGAACGTTATCTTTATCCGCATTAGGAGTGTTTTGACGCATTGATCGTGCTCTTTGCTGAAACAGGCCCCAACGTGCTGCATATCGCTCCCAAGGAATATCTTCAAACTGTTGCAGTAAAATTGGGTTTTTGTCGCGAAAACCAGCGATTAGGTCACGGTCTCTTGCACTAAAATCAGCACCCCAGAAAGCTTCCTCCATATGTTCTGCTGTAACAAATTGGTCTCCCATATCGAGAGCAAGGCGCTGTGAGGAAACGCGAATTCTTGCGCCATAGTCCCGTATTCCACCACAGTATTTGAAAAGTAAAGTCCCATCTGGATCCGAGATTGGGGATGGTTCTGGCATTACATTGTATCGCCACAGCGCAGGGGCTAAGCAATCAGTGAAATCGTAGTCTGTGGCTTCGAGTGGATGCATTTCAATATTTCCAGCAGACCCAATTCTGCGCATATCCTGTGAAAACGTGTCTAGCACATCCATCCCAAATGGATTTCCCATGAGTACAAGAGGTATTCCGAAATTGAGTAGTCTCAAAAAAAAGGTTGCGGCGAGACCACCACGCGCACCACCAGAAAAATTACGTCCCTGCAATTCATCGATGACTAACACACCGACACCGTGGTTAATCAAGATAATGCCTATGTGAACTGCCAGTTTTTCGTTGCTTAAACTGATTAGGCTACGATCTTTAGCATAATTTGTTCCAATTGCGAGATCTAGTGAAGTGAGAATTTGTAGTAGAAGGCCACCCAGAGATCCGTCATGACTCATAGCTACATAAAGCCAAGTCGCCTGCGTAACATGGTTCCAATCAGCAGCAACAGAGAGCCCGTGCTCTATTTTTTGAGGGAGTTTCTTTAATGCCCTTAGAATTTCGTAAGATTTTCCTAAACCCGTAATTCCACTAATTCGCATCCCTTTTGCTGAAGAAGGGAGCCAAGGTAAATCATTTATCCCTTTTCCTGCGTAGCGTGCGATGGCCATCGTGCGTGACCTTGATGCGAGCAAAGTAGGATCTCTGCCAATATAGCCTCTGCGTATCATTCGATAGAGACGAGTTGCAGTGTCCAAGGATGTTAGTGTTGGTTGAAACATTTGTTCCTGCAAGCAATCAAGCAAGTCGTGTCTAGTTTGTAGATCGATATTCCTTGTATCAATGTTCGCTATTGGCCAACAGCATAGTTTCTCTTCTAAGTCGTTGGTAGATAAATGCTTATCGAGTTTATTTAAAAAAGGATTTTCAGAAAAATGTTGAATTGTGCTATTGGCAGAATGTTCCATTAGAATTTCCTTTCATTATTAAAACTAGTAAGCCGACTTTTCATTAAATCAGCCAGATTTCTTTTTTTAGGTAGGGTTTCTGAAGCCGTAGAATCCAGTTGAAATAATGACGTTTCTTGAGGGCTTTCTTTTTTATTAAATTTACCATCGCCTAATAGCCTTAAGATTTCTTCATCTAACGCTGAACGCTTTTCTGCTGCCCGGGCTGTTTTTACATTTGTGACTTTAGTACGCTGCATTTTTTGTTTACCTTGAATCTTTTCTGCAGCTATTTTTCGATTTTTGGCATCCACTTCAGCTTCTTTTCTGTACGCCTGTTGGTCGACGTTATCTTGATCTTTTGATGACGCATGTTCTACGTGGTTGATTTTGTCGGCATTATTTATTGCACATAAATCAGGAATGCTACCTTCCAATATGAGTAGGGCATCATCTTTGATATTTGGGATAATATGAATGCCGGAGGAGTCTGCAAAAAAAATGTGAGAAAGATCATCAGGATCGGCACTCACCTCGATATGTTTCTTTCCACGTGAAATCGCGTCGCGTATTATTCCCGAAGTGGCCAAATATTCATTGTTAAATCGAGCACCGTGAAGAAGTTCAACGACATTTCCAGTGTTGGGGCGATGTAGAATGAGCCCGTTTCGTTGTACGCTGGCAGTGAATCTTGGAAGCAAGTGAGCTCGTAAATAATTCGGGTCGACTGGTTTTCCAGCGACATAGCCATTTATTTTCGCCCACCGATAGATCCCGATTCTTGTCATTGGTAGTGGTTTTTTATTTATGGCATATTCACGTCGCATTTCTGATGGAATCATATGGAGGGGAAGCTCTTGTTTTGTATTAGACCAGTGTATCCAAAGCAAGAGTAGTCGTATATATTCATACCGGGATAGCAATGCCTTGGTTATAGCCAGAGGCTCACCACGTTTTGATTGTCGTCCTTTCGTAGTGCCTGGAAGATGATGGTCAAAACTTCTATGCCGGGAGTGGTGACCGCTCTCTGATGAACTGTTTCGGTCAGCGCGACCACTTTCGATAAATTCAATACGTGAGGTCAGTTGGTCAACGATTGACTCTATTCCATTGCAGCTTCGAAGCTCACCATTGTCTGATAAATATTTAGTGAAAAAAAGTGAGGGGAAATCTTCCGCCGGTAGATCTAGATTGTAACGTGACAGAATCTCTGTTTTTTCCGTAGCAGCACGTAAAATCGCAAGTTTTGCGTCATCCGTTCTAAGATTGTCTAATCCAATTTGCCAACCAAAATATATACCGAGCCAGGCATCGCGTACGAAAAGCCCACGCCCGACGCCAATAGGTTGTAAGGGATCTAGGCATGAAACTAAATTGACGTCAACAGGTGATGCGTCAAGTGATCCAACTTGTCCTATTGCTGAAATGCCGTCGCGTGCAGTGCCTATCAAAGGCCTATAGTTTTTCGCCCATTCACCTTCACCCATTAAGCGCCGCGCTGCTGCGGAAGAATTTTTTCCTAAAGGCCCATGGTGTTTGAACTCTATTTCTGTTGGGCGTAAATGTGCTTCTAATAAGTTAGGAGTTAAATAACCATGTTTAAGTGTATGGCGTTCACAGTAGAAAGTACTACTAAAAGACAAAAAAGCCTGCTTGATTGACGTGCCTGGTTTGACAAACATTAGGTAACCATCTTCAATGTTTTGAATATCATTTGCCGTAAGTATGATTCCTTTAAGTTCTTGGTTTCCGGCTTTTGCTGCAGCATTTTTTCGACCTAGTTTAATGCCATTTTTGGCTAGTCGTCGTACTCCTGGTGCTCCAGACTTGACCGTAGTATTTGGAAGAAGTGAATTGCGAATGCATCCAAACGCGTAGTATCGATGCAATGCGTCGAATACTTGCCCTGGGCTAACATTTGCCTCGCGTGCGCGAGCTCTGACAAGACTATCTAGGTGGATGAAATTTGGAGGATGAAACCCGCTAGAAAGCGATTCATTTGGAAGCAGCGGTTTGATCAGTTCGAATTTAAAATTTCGTTTTAACTCGAGTGGAGATTTTATCCGATCCTCTGGGGATAGAGAGGGGGAGTTGGTCGGAGGTGATAGTTTGCGTAAATCAGCGTCGCTCAAACACCAATGTCCTGGCAATTCTATAGTGGTTTTTTTTAACTTCTTAGTTTCAAGCAGAAATAAAATATTTTTTAGGTCGAATGATTTAAATCCCAAAGCATAGTAGCTAGCTTGTCGCTTCGGATTCTTTCTCCTAGGACCTAAAGGAATTGGAATCATGACAACTTGATTCACCCTTTCCTTTATTGACAATACTCTATAAGGGCCTTGTATTTGAGAATCAGCATCTGGCCCGATGAGAATTTCGCCTGGCTCGATTATGCAGTTTTTCATGTCAATCATAGCCAGCTCTCCCTGAAAAGCTCCTGTTGAATTTTGGTACGCAATGCTCGACCGCCACTTCTGACAGGAAACGAAGTGAGAATTTGGACGGATGGATCAATATCGATTAACTGTTTCCATGCACAATGTCGAAATAACGACCATCCATGATCGATAGGTATGGAGAATTCTGTACTGGCGCTAATAACAGCTTCACTGATCGAAAGAGTTAGGCTCGAGTTAACTAAATCGGAAAATTTCGACGCGAGTTTTAATAACTCTGGGCAGAAATGCAATGTTGAACAGTCTATCCACCATTCCAATTGACTTGCAACTCTTAGTGGAATCAGTGCTGAGCTTGAAACAAAATAGTTTGCACATACTTCTTTAGCATAACGACGTTCCAACTCCAGCCGCTCTGATGTTCTCCAGTTAACCTTAGCGGTCGGTTCATGAATTGGTTTTGACGAAAAAAACGATAATGCAAAGTTGTCACCAAAAGGAGTAGTTGCAACAAGGTCTATGCTTGCCACGTATGGTCGTTTAGAGCCAACTTCATGTCCATGTTTAATGTCGGCTTCTCTTGCAATACTTAGAAGGCCTCGAGACCATTTTAATTTTGTGTTTATCCCAGCTGATGCACCATCTAAGGGATGTGGGTGTGCAATTGGCCAAATTGGAAATTGTTCGCGAAGATCTAAGACCCCTAACCAGAGTAAAAATAGAGCTGTATGGTATTCGCCTCGTGAAAAGTAGTGAGCCGTTCTTTCAAGCGGCGGCATATATGACACTACTTGATTTGATGTTGGTGATGGATTTTTTCGTGTCAACGTCAACCACGGTTTGTAATTTTTGCCATGCCCTGTCCCATATCCTTGACGTATATGTTCATACAATTTTGTATACGTAGATACTTTTACTCGTCGTTGTTTAGGTATTGGCTCAGTCGGAAGTGAATAAACACCAAGAGACCAGCCAGTTGAGTCGGTGTTGATCTGTTCCTGAGGGGTAATCATATATCCTCCCGACGTTAAAACTTTATTAGCTAGGCGATTGAACGTACTTTATTAAAAATTACTAAAAATAGAATTAAATAGTACTAAAATTAGTGGTTAATATTTGAATTAAATTTTATTTCGAACTATTTTTCTTCTCGGTGGAAGTGATTCTGGATTTATTGGAATTGTCATGGACTCAGGAAGTCGCAAAGCCATTTGTATCAATTCAACTTGGGATGGGTGTAATTTATCAAGTTGACGCCTTAATTCGTTAAACATCTTATAGACATCTTCAGGTGCTTCACTGGGGAGTAGCATTTTTCGTTGAGAAATTTCCAATGAGCCAAACAAACGTTTTTGCCAATTTTCTTCGAGATTTAATCTTATGATCAGCTTGTTTACGAAATCTATCCCAGGCGGTCCTTTTGTACCAATTTCGATTGCGGAGATGTAACTTTGTTCAAATCCAAGTTTTTCCGCAAATTCTGCCTGGCGTAAACCACAGAAAATTCGGAGTTCGCGAAAAGCATTTGAGAATGGGCTCATATAACCTAAAAATGTATTATTAATGTCTAGTGCAGAACTAATTTAGACTAGATTTTTATCTTGTCAACCAAAAATTTTCTTTTGTCGAAAATTTAGTCGTCTGGATCGGAATGAAGAGTAGCGTTCAAACAATGTTGCTATATGTTTATTCCATTTTTTTGCATTTGATACCTCTAATTTGGCATTTCATCGCATTGCGATAGTAATAAGTTCCGCCGCCAAGCAGTATGTGTACGCATGACAAAATTTTGATTTGAAACAGATCGAGAATCGAATGATTTAATGAATAATTTGGCAAAATATATTCAAGGCTTTATTAATTAATAGAGCGTTGCTATTCAAGACTCTATTATTTCATTCAAGATTCTATTAGTACGTAACAGCACTGGGTGCTTGACGGTGTTTTGGTAGAGGATTACATTACTGACTCAAAAGTAAGTTACTTCGTTTTGCGTTTTTTAAAGAATAAACGGAGTAAATAAGTCAGTAAAAGTAAATCAGACTATTTAAATTATGTCATGTCCATTTAAACCCAAATGGGAGCGTCGCAAAGAAGCACGCCCACAGGAACTGCTCGCTGCTGCTCTGGATTTGTTCGTTGAGCGCGGGTTTGCGGCAACACGTCTGGATGATGTGGCTAAGGCTGCGGGCGTGTCTAAAGGGACACTGTATCTATATTTTTCGAGCAAAGAAGATTTGTTCAAGGCGGTGGTCCGCGAGAGCATTGTGCCGCTGATTGGCGAGGCAGAAGGAATGATCGGTGAATTTAGCGGTGATAGTGAAGAGTTGTTCCGCGCGGTGATGACGAATTGGTGGCAAAACATAGGAACAACCAAGTTGTCTGGTTTGCCTAAGCTAATGATGGCAGAAGCAGGAAATTTCCCTGAACTTGCGCGCTTTTACCAGGAAGAAGTTGTCAATCGTGGCGAAAAACTGGTAGCGACAATGTTGGCACGAGGCATGCAGCGCGGTGAAATTCGTGAAGTAGATTTAGAAATCGATGCCAGATTGTTGATTGCACCGATGTTGATGATGATGATGTGGAAACATTCTTCTGGCGTTTGTATGGTGGAAGAAGAAAAATTGGGAACCTATCTCGAGCACTATATCGAAATGGCCTTGCATGGGCTGATGATAAAAAAGCTGAAGAAATCGTAGCTTGGCATTAAATACTGATGTTAATTAGGTAATATTCTGTAAATTGACACCCTAGAGTGTAATTAGATGCCTGGTTTACATGAAAAAAACGCGGTAATTATCAATCAAGGCATGTGCTTTGATAAAATGCGGGTTCCCTTAATTTTGCAATCGAGTGAAGAAATGACTATCGAAAAAGCCCGCTTCAACATGATAGAACAACAAATTCGTCCATGGAACGTGTTGGACAAGGACGTTTTGGATATGTTGATCGTTGTAAAGCGTGAAAATTATTTCCCGGAAGATCAAAAGACTCTGGCTTTTTTTGACACTGAGTTGCCACTGCCTGATGGTTCAAAGGCAATGAATCCGAAAGTTGAAGCACGTATCGTTCAGGAATTGGGTCTGAAAAAGTCTGAATCCGTATTGTTGATCGGTGCTGCATCTGGCTATTTGGCGGCATTGCTGGCACATATGACACGTCATGTGACTGTATTGGAAACCTCACCAGTATTGAAGGAATTGGCAGAAAAAAATCTGCATGCCGATGGTGTGCGCAATGTCGCGCTATTGCAAGCTGATGGTATTTCTGGTCAGCATACTGGCAACTATGATGTGATCGTCGTTGCAGGTGCGTTGGAATTGATCCCTGAAAGCCTGCTGAAGCAGTTAAATGTTGGCGGTCGTTTGTTGGCAGTTGTTGGTCAATTGCCGATGATGCACGCACAATTAGTAACACGTACTGCCTCAGGATTTACCGAGCGCAGTGTGTTTGACACAGTTTTACCACCACTGGCTGGTGTTGAGCCTGCATCGACATTTAAATTTTAATCTCCTTACTTAAAATAGAAATCGTATGCAAAACATCACCGCCACTGAACTTGCCACATGGCTTGCTGACAAAAGTAAAAATCCACCGGTCTTACTCGATGTAAGGGAACCTTGGGAGTATGAAACTTGTCACATCGACGGCGTGCAATTGATGCCCATGCAAACCGTGCCTGCACGCTTCAACGAACTTGACGAAGATGCGGTGATTGTTTGTATTTGCCACCATGGTGGACGCAGTATGCAGGTGGCCAATTTTTTGGAACGTCAGGGCTTTACTCAAATGATTAACCTGACCGGTGGTGTGCATGCGTGGGCACTGCAAGTCGATACCGACATGCCGACCTATTAATCTATTTTATTTATCCGGAGTGTTGAATGCGTAATCCCGTTATTGCGGCCCTGCTTGCAGGTGCTTTATTTTCTGCACAGGCAAATGCAGCAGACTTACTGCAAATCTACAAAGATGCGCTTGCCAATGATGCGCAATTTGCGAGTGCGCGGGCGTCGCAAGTGGCAGGGCTGGAGAAGGCGACTCAAGGACGTGCTGGTCTACTGCCGACTGTTGCTCTGTCTGGTAGCGACACCCGGACGAATAGCAACTACGCTTCAGATAATCGTTTGGTTGGCGGGTCTGGTACCAATTATACAAATAACGTTCAACTAAATTTGGTACAACCATTGTTTCGTTGGGCCAACTGGCAGCAATACGAACAAGGTAAATTATCAGTCGTTGTCAGCGATGCACAATTTTCCCAGGCGCAGCAAGATTTAATCGTTCGTGTTGCACAGGCTTATTTCGATGTCCTGACAGCTCAGGATAATTTGATTACTTTGCATGCGCAGCAAGTCGCGATTTCGGAACAACTCGCCTCCGCAAAACGTAATTTTGAAGTGGGTACTGCGACAATTACTGATACGCATGAAGCACAAGCGCGTTACGATCTGGTCATCGCGCAAGAGTTTGCTGGTCAAAGTGATTTACAAATCAAGCGCTCGGCCTTGCAACAAATTATAGGCAAAGAAGCTGGTGATTTGTCTATGCTCAAGGTTGGCATAAAATTAGATGGACCAAAACCAGAACGGATTGAAGATTGGGTTTCTTCCGCAGAACAACAAAATTTCAATGTCGTTGCCTCTCAGGTTGCAGTTGAAATCGCAAAGCGCACAATAGAAATTAATCGCGCCGGACACTACCCAACTGTTGATTTGGTCGCTGGTCGTGCGAGAAATTCTGCAGGCGGTCAGGGCGGTTTAAATGGGAACGGCGTTTCGACGGGAAACTCTATCGGTGTGCAATGGAGCGTACCCATTTTCTCCGGGTTTTCGGTCAATAGCAGAGTCACTGAAGCAATTGCATTGGAAGATAAGGCTCGTAATGATTTGGAAGCGGCACGTCGCGCTGCTGCTCTTGGCGCACGTCAGGCCTACGTTGGTGTTACCAGCGGTTTGGCGCAGGTAAAGGCGTATGAAGCGGCAGAAATTTCAAGTCAATCCGCGTTAGATTCTAATAAACTCGGTTACCAGGTCGGGGTGAGGATTAATATTGACGTTTTGAATGCGCAACAGCAGTTGTACACAACGCGTCAGACGCTGGCAAAAGCACGCTATGACACCATCATGAGTGGGCTGCGTTTGAAAGCGGCATCGGGTATTTTGAAAGAGGATGATCTGGCTCAAATTAATATGTTGTTAGATCACTGATATTCTCAGTAAAAGAGAAAAGCCACTTATTTGCGATTGCATTAAGTGGCTTTTTTCATTGATCTGACATAAAAAATTAGTCGACGATAAACAAGGTCGCACCAGTGGATGTTGAAGAGCGATGTGCCTCCGCATCATCTGCAACCTGATAACTCATACCCGGTGTTAGTAAAAAGTTGCGACCATCTTTGAGTTCCGTATGTAATTTGCCATGAACGCAAAACAGAATGTGTCCTTTGCTACACCAATGGTCTGCGAGATAGTTGGGGCTATACTCAACCATTCGCACTCGTATATTGCCGAATTGACGCGTCCGCCAATGAGCAATGCCGGTTTCACCGGGATGTTCTGTACGTTCTATATCACTCCATTCAGTTACGCCAAACGGAATATCGTTAATCTGCATAGATTTCTGCTTTCAACAATTATTGATAGAGATTTTTTTTGTTCGAATGCGTGTGTGCCGACGATGAGATTACAATTTTTGATCTTGCAATCTAAGCCAGCCATGCTTTCACTTCAATAACGATGTAATGACCTAAGATGATGATCATGAAAAATGGAAAGAACGCGATCAAGCCCTGCGTCAGAATTTTCCATGGTAGCCACATCTCTTTGGGGGTAATGGGCGCCACTGCCCAAATGCAGGCGAGAAACAACATCACGACCGAACAACAAAACATCATCAGCAGAAACCCATTTGGATTATACGGTGCGTCTATTCCTACCAGAATGCACCAGGTAACCCAAGCTGTCGCCGTGGCAATGATCAGGCGTTGGCTACATTCTAATGCGGAAAAAATGCGCATGGTGGGCTCCTGTATATAAAAATGAAACGATTGTCAGATCAAAATGTTTATCAAACGAATGTTTGAAAAGATGAAATCATGGTGCTACTTTGTAATTTAAATCGACTGCTGCAAACGATCAATTAACTCATGTAAGCCTGTGGTCAGCGCTTCTACTGAGCCTTGCATATCCCATTCATCATTGTCGATATTCACATAATTAGAAATCGCTCTGATTTCAATAAAGCGTTGTCGCTCTTGTTGGCACACATGAAAAAATGCCGCCCCTTCCATATTTTCTATATCAGCAGCACTGGTATCTATAAATCCCGCCATGGCAGCATTGACGGATACGCTACGCGCCAAGGGGAAAACCGTGCTTTGGGGTAAATGATCACAAGTTAGCGTATGACGTCGTTCAAATACCATATCAATTGGTAAATGTGCCATGTGTACAAAACCAGTGGGCGTAAAAAAACCCAGATCGGCTTCTACTTCACTGTTGACTAGCACCACATCGCCGATGCAAAACTTCGAATGAGGAAAGACTCCTGCTATCCCCGCAAGAATCAGAATATCTGGCTGCTGCTGTATTGCCTTCATGGTCGCATAGGCGGTCGCGGTCAGACCCACGCCGGAAATCATGCTGGTGACATCGTTGCGCTGGAATAAACTGGCTTCAGTTTCGGTCGGGAAGAGGATGATGATTCTCATATTTTTTTGATTGTTGCAACGCAATTGTTATTTGAGCCGTATATTTTAGTTTGACTATTCACCCTACCGCTTCACTTTTGCAAACCTATCCTTTTAGCGTATCAATTGTCTGGCGACACAGCATGTAGACAAATCAGTTTCTAAGCTTTATATCACCGCCTTATTTTGTGGCTTTAAGCGAGTGCTTGGATTGAAATAAGAGTAAATTCGTTTTCCGATTAATAGCACCGCTACGATGGTTCCCGGCGATATTGTTTAATTTTATATTGTCTTTTACTTCATTTCTGCAAATTTTTTGTTAAATATTCTTGGATAGTGCTGACTAATGTGGCTTCTTGTTAAACTCGCTTGATCTTCTTGTTTTTAGATGTGTATGATTAACTGGTACTATCAAAATGTCCTATTTTAGGCTTGTTAAGCCGCCCTGAAATCGCTGCTGGCACTTCATTTTTGTCCACGCAGATCGTTCGAGATTATTCTCATGCAATATATCAGTGACCCAAGTCTGGTTTCCACAGAGTATGCTCAGTTTGGACTTGGGCAAGAGATTGATGCGTATAAAAATCGCAGATTAACGAATGATTTGTACACAAGATCGTTGATTGGCCCACTGTTTTACATGATTGCGAGTGGATTAACTATTGGTCTGGCAGATTATTTTCAAGGTCGCTTCTGGTTATTAGTTATTCCAGGATTCGCTTTTTTATTTTTGTGGTGGCAACGTTATCGTCATCGTCCACCCATTCCAGGTGCAGATCATCAGGAATACGATACGTGGAACCGACAACATTGGTGCTTGATTCATCTTGGGGCGTTAATCTGGAGTGGTATTGCCACGATGACTGCTTGTATAGAATTGCATACTAATAATGCGGTGATTGTGACGATGATCACGACGATTGCATTTAGCACTGCTGCTAGTCACTCTTTTGCCATGTATCCACAACAGGCGCGTTTATGCATTGTTGAGTTTGTATTACCATCAACCTTGGTATATTTGTTTTACGCCGTAGATTTACGTGCAATTGGTGTAGCGATTTGTATTTATTTCGTTTATCTGATGATGAATTTGTATGGTAATGCTAAGGAATATAGAAACCAGATCCAAACTGAGGTGATGTTGATACAAAGTCGCGTTGATCTTGCGCAATTGTCTTTGACGGATGCTCTCACCGGTTTGCCAAATCGTCGTAGCTATGAGGCGACATGGAACCATATCTGGCGGATCGCGGCACGCAAAAATGATGTGTTAGGTTTGTTAATTATTGATCTCGACTTTTTTAAAAAAGTGAATGATCAATATGGACATCTGGCGGGTGATGCCTGCCTCAAACATTTTGCCCAAATTTTGCGTCAACAAATACGGCGCGATAGCGATGTGGTCGCTCGTATTGGCGGAGAAGAGTTTGTCGCTATCTTGCCGGGGATTAACAACGAACTAGCCTATTCCATGGCGGAAAATTTACGATGTGTGTTGGCGGAAATGCCGTGCGAAATTGCTACGCAAAAAATTTATCTCACTGCTAGTATCGGCGTTGGTATTGCTGACTGGCGCATAGATAGAATTCCCGCTGATACTTTTCAACGCGTGGATAAAGCCTGTTACCAAGCGAAAGAACAAGGGCGCAATGTTGTGAAACGTGCTTAAGAATTTCTCAGGCAACAAACAAATTGATGTTGTTTTGCGTTTTTGGCATATCAGGGAAAGCGATCTGTAAACGCAGATCAGATAAGCGTAAATGCTTTTCGCAGACTTGCGCGAGAACTGTACGAAAGTCTGTCGTTATTGCAACGTCCCTACCTTCGTATAATTGATTAGTACTTAGTCCGCGCCAATCCCCGTAAACTTTGCCACCAGCTACCTTGCCACCAAGTACCCACATCACATTGCCATGTCCGTGGTCGGTGCCACCATTGCCATTTTGTTTTGCGGTGCGACCAAATTCCGACATGACGACGATTGTTGTGTCGTCAAATAGGGTATCAAGACGTTTGACCAGATTCGCTAATCCTTGTCCCAGCGGCGCCAGACGATTTGCCAGCTGACCTTTTGCCGATCCTTGATTCGCGTGGGTGTCCCAGCCACCAAGTGCCATAAATACCATTTGAATTTTAGGATCATTGCGCATCAAACTTGCAACGCGATTTGTATCGTCGGGAAAACCTGCTGGTAATGGTGCGCCCCCATTAGCCGCTTGTTGTTCATTCTCCATCGACGCCCCCATCATTTCCTGATGTGCTTCGCGTGCATCTTCATAGGCTTTCGCGTATTTGGGATTGCCTTGATAAAGTTTCTCAAATGCGTTCCCTACTTGAGGCTTATCGAGGACGTTAGCTTTTGTGCCCGCCGCGCCGCTTGCGATGTTGGTGGCAACGGCATTGCCCGCCAGAATACGGGGCATCACGGCGCCAATACTGATCGCGCGTGTCGGCGTAGATACACCAGGCAGTTCGGACAGAACACGATTCATCCACCCATCGGATGTTCCTTTCTTACCTGGCGTGGCAGATTCCATATAATCTTGCGCGTCAAAGTGTGACCGCGTGCTATCCGGAGATCCGCAGGCATGGATAAACGCGAGTTTTTTTTCTTGCCATAAGCCATGGAGATCGGCGAGTGCTGGATGCAGGCCAAAATATCCATCAAGATTGAGTGCGCCATTTTCTTGTCCCGGGCGTCCTAGCGCGATCGTTGGTCTGAGGCTTGCATAGTTCGGATCCCCAAATGGAGCAACAACATTAAGGCCATCGATTGCACCTCGTAGCATAATGACGATCAACTTCTTTTGGTTTTCATTATTACCAGCGGTCGTCGCTGCCCAGATATTTCTTCCAAACGGTAACAAGAGTCCAGAGCCAAGACTCAGGGAGTGTAAAAAATTTCTTCTTTTCATGTCTGACTCTCACTCATAAAAACATCTGAAAAATAAAAAACATACCAAATCTAGTGTTGCATAAAATCTGGGCTACCCAATACTAATGAGGCTCGCAAGCCTTCAGGTGTTCCATTTATTAAAGTACGGGTATTGTTGGAAATGAGCGGGCCTAGAGCGTCTAGTAATTGGTTGGCACCCAATGGTTCCATCATCACATGACGGTCGTTATTATCCGCTTGTTTAACCATTTGTTTAGCACCCATTTTGTCACCGGCATCAACACTCTGATTCAAAGGCAAATGCCCGGTCGCCAGTGCGGTCGCAAAATTAATACGACGGCTTAAGGCATCTGGATTAAGCCAGGCTTGTTCGGTATTTTTATAACCATCGGGAGTTTGGCTGCCATATAAAGGCATGCCTAATTGCGCCATAGTTCCCAATAATGGCCTGACATTTTGCACTGACGTATCGCTAGCCCTCAGTGCAGAAATTACGAAATGGTAAGGTGTTTTGTATTTGACCCCGAAGACCTTAGGATCACGAAATTCCGGACTATTAAATAAGGCTGTTAATACCAGGCGAATGTCACCGCGCGATTCCAGAAAACGTTGACTGAGTTTTTTGACCAAGGCTTCTGGTGGTTGGTCTTGTATAAAAAATTGTGCTAGTTGATAACTGATATGGTGTGCGGTTGCCGGATCCAAAGCCAGAATGTCGAGCGCAAATTCACCTTCAGATTTTCCGTTGGGACTGACTGTTTTACCGAGCCACTGTTTGGTTCCATTGTCGTGACGTTCAGCATCAAATACAAAATTGGCGTGTCCGTATCCTGCAATACGTGGGTCAAAAGTCCATCCGGTCAGAATACGTGCCAGTTCTGTAACATCATGCTGACTATAGCCACCGTCAACTCCCAATGTGTGTAATTCCATGAGTTCGCGCGCGTAATTCTCATTTAATCCATTCGCTTTCGCTTGCTGTTCAGGCTTTCCACGCCGCGCTCTCGGTTTAAAATCTGCTGAAGTTGAAAGCCAATTATCCAGATAAAACAACATTGCCGGGTGCTTTGCGGTAGCACCGAGTAAGTCACGGAAATTTCCAAAAACGTAAGGGCGTATCGCTTCTCTTTCATAGCTTGCGATTAATGCGCGATCTAAGCCTTTTCCATTAAAAACATTGAAGTGGTTGAACCAGAATTCCACCATAACTTCTTCTAATTGACGTGGACTTTCAATGGCGCGCCATAGTCGTGTTTCGGCAGTTTCTTGAAAGATGATACCTATCATTTCGCGACGTTTTTTACTTGCTTCGTCACTTTCGTCCTGCGTGTCTTTTAAAATTTTATGATAACGATCCAGTGCGTCACCTGCATTCAGATTGGCTACCTGTAGGGTTCTAATTTTTTGTTGTAAAGAATCCGGGATCGAAATGGATAGTGGATTGAGCTGCTGCTCGATATAGCGATCTACGCCCATCTGGCTGACTCTTTGTATATCACCCGGACGGGGTCCATAGCCGAGCCGGTTTAGCACATGTGCGGCTTCTTGCTCCTTGCTGAGGTCTGCCGCCTGCGCTGAGAAAAAAAGCAAGCTAAACATCAGCAACGGAATGAGCTTTCGTATTGTTTTCATTTTTACCTGATCTCGTGATGAAATATTGGCATATGACTGGGCTGCAAATTCTTAGTTGCTACGTACGCATTTGTCAGCTTAAAAATACCTGAAGAGCCTGAGTAAATATAGTCTAGTTCCTGCAGTGATCACAAGTAACGTTAAGTATAAGTAAATTGCAGTGAAGCGTTCATTCAGCAAGTGCTTGATGCCTTGCTCAGGAAGAGGGAGAGGGGATTGTTGCGTGAGTACAAAAGGCGGGTGTAACCCGCCATTTGTTCTTGGCGTGACTTGTTCTTAGTGTGAATTGCTCAGTACAAGTTAGTGGAAAAATTCTCTTAAATGTTATCTGCCGAAAAATAACCCGCATCGTAAGCCTTACTATAGGTTTTCCAGTCGTCATTAACTTCTTTCGCACAATCTTGACTGGTTTTTAATAAGGTTTTCATCCAATCTTTTCCTTGTGCAAACTGGATCAGTTCATCGGCGGTTGCAGAACCTTGGCGACCTGAACTGCGCAATTGTGCGGAGGCGACAATGACGCCCATGACTTCAATGACCTTTCTCTGCTCGGCTAAGGAATTGACTGTGCCGTCGAGCGTGACGCGATCTTCTGATGGTTGTAATGCACGCAGTATGTAGGATTTATTCTTTATCGTGACAGGCTGCAAGAATGCCATAGACACCGCTTGCATACGCTTTTGTACCGTAACTACGCGATGCGCTTCCGATTCCCATTGTGGTTGCGGTGTATCCAGATATGGTGCTAAAGATGATGGTGCCGCTTCTTTTAAATCCAACAAGTAATTTTGATCCGGACTGCCTTTGCCATGAACCAGAATAATATACCGATCAACACCAAGACTACCATTGCCTGCGATCCTGCGTGCGACATCTATGGGTTTGAAAAACTTTTTATCTGGCTGATCCTGAGCGAATTCTTTAAGGAACTTTTCTACCATTGCTCTTTGTTTTGGCGTCACTGCAAGCGCCTTTTTACCATCGATGCGTATCCGTCTTTCTTCCGCTTTGAATAAGGTGCGATGATCGAGAAAATCACAACGTTGTCTGAGTTTAACTGCCGTCAGCAGATTGCGTACCAGGCCCGTCGAAGTTTCTCGTTCTATCCAATGGCTTTTGCCGCTGGCGAGCACAGTTTGATAGCTCAATAAAAAGCTTTTTGCGAGATCTTTGGCATCGGCATTACTGATGCCAATACTTTTTGCACCAACCAGAATGCTGGTTAGAAAGCGAGTTAAATCCCAGGTAGTTGGCGCTAAAACTGCTTCATCAAAGTCATTTAAATCAAAATAGGCGAGGCGATTGTCACCTTTGTAGCTACCGAAATTTTCCAGATGCATGTCGCCCATACACCAGGTGAGCGGCGCTGGTTGAGAGTGCAAAGCGGATGCTGCACGTTCATAAAACAAATGGCAAGTCGCACGCAAGAAGATAAAAGGTGAAGTACGCATATTGCGATACTTCATGAGTAAGCGCTCTGGTTCGCGAGTTTTATTGAAGCTATGAATGGTTGAGCATACGTCTATCATATGGGATTCCCTCAAGATGGTGTGTCAGGTGAAATTAGAGATCTATACGGCTCACATTAAGCTAGACCCGCATCGCCCAAAATTAGTTCACTTTTTTCTAGCGTAAAAATTTTTGAAAGTCATCATCAGCGAGACTCTTAAACACGTAACCTTCAGTGAGTAAGCGGGTAATGATTTGATCTAAATTTTTTAATGTATTTGGATGAATTTCATGCATCAGGACGATACCACCGTTATGACCATGAACGGAAGAGATTACGTGCTCAAGAAAATCTTTACGGTTCTGTGACAGTACACCACAGGTCAGAGCTTCTTTTACATCAACCGAACCTTTTCGGTCAAATGCCCAGTCGCAAGAATCGACGTGCCAGCCAACGATTTTCTGATCCATCGATTTAAGCAGCTGATTTGATTCGCAACTGGAATTGCCATAAGGGTAGCGAAACAGTTTGTGTGTATTAAATGATTCGCTGACGGCATTACTTTTTTGAATTTCCGCGGCTTGTTCTTCAGGCGTAATTTCATGGAAGTTAGGATGGCTCCAGGAGTGATTCGCGATCAGCGTATAGTCTGATTCCTTTACTAACCTCACCAGATCTGGATGCGCTTGCACCTTTTCGCCGATCATAAAAAACGTTGCCGGGACTTTGTGTTTTTTCAGTATTGCCAAAATAAATTCGGTTTGCACCGGTTCTGGCCCATCATCAAACGTGAGCGCCACTTCTTTTGCTGGCGGTGCCGTAGGAATGTCTGATTCAAAACGGCAGGCCTTTTTTAATGTTTCTTCATCGGTGGTTAAGCGTTCATTTAGCTTTGTAATTCGATGTTTTTTGATTTTTGAGGTTTCGTCTTTTGTGTTGTGTGCTTGCACATTGTTGACTTCGCTGACAATCGTTGGCGTCGTGCCGGTTTGATCCGCGGCATGCAACGGTGAAGCGAATGCAAGTGTGCTAACGACAGCGATACACGAGAGATGAAATGTAGGAGGTTTCATATTTTTAAGGTAATCAGAAAATTTCATGGTGTCGACATCAATAGCAAATGATAAAGCATCATTATCGCTAATTTTCAAAGATGCCCCTAACGCCTTGAGCTTGTTGGTGTATCTGCATCTCCAACTGGAATGTGATTTTCTGAATTTTTTTTACTGAGCGCATAATTAAAATTCTCGAACGAAACAAATTTCTGTAACGTAATAGTTAGATATTGTGTCGAAATATTTCTAAATGGGTTTACCTAATTAGAATATCGCCTCAGAAGCTTGTCAATTTTTTGCAACTGTAGTGGTGTGAAAGAATTTCGCTTCAAACCCAATCGAATGGGCAAGGTATCTTGTCCCAATAAGCAATCAATTAGATAGTCAGACAATGTAGCGTTAGAACGTCGAATATTGATACACAACATGCACAAAGCGATGAAGGAAAAAATGGAAATGAAGAGTAAGTTTTTTTATTTGTTGAGTTGCTTATGTTTACTTTTTTATGCATTGAGTGTTCCGACGCTAAGTGCCGCAGTGCCAGCTGCAAGTGCCACTGATATAGTTGCCGTCAGCAGCGGCCAGTGTTTGAATGTGTATGGCAGCCTGGCCACTTCTGGAGCGCAGATCATACAATCGCCTTGCGATGGCGGTAGCAATTCCAACTGGACGCTGACCCCCCTTACTAATGGTAATTATCATATCGCTGCATTGAATTCTGGGATGTGCCTCAATGTTCCGGGCGCAAGTCAACAATCGGGTGTGCAGTTGATACAGTGGCCATGTCAAGGTTTGACCGTGATGAATGATCAGTGGGTGATTAAACAGGTTAGCTTGTCGACTTATCAGCTCATTTCTGTTGCGACAGGGCAGTGTGTGAATGT
This sequence comes from Undibacterium sp. SXout11W, assembly GCA_049339905.1. GTDB lineage: Bacteria > Pseudomonadota > Gammaproteobacteria > Burkholderiales > Burkholderiaceae_D > Undibacterium. The sequence continues at coordinate 56,810 of JBMPPG010000016.1, forward strand.
GAATGGCAATAGCCAGACGCAAGGCGCAAGCATCATTCAATATCCTTGCCAAAGTGCAAGTGGAGTCACCAACGATCAGTTTTCTTTGTACCTGCCCAGTGCCGCTACTGGTACTTTGCCATCAACGTGGAGTGCTGTGATTTCTATGCCAATTACGCCAGTTGGCATCGCGAATTTACCGAATAATAAACTCATGATGTGGTCGGCAGATTCGCCGGTCAGTTTTACGGGTGACACGGGTTATGGGGCAAGCCAAACTTATACGTCTATTTTTGATGCAGCGACAAATAAGCCATCAGCTGCAACCATCGTGAATACCGGTGCGAATATGTTTTGCCCGGGAACTGCGATGCTGCCAAATGGAAATCTATTGATTAATGGCGGTAGCAGCAGCCCTAAAACTCAGATTTATAATTGGCAGTCAAATACTTGGGCAGCAAGTGGCAACATGAGTATTCCTCGTGGTTATGAGGCAGATACGACGTTGCCTAACGGAAGTGTCCTGACTGTGGGTGGTTCCTGGAGCGGTGGCGGCAACAGTAAGAGCGCGCCAAATCGTACCGCAGAAATTTGGAATGCGAATGGTACATGGAAAGTGATGAGTGGCATTCCTGAAACGAACGTTATCGGACCGGACCCACAAGACATTAACACGGTGTATCGTGGTGACAATCATTTGTGGCTGTTTGCGACCAGCGGTGGCATGGTGTTTCATGCTGGACCTAGTGCGCAAATGAACTGGATTAATACCAATGGCAGTGGCAGTATTACCTCCGCGGGCAATCGTGCCAATGATCCGTATAGTATCAATGGTAATGCCGTGATGTTCGATATTGGTAAAATTTTAAAAATTGGTGGGGCACCAGCCTATCAACAAAATACCGGCACGACATATGCAACAAATTCTGCGCATCTGATTGATATTAGTGGCGGTGTCAGCAAGCCAGTAAAGACGACGCAACTTGCTGCAATGAGTTATCGTCGCGCGTTTGCGAATGCGGTTGTATTGCCAAACGGTAGCGTCGTAGTCGTCGGTGGACAAACCATTCCGCAACCGTTTACAGATTCTTACGCCGTCATGGTGCCAGAACTCTGGGATCCTGTTAAGCAAATTTTCCAACCGCTCAAACCAATGCAAACTCCACGTACTTATCATAGTACTGCGCTGTTATTGCAGGACGGACGCGTATTTGTCGGCGGTGGTGGACTATGCGGCGCTGGCTGCCCACAAAACCACTTGAATGCAGAAATTCTGACGCCACCGTATTTGCTCAATGCTGATGGCAGTCCTGCCCTCAGACCGCAAATTACATCAGCACCAGGTAGTGCTAAGTTAGGGAGTATGATTGAGGTCAATACCCAAACACCGGTGACGAATTTTTCTTTAATGCGCTTGTCAGCGACGACGCATACCGTGAATAACGACCAACGCAGAATTCCTTTGGTGCCAACGAAGTCACAGGCGGGCGGTGGCAGCAGTGTTACGTATAGTTTGTCTATCCCAAATGATAGTGGCGTCGTCTTGCCGGGTTATTACATGCTGTTTGCACTCAATGCGCAAGGTGTTCCTAGTGTCGCAACGATCATTGCCGTTAACTGAGCTGACCTGGCTTAAGCAATTTATGAGGAAGCGGTTTGCACTGTGGTTTGTTCTGCTGATGTCGACCGCCACGCTTTGCTGTGCCGATGACATTGTTCAAAAGGGTGAAAATTTATTTTATGGGCGAGAGGCGTTGAAGGGAACTTTATATTTGCATAATCGTTCGCTTGATACATCTTTCGTACGTTGCATGAATTGTCATCGATTTCAGGATGAGCAAAAAACATCCAATAAATCAGACTTTGGTCCTGAGATCGGTGCACACTTTCTTCTGACCAAAAATAGTTTGCGTGGTGGCCCAGCGCGCGCTTACGAAGCTGATAGTTTTTGTCAAATGCTGCGCACCGGTATGGATCCATCACAGATCATGATGCGCACTGATATGCCTCGTTATTCCGTGAGTGATGATGACTGCCATGCTCTGTGGCGTTTTTTGTTAACCCACTAAATCCATGAAGACTTTTTCGCGAAGGCGAGCATTCATTCGTGCTCTCAGCGTTTTACCAGTACTACAGACAATGCTGTCGGCGCAGCCAACAAATGCCGGCACGAATGTGGTAGATGGCATGTTGGGTGGGCACGGTTATTTTTATCCTCCCGTATTGTTACCTGACTTTGGTGTTACTGACCAATTGGGGAAGCACGCACAGTTTCGACAAGTGTTGCGGGGGCGTATCAGCCTGGTGCAATTGATTTTTACGACTTGCTCCAACATTTGTCCCATACAAGGAGCGACATTCAGCCAGTTACAAAACATGATTCCGGTTGTTCAACGATCTCAGGTTCAACTTCTGTCGGTGACCATCGATCCCTTAAATGATGATCCCAAAGCGCTGGCCGCGTGGTTGAATCCATTCGCACCAATAGCAATGTGGAAGGCTCTCCAACCGGATTTGAATGACATTGATCTGGTTCGAAAATTACTTAATCAAAATAAAAACGAACTTAACTCACACCTGAGTGAAGTGCTGTTGGTAGACACCTCAGCACGGTTGGTCTGGCGATCTACAGAGCTACCTTCGTCTGAGGCTTTAGCGGACAAGTTATTCGCGTTGCTAAAAAAAAGATAACGAACACTTTTTTCAGAGGACTATTGCCATAATAGTGAGGCTGATAATTATTGCTCGTTCCAAATAATGAGTTAAACAAATTATTCAAACCAACCGTTTTAGCTTCAGTTATTACGTCTGCGCTTTCATAGCGCGAAAACGTGCAGCGTGCATTAAAATAATGCGGCCGCAATTTCAGACTCAGTTTGCGAACGAAGGTATTCCTCGGTATGCCTATCCAATCGCAGCGATGACCTGTGTAAGCATCATTCAACAGAAGTAGATCAATATCACTATTTACGTACTGTGTGATTGCAAAGTGTTGTGCATGGAGTCGCAAGGTCTTTTTTCTGTCAGAGAATCCACTTGTTAAATTTCAAAAAAATCTCAATTGATGGTGATGAGCGTCGGCTATTCTCGTATGGTCGATGTGTATCAGCTTTACTCTGCGCAAGAGTTTATGCTGCGTTGTGCGATGCGCGGTGTTGAAAAGATGCTGCAAGAATTAAAACAGTTTGAAGCAGACAAACTAAATTCTGGAAGCTCATCAGTCAAAAAAAACAGACGATGCTTCGGCAGTATTGTGCCAGTTTTGAAGGCGAATTCTATTTTTCGCAGCACTAAAAGCGATCACGAGAGATTTAAATTATAATTGCTATATTGATCACGACCTAATCGCACCTGTTGAAACCTTGATGCTGCGCGCTCCTTCCGTTGACGATAAGCTCTACCAACCCCAAAAAACAAAGTAGCTCGACAAGCTAAAGTAAGGAAAATACCTTGAATACCTTGATTAGTGCAATAAAGAACCGAGAGCATAGCTTTTCCGACCGATTGATTTTTTATCGACCAACTGCAGACGATATTCAGGCAGTCTTTGACATTCACGCCAATCCTGAAACCAATCATTTCAATCCCCAAGGCCCTATGACAACGCTGGAAGAAGCGCATGGTGTGCTTGCGCATTGGCAAACAGAATGGGATGAGAAGCAATGGGGGTATTGGTCGGTTGCACTGCGTAGCGACCCCGAGCGCATCATCGGCTTTGGCGGTATTTCGAATCGTCCGCGATTTGGTGGTAATGCTTTGGTAGAGCGTCTTCAACAACTACATGCTGCAAACTTGTATTTCCGTTTTAGTCCGGAGGTATGGGGGTCTGGTTATGCCAATGAAATGGCAGAAAAGGCATTGGATATGGCTTTTAATCAGATTGGCCTGAAGGCTGTTTTAGGATTGACACGAGAGGCCAATGTGCCGTCGAGAAGAGCGCTGGAGCGACTAGGATTGAAATTCAAAGAGATGTCTGGTGAAGAGCACGAATTAGGGGCGCAGTATGTTTACTCCATCGATGCAGAAACCTATCGCATGAAATTTCTTTGAGAAAATGCGCCCCGAGTAGTATATCCGTTCACCTCTATTGAGTCGCTTTGCAATCACCATCTGGTAAAGCGTATTTGGTTTTACATGATTGAGCCGCAGTTATCAAAAAGTGGCTATAAAGGAATAAATAAAAAATGAGTCAAGGGACCAAACATCAAGCATTTGAAGCATTAAAAATTCCAAGCTTTCCTATCTTTGTCGCTACATTTGTCTTGACGATGATGGCTGACAATGTGGAACACGTGATTAGCTATTGGGTCGCTTTTGAAAAATTTAAGTCTCCGACCCTGGGTGGCTTTGCGGTGATTTCGCACTGGTTACCGTTTCTGTTGTTCTCGGTAGGTGTTGGTGCACTCAACGATAGATTTGACTCGCGTCGTCTAATCCAAATCGGTGGTTCGCTGTTTGCCTTGGTGTCACTGGGTTGGGGCTATTTCTTTATCACTGATACCCTGACGATTCCGTGGGCGATGACACTACTGGTGCTGCACGGATTTGCCGGCGTGTTCTGGATGACCTCCAGTCAGGTGCTGCTATATGATATCGTCGGCGTGGAAAAACTCGCTAGTGCAGTGCGTCTCAATGCTACAGCACGTTATTTTGGTGTACTGGTGGGACCTGGTGTAGGTAGCCTGATCATGTCTACCTTGGGACCAAATAAGGGCATTTTGCTCAATGCCGCACTTTATTTGCCATTGCTGATCTGGTTGATCAAGGCACCGCAACCACACCGCGGCAAGCGACTCGAACAATCGGCGGCACGTCGTGTGAGTGGCTTGTCGGATATCTGGCAAACGATATTGACGGTTAAAAAAATTCCGACCTTGGGTGTGATGATATTGTTGTCAGGCGCGGCATCTTTTTTTGTTGGTAATAGTTATCAAGCGCAAATGCCAGGTTTTGCTACTGACCTCGGCAATATCGAACCCGGTATGGCGTATTCGATGTTGTTGGCGGCAGACGCTGCTGGCGCTTTGTTTGCCGGTATTACTTTAGAGGCAGGATTTCGCTTTGCCCGGGTGAGCCCTTCTGCATCGATGGGATTTGCCATAGCGTGGGCGGTCGCTTTAGGTTTGTTTGCCATGGTCCATAATTACCCATTGGCTTTGCTCTGTCTATTTGCGGCCGGCTATTGTGAACTGTCATTCAGCAGTATGAATCAGACCATCGTACAAATGAAAGCGCCGGACGCAATCCGTGGAAAAGTGTTAGGTTTGTTCGGTATGTCATCGGCCGGTTTGCGATTGTTCAGCGGCATTTTTGTCGGATTAATCGGCAGCAAAATCGGCATCCATTTTTCACTGTTCGGTGCTGCCGTCGTGTTTATCGCCGCCGTGATTGGTTTGATGTATCTGAATCGAGCCAGGTCTGAAGTCGCAGTTTGATTCTACGCAGTGTGACTGATTTTTCCGCTGTGTTGAATGTCGGCTTTTGAAATTTTTTCAGACTTTCAGACAATTAAATAAATATTTGACCGGAACAATTCAATGAACGTAGAAATTCTTCATGAAGCCAATCAAGACATTTTTGATACCCTCGTTGCGGGTGTCAGAGCGTACAACGTTGAAAATGCAGGGCCGGGTAATTCACAGCCCTTGTCTGTCATTGCACGCAATGACAGCGGTCAATTGATGGCTGGAGTTTCAGGTAGAACAATTTACAGGCAATTTCTGATTGAAGTCGTGTGGGTTGATTCTGAAGTCAGAAGAACCGGACTTGGCCGCAGATTGATGGAATTAGCGGAAAGCGAGGCCAAGAAGAGAGGGTGTATCGCTGCACAAGTGGACACACTTTCATTTCAGGGGCCAACGTTTTATGCAAAGCTAGGTTTTGAAGTTGCCGGTAAGGTCGATGGTTTTCCAGATGGGCATGACCGGTATTTTTTACTCAAAAAATATCAATAAAAGATGTATTTCAGGCACTGGCAAAAATGAGGTTTTATCGCTTCACAAACGCTGGTATTTATTTAATCTGCATAGTCGTCATAAGAGAATGGTTTCGCAATGATCAAACACATCGTCTTGCTTCAATTTAATAATGAAAGTTCAACGCAAGCACAACAGAAATGCATTAATGCTTTCCTGGACTTATCTACCAAAATCAAAGAGGTTATCGATTTCGATCAAGGTGCCAACGTGAGTAATGAAGGTATGAGTCATGGCTACACCCATTCAGCAGTCATGACCTTTGCGGATGCCGAAGCGCGAGATAGATATCTCTTCCATCCTGAGCACCTTGCATTTGTTGAGACTTTGAAGCCTCTGCTCAGTGACGCAGTTGTTTTTGATTACGAGTTTTAGTTCTGTCGTTTCTGTTATGCCATGCTACACCGTCATCCCTGCCAAAAAAATGCAGGGATGACGGTTTAGGATGATGAGATCCCGATTACATTCTTATCCACATGCCCCAACATAACCACAAGAAACACAGCGGCTGCAGCCGTCGATTTTTTGTAATGCGTGAGCGCCACAATCAGGACATTTTTTTCCGGTCGCAATGTAGCTGATTGGTGCTGTATCGGCTTCGTAGGCGAGGTCATCGAGCGTATATTGCTGCATACGCGCTTTGAACTTTTCAGCTAGCACGTGCACAGGAATTTGATTGCCTGACGCATCGAGGTAGCCGCGCTTCATCAAAATACGTTGCAGAGAATAGCCAATTGCAGCGACTTCAGATTCATGGAACAACGGTGCCTGGGTGCCGTCATCTTTGGTAATCATGCCGCAGCGTACCGTGCCTTTGTCCCATACCACTTCGCGCATATCGGCGAGGGCTTTGGCAATGGAACCGCCAGAACGGGCTGCCATCGACAACAGACGCATACTCGCAGAAATCCATTGTTGGCCATCGTTCTTTTGTCCGGCTGGCATAAAGAATTCAAATGGACGTTCTATCGTCACGCGCTCACCACCGACCATGCCTTGGACGTGGATGAAGCTGACTGTCAGGTACACCGTTTTCTTACCTTCGTAAGTCATATACTGCACTTTTGACGTTACCGATTCCAGGTCGCCAAATGGGCGGCCATCGAATTGCTTACGCAGTAAATCTTCGTCTGGGACGGCTTTGATTTCTGGCGCAGCTTCTGGTGTGCTAGAGGCTACTGACAATACGCTACCCAAAATACTATTTGGACGGTAAGTTGCCAAACCTTTGAGGCCAGCGTGCCATGCATCCATGTACAGATTCTGGAAATCTGCGTAAGGATAATCTGCCGGCACGTTCACTGTTTTGGAAATCGCAGAATCGATGTAAGGCTGCACCACTTGTAGCATTTTCATATGATCACTGGCAGACATATTCAATGCAGTCACAAACTGCTGCGGTAATTTGCTATCGTCAGACACATCGTTGCCCATCGCACGGTACATGCGCCATGCGTGATCGGCGACTTCATAGATGCGTGCATCGCCAACAGCCATGCGCTTTTTGCGGTTATACACCCAGGAGAACGCTGGCTCAATACCATTTGATGCATTGTCAGCAAATGCTAAAGTAATCGTACCAGTAGGAGCGATCGATAATAAATGCGAATTGCGCAGGCCATTTTTTTTGATGATGGCGCGCAGGTTTTTTGGCAGGCGTTGTGCAAAGCTGCCCGCTAAGTAGTGTTTGCTGTCAAATAAAGGAAATGCGCCTTTTTCTTTCGCTAATTCTGCTGATGCGAGATACGCGGCGTCGCGCATGGTTTCAGACACCTGACGTGCAAATTCGCGACCTTCTTCGGAGTCGTAGCGTACGCCTAACATCACCAATGCACTACCAAGGCCAAGGAATCCGAGCCCAACGCGACGTTTGGACATGGCTTCTGCATGTTGTTGATCCAGTGGCCATGCAGTCGCATCTAATACGTTGTCGAGCATACGGGTCGCCACGGCGACCACTTCCTGGAACGCAGTGAAATCAAATGTGACGCTGGCGCTAAATGGATTTTTAATAAAGCGTGTCAGATTGACAGAACCGAGGCAGCAGCAGCCATAATCTGGCAATGGTTGCTCAGCACATGGATTGGTGGCTTCAATTTTTTCGCAGTAGTACAAATTGTTTTCTGCATTCATGCGTGACAAAAACAAAATGCCAGGCTCAGCGTGATCATAAGTGGACTTCATGACGATGTCCCACAGATCACGCGCGCGCACTGTTTCATAAACCCAGATACCGTCTTCACGTTGATAAGCGCCGTTGGCTTTTTTATCTTCGCTCGGTTCTGCTTTGTGTACCAGGCAGAAGTCGCCATCATTGGCAACCGCGTGCATGAACTCATCGGTGACGCCGATAGAGATATTAAAGTTGGTGAGACCACCTTCGTCTTTAGAACGGATGAATTCCAAAATGTCTGGATGATCGCCGCGCAGCACGCCCATTTGTGCACCACGACGTGCACCAGCTGACTCGACTGTTGAGCAAGATGCGTTAAATACTTGCATAAACGAGACCGGGCCCGAAGCGCGCGAGCGGGTGCCACGGACTAAGGCATCTTTAGGGCGGATGCTGGAAAAATCGTAACCAACACCGCCACCACGACGCATGGTTTCTGCCGCATCGGCAAGTGCAGCGTAAATACCAGGTTTGCCATCTGTCGGGCTGGAAACTGAATCCCCCACCGGTTGCACGAAGCAATTGATCAATGTCGCGTGCAAATCCATACCAGCGGCAGAATTGATACGTCCTGCTGGCACAAAACCATTCTTTTGCGCCCACAGAAATTTTTCTTCGTAGTAAGCCTGTGCATCGGCCTGCTCTACCGCAGCCAGTGCCTTGGCGACACGTGCTTGTACGTCATGGATCGTGGCTTCATCGCCTTTAGCATATTTTTCAAGCAAAACATCGAGGGAGATTTCTTGGGGAGCCATGTCAGTGATTCCTAGGATTTTTTCGTTGGCGTTCATGGTTGATTTATTTCACTTTGAGATGATTGTTAATGTTCTGATGTCGCTGATCTGATCCATGGCAGGTGTGCAGACTGCATGGTCGTTCCAGTATAGACAGTGGCGACAGAGCTGCCTTGACTGTCATCAAGGCGTTTCTATCAGCTTGAATTTCGGGTATTTTTTTAAGACTGATTGCTTGCTAATTGCTTACGTATGATGGATTCCTGATTTGATTTAATTCAGGAAAGGTTTCAGTATATCCAGCGTTCTGGACGTAGCGCCCTGATGTTGTAAGAAGAAAGCGTATGCGCTTTTGCCCATCTGCTGGCGTTTCTTGTCGTCATGCAATAATGCCAGTGCTTCACGTAGCATACTACGTGCGCCATCAACGCGCAAAGCCGCGTGTGCAGCTATTGCCTGATCGGTAATTTCAGAAAAATTAAAAGTATGCAATCCTGTTAAGACTGCTTTACCCATAGCGCATGCTTCGATCAGATTATGACCACCCAGCGGCACCAGACTACCACCGACAAATGCGACATCGGCAGTCGCATAGTACATATACATTTCGCCCATACTGTCACCGAGCACTAGCTGAACTTTCTCAGAAATCGGTGTGACTACCTCGTGATCAAAGGCTGAGCGTCGTACATACGATATGCCACGCGCCTCTATCATTTGCGCCACCTGATCAAAGCGTTGCGGATGGCGTGGTGTAATCATTAACAGCGGTGCTTGTTCTAGTAATGGGAATTGTTCCAAAAAAGCATCGAGAATTAATTCTTCTTCACCATCGCGGGTACTGGCGCAAAGAATGATAGGGCGATCACCCAGACTGCGCCGCAGCGCTGCACCACGTTCCGCCATCATTGCTGGTGGCGTGACATCAAATTTCATGTTGCCGGTGACACTAGGGTGATCAATGCCTAATTCTTGCAGACGTTGTGCATCAGGATTCGATTGGGCAGCAACGGCGCTGATGGCGTGCGCTGCAGGTAAAATCAAGGTTGCCAGTTTTTGGGCTTTTTTTAGTGATTTTGCTGACAAGCGAGCATTCACTAACGTGACTGGAATTTGTGCTGAAGTACATTGTGCAATCAAATTCGGCCAGACTTCAGTTTCGATCAGAACACACAGCTGTGGAGAATAATGACGTAAGAAGCGGCGCATCATCCAGTTGATGTCATACGGTAAATACGATTGACGCACGCGGCTTGCCACATCAGCAAATAATTTTCCACCAGTTTCCCGTCCTGTGGCGGTCATGTGGGTCAGTAATAACTGGTGTTTCGGATAATGTGCCAGCAGGCTGCGTATGAGCGGCTCAGCAGCGCGCGTTTCGCCAGCTGACACGGCATGTACCCAGATCGTTGGCGACGCGTCATAAGGTGCATAAAAGCCCAGTCGCTCTTCAATGTGCTGACGATAGCCAGGTTCCTGACGACCACGCCACCACAAGCGAAACAGTGCGAAAGGCAGGGATAATCCCCAGACGAATGAGTAAAGAAGGCGCATTAAGACAGATTAAGTAATTTTGTTGGGTTTTTTAATTCTTCAGCACAATACCATCAAGTGCTGCGCTGATGTTAATGGCTGAATAATGGTTGAAATTGTTCAATTTGTTCGTGATGTGCTGATCAAATTGCGGTTAATTCCGCGCATGCTTCGGACTCTTAAGCCTGACTACAATGGTTTAAAAGTAAAAAGCTGTTTATGAGCGTGTACTGACTCATTGAATTGCGTGAATGAAAGCTAATTCAGGCTGCTCTCGCTGTTGGCGCAAGAGTTGCAACAGACTCGTGGCATCGTTATCAAGATTGTTCAGAGCGCTCATTCAACGTGGCCTCACTCATCAGGACGACGGAATATACCCGAAAATCCTTGAGTAGTGAGACCAAACTGCATTTTTGCGCTGAAAGTATGAAAAAAAATGAAGCAAAGTTAAGCTAATTAATACAGTTTTAGACAAAAATTAGGCAACCAATAACTGTTTTATTGCTTGTTTTACTTCTTCAGAACCAGGCGGCCTGCCTTGATCGCCAAGGTTAATAATTTTGTCAGACCAGTTTCCTTCGGTTTTCCACTTTGGCGACGCGCAATAAATTTCTATGGTCGGAGTCTCATAGGCGGCGGCAATATGGGTCAGACCAGTATCAACGCCAATGGCGAGTGCGGCGGATTGTGCGAGGATTGTTGCTTCCTGCATGGATAGCGCTGGGAGTACGCGGGCATTCGGCATTTGTGCAGCCATCGCTTCTGCTTCGGCTTTTTCAGCGGCGTTACCCCAAGGTAGCAAAATAGGTAATGCGTAGCGGCGTAATTCCTCAGCAATGTCTACCCAGTGAGCACGTGCCCACTTTTTCGCTGCGCCTGCCGTGCCGTGAAAGAACACGACATAGGGCTCACCCGGTAACCATGCTGGTGTGCCTCGCGGTGGTTCCAAACCAAAGCTGGCGGGCGTATTCACTGTATATCCAGCGGCTGCGGCGGCGACTAAACGACCGCGCAGCACGGCATGCGTATGTCGGTCTACTGGCACACTTTGATGATGGAAAAAACGTGAAATACCCTCGTATCCCGAGCCTTCCGTACCGTTTGCCAAGCCGACTTTTTTTCCGCCTGGCGCCAGACGGGTCATGCCCATAATCATGCCGGTTTTGAATAATCCTTGGGTATCAAGCACCAGATCGTATTTTTCTTTTCTGAGGGTTTGATAAAAACGTTTCATCTCTTGCCACGTTGCCGCTGCCCCGAGATTTTTACGCCAACGTCGCAGTGCGAACGGAATGATATTTTGTACCCCGGGATGTAAGCGCACCAGATTGACATAGGCCTCTTCGACCACCCAATCGATTTGTGCGTTGTTGAAGTGACGATGCAAATCATCGACGATAGGCATGTTATGCAACACATCGCCCAAGGAAGAAACGCGGATCAGGAGGATTTTCACGGAATGGCTATGGCAAGAGAGGTGGTAGCGGAAACGAAAGACGAATTAATTAGGCAGGGCATTAATATACTCCCCCAGAAAATTTAAAAATCATCCCAGATATCAAGATGATTATTAGGTCACTAAAAATTACTGGGTAGAGTATATATTTGTCTGCTTAATTTCGAGAAGAGAGCAATTTAAAACGGCAATTGCGCTTCGGGTTTGACTGCCAGAATTGCCTGCTTCAATGCGCCCTGAATGCGGCTCAGTGCAGCGGGTGTTTCAGCCTCAAAACGCATGACGATCACTGGTGTCGTGTTGGATGAGCGTGCCAGACCAAAACCGTCAGGGTATTCAACACGTAGACCATCAATCGTGATGACTTCGTCAGCACCCGGGAAGTCAGCATTGGCTTGCATCGCAGCGATAATGCTGAAGTTTTCCCCCTCTGCCAATTGCAGCTGCAATTCTGGGGTGGATGCTGATTGTGGTAATTGATTCAAGGTTGTAGTCATGTCGGCCACGCGGCTCAGAATTTCCAGCAAACGCGCACCTGCATACAGGCCATCGTCAAAACCGTACCAACGGTCTTTAAAGAAGATGTGGCCGCTCATTTCGCCGCCAAGCGGGGAACCAGTTTCACGCAGTTTGGCTTTGACCAGAGAGTGACCAGTTTTCCACATCAGTGGCACGCCACCGCGAGCTTTTACCCAGGCTGAAATATGGCGTGTACATTTCACGTCATACAAAATCTGCGCACCGGGATTGCGCGTCAACACATCTTCGGCAAACAACATCAATTGACGATCAGGGTAAATAATCTGAACGTCTTTGGTTACCACGCCTAAACGGTCGCCGTCGCCGTCGAATGCCAGACCGATTTCAGCATCGGTCGTTTGCAGGCAACGGATCAGATCTTGCAGGTTTTCTGGATGGGCAGGATCTGGATGATGATTTGGGAAGGTACCGTCCACTTCACAGAACAATTCAATCACTTCACAGCCCATGCCGCGGTACAGATCCGCTGCGTAAGCACCCGCTACCCCATTGCCACAATCCACTGCAATTTTGATTGGGCGAGTCAGTTTGACGTCGCTGATGATGCGTTCCAGATAGGTCGCTTTGATGTCGTGCGTGCGGTAGTTACCAGCACCAGTTGCAAATTCTTTTTTCAAAATTGCCTGGTACAAGGCTTGAATCGCGTCACCATAAATTGCTTCGCCGGCGAGCACCATTTTGAAGCCATTATAGTCTGGCGGATTGTGGCTGCCTGTGACCATGATGCCAGATGCTGCGCCTAGCACATTGGTACCAAAGTACACCATCGGTGTCACCACGACACCCAAATCAATTACATCCACGCCAGTGGATTGCAGACCTTTCGCCAGTGCTGCAATTAAGTCAGGACCTGATAAGCGGCCATCGCGGCCGATTACAACGGCTTTTTCGCCTTTTGCCAGCGCGGCTGTACCGAAGGCCTGACCGATTTGAAACGCCACGTCGGCGTCCAGGGTTTTGCCAATAATACCGCGAATATCGTAGGCTTTAAAAATGCTTGGAGAAAGTAGGGACATAACGACCTTAGTGTAAAAATTTAAATCAATAAATGGATGTTTGTAAGTCGAAATCAGTACAAAGGGTTTAGGGGCTGGTACTTCGGAGTCAGGACAATAAACGCAGTGTTTTGCTACCAGCGTCCGAACATTTTTCGTCCTGCATCATGCTTCCTTGCGTGGCTTGCCAGATCAAATCTTCAATCCCGCATTGCGGTTGGTATTCTGCCACTATTTTCACTAAGAGAGCACGTATTTCGGTGTAGTTAAACGCGGTGCAGGCGGTTTCTAATTCCTGCAAGAAATTATTCAGGTTATCCCATGGAATTTCATTTTCTTGCGCTCGCATGATCAAAGGATGGGTGGTTCCTTCGACATTGTCGCCGATTAATAATTCTTCAAACAGTTTTTCTCCGGGACGCAAACCGACGTGCTGGATTTCTATCGTTCCATCTGGGGTTGTCTCTGATTTAACTTCCAGACCACTCAGGTGCACCATGCGTCGCGCCAGATCGACAATTTTTACCGGCTCGCCCATATCTAAAACAAAAACATCACCGCCTTCGCCCATCGCACCGGCTTGTAACACCAGTTGAGCTGCCTCAGGGATAGTCATGAAATAGCGCGTGATTTCCGGATGCGTCAAGGTAATTGGCCCACCTTCCATAATTTGTTTGCGAAACAACGGTACGACCGATCCTGAAGATCCCAATACATTACCAAAACGTACCATGCAAAAACGGGTTGTGTGTTGCTTGCGCGCGCAGGCTTGCAAAATTAATTCGGCCAGGCGTTTAGTGGTGCCCATGACATTGGTTGGACGAACTGCTTTATCGGTTGAGATCAGCACAAAATTTTTGACCTTGGCACGCATCGCAGCTTGCGCAACAGTCAGCGTACCAAACACATTGTTGCGTATGCCTTCGATAGGATTATGTTCGACCAAGGGCACATGTTTATATGCAGCGGCATGATAGAGTGTATCAATCGGAAATGCTCCGAAAATCTTGTCGAGCTTGGCTGCATCAAGGACGCTGCCAAGAAACGGTAATATTTCCAGATCCAGACCTAGTTGTGTACGGAGGGCGTTGAGCTCATGTTCTATCGCATACAAGGCGTATTCTGACATTTCTAATAAGATCAGTTTTTTGGGCTTTTGGCGGACGATCTGGCGGCATAGTTCCGAGCCTATCGACCCACCGGCACCGGTCACCATGACATGTTTATTCGTGATACAGGTTGCCAGCAAACGCGCATCAGGAGCAACCTGATCGCGTCCAAGTAAGTCTTCGATTTCGACATCGCGAATATCTTGTACCCGCAACTCACCGTTGACCAAACTCTGAATCGACGGCGTGACTTTGATCTTGAGTTTCAAGTGTTCGAGTTGGTCCAGAATTTGTTTTTGCCTTGTTTTGGAAATCGACGGCAGGGCTAAGAAAATTTGTTTGATTTCCCGTTTAGGTGCCAGATTATCCAAATCGGCGGGGCTGTAAACTTTAATACCTGCAATAGTGGAACCTTGTATATGCTTGTTGTCGTCAACAAAAGCGACGCACACATATTCACCTCCGGAACGCAAGGCGCCGGCGAGCAAAGCACCGGCTTTGCCGCCACCATAAATACACACCGGAATCGCATTTTCGGACATGCCGGCATTGAGCAACCAGGTGCGCGCAATAAAACGACTGGCGCACAGGTAAATCAAGGCACCAACCCAATAGAAGCCAAAAACAGCTCTCGAAATTGGCATGATGTGCAGCATAACGCCGATAAAAGCCAGCAATAATACTGAGGTACTGGCACCAATAAAGATCGTACTGATAATTTTTTGATCGATGAAACGTACTACTGCCCGATACAAACCTATACGTATGAAAATAGGTACCGAGATCAATGGAATCGAGACGATCAGGCCAAAGTAGTGGCGGAATAATTCTTCATTGAACACCTCATAACGTAGCCAGATCGCAAGAATAAAAGTCAGAGGAAGACAAATGCTATCCATGCTGGCGGCAATGGCTTGTTTTTGTAGCCTGGACAAGTTAATCAGATAGTGCAGCATGGTATATCTACTTTCGCGCTTTAAATAAGTGCTGTGCGTTAATGAGTAATGCCGTCACGGCGTACCACTTTGAAAAACGTCATCCAGAGAATACGGATATCGAGCCAAAACGATTGATGTTGCAAGTAATAAGCATCCAGTTCGACTTTTACCGGGATAGGTAGTTCGTCCCGACCATTTACTTGTGCCCAGCCAGTCAATCCTGGCGGGATTGTATGCACCAGCTTTTCTGTTCGCAACGCGATCAGATCTTCTTGATTGTAGAGTGCCGGTCGCGGACCGACAAAGCTCATATCACCATTGATGATGCTCCATAACTGCGGCAATTCATCCAGACTAGATTTGCGGATGAAGGAGCCAATTGGTGTCAGATATTGGTCGGGGTTGGTGAGCAAATGCGTCGCAACTGCTGGCGTATCTATCCGCATGCTGCGAAATTTTGGCATCTTGAAAATTACGTTGTTCTTGCCAACACGATGAGACCAATAGACCACCGGTCCACGTGAAGTCAGCTTGACGCACAACGCCGTCAGGATCAAAGGAATGGCAAGAATGGCTGTTGCGATGAAAGCCAGAAATAAATCAAAAATGCGTTTTATCATAAGCTAAGGAATAATTGATTCAGGCAGACTTTGCCAAGATCGTTGCCGCTAAACCTTGTTCTACTGAATAAGGCGGTGTCCAGTTCAACACTTGCTTTGCTTTGCTGATATCTACCTGCAAGGAACCACACAACCTGTCGCTGATAGCGGGGCGGCCAGCGAGTTTTGCCAGCAGAATTAATAGTGTTGGTGGAAACGGCAGTAAGCGAGATGGTACGCGCAAAGCTTTGGCGCTCAGTTGTAATAATTCTGCAGTCGATAAATCGTGGTCATCGGATACCAAAAACACTTGTTGTGCCGCATTCTGATTACGCAGACAGCACAATACCAGACTGACCAAATTTTCCAGGTAAACAAAGCTGCGCTTATTTTTAATGCTGGCAAACGGTAGCGGTATGCCTTTTTTGACCCATTCCAACATGCTGGCAAAATTGGCTTTGACACCAGGACCGTAAATCAGCGGTGGACGTATGATAGTCACGTGCATTCCGCTACGTTCACCAAGGGCTAATAGTGCATTCTCTGCCTCGCGTTTGGAGATGCCATACGGATCTTGCGCTTCAGATGGGGTCGTTTCATTGTATGCATGTCCTGGCTTTGTGCCTTCGCCATTGACCTTAACTGAGCTTATAAATATGAATTGCGTTGCACCAGCTTTTGCTGCTTGTTCTGCTAGTCGCATCGTGGCATCCACATTCACTTGTCTGAATAAGGGCAGGGGGTCAGCGACTGCTTCTTGCATTACGTGTACCCGCGCTGCACAGTGAATCACAATACCAACGTCGGTCAGAAATCCTGACCAGTCAGTTTGAGCCGACAAATCGCTGATTTGAGGATTAACAACTGCCACGTTTAATTTACTGATTGGGCGACGGGTCGGGCAGATCAAACGTTCAGAATGATTCACCAATGCCTGATACATAGCCTGACCAACAAAACCGCTGGCTCCAGTCAGCAAAATTTTACGTTTATCCGTAGTGCTCAACTGTTCAGGCATGTTTGGCACCGCTATAGACAAAATATTTGCGGAAAATGAATTTCAAAAAGCTCCGAATAAACCAATTTGCGTGGCGGGATGCAACATTACGGTTTTTGCGAGCTGCACTATGTAAGGCTTTTAATTGTGGGTAATAGCGTACCCCATGCCCTAATATCAGTCTGGATCGGTAGCATAAATCCACATCTTCAAAATACATAAAATAGCGATCATCAAATCCGTGCAGGAGTTGATAGTGGCTGGCTTTAAACGCCAGAAATGCACCTGAAGCCCAGTCGCTTAACCCCGCCGATTTATAATCGTTTTTATTGTATGGTTCGGTTAAGGAGCGCACCCATGCCATCCGAATTGGAGAAAAGAAGTCCGGAAAGCGCCGTATATTTGCATCAGGCGTTTCAAAACTGGCGTCACGGTACAGGTTTAAGGTCGCTAATGCTGCTTGATCGGCGCGCATTAATCGTACCAATTCAAGTATTGTTGCCTGGTCAGTGCTGACATCTGGATTCATGACGATAAAGATATCATCGGCTTTAATACCAACACTATTTTTTATTTGTTCAAATAAGAAATTATTATTTGCCCCAAAACCTAAGCCTGGCAACGCATCGGTATACGAGACGCGATGGTGCAAGCAATATTCTTTCAGTTGGCTGGATGGTAGATTGTCTTTAATCCAGACATGAATATCGTCACCTGCGTCTTGTAGCCCACCAATCTTACTTGCGATGAGCAGATCCTGGTGGCCATGGCTGACGATGGCGATATGAATCATGCTGAAAATTCCATTGCTAATTTTATCATTATTGTCCAGGGGTGTTCTTGGGCTGATCCTAGGCTAGTCGTTGATGCAGTGATTCGGCATTTTTGTGTATGCCAGCTGCAAAAAATTAAGAACTGCCAAAAACAGATAAAAATTGAGTATGCAACAATAACGAAACAAGCATCATTTGAAAAGCAGCTTTTACTTCAATTTATTGTTGTTTTCAGGAAGAAGACGCAAATATATTTGATCAGAGGCAGAAATTTTATCAAAAAAACATTTATACGCGTGTTTAAGTGTTTATAGCAATTTCCCTGCTCTGCAAATGCAGGGCGGGAAATTGATGAAAAGCAGCAAGTAAAACCTTGGCAGATACGATTTATTAAGCCGTTTTACCTAAAACAACGGCCAAAGCAGCTTCCCATTCCGGAATTTGCACATGAAACGTTGTTGACAGCAAACTAGTATCCAGACAGGAATTGACCGGGCGTTGTGCCGGTGTTGGGTATTCTGTCGCCGGAATGCCTGTGACTGTTGGTGCCGCTTTTTGCAAACGTCCGGCAGCACTTGCCTGACGCATGATTTCTTGCGTAAAGCCACACCAACTGGTGCGTCCTTTGGTGGTCAGATGGTAGGTTCCCTGATGTGATTTCCACCATGCTGCAACATCTTCAGCCGAGTTCAACTGCGCGACAATAGCAGCGCTGATGTCGGCGATGGCATTGGCCGATGTCGGTGCACCCCATTGATCATTCACAACACGCAATTCGTCGCGTTCATTGGCCAGCCGTAACATCGTCAAAAGGAAATTTTTTCCAAAGGTCGAATACACCCAGCTTGTTCTGAAGATCAGGTACTGGCAACCACTGGCGATAATCGCTTGTT
>JBMPPG010000017.1:0-63239 GCA_049339905.1 Undibacterium sp. SXout11W
GCATTTGATATTTTTTAAGCATTCCGATCAGTTAAAAACTAATCGGTGCGCTTTCATCAAGTGCTCACATTTATTGACTGTTAATTGTTAAAGAACCGAATGGTTTAAATTCTTTTCCGCTCAAACCGAGGCATTTATTTACCTGATTTAGCAACGAAGCGTTGTGTTCGTTTGCAGCAGAGAAGCGAGATTATGCAGCACTTATTCTACCCTGTCAACTCCCTGATTGCTTTTGCTGTTCTTTCTGATGAAACATGTCGCTTTCGCGTCATTTCTACCTGATCAAACCGCCGGAGTTGCTGGCTGCTGCTTCTTTCTTGCTTCCCGTTTTAGCGGGAGGCGAACTATAGCAAAGTTAACTGGTCTAGTGCAAGGAAAATTGAAAATAATTTAGATTGATGATGAGGCGTTTGTGATCACAAATGTCCATGCGCTGAATTATCCCCGCCTTTGTTCGATAGGAAGTCAAACGCTGGTCATTAAATCGATATACCATGAGCACATAAACAAATTATCAATTCTGCTATAAGATATTTGCTGATTTGTTGCTCTGCATGTCTTCCTTGCTGTTGATGTTTCCTCTCAAAAAGGGTGGTATATGTCTCTTGCATTTACTGGTAACAACGAAGCGGAAGTGATCGCTTTGCCGCATCCCTCTCAACACGAACTAGAAATCGGCTTATTGTCTGATGCCGCACATACGTCCCCTAAGTACTTATATGATGCGGTGGGCTCGGTACTATTCGATGCTATTTGCGAGCTACCTGAATATTATCCAACCCGTACTGAAGCCAGCATATTTACTCAACACATGAGCGACATAGCCCATGCAATAGGGCCTCATAGCACACTGATTGATCTCGGTGCAGGAAATTGTCGTAAAGCAGCACGACTGTTCCCGCTATTGCATCCGAATCAATACGTGCCTATCGATATCTCTATTAAGTATCTGGAAGATGCAGTTCAACGTTTGCAACAGCGCTTTCCTTATATAGAGATGACAGCTCTTGGACTTGATTTTTCAAAGCCATGGACACTACCAGATGAGATCCGCAGCGACAAACGTCTATTTTTCTATCCCGGCTCATCGATAGGCAATTTTGAACCGAGTCAGGCGCATACATTTTTGCGGCACTTACGTTCTGAATGCGATGCTGATGGTGGGCTATTGATAGGCATCGATCTGATAAAGGATCACGATACCTTGCATCATGCTTATGACGATGCATTAGGCGTTACCGCTGCCTTCAACCTGAATGTGTTACGGCACATCAATCAAATACTCGGCACCAACTTTGACGTCCAGCAATGGCGTCACCATGCGCTGTTTAATACAAGTCATTCACGCATAGAAATGCATTTGGAAGCGCGAACTGCACAAACCGTCACGTGGAAGAATATGCACAGGCATTTCTTGCCAGGCGAAAAAATTCATACTGAAAATAGCTATAAATACAGCTTGGATAAATTCTTAACCCTGCTCGACTCGGCAGGTTTTGGTCACGCACAATACTGGACGGATAGCAATAACTGGTTTGCCGTGGTTTACGCCAAAGCTTTGTAACAGAGGAATGACATCATGCGGACGACTAGCTTAGCAGAGCGTTGGAAGCAAACCAGACAGCGCACACTGAACATCGCTGCGCTGGTCAGTGCTGAAGATGCCTGCGTGCAATCGATGCCTGACGCCAGCCCATTGAAATGGCATCTGGCGCATACAACCTGGTTTTTTGAAACCTTTGTGCTGGAAGCGTTCGATACAAACTTCATCCCATTCCATCCGCAGTTCAAGGTGCTGTTTAACTCGTATTACAACGGCGTCGGTGAAAAACATCCACGTGCACAACGTGGTTTGCTGACCAGGCCAGCGCTGTCTGAGATTTTAGAATATCGTCACGCTACTGATTTGCGTATACAACATTTGCTCAGCACGCTCAAATCAGAAAAACTCTCAGAGCGCATAGAACTAGGCATACAGCATGAACAACAGCATCAGGAATTGATGCTGACAGATATCAAACATCTACTGTCATGCAATCCCTTACATCCTGCGCTACTAAATGAAAGCCCTGGCACTGAACAGGCAGATTTCAGTGATCATTGCATCAGCAATACGCCACTAGAATGGCATCGCTTTGACGCGCACTTGCTGGAAATTGGTCATGAAGGATCTGGCTTTTGCTTTGATAATGAAAAGCCACGTCACCGACAATTTGTTGAGCCTTTTTCCCTGACATCACGCCTCATCAACAATGGAGAATATCTGCTCTTTATTCAGGATGGCGGTTACCAAAACCCAAACTGGTGGCTGGCCGAGGGCTGGGATTGGTTACGTCAGCATCAAATCCGTCATCCGCTTTACTGGCACTCAGGATCGCATTGGCAGGAATTCAACCTGAACGGATTGCAGCCCTTAGATATGCATGAAAGCGTCAGTCATCTCTCTTATTTTGAAGCGGCTGCCTATGCGAGTTGGGCCGGTGCACGCTTGCCAACAGAAGCGGAGTGGGAATGTGCGGCACAAAAAGACGACAATCTGCACCAGCTATTTGATAGTTGCTGGCAATGGACCAGCAGCAGTTACGCGCCTTATCCTGGATTTGAAATTCCAGCTGGGGCAATAGGTGAATATAACGGCAAATTTATGGTGAATCAGTATGTATTGCGCGGTTCATCGAGCTTCACACCGCCGCACCATAGCCGACTCACTTATAGAAATTTCTTCCCCAGCCATGCGCGTTGGCAACGAACCGGCATACGCTTAGCACGCTCGATATCCGATACCGATAATTAATCACCCACTGCCAAAGAAAGGAGTAAGCCATGCCGACTGCGATCTGGAACAACAAAATCATTGCCGAAGCCTCTGAGAATGAAGTTATCGTATTGGAAGGAAATGTGTATTTTCCTCCACAAAACGTCGATCGAAATTATTTGAAGCACAGTGACAAACAAACAGTGTGCCACTGGAAGGGTACGGCGAATTATTTTGATATCGTGGTGGATGAGCAAACTAATGCCAATGCGGGTTGGACGTATCTACAACCCAAAGATGCCGCAAAAAAAATTACTGGCTATATTGCATTCTGGCGTGGCGTGCAAATCGTCGCATAGGTTCGTACTTGAAAATAGAAAACATGGCGGCGACAGCAAAACCACCATGTTTTCCATGAAATCTTTATCGAACCTTAACCCGCACGCTTTGCAGCCAATGCATTACCAGCACGACTTACGGCTTTGCGACCCAGGTACTGAGAAATAAACTGCCCTGCATCAACGACCGCATTCAGATCGATACCAGTATGGATGCCAAGACCTTGCATCAGGAATAACACGTCTTCGGTAGCGACATTGCCAGTCGCGCCTTTAGCATACGGGCAGCCGCCCAGACCCGCGACGCTGGAATGAAAAATCGAAATCCCGACTTCCAGACTGGCGTAAATATTCGCCAATGCCTGACCATACGTATCATGAAAGTGACCGGATAATCCTGTGATGGCAAATTCTTTGGCTGCATGTTGCATCACATTTTGTACCTGACGTGCGGTTCCTACGCCGATCGTGTCGGCAATATCAATTTCATCGCAACCCAGATCGCGCATACGACGCACCACATCGGTCACGCTGCTGACGGGCACATCGCCTTGATACGGGCAACCAAAGGCGCAACTGATGCTGCCGCGCAAGCGTATCTTGTTTTGTTTGGCTGCTGTCGCAACGTCACGGAAGCGTTCTATCGATTCTTCTATCGAACAATTGATATTTTTTTGCGCGAACGCTTCTGAAGCGGAGCTAAAAATCACCACTTCATCCGCACCTGCCGCCAGCGCCGCTTCAAAGCCTTTCATATTCGGCGTCAATACGGAATAAATCACGCCCGCTTTACGATGGATGCCCGCCATCACTTCGGCTGAAGTTGCCATTTGTGGCACCCACTTCGGTGACACGAAAGAGGCCGCTTCGATATTTTGAAAACCTGCAGCGGTCAACTGGTCAACCAGCGCGATTTTGACATCGGCAGGAATACTTTCTTTTTCGTTTTGCAAACCATCACGCGGTCCGACTTCGACGATTTTGACTTGTTGTGGTAGCGACATCATTAATATCCTTTCGTTGGATCGACGATTCCGCGAATTGCCAAGCCTTGTTCAAGCGCCTGAATTTTTTCGGCAATTTGCGCGATACTTTCTTTAAATAGACTCATTGCTGCCATATGCGGCGTGATCTGTATCCGTGGCTCGCGCCAGAACGGATGTTCAGCCGGCAACGGTTCTTGCTGAAACACATCCAGCATTGCACCAGCGATATGCCCACTTTGCACCAAAGCTAGTAAATCATTTTCGTTGACATGTGCGCCACGTGCGACGTTGATCAGGTAAGCGCCCTGTGGAAGTTTTTGCAGGTTGGCCCGGTTCAATAAGCCGTTCGTTTCATTGGTCAACGGCAAAATACACACGACCACGCGACTGGCACGTAAGAAGGCGTCCAGGCCATCAGAACCTGCGTAGCAGGTTACACCGTCGAGGTGTTTGGGGTTGCGACTCCAGCCAAGCACAGGAAACTCAAACTGCTTCACGGCATCGACAATACGCTGTCCCAACACGCCAAGACCGAGAACACCAACGCTGAAATCACTTTTCTCAAACGGCATTAAGAAATTCCATTGCTGCTGATCGCGCTGCGCCTCATATTGGTCAAAACGACGGAAATAGCGCAACACAGCGTGGCAAACATATTCCGCCATTTGCACCCCCATACCGGCGTCATCGAGACGCACGATAGGTACGCCAATAGGTAACGCAGATCCCAGTTGCAAAATAGCATCAGCGCCGGCGCCGAGGATGAAGATCGCCTTTAGACTGGTGCGCCCCACCAGCATCTCTGCGGGTGGTTTCCATACAATCGCATAATCGGCCGGGGCATGATCACCCGGCTTCCAGGTACGGATTGCATGCTGAGGTAAGGCACTATGTAAAGTGCGCAGCCATTCTTGTTCGTGCTGGCTGTTGGTATAAAAAAGGATGCTGGCCATAACTCAAATTATTGATTCACCGACTGGGTTTGACGAATAATGTCCATGTATTGTTTGACGACACTGTCCATACCCATTTCCAAACTTTCAACAATCACGGCGTGACCAATCGACACTTCTAAAATGCCTGGTATCTGCAAAAATTTACCGAGGTTATTCAGATTTAAATCATGTCCGGCATTGACACCCAATCCGGATTGCTGCGCTAGTTTCGCGGCCACCGAAAAGCCTTTAAAAATTTCTTCGCCTAATTTTGTGCCTACAAATTCCGCATATGGTTCGGTGTACAGTTCAACACGATCGGCACCGAGCTCTTTAGCGACTGGAATATCGGGATTATCAAAATCAACAAATAAACTGGTGCGTATGTTTAAGGCTTTCAGTTCAGCAATGATGCTGCGTAGCATCTCGCCATCTTTTTTAAAATCCCAACCATGATCTGAAGTCAGCTGATCTGGCGCATCAGGTACTAAAGTACATTGTGCCGGACGGTGGCGCTTCACCACCTCGACGAATTCGCGTGCAGGAAAACCTTCTACATTCAACTCTGCACCGCGTTGTTTGCATAAGGCACCCAGACTTTCTACATCCGAATAACGTGCATGGCGTTGATCTTGACGCGGGTGTAAGGTAATTCCAGATGCACCCAGATCAAGAAAGCGTGCTGCAAACGCATCGACATCCGGATAGTTGCGCCCGCGCGAATTACGCAGCAAAGCAATTTTGTTGATATTGATAGAGAGTAAGGTCATGTCGATTCCTTATAGCACCATGTGTACGGCGCATTGTGGCAAGTAGGCAATAAGCCTTATTGTATGCTTTTGGTTTGCAATGCGTGATAAGTCGCTTCTGACACTGCTGCTCTCTCGCTGTGCATTTGATTGTTCCAAAAGCGCAAAACCGTTCTCTGTTGCGCTCGCAAATCGGATTTGCAAATTCAGCAAACTACTCCCCGCTACGGCAAACGGTAGCGGGGGAGAAATTCTACAACTTACTGCGCAAACGCTAATAGCTGCGCGCCTTCTGTCACCTGATCACCGACCGCATACAACACTTCATCAATCACACCATCGTGTGGTGCAGAAATTGTGTGTTCCATCTTCATCGCTTCCATAATCAATAAGGCATCGCCTTTTTTGACTTCTTGCGATTTACTCACCAACACTGCAACGATTTTACCGGGCATTGGTGCGGTCAAACGGCCACCTTCTGCTTCGCTTTCGCCAGCGTGTGCCAGCGCATCGAGGTAATGCAAATCGGTATGCACATCTTGATTGAAAACATGGAAATGTTCGCCATCACGAACCACTGTTCCAGTCACGGTTTGATCATCGATTGCCAACACAAAATCATGTCCAGATGTTGAAACCAGTTTAACCTGAGCGACAACATCGGCGCTGCTGATCTTCCAGCCATCAGCAAGATAAGTGATCGTCACATCATGTGTCGTCGCTTCTTCAATAAATTGCAAACCGCGCTGCATATGGCTATTCATGCGCCAGCCGTGGCTACTTTGCCAGGGATCGCTACCACCGTTTTTTTCAGACGTCAACAAAGCAGCCACCGCCAATGCCAGTCGATGCATGCTGGCTGGTTTCACCACAGGGAATAATTCTTCCTGATTACGTTCAATCAGACCCGTATCCAAATCAGCGGTAGAAAATGCCGTACTCTTGATCAAACGGGACAAAAACGCGATGTTTGAATTCAAACCGACGATTTGATATTGCGATAAAGCCTGCGCCATGCGGGCTAAAGCTTCCTGACGGTCTTTACCCCAGACGATCATTTTCGCAATCATAGGATCGTAGAAAGGTGAAATCGTATCGCCTTCACGAACGCCACTATCGATGCGGAAAGATGCCGGATCGCCATTGCCACCGAGCTCAAAATTCACGGCAGCAGGTGTACGTGCGTGACGCAAAGTACCAATTGAAGGCAAGAATCCTTTTTCTGGATTTTCAGCATACACACGCGCTTCAATGGCATGGCCATGAATACGCAATTCAGATTGTTGCAAAGGCAGCTTTTCGCCAGCAGCAACGCGCAATTGCCATTCAACCAGATCGGTACCGGTGATCATTTCTGTCACCGGATGTTCCACCTGCAGTCGGGTATTCATTTCCATGAAGTAGAAAGAGCCATCTTGGTTGGCGATAAACTCAACCGTACCAGCACCTACATAGCCGACTGCTTTTGCCGCAGCGACTGCCGCTTCACCCATCGCGGCGCGACGCTCTGCAGTCATGCCAGGAGCGGGGGCTTCTTCTAATACTTTTTGATGACGACGTTGTACCGAGCAATCACGTTCAAACAAATAAACGCAATTGCCGTGTGTATCGGCAAACACCTGAATTTCGATATGACGTGGACGCTGCAGATATTTTTCTGCCAGTACTTTGTCGTCGCCAAAAGAATTAATCGCCTCGCGCTTGCAGGATGCCAGCGCATCTTTAAAGTCAGCGGATTTTTCAATCACGCGCATGCCTTTGCCACCGCCACCAGCACTCGCTTTCAACAGCACCGGATAACCGATACGATCAGCTTCACCGTGTAAAAAATCAGCATCCTGATTATCGCCGTGATAGCCAGGAACCAATGGCACATTGGCTTTTTCCATTAAAGACTTCGCGGCAGATTTGCTACCCATCGCTTCGATGGCGGATGCTGGTGGGCCGATAAAGGCGATGCCGTTCTTGGCGCACGCTTCAGCAAATTCACTATTCTCAGATAAAAAACCATACCCGGGATGAATCGCCTGCGCGCCCGTCGCCAAAGCCACCTCGATGATTTTGTCAGCGCGCAAATAGCTTTCTTTCGCTGCCGCTGGTCCAATCAACACAGCCTCATCACAGACCGCCACATGTTTCGCATTGGCATCCGCTTCCGAATACACTGCGACAGTTTTGATACCCATGCGACGTGCAGTAGCAGCAACGCGGCATGCGATTTCGCCACGATTGGCGATCAGGATTTTGGTGAACATGTCTCTTCGCTCTTGGTTAATTTTGTAAATAAATGAATTTTTTGCTTAATCGTTAGCTGCAGCTACCCGCTTTGGCTTCGACTTTTCCGCGAGTCTTCAAACCGAGTTTTTCTAACAAAACGCGATCATCTTGTGCTTCCGGGTTTTGTGTCGTCAGCAGCTTGTCGCCGTAGAAAATCGAATTCGCGCCAGCCAGGAAACACATCGCTTGTACTGCTTCACCCATTTGACGGCGGCCTGCGGATAAACGCACCCGAGCTTTTGGCATGGTGATGCGAGCAACCGCAATGGTGCGTACAAATTCGAGTGGATCAAGTGGGTCCAGACCGTGCAAAGGCGTGCCTTCAACTTGTACCAGATGATTGACTGGCACTGATTCTGGGTAAGGATTTAAGTTCGCCAATTGCGCGATTAAGCCTGCGCGTTGACGACGGGATTCACCCATACCGACGATACCGCCGCAGCATACTTTGAGGCCAGCATTACGCACGTGACCTAGCGTATCGAGGCGATCCTGATAATCACGCGTGGAAATCACATTGTTGTAAAACTCAGGCGCTGTATCGAGATTGTGGTTGTAATAATCGAGACCCGCATCAGCCAAGCGTTGTGCTTGTTCTTCTTTGAGCATGCCTAAAGTGGCGCAAGTTTCTAAGCCCATGGCTTTCACTTCGCGCACCATGGTTTCGACTTTTTCCATATCGCGGTCTTTTGGCGAGCGCCATGCTGCACCCATGCAGAAACGGGTGGCACCGTTTTCCCGGGCAGCTTTCGCGGCATCTAAGACTTCACGCACATCCAGCATTTTTTTGGCTTCGACACCCGTGTCGTAACGTGCAGCTTGTGGGCAGTAGCCGCAGTCTTCTTCGCAGCCCCCAGTTTTGATCGACAACAAAGTCGCCAATTCCACATCGCCATCGGGAAAGTTAGCGCGATGGGCGCTTTGTGCCTTGAACATCAGATCGTTAAATGGCAGATCGAACAGTGCCAGCACATCGTCAACCGGCCAGGTTTCTGCTTCTATCTTTTTTACCGGTGCTTGAAACTGTACGGCTTGTTGC
Source organism: Undibacterium sp. SXout11W (assembly GCA_049339905.1). Lineage (GTDB taxonomy): Bacteria > Pseudomonadota > Gammaproteobacteria > Burkholderiales > Burkholderiaceae_D > Undibacterium. The sequence continues at coordinate 9,080 of JBMPPG010000017.1, forward strand.
GGGATGTCATTCGCTTGCATATGTCTTCCTTCACTTCAAAGTTTACTACTCAATTATTTCAGGATATCCAGATCAATATATGTCGCTGCGTTCTTCATCTTGTCTGTCAGGTTTCCGGACAGGCGCGGGATATGGCCTAACAAAGGAGCACCTATTCGCTGCTGTATTGCAGCGATGTTCTCTGCCAGATACAACATATCTTGATCAACGGTATTCGCAATCCATGCGGCCAGACGTAAGCCTCGGGCACGGATCGCTTGTGCTGTCAGCAGCGCATGGTTGATACAACCAAGTCGCAGACCTACCACCAAAATCACTGGCAAATCCAAATGCTGCGCCAGATCTGCGGTATCGACGGTGTCGTTCAGCGGTACACAAAATCCACCTACGCCTTCGACGATCACCGCCTCTGCGGCGTGTGTCAGTTGTTGATAACTCGCTAGTATATGCGGCAAAGAGATATCGACATTTTCTTGTTTTGCCACGATATGTGGCGCTGCCGGGGTCTGCATCAGATACGGGCACACCAACGCAGTATCGGCCTTTACGCTGGAAGCTGCAATCAGGCTGTCCACATCTTCGTTATGCCAGACCCCGTCGCGCAATTCTGCACCCGACGCGATGGGTTTCATGCCGACGCTGCTTGTGCCACGTTGTGCGAGTGCTTGCAACAAGGCACTGCTGCTGAACGTTTTACCGATCTCGGTATCCGTACCAGTCACAAAAAAATCGTAAGGACGCTTATTATTCATCAGGCAACCTCAGCAAAACATTGTGCGACATAGCTCATTTGATCAAGGCGATTGACCGCTTGCGCCAATTGGTGCACTTGTAATTCTGTGTGCGCGGCTGACAAGGTCACACGCAGGCGTGCGGTGCCGACTGGCACGGTAGGTGGGCGTATCGCGCCGACCCAATAGCCTTGATCCATCAAGTTACCGGCGATATTTAACATCGCCGCGTTATCACCAATGACAACCGGCTGTACCGCGGTGATGGAAGGCATCAATTGCCAGAGTTGCAGGTTCAGACCATGGCTAAACATGGCAATCAGTTTATTCAGATGCGCACGACGTTCATTGCCTTCAGCGCCAGAAATAATGTCAACACTCGTCAACAACGCATGTGCCAATGCTGGTGCTGCCGCCGTGGTATAGATATAAGCACGGGCTTTTTGAATCAGCCATTCAATCACCGTTTCATGCGCCGCGACGAAGGCACCACCAACACCTGCGGCTTTACCGAGCGTGCCCATGTAGACCAGATTGGGTGACTTCAGATTGAAATGTTCTAAAACACCACGACCATTTTCACCTAATACGCCAAAGCCATGTGCATCATCTACGATCAGCCACGCATCATATTGTTCACACAGCGCCAGCAAAGGCGGCAGGTCAGCAATATTGCCATCCATGCTAAATACACTATCAGTAACGACGACGCGTTTTTGCGCGGTACATGCTTTGAGCATTTGCTCCAGCGCCGCATAATCTTTATGCGGAAAAACTTTGGTCGCTGCACGCGACAAACGTACACCATCAATCAGCGACGCGTGATTTAACTCTTCTGAAAAAACTGCCGCATCTTTACCCGCCAGCGCAGTAATAATGGCTTGGTTTGCCATATAACCAGTGCAGAAATACAAGGCACGCGCTTGCTCGACATTGGCTGCCATAAACTCGGCCAGGCGCTCTTCCAATGCCATATGCGCGCGGCTATGACCGCTGATCAAATGTGACGCGCCACTGCCTGCGCCGTACAAACTCGCGCCTTTTTGCAAAGCTTGTACCACCAGCGGGTGCGTCGCCAGACCCAGATAATCATTACTACAAAACGCCAATAATTCTTTGCCTTCTGCCTGCAACGTCGCGCCCTGCGCACTATCCACAGTACGACGACGGCGGATCAGATGTTGCTGTTCTAATTCTGCTAATTCGTCCTGCAAAGACTGCAACAAAGGCATTCTGGCCGCTGCTACATGCAGGTTACTACGGTTGCCACTCATGCCATTACCTCTTCAAATACGTTCATCGTTTTCTGTGCCAGCAGAGCAATTTCTTCTTCGCTCAGGATATACGGCGGCATCAGATAAACACTGCGACCTATCGGACGCATTAATAATTCTTGTTGCAAAGCGGCGCTGAAAAAACGCCGCGAAAAAGTACTTGCGCGCTCCGCGTCATCGACCACTGCATCAAACGCGAAGATCATGCCTTGCTGACGCACATGCTTGACGCGTGCATCGTCTTTCAGGCCAGCAAATGCAGAGGCGATCATTTGTGATTTCTGACGATTCGCCGCGATCACATTTTCATCTTCAAAAATCGCCAGTGTTGCGAGTGCTGCGCGGCAAGCCAGAGGATTGCCAGTGTACGAATGTGAATGCAAAAAGCCACGACGCACATCAGCATCATAAAAAGCCTGATACACGGAGTCTGTCGTCATCACCAGACTTAACGGCAAATAACCACCGCTGATCCCTTTAGACAGACATAAAAAGTCTGGCCATATTTGCGCTGATTCACATGCAAAAAAAGTACCCGTACGACCGCAACCCACCGCGATTTCATCAGCGATCAAATGTACCTGATGCTGATCACACAATTCACGCAACCGCCGCAAATAAATAGGATCATGCATCGCCATGCCGGTGGCGCATTGCACCAGTGGTTCAATAATCACCGCCGCGACTTTGCCCTGACGTTGCTGTAAAACGCGCTCCAAATCCGCAGCGGCACGCAATGCCACATCTGTAGCGGTTTCGCCTTCTTGCGCTAAGCGAGCATCGGGTGACGCCACCACATGCGCACGTTGCAACATCGGGCCGTAGGCTTCGCGGAACAGACTTACATCGGTGACGGCCAAAGCACCAACGGTTTCACCATGATAGCTACCTTGGATGCAGATAAATTCTTGCTTCTCCGTCTGACCACCATTGCGCCAAGCATGAAAACTCATCTTTAAGGCAATTTCGACCGCCGAAGCGCCATCCGAGGCATAAAAGCTATGGCCTAAGGCATGTCCCGTCAGAGCCGATAATTTTTCAGACAATTCAATCACTGGTGCATGGGTGAACCCTGCCAGCATTGCATGTTCCAACTTATCCAACTGATCTTTGAGCGCCGCATTAATCCGTGGATTAGCGTGGCCAAACAGATTCACCCACCACGAGCTGATCGCATCGAGGTAGCGTTTGCCATCCATGTCGTACAGCCAGATTCCGCGTCCATGGCTGACCGGAATCAGCGGCACGGTTTCATGATGCTGCATCTGGGTACACGGATGCCAGACATGCTGCAAGCTACGTGCGACCCAGTTATTTTGTGTTTCCAAAATGACTCCAAACTACAAGACAGACCCGTTCAATGTATAAATCAACAACATCAAGTACTGCTGGTCTGGTTAAAGAAGACGCGTATTTTATGCGACTTTTCCGGCAGCATCCGTTTTCATGGCTAATTGCTCCGTTAATTAAGGGTTTTCTCTTATTTCCACCGATCTTTATTTATCTTTATTTATCTTTACTTTAAAGCAACCACGATGGTTTGCGCTTCTCTAGAAACGAGCGTACGCCTTCTCGCCCTTCTTCCGATGCCCGAATCTGAGCAATCCCTTCGACTGTCGCTGCGACTAATTCCGGCGTGATTTCGCGGCTGGCGACATCTTGTACCAACTTCTTGGCTTGCTTTACGGCATTCGGGCTATTTGACACCAACGCTTTGACGATCTCCGCCACTTTGCTATCGAGTGCTTCTGCATTCACAACTTCATGCACAAATCCGATACGCTGTGCTTCGCTGGCGGCAAAACGTTCAGCGGTAATGAAATAACGACGCGCCGCACTTTCACCCATGGCTTTAATCACATACGGTGAAATGGTCGCTGGAATTAAACCTAATTTGACTTCACTCAGACAATAATTTGCAGTATCGACACTGACCGCGATATCGCAAGCAGCCACCAAGCCCATACCACCGGCATAGCAATCACCCTGTACTTTAGCAACGACTGGTTTGCTACAACGATAGATCGCTGCCAGCATTGCTGCCAACTGACCTGCATCAGCCAGATTTTCGGCATGCGTATAGTCGGCCATCTTTTTCATCCAGTTCAAATCTGCACCGGCGCAAAATGCTGGACCGTTCGCAGCCAGCACAACGGCGCGCACCGAAGTATCAGCGTCGAGTTGCTGAAACACCTGCGTAATTTCTGCGATCGTGGTTTCATTGAACGCGTTGCGGACATCGGGACGATTTAGAGTTACCGTCGCCATCTGTGCTTCCGTCGTCAGATTCAGAGTGTGAAACATGTTTTCCTCATTGCGTTTTTTTATTGTTGGCATCAAAGCCGTGTTCATCCAGAAAACGGTCAACTAAGGGGGTCCAGAGCTTGATGCCTTTCGCAAACAAGCTGTGACCGTTTTTTTCAAATGCTGGCATCAGTTGAAATTCAGCTATGCCGCCCGCTTTGGTAAAAGCATTAAACCAAGCCTGGCTATATTTCGGTGCAAAATACAAATCGTTCTCGGTGTACACCCAAAGCATAGGCACTTTGCTGGTAGTGCCAAATTTTGCGTACATTTGTTCTAACTTATAAGCCTCGCAAGGCTCACCCGGATGTGTGTCAGGATCTCCGCCTGCGCCACCAGCAAAATTAATCGCCGCAAGTACGCCAGGCGGATTCTTAGCGGCAGTTGCAACCGTCGTATAGCCGCCGACCGACTGCCCTACAATCAACACTTTTTTAGGATCGACATAGGGCAGTTGCTTTGCATAATCGAGTACAGCAATAACTTCAGTTGATGCAGCCTCTGCTGACGGTGCATAATTTTTATTCCGGCAAGAACCACTATCTTCCGGATCAGGCGTTGTACCCAACTCACCATAACCAATGCGCGTGGGCACAAATACCGCAAAACCACGCTTTACGAAATATCTTGCTTGCGCGGTATAGCGAAATCGCGCTGGCTGATCGCGATTAGTTCCACTACGCCCATGATTTAAAATCATCATTGGAAATGGTCCATCACCATTCGGCTTAAACTGCGTAAGGACGACCTTCCCTGTCACTTGACGTCCCAACAGGTCTTTCACCGAAACATCAATATTCACCACAGATTCAAATAAGTCAGCCGCCATCGCTATGGGTGCAGTCGCATTGGTATTCGACTCTTGTGCCATGGCGGAAGAAGACATTGCCAACGCCACACCAATAGCGGTAAAAAAAACATATCTGATTGAAAGCCGCATCGTCATCATTACATCCGGAACACACCAAATTTCACATCAGGAATCGGCGCGTTCAATGCCGCCGACAAACCGAGCCCAAGGACCATACGCGTATCCGCCGGATCAATCACACCGTCGTCCCACAAGCGGGCGGAGGCGTAGTAAGGATGTCCTTGATGTTCGTATTGATCTTTGATCGGTTGTTTAAATGCGACTTCTTCTTCCGCGCTCCAGGTACCGCCTTTGCTTTCAATACCATCACGTTTGACTGTCGCCAATACACTTGCGGCTTGCTCGCCACCCATCACGGAGATACGCGCATTTGGCCACATCCACATAAAACGCGGTGAATAAGCGCGACCGCACATGCCGTAGTTACCAGCACCAAAACTACCGCCGATGATCACCGTAAATTTCGGTACATTTGCGGTTGCTACGGCGGTCACCATCTTGGCGCCATTGCGGGCGATGCCTTCGTTTTCGTATTTGCGTCCCACCATAAAGCCGGTGATGTTTTGCAAAAATACCAGCGGGATTTTACGTTGGCAGCACAGTTCAATAAAGTGCGCGCCTTTTAACGCGGATTCTGAAAACAGAATACCGTTATTGGCAATGATACCGACAGGCATGCCATAAATATGGGCAAAGCCGCACACCAAAGTCGTACCGTACCGTGCTTTGAATTCATCAAAATGGCTACCATCGACAACACGCGCAATCACTTCGCGGACATCAAAAGGTTTGCGGGTATCGACCGGAATCACGCCATACAATTCGCTGGCAGGGAATTTTGGTTCTTCGACGTCTTTCATGACCACAGTTTGTGGTTTTTGACGGTTCAGATTCGAGACGATAGTGCGTGCCAGTGACAAGGCGTGCGTATCGTTTTGTGCCAGATGATCAACCACGCCAGATAAGCGCGTATGCACATCACCACCTCCGAGGTCTTCGGCAGTGACTACTTCACCAGTTGCTGCTTTCACCAATGGCGGGCCACCGAGAAAAATCGTTCCCTGATTTTTAACAATAATCGATTCATCGCTCATCGCAGGCACATACGCACCACCAGCGGTACAAGAGCCCATGACCACGGCGATTTGCGGGATGCCTTTGGCGGACATGTTTGCCTGATTGTAGAAAATACGACCGAAGTGATCACGATCCGGAAATACGTCATCCTGATTCGGTAAGTTAGCACCACCGCTATCAACCAGATAAATACATGGCAAATTATTTTGCTCTGCAATTTCTTGCGCACGCAAATGCTTTTTCACGGTCATTGGATAGTAGGTTCCGCCCTTGACGGTGGCATCATTACAGACGATCACGCATTCCTGACCAGCCACACGACCAATGCCGGTAATCACGCCAGCAGATGGGGCTGCATTGTGGTACATGTCATAGGCGGCAAGCTGCGAAAATTCCATGAATGGCGTACCCGCATCCAATAACATTTGCACTCGATCCCGTGGCAATAATTTTCCACGCGCCAGATGTTTTTTACGTGCATCGTCACCACCACCCAAAGCGATTTTTTCTATTTTGGCCTTAAGGTCATCGACCACGACTTGCATCGCAGCAGCATTGGCTTTGAATTCTTCAGAACGAGGATTCAATTTGGAATCTAAAGTTGTCATATGATGTTTATCCAAAAATCTATTTTTAGTACTGCTGACAAAAAATGCTTGCCGTTAATATGAAACGGAATGTGAAATCCGTTGAATGACTTCGTTTCAACTCACTACGCCATTCACATAAAACCATTTACCGTCGTAGCGCACAAAGCGACTGACTTCATGTAGCTTGTGCGCTCTCCCGCCAATTTTGTATCTTGCGACAAACTCTACCGTGGCAGTATCGCCATCGTGCGTGTGCTGCTTCACTTCCAGACCCAGCCATTTCGTCGGATCATCGTGTGTGATGCATTCCTGAGGACAAGTTCTTTCATCCCAGGTTGCACGCAAATACGTTTCATCGTTCAAGGTGTATGCGGTGTAGCGAGAACGCATCAATGCTTCTGCATTCGGCGCCACGGCACTTCCATTCAAATACATTGCACAGCAATCTTTCAACTGCTTTGCAGAACCACAAGGACAGGCTTCGCCATGTGCTTTGCCAACCATGCTTTTACTCTCTTTACGACGCATACTTATTTTTTACTTTCTTTCACTGCTACTGGTGCTCCGGCTGCCTTCCAGGCACCGAAACCACCGTCTATATGCGCCACGTTTTCCAGGCCCATGTCTTGCACGGTTTTGGTGGTCAGCGCGCTGCGCCAACCTGCTGCGCAAAATAAAATAAATTCTTTGGCTTCACCAAAAACAGGTTTGAAATACGGTGAATCCGGATCAACCCAAAACTCTATCATGCCGCGTGGTGCATGAAATGCCCCGGGCACAATACCTTCGCGCTCCAATTCACGAATATCGCGAACATCGACAAATTGCACCCCTGGGTCACCTAACTTTGCCTGTGCTTCGGCAACGCTATACGTTTTGATCTGTGCATTTGCTTCGTCGACTAATTGCTTGTAGCCTTTTTTCATTTTTTAGCTCCAGTATATGAACGTTCGCTTGATCAAAATCCGCCAGTCGCTAACCATTTTTCTACTTGCGGTAAGCGGTCGTTACCCCAGAAGGATTCACCATCGACCACGATCCATGGTGCACCAAAAATACCCTGTGTTACAGCTGCTTCACAAGCTTGTTTCAATCGCTCTTTGCGGTCGGCATCACTACACGCATCAGCTACTTGTGTACCATCGAGTCCTAATCTGCCAACAAAATTCGACAGCCAGGCCAGATCATTAATGGCAGCAGGTCCTGAGAAATACGCACGCATCACACCACGCACAAAATCACCCACTCGCTCTGGCGCCGTCTCTTGCAGCCACAAACAAACACGCGCTGTATTTTGCGTACCAATCGGGAATACTTCCGGCAGCACAAATGGAACGCCTGCGTAACGCGCAGAGCGCACAAAATCGTTTTTATAATAGTTTGTCATCATCGGCGGGCGCATTGTCAGAGGACCTGAACCCGTCGATTTAAATACCTGGCCAAGTAAGATCGGTTTCCACTCAACAGTGCGACCGTATTTTGCGGCTAAAGCTTCAATCGATTGACTTGCGATGTACGCATAAGGTGAAACAAAATCAAACCAGAATTCAATTGCCTTGCTCATTGCTGTCTCCTCGCTTTTATTAACTTGCTTTCGCCGCTTGTTACACCATCAAATGAACGATTTTTAACGGAATTTATCCCGCTGCTAATGCGCGACCAATCAGAATTTTCTGAATTTCTGAGGTACCTTCATAAATCTGACAAACACGTACATCCCGATAAATACGTTCAACCGGAAAATCGCTGACGTAACCATATCCGCCATGAATCTGAATTGCATCAGAGCACACTTTTTCTGCCATTTCTGAAGCAAATAATTTCGCCATCGCCGCTTCTTTTAAACAAGGCTTACCTGCATCTTTCATACTGGCTGCATGCCAGATCAGCTGACGCGCTGCTTCAATCTGGGTCGCCATATCAGCCAGCTTGAATTGCACGGCCTGATGTTCATAAATCGATTTACCAAAACTGCTACGGTCTTTGGCATACGCCAGCGCCGCCTCAAATGCGGCACGCGCCATTCCGACCGATTGCGACGCGATACCGATACGGCCTCCTTCTAAACCAGACAAAGCAATCTTGTAACCCATGCCTTCTTCACCGATCAGGTTCTCAGCAGGGATGCGGCAGTTTTCAAATAAAATTTGCGCGGTGTCAGACGAGTGTTGACCCATTTTATGTTCTAAACCTGCAACGATGTAACCCGGCGTTTTGGTCGGCACCCAGAAAGCGCTGATGCCTTTTTTGCCTGCTGCTTTGTCCGTCACCGCCATCACAATCGCCACATCCGCGTGTTTGCCGCTGGTAATGAATTGTTTAACGCCGTTCAAGACGTATTCATTGCCTTCACGGCGTGCGGTGGTTTTTAGATCAGAGGCATCGCTACCTGCGTGTGGTTCGGTCAGGCAAAATGCGCCTAACATTTCACCACGCGCCAAGGGCGTCAACCATTGCTTTTTTTGAGCATCGTTGGCGTACATCATCGCGATACTGCACACTGGGCAATTATTCACCGACACCACGGTAGATGTGCCACCATCACCCGCGGCGATTTCCTCCAACACCAGCGCCAGCGACAAATAATCCATGCCTGCACCACCAAACTCTTCTGGCACCGCCACACCATACGCCCCCATCTGCGCTAGTTCCTTTAATTCTTCTGCCGGGAAATGGTGTTCTTTGTCCCAACGTGCCGCGTTTGGCACTAAACGTTCCTGGGCAAAGCTGCGAATGGCGTCGCGTATCATTTCGTGTTCTGGTGTCAGTAACATGTGAGTCTCTTTTCAATTTCTCGTTTTTATTTCAGGTCTTACCAGCTCAGGCTGGCACCATCTTCTGCATTAAAAAATCTGCCGTTGTGTTCTGCTTGTAAGCCCTCAACCAGCTTACGTATGCGTTGAGCACTATCGCTAATTTCTAAATCAGCGCCAGCGCCACCCATATCGGTTTTCACCCAGCCAGGGTGCAGGGCCACGCAGGTGGCTTTACTGGTGTTGAGCGACACATCTTTCAATACTGAATTCAAGGCTGCTTTGCTGGCACGATAGAGCCAACCCTGTGAAGCCGAGCGACTCGCAATCGAACCCATATGCGAAGAAATGACAGCGAGTTTGCCATGCGCATTTTCCACTAAAGGTAAAACCATAGGCAAAATGCGCATCGCAGCTAACACGTTGGTGTGCATCACATCGTCAAACTGTTCTTGCTGTGGCGATGTCAATCCAGTGGTATGCGGCCCATAAACACCGGCATTTAAAATCGCAACATCAATTTTTTCATCATCCAGACGCCAGCCCAGACCAGCACAATCGTTGAGATTATTGACATCCAAGGGCAATGCTTCACAACCGTCTGACTGCAGGACCGCAATGTGATCCGCATTTCGCGCCGTCGCAATCACGCGCCATCCGGCCGCCTTGTATTGCAAAGCCAACTCGTGCCCAATCCCACGCGAAGCCCCAATGATTAATGCTGTCGGCATGTTGCTTCCTTTAACTTATATCTGTGCGCACAGTGCATCTTCGTTTTTATGCTTTTAGTACTTCTTGCAGTGTCGCTTTTATATCGTGCGCTAGTTCATTCAATGTCCGCGATGCAAAGCAAGTTACAAAGCACCGCAATACGTCGGTATTGCGCGCATTTGCAACGCCGCTATGCGCCCGGAGTTTGAATGAGCGTAGCGCACAACATCAATTAAAACAGTTCGATGGCCATCGCGGTACCTTCGCCACCACCAATACACAACGATGCCACACCACGCTTCTTACCTTGCTTTTTCAATGCACCAATCAGCGTGATGATGATACGCGCACCAGACGCACCGATAGGGTGACCCAAAGCACATGCACCACCGTGTACGTTGATCTTGTCATGAGAAATACCGAGGTCTTTCATGGCTGCCATAGGCACTGCTGCAAAGGCTTCGTTGATTTCGAACAGGTCAACTGTGTCAGTCGTCCAGCCAGTTTTTTTGTACAGTTTTTCAATCGCGCCAATGGGTGCGGTCGTGAACCAGCCTGGTTCTTGCGCATGGGTTGTGTGTGCCAGAATTTTTGCGATGGGTGTTAAACCTAATTCTTTGGCTTTGGATTCACGCATCAAGACCAGCGCTGCGGCACCGTCGTTGATGGACGATGAAGACGCAGCAGTAATCGTGCCGTCTTTTTTGAATGCTGGCTTCAAAGAAGGGATCTTATCTAACTTAGCTTTCAACGGACCTTCATCTTTATCGATCACCACATCGCCACCACGACCAGAAACAGTCACGGGTGCAATTTCCCACGCAAATGAGCCATCGGCGGTTGCTGCTTGCGCGCGCTTAACGGAAGCAATTGCAAATGCATCCTGATCTTCACGGCTGAATTGGTATTTAGCGGAGCAGTCTTCAGCAAAGGTGCCCATGGAGCGACCTTTGTCGTACGCATCTTCCAGACCGTCGAGCATCATGTGATCAAAAATCTGACCATGACCAATACGATAGCCACCGCGTGCTTTCGGGATCAGGTATGGTGCGTTGGTCATGGATTCCATGCCGCCGGTCACCAATACTTCGTTGCTACCTGCGGTAATGGAATCAAATGCCATCATGGTGGCTTTCATAGCAGAGCCGCACATTTTAGACAGTGTCACAGCACCCGTGGACATCGGCAAACCAGCTGCCAGCAATGCCTGACGTGCTGGTGCCTGACCTTGCCCGGCCATTAAGCAATTGCCGAATAACACTTCTTCGACCAATTCTGGTTTGACGCCGGCACGTTCCACCGCTGCTTTGATCGCAACAGCACCGAGCTGACTCGCTGTCAAAGAAGAAAAGTCACTTTGAAAAGCACCCATAGGGGTACGTGCTGCGCCAACGATAACGATAGGGTCGTTCATTACATTCTCCAAAATAAAAATGGCCGAAAAAATTATTACGTTTAATTATGTTTGATGACAGAATCGGATCTCTTGAGGATACGGAAACACATCATCAATTTTCCCTGCAACGATGCGCTGTTTGCGTCCGTCCCAATAATCGGCTGTCAGCAAATCGGCGTGATGTTTCAGAAAAAATTGTTTTACTTTTTGATTGCCTAACAAGAAGGTACCAAACTGTTCTGGGAACACGTCGTTTTTAGCAATCGGATACCACGGCTCAGCAGACATTTCGTCTTCCTCATTGCGCGGTGCCGGAATTTTTCGGAACTTGCAATCAGTGATGTATTCGATTTCGTCGTAGTCATAAAAGACGACACGACCGTGTCTGGTGACACCAAAATTTTTATATAGCATGTCGCCAGGAAAAATATTCGCGGCAACCAGATCTTTAATCGCATTGCCGTATTCGCGCACACCGTGTTCCATTGCTTCCATATCGCCACGCTGTTCTGCTTCCGTCAGGTAGATATTTAATGGTGTCATGCGACGTTCTATATACAGATGTTTGATGACGACTTCATCATCATTCACTTCTAGCAAAGACGGTGCATATTGCTTAATTTCATTGAGCAAATCTTCTGAAAAACGCGAGCGTGGAAAAGCCACGTCAGAATACTCCAGCGTATCGGCCATACGGCCAACACGATCATGATTTTTAACCAGCAAATACTTCTCTTTAATCAGTGCTTTGGTGGTTTCTTTCGGTGGCGGGAAACTATCTTTAATTAATTTGAATACATACGGAAATGATGGCAATGCAAATACCAACATCACTAAGCCACGAATACCCGGCGCGGCAGCAATCTGGTCTGAAGAATATTTAAGGTGGTGCAAAAAATCGCGGTAAAACAAATTTTTACCGTGTTTTTGCAGGCCTATCATGGTGTAGATTTCACTACGCGGTTTTTTAGGCAAAATGCTGCGTATGAATTGAACATACGCTGATGGCACTTCCATGTCGACCATGAAATACGCACGTGTAAACGAAAACAAAACCGTGATTTGCATCGTATCAAACAGCACGGTATCGAGCACCAGTGAGCCTTTATGCTTGTGCATAATGGGTATCACGAACGGGTATTCACGATTGCCGTTGATGCCCTTGCCGATGATGTAAGCGGATTTATTCCGGTAAAACAAACTGGCCAACACCTGGATCTGATGATTTGGTTCGAGTTTCTCACTACCGAAATTTTCTCGCAAACGCGCTTCGACCAAAGCCACGTCGCGATCGAGATCTTCAAACTCGGTTTTTAACTGAAAATTAGTAACGATACGTTTGATCGTAAAGTTCAGACCATCGGTCGCCGGGTAATAAACGCGGTACGTCGGTGGTGTATCTTCGCGTTCAATATATTCAGTCGATGTCGCGGGGCGCACGAAAATGAAATCATTGTGAAAATAATTTCTATGCAACATCTTCGTGCACACGGTATTAAAAAACGTTTCTGCCAACTCTGGCCGTAAATGATCGGTCAGCAAACCCATGTAATGCAGTTTGACTTCGCGCCAGACATCATCGGTCAGATCGTCTTCGTCATATTCATCTTCGAGTGCCTGCACGCATTCACGTACGCGCGTGTCGTAAAACTGGATACGTTCTCTGGCGGAAATTTGCGCGGTTTTCCAATCACCCGTCTCAAAATGTCGTTTGGCTCCCTGACTACTCGCGCTAAACAGGCGGTAATGTTTGTCAAAGCCATCTAATATCATTCGTGCGATATCGAAGGCAATCTGAGAAGACAACAATTTGGGAAAATGGGTATTTGGCATAGGTGTACTCAGGCAAGCTGAAATTGGTTTTTCCAAGCTTGTAGTTTATCCAAATCTACGCCTATGCCGCCACAAACAACAAATAGTGGTTTTTTGAACGCATGCATGACAGATAAGTTCTGATAAGCAACTGCCAATGTCGCGCCGCAAGCGGGTTCAACCAAAGCACGCATGTCATCTGCAAATTTCAGGCAAGCGTCAACCGCCTGCGCATCGCTGACAAGCACGCTACGGATGTCGTGTTCACGCGTCAGATCAAGTGCCTTTTGTGCCACACGCCGTGCACCGAGCGAATTTGCGATCGTCGTAATGGCAGGTAAAGTCACTAATTCACCTGCTTGCATTGCTGCATGCAAAGAAGCGGCACCTTCTGTTTCTACCGCGATAACCGGAACATGCTTCAAACCATTGCGTTGCAAGCCTTGCACAATGCCACTCATTAATCCGCCGCCACCCACGGAGCAGACGACAACGTCAAAATCAAGCTTATCAGCAACTTCATCAATAACACTACCATTACCGTCCCAGATATCAGCATGATCAAACGGAGGTACGTACACCGTGCCAGCTTGTTCACATAAAGCGAGTGCCGCCTGATTCGCTTCATCCCAGACTTTACCTTCGACGATAACAGTAGCGCCTATTGCCCGGATAGCATGACGTACGGACTCTGAGGTGGTTTCTGGCACGACGATCGTGGTCTGCAATCCCAAAGCAACACCCGCAACTGCCGCGGCAAAACCCGCGTTACCGCCGGACGGACAGACAAAACGCCGTGCGCCGTTGGCCGCAGCACGCTGACACATCAACCCTATGCCACGCAATTTGAACGACCCGGAGGGCTGGAGATTGTCCATCTTCAACCAGACCTGTTTATCCAGCGCTGAAGACAAGGCTCGATGAGCTAACAATGGGGTATTCAGATGTAATGGTGTCATACCTGATTTTTCCGAATGCTGATGTCAAGAAGTATGCAAGCCGTTTTTTCGGACGATTGCACGGCAAAACTGAAGCGAGCTATTGGGAGCAGTTTCATCGGCGTGACCGGCAAAACTGCTCACTGCTCCAGACTTTAGCGCGTTTCTGCGAACAGTTCGCGACCAATCAACATACGACGGATTTCGCTGGTACCGGCACCGATTTCATACAGTTTCGCATCACGCCACAAACGGCCGACCGGATATTCGTTGATATAACCGTTGCCGCCGAGGGTCTGGATCGCTTCACCTGCCATCCAGGTGGCTTTTTCTGCGGAGTAAAGAATCGCGCCAGCAGCGTCTTTACGCAATGCGCGGACAGCTTCGGGTGTCGTGGCACGATCGCAAGCCTGACCGACTGCATAGACATAGGCTTTACATGCCATCATGGTGGAATACATATCAGCCAATTTGCCTTGCATCAATTGGAATTCACCAATTGGCTGACCAAATTGTTTGCGGTCATGCACATAAGGCACCACGGAATCCATACACGCTTGCATAATGCCCAACGGGCCACCAGACAAAACGGTACGTTCGAAATCGAGGCCGGACATCAAAACATTGACCCCTTTGCCTAAACCACCGAGGACGTTTTCTGCTGGGACTTCGCAATCTTCAAACACCAACTCGCCAGTGTGGGAGCCGCGCATGCCGAGCTTGTCTAGTTTTTGCGCAATGCTGAAACCTTTAAAACCTTTTTCAATCAGGAAAGCGGTCATGCCGCGTGGGCCTGCTTCCAGATCATTTTTGGCGTAGACAACTAAGGTATCTGCGTCAGGACCATTGGTGATCCACATTTTGGTGCCGTTCAATACCCAGCGATCGCCTTTAAAATCAGCGCGCAGTTTCATGCTAACAACGTCGGAACCAGCATTTGGTTCAGACATCGCCAATGCACCAATGTGTTCACCAGAAATCAGTTTTGGCAGATATTTTTGTTTTTGTTCTTCTGTGCCGTTGCGTTTAATTTGGTTCACACACAAATTTGAGTGTGCGCCATACGACAAACCAACAGAGGCGGAAGCGCGGGAAATTTCTTCCATCGCAATGATGTGCGCCAGGTAACCCATACCTGCGCCACCGTACTCTTCACCGACCGTGATACCAAGAATGCCAAGATCGCCCATTTTGCGCCACAAATCCATAGGAAATTGGTCGTTACGGTCGATTTCAGCGGCACGGGGTGCGATTTCTGCTGCGGCAAATTGTTGAATCGCTTCGCGCAATGCGGCGATGTCTTCGCCGTGATCAAAAGTTAAACCTGGGAGATGGAGCATGTCGTCCTCACTGAATATTGGAATGGTGGAATTGAGTCTTTTGCGATGAATATGAATAAATTAACTATTAATTAACTATTGTGCTATTAACATAATTCTTCAAAATAAACGTCTGGCTTCTCTGGCTAATGATAATTATTACAATGAAAACCAGCTTACAAATCGAATTCTTCGAAACAAAAATGATACTTTGAATTGACGTTAACGTAAACGTCAATTACACAGCTTTTGCGCTTGACCGTATTTTTACTCGGTCAGACTCGTTTTAGCCCCCTGTGCCAACAATTGACGGCTTTCTTCCTCATGGGCACTGATTTCCGCCAACATGACTTCAATATCTTCGCGTTGTTGTTCCAACGCCGCACGATGTCTTGCCAAAACGACCAAAAAACTTTGCAACTGCGTCTCTGTATCCTTGGGGGAGCGATACATATCCACCAGGCTTTTGATATCCGACAGACTCAAACCCAGACGTTTGCCCCGTAAGGTCAATTTTAAGTGGGTACGTTCACGAGCAGTATAGACGCGGTTACGGCCACTGGGACCTTCGCGGGTCGGACTTAAGAGCCCCTGATCCTCATAAAAACGGATCGCTCGTGGGGTGATATCGAATTCGCGTGCTAATTCGGTAATGGTGTAGGTGGCCATAGTTTTAGATACAAAAATCAGTTTTCTGATTACAATCTCGAATTGACGTTAACGTCAATTAAATAAAAACGCATTGTAGGCTATTCCTGCCGTAGCGTCCTATCAAGGCACATCGGACTGAAAAAAATAATTTCTACCCATAGAAAAGCAACTTAACCAGTTGGCAGCAGTCCCAAATAAGCAAAACCAGCAACACACCAAGAGACAAACATGAATCAGCTTGAACAGCAACTCGACTATCCTTTCGGCGACACCTTGCCAGAAGCCGGCAAAACCATGGAAATCGCCCCTGGCGTGCTGTGGGTACGCATGGGATTACCATTTGCCTTAAATCATATCAATTTATGGTTATTGGAAGACGAGATCGAGACCGACACCGGGCGGGTGCATGGCTGGACCGTGGTGGATTGCGGGATTTCCAGCGATACCACGCGGGATACATGGGAAGTGTTATTGGGTGATGTGAACAATCACTTACGTGGATTACCCATTGTGCGTGTGATTGTGACGCATTGCCATCCGGATCATGTGGGGCTGGCCGACTTTTTATGTAGCCGCTGGAAAGTCTCTTTGTGGATGACTGCGGGTGAATATGCGTTCGCCCGCATGATGTCCGCCAGCTTGCCGGGCGCAGACGGAACAGCGATGTTCCCGCATTTCCGCAAACATGGCCTGACTGACCCGGCAATGCTGGAGCAAATTCAGGAACGTAAAACCCACTACACCCGTTTAGTCCCAACCGTACCGGCGGCTTATCGTCGCTTGCAAGAAGGTACGCCATTGACGATCTTGGGACGACGCTGGGACATCATCACTGGCTTTGGGCATTCTCCTGAACATGCGTCGCTGTTTTGCCCAGAATTGAAGTTGATGATTTCTGGCGACATGCTGCTGCCACGTATTTCTACCAATGTCTCGGTATTTGCCATTGAACCTGAAGCCAATCCGGTACAGCAATATCTCGATTCATTGCAAAAATATCTGCCATTACCTGTCGACACACTAATTTTGCCGTCCCACGGCAAACCGTTTAAAGGCATACACACACGCATCACCCAACTGCAACAGCATCACACGGAACGTCTGGAAGAAGTCCGCGTCGCCTGCGCTACGCCCCAATCCGCATGCGACATCGTGCCCATCATGTTCCGTCGTCCGCTCGATTCGCATCAACTGACGTTTGCCATCGGTGAAGCGCTCGCGCATTTGCACAAGCTCTGGTTCGATGGCGTACTGGTTCGTCAATTGGGGGGCGATGGCGTAATGCGCTTTGTAGTTTTGCAGTAAGACCACTTAAGCACTCGCGCCAAATTGTAAGCAGCGCATACTGATGGTGCCAGCCTGAAAGCTTTGGTAAGTCTGCTGCACGGCTTCATCAGCCGCTGCAGCCCCAAGCACGTACAGCAAAGGCCAGTAATGATCTGGTGTTGGTACTGCCATCTTTGCCCCGGGGCTGAGCGATGCATAATCGATCAACGCCGCATCATTGCGAGTGAGCAATGCTTGCCAGACCGCATCATCAAACTCCTGCGCCCAGGCGCGACTCGCTGTGGCGCTTTCTGGTGCCTGAAAATCCAAAGCGCGCAAATTATGTGTGATGTTGCCGCTGGCAAAAATCAGCACACCTTGCTCACGTAAAGTCACCAACTGGCGCCCGATTGCATAATGGTATTCACCCGCTTCGGCGTAGTTAATCGACAACTGAAACACCGGAATATCCGCCTTAGGATACATATGGCACAACACACTCCAACTACCGTGGTCCAAACCCCAGTCGTTGGTGAGTCGTACTTGCGGCAGCTGTGTTTGCAATAATTGCAATGCCGTTTGGGCGACAGCTTCCGCACCTGGCGCAGGATATTGGACGGCAAATAAGGCATCCGGAAAACCGCCAAAATCATGAATCGTTGGTGGCTGTGGTTGCGCATCTATTTGCGTGTTTCCCGGCGTCAACCAATGCGCCGAGACAGCGAGAATCGCCTTTGGCCTCGGCAACTGCTGCGCCCACGCAGCAAGGTGGCGCGTGTAGACATTGTCTTCTATCGCATTCATGGGGCTGCCATGCCCGACAAAAATGACCGGCATGCGTTGGTTCTGTGTTGTTGAATGCAACGTTGTTGCAGCGTCTTGTTGGTGTTCTGGCTGGTTCATTTTTGCTTCCCGTAATCTTTCATAGTCATTAACTGACTGCTGAATCCGTAAAACATGACGCTGACAAGTTAAAGCGAAATGCGTTCGCAACGACAGCGTTCTACTTTGTGCTAAGCGTGAGTCCTACCGCCACTGATGCAACAGTACATCCCCTATCCGGCGCGGCTTGTAAAAAATCGCCTATCGTTTTGGTGATCAAAGTGGTCATTTGCGGTGTTAAATCACGACCAGCGAAATTCATATGTGTCGCGCCATTGATCACTCCTAACCATTTACAACCGGCAGGCATGTCGGCAAATGCTTCCGTCCTCTTATTCCAGGATCCACCACCCAAAGCCTCATCCTTGGTACCGGTCATGAGCAACACTGGCTGATGTATATTCACCCACGCATGGCCAGGAAAAATTGAACCAACACCTTGAGGCGACAGGGCAACATAGCGATCGAAGCCTGGGTTCGTTAACAGACTTTTGCGCACAGTATCATCGATGCCCATCTTGTTTTCTGCGCCCGCAACAATCATTGTTGTGGCTGCGCCCATAGAGTGCCCAAGTAAGATGCTTGTTTTTGCACTACAACGTGGCGCGGACCACTGACGCGCTGCGCTGATATCCATGAGCCGTCCCGCATAAGCAGCTTTGTCGGTCACCAACTGTGAGAGGCCAGAGGGGAGATCTTTTCCCTGCATGAATTTCAACAGGACTTTCATACCACTTTCCTGATGCCCGGGGACGACAGTCAGATAATCTTGCGACGCCATAAAGCGCGCCAAATATCCATAGCCTTGCTCAGAGCCACCAGCACCATGTGAAATGATCGCGATGCCTTTGCATTCATTTGCAGGAAAATACACTCTGGCTGACAAACTCTTACCATCATCGCGTTGCAGACGAATAATATCTGCCGCCCATGAGATGGAACATGCTGCAGCTGCGCTCAAAAAAATCAATGCTTTCCAGCGTACAGGCATGGTTTTCTCTTTATAAAATTTTGCTTATTAACGTAGTATAGAGGTAGTATAGAGAAAATTAATAAACATACAACATAAGATGCAACCGTAGCTGGTCTGCATTCCAAGTTAAGCGAGCGCCGATTCAGCTGCCACTGTCGCATGCAAGGTCGTCGTATCAAATAACTTCAATGTCGACTCTTCCGGACTGACCAGCATCGATATTTCTGTGCAACCTAAAATCACCGCTTCTGCGCCACGTGCGGCAAGATGGTCGATGATTTTTTGATATGCTTTGCGCGACTCAGAAGATACAATTCCCAAGCAAAGCTCTTCATATATCACGCGATGAACCAGATCAATTTCAGTGGGTTCAGGTACGATGACCCGTAATCCATGTTGTTCAATTAAGCGGGAACGATAAAACGCTTGCTCCATCGTAAACCGAGTTCCTAACAGGCCTACAGTTTGATAGCCAGCTTGCTTGATGGCATGCGCAGTCGGATCAGCGATATGCAGCAACGGGATACTGACCGCCGCTTCAATTTCATGAGCGACCTTATGCATGGTATTGGTACACAGCACCAGAAAATCAGCACCGGCTTTTTCCAAGGTCGATGCGGCCTCTGCCAACAATGCGCCGGCAGCATGCCAATCACCTTGATGTTGCAGGCGTTCAATTTCATGAAAATCGACACTCAACAAGATGATTTTTGCCGAATGCAAACCACCCAATTTTTGTTTGATGACTTCATTTATTTTGCGGTAGTAAGGGATCGTTGATTCCCAACTCATGCCGCCGATTAAACCTATGGTTTTCAAAACTGCCTCCTGTTTTTGATCATAGCAAATTGCGTGTGACCGTTGATTCTATTTAGAAATCATATCAATGACAGAGAATGCTGATGCAAAGGTTTCCGCGCTGGCATGGTGGTTTGGGCAGTACGATTTTGCCACTTATTTTTTGCAAATAAATCGCGCCCCACAAAAAATAGCTGCACAGAAATTATCATTATGTTATTCTAAAATAACATCTCGCTGTCATAACAAGAACACCTGTCGAATCTCCGTCGTATTCTTTTTGGGAGGCTGTGCATGTCTAATATCGCTGGCAAAGCTTATGCCATGAATGTCATCACGCCGGTTCGCTGGTACACGGCGTGGCTCAATAAATTATTTTTTTGGGTCGCCTTAAAGCGCCCAAGCACTCTCAGTGGCTTACAAACCCTATCCCTGATTCACTATGCGCGCTGGGTCATTATTGGACGCAAACAGTTTCCGCATCTGTCGCCGGATCAGCCAAAAGAAACTCTCAACTATTCCTACATGCTGTTCTTTAGTAACTTCAATGGCAGTTGGGATCAGTATGTCGATTCATTCACCTTTGCGATTCCGGGGGGGCTGGATTTATTCTGGAAATGGAATGTGCGTTATTCAAAATCAGTTGCGCTGACGCCGTTTCACAACTATATCCAGTATAACCAGCTGGAAACCATCCATTACTACAACGCCTATCCGCTGGCGACCTCAAATGATGTGAAATCAGCGAAGACAGTCAAAGACACCTTGAGTGACTTTAATAAAACGGTAGAAGACGGTAGTGACGAAGAATTCTTAAAGCGCTATCACGGCGTACTTCGTGGCTTACAACACGATTTAGGGGCGATGCATCCAACACCGATTATCAGTATGTCTGCCTATCAGGTAGAAAAACGTGAACGCTGGCACGCGGGTCAGCTTGATCAGGAGCAAGATCATGTCTAATGTCGCCGGAAATGCCTACGGCTTATCGATACTTTCACCGATTAAAAACGGTCGTGTACCGGGTAAAGAAATTGCGTATGCCGATTTGGTGCGCGATCAATTGCAAGCCTGGAATAGCGAATTTAACAGCCCCATGGCACTGGTGCCACAAACTTATCTGTGCCGCTTTTATGTGCTTGATGATGTGGTGACAGAATCTCTACCCGGTGGAAGTTTCCCGGATACCTGGTCGGATGTTCTGCCGGTCGTGCCGGATAGTTTACGCCGCGATGTCATGCCTAAGCAAGATCGTTTGCAATCGCGTTATCTGGTGTTTTGCTGCAATTTTTACGCCGGCCCGGCAGGCACACCTGACGCCTATTTGCGTGGGATGTGGGAAGCAATTAATGGCCGCATTCATGACATCTGGGATAACTGCTATGGCTTTGAAAACGTCCACCATGCCAGTGAATTTATTACTTACATGAAGAAGTGTCAGGTGACGACATCTTTGTTTTTTAATGGTTCTACTGATCAGCCCTTAGAGGAACAATTAAAGGCGTTGTACATGAAGCAGGAATTCACAAAATTCGCCATTGAAAATCAAGGCTTAAGTGCTACCGCAATTCGCGCTAATTACCGTGCTTTTATGTTGCGAACCCAACTCAATGATTTGCAAATGCCAAGTTGGCAGCCTGGGCAATACCGGCTTTAAGTCATCGATGAAGCAACGTCTACATTCAGAAAGTCCGTCATGAGCAAACAACTCGATCTATTAGATATTCAAGGCCATGTGTTACGTGCTTATGGCCGTTTCGGTTATCCCAAAGCACGCTATGTATTTTTGAATATTCGCAATAGTAGTCGGGCACGTCGCTTTGTGGATGCAATCACACAACGTGTCACAACGGCAGTTTGTTGGGGCAAAGGCCCAGATGATTTACCACCGCCTGAATGGACGGTGAATATCGCCTTCACGTATCAAGGTTTGAAAGAGTTGGAATTGCCACGCGCATCACTGATCGGTTTTTCACCCGAGTTTGTCGAAGGGATGAAGCACCGCAAAGATATACTCGGTGACGATGGTCCGAGCGCACCGGAACACTGGGATCCAATCTGGCGCGACAATCGCGAAACCCGTGACAAAGACGTTCATATTTTTATTGCCCTCAACGCGTTGGCACCACCCTCGTCAGAAACTGGATTAACCGGAATACAGCAAGCTATGGCGCAATGCGATGTGTTTCTGGAACAGGCGTACACATGGTTGCTTGAGGAAGTGAAGAAGACGGAAGCTGGCGTGGTCATTCTTGGTGGCAATCGCGGTGACGATGGCGCGTTGCTTGACTATCAGGATGTCAAGGTCGTGATGGAAAACGGTCTGCCGACAGCCAAAGAACATTTCGGTTATACCGACGGCATAGGCGACCCCGTGTTTGAAGGCGTACCGTATGACGAAGCACGCGTGCGTGGTCGTGGCAAACAAATCGCTGATGGTAGTTGGGCACCTTTAGCGACCGGGGAATTTTTATTAGGTCATATCGATGAAGCGCAAGAATATCCACCAGCGCCACGTCCCATTTTGTTGGCGCGCAACGGCACCTATATGGTCTATAGAAAGCTGCATGAAAATGTCGCCAGCTTTGACAAATATCTGAAGCAAGAGGGACAAAAATATCCGGGCGGAGAAGAGTTATTGGCAGCAAAATTTGTCGGTCGCTGGCGTGACAATGGCGCACCGCTGGTCAGCGCACCAGACGCTGCGAGCAAGAAAAAGTTTGATGAAAAATTTGCGCAAGCCAGCCCCGCAGAACAAGATCGGATGTTAAGCGACTTTACGTATGACGATGATATGAGTGGTGCCAAATGCCCCTTCAGCGCACATTTGCGCCGCATCAATCCGCGCGCTTCTTTAGAAATGGGACGAGATCCCGGTGACATACCTGGTTCCTACAAAACAATTACCGGTGCCTTTGATACGCCTGGCGCCTTAAGTAACCGACGCCGCATTTTACGCCGTGGTTTACCTTACGGTGAAGTCAAAGACCGTGGCAGAGACGATGGCAATCACGGCATTATTATCATGATGCTCAACGCCGACATCAATCGCCAATTTGAATTTGTGCAACAACAGTGGGTCAATTACGGCAATGATTTTAAGGCTGGAAACGATAAAGAAATCATCCTCGGCAACCACAGTCATGATCCGCATTTTTCGAGTAAAGCCGTGTTGCAAGTAGACCCCGCAAGTGAAGAGGTGCCGTTCATTTTGGCGAAGATTCCGCGCTTTGTAGAAACACGTGGCGGCGAATATTTTTTCATCCCTAGCCTGACCGCATTACGTATGATTGCGCGTGGCGTTATTGATCCAACTTGATCTCTAAGTATTCACGAAGATAATCGGCCGCTTTAGTAAAAATCTTGATCAAGGCCAAATCTTGCTCAATGCAAATAGTTGATATTGGTCAAGATGCTCATTTGTCCCGACCTATAAAATACTTTTGCGTAGGTGAACTGGTATGTTATCTTTTGATCTTATTTTTCGACACAGATCAAAAAAGTTTTTCGTTTCAGCATCAAGTCTTTCCAAAAATCGCAGTTTGCGAGTTGTAGATGAAAGGGGTTTTGACAGCACCTCCGCATCTTACTTAGTCAGGAAAAATGAGACATGCCAATTTCGTTTGTGCACGTGTTAGAGCTGGTACCAGAAATTACGCTTTTTTTGGCGCTGGCGATTGGCTATGCAATCGGACAAATCAAGTTTGGCTCTATTCAGTTAGGCGGCGTCTGTGGTACGCTGATTGTGGCTCTGCTCTTGGGTCAGGCACAAGTTGCGATTGATCCTGGCATCAAAAACGTCTTCTTTGTTTTATTCATTTTTTCCCTCGGTTATGCAGGCGGTCCACAATTCTTTGCCAATCTGAACGCTAAGGGACTACGTCTGGCACTGTTATGTCTGATCGAAGTGATGGTGGTCGTAACGCTGGTGCTACTCGCGACCTATTGGTTCAAGTTCGATCAAGGAACAGCTGCTGGCATGTTGGCAGGTGCTGCCACTGAATCTGCGGTGGTAGGAACAGCGACGGATGCCATCTCCAAACTGGACTTACCCATAGCGCAAATCCGCCAACTACAAGCCAATGTGGTGACTGCCTATTCGATTACGTATATTTTCGGATTAGTCACCATCGTGATCGTCACCAGTCAGATTTTTCCTTTGTTGTTACGTATTAACTTGCGTCAGGAAGCAGAAAAATTATGGCAGGAAATGGGAGGGAACGATGTCAGCGCAGAGGCTGAATCTGCAGTCCCTGACGTGGTAGGGCGCAGCTACAGAATTCAAGTTGATGGTCAACGTCTGAGTGTGCTTCAACAACAATTGGGTACACAAACAACGATAGTCAAAGTACGCAGAAATGGCGTCTATCAGGAAATCACTCCGGAACTGATCCTATTACGTTCAGATGAAATTTTGGTTCTTGGACTGCGTCGGGTATTGGCTAACAAAGCGCCGCTGTTAGGCGAAGAATTTGCCGATCCGGATAGCTTTCATCTGATTTTATATCGCACTGAGGTCATATTAAAAAATCCGGATCTTGATAAAACCACGCTTGCCAGCCTGCAACTGCCAACAGGTATGCAAATTATCGGCGTGCGACGCGGTGAGCATCGTTTACCACCGTTGCCAGATCTGCATTTGCAACTGCGTGATGTATTGCAAGTCTGTATCAGCAATACACTCAGCAGCGCAGACTCTGCTGTCGCAATTGAAAAGCTGGGTCAGCGAATTCGTAAGACTGATAAAAGCAATATCAGCTTCGCAGCTCTGGGCATCGTTAGTGGCATTGCGATAGGTATGCTGAGTCTCAAACTAGGCGCGATTCCATTATCACTCGGGACGGGTGGCGGTGCTCTGTTAAGCGGCTTACTGTTTGGTTGGTATCAGGATAAGCACATGGAAGTCGCTGGTATTCCCGAATCTGCTTTGGCTTTATTAAAAGACCTGGGCCTGGCTGGGTTTATTGCTTGCGTTGGTTTGTCATCCGGCCCGCAGGCAATCACACTGATAAAACAATATGGTGTGTCGTTGCCACTCATCGGTGTTGTGGTCGCTTTGGTGCCTGCATGTGTGTCTTTGTTCGTAGGACATTTTTTGTTGAAATTAAAAGCGCCTATTTTATTGGGTGCAATTGCTGGTCAACAGTGCAGCACACCAGCGATTAGCGCGATACAAACAGTTGCAGGAAATTCTACTCCCTTGCTGGGTTACACGATCACTTATGCGGTTTCAAATATCGTCTTGCCATTGCTCGGTCCACTCATCGTAGCCTTAACAGGAATGCTGCAACATGCAGCGTAACAGCGCATCAGGCGAACAATACTCACCTGATGTGCTGTGAATAATTTTTAATGAAAGGTACTGAATATGGAAAGTCTACATGCCTTATTTGCCAAATCGCCCGAGATCGCTTTGTTTTTATCTCTGGCAATTGGCTATTACGTAGGGAAAATAAAGTTCGGAAAATTTCAACTCGGCGGCGTCGCTGGCTCATTGCTGGTTGCGGTGCTCGTCAGTCAGGTTGGCGTTCATGTTGATCCTGGCGTGAAGGCTGTACTGTTTGCCTTGTTCATTTATGCGGTGGGTTATGAAAGCGGGCCACAGTTTTTTAATTCTCTCGGAAAGCAATCAATACGCGAAATTATTCTTGCGGTGGTGTTAGCGGTAACTGCGTTAGCGACCGTTGTCATCATGGCGAAAATTTTCGGGCTCGACAAAGGCCTCGCCGCTGGTGTTGCCGCAGGTGGTCTGACACAATCAGCGATTATTGGTACTGCAAGTGATGCGATCGCAAAATTAGGCTTAGCTGCCGATGAAGTCACCCGCTTGCAAGGCAATGTCGCCGTTGGTTACGCGGTGACTTATGTGTTTGGCTCTTTCGGTGCCATCATCGTTTGCGTCAATATACTGCCTAGACTGATGGGTCGTAGTATCAAAGACGATGCAGTCAAAGCGGAAGCAGCGATGCAACAAGGTGTACAAGTTTTGGCACCAGGCCAACAATTGGCAGCACCTGATCTGACCGGTCGTATCTATCAAATCACCCAAACCGGTAACAAAACGGTGTTGGCGTTGGAGCAAGCAAATCCTCAAGTCACTATCACCATAGAAAGAGTCCAACGTAACAAGCAATTCATTGAAGTCACGCCTGAATTAGTTCTGGAAACTAACGACATCGTATTGGTGGTCGGGCGCCGTGAAGCAATGGTTGATGTTGCCTCAGAACTGGGCAAAGAACTGTATGCAGTGGAAGGTATGGAACTGACCATGCAGCGCAAAGAAGTCGCGTTGACCAATAAGGCATTCCATAACAAATCAGTCGGCGAAATTCGTGCACAGACCGCTGGCGACGTCAGCCACGGTATCTACGTTGTACAAATCAGTCGCATGGGAAAAGTCTTACCTATGTTGGCGGATACAATCGTCCAGTTGGGTGACGTGATTACCGTTTATGGCTCAGAACAAGACGTTAAACGCGTTGCTGGTATCGCTGGCTATGTGATTGTTCCAAGTGAAAAAACGGATTTTGTTTATATGGGGGCGGGTCTGGTCGTTGGGTTGGCGGTTGGCTTATTGACTGCAAAGATCGGATCAATACCGCTCACGCTGGGCAGTGGCGGCGGTGCATTATTGTCTGGCCTGCTGTTTGGCTGGTATCGTTCCAAACATCAGTCACTCGGTGCGATGCCCGCAGGTGCTGTTCAAATTCTCAAAGATCTGGGTCTGGCAGGCTTTGTTACCGTGGTCGGTCTTTCATCCGGTTTGCAAGCGGTACAAACCGTCAAAGAACACGGTATCTCACTGTTCCTGATCGGGGTGGTGGTCACCATCTTGCCTTTGATCCTGACCATGTTGATCGGCCGTTATGTGCTGCGCTATGACAATACGGCGATTTTTGCTGGTGCTCTGAGCGGCTCACGCAGTGCCAATCCGGCATTCGGTGAAGTTTTGGATAAAGCCGAAAATGCGATTCCAACGGTACCGTTTGCGATTACCTATGCGCTCGCGAATGTGTTTTTGACCTTGCTTGGGCCGCTGGTCGTCGCCCTGGTTTAATTTGTTTCCAGTCATCACCCGGTCAGTCACCGGGTAATGAAGTTATGTTCAACATCTATTCATGCATTGATTAAAGAGATTCAATCCATTCGATAGATTCACTACCATTAAGGAGTAACAAACATGGACTTTAGCAATCCCGACAAACTCGCTTTATTGAGCCCTTTCGAACTCAAAGACGCGCTTATCCAGACCGCAAAACAAAGCAATCGTATGATGCTCAATGCGGGGCGTGGTAACCCAAATTTTCTGGCGACAACGCCACGTCACGGCTTCTTCCAATTCGGCCTGTTCGCCATGACGGAAGCAGAGCGTTCTTACATTTACATGAAAGACGTCGGCGGCTTCCCGCAACGCGAAGGCATCGAAGCCCGTTTTTGAAATTTTTGCCAAAAACAATGTAGGCGTTCCTGGCGTACGCTTTATCGAAGCGGCTGTTTCCTATGTGCGCGATCAGCTTGGCATGTCGGCGGGCGATTTTATTTATGAAATGTGCGAAGCGATATTGGCATGTAATTATCCTGTGCCAGATCGTATGCTGCGCCTCAGTGAAAAAGTGGTTGCACAATACATTCATCGCGAAATGGTTGGTGAGCATCCATTCATCGGTCATTTTGATATGTATGCAGTTGAAGGCGGTACGGCGGCGATGACCTACCTGTTTGCCAGTCTCAAGGCCAATCACCTGATCAACGAAGGTGACACGATTGCGCTTGGCATGCCTATCTTTACACCGTACATCGAAATCCCATTACTCAATGACTACAATCTGGTCGAATTGATGATCGATGCACCGCAAGAAAACAACTGGCAATTTACTAAGAAGGAATTAGATAAATTGCTTGATCCTAAGGTCAAAGCGTTTTTCCTGGTCAATCCTAGCAATCCGCCTTCAGTAAAAATTGATGATGAAACGTTGGCTTACATCGTTGAGATCGTCAAGAAACGTCCGGATCTGATTATCCTGACCGATGACGTTTATGCGACGTTTGCTGATAATTTCGTATCCTTGTTTGCACTGTGCCCCTACAACACGATTCTGGTTTATTCGTTCTCGAAATACTTCGGTGCCACTGGCTGGCGTATGGGCGTTGTCGCCACGCATGAGAACAATGTTCTGGATGAAAAAATTGCGAATTTGCCAGAATCATTGCGTAAAGAGCTCGATACCCGCTATCACTCCATCACCACCGAACCACGTAAGCTCAAGTTCATCGACAGGCTGGTCGCTGACAGCCGCACTGTTGCTTTAAATCACACAGCAGGTCTTTCCACGCCAGTACAGGCACAAATGGCCTTGTTCTCTTTGTTTTCACTGATGGATGAAGCGGGTCACTATAAAGCGGAGATGAAGAGCATCGTTTTGCGCCGCAAACAAGCTCTGTACCGCGAACTTGGTCTGCCTATGCCGCATGATCCAAATTCTGTGCGCTATTACCATTTGCTGGATATGGAATCACTGGCAGAACAAATGCATGGAAAACCGTTTGCTAAATGGTTACTGAAGAAAATGAAACCAAATGAAGCATTGTTCCGGCTTGCTGAAGAGACCGGTGTTATTTTACTGCCAGGTAAAGGTTTCGGTACGACTCATCCATCGGGTCGTGTTTCATTAGCTAATCTAAATGAATACGACTACGCCAACATCGGTAAGGCGATCCGCAAAATGGCGACCGAGTATTACGAAATTTTCTTGAAAGAGAACGGCGAAGACGGCAGAAACGCGGCAAAATCTGCGAAAGCTGAAAAAGGCGAGAAGGCTGATAAGAGCAAAAAGTCTTCAAAAAAATAATATGAAGTAAATCAAAAAGCGGCTTTGCATCGTTATATAGATGCAAAGCCGCTTTTTTATCTTAGATCTTCGTAAAAACAGCGATATGTCTACAGTCTCGTGTTATTCGTGAATCTGGAAAGTCGTGGTATTTCCCCACTGAAAACGGCTGTTCTGATTTTGTTGTTCACTCAGATCCATGCCCGGAATTTCCCATGACGTCGGTTCTTTGCGTTCAACATGATTATGTTCATGACGGAACTTAGAAATCGCATCATAGACAATTTTTCGTGCGCGATTAATGCCACCAAGCGGTCGATGTTCAGGCAAAGCATGCCAAGGAGAAAACGACATATTTTCGCCAAACTCGCGCTGTATTTCACTATTAAAACTTTGCCTTGGTATGCGTATCGTCGCCACTTTACGAAAAGGCGACAGGGCTTCTGGCCATAATTTTCCCGGGTCTTCTATCGGCATTTGCACTGCATCAGTTTGTATCTGAACCCGGAAGTCAAACACGGCATCTTCTTGTGATAATTGGGCGACCATCGCATCACGCAAAAAATTGACCTTGGGTTGCGCTGGCAACGTGTCGATCACCTGAGTCGTTGGTACCACCGAATATTTCACCGCTTTATCACCGAACATATACGGCGTCGTACTGAAATAGCTGATGTGCAAAGGATTGGCAAATTTCAACATTGAATGCCATAGGTTGTATGCCGCCCGCCAATGCGTCATAAAAAACCATATGATCGACAATGCGCCGGAAGTGAATGCCTTAATCAATCCGGCAAATTCTTTTACATCGGCAGTCACAAACACATCCGTGCTGATCAGAATAAAATCGTGGGTTTGTTCGTCTTGTTCTGCTTCAAGCAATTTTTTACCCGGGACGCCCATGAGTTTGATCGCCATGCCGCGGATATCGCTTTTAATATCAGGTTGTATCGTGCCGTTTTGATTGGAGAATCGTATCCATGCTTTATAGCGCCGATTTTCTTTGAAAACACCAACTCGCAACTCCGGGGGTAAATCGGGCTCGACAATAAAGTAAGCCCGTACCAACCCATGCATTTTTGGATGCGCATCGCGCCGCATGATGCCTTTGGGATATTCCTGAGTAATTTTCGCTTGCAAACGCTTACGCAATTCACGAATGTATTTGGCCTCGTCTGCGGGAATTTTTTCAGTTGCGAGCGGTGGTGGAGACGCCATAGGTTTTCCTCTTCACACTTAATTTCAATCGGGGGACTGACACAACAGCGTTCCGGCGATACATGATGAAAATATTCATGCACTGCATAAGAGCCATCACTCAGCTGCGAGACAATATTGCAAAAGACTGAAATCGCTGCAAAGGCGCGAATTCATTAACATGTACGGCGTTATCTTACACATGTCTAAATTGGCAAGCAAATGAAGGGCGTTGTACTTATACATCAATCAAAGCATAGACGGGAAACACAAAAAGTTCCTAATGATGAATCAGGAATGTCGTTTATTGACACGGATGGTGACCATGCTCTTTCAGAATGCATGAGATGGCAAGTTGGGGAAAAAGAGATCTACTTTACTGAAAGAAACGTGATAGTGGGCACCGACACATCGACATTAACGAATCAGTGCCCATTGAGTTCTTACCTATCAGGCGCTGATGGCCGCAGGGCTTTCAGGTTTACTTTCCTGCGCCAGAAACACGATCAAAATAATGATGCCCACGATAGGAAGAAGGGCAATTAATTGCCACCAGCCACTACGATTCGTGTCATGCAGACGACGGGTAGCGGCCGCAGTAGAAGGCACAACAAGTGCCAGAGCAATCAATACATACAAGGTATAACTTAGCGACATCCCGATATACGCAACTAAAAATGTAAACAACGCGAACCACCAATACTCAGAGCGCGATGCTCGTCCTTCAAAAGACGCATATTTATTGAAACAGGTTTTGATTGAATCTTGAAAGTTCATCACTTTTTCCCAATTGAACAGAAACAAAAAACTTACTTATCACACAGTACTATTTAAAAATAGCTTTAGGTCCACTCGGTAATTTTATGACCGTCAGAGTCCGTGAAGGCACCGACGACAATCAAAATAAAATCGATCAGAGCCCATATACCAAAACCACCCAGAGTTAATATTTGCAGTATGCCCGTGCCAATTTTGCCTACATAAAAGCGGTGCACACCGAGAAAGCCGAAAAAGAAACACAATAACATCGCGGGTAATATGCGCTTATCAGAAGCGTTTGCCGGCGTCTGAACCGCGCCACAACCCGGACATGCAGCTGCACTGACATGCATTTGCTGCCCACAGGCACGACAATAAATCATTTGTTGAACTGATTCACTCACAATGAATACCCCTGAAATTACTTCTGGACTAATTAAAATATTTTTTCTTCTCGACAGAGCAAACTTTTTCTAATGACTTATTTTGAAGGCGCACAGAAAAACGTCGAAGTTCTGTGAATATAAACAAGAGTAGCAAAAATTACAACATATTTTTATTTTAGGACTGACGAAAAATCGTTCCAGCAAGGCATGGCGACGACGACATTACAAGGGTACGGCAAGAAGCTATAACGCCGCTGGGGCGGTTTTGCGTCAGTTCTATGTGATGATCGCGATTTGCTTCACCAGTTCAAAGTCGCCTCCCCCTCATTAGCCACGCGATAATCAACACAACTACTGCGCCAAGGGCACCAAACCAGGCCCATTTTCCTACAGTCTGCAAACCAAATGCCATACCAGTCCAGGAAAAAGCATTTAAAGTTTCCAACAACGTCGGGATGAGATTTCCTTGTCCGCGCCGTTTAAAATGATCTCGCGTCGCAGGCTTACTAAGCCACAGGTGGATCAATGACGCACAGAAAATACCGCCGAAACTGGCAATTGCCAGTGACACTCCTGACAGCGGATCGTGCCAAGATAAGCCAAGCACAGCTGGAGCGATTAACGCACATACAGGCAACACTGCGGTTACAAGTTTTGCATAGATGATTTGTTTCATCGAAAGTGGCGCGCATTGCAGTAAATCCGGCGCATCTTCAGCAGAAAGAATCACCCAGATCAGCGATCCGGCCAAGGAAATTCCCAAATAGGTCAGCCCTGATACAACGCCCGGGAGCATCACACCATTTTTAAAAACCACAAAAAACAACGGAAGCATATACAACAATTGCAGGCAGATTTGCGCCAACAATTCGAAGTCACGCAATATCAAACGCCATTCTTTAACAAATATAACCAACCAGACACCGCTATAAAAGCGTCGCACTTTACGTGCTCGTGAGTCCGGTATGACTTTTGGACTGACCCCGCCAGCTTGCTGTACACCGCGGACAAAAAAGTGATGCGTGTAGCGGGTCGTCAGCCAACAAATAATCAAACCACTAGCAAATATCATCAGAGCGCTAAGCCAGTCACCAAATACTGCGCGGGCTGGCAACCAGATCGGGCTAGTTTCCGCCAATAAATGATGTTGGTCTAAGTAAGACAGCGAGCCACCAATGACCTTCTGACGCGTACTTTCTTGCACATGTGAAAAAATTTGACTGCTCAAAAAAATCGCAGCACCACTAAGTGCACTCAACAAATAGGCGACGGTGTGGGTGCGTTTCACGCCGATGAACTTCACCAGACTTAATGTCAATAACATCGCTGTAGCAGATGCCAGCATCGCCATACCAACTAATACTGGGTAAGCACCAAGCCAATAAATCTGCCCCAGGAATAACCCAGCATCAATCACCGGTGATAGGAAGAAAACAAATATCGCCAACACACCCAAAACGATACCGGTCAGCCGGACATTAAAAATCGTTTGCGTAGAAATCGGTGACGACAATAACAAGTCGAGATCACCCCGTTCGAACAAGGCTTTGATACTGCGATTAAGTGCGGACGATAACATGAAGGTCATCAAAATCAACAGCACAAAACTACTTCCGACTAACAATAAGAAAGATGGGAAACGTGTCAATGCAGGGAGATCAGACATCATCTCCCACGCTAGATAATGCATCACTATCCAGACCACTGCCAGCAGTAACTTTCCTTTAAGCGGCATGCCGCGCGCCGACTTTTTTGAGTTGGCATTCAATTTACTGGCATCACCCATTTCATAAAAAAACATGCGCCATTCGTGCATCAACAGCCACAAAAAACTACCTGGTGTAAATTCAACTCCGCGCATATCAGGCTGGTTCCGTTAATTGCAAAAAGACTTGCTCCAACGTCGCGACTTGTGCGCCTTGGTCTGCACCCGAGTCCGTTTTATCGACCAGATGACGCAACTCATCTAAGCTACCTTCGGCGATCAGTTTGCCGTGTTGAATAATCCCTATGCGTTGTGCCATGCGCTCCGCGACTTCGAGAATATGGGTGGTAAGAATAACAGTGCCACCTTGCGCAACATGAGCAAGCAGCAAATCTTTCACCTGACGTGCAGCTGCGGCGTCTAAACCGGTCAGTGGCTCATCGAGGATGATTAATTCAGGTTGATGGATCAGGGCACCAGCCAGCGCCAGCTTTTGTTTCATGCCGCGCGAAAAGCCTTCGGTTAATTCATCGGCATGTTTACTTAAATCCAGCCATTCAAGCAATTCGGCCGCCTTCGTTTGAGCAAAACTAGGTTTTATACCCCATAAGCCAGCGACAAATTCCAGATACTCAAATGGCTTGAGTTTGTTATACAGCATCGGGTCATCTGGTAAATACGCCAGCTTTTGCTTGGCTGCTGCGGGATCACTCAACAGATCTTGTCCCAAAATACTGATCGTGCCACTATCAGGCAAAATCAAGCCCGCTACCATGCGCAAGGTCGTCGTCTTACCAGCGCCGTTAGGCCCCAATAAAGCGTACAACTCGCCTTTTTTCACTGATAAATTTAAGTGATCTACTGCTGGACGACCAAAGACTTTGGTTAAATTCTGCAACTCTAAAGCAACATCAGACATGCCATTTCTTTCAAGGATTTTTTAAAGCTAAGACTCAGCCGATCACTGGCGTGCACAATTCAACCATCACACCATCCGGACAGCGGACATACGATACAATTTGCCCCCATGGTTTTTGCGATGGTGCTGCCAATTCTTTGGCGCCACTTGCTACGGCGCGGGCATGGGCATGTGCGACATTCTCAGTGACGAGGGCAATTTCAAAACCTAACGGTTTGCTTGAACTATGTGCTGCGACATGCCCGGTAGGATAATTAAATTCGCCCATTTCATGCGCGGCAAACGCCAACGTGGTCGCGCCCGTCTCCAGCTCGCCATACATGCCCGAATCATCGAGAAAACGCCGCTGAAGTCCAAATGCAGTCTCAAAAAAACCGAGAGATGCGGCTACGTCAGGCACATAGATAATGGTGTATCCAAATTTCATTGCAATGGCTCCTGGTTGACTTCAATGAAAACAAAATTTTTTTGTCGCGTCTGTCAGCATCAACAATACGTTTAAAACATATCATGCCTACAATTCAACTTCTGCCCAGGCAGCAGGCAATGAGAAACATGGTTACACTACAGCAAGAGCTTACCAAAAAACCAATGGCGCAGTTGATTGATCGATCTTTTCGACTAGCAATAAAACAACGAATTTCAACGCAACAAGGAAAATAAAGGTTTTTCGCGTCAATGGTCGAAGGCGCAACGCGCGATTACCACACATTGCTTTTTGGCAACCTGTTAAACATGACGATGATTTGATATGGCATCCGATGTCAAATTCAAATTTCGGCTATGCTTGCTCAAAAATTGCATCTTGCATTAATGTGATGACATCATATCTTGAAGGAAACTCTGTGAGTAATTTGTTAAATCAACGTCTGGCGCTACTCGATAGCAATGAGCATCGCCCCTTGCTGGGACAAGGCTTGAGAGGCATAGAGCGCGAAACTTTGCGGGTCGATCCGCAAGGGCATTTGTCGCAACATGGACATCCAAAAGCGTTGGGTTCGACATTAACACATCCGCAAATTACGACCGACTATGCAGAAGCCTTACTGGAGTTCATCACGCCGGCAGAAAACGACATTGCGCAAGCGCTAGACAAATTAGACAAGGTTCACCGTTTTGCGTACACCAAGCTCGGTGATGAAATGTTGTGGAGCCAATCCATGCCTTGCCCTCTTCCTGAAGAAGATAAGATTGCGATCGCTTGGTATGGACATTCACATATCGGCATGATTAAGCATGTTTATCGCCGCGGTCTGGCGTTGCGTTACGGCAAGAGCATGCAATGTATTGCCGGTGTTCATTACAACTATTCACTCTCGGAAAACCTTTGGAAAGTCTTACAGAAAGCCGAAAATACACCCGGTGACTCGATGTATGTGCAATCCGAAAACTACATTGCGATGATCCGCAACTTTAAGCGCTGTAGTTGGTTGCTGATGTATTTGTTTGGTGCGTCGCCTGCTTTGACGACGTCGTTTTTGCGTGGTCGTCCGCATCAATTGGAAACCTTATCCGCAGATACTTTGTATTTGCCCTACGCTACCAGTTTGCGCATGAGCGATCTTGGCTATCAAAATAACGCTCAGGATGGTCTGGTACCGCCGTATAACAATTTGATGGAATACATGCGCAGCTTATCCATCGCGGTACGTAAGCCTTATCCGGCCTATGAAAAAATCGGTACCAAAATCAATGGCGAATGGGTACAAATCAACACCAATGTATTGCAAATCGAAAACGAGTTTTACGCAACCATACGCCCAAAACGTGTAATCCGCACCGGTGAACGTCCGATAGAAGCCTTATGCGCGCGCGGCGTGCAATACGTGGAAGTTCGCTGTATGGATGTGAATCCGTTTGATCCGCTTGGCATCAATCTGGAAACCTCACGCTTTTTGGATGCATTTTTACTGTTTTGTGCGCTGGATGAAAGTCCATTAACCAATGAGGCTGAAGGGCAGGAAAATTCTGAAAATTTTGCACTGGCAGTGAAAGAAGGTCGTCGCCCTGGTTTAATGCTCAAGCGCGGCGGCAAAACAGTTTCCTTACAGACTTGGGGCCTAGAATTATTGGAAAAAATCACTCCAGTTGCCGCTTTACTTGATAAACAACATGGTGCTGCAGCGCATGCAGAGTCTATGCAGGTACAGAAAGAAAAATTATTGAACAGCGATCTGACACCGTCTGCACAAGTATTACGGGCAATTCAGACTGAGAATGGCTCATTTACGCAATTTGCACTCAAGCAAAGCACGGCACTGGCAGAGCAATTCCGTGCTTGCCCACCAAGCCCGGAAGAAATCGCCTATTTTGAAGATCTCGCCAATGTTTCTATTGCCGAACAAGAAGCAATGGAAGCATCTCAGTCTGGTACGTTTGAAGAATTTATTACTGACTATCGTTCTCGCACCTCCAGCCAGATTTGTTGCGAAAATTAAGCTCTATGGCCGCCCTGAAATTAGAAGCAGCTATTTGTTTGCTGGAGTGCTAAGACTCAGAGGGTGGCTAACAAGGACCAACTGTTCTACCAGAATTTCCAAAAACTTTTTTTCTTTTCCTGACTGATTTTGGTTTTTGTGGAAATTCCCATGCGCTCCAACGCTTCTTCATGGCTCATGTTCTTGCCACGCAAGTAGGCGTAATAATATTCTTGCGGCATTTTAAATCTGAGGTTGAAAGGATCTTTCAGGTGTTCTTTTAATAATTCCTGATACTTATTCCATTCTGGTACTTCGCCACGATTCTTTGCCGCAATTTTACGAACATAGGCCATCGCTTCATCTATTTTCAGATTATTCATCGCTCACCTTTGTTTCGTCGTCATACGTACCGCGGTATTCATCAGCAAAATCAGTGGCAGCTTTTTTGCATTAAAGCATATAAATTTAGAAATGGTAGAGCGTTCAAGGGTATTGCCACAAAATCTGTCGTAAATTCGCGTCGTAAAAATTACATTCCTATGTTCTTGCTTTCTTAGTCTGCCTCCAATAGCATGAGCGAGTTAAATTTCTAGCGTAGCTTCCCATGCCAGCATTGCCTGAATTACGAGAGTTAGAACGCATCATTAAGCTGGGAAAACCCTATCTTGACGTCGATATCTTGTGTGAAATTGACGTCCAGCATAAACGCTTTCCGGTGTACAAACTGGCCATGGGCAATCCGGATCCCCAATTACCGGCGATCGGTTTTTTTGGTGGAATTCACGGACTTGAACGCATCGGCACCCAGGTATTGCTGTCATTTTTACGCGGGCTGATTACGCGCCTATCGTGGGACAAAGGTTTGCAGCACATGCTGCAAGAAGTCCGACTGGTCTTTATGCCGCTGATCAATCCCGGTGGTATGTGGCGAGCAACCCGCAGTAATCCAAACGGCGTTGATCTGATGCGTAATGCACCAGTGCAAGCGGAAGATAAAGTCCCATTTCTGTTGGGGGGACATAGACTCAGTCCGCATTTGCCGTGGTATCGCGGTCCCGAAGGCGCGGAAATGGAGGCCGAAAATATCGCCTTGTGCCGAACCGTCAAAGAAGAATTATTGTCGCGACAATTTAGTCTGGCGATAGACTGCCATTCTGGTTTTGGTTTGCGCGACCGGGTCTGGTTTCCGCATGCGCACAGCATTGATCCTATTCCAAATCTGGCAGATATCCTGGCATTGGAAGAATTATTTCAGCAAACACATCCGAATCACCATTACCTGTTTGAACCACAAAGCTTGCAATACCAGACCCATGGTGACGTCTGGGATTATCTGTACCTGCAGGCGCAGGAACGCCCAGAAAAGACGTTTCTGCCTTTAACACTGGAAATGGGGTCTTGGATCTGGGTGAAAAAAAATCCACGCCAATTGTTTTCGCGTCACGGCATGTTCAATCCGGTCGCGGAACACCGCCTGCACAGGGTGTTACGCCGGCATACATCGTGGTTGGATTTCCTGATGCGGGCTGCGTGTGGTCACCAGGAGTGGATGGCACAAGGCCCTACGCGATTGCGTCTGCAAGAGCGCGCGGTTGCACGCTGGTATCGCCCATGACCTGGGTCTTATTACGCGGCCTGATGCGTGAGAAAAGGCATTGGGGGGACTTTTTAGCGGCGTTTAAAGCCGCCTTCCCAAACGACCAGGTTATTACGATTGATTTTCCCGGCAACGGTGAATTACACCAGCAAACCAGCGCCAGCAACATTGAAAACATGGTCGAATTCGCGCGTAGGCAAGTTCGTGGTGCAAACGCAAAATCCCCGATCCGTTTATTGGCCATTTCCTTGGGCGCCATGGTTGCAGTCGCGTGGGCACGCGGCTATCCGCAAGAAATAGCAAGGATGGTGCTGATCAATACCAGCCTTGCGCCACATAATGCGTTCTATCATCGCTTACGGCCAGGTAATTACCCACGTTTACTCACCACGATGTTGTTCGGGAATGTGCAACAACGCGAGCAGTTAGTATTCAACCTGACCAGCAGTCAAAAAGCGACCTCAATGACACATACGGCGGTACAAAATTGGGTCAGCTATGCGCGGCAATACCCGATTAGTCGCGGCAATATCATTCGTCAATTGCTGGCTGCACTGCGCTATCACGCACCTCAGCAAACGCCTCACTCAGCGATGTTATTGCTGGTAGGAAATGGTGACCAACTGGTCAACCCTCAGTGTTCAAAAACTCTGGCCAATCTGTGGCATTGTCCTTTGATAATTCATTCAACGGCCGGACATGATCTGCCATTTGACGATGGGGATTGGGTGATTTCTCAGATTCAGGCGTGGTTACCGACGGTTGAAATTCGAACGCAAAATGCAATCCCTCGCTGAAATACCGTGCCATTTAGTGTAGGCTTTCCAATTTTCTTTTAGTTAATATCATTGTGCAAAAAGTCGCCCTTACCACCTATCTGAAACTTGTCGCCGTCGCTCTGTTTTGGGGTGGCACATTTATTGCTGGACGCCTGGTTGCGCCACAAATTCCTCACATGATGGCGGCAGCAATGCGTTTTACGGTCGCGTGCGCTTTGCTCTTGCCGCTGGCATGGAAACTTGAAGGTGGTTTACCTAAGCTTAACCGGCAACAACTCCACGCAACGTTTGCCCTCGGTGCCACCGGCATCTTTCTGTACAACGTATGCTTTTTTTCGGCATTAGAACGCATGCCTGCCGGACGCACTGCTTTGTTTGTGGCACTCAATCCTATCGTCACTGCCTTGATCCTGGCGGCGTTGTTTGGTGAACGTTTGGGATTGCGGCGCTGGATAGGGATTGTGATCGCATTTATTGGCGCCAGCATTGTCATCACTCGTGGCGATGTGAGCGGCGCGCTGCATGACTTGTCGCAATCAATCGGCAAAGGCGAATTATTTATGTTGTGCGCTGTTTGCGCTTGGGCTGCTTACACGATTATCGGCAAACAAGCCTTAAAAGGCTTGTCGCCGATTGCCGCAACGACCTATGCGTCCTTGTGGGGGTTAGTACTGTTACTTTGCGGCGCAACGACAGAATTGGCGCAATTTGATATCAGCCATCTGACCTGGCACGTGCTGGCGGCGTTAGTGTATCTGGGTGCGTTTGGAACCGTCATCGGTTTCGTCTGGTATTACGAAGGCATCAAAGCAATCGGCCCCGCCAGAACGGCCGTATTCAATAATCTGGTCCCTGTATTTGGTATTACGTTAGGCGCTTTGTTGCTCAATGAACCGATTTTGCTGTCTATGGTCGTTGGCGGCATCCTGGTTATCGCAGGTGTCTCCCTGACCAATCGCTAAGACTCTACACACGGCACAAGATCATGCGGTCAAACAGTTTACACAAGCCTTGTGCGACGATAAAGTTGCCGCATAGATA
The DNA here is from genome assembly GCA_049339905.1 of Undibacterium sp. SXout11W. Classification (GTDB taxonomy): domain Bacteria; phylum Pseudomonadota; class Gammaproteobacteria; order Burkholderiales; family Burkholderiaceae_D; genus Undibacterium. Next base: position 49,057 of record JBMPPG010000017.1, read on the forward strand.
AGCAAATTTTGGTCTACGTCAATTTAATTTCACGTTAAGAAATTCTTGTAACAAAATATTAAAAAATTAATACAATGTAAGCAGCTCTATACAAAAAAATATTCGTTTTATTAACAAATTGATTGCATTTCGTCCGATTCCGTCCACAATAGAGTTGTGTATTAACCTAAAATTACAAAGCTGTTATTTTTTCAAGTTTAGAAGTCCATGTCGTATTTCTTCTGGGATATGTAACATGCAGAATTTTTCTCTTCGTAAACACAGCGATCTGCTGATTTCTTTTCTATTGCTCTTCGTCGGCACGATCATTCTGTTATGGAATCAAATTGGCATAGGCAATCTGTTTGCCGCCGTCTTCATTATGGCTGCCGCAGGCTATATGGCGTGGGCTTTGATCCGCAGCCGACAAAATGCATCTGACGAAACAGACCAAACTGAATCGCTCTATGGCACCGAACCAACGACTGATTTACCGAATTTATTACATCATGTCTTGCCGCTCTGGAGTGCCCATGTCACCTCAGTCAAAGAGCAAACTGAAAATGCCGTCGGCCAACTCATTCAGAGTTTTTCGTCTATGGTCAGTGAATTTGATGCCGCCGGTTTTGGTGGCGTCAGCGACTTGGGTAAATCGAAAGAAGCAGATGCGACGATTACTTTGTTGCAGTTATGCAAGAAAGAACTCACGCCAGTCATCGACTCGCTTGGCAAAATGATAGAAAGCAAAGATGAGTTACTCAATTGCATACGAGATTTAGCCGCTTCAACCAATGAACTTAACACTATGGCGCAAGAAGTGGGACAAATTGCTGCGCAAACCAATCTTCTCGCCATCAATGCAGCAATCGAAGCCGCGCGCGTCGGAGAGCATGGACGTGGTTTTGCGGTCGTCGCAGGTGAAGTTCGTAAGCTGTCGCATATGTCTGCAGAAACCGGCAAACGCATGGGCGAGCGGGTCAGAAATGTCTCTAGCGTAATGAAAACAGCTCTGGCTACTGCCGATCGTGCCTCCGTACAAGATAGCAAGGTACTGGAAATTTCTGGGGCGGTAGTGCGTGACGTCTTGTCTCACGTTGAAATCATGGGTGATTCTGCTCAGCAAATGCGCGAACATGGGAATGTCATTCGCAGCGATATTGAACAGCTTTTAGTCAGTTTGCAATTTCAAGACCGTATTGCGCAAATGCTGGATGTAGTACGTACAGATATCAACAAAATGCAGGAAAACGTCTCCTTTGCCGCTCATGGTGAACACCCGACAACCAGACAATGGTTAGAGGAATTGCAACAGACTTACACCATGAACGACGAATATCGACATCATCAACAAAATGATACCGAGAATAGTGCTGACGAATCTGAAATTACCTTTTTCTGATTTTTAACACATTTTCAACGATGACAACATTCTGGCAATTGTTACGTACACCTATTTTAATGAACCAAAATTCGCTTTACGCAATGTAGCCTCAAATAAAACTGGCAAGAATCTTTAGTCAGTAATTTTGCGCCTTAGTACAACCCAACCTGTGTCGCGCCAGGTCTTAAAAACGATAGCGGAGTGATTTTGCAATTAATTGCATCCGTCCTTAGTAACAGGATTACCTTGATAGGCGATCCCATGCTATTTGTGCCGTGGAGTAGGAAATGCTTTCACCTCAACAAAAGTCTAAGGTACTGGTCGTCGAAGATGATGAATTAGTCTCTTTGCAAATCCAGATCAAGCTCGAAATACTCGGCTATCAGGCCATTGCGTCCACCGCCTATGGTGAAGAAGCGATCGAGCTCGCGCGCGAACTACGTCCAGACATTATTCTTATGGATATCATGCTAGCCGGCAAAATGGACGGCATTACCGCGGCCAATACTATCCATGCTGAATCAGGACTTCCAGTCGTTTTTTTAACCGGGCAATCAGAAGATGACACCCTGGATCGGGCCAAAGAGTCTGATGCGTTTGGCTATATCATTAAACCATTTACAGATCGTGAATTACGCGCAGGGCTGGAACTGGCAATTTACAAACACGGCGCTGAAGAGAAACTACGCCGTAGTGAACAACATCTTCGAGCAATTTTCGAAGCAGAACCTGAATGTGTGAAAGTCATTGATCGTGATAGTAATCTCATCGAAATGAATGCTGCCGGTCTTACTATGCTAGAAGCGCGGGACATCGATGAAGTCAGACAACGGCGTTTAATCTCTTTCGTACATCCTAAATATCGCGAAGCGTTTCAATCGCTATTTGAATCGGTCTTGTCGGGTACAAGTGGCACTTTAGAGTTTGAAATAACTGGTTTAAAAGGTACCCGCCGATGGCTAGAAACCCATGCAGTGCCGATTCATGATAACGTCAAATCCAGCACTATGATGTTAGGCGTGACACGTGATATCTCTGAACGAAGACGCGCTGAAGAGGCACTGCGACAAAGCGAGATGGACTTACGTGAAGCAGAACACATTGCACAGGTTGGACATTGGGTCTGGGAACCAGACATCAACAAAGTTACGTGGTCGGACGAAATGCAAAACATCTGGCAACGTGACCTGACTCTGTATCGGGGCAATATTGCGCAGATGATTTTTGATACGATTCATCCTGACGATCAACAACTTATTATCAGTCGTCAAAAAGACACTTTTAAGCAGCATAGCCTGGCATCTGCTTTTGAGTACCGGATTATTTTGCCGGATTTAAGCATACGGCATATATGGGCGATGCCCGGCAATCGCATTATGAATGCCAGTGGCAGGGTCGTGCGGCTGACGGGCATTGTTCAAGACATTACTGAGCGCAAACTCGCCGATGCGGTACGACACGTTAGTGAAGAGCGCCTCGAACAAACCTTTGTCGCCTCACCGATAGGCATGGCTTTGGTCGGTCTTGATCTGCATTTCTTGAAAGTCAATCACGCGTTTTGTGACATGCTGGGTTGGTCCGAAAGTGACATTCTTTGCCAGGGATTTGACCTGTTCACACCAATAGAAGATTTAACATCTGACCAAAAATTAATTTCTGAAATTGTGCATGGCGATCGTCAAAGTTACCAGCTAGAAAAACGCTACCTACATCGTCGTCAACAAGATGTTTGGACCCAGCTCAATGTGAGTGTCGTCCGCGATAAAACCGGAAAAGCGCTCCATTTCGTTTTTCAGATTCAGGATATTACTGAGCGCAAAATCGCTGAAACCCAATTGCACAAATTATCGCTGGCAGTTGAACAAAGTCCAGAGACAATTATCATTACAGACGTCAATCGTCACATTGAATATGTCAATGAGTCATTCCTGAAAACTTTTGGGTATACACGCGACGAAATTATTGGAAAAGATCCGAAGATTATTCGCGGTGACGAGAATCTTAGCGAGCATTTAAATGCCCTTGTACCGACTATTTCGCAAGGCAATATCTGGAAAGGCGAATTCCACAATAAACGCAAAAATGGCAGCCTGATTATTCAGTACGCGATCATCACTCCGCTACGCCAACCGGATGGCACGATCAGTCACTATGTGTCAGTGCAAGAAGATATTACGGATAAAAAACGTCTCGGTGAAGAGTTAGATAAGCATCGCCACCATCTGGAAGAGTTAGTGGTAAGCCGTACCACTGAGTTGGCAGAAGCCAGACGGCAGGCCGAGGCTGCAAATGAAGCAAAAAGTAATTTCATTGCCAATATGAGCCACGAAATCCGTACGCCGATGAACGGTGTTCTGGGTATGACTTATCTGGCGATGGCAGCGACCAGCGATCCAAAACAGCGGGATTATCTGAAAAAAATCCAGTTATCAGGTCAGCATTTGCTGCATATCGTGAACGACATTCTGGATTTCTCAAAAATTGAAGCTGGTAAGATGACACTGGAGGCCGTGGACTTCTGGCTGGAAGAAATTCTCAATAATTTGTCGAGCATGATGAGTAATAAACTCGTCGGTCGTCATATTGCTTTGAATTTCGATGTCGATACAGAGTTAGCAAATCATATGCATGGTGATCCACATCGCCTAAGCCAGATTTTGATTAATTACACCAACAATGCCATCAAATTCACCGAGCAGGGCGAAATCATCGTTCGTGTCCGAAAAGTACAGGATGCCGCAGATGGCTGGCTGGTACGCTTTGAAGTACAGGACTCTGGCATCGGCATGACGCAGGCACAACAAAGCAAATTGTTTCGTTCATTTCAACAAGCGGATAATTCGACAACCCGCAAATATGGAGGAACCGGTTTAGGTCTTGCGATCAGCAAACAACTGGCAAAATTAATGGGCGGTGACGTAGGTGTCAGCAGCGAATTGGGTAAAGGCAGTACCTTCTGGTTTACGGTACACCTGTCGGCCGCAAAAGAAGCTGCTGCTATACCTGAAGCAAAAATCGATGAGCTCAACAATACACGCCTGCAATTGCTGTCTAAAGAACGCGGCGGACTGACGGTATTGGTGGTTGACGACAATCAATTCAATCAACAAATTGCCACTGAATTATTGGAAGCGGCGGGACTCACCGTTTTATTGGCTGGTAACGGCAAGCAAGCACTCGACATTTTACGAAAAAAGCCTATCGATTGCGTCTTGATGGATATTCAGATGCCCATCATGGACGGTCTCGAAGCAACACGCAAATTACGTAGCATAGAAAAATTTGCTCGCTTGCCAGTGATTGCGATGACCGCCAACGCCATGAACGAAGACCGTTTGCAATGCCTGGGTGTAGGCATGAACGACTTTATTGCCAAACCATTTGTGCCGGAAGTTTTATACAGCACTCTCACACGCTGGCTATCGAATAACAATGAAGGACATCAGACCACGGAATTGTACGAACCTCCCCAACAAGTCGCCTTCGATAAAAATTTATGCATCGATTTGCGCGTTTTAGAAAAGCAATTAGGTGCAGTACCTGAAAAAATTGGAAAATTTGCCTCTAAATTTGTCGACTCTGCACGTAAAGGTTTGCAGGAACTCGACGAGGCTTGCTACGCCAAAGATCAGATCACTCTATCAGCCTTAGGCCACCGTTTAAAATCCAGTGCCCGCACTGTCGGCGCACATCAATTCGCAGACCTCTGCCATGAATTAGAAGAATTAAAAAAAGAATCCAACTTGCGTCGTTCTCTGGAAATTGTGAGAGAAATGCATGAATGGTTTGAAAAAATTGAGTCCTTTGTCAGCCTTTACCTTAAATCCAAAGGCAACATGGATTTAATTATTCCAAAAGTTGATAAGATAGGCGCTGCATCACATTCTGATCTACACGTTTTAGTGTTGGAAGATGATGCCAACCACATCGAAATCGCCAGCACTACTTTACGCAAACTCGGTGTTACGCGAATCATGTCTTGCATGGATGGTCATCAAGCACTCACCATGATACGCACCTACAATCCCGATCTTTTACTCTGCGATCTGCACTTACATGGCATGGATGGAATCACGTTTTTGCGTTTAGTCGCAGAGCATGGTTATTCAGGCTCGGTGATCTTGCTTAGTGGTGTCGATCATAACCTGTTAAAAGCGGCGGAAAGTCTGGTCAAGGCCTATGGTTTGAACTTATTGGCAGCATTGAAAAAGCCATTGTTGCAGGATTCATTAGAACTCGCTCTGGCACATCAAAAGCATTCTCGGCCAGAACGTGTTCAATACAAAAAAGAAGCCGTGCTGTCGCTCGCTGAGCTGCAGCAAGGCATTGCTGATGATTGTGTTGAAGTATTCTATCAGCCTAAAGTGTCCGTCTTTAACAAACAAGTGGTCGGCGCCGAATGCCTTGCGCGTTGGCGTCATCCTGAGCGCGGCATCATAGGACCTGCCTCATTTGTACCTGTGATGGAAGCGCACGGAATGATCGATGTTCTGACCCATGAAGTGCTCAAGAAAGGTTCGTTACAACTCGGAAAATGGCTCAAAGAAGGGCACGACTTTAAACTATCCGTTAACGTTTCCATGGACGATCTGGATCAACTCGATTTGCCTGAGGAGTTTGAGCGCATCGTCTGCAACGCTGGTGTACAACCAAATCAAATTACATTGGAATTAACAGAAAGTCGTTTGATGGAAAATCTCACAGTGAGCCTGGAAATCTTAACGCGCTTGCGCCTAAAGGGATTTGGCCTGTCTATTGATGACTTTGGTACCGGTTTTTCAACGATGGAAAATCTTAAACAATTACCCGTGACCGAACTCAAGGTCGATCGCGCATTTGTCAATGGCGCGACCAAAGATGAAGCCGCCAGAGCTATTCTGGGTTCCAGTATTCAATTAGGAAAAATATTCCGGCTCAATTTAGTCGCGGAAGGTGTAGAGAAGCAGCAAGATTGGGATTTAATCGCTGGCTCAGGTTGTGATGAAGTGCAGGGATATTTTATCGCTCGTCCTATGGCAGCCAAAGAATTTATAGATTGGAAAATAGAATGGGATCTGAAACTTAAACAAAATTCGCAACAAACAAATTAATTCAATTGGTTTTTAGATAGGTGAAATTATGGACGACTCTCTCTCTCCTTCCGACAATGCGCATCTGCACGTGATGATTGTCGACGATGACGATTTTCAAATCGAATTTGTTTCTGATTTGCTGGCAGAATGCGGTATAAAAAATATCGTCACAGCCTTGGGCGGGAAAAGTGGACTCACCATTTTTGATCACACCAATCCCAAGCCAGATTTACTTTTATGTGACATACAAATGCCAGATATTGACGGCTTCGAATTTATGAAAAAATTAGGAGAACGCAACTACACTGGTGGCGTGATATTGATGTCTGGTCAAGGCGCAAAGGTTTTGTATTCTGCTTCGCTGGTTGCGCAGTTAGCACGCCAGAATTTTTTAGGTACGATAGAAAAACCTTTGCAAAAAGAAGCCTTGTTAGCTGCAATAGAAAAACTATCTGTGAAAGTCTAATATTTAATGACTAGCTGTTAATAAAAATATCCCACTGCAACTTCAACCGATGCTGGGGGATATTTTTAATCATGTATGTCAGGTGTTCACGAGTGTCGTCAGATATCGCATACCCGCGATGGCACGGCTACCATACCAGGACAACATTTCACCATCCACCAGTTGCACGGGTTTTCCGGTTTGTCGCTCCAAAGCATCCACATGTGATTCATTAAATCGGTAGGGTTCAGTAGACAATAAAATGCGATCAATTTCTTGTGCCATCTGATCATTCCAGTGAAACACCGGATATCTGCTTGTCGCGTCTTTTGGCGCCCATGTTTTCCAGGCGATCATACCTAACATATTTGAAATGTAAGTATCCTGAGAAACCGTCATCCACGGGTCTTGCCAAATGCAATAGAGTACCCTTTCAAATTTAATGACACTAACGTCGGGTAAATCTTTCCCTGCCTCTTCAAACTCATGAATCAGTTTTTCAGCCGCTTTTTCTACCTGAAAGATATGTCCCAATAAATGATACAGATTCAGATTATCTGCGGGTGTAATTGGGTGTGTCACAATCACATGGGGAATAAATTCTGCTAACGCATCTACCGTTGGCTTTTCATTCTCATCGATGTTCACGATCAGATGCGTTGGTGCCATTTTACGGATCTTTTCGATATTCACATCTTTAGTGCCACCGATTTTTGGTATCTCTTGTACGATCTGGGCGGGATGAATACAAAATCCCGTACGGCCAACAATCAGACGAGCCAGACCAAGCTCACACAGCAATTCAGTGATCGAAGGCACCAGACTGACAATACGTGTATCCGCTTTATTTGCCTTTGAATGGTGTTGACCAATCGCATCGACTAACTCAGAAGCTACTTGCATATCTATTTTCCTGATTCTTCGCCGCGAGCTTTATGTGGCGCGTGTGAAAACAAGAAATCATAGATGAAATTAGGTAATAGTCGCAGTACTTTTGCCACAATGCCCATTTGCCACGGTATGACGCGATAGGAACGTCCAGCATCGATAGTCTGAATCGCTTGGTGCGCGAATTTTTCTACAGGCATCAGAAATGGCATAGGATAGTTATTCACCTGGGTCATCGGTGTATCAATGTAGCCTGGGGCGATAGTTACCACGCGTATCCGATTTTTTTTCAACTCCACCCTCAACGATTCGCAGTAACTAATCACTGCGGCCTTGGAGGCACTATAGGCCTCCGCTCCTGGTAAGCCACGTATTCCAGCCACGCTACCTATCCCAACCAATCGACAATCCTCTTGTTTTGAATAGGTCTTCATGGCAGCAATAAAAGGTGCAAAAGTCGCGACGGTTGCAGTTACATTGGTTTGAAAGACACGGTCAAACACCGGCAAATCTCCTTGATGCTCGGTCAAGGTACCGACCGATATACCTGCATTGGCAATCACAATATGAACGTGTCCGCATTGCCTCAAAAAATCCTCTGCGGCTGTTGCCACCGCTGCATGGTTGGTCACATCTACGGCATAGATATGATGGCGCTCCGGATTAGGTAAACTTGCACGTAGCTGTTCAAGATTTTCTTTGCGTCTGGCGAGAAGACCTAATGTTGCACCTTGCTGTGCATAAGCCTTAGCCAACGCGGCACCTATGCCTGATGACGCACCAGTAATAAAGACAGTTTTCATATGATCCAATAAAAAAAAGTCCGCCGGATAGAAAGTATGCGGCGGACTGGTGATTGTAATCGCGATGGTAACTAAGGCTTATTTCTTTTTCGTTGCCTCGGTTGGAGACACACCTTTTTCTTTTTGCGCCTTGGCGACTAAGAAATCTAATACCTGCAAAACAGCCGTATTTTGGGAGTCTTCTGTAGCACGTCCTACCGCGCTGACGGCTTGCGCAGGAGAAGTGACAAAACGTCCATCTACGGCGATAGATGGAACGGCCTCAATTTGATATGCCTCCGCCAATTGTTTAGCACGAGTCAGCTTACTCTGAGTAAAAAATACAGAGTTATAAATTTCTGAAAATTTTTGTTTATCGAGACCAGATTTAGCAACAAAACGCATCACGTCTTCATCGGTTCGCAAGCTGTTGTGTTCAACGTGGTAAGCAGCGAATACTTTAGGCTGGTATTCATCAATTTTTCCCATTGCTTCTAAAGTAAAGAAGAGTTTTTGCTGAGTGACCAACTCATGGAAATTCACATGAATACGTTTGAATACAATATTGTCGCCTTGCTTCTTAACCCAAGCTTCGATTTGTGGTTCTAAGGCATTACAATGAGGGCAAAAGTAACCAAAAAACTCAACGACTTCGATTTTTTTGCCAGTATCTGTCGGCAACGGCCGAGATAAGACACGATATTCTGTACCATTTTGGGGGGCAGCAGGAGATGCTCCAGCACCAGTTGTAATGAAACCTAAACCCAGCAGCACAACACTACGTACAATATGACCAAATAAACGCATTATTATTCCTTTACGAAATTACTTAACAGTTCGCACAACAGCAACATCTACACCGTTATCAGACAACTTAGTTCTTGTTCGGTTCATACTTTCGGCATTATTAAATGGCCCGACACGGACGCGATACATTGTTCCAGTGTCAGAATTTTTTTCGCTGACCTTCGCTTCAAAACCAATTAATGCAAGTTTAGCGCGTGCGCCCTCAGCATCTGCCTGATCCTTAAAGGCACCCGCCTGCAAGAAGTAAATGTACTTGTCGTCATTCGCTTCATTCTTAACAACGTCGGCAGCTTTGTCATTTTTTTCTGCAATGGGCTTGCTCTCGGCTTTTATTTCCGCAGCTTTTGGTGCAACAGCGGCTGTTGGTGTTGGCGTCGGTGGCATAGCAGTTACTGGTGCGGCTGCTGTTTCAGCTGGTTTAGTCGCAGCATTCGGGTCTTTTACAAACTCCTTGGCTGCCTCTTTCGTCGTCTCTTTATTTCCATACAAAGGCTTATTCGGATCCTGTAACTGTGTGACTGGTTGATCCGGCTTATCCGACTTCATTCCTTTGTTGGTAAATGGCGTCGACGATTTGGTAATCAACAGTGCGACCGCGACCGCGATACCAAGACCAATGACCAAACCAATAATTAGCCCAGTTAAGGTGTTGCCACGTTGGCCTTGCAGCCTTGAATGATGAGATTTCATGCGTCTCCGAAGAATAAATGTTTACGCTATTGCCACTACCAGAGTAAGAATGTTCGCATTCAATATCCGCATGCTTGCGTCTTTGATGCTAACGCAAGCATGCAAGGATATTGAAAATTACATTTTATTTGGCGCTGAGACACCAATCAATGCCAAGCCATTGCGAATGACCTGACGTGTAGCCAGCATGAGTGCCAAACGTGCCATCTTGGTCGCTTCATCATCGACCAATACACGTTCGGCATTGTAATAGCTATGCAATTCGCCAGCCAGATCACGCAAATAGAAAGCGACCTGGTGCGGGCCTAGCTCATCAAGTGCACGTTCCAATGCTTCTGGATATTCAGCCAGCTTTGCCAACAGAGTTGCTTCACGTGGTGCAACCAAAGGTGACAAATCAACATCGACCAGACCGGCAAAGCCCGCTTCGTCGGTCGAATATTGCGCTAACACTGAACAAATACGTGCATGTGCGTACTGCACATAGTAGACCGGGTTTTCATCAGACTGTGCCAATGCCACGTCAACGTCAAATACGAATTCTGTATCTGCTTTACGTGAAATCAGGAAAAAACGTACGGCGTCACGGCCCTTCACCACATCGCCGTTACCTGACCACTCAATCAGATCACGGACTGTGACGTAAGAACCTGCGCGTTTAGAAATTTTAACTTCCTCGCCGTCTTTCATGACGGTAACCATTTTATGCAAAACGTAGTCAGGATAGCCTTGCGGAATGCCTACATTCAAGGCTTGCAACCCGGCACGAACACGCGCGATGGTGCCGTGGTGATCACTGCCTTGTATATTGATCGCCTGGCGATATCCACGTTCCCATTTAGTCACGTGGTAAGCAACGTCGGGTACAAAATAGGTATATGTTCCATCCGATTTTTTCATGACGCGATCTTTGTCGTCACCATACTCGGTTGTGCGCAGCCACAGGGCGCCATCTTGTTCGTAGGTTTTACCGGCGGCGGTCAGGGCTTTGACGGTGGACTCTACTTTACCGTCAGTGTACAAAGAAGATTCGAGGTAATAATGATCAAATTTAACACCAAATGCCTGCAGGTCGCTATCTTGCTCACGGCGTAAATAAGTCACGCTGAAGTCACGAATGGAATTGATATCTTCTACATCACCGCTGGCTGTAACAGGTGAACCGTTGCTGGCGGAGACCGTTTTTTTATCTAAGAAATCGCGGGCTATTTCTGCAATGTAGTCACCGTTATATGCGGACTCAGGCCAGGCTGTATCGCCTGGCGCATGGCCTTTGGCACGTGCCTGCACCGATAAAGCCAGATTACCAATTTGCACGCCAGCATCGTTGTAATAGAATTCACGAGTGACATCATAGCCTTGTACGTCTAACAACGCGGCTAAGGCATCGCCTAACGCACCTTGACGACCATGACCTACGTGCAGAGGCCCGGTTGGGTTAGCAGAAACAAATTCCACCACCACTTTTTGACCAACGCCACGCTGACTCTCGCCGTAATTTGCGGCTTGCTGCAATACAGTCTTCACGACAGCCTGTTTCGCAGCGGTAGCGACACGAATATTAATAAATCCAGGTCCAGCAATTTCAACGGTTGCGATCAGCGGGTTATTGAGTGTTTGGAGATTGGCCACGATGGCATTTGCAATTTCACGTGGATTTTTACGCAAGGGCTTGGCGATTTGCATCGCGATATTGCAAGCAATGTCACCGTGGGCTGGATCGCGAGGACGCTCCAACAAGACGGAAGGTGTTAAGTCACTGCCTTCCAATATCGGAGCAATCGCATTTTTGAGGAGATTCAGGATTTCTTGTTTTTGTTCAGCTAACATAGCGCATCGTGTTCATTGCGTTTCGCGCAACAAATCTTAATAAGGACAGCGGTCATTATACTGTCTCCCCCGCGCCATGTCCGTTTGCTTATGCTTGTGATCACACAGTTTGTGGTTGTGTTGAAGTCTTCTTGATACTGGTGAGATAAATCACACGCATTAAATTAGCTAAAAACAAACCATTCATCAGTCCATAAATCAGACAGGTAGTACTCACAAAGCCGATTTCTGTTTTTAGTGCAGGGTTCATTGCTACTATGACGTTTTCTACATATTTGATTGAAAACATGGTCAGTAACAATATCATCGGTTTCCAGCTACCGCGAAGATGTATTTGGCCATCTGGTAGCAAGCTCATCGCTTGCTTATTCCCAAAAACCAACACCAGACCTAATCCCAGCAGGCCTCCGGTGCTCCAGCAAGCAATCACAGCCGCTTGCAGGCCAAAATGTTGGTAAATCCCTTGCAAGGACCACAACAACATAAAAATGGGCAATATCACCATTGATTTAAAACTCATCACGCGATCCTTACTCGCTTTCATGCCGCGTGAAACTAAAAACAAGAGAATAAACCAGACCCATAACGGTGTGTGTGTCAGAATTTCTTGCAGCATGTTGATCTCCTTGAGTGGTTGAATCAGAAAGTGAGGCTAGTATGGCAAGTCATTTTTATCACGTCATGAAGATTGCGATGAGCCGTAAATTAAAGTCGTCAAATGATGTCTAAGCGGCGTGAGTTGCATTGGTGACGCGTGTAGAATGTCAGGTTTTCTTTGTTTGGAAACGCTATGTGGTTCAAGAATTTACAGATATTTCGTCTTACCTCTCCATGGCAAATCACTGCTGAGGAGTTACATACACAACTGTCCCGTATTGCGTTCTCACAATGTGCTTCCAATGAAATGCAAAGTCAGGGTTGGGCGCCACCACGCAATAACGAGATGCTGGTACATAGCGTCAATAAGCAGTTTTTAATTTCGCTGGCGACCGAAAAGAAATTGTTACCGTCGAGCGTGATTAATCAAGTCACTAAGGCACGAGCTTTAGAATTAGAAGAGCAACAAGGTTTTGCCCCTGGCCGTAAAGCCATGAAAGATCTGAAAGAAAGAGTCACCGATGAACTCTTGCCACGCGCATTTGGCGTTAAACGCAATACGTTGGTCTGGATTGATCCGGTCAATCGCTGGTTGGTGATTGATGCGTCCAGCCCCTCCCGCGCCGATGAAGTGGTTAAACTGTTGCTCAAGTGCTGCGATAAGCTGCCATTAGAGGGCTTACGCGTTAAATCTTCACCGCAAGCAGCAATGACATCATGGTTGGCTGGTAACGAAGCTCCTAAGGGGTTTACGATCGATCAGGATACAGAACTGAAATCGTCCACCGAAGACAAAGCAACCGTGCGTTATGTACGTTACACACTGGAACCGGATGATATTCAAAAGCACATCGCCGCGGGCAAACAATGCACCAAGCTTGCGTTGACTTGGGATGACCGTATCAGCTTTGTCCTGACAGATACGCTGACCATCAAGCGCATTAAACCTTTAGACATTCTGGATGAAGATAAAGATAAAGGTACCAACGAAGAAGAACGCTTTGATGCAGACTTCATGTTGATGACCGCTGAATTAGCAAAGATGATGGATGATATCGTGTTCGCCTTGGATGGGGAACTGGAACCAGCAAAGGCGGCATAAGCTTTCTTAATTTCAATTTAAAAGACGAGTCGAACTCGTCTTTTTTTGGCCTAAAAATCAGTTGCTGGGAAGTGAATTGAGTTTCGCTATGAAAAATGCAAAAAAAAACGAGCTGCCTAAGCAACTCGTTTTTTCTTCTACTGGCGGAGCGGACGGGGCTCGAACCCGCGACCCCCGGCGTGACAGGCCGGTATTCTAACCAACTGAACTACCACTCCTAAACCTTAAAACCTTGTTCTGCATGTATCTATCTGTGGTGGGTGCTGAGAGGCTCGAACTCCCGACCTACGCCTTGTAAGGGCGCCGCTCTACCAACTGAGCTAAGCACCCATATTCTTGCTTAGTCAGACAAATACTTCGATGCTGTGTCACCAACATCAACAGAAGCAATATTATATTACGCTTACTGCTTTTTGTCTAGTACTTTTGTAAGTAAATTCGTTTATTTCCTGGATACTACTTACAAAATCTAGTATTCTCACTTAAAAGCAAAACCCCTCACTGTTTTCACAGAGAGGGGTTGCAATTTAGAGCCTGACGATAACCTACTTTCACACTGGTTGCAGCACTATCATTGGCGCAGAGTCGTTTCACGGTCCTGTTCGGGATG
>JBMPPG010000018.1:0-61189 GCA_049339905.1 Undibacterium sp. SXout11W
GGCTTTATAACCCGCTGAACCTTCTTGATACCGTTTAACAACGGCCAGTTTGAATTGCTTTGTGTATTTACTCATGAAAACACCCCAAAAGTTAGGACGGGTGTCCAACTTTTGGGGTGCAGTTCACTCCCACGGGGGTTTTTTTTCGTCTGAAATTTAGTTCAGATCGCCGCTATTGTCGTTGGTGGTGTAATCTGTCAGCTTGTTGTAAAGCGTGAATGTTTCAATTATTGCTAAGCATTTCATTTTTTTGGAAAACTGGAGAATTCATATGCAAGACGTTGTAATCGTTGCTGCTGGTCGTACTGCCGTTGGTAAATTTGGTGGCTCCCTGGCAAAAATCCCGGCATCAGAATTAGGTGCGATTGTGATCAAGGGCTTGTTGGCTAAGATTGGTCTCAATGGTGAACAGGTTAATGAAGTATTGCTCGGACAAGTCTTAACCGCGGGTGTTGGTCAAAATGCCGCACGTCAGGCAGTCATCAAAGCCGGTTTGCCAGACACCGTCCCAGCAATGACGATCAATAAAGTGTGTGGTAGCGGTCTGAAAGCGACGCATTTGGCGGCCCAGGCAATTAAAGTTGGCGATGCCGACGTGATTATTGCTGGTGGTCAGGAAAATATGAGTGCTTCGCCACACGTATTGAACAACTCCCGCGATGGCTTCCGCATGGGCGATACCAAACTGGTCGATACCATGATCGTTGATGGTCTTTGGGACGTGTACAACCAGTACCATATGGGTATTACTGCTGAAAACGTTGCGAAGAAATACAGCGTGTCTCGCGAAGAGCAAGATTTATTTGCTTTGGCGTCCCAAAACAAGGCAGAAGCAGCACAAAAAGCCGGCAAATTCAAAGACGAAATCATTCCGGTAGAAATCGTCAGCAAAAAAGGCACGGTCGTTTTCGATACCGACGAGTTTATCAAACATGGTGCCACGCTCGAATCTCTGTCAGCATTGCGCCCAGCATTTGACAAAAATGGCACAGTGACGGCTGGTAATGCCTCCGGCCTCAATGATGGCGCAGCCGCAGTGATCATGATGTCTGCCAAGAAAGCAGAAGAGCTGGGTTTGCCAGTGTTGGCGCGCATCAAAGCTTACTCATCTGCTGGCATTGATCCAACGATCATGGGCATGGGGCCGGTACCGGCAGCACAATTGTGCTTGAAAAAAGCGGGCTGGACGCATGAAGATCTGGATCTGATGGAAATCAACGAAGCGTTCGCCGCACAAGCCATCGGTGTGAATAAAGAAATGGGCTGGGACACCAGCAAGATCAACGTCAATGGCGGCGCGATTGCGATTGGCCATCCTATCGGTGCATCTGGTTGCCGTATTTTGGTCAGCCTGATTCATGAAATGATCCGTCGCGATGCCAAAAAAGGCCTGGCTAGCTTGTGTATCGGCGGTGGCATGGGTGTGGCACTGGCGATCGAGCGTCCATAAATGTCAGTGATGAATTGAAATATCGTGTGGTATTGATCCCGATACCGCAATAAAAAAATCCCCGCTTGTGTTGGCAAGCGGGGATTTTTTATTCTTTAAAGCAAGCGGTACCGATGTTAGTGAATACCGTGCATTTTCTTCGCCATCCACTTGTTCAACAGCATCATCACGATACCAGCAGCAATCGGAACAATAGTGAAGATCAGGAAGAACGTCGACAGAGAATACGTTTCCGAGATTTTATCGATATAGCTGCCACTCATGCCTGCAAGCTTGTTCGCGATCGATGTATTCAGGAACCAGACACCAAACATCAGACCCAACAGGCGTTGTGGTGCCAATTTACTGATATACGACAAGCCAACTGGTGACAGGCAGAGTTCACCCATCGTGTGAAAGAAGTAAGCGGCAATCAGATAGACCATGCTGACGGAAGCTGTTTTTGCACCAGCTGGGATACCTGCTGCACCGTAAGACAAAGCGGCAAAACCCAGACCCAACAAAACCAGACCAGTACCGAATTTGATCGGACCGCTTGGCGACCAGTACTTGTCCCACATCTTAGAGAACATCGGTGCCAGAATGACCAGGAAGAAGGAATTCAATACACCAAACCAAGTCGCTGGTACATCCGATTGTGACATACCGAATTCACGACCCAGCATCCAGATCACCAGTGCCCAGATAATACCGATACACGTGATTAGTAACAGATTGGACATCAGATAGCGCTTTGCTGTGCCTGCAAACAATTTCAGTAACAACCAGCTCAGAATCGCTGTTGGTATCACCGTCATCAAACTGTTGACAACTTTGAACAGCATGCCGCTGGTACCAACCAGCGTGCGATCTGTGTAGTCAGCAGCAAAAATGGTCATAGAACCACCCGCTTGTTCAAACGCGAACCAAAAGAAAATCGTAAAGAAAGAGAAAACGAAAATCGCTTTCAATCGGTCTTTAACGATATGCGGCTCAGGTTCTACTTCAGCGACGACTTCGGTCTTTTGTTGTGACTTGGATAAACCGATGTCACCGAAAATACCCTGACCGAGGAAGAACTGAACAGCACCCAACAGCATAAAACCGCCAGCCAGTGCAAAGCCGTATGACCAGGAAATTTTTTCACCGATATAGCCGCACAGCAAAATACCGAAGAACGCACCAGAGTTCACACCCATGTAGAACAAGGTGTAACCAGAATCGCGGGCATGTTCATTGTCTTTGTTGTACAACTGACCAACGATGGCGGAAATGTTCGGTTTAAACAACCCCGTACCAGCAACAACCAAAGATAAGCCAACGTAAAACATGGTTGGCGTATCAAACAAGAGAGAGGCGTGCCCAGCGGCAATAATGAAACCACCAAGCACCACCGAGCGACGGCTACCAAGGAAACGGTCGGCAATATAACCACCGAGGATAGGTGTCAGATACACCAGACCTGTGTACCAGCCGTACAACGAGGCAGCCTCGGCGCGGCTCCAGCCCCAGCCACCTTTAGCGGTTTCGGTCACCAGAAACAATACCAGCAAGGCACGCATGCCGTAGTAAGAAAAGCGTTCCCACATTTCTGTGAAAAACAGGACAAATAAGCTGTCAGGGTGCCCGAGAATGGTGTGCGCCCCGGATGGTTGAATTTTGTTCAAACTGCTCTCCGTTTTTTGGTTTTTAGTTAATAAATACTTTTGTGGCAAATTAATTTTCAATATTGAATACAAAATGTTTCGAATTGCATCAATTCGGCGGCTAGCTTACCACGATGAAAAACTCATATAGAAAGACATATGCTGCAATGCAGCAAAAATTGTGCCAATTTGATTCTCCAAAAAGGTGAGAGCGGGGAAGCTTTTTCTCACCTTAACTGCGCGCAAGTTCGATAATCCTTGCGTTTAGAGCAGTTTGGGTAACGTCAAGCTGTTCTAAACGGGTCATTGCAAAGCACTACTTCAGGGGGCACGATGTATGCGTTTTGCCACAGCCGATGAGCTAGTTGAATGGGTATTATTGCCAATATTGAAAATTGTCAGTGACTGCCACAGTTTTTGTGCTTCGTCTTTCAACGAATCAGCCGCAGCGGCGGATTCTTCTACGAGAGCAGCATTTTGCTGGGTCGATTCATCCATCAGGCTGATTTCGCCGTTAATGTGCGCAATACCTTCGCTTTGCGCCGACGATGCGGTCGAAATTTCTTCCAGGATGGTCGACAGACCTTCAACAGCAGACAAAATATCTTTCATCGTCGCACCAGCAGCGTCGACCACCACAGTACCTTCATTCACCTTGTGCAAAGAGTTCTCAATTAATGACTTGATTTCTTTAGAGGCAATTGCACTGCGTTGTGCCAGATTGCGCACTTCGCTAGCCACCACAGCGAAGCCGCGGCCTTGTTCCCCAGCACGTGCTGCCTCGACCGCTGCATTCAAAGCCAGAATATTGGTCTGGAAGGCAATCCCTTCTATGGCAGCGATAATATCGGACATTTTGCGCGATTCAAGAGAAATATCTTGCATGGTCGCTACTACTTTTTCTACTTCTGAACTGCCCCGTTGCGCAGTGTGTGAAGCAGATACCGCCAATTGTCGCGCCTGTTCAGCATTGTCAGCGTTCTTTTTCACAGTGTCGTTCATTTCTTCAACGCTATTTGCGGTTTGGGCTAAGGATGACGCCTGATTTTCGGTGCGTTGCGACAGATCCAGATTGCCTTTTGCAATTTCATTTGACGCGCCGGATACAAATTCACTACTTTCACGAATAGATCCGACGATGCCGCGCAATTGCACCTGCATCATATGCAACGCATAGAGCATGCTGCTTTGATCGCCGTTTTGTAGTTCGACGTGGGTAGTCAAATCGCCCTCTGCAACACGCTTGGCGATATCCACCGCGACATCAGGTTCGCCGCCGAGCGGGCGAATAATCAACCTGTTTATAGCAAAAACCAGCATTGCTGATACTACGAGCACGCTTAACAACCCGACGATGATAGAAACATTGCGAAGGTGATGCACCTGAGCCAGAATTTTGTCTTCTGGTGCGTTAATTGCAAATGACCATGGCTTATCACTGCCACCAATACGAATAGGCACAAAAATCCGGTACATGCGGGTATCTAAATTTTTGTCTTCGATGGTGTCAGTGTAAGTTTCTCCGTGTGAAATCGCCGCTAACACCGCTTCGTTCCCAGGTAATTTGCCTAATTCAGTACCGACATGTCTTGCGTCCACATCGCCGATGAACACGCCTTTGTTAGAGAGTAAGCTCGCATAGCCAGTGTCGTAAGGGCGAATCTTACTGACATCTTGCTGAAAACCTGCTACCGGCAAATCGACGGTAACGGCACCGACAAACTTACCCGCAATTAAGACAGGGACGGTCACTGTTGTCATAAACACGTCTTTGCCAGCGATTTTGTACATGTAGGGTTCTAACAGGACCTCTTTGCCACTCTTTTTTGCCAGCAAATAATAATCTCCGGCACCTTCTTTGTCATAATCGGTCAATGCTTCAACTTGGGTCTGACCAGTACCATGATTCCAGTAAGGTAAGTAGCGGCCAGTGGCATCATGTCCGGGTTTGCCAGCGTATTCGCCATCCTTGCCATCAAAGGCATTGGGCTCCCATATTGTACCGACCCCCGTAAATTCAGGATTACTCTCCAGGATACTTTTTAAGAGCAGATCTGCGTTCGCTCGGTTGGCTTGCCCCGAAACTTGCATGGCGGCGAGATTAGCAGCCATATTGCGCGCCGCATGTAATGCAAGATTAATGCGTTGTTGAATCAGGTCGGCGTTATAGACCGCGAGTTGACTTGCGTATTGCTCAGCAGATTCCGACTGCATCTTGCTGGCTTGAAAACTTAACAAACTTGTGGTGGTCGTGAAACCGATGATGACCATTGCTAACACAGCAATTAACATTTTGCTGCGCAAACCCAGATTCGCAAACCGGGTTGATGAGGTTATTGACATAATGCTCTCTATTTTATGGACTAGTTTTGCTCAGAGCGGGACGCTACCCGAAACATAGGCAACATACTAAGGAAATTTAGTAAAACGAGCGAGTCCGCCATGAATTGCATCCCCAGAATAGGACAAAAATGTAAAAAAGCGACGCTATTTGTCGTAAAAAGCGCAGCGATTTGCAATGCAGCAAATAGCGGTACCCTTGCCGATTCTTAAAAATAAGCTGTGGACAAAGCATGACATCACGCTAAACTGCTGTATTTTCCTGGCGGAACGAGCTTCATAGTTCAACGATCTTCACCTCAATACCCGCCGCGTTTTTTTATTGATCGTTTTTGCAATCATCATTTCGTACTCAGAAATATGCATCATTATTTGACTATGCCTTCGAACTTGCGCCGACTGACCCCTTTGCTGTTGTTGATTGCATCACCTTTATGTTTATCAGCCAACGGCGTAAGAACAGTGAATCCCAATGACGGCATCTACAAAATGCCACCACCTGAATTGCAGGCGATCGTTGACGCACCACGCGGTCCAAATTTTAAGTTGGGACCTCAGCGTAAAA
Organism: Undibacterium sp. SXout11W; assembly: GCA_049339905.1. Classification (GTDB taxonomy): domain Bacteria; phylum Pseudomonadota; class Gammaproteobacteria; order Burkholderiales; family Burkholderiaceae_D; genus Undibacterium. The sequence continues at coordinate 5,981 of JBMPPG010000018.1, forward strand.
CCGCCTTGTTGATGTCTTTGCCGGGTTTGCCGGGCATCGCCGAAGTTGCGCAGCCTGAATTGCGGCTCGCCGGTTTGCGCATCAATCCGCGTACTCGTGCCGCGAGTCAGTTTGAGTTTGGGAATGGTCTCAGTATCCTCGATGTGGCAACCGGAAAAACCATTGCAGTCAGTGGCTTGCCCAAGAATCCACGTATCGCCGACACTGCATGGTCACCCGATGAGCAATGGGTAGCATTTAGTTGCTGGGTCGAGGGTGGGGTAGAGTTATGGCTGCTCGATGTCAAGAAAGCGCGAGTGCACCGCCTGATTGCCGATAAATTGAATGCAACGACCAACCCCGGTTTTGAATGGAGTGCGGGTTCAGAGCAATTATTTGTGCATTTATTGCCACTACGTCAAAAGCCTTTGCCACCGACGCCATATATTCCTGACGGCCCAAATACCTTAGAAACCAAGGGCGGTAAAATTACCCAAAACCGTACTTACCCGGACATGCTCAGGACACCCGCAGATTCGGCGTTATTGGATTGGGAACTGCAAACGCAATTAGGTTTTGTGAATACCAAGGGCGAATTGCATCGACTTGGGTCAATATTGACTCTCAGTAAAGCACAGGTGTCACCCGATGGCAAAATGATCTTGACCACGCAATTGCGGCGCCCTTATTCGACGATGTTGCCGATGGAACGTTTTGGCCAAATAATCGAATTATGGGATAGACAAGGTAAAAAAATAAAAACGGTCGCGGAGCGCCCTATGCGTGAGCGTTTGCCAACCGGTAGTGACGCGGTTCAACAGGGACCGCGTGATTTTGGTTGGCGCACCGATAAGCCTGCGACTCTGTATTGGTTGGAAGCGCAGGCGGGCGGTGACCCGGAAGTCAATGCTAAAGTACGCGATTTGCTGGTGCAACAACCAGCGCCATTTGATGCGCCACCACAAAAATTGATGGAACTCGCATGGCGTTTTTCCAGCGTGCAGTGGGGCAACGATGGCTTGGCTTTAGTCACCGAAAGCTGGTGGAAAACCCGTGATACTCGCACCTGGCGTATCCATCCCGGCGTTGCCGATGCTAAACCGGAATTGCTGTTTAGTCGTAAGACAGAAGATCAATACGCAAATCAAGGTAATCCAGTCGTCGAGTTGAATCAGTTCGGCGTTCCGGCATTGAAAACCACGCCAGATGAAAAAGCTATTTTTCTTGCTGGTGTGGGCGCGAGTCCTGAAGGTGATCGACCTTTCTTAGACCGATACGATCTCACCACCAAACAGAGCGTACATTTATTCCGTTCACAAGCGCCCTATTATGAACACGTGGTCGGACTCTTAAATGACAAGGGAAGCAGCGTTATTACGAGCAGGGAATCGAGCGATGAGCGTCCAAACTATTTTGTACGTGAACTCACTGGCAATGAGGCACCGCGCGCATTAACTAATTTCGCTACGCCTTTGCCGCAATTAAAAGGTATAAAAAAGCAACAAATCCGGTATGCACGTGCTGATGGTGTCGAGTTAAGCGCGACCTTGTACTTACCAGCGGGGTACGAACCTAAACGTGATGGACCACGACCGATGTTGATGTGGGCGTATCCGCGTGAATTCAAAACAGCCGACGCTGCTGCGCAGGTCAGTGGTTCGGCGTATAAATACAACCGAATTGCTTACAATAGCCCAATGGTGATGTTGGCACGTGGGTACACCGTGTTGGACGGACCTGGTATGCCGATTATCGGCGAAGGTAAAAAAGAGCCGAATGATACCTATATCGAGCAATTAAAAATGGATGCCGAAGCCGCTGTCGATGAAGTGGTGCGGCTTGGCGTCGCGGATCGCCACCGTATCGCCATCGGTGGCCACAGTTATGGTGCGTTTATGACTGCTAACTTGCTGGCACATACACGCTTGTTCCGTGCCGGAATTGCGCGTTCCGGTGCATACAACCGAACGTTGACGCCATTTGGCTTTCAGTCTGAAGACAGAAATTTCTGGCAGGCCGAAAAAGTGTATCAGGACATGTCACCATTTAACTTCGCCAACCAGATCAAAGACCCGTTGTTGATGATACATGGTGAACAAGACAACAATACCGGTACCTTCCCGCTACAGAGTGAACGTATGTATCAAGCTTTGCAAGGTCTTGGTGCGGTAACACGTCTGGTCATGTTACCAAACGAAAGTCATAGCTATCGCGCCCGTGAATCGATTATGCAGATGTTATGGGAGCAAGACCGTTGGTTGGACATGTATGTGAAAAATGCCAAACCTGAGGTTGGTGGAAGAGAAGATAGCAATCGCTAAGCCGTTAAACAGGGTATCGCTGCCACAGAATGCGACGAAGGTAAGCTGTGGTTTACTACTTTTTATACTTTTGCATTAATATGGAGATGACTAAAACTTCATGGTGTACTTATGCTTAAAGCTGTTATCCTGGATGCGAATGCCGTTGCCCGCAATTTGCTGACATCCGTATTAAATAACGGTGGTCATGAAGTGATCGGCGATGCGAATCTGACACCTTCCAGTTTGGCGCGGGTGATCAGGCTAAAACCACAAATTATTTGTATCGATATCGGCGAAGCCAATGACGAAGGTCTGGCTATCCTTGATAACCTGCGTAAAGAATTGCCAAAAACATTGTTGTTTATGGTTTCTTCTAAGATCGATGCGACGATTTTGCAAGCCGCCCAACAACGTGGCGTGCAGGGTTTTATCGTCAAACCTTTCAATTCCGTTGCGGTATTGAGTTCGATACGCAACACCATCATTCGGATTGCCAAACAACAACAACAACGGACTGCCGTCACTGAATCCGGTGCTGACGATGTCAGCGGCGATCAGGTCGCCGGTGATACTGCGTAATCCATCGCGCTTTGGCCTGATTTCATCAGGCTATCTGCGGTTTCGTCGCGCACTTCCATTTATATTCTGATTTTCCTTAAACTGGCGTTAATTCGCTAAGCTTGAGTAGCGATGCTTTTGCCTGAGGGAACATAAGGATGATGACTAAAATAGATAATCGCTCCACTGAACAGCCACTGCCGCCAGAAGTTTCAATCGGTAGTGACAGCTGGCTTACCCGGGCACGCAACTATCCGGTTTTTTCGCGCACATGGTATTACTACCGAAGCCTGGCATGGCTGATACCTCTGGTGGTGATCGATTTGCTTATCCTGGTAATCACAACGCTATTGAGTTTGCCGCTGAGTAAAGTATTACCGGTGATGTTGCCGATTAGCATAGGTGTGTCGGCTTTATACCTGACTGGGCCGGGTTTGGCTGTGTTAGTACGGCAGCTTCAGTTTGTCGAAAAAAAAGAAGCTATTTACCTGACATTGGCGTTGGTGTTTGGCGGATTGCTCAGCTATGGTGTCTATCAATTATCCGATTATTTTTGTGAGTGGGTCAGCTCAGAACAAAAAGTACATGGCAGCTTTGAAATTGCAGCCAAATTTGAGGGGCACGATAGTCCGGCAAGTAAAGAGATGGAGAGTGGAATTAACAGGTTCCATTCTGTAAAACCAAAACCCCAAGTAAGTACCGCCTCCGCCGCTGCATCGTCAGATGAGCAAACAGCTAAAGAAGCGAATCAAAATATCAATCAGTTCTTAACACCGGTTGTGAACGGCTTCGTCGACACCTTAATCGTGATTTCTTTGGGCGGTGGATTTGACCTGTGGTTGTTTTTCCGTCAGAAAAAACGCCTGTTGGAAGACCAGCGTTTGCGTGAACTAAAGCAGGCACAAGAAGCCAGGCGCGAAGCTGAATTACGTTTGTCCGTGTTGGTGGCGCAAGTGGAACCCCATTTCCTGTTTAATACTTTAGCTGGCGTGCGCTCTGCGATTAATACCGAACCAGTCAGAGCAACCGCAATCGTTGATCATCTGGTCGATTATTTACGGGCGACCATCCCAAAATTTCGCTCAGATGGTAGTTCTTCTCAAGCACGGCTACAACAGCAACTCGATGCTGCCCGTGCTTATTTGAATTTGATGCAGGCCAGAATTCCACGCCTGAATTTCTCGATTGAATCTGAAATTGCAGATGCTGCTTTGCCGCCTTTAATGTTGATTTCCCTGGTCGAAAATGCGATCAAACATGGCGTTGAACCAAAAATAGGGCCCGCTCATATTGCAATCGTCGCACGTGAACTGATGCTTGATAAGCAAAGCTTTCTTGAGCTGAGCGTGGCAGATGATGGTGTTGGCTTTGGTGGCACGACGAGTGGCTCTGGCATCGGTCTGGAAAACATCAGAGAACGCCTTGCATCGATGTATGGCGATACTGCGAGCCTGACTTTAAAAGCCAATCCTGAAGGCGGTGTTAGCGCGATCATTTGCTTACCTTTAGAAAAATAACCGGAGACGATGGGAGAAAAATATGACGACTGCAATCATCGCTGAAGACGAAGATTTGCCACGCAAAGAGCTGCGCCGTATGTTGGCTGAACTATGGCCAGAATTAAAGATCGTTGCTGAATGCGAACACGGCGCAGAAGCGCTGGAGGCGATACACGAACACCAACCAGATATCGCCTTTTTAGATATCCGTATGCCGGGCATGACAGGTTTAGACGTCGCCCATGCCGTCAAAGGGCGTTGTCATGCCGTGTTCACCACGGCGTATGACAGTTATGCGATTGACGCGTTTGCGGCTGGCGCTGTGGACTATTTGCTGAAACCAATATTACAAGCGCGTCTGATTGAAGCCATAGAGCGTTTGAAAACACGGATCGCCAGCAAGCAAGATGCGCCCGATATCAGCCAGTTAATGTCGGCGTTAGATAAACGCCTGCGCAGCAATGCGTCGGAGCGGATACGTTGGGTCAGCGCCAGTGTTGGCGATACGATCAAGATGTTCGCGATCGATAAAATCCTGTTTTTTACTTCGGATGAAAAATATACCCGGGTGGTGTGCGCAAGCGATGAAGCCCACGTGCGCAAACCGCTGAAAGAAATTATGGATGGTCTGGATACCGAACAATTCTGGCAGATACACAGGAGTGTGGTCGTACGTGCTGATGCCATATCCAAGGCACACCGTGACGAGATGGGGCGTTACACCGTTGAATTGCATGGTAGTAATGAAAAACTCAAAGTCAGTCAAGCCTATGCCTGGCGCTTTAAGCCTATGTAATTTCTATCTACAATCCTGAGACAGATTGTCTGACATCTTGTGTCCGATTCTGGCGAGCGCAGAATCTCAGTCTTTGTTAAGCTGACGGTCTTTGGATTACCTGGAACTGACATGCGCAGTAGTGATTTATTCCGATTATTCGGTCTGGCGGCGATTTGGGGTGCCTCGTTTTTATTCATGCGCATTATCGCTCCTGTGCTTGGCGCATTCTGGACGGCTGAAATACGCGTTGGTCTGGCCGGTCTGGCGCTGATTGCCTGGATGTTAGTCAGCAAACAGCCGATTGTTTTCCGTCAGTATTGGAAATCGTTTCTGATACTCGGCGCCGTTAGCACGGCATTGCCAGCCGTATTCTATGCGTATGCAGCGCAGCATATCCCAGCTGGTTATTCTGCCATCATGAATGCGACCAGTCCTTTATGGGGCGCGGTGATGGCGGCAATTTTTCTGGGTGAACAATTCACACTGCGTAAAATGGCAGGCATGCTGGTCGGCGTACTCGGGGTAGGCATGCTGGTGCGGTTGGGACCAGTGGAATGGAGCACAGACTTATTGCTGGCGTTGCTGGCATGTTCTGCTGCCACGATTTGCTATGCTTTGGCGGGTGTTTACACCAAAAAATTATCGGTTAGCGTTAATCCGGTTTTGATGGCAACAGCGTCTCAGGTGGGTGGTGCGCTATTTCTGTTACCGTCGTTGCCATTTTCACCCGTTCCAGGCGTTGTCACGACTACCATTGTGCTGGCCGCTGCCGCGCTGTCCCTGCTTTGCAGCGCGATTGCCTATTTGTTGTACTTCCGTCTGATTCACGACATCGGCCCGACGAAAGCGCTGACGGTGACGTTTTTGATTCCCTTGTTTGCTTTATTGTGGGGGTTTTTATTTCTCAACGAAAATATCACCTTGAGCACTCTGGCAGGATGCGCCGGGGTAGTGCTTGCGACATGCTTGGTCGTGTTGACACCCGCAAAAAAATGAGACTTCCAAATACCGTGATGTCGCAGAATTTAGATTATCGGAGATCTTTGGCTGACTTACACTATATTGCGTTGGGAATTGTGTAGTGCTAAGTTGTGTTGCACAACTTAGCACCAGCCAATCAGCGCTTTACCAACTCGACCCGACGGTTCTTTGCTCTGCCTTGCTCTGTCGTATTGTCTTGCAGAGGTTTTCTGCACCAAGACCAATTGCATTGAGTCGCGCAGCGGCTATACCTTTATCGGTGATTTCCTTCACTACCGCACGCGCACGCGCTAGCGACAGGGTTTTGTTATGTTCAGCAGAGCCGACGTTGTCGGTGTGACCTTCGATATTGAGTTGTAACTTGTCATCTGAACGTAGTAGTTTAACGATTTCTTCTACGATCGGTTTGCTCGCACTTTTGATCACATCACTGTCAGTATCGAAGGAAAGATACAGGGCAACATGACCTTGTGTTTGCAAACTTGCGGCCATCGCATCTGCTTTAATCAGTGCAACATTTTGTTCCAGTGCTTTTTCTTCTACGGTGACCAATGTGGTCGTTATTCCACCGTTTTCTTCAATGACAGCTATCCAGATATTGGTTTTCTTGGTACGGATAAGCTATTGGCTAAACGACTCAAGGCCATGATTATCGGAGCGCCGACTATCGTTGATATGCAGTTTCCCCAAAAGAGTTTCAAGTCCGCCTGGTTGACCTTTTATAAAGGCAGAATCTGTGGGCTCAAGCTTATTCACCTTCACACCACCAAGTGCTTTGATCACTTCGTCATAATTGCGCTGTGCTGCGACCACAGAGAGCTTTGCTGGATTGTTGGGGAAGCGGCGTATCGACACTTTTCCTTCTACGGTTTTTAACTCATTTCCTGCAATGACATAAGCAATATCAAATGGCGTAGGAGGTAAACCAGTGCGATAACTTTCGTCTAACGTTACGGGATAGTCAACATAAGGAAATGGCGGCAGGTTAACAGTAGTCATGGCAACGGAGTCCAGATCAAACGGCGTTGCTGCAGTTGGAGCTGCAGGTGTTGCAGCGATTGTAGGTGGCGTCGCAGTTTCCGACGCGGCGCTCGCTGGACTGGTAGCCGGGTTCACAGAATGTGCTTCAACCGGTTTTTTATTGCAGCCCGCAATACTTAAAAAAGTGAACAGGCAGATGCTTAATGTTGATAACGATAGTTTTTTTATTTAACTCGACGTTTGAAATAGGTAAAGATGTGCGGTATTTGTGGGGGGAGTAAGACTACTTTATTCAATAGCAAGATTTTAATGAACAAATCCTCCTGGTTTAACCTTGCTATGAGGAGTGTAACAATGTGTAATTGTCAAAACGTAATTTGTTTTTCACATTACTCTTTGCCCGCAGTCTTTAGTTTCACTTTATAACCTAATCGAGAAATCATGAATAAATTCGTTTTACGTCATCGTCGATTTGGTCAAGGTATGACTGAGTACCTGAGTTTATTCAATCCTTATTGGCGAGCCTCTCTCGCCACCGATGGAAGAGTCGTGCGTGGCATCGCTGATGCCGCAAAAGGCATACCTCCCATTGCAAGCTTATTAGGTGGAGATTCAACATGCATTTAAACAAGAAATATGGACAGGTCAAATTTGGTATCGTTGCCGTGCTCGCTTTTCAAGTGGTTGCGTGTGGCAATAGTGCGGGCAGTTCAGATGCAACAAACAGTGACGCTAACAGCGCTGCGCGGCAGACGTACGAAGTCGTCACCGTTACTCAACCGGAAAATTTCTCCCAATACCGTGACTGGTACAAAAATATTTATGAATCCTGTGTCGAATTGGCAAAAGACAGAAATTTACCAGTGAAGTCTTTTGTTGACGTAGCAGCCGATTTCATTACTGATAAGGACGTCTACGTCAGTGATGGCAAAAATTATTTACATAGTAACTTTAGCTACGGTATCAATATCAACGAAGACGTGCCAGAAAAAGGCTGTGCCACGTCGATTGTAAAAACCGAATCGCACCTGATAATAAAGAATGGTAAGAGCTATGCAGTTGACGTGCAAGAAAACGGTGAGCGCATTGGGCCGCAGTCTCAGGTAGATATGGTCCAAGAGCCTGCGGAAGATAGTTCGCTCTATTCCGTTCCTAAGGTTGTCAACGGGATACCGCTCAAATGCCAAGCAAGTAACGAGTTCAACAAAGCCTTAGGGGAATTTTGTATTTTAGAACCAAAGGGAATAACCAAGTTTATCCAAATTGATGGGAAATTTTTGCCAGCATATGCGCGCAATTTTCTTACAAAAGATCAATTTGGTGTGCTTGTTACAAAGCCTGTTTCAGTCAAAGCCAACGTGCCCATTAATTCAACAGTTTTCGATGTGAAATAATGCTTATGTCAGTGGATCGTTCATTATTGTGCGGACTAGCGATCGTTGAACTGCTGGTATTCATCGGTGTTGCTGCTAGTCTCTTTTTGGGCATTTTTTATCTTGGTAAATTCCATGATATCAAGTCCCAGACCATTCAGGCAGCGCGTTTATGCGCCCCCTCTCCTTGAGGTCAATATCGATAAAGGACAAAATCAATCGCAATGCCACCATTGAAACACCGCAAAACTTCTTGAGCATGATGGCGTATGCCATTTATTTCTACTAATTGTTACGTTCAGAGTGGATTATTCTCGGGAGCGTTAGGGTCGTATTCTGGTAAAGGAGGATCTATATCGGTGATGCTGTCAGGGCCTTTGGCTTTGGCATTTTGTAATGCGGTTGTGGCACGTTGCAGCATGGTTTCAGCTGTGTCTTTAATCGCGTTGGTAGTCAGCCCAGTCGAAAAGGTGATGACTAAACCTGGCGCCAGTTTATTCCAATCTAATGCAGAAGTTCGTTTTTTGAGACGTGCAATCGCTTTCATGCTTTGATCAAGCCAGGTGGTCGGCATCACAATGGCGAACTCATTTGCGGCGACACGACCAAAGGAATCAAGCGTGCGTAACATTTCCAGTGCTTCTTTACTAACCATTTGCAACACCTGTTTGGCCACGGCTTGCCCATGTTTTTCAAGGATGTTTTCAAGTCCGTCGACGCTGATGACGGCAAACGAGAACGTATGTCCGGTACGATAAGAACGCGCCAATTCACCTTCGAGCATGCTGAGTAAAGTGCGCCGGTTGAGTGCGCCGGTCAGATGGTCATGCTGTGCCAATCCTTCCAGTTTGGTCAATACAGTCTCCAGTGTCGGCAAGAGATTGTCTTGCTGCCCGGTTTCTTTGATTTGTTTAATCAATTCAGATAATTGATGTCTGGCACTGACGAGTGGCTGATCGAGATCTGCGGGCATGTCCTCTCCGGGCGAAATGGGTACCAGGTGCGATGAATGGCAAAGCGACATTCACTTCCTGCAACTGGTACGCGTACAATACTACTTTACCATCATCGCCGTCAGAATTGCATCGTGTTCTTTGCCTCTTCCTCTCCTTGCCAGCGAATTGACAGCGATTTATTCCCCGGTATATCACTGTGGATCAAGCGTGATGATCTCTTACATTCTCAGGTTTCAGGTAATAAATTTCGTAAATTGAAATACCCCTTGTTGGGCTTGCAAGGTAGCAACCCACATCTGGTCAGTATGGGCGGACTGTGGTCTAACCATATCCATGCTCTGGCTCACGCTGCTGCTTTAGCTGGCTATTCCTCGACTGGCCTGATACGTGCGGCTGAGGGCGTGGATAGTGCCATGCTGGAGGATTGCCGCCGCTTAGGGATGCAAATACGTTATGTCAACAGGGAAAATTACCGGTTGCTGCGCGACCAACCAGATTACTGGCGTCAGTACCTGCCAGAGACCAGACCGCAACACGTATGGTTACCTGAAGGAGGTAGCAGTCCCGCAGCCCTGCATGGCGTCGCTGAATTGGTGGCAGAAGTGAATACCAGCCTGGGTCTTTGCCCGGATGTTTTCATGCTTGCATGTGGTACCGGCGCGACAATGGCTGGCGTATTGGCTGGTGCCAACGGGAACAGCCAAGTGATTGGTGTGGCTGCTCTCAAAAATGCTCAATACGTGCATCAGGATATTAAAAATTTATTGCAACAGGCTGGGTATCCCGAATACGATAACTATCGTCTGCTGTCCGATTTTCATCATGGTGGCTACGCAAAAATTAGTTCTGTGCTAATGTCTTTCTGTGAGACTTTTGTAAGTCAGACTGGAATCCCGCTGGAACCCGTCTACACTGGAAAAATGCTGTTTGCATTACACGAACTTTGTATGCAAGCGTATTTTCCGGAACAAACCAAAGTGGTGGCAATTCATACGGGTGGCTTGCAAGGTAACCGAGGGTTTCCTGACTCCACCGGTTTGACGCCGGCGATCAATACGTGAATCATTCAACGGATGAAGGGTAAGACCGCGTGAAACATCGAACGCATTTGCTTTTAGCAGCGCGTCTTAGCATGGTTCTGATGCTGGTATCCTGCTTGCTGTCTTCTGCGAACGCTCAGGCACAACAGGAAATTAAATTTGCCGTGTTTGATACGCTCGGCTACCCGTTGAATATCTTTGATCAGAGTAGCCATCTGGCTGGCGGTGTACTGAAAGATTTCGGTGATGCAATTGCGAAAGAAATCGGTGCAAGCCCGGCGTATGTGGTCTACTCCCGTCGTCGTGTAGAGCAAGCCTTATTTACTGGTCAGGCTGATATGGTGTGCTATTTCAGTCCGCAATGGACAGACAATCGCGATCAGCTATTTTGGTCTTTACCAAATTTGCCGCAGATTGAACGTGTTGTGGTGTTACGTGACAAACCTGTTTTAAATCAATTTCCGCAGCAATTGTTCGATAAAAAAATAGCCACGCGTCTAGGTTATTTTTATCCACAAATTGATAAAGAGGTCGCAGCAGGAAAAATCAAACGTATCGACTTAACTGATGTTCCAAGTATGTTTCGTTTACTGACGAAAGGTGGCGCGGATGGTTTGATCAGTTCCGAGGCAGAGATTGAAGGTTATTTCAAAAATTTCCCTGAACAACGTGAGTTTTTTGTTTTATCTAAAACGCCTTTTTCAGTGCTCTCTACACAATGCGGGTTATCACAAAAATCTGCCTGGAAAATTGAGCAAATTAATCGCGCGATCAGTCATATTCAAGCGAATGGTGAACAAGACGCAATGTTACGTCGATATGGGTTGATGGCGAGGTAATTGGGTCAATCGTAGGGCGAGTACAACCTGCCAGATGGTCATGCCGAAAGATTCGTGCGCGTAGTATCCGCCTGAGGAAAGTCGGCATTTTGTTTGGCTTTTCTTTGTTTCTCGGCGCTACGATGTTGGAAAATTTGGATTTTTTTCAAAATTTTTCAAGATTTTTTAAATAGCCTAAACAATTTGTTTTTCATAAAAGAACGAAAAAAGATAGCTCTAAAACTAACTTTTCATCGCAAAAACCGGTTTTTCCGGCCGCATTGCCTGTTTTTTGTGCAAACTAAGCCGTAGTTTCTCCCTGACCGTATGACAACAGAGTAAACTACGCCCCAAATCTTGTCGCATCCTGCGATACGAGCGAACGAGCGAGCATCGCCATGTCAGAATCCACACCTACTATTACTTTTACCGATTTGCAATTGAGTGCGCCTTTATTGCGCGCCTTGCAAGATGTCGGCTACGAAACACCATCCCCTATTCAAGCTGCGACGATTCCTATTTTGTTGGATAACCGTGATGTCCTGGGGCAAGCGCAAACCGGTACCGGCAAAACGGCATCGTTTGCCTTACCGATTTTGTCGCGTTTAGATATCCGTCAAACTACACCGCAAGCTTTGGTGCTGGCACCAACCCGTGAATTAGCGATTCAAGTCGCTGAGGCGTTCCAGACTTACGCCCGCCATATTCCCGGTTTTCATGTCTTGCCGATTTACGGTGGACAAAGCTACGGCCCGCAATTATCGGCATTGCGTCGCGGCGTGCATGTGGTCGTTGGTACACCAGGCCGGGTGATTGATCATTTGGACAAAGGCTCTCTCGATCTGTCCAAAATCAAAACCTTAGTTCTGGATGAAGCCGACGAAATGTTGCGCATGGGCTTTATTGACGATGTGGAACGCATTTTGCAAGAAACACCGGAAGGTCGCCAGACTGCCTTGTTCTCTGCAACCATGCCATCAGCGATTAAGCGTATTGCGCAAACTTATCTGAATAAGCCTGCCGAGGTGACAATTGCTGCTAAAACTGGCACCGCTGACAATATTCGCCAGCGTTACTGGTTAGTTTCCGGCATGCATAAGCTGGATGCGTTAACCCGTATTCTGGAAGCAGAAACATTCGACGGCATGATCATTTTTGCGCGTACCAAATTGGGTACCGAAGAATTGGCTGCCAAACTGGATGCAAGAGGATTCTCCGTTGCAGCAATCAATGGCGATATCAATCAGCAACAACGTGAACGCACGATTCAGCAATTAAAAGATGGCAAAATCGATATTCTGGTCGCCACCGACGTCGCCGCCCGTGGTTTGGATGTGGAGCGTATCAGCCACGTGATTAACTATGACGTACCGTACGATCCAGAAAGTTATACCCACCGTATTGGCCGTACTGGCCGCGCTGGCCGCAGCGGCGAGGCGATTTTGTTTATCACTCCACGTGAAAAAAATCTCTTGAAAGCGATTGAACGCGCGACTCGCCAACCAGTGTCTCCACTGGAATTGCCGACGATACAAACGGTCAACAATGTGCGTATCGCCCGCTTTAAAGATCAGATTTCCACCGCATTAGCAGAAGGTGGTCTGGACGAATACACATCGCTGATCGAAGAGTACGAGCGTGAACATAATATTCCGGCGATTGAAATTGCTGCTGCGTTAGCCAAAATGGCGCGCGGCGACGAACCTTTGTTGCTGGATAAAAATCGCAAAGAAGTGAAGTCCGATGAGAGCTGGCGTGATGAGCGCCCTGCACGTAATGATCGCGGCGACAGAGGTGATCGCGGTGACCGCCCTGGCCGTGACCGTGGTGATCGTTTTGAACGCGAAGACCGCAGTGTCCGTCGCGAACATAGCCCACGTACTGCGGAACCAGGCATGCAAACTTACCGCATTGCTGTCGGCCACGAACATGGAGTTAAACCAGGCAATATCGTTGGCGCGATTGCCAATGAGGCGAATATCGAATCCAAATTTATCGGCCGCATCGACATCTACGACGATTACACGATTCTCGATTTACCAGATGATTTGCCAGCAGATATGCTCGATCATTTGAAATCAGTTCGTGTTGCCGGTCAGTCTTTGCGCATCAGTGCTGAAAAAGCAGGCGGCAGTGCCTCCGCGCCAGCCCGTTCGCCACGCAGCGAACCGCGTGCTGAGCGTACAGAACGCGCACCACGTATCGCTGATGCTGCACCTGGTAGCCGTATGAATCAGGTGGTAGAACGTGCGTTTAGCGCACCAGATGAAGACGACCGCCCAGCCAAGCCCAAGAAAGAAAAAGCGTCTAAAGGCAAGGTCAGCGTTCCTATGCAAACCTACCGCATTGAAGTCGGCAAAGCAGATACCGTAACGCCAGCCAATATCGTTGGTGCCATCGCCAATGAAGCAGGCATGGAAGCAAAATACATCGGTCGTATCGATATTTTTGATAATCACAGCACGCTGGATTTGCCAGTTGGCATGCCACCTGAATTACTGGCGCAACTCAAAGGTGTGTGGGTTGCTGGCAAGCAGATCAAAATCAGCCCGGTCGGTGAGCCAACCAGTGGTGGCGTGGCGCACGATTTCCCGGCAGGACAGAAAAAATCTGGTGGCGATCGTCGCGTATTAGAAAAGGCAGCAGGCAAACCAGGTGCGCGTTCTGATAGCCGTTCCGATAGCAAGCCAGCAGGTAAGTTCTCGAATGGTCGTCCGTCAAAGTTTGATAAAGACAGCGGCACAACTCGCCGTAAGCCATCAAAGTAAATTGAAGAGCTCATAAAAAAACCGCCATCGTTCGTTTGATGGCGGTTTTTTTTATCCAAATTTTCAGGATATCTTTTTTAGAAGTTCAGATTGCCAACCGGGTACGGGAGGGTCTGATCCGGCTTCAGTCCAGCGATGCGCAAAAGTGTTGCACTGATGGTTTTTTCATCGTAATCAAACGTCGTATGACCTGCCCGTAATGCCTCATGACCGCTATGCACGTAGCGTTGCTGCTGGATATGCAAGGTAGTTGCTTGCTTAGGTGTTAAGCCTAGCCCTTTATCTGCAAATCCTCTCGGCAATTGTTTACCCCAATACGTGTCATTCCATTTTCTGAGCGCAGGAATTGCCGCCGGATTCCATTGTGCATTGTCCTTGATTTTCCGGAAAAAAAATCAGCGTCCAAAGACGTTGCCATGCCTAACATCGGCGTTTTATGTCGAACTTCAAAGCTCCGTGCCAGTAGATAGAGCAAAGATTTGTTATATACCTGCGCTACATTGTCGGATTTTTCTAACTCATCTGACATTACGTGCAAATGAAATTGGTTGCGTGGAATGAAACCGGATTCCAGCGCAGGTAAAAACTTCGCATTGGCGAAATCGATGCTGCAAGCAGGTGCGTACAAACTGCAGGTTTTGATCGTGAACTTCTTCAGATACGGTATTAAGTTGCCAATCAATTGTGCGCCCGCAGAATGAGCGACCAGATGAATTTCCAGATGGCCTTCACCGATTGCGGTGGCCAACTTCTGTAGATTGCGCACTAGTGCATGCAAGCCGCGTGGCGGGCTGTCATTGAACACCGATTGTTCGGCATTTTGTTTTAAGAGTGCCCACTCGGCTTTGCCGCCATTGGTCGCGGCGTAGCTTTCTATGCTCATATCTTGCGCAGCGGCAGCTCCCGGACTGACTCTGACTGAAGAGAACTCACTAGTGAGCAATTGATTCACGCTACCTCCAAGACCGCTATTCCATGTCAGGAAAATTGGATAACTGCCATTCGCCAGAAAATACGGTGCCAGCGAGGCAATATGTGCCAGGGTAGTGTCTTCATCCGCCAGACCACTGAGCGCAAACAGCGTGAGTTTGAAAGCACGTTTTGATTTATGTTGGGTGTAAGCGGCGAGCGGCGCATGATAGACAATGTGCTCGGCGCTGGTAGCGGCATTTTTGAATGCCACCAACCGTTGAATCAGTGCGCCATTATTATCCATGACCAGACTCAGACCATAAGCCTGATCCAGACTCAGCGGCGGCAAACTGTATGTAGCGTGTGCTGATTTTTTATGTTGGCGAGGTACGCCGCGCTTACTCGCCATCGGTGGTGCTAATCCAGAGAGCAGCGACGGGCCGGACATAAATGGCGTGTAGGAATCTGTGCTGGAATACGCGCTGACACCGCTGGTTGGTACACCCAAGGCAACTGCCCACGCATCAGTGCCATTGTTTTGCCAGTCCTCATAGCTTAGTATCGCCAGACCCTGACATCCCCAACCCGTTCCCCACGAGTTTTGCACTACAAATCCTTGTGAGGTATAACCGATCAAGGCAAACGCATGGCCACCGATGCCTTGAGCTTCTGCCGGAATCAACGGCAATTGATCGAGGCTGGTCAGTGGCTGCGGCTTTTTAGGTGGGCGGTGGGAAGACAAATACCAGCCGGTATGCACACTGGCCGATACATACACTGCTCCCGTCTCTGCAAGTGCTGCTTGCATATCGCTGATGCTGTCTTTGTTGATGCGATAATACACACCCAATGGTCGGGTTTGTGCATCTTGTTCCCAACCTGGCGCTGGCGCTTCCCAACTAATGGCGGTATTGTCAGCGTGTACCGTAAAGGGCCACAGGTCACGGCGACACACCCCGTGTTTATTCCAGCCTTTGAGTGCGCCGCGGCAACTGGAACCAGCATAGTCGTCGCCTTGCCATTCATCATAAAATTTGGCGAGGTGGTAAACCATGCGCGGGCTGACTTGCTGATGATCAGGGTTTTCGCACCAATGCAGATAGTTAATCACTGCTGATAGACCAAATCCGGTGCAGGCACCAGCTGACCCTTGATTCAAGATCATGCCGGCATCGACATACGCCTGCCAACGTGCGGCGATCCATTCGGGAGAAGGACAAGATGGGGGAAGGTGGCGTACCGCCGGTGTGAATTGACGGTCACGTATATCCAGACGATCTGGACGCACGTCCAGCGTAATCTCACTGCCTGTCCAGACGAAATGATTGTTTGGCATGCGTAATCCTGTTCGGGAAAGAATAATGACGCAAAATCGTCGGCGTCATTATTGCATTTTCTACACAAGACAGGAGATCAAAATCTTCATTTCTGACGGGGCAGTATATACCACCGTCATCTTCAATGTCGCGTGCTCATGCTCTTGAACGTTTTGCTACTGAAACCATCGTTATTCAAAAATAATACGCAAAAAAAATGGCCCATCACCTCAAGGTGACGGGCCATTTTAGTCAAAAACAATTATTTAGATGCAGCAGCGCCAGTAGCAGATGCCGCTGGTGCAGCAGGGGCAGCACTTGTGGCTGCAGCAGAAGCGGCGGCAGGAGCAGCGACGATATCAATCTTCGCTTTCGCTTTCATGTCATCCAGCATTTTTTTCAAATTTTGCTGTTGCAATTGCTGACTCATGCCAGTTTTTACTTCTTCCAGTGGTGGAACTGCCAATGGACGTGTGTCTTCCAACATGATCACGTGGTAGCCGAATTGAGATTTGACTGGTTCAGTGGTGAATTTACCTTTTTCCAGTTTTGCTACCGCATCACCGAATTCTGGCACCATATTGTGCGGGTTAAACCAACCCAGATCACCACCTTTGTCTTTAGAACCAGGATCTTTGGATTTGGATTTTGCCAAACCATCGAACGCTTTTGGATCTTTAGTGATTTTAGCGATGATCTCTTTTGCTTCGGCTTCTGTTGCTACCAGAATGTGACGCGCTTTGTATTCATTTCCGCCTTGTGCCGCTTTGAACTTGTCATATTCAGCTTTCAGTGCTTCATCAGTCACTGTCGCAGTCTTCATGTAATCTTTAACAAAAGAATTTGCCAGAATAGACATGTGTGCCATTTCCAGTTGTTCTTTCACTTCGGGTGCTTTATCCAGGCCTTTTTTCTCGGCTTCCTGCGCAACGATGATTTGCATTGCCAGATTGTCGATCACCATTTTGCGTGTATCTGGATTGTCAGGCATGCCTTGAGCAGCTTGTTGCTGCATGATCTGATCCAGTTGTTTTTTCAAGATAGGCGTACCGTTGACGGTCGCTGCAACGGCTTCTTTACTGTCGGCTGCCGCAGCAGCTGTAGGAGCAGAATTTGCTTTATCTTTATCATTACAAGCGCTCAGCGCGAACAACGCAATAGCACTACCCAAAACCACGCGGGATTTGATCGACATGAATATTTCCTTAAAGTTGAACTGCTGTGCAGCGAATAAATATCATCGCATATCTGACGTAGATATCACGTAGAGATATGCTTCCAAATTAAATGACGCTGAATTCTACCTGTGATTGAGGGCTTCTTGCTAGATATTCACTTTTCGTTACGTTCTGGCAGAAAATTTGTCAAAAATGTCATGAATTCGTCATATTTCATTCAGGTAAGAGATTTTTCGAGATCTATCCGCTTTGGCAGTCTTTTCATGAATAAGTTCCCCTTTATTCCAGCACCAGCAAAGTAGCAACGATCTTATTCGAACTCGTCGCTGACTCAGCATACAATGGCAATTCAGCATCCATAAAATGAGAATTTGCCATGACCGAACCTATCAACGCCCCCATCCCGCCAAGCTTAGCGGAAATGTTGCCAGTTGGAATGATTAATGGCGGTGGTACGGCTGCCGCTGCGATGGCTGTGGTCGCCCAGCGTAAACGTGGTGTGCCAGGCTGGGAAGCATTTCATTACGAGCGACTATCCGCGACCGAATTTGAAATTACCGGCGGTATGGCAGTCAACATTGGCGGCGTAAAGAAATTTCAAGGCGCACACGACACAGTGAATGTGAGCGAGGCCGAAGTACTGGAAGAAATGCGTGCCGCACAACAACATGTCATCCCGTCAGTGATGACATTGCTCGAGCAAGATTTATTGGCAAACGATATAGGCAGTAGTCGCGCTGCCCATGCCCCTAAATTTTTAAAAGTCGTATTTTCCTTGCCAGAGGATGAACCCGGACGACAAAGAATCTTGCAGGCATTTCAATTACAAGCAAATTTTTTTGGGGCGAAAGTACAGGCATGTTCGCTACACGACAAGTAGAAAACTTCCGCAGTGCAGCCCCAAGTTACACCGCTGTTGTTTCGCTGATGCTACCAAGTCTGTCAATTAAATTATTGTTATGCGTCAATAATATTATGAAATCCGTAACAAATTTGCACAGACATTTGTCCGCCAACCGATATTGGAGGATACTTGCAAGCCTATGCTGCAATGATCTTGCTAAGCTTTTTCTCGTGTCTTCCCATCCATAGGAGAACGTATGACCACAACGCACTTCGCTGAGCTGCTCGCTTATGCGCAAGCCCACCCTGGCCCAGCTGCCGACCGCCAAGGTCCTTTCATCGCAGCTTACTTTGAAAACACCGATCCCGACGAGATCACCGCACGCGGTCCGGCGACCTTGTTTGCGCAGGCAAATGCGCATTGGCGTTTGCTTGATGCACCGCGCGCTGATCACACGCCGAAGATCCGGGTGTTTAATCCAACCTTGGCCGAGGATGGTTTTGTCAGCGAACACACGATAGTGCAAATCGTCAATGACAATATGCCTTTCCTGGTGGATTCGGTCACGATGGCGATCAACCGCACTGGTCGCACTGCGCACTGGATCGTCCATCCTCTGATGAGCGTCACCCGCAATGCCAAAGATGGTATTGCCTCAGTGAGTACCGTCGCTGCCGCTAAAGCCGCGGGCAGAAATGACCCAGTTGAATCCTTGATCATGGTCGAATGTGATCGCATCGTCAGCGTGGCAGAACAGCAAGCCCTTGCCGAAGAATTAAAACACGTATTAGCAGATGTATTAAGCGCCGTGGTTGACTGGCAGCCGATGTTGGATCGCGTGCATGCGGTGTGCAGCGCCTGCGAAAAACATGCGCCATCGCACAGTGGCAATGAAGGTGTGGCTTTCTTGCGCTGGCTGGAAGAACGTCATTTCACCTTCCTTGGTGCCCGTGACTACGATTTGAAACACGACGGCGACAAAGTCAGCCTGGTCGCAATTCCTGAATCTGGTCTCGGTATTTTGCGTGGCAAAGTCCAAACGTCACTTGCGTATTTGCCGCCAGAAGTATTGGCCATCATGGAGTCCGACGAAACGGTATTGGTGACCAAGGCCATGACACGCTCCACCGTGCATCGCCCCGCATGGCTCGATTATGTCGCCATCAAACGTTTTGATGACAATGGCAAAGTGATTGGTGAATCGCGTTTTATGGGACTGTACACATCGTCTGCGTACTCAGCCCCAGTGGATGACATTCCTCAAGTGCGTCAGCGCGTGGCAGCTGTGATGGCGAGTTCTGGCGTTGTGCCGCAAAGTCATGCTGCTAAAGCTTTACAAGCGATTCTGGATGACTATCCACGCGATGAATTATTCCAGATTGATACGCCGACGCTAGCTGATCATGCGATCGGTATTTTGCGTCTGCAAGAACGTCAACGCACACGTTTATTCTTACGTCGTGATCCGTTCGGTCGTTTCACTTCTGCCCAGGTATTTGTGCCACGCGATCGCTACAACACAGAATTGCGCGTCAAAGTGGGCAATGAACTGATGTTTGCACTCGATGGCGAATCGATAGAATTCACGCCGATGCTCACGGATAGCCCGTTGGCTCGTATTCACTATCAAGTACGTGCAAAAAATCGTGCCCCAGTAAACGTGAATCTGGGCGCATTAGAAGCACGTATTGCCAAGCTTGCGCAACGTTGGGAAGATGATTGCACGACTGAGTTGCTGCGCACCCACGGTGAAGGTCAAGGACTGGCGTTAGCAAATCGTTTTGCAAATGCATTCCCGACTGCTTACCGTGAAGATTTTTCCGCGCTGGTTGGGGCGGAAGATTCAGAAATGTTGGCGAGCTTAAATCCTGAGCAAGCGATGGTGGTCAAACTTTACCGTCCGTTGGATGCTGATGCTGGCATGCTCCGCTTTAAGATCTACAACACCACCAAAGTTGCGCTGTCAGATTCCTTACCAGTGTTGGAGCACATGGGCGCTCGTGTACTCGATGAGCATCCTTACCAGATCGTCAATGGCACAGACAACTTGTGGATTCATGATCTTGGTCTGCAATTGCCGCCAGACACAGATTTGTCTGCGATTAAGGCACGCTTTGAAACCATGTTTTCGCAGATATGGAAAGGTGAAGTTGAAAGCGATGATCTGAACCGTCTGGTGTTGAATACGGCACTGGACGCACGTTCGATCGCCGTATTGCGTGCCTGTTCACGTTACTTCAAACAACTCGGTTTTGCCTATAGCCAAACCTATATTGAATCTGCATTGAATAAAAATGCCGATATTACGCAATTGATTGCAGAATTGTTTGGTGCACGCTTTAAACCTGACTATGCCGGTGATCGTGAAGCGGCGCAAAAACACATCAAAGAACTTCTTGAAGCGCATTTGGCCAACGTCGCCAGTCTTGATGAAGATCGTATCCTGCGACAATTCTATGCCACCATCATGGCAACGCTGCGTACTAACCTGTGGCAAACCAACGCCGATGGCAGCTTTAAGCCTTACATGAGTTTTAAACTCAATCCGCGTGAGGTACCCGGTGTACCAGAACCTAAGCCTTTGTTTGAAATCTGGGTCTACTCCCCGCGTGTTGAAGGTGTGCATTTACGTGGTGGTAAGGTTGCCCGCGGCGGCTTGCGCTGGTCTGATCGTCGCGAAGATTTCCGTACTGAAATTCTGGGTCTGGTCAAAGCACAACAAGTTAAAAATACGGTGATCGTACCGGTCGGTTCTAAAGGTGGTTTTGTGCTGAAAAATGCACCACCAATGACAGATCGCGAAGCGTATCAAGCAGAAGGCGTGGCTTGCTACAAAATCTTCTTGTCCGGTTTATTAGACATCACCGATAACATCGTTAAAGGTGCAGTGGTACCTCCGGTTAAAGTCGTGCGCCACGATGTTGATGATCCCTATCTGGTGGTGGCTGCGGATAAAGGTACGGCAACGTTTTCAGATATCGCTAACGGCGTCTCTGCTGATTATGGCTTCTGGCTTGGTGATGCATTTGCATCCGGTGGTTCGGTTGGCTATGACCATAAAAAAATGGGTATCACAGCCCGCGGTGCGTGGGAATCCGTTAAGCGTCATTTCCGTTCACTCGGCGTCAATACTCAGGATACCGCATTCACAGTCGCTGGTATCGGGGATATGTCAGGTGACGTGTTTGGTAATGGTATGCTGTTATCTGAGCATATCAAACTGGTTGCTGCGTTTGATCACCGCCATATTTTTATTGATCCGACACCTGATGTTGCCGCGTCATTTGCTGAGCGCCAACGTTTGTTCAATCTGCCGCGCTCCAGCTGGGATGACTACGATAAAAAATTGATTTCTGCTGGCGGTGGTGTGTATCCACGCGGTGCTAAATCGATCAAACTCAGTGCTGAAGCCCGTGCTGTGTTAGGTATAGAAACCGAAGAATTAACACCAGTCGAATTACTACGTGTGATTCTGCAAGCACCTGTTGATTTGTTGTACAACGGCGGTATCGGTACTTATGTCAAAGCGACATTTGAAACCCATGCACAGGTGGGCGACAAGGCTGGTGATGCGTTCCGTGTCAATGGCAATGAGCTGCGTTGTAAAGTGCTGGCAGAAGGTGGTAACCTGGGTTGTACCCAAAATGGCCGTATCGAATTCGCACAAAAAGGTGGGCGTATCTACACTGATGCGATCGATAATTCTGCGGGTGTGGATTGCTCAGATCACGAAGTCAATATTAAGATTTTGTTGGGTGCGATTGTTGAAGCCGGCGATCTGACACTCAAACAACGTAATGACTTGTTAGCCTCGATGACAGATGAAGTTGGTCACCTGGTGCTGACCGATAACTACTATCAATCACAAGCACTGGACATCGCCGCACATCGTCCGTTGTACGTGTTGGATGGTCAGCAACGTTTGATGCAGTCCTTAGAAAAACAAGGTCGCTTAAATCGAGCGATTGAATACTTGCCGAGCGACGATGAAATTTTGCATCGCAAAGCACGTAAGCAAGGTTTAACCGCGCCAGAAGGTGCCGTGGTATTGGCCTACGCTAAAATGTCGGTCTTTGATGATCTGGTTGCCAGCAACTTGCCGGATGATCCTTTCTTCAGCCGTGCCCTCAAAGCTTATTTCCCGCAAGTTTTGTCCGAGCGTTTTTCTGATGCCATCGCTCTACATCCTTTGAAACGCGAAATTATCGCCACCTACATCACCAACACAGTGGTCAATCGTGCTGGCGCAACTTTTGTGAACTTCATCGCTTCTGAAGCGGGTGCAACCGCAGCCGACGTGATTCGTGCGTTCACCTTAGCGCGTGAGATTTTTGATCTGGAAGCTTTATGGGATCAGATCGACGTGCTTGATTACAAAGTAGCGTCTAACTTGCAACTCGATTTGTTATCCAAACTGATCGCGATTACTCAACGTGCTTCACGCTGGATTTTACGCATCCGTTCGCAAAGCACCGATATGCCAACCTTGATTCAACGCTATCAACCAGCAGCGCGTGAGTTGCGTTGGCAGTTGGATGATTGGTTGCCAGCCAATGCGCACGCCGCATGGCAGCATGAAGCCGACGTGCTGGTAAAAGCCGGTGTTGAGCCGACACTTGCACAAAACCTGAGTGCGCTGGAATATATTTTCCCGGCACTCGATCTGGTCGATCTGGCAGCGAGCACCAATGCAAATCTAGAGCAAGTTGCCCGCGCTTACTTTGGCGTTGATGACCAGCTTGGATTAAGCGGCTGGCGTACGCAAATCAATCGCTTGCCAACAGAAACCTTGTGGCAAACCCAGGCTCGCGGTAGTGCGCGTGATGATGTGTACTCAATCGCGAGTCAGATCACTCGTGGCTTGCTTACCCGTCAGGAAGACCTGCCAAACTGGCATGCACGCAATGCTGCTCCGATTGATCGGCTGACTAGTTTGCTCAATCTGATCAGCGCTCAGACTGCGGATCTGGCACCGGTGTCTGTTGCGTTACGTGAGTTGCGGCATCTGGCATAAAGCGTATTACGTCTTCTATCTGTAGTAAAGATCCCTGTTCATTGTGATGGATGGGGATTTTTTTTAGGAAATGTAAAAAACCGCCGTAGTTTAAATTTCAGCGTCGAACTAAGTCATGAATTTGTGATCAGATTCGGGTGTTGCATTTAAAGCTGTGTTGTGGAAAGCACAGGAGCCATCGCAAACATAACAAAAATTGTTGAGACAAAAGTTAAGGATACTAAATGAAAAACAAAAAATTACCTCGGTTAAAACCAGTTGCAGTGCTGTGCATGATGTTGGCATTGCCCTTGAGTACAAGCCTGGCGCACGCAGCTGATCTGACACCTGAAGAAATCGCCGCAGTTAAAGGCGATGGCATCGACAATTCAGTCAAGCCTGGTCAGGATTTTAACAAGTACGCGAATGGCGGTTGGGAAAAAAACGCTAAAATTCCAGATAGCAAATCCGGAGTCGGCTTGTTCGATATGCTGGCAGAAGAATCAGATGATGCCGTCGCTCGCATCATACAAAAAACCTTACAAGCTGAACCAGGTACTGCCGCCAGAAAAATCGCTGATTACTATCAGGCTTACTTAAATACTGCCGGAATCGACCAACGTGGATTAGCTCCTATTCAACCGCGCCTCGACGCGATTGCAGCGTTGAATGATAAAGCTGCGCTGGCAACATATCTGGGCCACAATTTACGCGCTGATGTTGACCCTATCAATGCCACCAATGTATTTACAGAAAATCTGTTTGGTTTGTGGGTCTCGCAGGGCTTCCACCATCACGCCAAGTATCAGGCTTATTTGTTGCAGGGCGGCCTGGGCTTGCCGGATCGTGAATACTATCTCGCCAACAGCGCTGATATGGTTAAGTTGCGGGCAAATTATCAGGACTATATCGCCAGCGTGTTGAAAATGGCGAATGTACCAAATGCTGATATCGCCGCCAAACGCGTATTCGATCTCGAATTAAAAATCGCTAAAGGCCACGCATCGCGTGAAGATACTTCCGACATGCAAAAAGTCGACAATACCTGGCGTAAAGCAGATTTCAATAAAAAAGCACCTGGTCTTGATTGGAATGCTTACTTTGCAGCATCAGGTCTGGACAAACAAACGGAATTCCTGATTTGGCATCCGACCGCATTAAAAGCGTCCGCCAGTTTGGTTTCGTCGATCTCATTAGATACATGGAAAGACTATTTACGTTTTCACTCCATCAACCAACGCGCTAGTGTTTTGCCTACGGTATTTTTCAAAGAAAAATTTAAGTTTTATAGTGCTTTAACTGGAACCTCCGTTCCAGAGTCTCGCGAAAAATACGCCATCAACGCGACCAATAATGCATTGGGTGAAGAAGTAGGTAAGTTATATGTTGCAGAAAACTTCTCACCAGAAGCCAAGGAAAGCATCCGTTCTATGGTGACCAATTTGCTTGCAGCACTGAGCGACCGGATTCAAAACAATACCTGGTTAGCAGCAAGCACCAAAAAAGAAGCGCTGCAGAAAATTAAAAATACTTACGTCGGTGTTGGCTATCCAGAAAAGTGGCGCGATTACTCAGGCTTAGAAGTCAAAGCGGATGATGCGTATGGTAACGCTGAGCGAGCAAGTGCGTTTGAATACCAACGTGCTCTGGCAAAGTTTGGTCAACCAATCGATGACACTGAATGGTGCATGAACCCGCAATTGGTCAATGCAGTCAATATGCCTTTACAAAATGCAATTGATTTCCCGGCCGCGTATTTGCAATCACCAAACTTTGATCTCAATGCCAGCATCGCGACCAATTATGGCGCATTAGGAGCGACAATCGGCCACGAAATCAGCCACAGTTTTGATAATACCGGTGCCATGTTTGATGCCAAAGGCGAACTGCGCAATTGGTGGACCAAAGCTGACCTGGCACGCTTTAATACTTCAGCCAAGGCCTTGGTGGCGCAATTTGATCAATACCAGCCTTTCCCTGATCTGGCTGTGAAAGGACAGCAAACTTTGGGCGAGAACATTGCCGATCTGGTTGGTTTGATGGCATCCTATGATGCTTATCATGCGGCGATGAAACAAAAAGGCCAAGAACCTACTGAAGCAACAGACAAGGAATTCTTCATGGCTTATGCGAAATCTTTCCGCAGCAAGGTGCGGGATGAAGTCTTGCGTACCATTGTGATTACCAACGAACACGCGCCCGAACAATATCGAGTGCAAACCGTGCGTAATCTGGATGCATGGTACAAAGCCTTCGATGTCAAACCTGGTGAAGCGCTGTATCTGGAACCTAAAGCACGCGTTAAAGTCTGGTAAGAAATAGCCTCAAAAACGAAGTCGGATCAGATGGCGCATAATAAGCGCTATCTCGTCCGACTTTTTTACAGGTCGGAATATCTGCAAAGGATTACCGTACTATGACGCAACTTTCGATTCTTGATCTGGCACCCATCGCGCAGGGTAGTTTGCCCGCACAATCTTTCAAAAATTCACTCGATCTGGCACAACATGCAGAACGCTGGGGTTACCAGCGCTTCTGGCTGGCAGAACATCACGGTATGCCGGGCATTGCCAGTGCAGCAACGTCTGTACTCATTGCCCATGTTGCTGGTGGCACCAAAACCATACGCGTTGGTGCTGGCGGCATCATGTTGCCGAATCACTCGCCATTAGTTATTGCTGAACAGTTTGGCACGCTGGAATCCCTCTTTCCTGGACGTATCGATTTAGGTTTAGGACGTGCCCCCGGATCTGACCAAAGAACCGCCCGTGCTTTACGCCGCAATCTGAGCTCTGATGCCGATGAATTTCCGCGTGATGTAGCTGAATTGATTGATTATTTTTCTGATGAACCACAATCGTCCATACGCGCCGTGCCCGGTACCGGTTTGCATGTACCTGTGTGGATTTTGGGTTCAAGCTTATACGGCGCACAATTAGCAGCAGCAATGGGTTTACCGTACGCATTTGCTTCCCATTTTGCTCCACAAGAAATGATGCAAGCCATTGCCTTGTATAGAGCAACTTTCAGACCGTCGGTTCATTTGAAGAAGCCGTATGTGATGTTGGGCTTCAATGTTTTTGCTGCAGAAACGGATGCACAAGCGCATTATCTGGCGAGTTCAGCGCAGCAAGCCTTTATCAACCTGCGTAGCGGCCGGCCAGCAAAGATTCCACCACCGGTGGAAAATTTTATGCAGCAAATTGGTGAAGCCGAACGGTCATTGCTGAATCAGATTCTTGCTTGTTCCGCGATCGGTGCGCCAGCTACCGTGGCACAACAAATACAGGCGTTTATTGCTCAGACAGGCGCTGATGAATTGATGATCGCTTCTAATGTTTTTGACCATCAGGCGCGCTTACGCTCTTATGAAATTGCTATGAATGTCTTTCGTGGTTAAGAAGATTTTGCCTATCAGTCAATGACAGCTGACACACACTTACACAAGCATTCACAAACGTTCACAATTACTTTGCGTTAATACTCCTAAAATGAATAATCCGCTTGCAGTGGACTACACATTTTGGGAGAGCAGTCATGAAGATAAGCGATATCAAAATAGGTGCCCGACTAGGTTTATTAGCCGGATTCTTGTTACTTTCGATGCTGGTTGTTGGCGCCAATGACTGGCTTAATCTTAGAAATAGCAATATTCGTGTCCACGAAGCAATGGAGCGTTCATTGCTCTTAGAGCAATCTGTTGATGCCGCCAGAAAATCCCAAGTAGACTTTAAAATTCAAGTACAGGAGTGGAAGGATCTGCTGCTACGTGGAAATGACCCCGCTGCATTCGAAAAATACCAGAATGCGTTCAAAACGAAAGGCGAGGAAACGCAGGCTGATTTGAATAAGTTAAAAGTCTTACTCGGAAAATTAGATTTAAATACCAAACAAGTCGACCTGATAAAGCAATCCTTGCAAGAGCTGAATGGTAAATATTTGACTGCGATGAAAAGCTACGACGTCGCCAATCCAGAAAGCGCGCATATTGTTGATGTTTTAGTCAAAGGGATGGATCGAGCGCCGACGAAGCAAATTGGCGACATTGTTGCTTACGTGCTGGAACAATCTGAACACATGATGGCAGAAACCAGCGAGCAACAAATCGCTGCCTATAAAAATGCGAGCCTGTTGTCTCTATTGGGGATGGTACTGGCTTTTACACTTGGCATTGTAATTACTTACTACTTTGTTGGTAGCATTACACGCCCATTGGCACATGCTGTGCATATTGCCAGAACCGTTGCCGCCGGAGATTTAACGGCGAAAGTTGAAGTGGTAGGAAAAGATGAAACAGCGGAGTTGCTCATGGCGCTCGAAGAAATGACCGCTAGTTTGATTAAAATCGTGAGTGAGGTACGTGCTGGTACCGAAACCATCGCCACCGCATCATCAGAAATTGCCAGTGGTAATTTAGATTTATCGTCACGTACCGAACAACAGGCAGGCTCTTTGGAAGAAACCGCCGCCGCGATGGAAGAGCTATCTAGCACCGTCAAACAAAATTCTGACAATACCAAAGAAGCGCAAATGATGGCAGATAATGCCTCAGATATTGCTCAAAAAGGTGGCGCTGTAGTCGGCGATGTGATCAGTACGATGGGGTCGATTAATGAGTCATCCAAAAAAATTGTGGATATTATTTCAGTGATTGATGGAATTGCTTTTCAAACCAATATTCTGGCCTTGAATGCCGCAGTTGAAGCGGCCCGAGCTGGCGAACAAGGGCGTGGCTTTGCCGTAGTGGCTTCAGAAGTACGTAATCTGGCGCAGCGCTCGGCCAGCGCGGCTAAAGAGATAAAGCTCTTGATTAATGATTCGGTCGAAAAGGTTGGTACTGGCACCAAACTGGTTGACCAGGCCGGTTCGACGATGCAAGAGGTAGTGGCCAGCGTCAAACGATTGACCACGATCATCACTGAAATTGCGAATGCTAATCAGGAGCAATCTACAGGACTCAATCAGATCAACACAGCCATTATCGAAATGGATAATGTTACCCAGCAAAATTCAGCTTTAGTTGAACAGGCTGCTGCCGCTGCCGCATCAATGCAGGACCAGGCAACTTCGCTTGAAGACGTGGTCAGACAATTTCATATTGGCGGTGTTGCGGAGCAGAGCGGCGTAGTGAAGTCTGCTGTTCAACGTACCGTGTTACCTAAATTAAAGCTCATTGCTTGAACGATTTTATGTTCGGTTGTCGCTATTTGGGCATTAAATTTGGAGATAAAAAAAGCCCGCAAATTGACATTTGCGGGCATCAAATACCAGAGAGCGAAAGTGGGAGAACTCTCCAGCGGGAACTAAAATTCAGGTACTTAAATCACTTCTGAACTCACTGCTTTCATATTGAGATTGTTTGTGCGACGCGTTTTACCAGAAATAAGACCAAACAATTTGCCCAGCATGCGATACACAAATCGCAGCAACAGCAGTGTGCATAGTGCTTCCAACATTGTCATCGCAAAACCAACGATAGAGTTGTAACGGGTCATACGAGCACGCATTTTTTGCATCATGCTTTCACGTGCAATTTCTATGCTGTCGTAGAACGTCGGTACCACCAACAAAGTCAGTAAGGTCGAAGTGATCGTGCCGCCGATAATCGCGATCGCCAGTGGACGGTAAAACTCACCACCTTCGCCCAAGCCCAGAGCCACCGGCATCATGCCAGCGATCAGGGCAAAGGTCGTCATCAGAATAGGCCGCAAACGTACCCGTCCGGCTTGCATCAAGGCTTCTTCTCGTTCCATTCCATCTGCTTCATTTTTACGTGCAGCGTCAAGTAAAAGAATCGCGTTCTTTGCTACTAACCCCATCAACATGATCACGCCAATCAGACTCATCAGATTGATAGTGCTTCCAGTCACCAACAAGGCCAGTACCACTCCAATCAATGATAATGGCAGGGATAACATCACGCCCATTGGTGCCGTGAACGATCCAAATTGCATGACCAGAATCAGATACATCAAGCCAATACCGGACAACAAAGCAATTGCCATGGCGCCAAACACTTCTTCCTGATCCTGACCGGAACCAGCAATTGCCAGGCCATAACCAGGTGGGTAGTCGAAAGATTCAGCCAGTTTTTTAGCCTCTGCAATTACTTCTCCGTTCGAGCGACCTTGCACGTTGGCAGATACCGTAATTGTGCGTTTACCTTTATTGTGTTCAATGCCAGAGGGACCTTTACCCATGCTGATCGTTGCAATCTGATCCAGCGGTACCATCCGGTTAGTGCCACTAATAGCAATCGGCAAACGTTCGATATTTTCTTTGCTGATACGATCATCAGGATGCAAACGCACGGCAACATCGCGGGTCTCACCGGTCGGGTCTACCCAATCACCGACTTCGATACCTGCAAATGCTACGCGCAGTGCTTGTGCTGCATCATTCGAAGAAATACCCATAGAATTGGCCAGACCACGATTGAGTTCTATCTTCAACTCTTTCTTAGGATCTTGCTGCGACAAGCCAATATCTACAGCACCTGGTACGTCATGCAGTTTTTCCATAAAGGCGCCGGTAATCTCTAACAGCTTACGAGAATCAGGCCCAGTGAATTCGATCTGTACCGGCTTTTGTGCGCCGTTATTGAGATCATCTAACACCACATATTCCGCGCCAACCAAGGATTTGATTTTTTCACGCAATTCAACCGCGATCTCTTTGGCAGTACGTTTGCGCTCTGTACGTTTGCCAATGTCGACATAAATACGACCGCCAGCAGGTTTAATATTGCTATTGGTTTCTTTGACTTCTTTGATAGAGCGGGCAAGTTCTGCGGCTCTTTCCATCTTCAATTTGGCGTATTCCAACGAAGAGGAGGCCGGTGTGCGGACTTCTATCATTAAGTTGCCAGAGTCGGTCGGCGGTAAGAAGCTGGTGCCGCCCCATTTTGCTTGCAATCCCAACGCTGTGACCAGGCTAATGAAGGCAATCGCAGCCATCCAACGGCGATGATGCAAAGCCCAGGCAATAACGCGGCTATAGCGGTCAGCCTGACTATCAAACCAGTCATTAAAACGCGCCAACACCTTGCTGATACCTTTTTTCGGTGCAGTGTGATGATCGACCGGATCACCCCAATATGCTGACAACATAGGATCAAGTGTAAATGAGATACCCAGACTGACCAGCACCGAGCAAGTCACTGTCAACGCAAACGGACGGAACCATTCACCCGGCATCCCAGGCATAAACGCGACAGGAATAAATACCGCAATAATCGAGAACGTCGTTGCTGCCACCGCTAAGCCAATTTCTGCTGTACCTTCGAGTGCTGCTTTACGGCGATCTGAACCCATTTGCATATGCCGCACAATGTTTTCGCGCACCACAATTGCATCGTCAATCAATACGCCAATCGCTAATGACAAACCAAGCAAGGTCATGAAGTTCAGTGTAAAGCCGCACAACCATACAGCGATAAAAGCCGCTACTACAGAAGTAGGTAAGCTCAAGGCAGTAATCAAGGTTGAGCGCCAGGAATTCAAGAACGCGTAGACCACAAAAATCGTCAGGCAGGCACCCAGTACCAATGAATCGACGACGTTGTTCAGACTATTTTGCGCTTCTTTACCACCGTCACGGGTGATTTCAATTTTGGTTCCAGGATGATTTTTTTCAAAATCTTTATTAATTTCATCAACTAATTTGTGTACTTCTTTGGCTACTGAAACCGTACTGGCTTCGCGTGATTTCGTGATTTGAATACCGACATTGGGTTTGCCACTACGTATCGATAAACCATTAATATCCGCAAAACTATCATCTATCGTCGCCACTTGTGCAAGCCGGACAATTTGATCGCCGTTACGTTTTACCACAATGCTTTGAAATTCTTCTGGTGACTCAATACGACCGACAAGACGTATGCTTTCCTCTTCCAGATCGCCACGCAACTTACCTACCGGGGCATTGCTGTTTTGATTGCGCAGAGCATTGACTACTTCGCCAATAGAGACATTGAATTCACGTAATTTCTCTGCTCTGACTAAAACAGATAATTCACGTTTCAAAGAACCATTGACGATCACGGTAGCAACGCCCGGAACACCGCGCAATTTGTCTGCTAAAGTATCTTCAGCCAGTCGGGAAATCTCAGCATGTGTCATTTTGCTCGAAGACAATGCCAGATTCAGAATCGGTTGCGCCGAGGGATCCCAACGTTGAATAACAGGTTCGCGCATTTCTGTCGGCATCTTATAGCGCACGCTAGAAATGACATTTCGTACTTCATCAGACGCCTCGATCATGTTCTTTTTAAAGTCGAACATGATGTCAAACGTCGCCACACCTTCATTGGCAGACGCATTGAGTTCGCTGACTCCCTGGACGCTCATTAAGGATTTTTCAAGGCGATTGATGATGTCTCGCTCAACAGTATCAGGTGATGCACCGGGATAAGTGATGATGACGGACAGACCGGGAACCGCGACATCAGGGTTTTGATTGACGCGCAATTTGCTGAGTGCCAACAGCCCCATCGCCATTAGCGCGATGATCATGACGATCGTCGCAATTGGCCGTTTAATACTGAAATCAGATAAAAACATAATTAGTTTCCTTCTGAATGAACAGCAGCTGAAGCGGCGACTTTAGCAACCGCCATTTCTACGTTTTGATCGTCTTTAAAGTTTGAGCCTGGACTACGCATCACCAAATCGCCAGCAGACAAGCCGTGGCGGACTTCAACATTGCCAGAACGCTGATCGCGTTTTCCCAATACCAGATCGACTTTCTTTAATTTATTGCCAGCGACACGCCATGCATAGGATTTATCCCCTGCTTTGACAATGGCGCCTTCTGGAAGTGTTAATGCATCTACGGTGGTCGATTCAATATTCCCTTCAGCAAACAAACCAGATACTTTGGGTTGATTGCTATCAGCGAAACCGACTAAAACCTCGACCTGGCGTGTCACATCATTGGCTGCAGGGTCGACGCGCGTTACTTTGCCGTGGAATTCCTGATTCGCGTAACCATTGACCCGGAAACTGACTGGTTGACCAACCCTGACCTGGGCAATGCGGTCGGCTGAAACATTACCGACAAAACGCATACTAGTGGTGTCGATAACTTTGACTAATTCTTTACCCAATGAAGCGGTGTCACCCGCAGAGACTTTACGTTCGCTGACCACACCATCAAACGGCGCCCGTACAACAGTTCGTTGCAATTGCTGGCGTGCGTTTGTAGCGCGTGCTCTGGATGCTGACAATTCACTTCTGGCAGCATCGACTTTGACTTCAGCATCATCCAGTGCTTGTAGTGATGCCATGCCTGATGAGCGTAAGGTTTTGAGGCGTTGCAGAGAACGATCCGCCTGCTCCAGGGATAGTGCCGCGCTGCGCGCATTGTCTTCGGCGGAATTGAGGTTGTCGCGGATCGATGTTTCGTCCAGCTTGACCAAAATATCACCCCGTTTGACGACGTCGCCATTTTCTTTTAACACTTGCAAAACAATCGCTTGTACCTCAGCGCGTAAGTCGGCTTTGCGTTCCGGCTGTATTGATCCGGTCACAACCGGGCCAGACACCATAGCATTAGAAGCGATTTTCACCGTATCTTCAGGTGCAATCAGCAATTTGACGGCGGGTTTTTCTTTTTTATCAGTACCAGCTTTGTCTGCGACACCAGAGGCGGGTGAAGCACTCGCAGTATTAGCAGTATTGGCCTTTTCTGGTTCTTTATTATTGTTACAAGCTACAAGCGTCGCTGCGATGGCGATGGCTATCAATGTTTTACGTAACATGGCGGGTCTCTTACGCTGTTGAAATAATCGGGACTTCAGGGATGGTGCAGTATTGTGTACTGTGGCATCTAAGACAAGTCTCAAAGACTTAAGTTGCGTTTATTAAGGGATGAAATGCACTTTTTTGTGGATGAACGGGAAAAAAGTGATGTTTTTGGGTGATTAGCCGCGATATAGCGTAAAAAATGAAACGCTACCATTTTGCAAATGGGGGATTGGCAGATGCCTGAACAGAAAACATGGCACACCAGGGTGTGCCCGAGACGATTAAATGCGCGATTCGACCTGTAAATCGTGTAATAAGCCTTCGGCCGCATCTTCGATGTAATCCAGCACCAGATCAAAGCTGCGACCACCATCGTAATAGGGGTCAGGGACTTCTGTGACATCGGTGTGATGTGCGTACCGCATCAGTAGTCCTAATTTTGAACGATATGGCGTTGGACAGGCGGCTTCCAGCAAGGCGAGATTATGGCTATCCATTGCGAGTATCAAATCAAATTTGACAAAATCTTCGGCTTTCACCTGTCTGGCGCGTTGATTACTCAGATCAATTCCCCGCTTTATGGCATAAGTCTGAGCACGTGGATCGGGTGCTTCGCCAACATGGTGTAAGTGTGTACCCGCCGAATCGACTACCAGCCTGTCTAATAAACCGGCAGCTTTCGCTTTAGCGAGAAACACCCCTTCAGCTGTTGGTGAGCGGCAAATGTTGCCCATACACACGAAGAGAATAGAAGTCACTTTGGGAGCATTCATCTGCAAAGTTGATGGGAGGTATTGGATTGGGTGGGGAAGAAAGTTATATAATGTTACGCGGAATTTTTATAAAAGCTGCATGATTTTTGAGTCGCAAATGTGAACAATTCATAAATTTCACGTGGCAACGAATTGGTTTTGCATCTGTGATACGGTTTCCGATATGTCGATCCACGTTTCATCATTTTGAATACCCATGACACTACAATCCCCTGATTTGCAAACTGAAATTGCCGCCTTCAAAAATCTCAGTTTTCGCCATGCAATCAGTGTTGATGCTGAAGTTATTGCGCAACTGGTCAATAGCGCATACCGCGGTGATACCAGCCGCCAGGGTTGGACTACAGAAGCAGACTTGCTACGGGGTTCACGCATCTATGCAGCAGAAGTGCTGGAACTGATTGCTGCCAATGATTCCGTTATTCTTTTATGCTTGCAAGAGCAAGAAATCATCGGTTGCGTCCATTTACAGAGAAGCGATGCCGCCGCGTATCTCGGCATGTTTGTAGTGCGCCCGACTTTACAAGGCAATGGCATCGGCAAACATTTCATGCAAATCGCAGAACAACATGCACATCAGCTGTGGAGCATCAATAAAATCTGGATGACCGTGATTAGTGTTCGTGAAGAATTGATCGCCTACTATCAACGCCGTGGTTATGTTCGCACTGGTAGGTATAAGCCATTTCCTAAAGACAATGGCAAAGAACAGATGTTGGTCGACGATCTTCAATTCGAAGAGATGGAAAAAGTACTGCCCGTCTAAACCCAGCCTATTCGTTCCAATAATATGTAGGGCGGGTGCAACCCGCCAGTCCATTACGTCCCAGTTACTTAAACCTATTCTTTCCGGTAGTAGTACAAAGCAACGCACAAAGCTAAACCTATACCATATAGCAAGCGGGTATCACTGCCGGTGGCATAAGGGTAGAGCATTAAAATCACGCCCAGCCATTTAGTCTTTGTACGCTCTGCTTTTTTACCAAAGCGAAACGCGACAAAGCCAATAATGCCAAACAAGATGGCACCAAAAATATAAGCCGGTGTTGGCAACATACTAATTAACATGCCTTGTAATTCTTGCTCATCCATTGTGGCAACTTTCAGAGTGATTCTAACGGCGTTTAAGTCGCTGATTGTAAGAAGATGGCAATGCAACTTGCGACGCCCGCAGTCCAGATCAATGTCCGCACTGTCCCTGCATTCAACAGATAGGCGACGACATATAAAATCCGCAAACCAATAAACACCAATGCCAGCGTGTCAATTCGACCCTGGTCACCATGCGCTTGCTGTGCCAGGACAACTGCCGCAATGAACAATGGCAGTGCCTCCCATCCATTATTTTGTGCTGCCTGAGCGCGTTGTCGCCATCCTGACAGATGATTAGCCCACTCACGCGGGTTGTCATTATTGTAGCGAGGTACATCAGCTGATTTTTTTGCTGACCCGGCTTTTGCCAGTCCAACCGTGATTATTGGTAATAAACATGCTGCCAGGACGCACCAATTTGCGATCGTCATTGTTGACTCCATTATTTTTTGATTGCTCGGTTTGGAAGAAATTTCTAGTTTAGTCATACTAAGGCAAATTGAGGTGGTTGGTGCGATTAACAATTTCACACAAATTATTTTTCAATTCATGTCAACACAACCTCTTTTCATCGCGTTCTTGGCTTACGTAGATTGACTACGCAAGAGTAGTAAAAACACTGAACATTAAATCGCAAACGAAAGAACAGGACTTATCATGAAAACGATTATCGCCGCTATCATCGCCTCTACATTTGTTATGGGCACTGCGTTTGCCCAAACACCAGCAATACCAGCGACTGCTACAAATGCCGCAAATACAGCGGCAACCAAGGCTGCAACCACAGTGACCAGCGCTGCAAGTACACAAGCTGCTGCAGTAACGAACAATGCAAAAAAATCCGTCGTCAGCAGCGCAAAAGCGGCGATGCCAGCCGCTGCAACCACTCCAGTAGCAGGCAAACCTGAAGTTGTTACCAGTGCTAAGCCAGTACCTGCAATGACAGCACAAACCGAGACAAATCCAGCAGCACCAGTGATCAAAAAAGCGCATAAAAAACATGCTAAAAAACCTGCTGCAGACGCAACACCGACAGTAAAAGCAGATGCTAAATCTGATACGCAATCAAAGGCTAGTTTAGCACCAGCTAAGTAATTGCAATGCATTTTCTATCGCAGTCTCGATAACCGAGGCTGAATAAAAAACAGCGCAAATCAATATGATCTGCGCTGTTTTTTTAACAGAAAAATACCTCTAAAAATTTATTACATAAAAAAATGTGAAGCGATATGGAGATATTTTTTTGGCTATCCATCTTTTTTTGACTGACATAAATTTTCAAAAAAAACTGTTGAGAAAGCCGCTTTCAATTATTTATAAAATGAAGGTCAACGGATATGCATCTGACCGCGTTCTTAGCTTACGTAGATTGACTACGCAAGAGCAGTAAAACCATAGAACATTGAAGCAAACTTAAGAATAGGATTTATCATGAAAACGATTATCGCCGCTATTATCGCTACTACATTCGCTATGGGTACTGCGTTTGCCCAAACACCAGCAGCGTCAGCTCCAGCAAAAGCAACTGCAACACCAGCCGCAGTAACGGCACCTGCAGCAAGCGCTACCACTGATGCAAAAACAACCGCGTCCGTAGCAAAAAAATCGCATAAAAAGCATGCGAAAAAGGAGGCAGCAGGGACAACCGACGCATCTGCTCCAGCAGCAAAAACAGATGCAAAAGCAACACCAGCAAAATAAGCTTTAACAATAGCCTCTGCAAATGAGGCTCAATAAAAAACCAGCGCAGATCTTCTTGGTCTGCGCTGGTTTTTTATTGATCTTCCTATTTCAGAACTCGTGCTTCGTTTTTTCATTCACATTTTTTTTTTAGAATTTTGAAGAGCAACAAGTACTTTTGGTTGACACAAAATTGTTAAAAAAAGCCAGTTTAGAACGACTCTACCAATTCCAATGAATTCAACAAAATGCTGTCAACAGCTTGTCATTCGACCGCGTTCTTGGCTTACGTAGACACACTACGCAAAGTAAAAAAGCAGTTAAGCAGCATTCAAACATTAGCAATATTTTTTATAGAACAGGACTCATCATGAAAACGATTATCGCCGCTATCATCGCTACTAGTTTCGCAATGGGTACAGCGTTCGCCCAGACACCAGCAGCGAGTGCGCCAGCGAAAGCAAGTGTTGCACCAGCAACTGTAAGCACTGCAACTACCACAGCAACAGCTGATGTAAAACCAGTTGCACCGGTAACAAAAGTAGCTCATACAAAACATGTTAAAAAAGAAGCTGGCGCAGTCGCAAAGACTGACACTAAATTAGAAAAAAAGCCAATGGAAAAAAAGTCAGATGATAAAAAATCGGATACAAAAGTAGATGCAAAGCTTGAAGCAAAGACTGATATGAAAGTGGCTGTCAATCAAACGACAACACCAGCAACAAAGAAATAAACTTGTCAGAGTGAATTACACAAAGTAAGCGCAATATTTAAATACTGAATACAGAAAAGGATCTATCATGAAAACCATTATCGCCACTATCATCGCTTCTACTTTCGCATTGGGTACAGCATTTGCACAAACACCAGCAGCGAGTGCGCCAGCGAAAGCA
This sequence comes from Undibacterium sp. SXout11W, assembly GCA_049339905.1. Taxonomy (GTDB): domain Bacteria; phylum Pseudomonadota; class Gammaproteobacteria; order Burkholderiales; family Burkholderiaceae_D; genus Undibacterium. Next base: position 43,445 of record JBMPPG010000018.1, read on the forward strand.
AGTGTTGCACCGGCAACTGTAAGCACAGCAACTACCACAGCAACAGCTGATGTAAAACCAGCTGCACCGGTAGCAAAAGCTGAACATAAAAAGCACGCGAAAAAAGAAACTGGCACGGAAGCAAAAATCGAGCAAAAATCTGATACAAAAGCTGATGCAAAAGCAGACATGAAAACTGATGCAAAAGTGGCTGTAAAGCCAGTTGCAAAAGTTGCCGCTGCAGCAGCTTCAACTGCAAGCAACAAATAAAGAAACACGAAGTACAAGAACAAATTAAAAATTGATTGTTGTAAACGATTAAAGAACAGGACTTATTATGAAAACGATTATCGCCGCTATCATCACTACCACTTTTGCAATGGGTACAGCATTTGCACAATCACCGGCAACTAGCGCCCATGAAAAAATAGCCACACCTGCTGTTGTTACTGCCGCTAAATCTGCGTCTGCAAGCAGCGTAACACCGAATGCACCAACTGCATCGGCAACAGTTGCAGCAGCGTCCTCGGCTTCAACTCACAAAGGCTTTCAAGATGGTGCAAAGAATAATATGAAGCATCATATGGACGTGAAAAAAGGAATGGAAGAAAGAATGGAATTGAAGACTGATGCCAAGGTCGATACAAAAGAAGCAGCTAAAGTAGATGCAAAGGAAGCTGCAAAGGATGCAGTAAAAGTACCGACTAAAATCGCCCCTAAATCTCAGGTTGAGAAAGCAGCTGCATCAAAATAAAGCGCAATTGATCTGCGAAATTTCGATCATCGTTTGAAAAAAACCGACACATTTTTGTGTCGGTTTTTTATTCTGAAAATCAGTGCTTACGTTGAATGTTGATTAGCTCAATAGCCCTTCATACATTGCAAAGCGGCATCGTCAAGAACACCATCTTGCGAACATTTTTTGACGCTGCGTTTAGCCTTAGATGAAGGTGTACTATTTGCATCGTTCACACCAGTCGATAGCCATGAGTGGTAAGCAGGTGTGATGGTGCCATTTTTGGGATTTTTGAATCGAATCGGAAGCGACACGATATTTCCGTTTTCATTTGCTTGTAATGCAAAGTGCAGATGTGGTTCGGTAGAGAATCCACTGTTACCAGACAACGCGATTGCTGCGCCAGCCATCACTTTCTGTCCTACGGCTACTTGCGAAGAAAACTGCTGTAAATGTAAATACAAACTCCACGTTCCGTCGTCATGCAGGATTTTGATGAAGTTTGCTTTATCCTTATATTCTGATTCTGCATTCCCATTGTCGGGAAATTGATTGACGTTTTCAATGACAATGCCGTTGCGTGCGGCGGCCACCGTTGTACCAATAGGCATGAGAATGTCGATGGCGTATTTGCTCTCCAACTCATGATGAGAAAAAATCGGACCATCCGATGCTTGTGAAACTTGAAAAATCCGGTCAGATTTAAACGGAAGTAAATAAGTTGCACTTGGCTTGGCTTGTGCATTTGGCTGACCGATCAGATATTCGTATTTAAAATAAAAGAAATACTCCTGTCGTTTGTCTGCCGCCGACACTTCTACAAGTTCAAGTGTTTCGCCCGCTGGTATCAAACGTGTAATCGGCCAACTCGTGCTGGAGACGATATTGTTGGCACTAGTCAAGGTCAGAGTGACTGTTATCGGAATTTGGCTCAGATTTTTCGCAATGACCGTGTCGGCGTTTTCCCCCTTGACTGTCTCAACGTTGATTAATGGGGTTTCGGCTCCAGAGATTTGGGGCATCAGTAGGCAAGATAGAAACACACATTCCAGCATTTTAAAGATGCAGAACAGGCGACCTGGTTTTCTGGTTTTCATATTAATGCTCCGCCATATATATTACGCGTGGACAAGTTGGATCTTGCTTGGTTTGTGGACACCAGAACGACACCGTGATCGACCAGCGTTGACAAGAAATTTCTATCAGATCTGGACGGTTACCCATTCCCATATTGCAAGTCGATTGCAAAGCTTTGTCGATACTGAGTCCCTGAAAGTATCCGTAGCTACTGATTTTTTTCAGTGTAGTCACACCGCGTAAAGGGTCAACTGTGCCGGGGCGCACGAGCAATTTGTGTTGAGCTAGTGGGACAATCGTTTCTAATTCTGCCTCACCACAACTCCATTGATTGCCATCACGACCGCACAAGGCAACGTAATACATGGGTTGACCTGCCAATTGTGCATGCGGGCGACATTTTACATCGGCAAAATTGGCGCGACCATTGGCTTCCATAGAGCGGGCATCAATTTCTGCTACCGCCAACCCGTATTGAGCACCACACACCATTTGTTCTAATTGCAGTCTTTCCTGACGCGATAACTTCGCTGGAAAACTGTCGTTACTCGCTTGCGTGGTTGAACACAACGCGGCGCAGAAGAACGCCAACACATATCGCCATAGTTTCAGCTGTTTCATAGAGAACATACAGAAATGAGTTTGATTAGTTTTGAGGGTTATCGCAGTCAGGCTTATTCATGTTAGCACGTGTTAATCCTGTTATTGCCTGCAAACGCTGATGCAATTCATCATCCCAACTCACTTTGATTTGTTGTTTTGCCCGTAAATAATGGTCACTGAACACATCCAGATAGGCATCCAGCGTCTGCGCTGCCAGCGTATCACCCGCCATGCCCAGGCATACTGCGGCGACTTCCGAAGTGCATAAATGATCATCGCGTTTAGAGCGGCGTAAGCGATAACGGGATAATTGTTCCGGCGCCAGACTGAGAACGGGGAAAGGCAGCAGGTAAGGACTCTTTTTAAAGATCTTGCGGGCCTCTGACCAGGTTGCATCAAGCAAAATAAACAACGGTCGCTTTTGATGAGCGGCGGGGCATTCATCGCTAATCGCTTCTGGCAATAATTGATCGACGACGCGTTCCGGCGCGACAAATTCTCCCGGAAACACCACATATGGCTGCCATTGCGGATCTGCTAACAGTGCTAATAAAGCAGGATCCACTTCGGTACGTGCCCAGCCAAATGCCATGGTATCGGGCACAACATCGGCAATCAACCAACCAGTATTGCTAGGTTTTAAGGTTTCATGTTCCGCCATCAGCAGGCACACCCCAGCGCGCGTGGCAACGATGGGACGCAGATGGCATAGACAATGACTTAACACCAGTCGGCAGCCCGCACAACGCTCGCCATGCGGCCCGCCACGCGCCATAAATGGCCGCGTGCTACGTAACAGGCGATTCGCGCGCAAATGTGAGACGGCGTGGGGTGGATGCGTTGGTTTCATGATGACAGCAGGGCAGGAAAGTCCTGCATTTTAGTGCAATCCTGCTGTAGCATGTGCGTCGCTTACATTTTAAAACCTTTAAGTTTTCGTGCCTTAAAACCACGCAACGCAGAGGCACGGAAGCATGGAAGTAAAATAAATGACGTTTAAGGTGTCAATCTTCTTTTGCTTATCCTATTCCATTAATACAAAGTCACCTTTTGAGGCTGAACAATCGGGGCAGGTCCAGTCTTCCGGAATATCTTCCCAGCGTGTACCGGGAGGGAAGCCATCTTCCGATAAGCCATATTTCTCATCGTAGACCATTCCGCAAGTGACGCAGCAGTATTGGCGGAAGACAGCAGCTTTTGTGGAAGTAATCATACATTTGCCCCTTCCTGTTTATCCTCGGTAAGGGCAATAAAGTCCGGTTTCTCACGCACAAAACATTGCGGGCACGGAAAGTCCGCCGGAATCGCTTGCCAGCGTGTGCCAGCCGGATAACCTTCGTGCTCGCAGCCTTGTTGCTCATCGTAGATATAGCCGCAATCTGGGCATTGATAGGCGCTCATTCTGGGCTTTCTGATGTTGGCTGATGATAGCGTTGAAAAAGGGCGTCGCGCTTTGCCGGATCCAGGTTGACCAGATTCATGTCGCCAGCTGCCCACGCCACCACACGATGATTCATCACCGCAAACCACAGCGGCGGAAACAGCGCCAGAAAAAACATTGCAAAATAGCCTTGCGGCAATTGCGGCACATCATCAAAATCGCGTAAGACTTGATACGGTCTGGTCGGATGGGCGTGGTGGTCAGAATGCCGCTGTAAATGAACCAAAAACAAATTCGACAATTTGAAATTGCTATTCCATGAATGCTTAGATTCACACCGTTGGTAGCGACCATTTGCCTCTTTCTGACGCAACAAGCCATAGTGTTCTACGTAGTTCGCGGAAGTCAGCTGCCACCAGCCAAATATCGCCGCCAAAAACAAATACGGCAGCAAAACTAAACCCCAGAAATACAGCATCAAACCATAAGCAACCAAAGTAAAAGCCCATTGCTGCAAAATCTCATTCTGCGGTGACCACCAATGTTTATTCTGCCGTTGCAAACGACTCGCTTCCAGCTTCAACGCCCTTACCATAGTGCCGGGTAACTCGCGGCAGGCAAAGCGGTAAATCGACTCACCCAAACGCGCTGACGCCGGATCTTCAGGCGTAGCAACGTCTTTGTGGTGACCTTTATTGTGTTCAACGATAAAGTGGCCATAACCGCAGCAGGCGATGACCAATTTGCCTGCCAGTGTCTGTTGATCATCGGTGACTTTGTGCCCCAGCTCATGGCCGATGGCGAGACCAACACCATTCACCATTCCCGCACTCAATCCTGCACCCAATATTGCGGGCCAAGACCATTCCCAATGCGATGCCACATACGCCACGCCGATCATCGCAGCCCAATGCATAGCGGTAGCGCAGTACAATACGCGGGCAAAGTAACGATCGTTTTTTAACAGTTCGACTTGTTCATCAGAGGGATTGGCGTGATCCTTTCCAAATATAAGATCCAGCGCCGGAATTAGCACATAGCCCACTGGCAGCACACTCCAGAACCATGCGCCTTGCTGAAAATGTACTGCCATATAAGCAGATACCAGCGGTAATGTTGGTAATACAAGCGAAATCAGATACCAGTAACGCTTATGGCTTAGCCACTTGCGTTCCAGCATATTCACCCAACGGTGATTGGTGATGGTTGTCATAAAGGTCTCCGTTATTTTCTTGTTGGCGATTTTGATGGTTGGTATGTGGTCTGCCAGTGTGCTCATTTTGTGCCTTTCGAAGGGCTAAAAGTGCGATAAACTGAGCTTGTTTTTATCAAAAAACGATCATTTAGTGGTTTTTGGGCGATTACTCGTCGGCACATCGGAGGTGGGATGAAAGTCTGGGAAGAAGTCAGCAAACTCCTTGGCGTAAAGCCGGTTGTCAGTGCAGAAATTGGCGCTCGCTCCGATGGTGGTATTGCCTTGCGGGCTGAACGTTACCTGTTCCGGATGACGCAGCGCCAGATACCAGCCTTACCCGTGATGGTCTTGCTCTCGCACTTGGGCGGCGGGCGCGCGCATGAAGGCCTCCAACCTGAAGCTGGCTTTGATTCTATCCCTAGTTTTTCGGCGGCGATGCAAGCTAATTGTCCTACCGAATGGCTATTTGGTGGCGCCATCGATGTGGCGATTTTTTACTTTTTAGAACCGTATTCATGCAATACGATGCGGTTACAAAATCTGATCAGCAGCACACCAACGCTGTACCCATTCAACGATACGCTGGTCAATGCGTTGGCGCGCCAGATTGTTGATGAACTTAGCAAGGGCAGTGCGGCTGATGAGGTCTATCTGACGCGACTGAGTTCACTGATGGTCGAGCAAAGTTGTCGTACGATAGAAGGCATGACAGGCAAAGGCATGCGCCCTGATACTTTACAAATCGGGCGTCTGGAAACGGTGTTAAGCTGGATACAAAAAAATCTGGCAGCACAATTGCCAATTGCAGAGTTAGCGCAACGCGCCGGGGTCAGCGCCCCTCATTTCCGGCGCTTATTTTTGCAAGCCATGAGTGTCACGCCGCATCGCTACGTTTTGCAATTGCGCTTGCAACGTGCCAGCGAGTTATTGACCCGTACCGACTTGTCCATAGAACGCATTGCCCAAGATTGCGGCTTCAGCAGCCAAAGCCACCTTACGGCGAGTTTTAAAACCGCCTACGGGGTCACGCCAGCGCGGATGAAACAGAAGGCGCGCTTGTCGCAGTTTTCGGAATAAGGGGCGGACATTCACGCTAGCGCCATTTCGTTTTGTGAGGTAGGTTGCACCCGCCTTACGTACTGCTTTCCCGTTGATTTAATGCAACTAATTATTGCTAATAATGCTTGTAAAACGCATAATCGTTCAGCAAAAAATCTTTCATACTAAATTTGAGGAGAATCTATGAACAAAACAATGCAAATCTGCAGCATCCTGGCTATGGTTTGTGCGCTGAGTGCCTGTGTTTCAGTCAGTGAAAGCAATATGGAAGGTGGCAAACGCATTGCCGAGATGTCGCAGCAAGCTATTGCCACTTGCGGTCAGGGAAATGTAGATAAAGTAACGACGACGAGCTATACCTGCAGGGCAAATAAATAAGCGCAAAGTAGATACTGTTATCCATGTAATTCAAACGTCATCTTTATTGCATTGATTTTTAATATCTAAAGCGGTCACACTTTGTAGAACCAAGCCGGGAGTGGTCCGGCTGGCACTTTCTTTTCTTTGCGTCGCCAAAGAAAAGAAAGTAAAAGAAAGGCGATATTGCAACGACTCCAGTAGGTCTGGCCTGGAGCGGGTCGCACCCGCCCCACAAATACAGCGATTATTTCGCTGCAAACTTTGCGTAATATGCCTGCACCGCTGGCAATGCGGCGATGCGTTTCATGTGGGCGTTTAATGCAGGAGCGACTTTTTCTACCAGGTCGGTCGGTACGTGATCCAAACGGCCAGAATTCAGGCCGCGTACATCCACAAACACTTTTAAATCCGCGATCGTCAAGCGGTTGTCTGCAAAGTATTCGCCGCCGCGTGCCAGCAATTGTTTTTCTAACCATTGCAGATAGACTGGCATAGAACCATTGACCAAAGCCAGGCGTGCTACCTTTTGCTCTTCGCCTGTCATACGGAAAGTAGGGCCCAGTCTGACTGTCGATTCTTCGACAACATACATCACTTCGTCGCACAGCAAAGCCTGCAATGGATCGATTGGGTACAGGCCTGCTAACTTACCTGCGTAGCGCAAGATAGCATCGCATTGCGTAATCACCGCACCATCGATTTCCAGCAAGGGCACCTGACCAAACGGCGCTATTTTGCGCACCTCAGGAAACTCAGCAAACGTAAAACGATGGTCGTCAAATGCAATGCCGCCAATCGCCAGTGCGAGTCGCACAGGTTCGCCACGACCGCCATGAAAGTCGAAATAAGTCAGTTTAAGTTGAGGCATCTTGTTCTCCTTGATGAGTGATTATTGATAATTTGTGTCGCTGTTAATCTTCTTCCTGCGGCTTGAATAAATCATCAAGCCCAGCGGGACGGGCATGAGAGCGTGTTGCAGCACGCTTACCCATAAATTCTTCTTCAATATTATCGCGGTAATAGCTCCAGGCAGAACCAGAGGTCGATAGGCGACGCCACACCTCTTGGCCGACGCCTGAATAATCAATCGCGCTGCCATCATCAAACTCGACACGCAACAGGCGTTCGCGTGGTTCGTAGCCTATGGCGCGCAGCTTGCCGGCATTGATACGTTTCATTTCCATCGTGGTCTCCTACGCTTGAATCCGCTTACAACTCTTCACCAGGCGTTTTCTTGCCCGGGATAAAAGTGATTTTTGCAATCTTATCTTCACGTGCCTCATAAATCACAATCGCTTCCAGTACGCCCGGTCCTTCAGGCAAGGTCATGCGCACCCGCTCCTGATCGATCACGGTATTGCCCATGACCATGCGTTTCACAATCACACAATGCAACTTCTCATCGGCAAAGCGCAGCGTATAACGTTCACGCATCGTCGCTTTTCCTTGATACAACAGCGTCGCCGGGAATTCAAATACCTCAACGTCCTCCGTAAAATTGGACAGAAACGGCTCCAGAGCGCGGGCGTTGTAGGCAAGCAATTGCTGCTCAGCAGCGATTTCAGCGAGATGAGTTGTCGTCATGAATGGTTGTCAGAGAATAGTTGAAACGTTAAAAAAGGTCTGAGAGTCAGACCCAGTACAAATTATTTTGTCTTGCAAGAACTGGTTTGTGCATACACGCTGACTTGTGTATTTTTGCTGATGTCATCGTTGATTGACGTAGCGGCGTATCCGCATGTCACGTTCTCCGATTGATAACCACGCACTGAAGGTAAGTTGCCAACACCTACACCGGCTTCTACCGAGCCAGAAATTTTTTTGCGGCTTTCGTAATTACCCAGACTCTTCTCAAAATCATCATGCATCGTCGTAAAGACATTGGGTTTGACGTTGGTCTGGGAGGTGTCCTTGCTTATTTCTTTTGCAGCCTGCTTGATTACTTTGTCGTTAACTTTATCCAAGTCGAGATGAATCGGCACGGTCACTGGTGCTTCGGCAACAGATGATGTAGAGGAGGGCGTCGTTTGTGCCGATACACTTGCACAGAAAAAGCCAAGGAACATCAGCGTGCATAGGTTTGATAAGCGATAAAGAGGCAATATTTTTACGTGCATTAAATTCATCATTACTTCATCTCTTTCATGTGCAGTATCAATTTTTCTTGCCAGAAAAACTCAGTTCAAAAGTTTCATTGATTTAAATTATATTCAATTAATTATCATTAAGTTCTGCCAGCCGTTGGACATTCATTTTCACAACAAATTCAACGACAAATAGTGCTCTTTAGAAACTTGCGTCCATATTTTCTTTGATACTATCACACCCATTTCTCAGCCAGCACGAGCACTATGACATGACAATAAGATTTAAAAAATATACAGAATGGACAGTCGGATCCAAACTCACGTTCATTATTACCGTCGTTTTCAGTATCATTTTGCTTTCTTTTACGTCTATCGTAAATTACAACCTTAAGCAGCAGGCAGAAGCGCAAGCGATCACGAATGTCACTGACAGAACGCAGTTTGTTGCCGACATGCTCAATTTATTTGATGCAGATTTGCGTAATCAAACCAGTGATGCCATTAAGGTATTCAAAGGTAACTTCAAAGATGGTTTTGCGCTGGATGCCAACCGCACTATTGATGTCGCAGGCGTAAGCACAACCGTACTTAAATCTGGCACGCAAGATTTGAACGGAGATTTCTCAAATACAGACCGACTCAGTAATGAGATCGGCGTCGTCGCTACCATCTTTGTCAAACAAGGTGATGAATTCATCCGCATTTCTACCTCCTTGAAAAACGAAAAAGGCGAACGCGCCGTTGGTACACCTCTCAACCATGCCAGCCCGGCGTACCCTGCGCTGACAGAAGGTAAATCCTACACCGGGCTGACCATGCTCTTTGGCAAACAGTACATGACGCAGTACGATCCGGTGTTGGATAGCAATGGCAAAGTGATTGCTGTTTTATTTGTCGGTAAAGACTTTACGACCGCCATTGATCAGATGAAGGCCAAAATTCGCTCGATCAAACTCGGTCAATCCGGTTACTTCTTTGCGCTCGATGCGCGCGAGGGAAAAAACTACGGCGATCTTTTACTGCATCCGATCAAAGAAGGTAAAAACATTCTTGATGCCAAAGATCAAAACGGGCACGAATTTATCAAAGAAATGTTGGAGCGCAAGCAGGGCGTTATCCACTATCCATCTATCGACACAGACGCAGGGGATGCCGACGTCAGAGAGAAAGTCGTCGCGTTTTACCCCGTCAAAGGCTGGAGCTGGGTGGTCGCTGGCGGCATGTATGCCGATGAATATGCAGCAGAATCAAATCGTACCAACACGCGCTATCAAATGATCAGCATGGTCATCATCTTGATGCTGAGTGCACTGATGTTTAAGGTCATGCGCATACGCTTAAGTACACCATTGCAACAAGTGATTTTTGCCGCCAGCAAAATGGCAAATGGTGACCTTACGGCCTCGCTTAACGTAACCCGTGTCGATGAGATTGGGCAACTCATGCACGCGATCAATGGCATCAGTAAAGGGCTGCGCGTACTGATCAATGAAGTGCATCAAAGTGCGAATATGATTGCCCACTCCGCTCAGGAAATGTCCGATGGCAATGCGGATTTGTCTGCGCGTACCGAATCACAGGCCAGTTCTCTGGAACAAACAGCCGCATCCATGGATGAGCTGACCAGCACCGTGAAGCAAAATTCTGAAGGCGCCAAACACGCCAATGAATTAGTACACGCCGCATCCGCGGTGGCGTCCCAAGGTGGCAAAGTGGTTAGCGACGTGATCGATACCATGTCGTCGATTAAAGACAGTTCCAAAAAAATCGTCGACATCATCAGCGTCATTGATGGCATCGCATTTCAGACCAATATCCTCGCCCTGAACGCCGCCGTCGAAGCCGCACGCGCAGGTGAACAAGGGCGTGGCTTTGCCGTCGTTGCCAGCGAAGTCCGCAACCTCGCACAACGCTCCGCCAGCGCCGCCAAAGAAATCGCTGCTTTGATTAAAGACTCCGTCGCCAAAGTAGAATCTGGCAACTTGTTAGCCGAACAAACCGGTAAGACCATGGGCGATATCATGAACTCGGTTGATCAAATCACGCAAATCACCTCAGAGATCTCAACCGCCAGCCAGGAACAAAGCGACGGTATCGAACAAGTTAATCAGGCGGTATCGCAAATGGACGACATGACCCAACAAAACTCCGCACTGGTAGAGCAAGCCTCCGCCGCCACCGAAACCATGCGTGAACAAGTCGAACATCTGGTGCAGTTGATTAGCGCGTTTAAGTTGAAGTAAAAAAGTAATTGCAGGCCGTACGGGTTGGATTTTTCCAAGCCGTAAGCCGCGCTAAGGACGTAGTCTGGCGCCACACATATCAAAAGTTGATCAACAGAAGCGGACAGTTCAACTCAACGCGACGTTCCCAATTCCATCGCATCCGCTCTCACATTTTCACTATCAATCGCATGGCAATTTGCCTTCGCGTCATGAGTTCAACAAAACCGTGGTGATCTAACGCGCTTACCGGGCAGGTGCCGAGATGGTTGCAGTCTCGATCACAAAGTATTCACGGATCAAGCACATTGGAAAAAAAAAGCGCCAAAAAAACTTATCAATTTGTCTTGCTAAAAATACATTTGTCCGGTATGGTGCGCACCAGAAATATTTTTAGTCACATTGCGGAGAGATTGATGCACCTTATTTACAACTTGCCAGGCCTGGTACAACTGGCTATTTTTGCTGTAGCTGCGCTGGCTTTAATGTTTGTCCAGCATAAAATCACCAGAATTTTTCTGGACAAATTTTTCTCAGGATACAAATCCGATCTGGCACTCAATATCCATACCTCGGTATCGACGACGCTGGCGCTGATCGTTGCTTTTTCATTAGTTCAGGCTGTCACCACTTTTAAGCAGGCCGATCAGGTGGTCCGGCAGGAATCGGTACGCATTAACAACCTCGATCGTTTGCTGGTACGTTACGGTGGCAGCGAAGACGTTAGTGTCATCCGCGCCAGCCTCAGAACCTATGCCAATTCCATCATCAAAGATGAATGGGATGCGATGCAATCGGGTAATGAAAGCGAAACCACAAACAAACTGTTTAAACCCGTTTCCAAAGGCATCATACAGCTCAAACCAAGTAATGCGCGCGAAAATTCGATTTATAGCGAAATGGTGAAGCTAGCCGATGCCTTGGCCGATTACCGTGCTGAACGCCTGGAAGCCGCTAAACTGGAAATCCCCATGATTTTCTGGGCCCTGATTTATCTGCTGATGTTTGCCAAAAATACCTTATCCGCCTTCTTTGAACGCAGCAAAACAGCAGACATCGTGATGGCGCTGCAAATGATCTGCTTTTCCTCGTTGATCTTTTTGACCTATTACTTCGATGAACCATTCAAAGGTGAAAGCGGCATTAAACCCACCTTGATCGTGGATGTACTGGACAAAATTTCAAAAAGAACCGATTAAGGTACAAAGGAAAGCACAATGATTAGCTGGCTCTATACACTCCCTGATCTCGCCATCGTGATGATAGGTATGATTTGCGCGGCAGTGATCTTGTTTTCGTTGGAATACCTCACGCGAAAAACCCAATTTCTTTGCAAAATGTCCGATCATGAAAAAGAATTTCTGATCTCCTTGCAGTCCGGTCTGGTGGCTTTGAGCGCGGTATTGCTGAGCTTTTCTTTGGTCATGGTGCTCAATAATTTTGACAGTGCTGACAAAAACGTCTCCGTCGAAGCGAGCAAACTCGAAGAAGCCGATCGCACACTCTACCAATACAACAACAGCAGCACTATCCGCGCTGATTTGCAGCGTTATGCTCAGTCCATCGTGAACGATGAATGGTCGCAATTGCAAATCAAAAAATCATCAACCGTTACCGCCGATTTGTTGAATAAGTACGACCTACAGTTGGGAAAACTCAATCCAGGCAACTTGAGAGAGTCCGTCATTTTTGCCCAGATTCTCAAAAATGCCAATGAACTAGCCGAATTGCGCACCAACCGTATCGAACGCGCACACCTCGGCTTGCACAGCATCTTTTGGTTAGTCAATTTGTCGATCTTATTTGGTGTCTTGCTCATTTCAGCGTTTGGGCTGGCATTGAACAGCGTTGTCACCAAAATCGGCGTCCTGCTTCAAGTCTTTGGTCTGGTCGGTTTGACCGCGATCGTGTTTATCGTTGACCAACCGTTCAAGGGCAAAGTATCCGTTACCGCGGAACCGATCGTGAAAACCATCGAGGCGATGAAACTCCGCTAACTGAAGAAAAAATTCCTGCGGTACCAGACCACCGCGGTTTAGAAAAAAAAGCAGCGCCCAGATAACATTGCTATCTGGGCGCTGCCCATCTCAAAAGTTGATCAACAAAAGATGGCAGCTAAATTTAGCGCGACTTTCTCAATTCCATCGCATCAGCTCTCACTTTTTCAATATCAAACGCATGGCGATTCGCCTTCGCATCATGCAAGGCGTGATGGTCTTTTAGCTGATTATCGATAAAGTACATCTGCAACGCCACCTTATCCAGATACGGATAAATATTCTTCCCACGCAACCAAGACGGCACCTGATAATCTAACGCATGGCAGAACAATCGCCAATCACCATCGTAATCAAAACAAATCACCGGCGCCTGCTCCGCAAATTGTTCCAGCCACAAAATGAGCCGTGCTTTAAGCTCCGCCACAGAACACTGCGCCCCAGGCACCTTCCCCAATTGCGGCACAATATTCGCCACCACAAAATCATTACACTTCGCCAGATTCACCGGCAACTCCGCATAAAATTCATGCCGTCCACACTCAGACACCAAACCCATGCTAATGAGCTCGGTATCTTTGAAGTCGGTGAATTCTGTGTCGATGAAGATGAGCATGAGGGGCTTTCTTTTGAATTTGAATAGTTTTCTTTTCTGAAGTCGTTAAATTATCAAAATAACCAGGTTATGATGGCACAAACTAAAATCTTTAGGAATGTAAATCGATGAGCGAAAAGTCAAATCATTGGACTAGGGAACAATTGTTGGTTGCATTTAATTTGTACTGCCAATTACCTTTTGGTCGGTTTCATAGCCGTAATCCGGATATTATTCGCCTCGCTGCGCTGATAGGTCGTACTCCATCAGCCCTTGCAATGAAATTAGTCAACATTGCAAGCCTTGATCCACTTATTACCGATACTGGCAGGGTAGGACTTAAGGGATCATCAAAATTGGATCGGGCAATGTGGGACGAAATGCAAAATGATTGGAACTCTTTCGCGATGCAAAGTCAGACTATAGTTGATAACTTAGTTGAGTCAAGTCAGCCATTGCTCGAAAGTGCCATCACTACAGAATTAGGAATTGTCGAAGATGAATTGGACTACTCTGCCGAAACAAAATTAGCGCAGACAAAAATTCGTGTAGGTCAAAATTTCTTTCGCCGCTCCGTATTAAGTGCATATTCTGGACGTTGCTGCATTACTGGTTTGTCGCATCCAAGTTTATTGGTCGCTAGTCACATCGTACCTTGGAAATCTGATAAAGATAATCGCCTCAACCCGCGCAATGGTTTATGTCTTTCTGCGCTGCACGATAAAGCGTTTGATCAAGGGCTTATCACAATCACGCACGACTACGAAGTCAAGGTTTCCTCTTCTGCTAGAAAATTAGAGAAGAATAAATTTACATCTGAATGGCTATTAGATTTAGACGGCAAGAAAATTTCTTTGCCTGAAAAATTTATACCTTCAAACGAATTTATTTCTTGGCATAACGAGCATATATTTTTGTCGAATTAAATATTGATTTTCTTAGGTGCTGACGTGAAAGTAAGATTTTTATACATGTATCGCGATGCGGGGAATTTCAAAAATTTTGGCGAAGCTTATTTTGAAAATCCACATGGTTTCAGTTTAGAAAACCTGACAGAAAAAATAAAATCCAATCTTTTAGACGACTTATTTTTTGATGCTTTTGCGGTTGGTTTACCAGAGTTATTCTTTGAAGATTACGACGACGAACTTGATCACGATTGGCATGAATTTGATCGATTGGAGCATGTCGTTGACAACAACACTGGAGACGATTTGCAGTCGATAAGCGATTTTATTAAACAACTAAAGGCAAAAAAATTAATGTGAATGTCGCACCGAAAATAGTTCGCTGTTCATGTTGCTCTCGTGACAAAGATTACCAGACCTTCACTTTATCGTCGTCTATTAGCTGACGAAAACCCTCACTCATCGTCGCCCAATCCGCAATATCCACTTTAAATGGCAAATCTGATTCCGAAAAATCATGCTCAAGTGCTGCGATGAGGCTTAAAGATAAACCTGTGTTGCTTTCGATCGCCAGATCAAGATCGGAGTAGGGTTTGGCTGTATGCTTTGCGCGTGAGCCAAATGCCCACACCGTGTTGTTGGGAACATGGCGTTGCAATATCGCTGCGATAATTGCCCATTGCTCTGCCGTTACATCAATGTCCGGTTGTTGGCTCATGTTTTGGGTGTGCCGCGTTTTTTCAGTTCCTGTAGTAAGGCTTGTCCTTCTGAGTGAAAATCTGGCACGATTTGCATGACTTCGATTGCTTTGCTTTCGTCGTAAGTGTGGCTGGTGATACTCCGCGCCTTGCGGTAATCTTTCCAACGATCCCAGCCGCTGCGCAGCAAACCTTGTTCGCTGCCAGTTCTGATCAAGTCCGCAAAAGATAGTTCGTCGATTTCAACGGGATTAGCCGCTGCGAGTTCTAAATAGCGTTTGAGCATTTTGTGTGACAGCTCATAGCAGAATTCAAAGCGCTGAATGCTGGCGTCGCGGTAGAGGGTGTTGCCAGAGTCCGCCTTATACGCCTGCAAGGCTTCGACAAGTCGCTGCAGCGCATTTTCTAAAGAGCTCAGATCGAGTTGAATTGCCATGTCGGCTCCCTGATTACTGTCGATAAAAAAGGCCTGCCGGAAACGGAAGGCCTTTTCATTGTGCCGTTAATTGAGATTTGTAGGATTTTACAAAAACAGAAAACTCAGCCTTTCATTATAAAGCTTTTTTTCATATCAATGACAAATCGATCGCGATCGTTTAAATCAAAATATTTTAAAAAAACCTACTTTTTCTCACTATAAGTAATAATTGGCCGTAACTTTCGCATATCTTTTAGCTAATCGTCACGTTTATTGCGTATTCCGGTTGAGCTGGCTACTTTTGCTGGTTCTAAGCAAATCGAATTATTAAATGTTTTTCAAACTTGAAAATTCACTTATTAAAATTTAATGAAATCGACCCCGATTCGCCCCATATGACTGCTCGCAATTGCTTGGAATCTTGCCGCGTAATGCTCTCGCAATTGTCCAACTATCGTTGCTGACATTGAATCGAACGATGGCTCTGTTGAATTTTCGCGTGAAACCATCGTCAAAATAGTGAATTCATTTCTATCGCTTGAATTGTCCTGTATTTGAGAATCATGATTTTTTACAAGCATATATTTTATTGTAGGCTGGTTATTTGAGTCGACAGCTTTATACGCGACTCGGAATTCACCTTTCTTTAAAAAAATATAATTACTTTTAAGTGCGTCCGTTAAGGCTTTAGCTAATCTTGTGCTTTCAAGTTTTATAAACTTCATTAACCTGTGGGGTTTAAGGTCGCGAGCCATTTCACCTGTTATTTGAGCGGGGACAGTTTCGCAAGCAGGTGTGGTGCAGAGATAAATATTCTCAATGTTGTCTCTAATTATTGAAATTACAGTTCCATTAGTTATATAACCAAAGTCAGAGGGGAGTGAGCAAAGACAATGGTTAACCGCGTGCCCAATAGCATTTTTTACCTCTGCTTGATCCAAGATGTTGCCTACCTTAGCCTTATTTGCACAGAAAATTGCCAATGGATCAGTTTTATTTTCGTTTAAATAATTTATTAAATTGAATGCGTACTGGCTTAAATCGTTATTCTCAAGTAATTTTTTGCCAACCTCATCCCCAAGATTTCTGACTAGTTTATTAATTTCGATTCGCTTATCGTGTGATGCAGTTGGCGCTAACAATTGATGTAGCCAACCTGCCTGTCCTTCCGAATCGTAAAGATAGTCTTTAGAGAAAGAAAGCGCCGTATTTTCTAACTGATTTTGAACTTCAGAGATTAATAATTGGTAGTAGGTGGGGTCCCAATCAATTAACGCTAGTTCTATTGCATCCCAAATTTCAATCGGATTAAAATCCGCAATGTCGACAGGCTTTTGTTTTATTATGACGAATACGTTGTTAAGTTGAAGCCATCTGGTGTCAGCTGAATTTTTACCGCTAAGATTCAATTTCTTGAATTCGGTTCGTAGGTGATTAAGTTTATTTAATCGTTCATTGCAAATCGCTGCTATGAATTTATTCGAAAAAAAATCTCCCCTGAGTTGCAGGGTATTCGTCAATTCTTCGCTAGGTTTACCGGCTAACAAATATTGATCAAGAGCGGATTCGCTAACATTTGAAGAAATATTTTCTGGAAGATCTATTGAACCATCCTCCGTCTTTTCGTTCCATTGTATTAAAGCTTCATTATCAGTGGAAAAAAATTCTTCGGTTCTATCTGGTGAGAAAGCTCCAACTAAGGAAACAGCGATTTCTCGCCAAACCTTACCCAAATCGCTATCTGCCGTATAAACAACTACCAAATTCATGTGCTGTGACTGACTAAGTCCAGAAATGACACTAAGTGATCTACTAGGGTCGAGATGTTCTAAGTGGTAGTCCAAAATAATCAAATCACATTTCCGTATTTTCTCAATGTCCAGATGCTCCGTACCTTGATCTACATCGCAAACAATTTTTTTTTGTTGAAAAAATTTGTGAATTTTCGATGATAGTTGAGAACCTCGTCTGACGGTGTCAGGCGTCGATGATAAGTCTCCATTCAGTTCAACGAGCTTGTCATAAGGCAAAAAATCATCATCAATGAGCATTACCGAACGAATCGCATTATCACGAAACGATTTTGTTATTAATTCTTGATACGTTACTGCACTCATTAATGAATCTCCATTCCATTAAACGAAATAATAAAATTTGCACCTTCTTCGATAAGCTTTTTATCACCTTCACTTGAATAGCGAATTTTGTGATGTGCTACCGCTAGATTTTCTTTGCATAGGTAAAGACCAACACCGTGACCATTGGTTCTTCTTGAGTAAAACAACTCAAATAGTCGTTCAATATCCCCCTATGTCAGGATAGATGTCGCGTCAATTAATTCACATCAACCGTATTGGGGCGGAGTAAAGACATGCAGTGAATCGTTATCCAGCAGAACGCAAGGAGGCCATCCTTAAGCAGATGATGCCG
>JBMPPG010000019.1:0-61164 GCA_049339905.1 Undibacterium sp. SXout11W
CAACAGTCACAGGCATTCCGGCGACAGAATACCCAACACCGGCACAACGCCCGGTCAATTCCTGTCTGGATACTAGTTTGCTGTCAACAACGTTTCATGTGCAAATTCCGGAATGGGAAGCTGCTTTAGGACGCTGTTTGAACAATCGCCAATAAGTTTTTTGTCTGATTGTATAGTTTTAGTATAGGCGTATTTACGTTTAACTAAAATTGCGTAGTGAATTTAAAAAAAATTTACTTTCGTGTGGTGATCCGGTGAATTTACGTGAAAGATCTCATCTACTACACTGGATCAGTTTTAAGAGATAAAGTTTTCGTTTTCCCGGAATGATTTCACAATAACTAATTTCTTCAAAATACTCAGAAAGTTCCGAGAGTTGTTCATCAATGGTTTTCTCTGGTCGACTCCGGTTTCTCTGATCGCGTAAAATTTTTACTTGATTGTCTTCTGGCGCCATCAACTCAATAATGGCGTATTCTTTAGTCATACTTGAAATGATTTTTGCAAGTGACTTTAGTGGGATTGCTTCTGCAATGCTTAAGTGGTGCATAATGCCCAGGAGCATCACACAATCAGTGACTGAGCCCATGCGCTCCATAATTCCCTGATATTCGACGCCGCCTGCACCGCATCCATTTTGAGTATCACCTAGATTTAAAACGATTGGAAATAAACGTTCTTTTAGTTCAGGTGAATTTTTTGCTGCAATATATAGCCGCGAAATACATTCATCATCAAAATCAGCAGCAATAACGTTTGCACCACTACTCACAGCTAATTTTGAAAACTCTCCGGTGTTGCATCCAATATCTGCCACCCATTTAGGGGAGATATGATTTAACCAGTTTGTTATTGTCGCTTTTTTTGCGGCAATTTGTTCTGGTGAGTAGTGAGATCGATTTTCTATGTAGTCTGACCACGTTGATTTATTGTTTTTTTCAGAGTAATTGATCGACCAATTTAAGAATGAATAAATGTTTTTTAATTTGGAATTGTGTTTGTCTTTTTCGTTGTCATGGACGTCGTTTTTTACTTGATGTGCGCTGTTATTATTTGAAAATATTAAAAATGGCCATAGTCGAAATTTGAATCGGGAAAAACCAAGGAGCGCCTTCGCTGCTTCTGG
The DNA here is from genome assembly GCA_049339905.1 of Undibacterium sp. SXout11W. Taxonomy (GTDB): domain Bacteria; phylum Pseudomonadota; class Gammaproteobacteria; order Burkholderiales; family Burkholderiaceae_D; genus Undibacterium. Next base: position 1,127 of record JBMPPG010000019.1, read on the forward strand.
CGTCATGCCATCACGGCTCATCCTAAAAATTTGATGTATTTTTAATTTGTTATTTCTATGCAATGCAATTGGCAGTGTGAAATGGCGAACGAACTGTCCCATTGCCCACCAATATGATTTTTTTGTGGGAGTAAAAGAAAGGTAATCGCAAAAATAGGGGTGGCAACCGTCAAAAATGATGTTCCATGCTGATGCATCTTTCAATTCGAAATGGTCGTCAGCAATCTTTTTTGAAATTTCCAATGTCAGCTTCGCGGCATCGACTAATTGGGTTAGACACCACTCGTGTGGTTGGCTTACAAAGTGAATCCGGCGAGTTTGTATTTCTAATGGACCAGTAACTTGAAATGGCAATAGCCATCGATTGTCGACCAATTGCGAAACCTTATTTGAGTGCAGATACGGTAATGATGCGGCATCAGGTGATATTTGCCTCTTTACGAAATCTTGCGTAAAAATTAAATTGCCATCGGGATCCCTCATTTATTTTTGATTCCAAAAATTTTTTTAATTTTTTCAAAGGGATTTTTAATGAAAGCAATGCAGGCGCCTAGAAACGCAATCAAGCCTTGAATTAGTAGCATCCCGCTACCAGGGTCGATATAGGCAAATGCTAAACTAGGCATAAATAGTAAATAAATAACTGCTCTTGTTGTTCTCATTTTGAAACTCCGTTGTTTTCAATGCAATCAAAAACATCTGAAATAATATTGGTTAGTTGGTATTGATTTTTAATTTTGTTTTCGCAAAAATTCATAGGATAGACATATAGAGCTACGCCATGCCTATCTTGGAAAAGTTCATTATCGTTAAACCTTTCGCGCACTTTTGCATCTACTTCCCAGTTTCTACTCAAATATGGGCCATGATCACCATAAATAATAATTATTGGATCGTGTTTATCAACCGCCTTGATGAGAGTGATTATTTTTTGTGCGTCTTGTGCAGCGTCTTCTGAGCGTATTTGGAATGTTTGTTGAAACGATGCGTGCTCGTGTGGGTCGTAATCCAAATACTCACCTAGGGTGTGACCTGGCTCCCATAGGTGAGTGATGCTGAGCCATGGTGTTTGATCGGAGGCGATCAATCGAATGCGGTCATAGACGATAGGTAGCATCCGAGCGATACTATAGCTGTGCAAAGACGAGTTTTTATTATTATCTAGTGGGCCTTTGTTTATTTGGCGATCTAGCATATACAGAAAATCGATGTTGCAAAGATAGAATCCCAGTGTTTCCAACGAGAAGGGGCAAAAAAACTCTGAGTTTTTTTTATCAGGGTAGTAATAGTCTAAATTCTCGTGTTTTCCTACGCCAAAGTAGGGACTGTGAAACATGAACTGTATTTTGTAGCCTTCGCTATCTACTTTTTGGTAAATGGGCAGTAGACTATTAAGAAATGACTGCTTAAAAAACGACTGCAATACAACCTCTGTAGTTGCATTCTTATCTGTTTTGTTTAACGACATCATTGAATAATAGGTCTCAAATGTAGCTGCTTGAGAACTATATGCGTCGGAAATTGTTCTGAATCCTTCATGACGTAACATGTCACTCCAAGGTGGTGACGAGTTAAAATGTTTTGAATAGTATGATGAACCAGGCATCGAATCTAATCCAAGAAGATAGATATTTCTGTGCGTTTTTGGCGTTGATTTGACTCTGGTAGTGAGCAATTCTGAGTTTGTTGCCAACGCTTTTTTATACAATTGCACAACCACAGATTGTGCCAATAGAATGCACGCAAAAATAAGCGCAAATTTAGTGCCTCGGCGCATTACTAAACACGCAGCCGGAAGCAATACCGATAAAATTAATAAAATTATTTTAAAATTCTTCGCTATATGAAATACCGGTAATGCGTTAAATCTAAAATTTAGAGCAATTAAAAATACGCTTAATACGCCTGCCAAGAGTGAAATCGAGGGAATCTGACTTGTTTCTAACCTGGATATAACAATTGCTTGAATTGCCGTATTAAACATTAAGCCAAGCGCTAGATACAGAGTGCTATATCCGGTGAAATCTTGGTAAGAGGTAATGAAAATCCAGAAAATTGGTAATGAAGTGAAAATTATAAAAATAAAGCTGCACTTATATTTTTGACTTGTTGGATGGTTTTGGTTGCTCAGAATATTCCCCTAACCCATAACAGATCAACGTAAATAATGATTTCAAAAAACACTTTATGACAAATTTGTGACTACTTATTTTACTTAAGCTCAGCAGTGTCTTTTGTTTTTATATTGTAAATTGTTGTATATTTTTGTTAATTCTTGTACCTGCTACTTAATGATGCTAATTGGCTTCAAGCGAGTACGTAGCTTTTGCCCTTCTCTTGGTTTTGATTGAATTTCAATATTTATTCCAAATCAATCGTCTCACTCGATGATGCAATTATTTCACTCATCTGTTTAAGGCTATCGCGTCGGTTTTGTGGTTTTGCGCTAGACTTGCGGGCATTGAATGGAGAAATAAATGACACTCACTGTTGAAGACGTAAAACAAGCCTTGTCGCAGGTCATCGACCCGAATACGAACAAAGACTTCGTGACGAGCAAAACGGCTAAAAATATCAAGCTTACTGGTGCGGATATCACTCTTGATGTTGAGTTGGGTTATCCGGCGAGAAGTCAATTTACATTAATTCGCGACCTGGTTGTAGCTGCATTGCAAAGCTTACCTGGTGTAGCAAAGATCGATGTTCATGTTAGTTCGAAAATCGTCGCCCATGAAGTGCAGCGCGGCGTTAAGTTAATGCCTAACGTTAAAAATATTATTGCGGTCGCTTCTGGTAAAGGTGGTGTTGGTAAGTCTACGACTGCTGCTAATCTGGCGCTGGCGCTGGCGGCAGAAGGTGCTGCTGTTGGTATTTTAGATGCCGATATTTATGGGCCGTCACAGCCCATGTTGATGGGTATTTCTGGTCGCCCGGAAACCACCGATGGAAAAACGATGGAGCCATTGGAAAACCACGGCCTGCAAGTGTCGTCAATCGGTTTCATGATTGATCCCGATGAGCCTATGGTCTGGCGTGGCCCGATTGTGACGCAGGCGCTGCAACAGTTGCTGACACAAACCAATTGGCGCGATCTGGATTATCTGATCGTTGACATGCCGCCGGGGACTGGCGATGTGCAATTGACCTTGTCGCAAAAGGTGCCTGTGACGGGTGCGGTGATTGTTACGACGCCACAAGATATTGCTTTGCTGGATGCGCGTAAAGGTTTGAAGATGTTTGAAAAAGTCAGTATCCCTATTCTTGGTATTGTTGAGAATATGAGTACGCATATTTGCTCGAATTGCGGTCATGCTGAAGCCATCTTTGGTGAAGGTGGTGGTGAAAAAATGTGCGCGGATTACGGTATTGATTTCTTAGGTCGCTTGCCATTGACGATGGCTATTCGTGAGCAAGCTGATGCCGGTAAGCCTACGGTGATTGCCGATCCTGATGGCGCAATTGCGACGATTTACAAGGACATTGCTCGTAAAGTCGCAGTGCGGGTCGCTGAAAAAGCCAAAGACATGAGCAGTAAGTTCCCGACGATCACTATTCAAAACACCTGAGCATGACGCAGCCAACAATAGCAAAGACGAATGACCGCCATTTTATGGAGATGGCTTTGGAGATGGCTGCGCGCGCCACCATAGAAACTTCGCCCAATCCTAAGGTTGGCTGCGTGATTGTCAAAGATGATGTTGTGATAGGTTGTGGTTGGACGCAGCCAGTCGGGCAAGCGCATGCAGAAGTGCAAGCCTTGCGTGATGCGGCAGCTCAAGGGCACGATGTACGTGGCGCAACTGCGTATGTCACGCTGGAGCCGTGCAGTCATTATGGACGCACACCGCCATGCGCAAATGCCTTGGTGGATGCAGGGATTGCCAGGGTAGTTGCGGCTATAGAAGATGCGAATCCGCAAGTTGCCGGTCGAGGTTTTGCTATCTTACGTGCTGTCGGAATTGAAGTAGCATCTGCCAGCGATTTTGCCTGGACGGATGTGGTACTAAAAGCCAGGGAAATGAACGTCGGCTTTTTTAAGCGCATGGAAACTGGTAAGCCGTGGGTAAGGATGAAAGTAGCGGCAAGCCTTGATGGTAAGACTGCTTTACCGAATGGACATAGTCAGTGGATTACCAATTCAGCAGCGCGGCAAGATGGTCATGCATGGCGAGCGCGTGCCGATGCGATTTTGACGGGCATAGGCACTGTGCTGGCGGACAATCCGGCATTGAATGTGCGCGGCATTGATACGCCACGTCAGCCCAGAAAAATTGTCCTCGACTCGCATTTGCGTATCGGACCAGATGCGAAATTGTTCAATGACGCCGAGGTGTTGATTGTTTGTGCGCAAGAGGATGCATCAAAACGTACTTTGATTGAAGCGCGCGGCGCTGAAGTGTTGTGTATTCCTGATAGTGTGGGGCGAATCGATTTGCATGCGCTGATGTTGGAGTTAGGTCGGAGACAATTAAATGAAGTGCACGTTGAGGCGGGCGCGATATTGAATGGCGCGTTGATCGATGCGAATTGTGTTGATGAACTGCTGATTTATCTTGCGCCCAAATTGCTTGGTAGCGGCGCTGGACTATTTGCGCTAGCGGAATTGATGCACGTTGATCAGGCGAAGCAATTGATGTTTCATGATGTGTCGCGTGTTGGAGATGATTTGCGGGTGTTGGCGCGGTTTAAGAAATAGGTGAAGTAATTCTTTAGAACCCCTTATTTACTTACTTACTCACTCGCTTGCGGGTGAGGGTATTCACAGGTGCCTTTCATGAAGCTTGCAGTGCAGATTGCGCCCGTTCTACATGATATTTTTTTGTCTGGAAATGAAAAAAGGATCGTTGAAAAATCAACGATCCTTTTTATTTTGGTCGGAGTACAAGGATTCGAACCTTGGACCCCCTGGTCCCAAACCAGGTGCGCTACCGGACTGCGCCACACTCCGAAAAACTTTTTTGCAATATCCTGACAATTTTATAAAAAATTATTCCGATTATTGTTTGCTGCTATAACTTTTCATTGCTTTTAAAGGGCAATGATTTCAATTCTGGTCGGAGTACAAGGATTCGAACCTTGGACCCCCTGGTCCCAAACCAGGTGCGCTACCGGACTGCGCCACACTCCGAAGACCAACATCATAGCTGGCAGGGGCGGTGATGTCAATAGATTTGTCAGGCGCTTAATTGAATACGGTGATGTAATTAGCGTCTGAGTTGGCTGACATCCAGATCGCGCTGACTGGTAAATGTGCGACTTTCGCCACTAATCGGGTCGATAAAAGTAATTGATTTAGCTAATAACTGCAAAGGTGCGGAAAAATCATCCCCTTTGCATGGTAAGGCTACGGGATAAAAACTGTCGTTGACGATAGGCGCGCCTAAACTGGACATGTGTAAGCGTAATTGGTGCTTTTTGCCTGTGATCGGGCTTAATTGGTATAAATTGAAATCGCCCTGGTACTTTGCGATTTCTATGAACGTCTCCGAATTCGCTTCACCTGGTGTTTCTTGCATGACAAAGAAGCTGGCGCCGTCCACCATGCGGCTGCGATAGGTCAGGGGGAATTTCTCTGATGGCAAAGCGGGTGCTAAAGCGAGATAGGTTTTGCTGATATTGCGTTGCTGAAACAGCGATTGATACTTACCCCGCGTTTCTGGATTGTGTGAAAAAAGCATTACGCCAGCGGTTTCGCGATCAAGCCTGTGTATCGGGCTCAGGTGCTGCAAGCCGGTTTGTTTTTTAAGGCGCACCAGCAGGGTTTCTTGCAAAAAACGACCGCCAGGTATTACAGGTAAAAAATGCGGCTTATCGACGACCAGCAAGTGCTCGTCCTGATGCAGGATGTGCGCTTCAAACGGGATCGGTGTTTCGTTGTCAATTTCGCGATAGTAAAAAATGCACATGCCACGTTTGGCTGGGCTATTTTTTTGCAGCACATTGCCGTGAATATCTACTACTTCATTTTTTGCAAGGCGCGTTAGCCACGTGCATTCTTCAATATCAGAAAAATGGCTCGTCAAAAATGTCAGTAAATCTGGCCATTGCCCTTCTGGTAGCCAAAGATAGCTCGGAGAAATGCCGTCGCGTATCGGTAGTGGGGGATTCAGCGTGGGGGAGGGGGCAGGCATGTGCTCTTTGGTGTTTAACTAAATTCGTGTGCATCTTACCATGCTCTTTATGTCGCTCTGAGAGCTGGCCGTTGCTAGTGTACGTTGATCGTGCGGGTGTAACACGTTAAATCACACCGATCAGAAATCCGCGCGGATTGCACTCGCTCTACTGTAATGCTGAACTTGGCTTCGCTTAAAGCTTAGATACCATCCACGCCTGTAAAACGGTAAAATGCTGGTTTTAACTTTATCCGCATACAGATGTTGCTTGTTTGCTTAGGTTTGGCAAGTGACACGCGGTGCCATTCATCCCATGACAGTCCGTACCCGTTTTGCTCCTAGTCCTACCGGCTATCTTCATGTTGGCGGTGCTCGTACCGCTTTGTTTAGCTGGGCGTTTGCTCGTCATCATGGCGGCACGTTTGTGTTGCGTATTGAAGATACCGATCTGGAACGTTCAGCCCCAGAAGCGGTGCAAGCGATTTTGGATGGCATGAATTGGCTGGGCTTGCAGCATGACGAAGGTCCGTTTTATCAGATGCAACGCATGGATCGTTATCGCGCAGTGTTGGCAGAAATGCTGGCAAATGGCACGGCGTATCATTGCTATTCTTCGCCAGACGAAGTGGAGGCGATGCGCGAACGTCAACGTGCTGCAGGCGAGAAACCTCGCTACGACGGTACCTGGCGTCCAGAAGCAGGTAAGACGTTGCCAGCAATTCCGGCCGATCGTCAGCCTGTGATTCGTTTCAAAAATCCATTAGAAGGCGATGTAAGCTGGAACGATGTTGTGAAAGGTCAGATCACGATCAATAACCGTGAGTTAGATGATTTGGTGATTGCGCGTCCAGACGGCACGCCGACGTACAACTTTTGTGTTGCAGTGGATGACTGGGATATGCAAATCACCCACGTGATTCGCGGTGATGATCATGTTAATAACACGCCACGTCAAATCAATATCCTCAATGCGTTGGGGGCGACCTTGCCACAATATGGTCATGTGCCTATGATTCTGGGTACCGATGGTCAGAAATTATCCAAGCGTCGCGATGCAGTAAGTGTCATGGATTACTTCGACAAAGGTTATCTGCCAGAGGCGATGTTGAACTATCTGGCACGTCTGGGTTGGAGTCATGGTGATGACGAGATTTTTAGTGTGGAGCAAATGTGTAGTTGGTTTGATCTGACGCATTTATCTGGCTCTGCAGCGCAATTTAATCCTGAGAAATTAGCGTGGATTAATAACCATTACATCAAGGCGTCTGACAATCAACGCCTGGCAGATTTGGTGCGTCCACAAATGCTGAAAGATGGCGCTGAGTTTGCTGGTGGGCCAGATTTGGCTGCTGTGATTGCTTTGTTCAAGGAACGTGCAAATACGACAGTGGAATTAGGTCAGGCAGCAATGCTGTTCTATCGTCAACCTGCGGCCGAGCAAGCCTTGTTGCAACAACATGTGACCGATGCAGTGTTGCCAGCATTGCGTCAATACGCAGAAGCATGCAAAACAGTAGAGTGGAATAAAGCGGCCTTGTCGGTAGCATTAAAACAAGTGCTGGCAGATCACAGTTTGAAAATGCCACAACTGGCAATGCCTTTGCGTTTATTGCTGACAGGTCAGTTGCAAACCCCTTCGATTGATGCCGTTGTTGAATTATTTGGACGTGAAGTTGTACTGCAGCGCTTAAATGTGATTGCCGGCTAAGATTTCACTCTGTTTTACCGCAGGGGAGGCTTTACATTAGAGTGATCATCCCCTATAATCTCGCTTCTGTTCTGCAAGGGGGTATAGCTCAGCTGGGAGAGCGCTTGCATGGCATGCAAGAGGTCAGCGGTTCGATCCCGCTTACCTCCACCACGTAAGTGTGGTTGTATCAGAACAGAAAATACTTGCTGTCCCCATCGTCTAGAGGCCTAGGACATCACCCTTTCACGGTGAGTACAGGGGTTCGAATCCCCTTGGGGACGCCAATAAATTTTTATTGTGGGCAGCAAGTAGAGTGTAATACAGGTCAGTAACAAGGACAGAATATGTCCCCATCGTCTAGAGGCCTAGGACATCACCCTTTCACGGTGAGTACAGGGGTTCGAATCCCCTTGGGGACGCCAGGTTTAAACCATTTGTATTTTTTTATACGAATGTAGGTCAGTAAAACGGACAGAACATGTCCCCATCGTCTAGAGGCCTAGGACATCACCCTTTCACGGTGAGTACAGGGGTTCGAATCCCCTTGGGGACGCCAGGTAGTAGAAATAAAGCCCGCGCTAGCGGGCTTTATTTTTTTCCGGAGCAGAGAGGAGCAAAAAGTTTTGCTCCTCGTGTAGGGGATTCGAAGGGGCGAGCTTGCAAGCGAGCCAGCGGCCTGCGCCCGTGTAGGCGAATCCCCTTGGGGACGCCAGGTAGTAGAAATAAAGCCCGCTTTTGCGGGCTTTATTTATTTGTATTTGTATTTTGAACCTCTCTCCCACGTGCAGGAGAGAGGAGTAACAAATCTATGCGAATAAAACTACTTTTTACCCTGATAAATCTTGTCAAACTCCGCCCCATCATCAAAGTGTTTTTTCTGCGCTTGCTTCCAGCCGCCAAACACTTCATCAATCGTAAATAAACTCACAGGTTTAAAGTTCGAAGCATATTTTTTTGCAGCAGCATCAGAACGTGGACGGAAAAAATGTTTTGCGGCGATATCTTGTCCAGCGTCTGAGTACAGAAACTGCAAATAAGCCGTTGCTACTTTGCGTGTACCTATCTTATCGACAACCTTATCAACGACAGCAACAGGTGATTCAGCCAGGATGGAGAATTTTGGATAAACAATATCGTAATTGTCGCCAAATTCTTGCCTGACTAATTGCACCTCATTTTCAAACGTCACTAAGACGTCACCGATTTGTCTTTGAGTGAAAGTGGTTGTGGCACCGCGGCCACCAGCATCCAACACTGGTACGTTTTTGAATAAGCGTCCTACCAAATCTCTTGCCTGTGCTTCGGTGCCGCCATTTTTAATGACGGAGCCCCATGCTGCCAGATAGGTATAGCGGCCGTTGCCTGAGGTTTTTGGATTGGGTACGATCACTTGTACGCCTTGCTTGGCCAGATCGTCCCAGTTGGCGACGTGCTTAGGGTTGCCTTTGCGGACCAAAAAAACCATCGTCGAATAAAAAGGAGCGGCATTATTCGGAAATGCCTTATCCCAATTTGGCGAAATTAGCCCTTTGTCGGCAATGGCATCAATGTCATTGGCTTGATTCATCGTTACAACTGACGCATTCAAACCATCAATGACGGAACGTGCTTGCTTGCTGGAGCCGCCATGTGATTGATTGATAGTGATTGATTCGCCAGTTTTTTTCTTCCAGTCAGCAACAAAGGCTGGGTTGACTTCTTTGAATAATTCCCGGGTGACGTCATAGGAGGCGTTGAGTAGTGGCTCAGCAGCATGTGCGTTGGAATGCATGCCGATGTAAGCAATCGCTATCCCTGCAAGCGCGCTCATGAAAAGTCGGCGTCGCGTAGTTTTGACTGGTGTCAGGGCTAACACTTTGGCGTTTGTATTCATAAATTGAGACCGTCCTTGATGTAATAGTCTCTATCTTCGCGAATAAATGTTGTAACGCAAAGAACATTATTCTTCTTTGTATAGATTATTTCGGCATAAAAATCTAAAGACTAAAAGTAGTCCCTGGCGCTATATGCATAGATGAAAACATTCTATTTCTTATGAACTGAAAATTTTCATGTGAGAAGATAACTTTGTTACACTGCTTGCTTCACATTTGATCACATAAGTTTTATGAAACCGATTTCTCCTTTTGCAGTTAAATTATTGGCGGGTCTGGTTGCTGTCATGCTGGCTACCTCAGGAAGTTTTGCAGCGGAATCCGCTGCTGCTGATTCGCACGCTGTGCAGGCTGGCGGCATTGAGTGGCGCAAAGATAATAATTTGGATGCGGCATTTGCGTTGGCAAAGTCCAGCAATAAGCCTTTATTCCTGTATTGGGGAGCCGTCTGGTGCCCCCCTTGCAATCAGGTGAAAGCAACGATTTTTAATCGTCAGGAGTTTATAGAAAAATCTCGCCATTTCATTCCGGTTTATCTGGATGGTGATAGCCCAAGTGCGCAGAAATTTGCAGCACAGTTCAAAGTGCGCGGTTATCCGACCATGATCTTATTGAAACCCGATGGCACTGAAATCACGCGCTTGCCGGGAGAGGTAGATTCAGGGCGCTATTTGCAAGTATTAACGCTGGCTTTAAACACGTCTACTTCGGTCAATGAAACATATAAACAAGCAATCGCTGGATCTAAAAATATTAAGGCCGAAGATTGGCGCTTGTTGGCTGATTATTCCTGGGATGATCCTGATCAAAAATTAGTTGTAGCCAAAGAAGTTCCTGCCACGCTCTTACATCTGGCAGATATTTGTCCGCCGGGCGGTACTGCAACCCGCTTGTATTTGAAAGGCTTATTTGCCCTTGCTACAGCTGAGCCTGCTCCAGCCATATCGATTGATAAAGTGCAGGCACTCAGCAAGCTTTCTAAAGCTCTGGCAGACCCTAAGCTTGCGCGGGATAATCTGGATCTGGTTGCTGGTGGCGCGGCAGAGCTGACAGCATATTTGACGTCTGAAAAATCACCGCAACGCACGAAGTTAATTTCAGTATGGAGTCACGCTCTGCTTAAGTTGTCGGACGACGCCACTATTTCTAAGGCTGATAGGTTGAGTGCCGTCATTGCACAAATTGCTCTCGCTAAATTGAATGGCCCGGTGATTAGCGCTGCCTTACAGAAGGATGTCAAAAAACGTGTTGGCGCAATTGATCAGGCGACGACCGATGCTTACGAGCGGCAATCAGTCGTGCATGCGGCAGCGCAGGCATTGGGAAGTGCTGATTTGTTGGATGATTCAGATGTGATGTTGAAAGCTGAGTTGCAACGTTCGCATTCTCCCTATTATTTTATGTCTATGCTTGGTGGTAACGCGAAAAAACGCGGTGATAAAGCCGCAGCTTTAAGCTGGTATGCACAGGCTTACGATGCATCAAAAGGACCGGCAACACGCTTGCAGTGGGGGGCAAACTACGTCGGCAATCTGGTGGATCTGGCGCCAAGTGATGATGCACGGATCGAGCGTACCGTCACCGGTATTTTTACTGAGTTGTCGAAAACAGAAAACGCGTTCTATGAACGTAACCGCGCGTCTCTGGATAAAATGGGTAAGAAATTGATCAGTTGGAATAAGGATGGCCAGCATCAGGCCGTGTTCCAGAAGGTGCACGCACAGTTAGATGGAATTTGTGCCAAGTTGCCAGCAAACGACCCGCAAAAAGCAAGCTGCCAAGCAGTATTGACTAAGTCTTGATGATTGGTGCTCCAGAAGGTACTGGAAATGCTTAGACAAAAAAAATGCGACCAGTTCAGTTGGTCGCATTTTTTATTGAGAGCTGTTAGTGCTCTAAAGAAAGTTAAAAGCTAGTAGAAATACCTGCATACAAAGTACGGCGCGCGCCGTATTGTGGGGCACCTACGCCAACGCCAGATCCATCACGCAGTAAGTAGGATTTGTCGAAAATATTCACCAGGGACAGACGTCCTTCGACATCGCCAACGGCTGTTTTTTTCCAATGATGAACAAATGCCGTATTAAAGGTGGTGTAAGAATTGAGCGACGCTGAGTTCGGTGCACCGCCATCAGGTGTTCTGCGTAAGCCGCTACCGTATAAAAAATCACCGCTGATTTGTGAATCTCCAAAGTGGTAATGGGCTCCACCGGAAACGGTGTAAGTCTGGTCGTGATCGACATAGACGTAATTATTCGCGATATAAGCTAACTTATCCGGCGCAAATAGGGATTGACCCGAGACGATGTTTGTTCCCTGCGCTTTTTGAATAGATGTGTTTAAGAACGCACCCCAGTTCTTTTCGCTATACACCACGGATATTTCCAGGCCTTTTGCAAAACCTTTAGCGTAGTTGAACGGTGACAAAATCAATGCCTGTCCAAACTGGCCTTCATCGAGCATATTGCTGATATTTTTGTAGTAGGCGTCGGCAGTCAGGCTGAGCTTGTCGTTCACTTTATGGCTGATCCCGACATCAAAATAATGCGTGCGCTCAGACTTGACATTATCCGAAGTTGGAGTATGTGGTGCAGCTGTTGTGTTGGCATATAAGTTGATACTTGCTTGCGAAGCTAATTCTTGTGGTGGTGGGGTAAAGTAGCGCGAGTATCCCGCATGAAAAGCAGTGGCATCATTCATTTTATATGCCAGATTCAGACGTGGGCTCCACTGCTGTTCTTCCACAAATGCAGACACGCGATCAAAACGCACGCCATAATTCAGTGTCAGTGGGTCAGAGATATGCCATTCATCCTGAGCATACAAGCTATACAATTGACCAACTTTGCTGGAATTGTCGACGATGTATTGTGGCGTGTTGGATGACTGTGCCCCCGCCGTGTCTACTGTAAAAACACCGACGGTATTATTGCTTTCAGTTGATTGGCGCGTATACGCAAAACCAGTTCTGAACGTGTGTTGCAGATTAATTTTGTAGCTCACATCACCTTGTAGACCTGCTGATGAATTTGAACGCAAAGTGTCAGTAGATGCACCGTTATAGACTAAATCACCGACCCGATCTGGTGTGAAATGAAGTTCAGAATATTGCTTAAATCCGGATAGTTGAAAATTCAATGGACCCAGATTTTTTTGGTAAGACAAAACAACAAAGCGATTTAGTTCACGCTGATTTTCATCAAGTTGTGATGATGGTAAGGTGCTGATGCCGCTAGTCATGTCACTAACGCCAGCCAACGAGAAAGCCGGTGCTTGTGAGGGATTGTTGGGAATCTGAAATTTGCCGTTGTACGTGCCGAACATCATCCCAAGACGGGTGTCGTCATCCAGAAAGTACGACAAATTGCCAAAGGATTTAGCCTGCTGGGTTTTGTCGTGAATAGCGCTTTTGGCGGAAGTTGGATTTTCTATGCCGAGCTCATTCGACAAATAGCTGCCAGATAAATAGTAATTGAAAGCACCAACTGTACCGAAAAATTCTGCGCTAGGATTGTAGTAATTATTTCCTCCGACCAGGATGCCTATACGGCCGCCGGGTTTAGTTGAGCCTTCCTTGGTTTGAATGTCCACAATACCAGCCGTACGCAAACCAAACTGCGCTGGTAATGCGCCGGTAATGAAATCGGTAGAGTCAATCTGGCGAGTATCGATGGATTGACCAAAACCAGTGATGCTCTCAGGTAGTTGCACACCGTTGATGCGGTATTGAACGTTTGCGTGATCGTCACGCACATGCAGGCCGCCAGATGCCTTCGAATCCTGTGCGACACCAGGCAAGCGTAACAAAATTTCATTAAACGGCGTCGAGTCACCCTGGCTCATCATGCCTACCATATGCTTATCGATGGTGTAGACCGTTGTTCCTACTTTTGGTGAAAGTTCTATCCGCGCACTTTTTAGATGTGCAGAGGTGACCTCTACTGTTGAAATCGGCTGATCCGCGTTTGGATTTGCGCCGGCATATGCTGTTGTGGCCGCGTTGGCATTGGCATCATCACTTTCAGCTGCAATGCTATAGCTTGAAGTGGCTACAAATAAACCAGCTAACAGCAAAGGAAGTGGGCGTAAGCGGAAAGAGGCGCGAAAAACTTGCGTAGTCATGGTGAACCTTTTATTAATGCGTATTTTTAAAAATAAAGTAGTAACAAGTGAAACGGCGTCACCGCTTGGGGCGCACGAGATCTTGTTCTTGGTGTGTTACTGGAGATGCTTATTTTAGATGTGAAGTGCAGTGCTTCTGTCTTCTATGCGCTCCGCATTTTCGATGTAGGCGCGCAGGCATAAGCCAGTTGATGAGGGGTACTAAGCGCAAAAACGCTCAACACTACACATTCAACACATCCTGCAAATCAGGAATTAAGCAGCTTGATCAAACGAGGGCGGGTGGACCACAACTAGGAGGAAGTAATGACGGTGCAGCAAAATCTGACAGATAAGCATCGCCAGCTTGCAGCGTATATGCAAACAATTGCAGCGTGAGCGGCACTTGCGTGGTCGGTGTGACGTGGTCAAGTTTATCTGAGATCGCACTGCAAAGTGAGCAAGCCTGATCTTCGATGGAGTTCGCATGATGATGCGTGGCTGCCGTCGAAATCAGTAAAGCAAAACTAAGGGCGGTAAGTAAAGCAACGCCTGCCTTCCAGCCGCGCACAACGAAAGACTGCACTAAGGCCATTGGCAGGCTTTGTGTGGCATGTCTCTGTCCGAACTGCACAGATGGAAGTTTATTGCTCAACATTAAAATCGATATTTTTCAGGTTCAGGTTTGAAGCAAGTGCTCATTTAGTGCTTCAGTTTTTTTACTGCAAAGCACCATATCATAACAAAGAAAATTGAACTTAACATCCTTGCATTGAAAGTAATATGTTGCAGAGTCAGACGGTGAGTAGAAGAATTAGTTCCATGAAGATAGTGAATTTTATGAGAAGTTTCTAATAATTCGTTGAGTTGAATCTCTTTGTTATGTCCGCTTTATAAAACACGGCGAGTTTTTCCAAATCATTGTTCTTATATATGAAATTTCATATATGCAAGTGAATTTATATGATTGGAAAGCATTTGAAGCTTTAGGTAAGATCGGCTTCTGTGATTTTTTGGCGTGGTTATCAGTGATACGGATTGAGCAAGTACAGAAGTTTTATCAAGTGGGTCGTGGTGGTGTCGGTGCGCAAGTGCAGGCCTTACGTGACATTAATCTGCAAATAGAACAAGGAAAAATTTTTGGCATCATCGGACGCTCGGGGGCGGGTAAAAGTACGTTACTTCGAACTCTGAATTTATTGGAGAGACCATCTTCAGGCAAGATCCTGATCGACGGTGCTGATATTACCCAATTCGACGCTGACCAATTGCACGGTTTGCGTCAGCGTATCGGCATGGTGTTTCAACATTTCAATTTGCTTAGCGCAAAAACGATCGCACAGAATATTGATTTCCCGCTTAAGTTAGCAGGTTCTTACAGCAAAGAGCAACGTCGTCAGCGCGTGGATGAATTGTTGGATTTGGTCGGTTTAGCCGATCAACGTAATAAATATCCAGCGCAGCTCTCAGGTGGTCAAAAGCAACGCGTCGGCATCGCCCGTGCATTGGCGAATTATCCAACTTTGTTGTTGTGTGATGAAGCGACGTCGGCGCTCGATCCAGAAACCACGCAATCCATTTTGCGATTATTGTCAGATATTAATCAGAAGTTGGGTCTGACGATCGTTTTGATTACCCACGAAATGCAGGTCATTCGTACGATCTGTGATCAGGTTGCGGTGATTGATGCAGGTGAAATTGTCGAAACAGGTGATGTCGCTGACGTTTTTCTGCATCCAAAGCACACCGTGACGCAAAGTATGGTGGCAGAAAATCTCGCACTCGATCTCGATGTATTACAAATTCGCAAGGAACGAGAAAACGGATTATTGATCCGGTTGACTTATGTCGGTGCTGCTGCCCATGAGCCTATTTTGAGTCGCATCGCAGCGCAAACCCAAGTGCAGATGGTGATTTTGCAGGGAACTATTTCTCGCATCAAAAATACACCATACGGACAATTGCTAGTCGAGCTGATTGGTTCGACGGATGAGATCAATACGGTATTGGTTTCTTTGCGTGCGGCGGATGTGCGAGCGGATGTGTTGGGTTTGAGTGGGAGTAAGTACTAATGGATTTTTCGAATATTGATTGGGAAGACATTGCCCAGGCAACGCTGGATACGCTGACGATGACGGGGTGTTCGTTGTTTTTTACGGTCTTGCTGGGCTTGCCTTTGGGCGTCTTGTTGTTCGTTACCGGCAAAAAACAGTTGCTGGAACAACGCGGCATTTATGCCTTGTTATCGGTCTTGGTAAATGTATTACGTTCGGTGCCATTTATTATTTTATTGATCGTTTTGATTCCGTTTACTTTGTTTTTGGTCGGTACATCTTTGGGGGTTGCCGGAACAATTCCACCTTTGGTGATTGGTACCACGCCATTTTTTGCGCGTTTAGTCGAAAACGTATTGCGTGACGTGGATCGCGGCATTATCGAGGCGTGCCAGGCGATGGGAGCAAAGACTCATCAAATCATCATTCACGCACTCTTGCCGGAAGCTTTGCCAGGTTTAATTGCTGCAGCAACGGTGACGACGATTGCCTTGGTTTCGTATGCGGCAATGTCTGGTGTGATTGGTGGTGGTGGTCTTGGTGATCTGGCCTTACGTTTTGGCTATCAACGATTCCAGACCGATGTAATGATCGTGACGGTCGCGATTTTGATTTTGTTAGTACAGGTGTTGCAGTTCTCTGGCGACAAATTAGTCGCAAGATTTACCCGTAAGTAGTTTGTTTTTCTTTTTTACTCTTTTACTCTTAATAAAAATAAGGATAGGTAATATGAAGCTCTCATTTCAACAAACAATTAAACATAGTGTGCGTACTGCAGTCGCTGCAAGCTTGACTGTTGCCAGCGTTTTTGCTGCTGGCATGGTGCATGCCGCTGATGTGTTGACGATCGCTGCCAGCCCGGTTCCTCACGCAGAAATCCTGGAATTCATTAAGCCTCAATTGGCAAAAGAAGGCGTGGATCTGAAAGTCAAAGTATTTACTGACTACATTCAACCAGCAGTACAAGTGAATGAAAAACACTTAGACGGTAATTTCTTTTTGCATCAACCGTATTTGAATGAATTTAAGAAAAGTCACTCAAATGACATCGAAGTGCCTGTTGCTAAGGTACACGTAGAGCCGTTCGCTGCCTACTCAACAAAATTTAAAAAAGTCGCTGATATTCCTAACGGCGCAACAGTGGCGATCCCTAACGATCCATCCAATTCTGGCCGTGCATTATTGTTGTTGGCAAAGCAGGGTTTGTTGACACTGAAAGATCCAACCAATATTTCGGCGACCAAGAAAGATATCATCGCCAATCCTAAAAACTTGAAATTTAAGGAGCTGGAAGCCGCAACGCTGCCACGTGTATTGAATCAGGTTGATTTGGCGTTGATTAATACCAACTATGCGATTGAAGCGAAACTGAATCCAGTCAAAGATTCATTATTCATCGAAGATGCAAATTCACCTTACGCGAACCTGTTGGTAGCGCGTGATGATAACAAAAACAGCCCAGCTTTCAAAAAACTGATCGCCGCTTTGCAATCACCAGAAGTGAAGAAATTCATCGAAGAAAAATACAAAGGCGCTGTGGTTCCAGCGTTTTAATTGAGTATCAAATTCGGCGTGGCTGTGCCATGCCGTTTAGTAGAAATTGTCTCAAGGTGACAAGTTTATACCTCACTTATTTTTGTATGAAAGTAAGTGAGGTTTTTTTACGAATCACGCGTTGATGCTTCATTGGACGGGGCGGTAGCTTAAAAGGTGTTATCTCAAAAAGAGTGTAAATTTTTTGTTTTTGATGCTTTATTCTGAGATATATTCGACTAGATTGGCTTGCGCCAGAAGACCCCAGTCCAATCTATCCAGCGTAATTGGTCGACGATATTTCGCTCGCGTCGGAATTCGTCTACCGCTTGACGGCAAGGTGCGAATGATCCGTAATCATCCACGACGATATAGCCTCCCGGTGAAACACGGTCATATAGGTTATGTAAGACTTCGCGCGTCGATTTGTAAAGGTCTGCATCGAGTCGCAACAGAGATATTGATCCAGTTTGCAGCCCTGGCAAGCTGTCTTCAAACCAGCCTGGTACGAATTTTACCTGTTCACTCAAAAGTTCATAATTCTGAAAATGCTGACGCACGGTGTCTTCGCTAATTGCCAACCACGGAAAGCGCGATTCGGTGAAATCTAGTCCGGTATCTTGGGTTGCTTCTGGCGCTGGCAATCCTTGGAAGGAGTCCGCCCCCCAGGTGAGCCTTTTCTTCTCGTTAAATGCTACTTGTAAAGCGCGGAGAAAAATCATCGCACCGCCCTGACACACTCCAGCCTCAAAAAAATCGCCAGGTATCTTGTCAGCAAAGATGCGCCGTGCGCAATATTCCAGATTGTTTAATCTGCGCAAACCGACCAGGGTATGGGCATAAATAGTTGGGTAACCATAGTGTTTGTCGTGAATCAGTTTGGTGTATTCCTTTGCTTGGTTGACGCGAATATCGCGTAGAACGCGACCGCGTAACACTGGATCATCAGCGTAGTCCCCCTTAAGTAAGTAGCTGAGTCTGAGTTCATGTTCCGGGTAAAGTAGATTAACCAGAGATCGTTTCAGTAAATCCAGATAGCGTCGGCGCATGCTTGCGTCAGCATCGTTATCATCAATTGCCTCTACGTAATTATTGTCGATTAAATTTTGCAGATAAGTCGACACTGCTTTTTCGCAGGCATCCTGGCTAATGTCGAACTCGGCACTGAGTTTTGCACAGATGCTTAAGATTGACTGCGGCTGTTCTAATAACTCCAATATCCGCGTTCCGACTATATTAATCGCCCAAGCACCATTTTCATCGTGCCGTGCCGCTAGTGTTTTCCCTTCTATATGTTGTATGCGAATTTCTTCAGGAGAAAACAACCAGCTGTGTCGATTCATGGTAATTCTTTCTTATGCTACGTGTGAAAGTAATGATTCTAGCAAATGCACATCCTCTTGAATTTTCTTTATTGTTGACATTGATGTTTCTCGGAGCCGATAATGCCGCACTGGCGGTCTCGTTACGCCAACCATTTTTAACGCGTTTTGAAGGTATTATGCAGCCTGCTTCATTGGATCTGGATTCTCTTATTGTCAGGCAAACTGATATGGTCGCCGCTCCTATGGGAGAGCATTTAATGATGATGAGTGTTGAACAAGGTTGTTATTACGACCTGAATCCTACCGCGCGATTCATTTGGCAGCTGCTCGAGACACCACGCCGAATTCGAGATTTGTGTCTTTTGGTGAGCGCAGAATTTGAAGTAAGTGATGTCGTATGTCAGAATACAGTTTTGAATTTTGCGAATCATTTATTACTGGAAAATGTAGTCTCTGTGATTAAAGAGTAGAAATTTTGATCTATTTATCAGATTGATCAGATTGTTTTTATTCTGATGAACACTCCCCAGGAAATTTTTTCTGGATTTGATGTGGTATCGCAGTGTACCACTCCGACAATAGTAACTTTTGGTGAAAATTATTATGACTACATCTGAAAAAAATCAAGTGCAAGAATTTCAACAAGCTTCAAAAAAAGCCTTTGTTGAACCTTTGATGGAAAAAGTGGATATTACACTGACTGAGACTCATGTTAGTCCGGGGGCTCCTAATGATTTTGGCATTTATAATTCGTAACTTGTCCTTTCCTCAGGTGGATTTTACCTGTTGAATGGTGTCAGTCAGGCGCAGTGTTTTTTGAATATAGGGTAGGTGCGCAAGCATAACCCCACATTTTTTGCAGAGGCTAACTTATTTTAAGGCAAGCTTGCTTCATTGTTCGTGTTTGCAAGATCTATCTGCATGAGTCGAGCTCAATTCCACCTCTACAACATCGTCTGGTTGCATAATGATTGTCATAGCGGCGAAAACTATGGCAATCATTTGCAACGTGTTCAGCGTCCCTGTGAACTTTGGGCAGAAGATAAAGAGTTCATTGTTTCGCCTGTTTCCCTGAACCAACCAGATGCTTTGGCACTTGCGCTTGGTGCTGATTTGCTGGTCATTATACAAATTGCTGCTGTGCCACTGGAAGCATTGATACGTGAGCGTCGCATGTTAAATCGGCCAACAGTTTACGAAATCAATGACGACCTCGCTTTTGCCGGAAATTGGCTGCCCGCCGATCAGGGCATACGTGCTGCTTTAAATCGCCAGCATATCTTGAACCTTGCACGCGCCTGCGATGCGTTGCAAGTTTCCTCCTCAGGACTGAAGAAGCGGTATCGGAGTTTGCATCCCGAGGTTTTTGTTCTTGACCCCTATGTCCCTGTGCCACATACTGCGCCCGAAAAGCCGTCTGGATTTGTCATTGCCTGGGCGGGCACATCTAGTCACATCGCAGATTTACAAACCATCATTCCAGCTATAAATAAATTTTTACGGACGCATACTGACAGCCGGTTTGTTGCGATGGGCAATCTGGGTATGTTGGAAGATTTGCTGCAAGATTTGCCAGCTGAACAATTGCAAATACGTGCCTTTGGTAACTACGAGGAATTGCAAATTTTTTTGGCGGGAGCTCACATTGCTATCGCTCCCTTAAAAGAATCAGGTTTTAATCGCGGGCGCAGCGATGGCAAGTTTGCGCAATATGCGGCGGCAGCTTGCGTGGCTTTGCTCAGTAAATGTGAGGTGTTCGCAGAACATGACAAGCGCGCTCTGTGCTTTGCCAGTAATCATGAACTGGAGGCACACCTGGAACAGTTGTATGCGCAAAGAAGCCAGTTGAATGACATTGCACGTCCAGGGTGGGAGTGGGTGATTAGAGACCGCAGTCCACAGGCCGTGCGTGAAAAAATGCGCTTGCAATTTCGACGTTGGATGGACAGTAAGACTCCATTACCCAAGTCTGACCGTATCCAGGTGGATCCGCGTCAACAGTGCATTTGGGCGCAGGCCTTACAGGCTGCAAAACTGGCGCAGCGTGAGCTTTGCGTCGAATTGTGTCAGTCATTATTGGATATGGATATTAACTTTCATTCGGCACGGTGGTTACTGCTACAGCAGTTGAATGGGGTGCAGGCGTATTCGAAGATGTTAGCGCTGATAGAGCGCGCGCCGCGCGATACGCTATTTGCTGATCATTATGCGAGCATGGGGTACGCGATTGCGCGAAAAATTAAATCGGAGAAAATGCCGGTATTTTTATCGAAAATACAGTCGCCAGCGTTGCGGGCACAAACATTGGGCGTTGGGGCCGATGGATCAGAAGCCTATTTCCGTCAAATATTGGCGGAGCAACCCTATCATTATTTTGCGCTATTTGGTTTACATAAACTTTTGCAAAAACATAATGCACATCATCCCGACATACCAGAATTGCTGCAACGTATGGATTTACTTGCCCCCGAGGCGCTTACCACAAGAAAGAACTTAATTGCAGACTAAACTCTATCAATGTTTTGGGTTGACGATACGCAGCGATATGGCGCTGCCGTGTCTTCCTGCCTCGGTAGGTGCTTTGGAGGATGTGTATTTTCATGTTGTTGGCGTTAGCGAGATGCCGGACATGCCAGCTGAAATGCAAATTCTGGGGGCTAACGAATGCCAGTGGCGGGAGAATACTGGCAACTGGCATGTGCATTACACCGACGCGCTCAATGGCGCAGAATTACATTTTCAGATTGATTTGAATGAAAAACGGGTAGAGGTTAGCTGGACTGATGGCGTCTCAACAGTTGACATACCACGAGTGATTCTGGGAGCGATTTGTGGCAGGCTATTGCAGTGGACTGGCAAGCTCGCTATGCATGGTAACGCGGTACAAATTGGTCATGGCGCTGTGTTGTTTTGTACCGACTCTGGTGGTGGTAAGTCAACGGCGTCAGCAGCATTAGTTGAGGCTGGATTTCCATTAGTGTGTGATGATATTGCGACACTGAAAATCGAGGCTGAGACGGCGTACCTGCAACCCGGCTACCCTCATCTGCGTCTGTGGCCAGATAGTGCTGTTGGTTTGGGGGAGCATTGGCAAGACCTGCCTACGGTCTTTCGACGTACACAGACTATGGGCAATAAATGTTATCGCGATTTGCAACATTGCCCTGAATTATTTTGTGCTGAAGCTCTGCCTTTAAATGCCATCTATCTGCTGCAGACGCGGATTCCTGGGCAGAATTCAACAGAAATCAACCCAATCAGTGGCAGACAGGCATTTCCAGCGCTATTTGCCAATATTTTTCAAAAGGAATTGTTGGCACCGGAGACCGCAGCATGCTTATTTTCCGTGTTGACTGCCGTAGCAAGCAGGACTCCGGTTTTTCTCGTGCGTGCGCCTGACGGTCTGCAGTATTTGCCAGACTTTGCCGAGGCTATTGTTACGCATTCCAAAAATCTGGCAAGCTCGAAAATCGCAGACTAATCAAATCTACTAATTGTTGGGATTAAAATGGCTCTTACAATCAATTTGCATGATGCTGTCTTGCACGTTTACCCACCGTCGGCAGTGGCAACTAAACTCCATGCGGTTGATAGCCCGTTGCTTGCAACAGCAATCGTCAAACTAGAAGCACACACGCAATTGCTCGACTATAAAGCACGCCTCGATAATCGTCCTGCGTTGGCAGCAGCTTTGGGAATTGCTGCTTGTAATGCAGCTCTATGGCCGACAGGCGATTTGCTACTGCGCGCTTACCAGCGTTGGGGTAGTGATATGGCCAAACATTTACGAGGCAATTGGTGGTTTGCGATTTGGGATGGAAGTCAACGTCGTCTGATTTTGGCTGTAGATCCTACTGGAGCAACTCCGCTTTTTTATACCCATAAAAATGGAAGTATTGCATTTGCTCCTTCGCTCGTCGATTTGTTACAGTTGCCGGGAGTTAATTGTGGACTGAATGAGAAACGCATACTTAGTTATCTTATTCATTGGATTGCTTATTCCGACTATGATGAAACGGAATACCAAGACATTCGTCAGTTAAAACCGGCATCTTGCTTGTTTGTTGATATTAAAACCGCATACATTCAAACATACTGGCATCCGGGTGACTGGAAACCTGTCAGACGCGCTTGCACAGATCAGGAATACATTGATCAGTTTTTGCATCTGTATCGTAAAGCTGTTTCGGCGCGTATTGCCGGAAACCAGAACGTTGCGACCATGCTTAGTGCTGGACTGGATTCTGGTTCGGTAAGCGCGCTCGCGGCACAGGAAATGGCCGCTCGCGGGTTGCCACTGTCTGCGTACACCCATGTTCCGATTCCGCAAGTCCGCAGTCTGCACCTTGACAACAAAATCGTCGATGAGTGGCCACTCGCACACATGACAGCCATGTGCCACCCGAATATAGATCACATTGCCTTGCAAAGTGCTGCACTTAGCCCGCTTGAGGCTTACCAGCGCGGTCTGAGCATGACCGGGCGTTTGCAGAGTACGGTAGTGAATATGCCGTGGATACATTTTCTGAGTGCCCAGGTGCAGCAGCGACAGATGCATACTTTGTTATCTGGACAGCTAGGTAATCTGGTTGTGACCTGGGACGGAACGCCTTTGACACTGTGGTCACAATTGCAGCAGCGCAAATGGAAAAGCGCCTGGGGGTGTTTACTCAACGGTCGGACAACAACCGCCTATAACATTGCCAGAGGTATGGCGCGTCAAACTTGGTACGCATTCAGGCCCGAAAAAGATGTACTTACCAGGACGTTTAGTGGATTGTCTGCGAATCCGGCAAATCCACATTTACTTGCGCAACATAAGAATAACTTCGAGACACATGCAGCGAGACGCAAGAGTAGCGATTTGCAAAATATGCGAGCTGCGTTGATGCCTGTTTTTATTGCCGCCACCGGTATTAATAGTTTGCTTGCTAGTGCGTACGGGTTTGATATGCTGGATCCAACCTCCGATCAGGATTTGATTGAATTTTGCTTGTCAGTACCAGATGATCTGTTTGCTCGCGATGGCCACCGGCGCTGGTTGATAAGAGAGGCAATGCAAGATATTTTGCCTCCTGAAGTGCAGTGGAACTACGTTCGGGGTTTGCAGCCAGCGGACGGTATATATCGGTTTCTGTCACATCGCGACGAGGTAGAAACTATGCTGGAAATGATGCAGCAATCAAACCAGGCACAGCATTATCTGAATTTGCCAGCAATACGTGCTTCCTGGGAGCGCATGAAACCGTCATTGGTATTAGGTGATGACTTTTCTATCTTTCAAGCTGGAATAGGAGCTGGGGCTTTTTTTGCTCATGTGGAGGGGAAAAAACTACCGTTTGATTGAGCCTCAAAAACATTTACGATGTAAATTGCAATGCTATTCGGTCATCAATTGGTGTTGCAATGACACATCAGCTCTTTGTGTGCGCTTGATAGTTTTATCGGTAACCGTTATTTGGTTGCTGTTAATTATTCCTTGAATCGATCTATCAAGCGTCATTTAGCGCAATTGTATAAGCAAAATTGAAGTGCTCGTCTCAATCAGATTCAGTCAGACTTTTGTACATCAGTCCAACTGCCTTGGCCTGAGATATGGCCAGCTTCCATGATGATGACCTGATCAGCATGTTTTAAGGTCGCCATACGATGACCAATCGCAACCACTGTCAGGTCGCCGTGTAAATTGACGATGGCTTGTCGGATGCGTTCTTCATTTTCCATATCGAGCGCACTTGTCGCTTCGTCGAGGATGAGCAAGGCAGGGCGACGAAGAAGGGCGCGTGCGAGTGCTATTCGTTGACGCTCGCCACCAGACAAGCGCAAACCCTGATCGCCGACCACAGTGTCGAGTCCGAGCGGTAAATCGCGCACAAAACCAGCAGCAGCTTTTTCCAGCGCTTGCCACAAAACTGTATCGTCGGCGTCAGACACAGCCCATAATAAATTACTACGTATGGTGTCGTTGAATAAGACGGGTTCTTGCGGTACATAGGCGAGCGCATGACGCCACTGCACACGTGCGGCATCGTCCAGAGTGTTGCCATCAATGATCATTGCGCCACTATCAGGTCGCAAGAGTCCCATCAGAACATCAGCTAAGGTGCTTTTTCCCGCACCCGACTCGCCGATGATAGCGGTAGTCGTTTTTGCGTGGATTGTCAGATTGATGTCTCGAACAGCCTGACGTTCGCGCCCGGGATATTGAAAGCTCACATCTCGCAATTCCAGTGTCTGCACAAACGTCGAAGGTGCACCATGCAAATCCGGCTCGGCTACTTTGCGACATTCGGCTAACAAATGTTCTGTGTTTTCCAATGCAGGCAGTGCGTGCAGCCATTGATGTAAATGTTGCTGAAGCTGCGAACCCAGCGGCATGAGGCGAGAAAACACGAAGATCAATGCCGCCATTTCCGCGATAGGTAAGCGCCGAAGTTCCAGTCCCGTGTATAGCAACACCGCCAGTATCAAGGTTGCACCGAATTGCATACGCGCACGTGAATAACTCGAACTGCGTTGAAATTTCAGTAATTGCCCTCTATACCCTTGCATGGACTGTAGAAATTTCTGCAAATGACGTGATTCATTTCCAAGAATTTTTACTAACTTCATTCCTTGAAGACTCTCTTGTACCGTGCTGTGCAGGCGCTGTGACGTCTGTCCTAACCCTGCGCCGAGTTCCAAGGCTTCTCGCCGCAAACGGCTCTCGGTAAAGAAAAATAGAATACACGTTGCCAACACCAACAAGGTCATTGGAACCGACAGCCATAAAGCAGCTACCGCATACACCAGCAATTGTGCGGCGGCGCTGGTGAGTTGAATAAAAAAATTCACCCCAAAGCCAATACGATTGACATCGGTAAGTAAAAGATTGGAATATTCTGCATTATTTCTTTGTGATAGCCATGTCCATTCACTTTTTAGCACAGCCATGAAACATCGCTCGCGCAAGCGATCAACTAAGTCGCATTGGACCTGGGTGGATATGTTTTCGCGAAAAAATTGGGCGACAATTCTCAGTATTTGCAGCGCGACAAATGCCAACAAGATGCTCCAACCTTTGAACGGAATCCCGAGTGCAGTAAAGACTTGCGCCAGCTGCGAGCTCGTACCGTTCGACGTCTGCGCGTTGGTGCTGGCGGCATTTTGCAGTAGCCCCAACATCGGCGCCAATAAACTTACGCCAAAACCTTCACACACACTGACGATGGTCATGCAGAATGTCAGGGCAACCAATGGGCGGCGAGGTTGCTGGCACATGAGTGCAAAAAAAGTCTGCGTTCTCTGCCATATGGTTGCAGACTTCATGATTGTTCCGCCAATTCTGCGCTCGAGATAAACATACTGACTACCGTGAATTCTTGAAAGCTTTCCCCACCTGTCACGCGAACTGGACCCGCGCAAACCCAGGCGTGTGCCAGCAATTGCTGGTCTTCGCTTTTCTTTAAACCAAAATATAGGGCATAAGGAATATCATAGATTCCCAGCCATAGGCGTGCTGTGATGGCTTGCGCAAAACAATTTGCATTCCACGGGCAATAACGTGCCGTGGTCGTCACCAGACGAGAAATCTGGCGTGCTCGCGGAATCGATTCTAAAGCAATCAGGGGGACCGCTGCGTGTATTCCGGCGTGATGCCCCAAGCGCGGAGCGATATGTCGAAATGGGATGCAGAGCACCAGCATGCGAGCAAATCCGAGCACACACCAGGTTGGTAAAAAAAACAGCTGAAAAAAGACGGGCTGACGAAAGAAGCTGCGTAATTTTTGTTTTATCTGCGTCATCACATTCATGCAAATTGGACGACTTTTGCATCAAGCATTTGCGTGACAAACGTTTGTACGTCTTTAACGCAAGTGTCAGCATCAACTGCGAATTCTTTAACGACGACTTGGCATAATTGTTCTAGCGTTTGTGGCGTTTGTAAGGCTTCCCAAATGACTGACCCAACCGGATTAACACCGTAGTAGCTGCCTTGACTAATACTCATCATCACCAGGTCGCCATCCATAGGTACAGCTACCAAATCAAGATTGCGGATAAACTTGCTGGACATATCAAGGGTATTTGTTGACATAAAAAACCTTAAACTTAAACAATTAAACGAATAACTCAGCAATATTAGCTGAAATAGGGCGATCCACTTTCATCTATATAGTCAAATCGGCGCATGACTTCGTGATGATCATGGACTATTTTATCCACCTGCTCAGCGTTGAGTGTGTCGCGCCAACTGCCAGCCTTGCCAGAACGGAAAAAACGTTCTGCCTTAACTGAGCGTTCACGGAACCCCTTTTCTTGCTCTTGTGCAGCCAGTTTTTCAAAACTACTTTGCTCAATGGCGCGTTGTATTGCAACTTGTTCGGCTTTCAGTTCCAAAAAATCACTGGCTCTGGTAAAGCTGGTGAGACTATCCTTCAGCATATCTTCATATTTGACAACGCAGCAACGTAAATCATTGGCATCGACCCAGCTTAATACATGTTGTGACCAGCTTAGCAAGCGTTGACCAACCTGAGTGTGCATGCTGCATTTATTTTTTGCGATCTCAAAATCACTTTTTCCCATGCGATGGATTGCTTCATCAATTGAACAGCCCCAATGATGCGATGCTGAAATAGCGACATCCAGCGGATTACGCAAAATGTATAAGGCGCCTCGCGTCGCTTCACGACTGACCAGAGGCTCTCCGTTGTCGAGGCGTAGATAGGCATCGTGAATTTTGTGGTACCTCAGACCTTTGGCTTCTTTAGCGACTGTCCAACGATAGACTTCTGGACGTAAATGTTCAATTTCTTCGGCACGCAAATCTGCGCTGTCAAACCCAAGAAGTTCATCTAACCAGCCTCGACTACTAGCGATTTCTCCAGTGTCGAGCGCATTGATATCAACCTCTGCATCTTGTCCGCGTTGCAGATTCGCGATAAATGCGCGAAACCAGGTGTTGCCAGATTTTGGGTAGGAGGCCAGCCAATAAATTCCTGCCGCCTCGCTCATGTTTGCTCCGCAGCATCTGCCAGGATTCTGTCAGCTAATTCATCTAGTGCAAAGCGCGTGTTAGGGCGCGTCACACGCACGAGTTTAATTTTTGAGGACAATTGCGCACACAGAGTTAAGTGCTGCGCCTTCAAATCCATGCCTTCAAGAAAGCGTACGCGGTAAGTGTTATTGCGTAATGCCGGAAACCTATCCATGCCGCGTATCGTTTCAAATACAAACTCGTCTTTGTTATGATTATTGAGAATGTAGATCCAACGTATTGGCAAAGGCGCAGCAGCCATTTCGCCAAAAGTTGGTAAATTGAATTTTTCCATATCAGGACGTATGCGTGCCAGCCCATCTGTTGCTATCTGCATTTTTTCTGCGCTGTCCTGCCACAATTTAATTCTGGGGAATCCTGGTAAAGCTTCGCATTGTGCGTTGACTGGCACCACGTCGTCGGCCAGCAGCTTATGCCCACGTCGCATCAAAGCCGCCGCCAAGGTCGATTTACCGGCACCGGAAGGTCCGACGCAGACCAGACAGCCATCGCCCACTTGTACTGCATTGCCATGCAAGACCAGATGCTGGCGCTGAAACATAAGTATGCCCATCGCAGAGCCTAGCAAAAAGACGCGGACGCTGGCCTCATCAATCCCCGGTTCAGGCTGCACAATAATTTCATTGCCGTTACGGA
Source organism: Undibacterium sp. SXout11W (assembly GCA_049339905.1). Classification (GTDB taxonomy): domain Bacteria; phylum Pseudomonadota; class Gammaproteobacteria; order Burkholderiales; family Burkholderiaceae_D; genus Undibacterium. The sequence continues at coordinate 29,493 of JBMPPG010000019.1, forward strand.
TCAGAAAAGCGGCTACTGCTGGCACCTTCAGCCAAAATGCGTATGCAGTGGCCCACAAAAATGGCCCAAGCTGGCGAGCATCCGGTGCGATGTTACCCAGCACATCCCCATAGGCAATGTGTGCCTCAATTGGCGCATCCGAGACGGGCGCCAGTTCAGGCAAAGCCACCTCACTGGAAATGCCGAATTGATAAAGCTGATAATGGTGTTGCATGTGAGCTCAATGTAAAACAAATGTGGAAGTAAGAAAACTGCGTTTGCGATACTTGGTTGGTCATTGTTATGAGTTCATACTTCAGGTTGGAGCGAATTCCGAAAACTGTCGTAAAAAATGAATCAGATACACGCCTTTCGGTACCATGTGCATGGCGATGAAATCTGCTGGCGTATCGCAGCGATTGGTTTTCATCTCATGCTTTACCATCATCTGCAAACGCGCCACGTCAACCACCTCACGAACAGGATCATTGGTGCCGATACTGGCAAATAATTCTTCGGCAATCACACGTTGTTGGTTATAACGCAAATGAAAATCCGGTGCAAACGGTTCTTTGCTTGTTCGCCATTGTATGCTCGGCGGCAGCAAACCATCCAGCGCCAAGCGCACGAGGCTACGCGGATAACCATTTCGTACCTTGAGATGCGTCGGAGCAGCTAAGCAAAATTCAACGACGCGCTTATCCAAAAACGGAAAAACAAACTGAGTTCCATTGGTGTTGTTTCCAGAGGGACGTTGCGAATGTTGAACGTGAGCAATGCTACGAGCATGCGCCGCTCGAGGATTGCGGTCATCTTGTACCAGCGCATTTGATCGTGTCAGCATCTCATCTGTTGACTGCTGTAAATGTCGAGCCAGATATGCGTGTTGAAATGGTTGATTGGCTGAACTCAGTGCCAGATCAAATCGATGTTCGCGCCCAGTGAGCTTAAGTAGAAACGCCGGTGCTAAAGGCTTGAGTAATTCGCTTTTGATTACCTTAGAGACTGGAAAACGATAGGCGTTGGCTCTGGCGCGTACTTCTTTTGCAAGCAGCAACCACTGGCCTGAACGGAATAATTCTGCATAAAAGCCATTGCCGTAATGCGTAGGTCCCAGTTCACCAAAGCAGCCGTCAAATATTGTTTGCGCGCCATTTGCACGCGCTGCTTCAGAAAACGCGGCGTATTGGTAGTGGCGTGAACCCAGGTGCGGTACTGCATGTTGACGTAGAGTTTGATCAATATCATCAAATGGGCCGCGTTGCTCATTTGTAATATCAAGAAAATCAATATTGTCGACATCTGAAAAAGCGCGGATAAATGCAGATTCATCGACTAATTTGCCGCGTAAGTGGGGTGGTAAAACCGCAGAAATAGTGAGTAAGCGACGATTTTGTTGCTTCAGGATCGACGCGGCGACAGCGACCAGCGACGAAGAATCCAATCCTCCACTTAAGAGCGCAGCAGGTGTAGAGGAGGTGGGTAAGCGCGCGCCGACGGCATCAAACAGTAAAGCACGTAAAGCTTCCGGCACTTCGTGGTCGGGAATATCCAGGCCGCGCTCAGGATCAGACTGCCAATATGACCAGGTTTTAAAACCACCGGCTTCCAAACAAAAAGCGCTGCCGCCATCAAGTGATAGCACGCCTTCATAAAAACTTTCGTTACTGGTGTCTGCCAAAATTACTGCACTTTGTGCCAATTTGCGATGATTCAAACGCCGACCAACCAAAGGGTGGTCGAGTAGAGGCGCCACTCTCGCAGAAACGATCAGTTGTGTCGCTTTGCGTACATAAAATAAACCATGTACACCTAATGCATCACGTGCACCAAAAACACGTTGCTTCGAACAATCCTCGATAACAAAACTAAAATCCCCTATTAAATGCTCAGGCATCGCCAGATCCCAACGCTGGTAGGCAAGTGCTAACAGATCGATATCTGTCGGCAATACTCCACTGAGGCCAAGACGGGATGCCAACGCTTGTCGTTCATTCAAGCGTCCATAAAATGCAATTTTAAGGCCGATATTGCCAGAGCGCACCGTTGATACATCAAATACCACTGCCTCAGTTGTGAGATCGGCAATACAAAAAAAATGTTTATTTTGCATTGTTATTTGGTTGATTTATTTTTCATGAATTTGCGTATTTTAGGAGTTGTTAATTCCAATTAACCCAGAATAGATCGATGATCAACTTCGATAAATTTATTGTAAATTAGTTATACCGAGAATAAATGAACATATAAATGAACATATGCGTGCGAATTTTTACTCACATTCTTTGATAAACAACGCAACTTAAGAAGCTGAACTAGAGACGATTGGATTTCCGTCATGCCCTGAGCCTGTATGCGCTTCTGTTTCTGCATCGCTAAGACAGATTAACGTTGGTGCGGCGTACACGTGACGCTTCTCAGTGGATGCTTGTACTTAGTTGTCAGATTGTGATTTTGTATCTATTGTTTGCATGTTTTTCTTTGTCGATTAAATGGTAAAGTTGAACTCATAAAATCATTGGTGATCGCAAATTGCCCTGGCTAGGGTGTTATGAAGAATTAAGATCAATCCTTTCATCAATCCTTTCATGTATGTATTTATTTTACTAATAAATAATTTTTAGCAAACAAACATATAGTCAATCATCATTTTCTACATTGAAACGTATGTATGAATAATTACCTTTTTATTTGAAGTCAAATACCAAAGGCTCATGCGATATTTTTTTAAGTACTCTTTAAAGTGAACAATTAAATTATTTAGTGGAAAGAAATGTTTGTAACGGAGCTTACTACGGTCATAGCTCGTGCTGAATGATTTTGCTGTCCGGTAGAGGAGTGTCTGAGCGAGAACGGATAAGTCAAATCCGATTCGCTCACATCGGTATTCCATATGAAAAAAAAGCGAATAAAATCGCACATTTAGCGCGATTTTATTGATGAGGAAATTTTTTAAGAGTGGCTAAAAGTACTTGCATGATTACCATCATGCCCGATGCCACTTCTATTCTCAGTTGCCGTATTGCGAAGTAAAACCAAAGCAGGTGCAACGTAAACATGGCGATGGTTTGTAGTGCTTTGTTCTAAGCTGTCAGAGATTGTTTTTGTATTGTTTTCTTGCATGTGTTACCGTTCAATGGGAAGTAGGTTTGATGTAAATTTCACATCGTTATTGTAAGATATGATGTGTTATTGCTAGGAACTAAACACATTTGAAAAAAAGCTTATGAATGACTAAAGCCTGCGCCGCTTCCATCGTGCCCAACACCGAAATTTTGTTCAGTTTCCGTATTGTTGAGCAAAACCAGTGTTGGCGCGAAGTAGGCTTTGCGGCTATCAGTGTTAGATTGTTCTAAGTTAAATGATTGTGTTTTTAAATCGTTCTTTTGCATGTCTTAGCTCCAATTTACAAAGTCAACACCGAACTAATCTGACTTATGAAGTCAGTAACTATGATGACATGTGTCCTGCAATATTTTGGTAACAATTTATTGCGAAGTGAGTACTTTTTGTTTCGATTGTATCGATGGTTTTAGTTTAGTTTAGCCTGTCGGTATACTGACTCGATACTTTCCAATTATTTTCTTAGTAAGAATTTTTATCGTTTCATGCATACGCCAAAAACAATCTGGTTTACAGGACTTCCCGGTTCCGGAAAGTCCACATTAGCGAGAGCTACAGCCCGCAAACTCACTGAACTTGATATTGCCAGTACTATTCTCGATGGCGACATTGTCCGGCAGGGTCTGTGCAAAGATCTTGGTTTTTCTGCTGAGGATAGACATGAAAATTTGCGGCGTATTGCTGAAGTCGCGGCTTTGATGAATCAGGCTGGGTTGACGGTGTTGGTGGCAACGATATCACCGTTACAGAAGGATAGGGATATGGCATGTGCCATTGTCGGGCGAGAGAATTGGATTGATGTTTTTGTTGCGACCTCGGTGGAGGTATGTGAGAGGCGCGACCCCAAAGGTATGTATGCGAGAGCCCGACGAGGGGAGATTGTCGATTTTACTGGAGTTAGTTCTCCTTACGAGGCACCGCTTGAACCTTCGCTCATTATTGATACGGATTTGATGAGTGTTGAAGATGCTGTTGATCCAATTTTATCCGTATTAGCCCTTCGGTTTATGGCGCCGCAAAACGTAGCGACGTTAACACAGTTCTGATGAAAGATTTTTTTTCTATGCTACAAAATCATGATCGTCAGTTCGAATGTCCTCTTGAGCGCTCGGATCAAGGCAACGAATTTGAGTTGCTATTAACCTGTTGTCGTCCTGTAGCTTTGGCAGTTGATTTCAAGCGGCAAGAAGAGTTGGCTAAGAAAAATTTAGATACGAACAAGGTTCTTGAGTTAGCACGTCGTCATAAAGTGGATTCTTTGGTTTTTTCTAACTTAAAAGTCCATGCGGTAGGTACCTTTGATAAGGCGCTTATTGATGGATTGGCGACTATGTATAAGAGTAATTCGCATAGAGCCATTAAGTCTCTGCAGGCTTTAAGGCAAATTGCCAAATTGGAATTGAATTGTCCTGTTTTTGTTATGAAAGGACTTGATGTCGCTTTTCGAGCTTATAAAGATTTGGCAGTACGAGATGTCGGAGATATTGATTTACTCGTCGCTCCAGAGAATTTACGTTCATTTTTTAGAGGTGTGGAATCACAGGGGTGGAGTCCGAAACTTGGCATTTGCGAACATTTTTTTTCTTCGAAAATTTTACGAATTGGTACCTGTGATACGACCTTATTTCGTGAAACATTTCCTAGGTTGGAGTTGCACTGGCGTCCAATTTATAACCCATACGAATTTCCACTATCACATTTAGATCGGAGTTCTTGTTCAATAAATTCCGATACGGGTCTTGCCCAATTTGATAATGAAGAACTTTTAATTTATCTCTGCGTACATGGGAAAAAACACGGTTGGGCACGACTTAAATGGTTGTTTGATTTGCCAAATGCAATTGAAAAGCTCGAAACGGACTGGCAAAAATTATGGTTGAGAGCAGGTAAGTTAGGGGCAAGTATTGCAGTTCAAGAAGGGCTATTGTTGGCGAGAAAGTATTGTAATTTGCAACTTGATGGTGAGGTAACCCGAGGATTTAAAAATAAAATTTCCAAGAGCCAATGGTTGTTAATAAGTAAATTTCAATTGGGTCCGGTTATGTGGATTGAAAATCCTCCTCTGAATTTAATGCTCCGTGGTTGGATTAACAGAACCCTTGCCGCACCAAATTTAAAAATCTCCTTTTGGTACGCTATGTCTATTTTTATGCCAAGCATTCACGACTATGAATTAATTAAATTGCCTAAAAAATTTGAGTTTTTTTATTTTTTATTTAAACCATTGATGTGGATAATTCGGCGATCTCGATTATGGAAAACTAGAATTGGGTTTGTTTGATTATTGAATTCTCAGACGAAAAAAACGCCGCAAATGATGCGGCGTTTTAGTATGCATCTCAATCGAGGTGCAATATTTTAGTTACGTACAACGCGTTTGTATTCGTTAGTACGTGTATCGATTTCGATCACGTCGTCCTGGCTCACGAACAGTGGCACTTGAACGATATGGCAATGTGCTTCGATTGCGTTTTCGATTTTTGCTTCTTTCAATACGTTACCGGAAGTGTTGCCTTTAACTGCTGGCTCGGAATACACAACTTGACGAGCGATTGTTGTTGGCAATTCTACGGAGATAGCTTTACCGTCGTAGAATACCGCTTCGCATTCCATGCCGTCTTTCAGGTAGTGCAATGCATCACCCAGGTTTTCTTCTTCGATTTCGTACTGGTTGTAATCTGCGTCCATGAATACGAACAATGGGTCAGCGAAGTAAGAGTAAGTGACTGGTTTTTTGTCCAGAACAACTACGTCAAACTTGTCATCGCCACGGAAAACGGATTCTTGTGGGCTGTTAGTCAAAAGATTTTTCATCTTCCACTTGTAGGTGAAGCCCGTGCGGCTTGAACCATTGACGTCAGAGCGCAAAACGATCATAGGCTTGCTATCGACCATAATGATGTTGCCAACACGAATTTCTTTTGCAGGTTTCATAGTAAATATACGTAAAAAGGTGATTGCATAAAAATCATCTGTTGCCTACTGGTAAAAGCCCTGCAAGCCCACGTCTGATTGAATTTGAAAATACGGTAAAAATTAACCGCATATTTTACCCCATTTTTTGCCAGTAATTAAGCAAGTGTCGTAGCAAACTGCAGTAAATTAGTGCTGAAATTGCCATTTTTGAGCATTTCTTGCTCCCATTCGGTGCTCAAAAGTGTAATTTGGGGGAGCTCAGTGAGCAAAGTTTGCCATACATCTGCCCAGTTAACGTGACGGTCGCTTGCGGCATTCCATGTCAGGGAGAGCTTATCTAAGGTGGCGGTTTTGGCTGTGTGGCGATTTAAAAACGCCTTTAGTTTGACGTGATGCAGATTTTCATCCTGAGGATAAATATGCCAGATGAAGGGCTTGTTCGCCCATTGCGCCCGCACAAATGAGTCTTCACCACGGACAAAATTCAGGTCACACGCCCATAGCAGGCGATCGTAATCCGATTGCGGTATGAATGGCAGTACGCGCACCGTTAATGCACCTTGTGTCGCATGAGTACCGGCAACGGCGGTTTGCCCGAGGAAATGGGTGATTGCATCACTCGCTACACCTTCTGGTACCAGGCAAGTTACAGCGACCGGGCTGTTTTTCCAGACCTCAAATAATTCATTCACGGGCGCATGTGGGTAGCAAAACAAAGAGACTTTGATTGCTTCTTGTTCGGCTGCAGTGACCCCAAGTTGCGATAGAAACTGCCTAATTGCTTGGGGATTAGATTGAAATTGCTGGCGCTGTTCGCTTAATTGGGCTTCTTTGATCAAGCCACCAGTTTTATCGGTGAAGCCCGGGAAAAAGAAATACTTGGTCAACGAGTACTGCGGATGCGGCGATGGCAAGCGATGGCAGCCTTCTACCCATTCTTCAGCGCTTAAACCTTCGAGGTTAAACCAGAGCGGGCGTGGCGTGCGTTGCGCCATCGTTGCAATATAGGCAGGTGGAATATCGCAGCCAAAAAATTCAATGACGATATCGGCAATATCATTCACCGTAAATACGCCATCCAGATCACGCCAATGCGTAACCTTGATGCCAGCGACGTTTTGCTCTAATTGATCGGTATGCACTTCAGGGCAAATACGCTTAAAGCTGATTAAATCATCGACCCATAAATTCACGGCAATTCCATGCTCGTGCGCAAGTTGTCTTGCCAAACGCCAGCAGATACCGATGTCACCATAGTTATCAACCACCTTACAAAATAAGGCGAGCGTTGTTTGAGCATCTTTGTTGTTACTGACTTCGAGCATGGTAATTTGAACCCTGAACCAAAAAATGTCGGTATTTTAGAGCGAGATCGCGCTCACGCGAAATTGTTTTTCCATTCGCGTAAGGCATAAAAGTTTTCTGACTCATCTATCGCTGCATCAGCTGTTGATGGGCTAATTTTTTGATGCTTGAGCAGGCCAGCAATTACGCTAGGTTCTCTGATGCGCAGAAACGGGTTGGTCAATTTTTCTAATCCAATCTGCGTCGGTACAGTAGGCTGCCCCCGATCGCGTTTTGCTTGCTCAACGGCGATACGTTGTGCAAGTTGTTGGTTGTCGGGTTCAACCGTCGCAGCAAAACGCAAGTTTCCCATCGTATATTCATGGGCGCAATAAACCGCCGTGTCATCCGGCAGGCGTGCCAGTTTATCGAGGGACGATAGCATTTGTGCTGGCGTGCCTTCAAATATTCGTCCGCAACCTCCAGCGAACAGGGTGTCGCCACAAAACAGCCAGTGTTCTTGCGCTGAAAAATAAGCGATATGACCTAAAGTGTGACCCGGAACGTCGATCACTGATAAATCAATACCTGGTTCTGGTAGATGAACCGTATCGCCTTCATGTAAGGGATGCGTAACTGACGAAATGCTATCATTTGCCGGGCCATACACTGGAATCGTAAGATGTGCTGCATTGGACGCCAGCAACTCCTTAACACCGCCAATATGATCAGCATGGTGGTGCGTGAGTAAAATCGCCGATAATATGAGCTTATGTTGTGCCAGCGCATGTAATATAGGCGTTGCGTCACCCGGATCGACGACAGCGGCGTATTTGCCATTGTGTATGAGCCACAAATAATTGTCCTGAAACGCAGGCACAGTCAACATCGTCAGAGAGTTGTTCATAGACACATGGATGCATTGGAAAAGAACATTATAGACCTCGATGCCTGGTTGCAGTTGCCAGCAGGGCGCTATGTCCTTGAATGGGAGCAAGCCTTACTGGCTAAATTGACCGTGGACATCTTTGGCTATAACGCTGTGCAAATTGGGATGCCACAGATAGATGGTTTAGCTGCAAGTCGGATGCCGAATCGGTGGTTGACGAACTCTGTTTTTCGGGAGCCTAATCTTGTCGAGGGTGAAACAGAACAAAGGCCCATAGTCCTGCTGCATGACTTCTCAGAGCTACCTTTCGACTCCCAAAGTATAGACCTGATCGTATTGCCGCATGTACTGGAATTCGCCAAAGAGCCGCATCAACTGTTACGTGAGGTGGAGCGTGTTTTAATACCAGAAGGTCGTTTGATCATCAGTGGTTTTAATCAAGCCAGTTTGTGGGGTGCGAGACAGTTCGCCGGGCGTTTGAATAAGAATTATTTTTTGCCGCAGCAAGGCGAATTTATCAGCTTTGCGCGAATGAAGGACTGGTTAAAATTATTAAATATGGAAGTGGGTGGACATGAGTTTGGTTGTTATGTGCCACCATGTCGTTCTGAAAAATGGCTACAGCGCTTTCATTTTATGGAAAACGCTGGTCAAAAATGGTGGCCATACCTGGGCGCTGTGTACATGGTGCAAGCGGTCAAGCGCGTACGCGGTATGCACCTGATCGGCCCCGCCTGGAAGCAAAAACGTATGGCACGTGGAAATGCGGTTGCCGTCGTTAACAAAGCAAAAAAATAAACTATGGATAAAATTGAAATTTATACGGACGGCGCATGCAAAGGTAACCCCGGCGTTGGTGGTTGGGGGGCGCTACTTGTTGCTGGTGACAAAGAAAAAGAACTGTGTGGTGGTGAAAAAGAGACCACCAACAATCGCATGGAATTGATGGCGGTGATTCAAGCATTGGGCGCATTAAAGCGTCCATGTCACATCACTTTGCATACGGATAGTCAATATGTGCTCAAAGGCATCACCGAATGGATTACTGGCTGGAAAGCGAAGGGCTGGAAAACCGCCTCCAAAGCACCCGTCAAAAACGTCGACCTATGGCAAGCTCTTGACGCCGCGCAATCGACTCACAAAATAGAATGGCGCTGGGTGCGTGGTCATACGGGACATCATGGCAACGAACGCGCTGATCAGCTTGCGAATCGTGGTGTCGAGAAGGTATTGGCGGGCGAGGTTTGAAGCGTTGGAATAAGTTTTCCAGCAATGTATATCAATGATGAACGGGATCAGATTGAATGAGTTGGTTCATAAATAGAAAGCGGAGTAAAACTTTTTCTGAGGTGAATCAGCAGCGTCGCCTGACCTTATTGGCAATGACGAGCGCCATTGTTTCACCCGCGTTGGCGGCAAGTGATCCCGAAGTGCCGCTATTGATCTGGCAGTTGACGGACCAATTTAACCATCCTTTGCCAACCAAACCGGCGATACAAAGGTTGGTCGATTATGTGGGTACAAAAGCAAGTATACGCTTTCATTTGCAGGCCTATCCTTGGAATCGTGCTTTGAAATTAGCCAATGAAGGTGTTGCGCCGATTTGGGGTTTGTCGCAAACGTCAGAGAGATTGCAGCGATTCGTTTTCTCGCACGCGATTTACGAAACAAATGTATGGATGCTCGTCAATAAAGCACAAACAATACCCTTCACATCCCTAGCGTCACTAGCCGGTAAGCGCGTCAGCACCTTTCGCGGCGTATCTTATGGCACCGAATTTGAATCGGCAAAGAATAATTTATTTTCCGTAGAAGAAGATAGCGATAACCTCAATGCAAGATTGGCGAAACTGATCGCCGGGCGTTGTGATGTCATGCTGCACGCGAACCATGCCAGAACCGCGGAGCAGGTTGTTGCTGAGTTAAGTGATTACGGCTATGACGCAAATCAACTGCGCGTGCTGGAAAACCCTCTGCTGTCAGAACCCGCTTGTATCGCGATTCTCAAAGAAAAAGTCGGTAGTTTCGCTATGGATGAACTCAATCGCGTCATTGATGCCGGGCGACGAAACGGGGATGTGGAGCGATTGTTGCGGGATTAATCGTTGTTGTTGATTCGTGCGCTTGAGGAACTTGATCGTAAGATTGGCAGCAAAGAATAGTATGGTGTGTGAACGCCTTTCCCGCTCATGGACGAGCTGGGTCTGATAATCTCTGACTAGCTGCTACTTCCACAACTGCTACCGCAGCTAGACCCGCAACTAGAACCTGCGCTTGGTCCGCCGCAATCCCCCGAATTTCCTGCGCTGCAATCATTGCCAGTCCCACAATCTGCCGAAAAACTGCCGCAGCTTGCGCCCACATCGCTCGATTGCATTGCCGCGTGGTTGCGAGCGCGAGCCAGTGCTTGTTGCTGGGTGATGTGATAGGCTTCAGCACTGATTAAACCTAGCGCGAAGAGTTCGGCTGGTTGGAAACTTTCGGGAAAATGTAGGCTGCCCAAAGGTGCCCCTGCGGAACTGATGTTACGGAATCCTAATTTGCCCGCAGTATATTGATACGCATAGCCTTTTGGCATTTTTAGCCTTGCATCCAGACTAAATAAGGGCGGTACTTCAGTGCTGAATTCTGAAATATGACTTAGGCGTCTGGCCGCGACCAGGCAAGCCGCTAAGGCATTGTCCATAGAACTTTGCATTTTTGTGTCTTCGAGATGTGGGATTGTGCGACCGAAGTGCTTCAGGCAAAACTTGTCGAGCGAGAGCGACGAGTATTTATTCCATGCATGCCATACGGAATCTGCCGCTTTTGAAGGAAGGGCGCAGGCGTGTTTGCTGTACGCAACGCATTCAAAGAATTGTATTAAGCCCTCGCTTGCCCGGGCGAAAAAAAAGGCATTCTGTGGAATGCCTGGAAATTCTGAGGGTGCAACATCTTGCCAGTATAAAAATAAGTCAGATGGCATGTCGCGCATGACTAATTGATGTTTGGATTGTGCGATAAACCGGTTGGCGCGAAATTGCGTCCAATGTTGACGTAGTTGTGTGATTAGCATGTGATCTCCTTTATTGTCGTTTTTGTATAGTCATATTAGAATATTTTGGCACGGCAACTATCAGGAAAACTACGTATTCTTTTTTTACTGAGTAGCGGCTTATGATTGCAGTTCTATTTCCAAACGCTGTAAAAATTGATGCACGTGATACGCATCCACCAGGCCATGATGGACAAATGTACCGACTGGCATCAGCATTTTTCCCTGTTTTTGTTCACACTTTCCCACTGAAATCTTCGGCACACTGTCACGGCCATCATGTTGGCGTGCATGTGTGATCCCAGTGAATTTAATCCATGGCATCGCTGAAAAATGAATCACATCGTCACGTGCGCATTCGTCATTGAAGCATAGTCCGCTGCTGTCCTTCACTTTTTGCATTGCCAATTGTGCCTCAGCCGCAAATTGCGAAAAATCTGGTTTGAAGTAAATCGGGCAAAAACCAAATGTATGGTCGGCGCGACTAATCGTGGCATTGACGTGGATAGTGTCATACATGACCACTTGTTGATTTTCAATCCGATAACGCATGGCTTCGGTGTGATTGATGGCGATCAGGGTTTTGTGCAGGTAATACAGAAAAAATGATTGCTGCTCTTGTTTGCAGAATGCATATGCCTTACTGCAATCGACATCGGCAATAATGCCGTGAAATGGCTCATCCAATTGCGAAAAAAATTGGTAATGTTCGCGGCGATTCCAGGTGCTAAGGTCGAGAATTTTTTTCATATTCGGTGGTCAGTGCGGCTGAGGGCAATGCGATGGTCATCGCCAAAAAAATAGGGATAGTCAGACTATCCCTATTTTGTCATGCTTAGCAAATTTTTTCTTGCGCTAACTCAGGACGAGCGTAGTGATGCCTTAGCGCAAGGGTTTACTTAATGATTAACGCATTGCTGCAATCATTTGTTCTAACTTGACCGTGTCAGCGCAGAATGCACGTATGCCTTCAGACAGCTTTTCCGTCGCCATGGCATCTTCATTGAGCTGGAAGCGGAAAGCCTTTTCGTTCATGTCGATTTTGCTGACATCCGATGCCTGAGCCAGTTCTGCGCTCAGTTTTTGGGTTACGGTACTGCTAGAGTCAGCCAGTTTTTGCAATAAATCCGGGCTAATGGTCAATAAGTCGCAGCCTGCTAATTCCAGGATCTGTGAAGTATTGCGGAAGCTTGCACCCATGACTTCGGTTTTGTAACCAAACTTGCGGTAGTAGGAATAAATACGTTTAACCGACAACACGCCCGGGTCATCGGCGCCGAAAATTTCCTGACCGGTTTTTGCTTTGTACCAGTCGTAAATACGACCAACGAACGGTGAGATTAATTGCGCGCCGGCTTCTGCGCATGCAACCGCTTGTGCCAGACTAAATAACAAGGTCATGTTGCAGCGGATGCCTTCTTTTTCCAGAACTTCTGCAGCGCGGATACCTTCCCAAGTAGAGGCGATCTTGATCAGAATGCGTTCACGTGAAATGCCTGCAGCTTCGTACATGGCGATCAGTTGGCGGCCTTTGGCGACAGTTGCTTCAGTGTCAAAAGACAAACGTGCATCTGTTTCCGTGGAAACGCGCCCTGGGATTTCTTTTAAAATTTCTACGCCAAAAGCGATCAGCAAATGGTCGATGGTTTCGTCGATCGATTTACCTTTGGTGTCGGCAACGGCTTTTTCCAGCAAATGCTTATATTCTGGTTTTTGTACCGCTTTTAAAATCAGCGATGGGTTAGTGGTCGCGTCGCGCGGAGTGTAAGCCTTGATTGCCTGGAAATCGCCAGTATCGGCAACGACAGTCGTGTATTGCTTGAGTTGTTCTAATTGATTCATAGTGGGGACAATATCAAAAACATCAGGGGTTGACTTCAACGATAGGTGATCCTGTAACGATATCACCAATCACGGCAGCTTCATAGAAGCCACCCTCACGGAAAATAGCTAAAACTTGTTCTACAGCACCAGCATCGCACGAGACCAATAAGCCGCCCGAGGTTTGCGGGTCGGTGAGTAATGCTTGCTGTGCCGGGCTGATGTTGGTGTGTAATTTGACGTCGGCACCATAGGCTGCCCAGTTTCTGGTGGAGGCGCCGGTGATAAAGCCATCAGTAGCTAATTGTTCGACTTTATCCAGAAGCGGAATGTGTTGCATCGTCAGATTCGCTTGTACTTTGGCACCGCGACAGACTTCTAATAAATGGCCTAACAGTCCGAAGCCAGTCACATCCGTCATGGCATTGACGCCAACGAGTTGCGACAGATGTTGACCGGGACGATTTAATTTGGTGGTGCTGGCGATCATGCTTGCATAGCCAGTCTCGTCCAGTGCTTGCTTTTTGAGTGCGGCGGAAAGGATTCCTACGCCCAGGGGTTTGCCCAGGATTAACTTATCGCCAGGTTTGGCGTCGGCATTGCGTTTGACTTTAGATGGATGAATTAAACCCATCACGACCAGACCGTAAATGGGTTCAACTGAATCGATTGTATGGCCGCCTGCAATAGGAATGCCTGCTTCGGCGCAGATGGATTCTCCACCTTGAATGATTTTACCGATCACATCCAACGGCAGCTTATTAATCGGCATACCGACCAGTGCCAATGCCATGATAGGTGTGCCGCCCATGGCGTACACGTCAGAAATTGCGTTGGTGGCAGCAATGCGCCCAAAATCAAATGGATCATCGACGATAGGCATGAAGAAATCAGTGGTCGCGATCAGTGCCTGCTCATCATTGAGTTTGTAGACGGCGGCATCATCGGAGGTTTCTATGCCGACCATGAGCGCGGGTGGAACCGGAAAGCCAGTCGATTTTTTGAGAATTTCAGACAAAACGCCTGGTGCAATTTTGCAGCCGCAGCCGCCACCGTGGGAAAAAGAGGTTAAACGTATTGGTGGCTCGGTATTCGTTGTCATGGCTTTTCTATTGTGGCGTTCATCAAAAATCTGATTATACGCCCGACATTGACTGGTTAGCGGTAACACAATAAAACTTATGGCAAAGAGCCATTGAGCTTGTTAGGTATGATTAGGCCAGATTAGGTCTGATTTTTATCATTTCTCTAAGTATAAAAAAAGCGATCACCGAAGTGATCGCTTTTTGATGATATGGCTTATCTGATAATGGCTATATTGACCTTATCAGTCTGGCGTATCAGGTATCAATAGTCGCCAAATGAACGACGTGTGCTGCCTTCGTTGGAGCGATTGCCCTTGTAGCCGCCGCTGCCTTCTTTGCGTGGACCTGAGCCAGTGCCGTTACCGGAACCTGCTGGTTTGCTGAAAGAGCGTTGTGCAGGCTTGTTGGCGCCAAAGTTGTTGCCAGTTTTGCGGCTGTCGCCTGGTTTCCAACCGGTTGGCTTACGTGCTGTAGAAGAGCGCGATGGTGCAGCCGTTTTCTTTGGTTCAAAACCTTCAATGACATCGACAGGAATCAATTGCTTTGTGAAACGTTCGATACGCTTGACGTGCATGCTTTCTGCATGATTCACCAAAGAAACTGCCAGACCTTTGCGACCCGCACGACCAGTACGACCGATGCGGTGTACGTAATCTTCTGGGAACTTAGGTAAATCGTAGTTGAATACGTGTGTGATGCCTGGTACGTCGATACCACGGGCAGCAACGTCAGTCGCTACCAAAACGCGGATCTGACCGCGACGCAAGCCATCCAATGTACGGTTACGGGCGCCTTGATGCATGTCGCCGTGCAATGCGGCAGCAGCGAAACCAGCGATGTTCAGACGATCTGCGATCGTATCTGCATCACGCTTAGTTGCAGTAAATACCACAGCCTGATCAACAGAAACGTCACGCAACAGGTGATCCAGCATGCGATTTTTGTGCGACAAATCATCCACGAAGTGGACTTTTTGCTGAATGTTTTCATGCTTACTTGCAGAACCGGCGATCTGAACGATCAATGGTTCAGTCGTGATACGTTTTGCCATGTTGCCAACAACGCCATCCAATGTCGCAGAGAACAACATGGTTTGACGTGTAGGAGGTGTAGCTGCAACGATTTTTTCGATGTCGTCGATGAAACCCATATCCAACATACGGTCAGCTTCGTCCAGAACCAACATTTGCAGTTCGGAGAAGTCAATCTTGCCAGATTCCATGTGGTCGATCAGGCGACCAGGTGTTGCCACCAGAATTTCTGGATTACGGGACAATAATTGCATTTGTTTTGGGTAAGGCATACCACCCAAAATTGATACGGCCTTGATACGGCGGGAATAAGCACTGTATTTGTCAGTTGCTGTTGTGACTTGCAAAGCCAGCTCACGTGTTGGTGTCAGTACCAACATTTTTGGTTTTGCAGCTACGAAACGTGGACGATCACCACGGGAACGTGCCGATTGACGTTCCTGGTTAGGTGTTTTGCTGTTGTCATAGCTGACAACTTCAGCGGAAATCAATTTGTGCAAAGCTGGCAACATGAATGCTGCTGTTTTACCGGAACCAGTTTGGGAGGAGACCATCAGGTCACGACCTTCAATCGCAGCAGGAATAGCTTGTTCTTGTACCGATGTTGGCTTGGTGTAGCCAGAGTCAGTCAATGCGCGGATCAGGTTAACGTGGAGGCCTAGTGCTTCAAAACTCATGGAATTCTTTCGTAAAAATTTAGCGCGATGCAAACGTAACGCGCGCAAAAATGCAGCGCCAACCAAACGAAATGAACACAGAAAATCCAACTACGGACGACAATGAGATTTCGGCACAAAAGCTTTGCGCCGGGATGATGTCTTTGGTGAAACTAGACATGCTGGGCGGGAGGGCTTTTACATGCTCTATCCAGATGGATGAGCACAGGCTTGCGATGCTACAGTTCTTTTGCTGCGATTTATTGCGGTGCAAAAACAGAATGATACATGATTTTGAAGAATATCGCAGAAGTATTTGCACCTAACACTTTGATTATGCTGGTTACACTAGCTTTTTGGCTTACATGCGCCTTGCCAGTCCAGTTCCGCATAGCCATTCGCGCGGAAGCGGAAACGCTGATCCAACCACCCCTGTGCAAATAAGGCCAGTACCTGGTCGTAATAGAGATCGGGCTTGATTGGTAATGCTTGCAGGCGCAATTGCTGTTGTTGCAATGTTTTGGTATTTTTGCTGGCATGCAAAAAAGGCAGTAAGGCAGCAGAAAATCCGCTACTTCCTACGCTTTTAACCTCGCCAGTCTGGATATCAACAAATTCTGGCGGGTAGCCTTTGCTCTCAGTTAAGTTCGCCATGGGTTGCAGGGTTTTAAGCAAAATAGGCCGATCGCTATCTTTATCGGCCATCATGCCAGCCCACAGATAAACGCGGATCGCATTGTAGCCACCGTAACCTTTTTCTGCACCTTGGCTATCCACCGTAAAACCTTGTTCTGGATTGAACAATATCCAATCGGCGCTATATCCCTTGGGCGAAGCGCCCAGAATAATGTTGAGTGACGAGGAAATTAATTTTTTCCAGCGGGGATCTTTGTCGCTGTGCTCAAACCAACGCAGAAGTTGTAGTGGGGTATAGCTCGGATTAAGCTTCCACTGATTATTCGCTAATGCAAAACCCTTGGGAGCGGGTAGGAGCGTTAGCCCAAGTTGAGGCAGCTCTGCGGTTTCTTCACTGAGTATCCGCTGCGCAAGGAGTGTTGAAAGGGCCGTGTACCGTTTATCTTTCCAGACTTCACCCGCAATGCCGAGTGCATAGGCAATCCACAGATCCGCGTCAGATGCCGAATTATTGTCCACCACACCCCAGGTGTTGTCTGGTCTTTGTCCCCATTGCCACGCTGGTAAATGGGCTGTCAGGTCCCCGTTGGCAAGATTGTTTTCGGTCCAGGTTAAGAGTGATTGGAAGCTGGCTTTATCATTGGCTGCGAGCGCAAAAAACATCGCGTAAGCCTGACCTTCGGATACTGTCGGTTTGATGCTTCCGCTATGATCAACCACGCGACCATCGGCGGTGATGAAGGTGCGTTTGAATTGCTCCCATTCTGGCCACGTGCCTGCGCATGTGGCGCTGGCTATTGCTGGTTGTAAAGTGAAAAGGCTGACGAGTCCGGCAGAGACAGCAACGAGCGCTTTTTTCCATTGCTGGCACAATGGGTGTCGTAAAAAGTACTTTAGTGGTTTCATAGTTTCGTTGAGTAAAACAAATGAGCTTGATACGATGTTTGTCATGTTAAATACCGCTAAACTACCTGTGTTTTTTGCTGTCGCCTGACAGTGTAATCTATGGAGGCAAATTTGAGATTCAAAAATCTGATCGTCGGTTCATTGTTTGCGTCATTCTCCGCCCTTGCTGGCGTGGTGCAAGCGGAAACCCTCTCTGTTGCTGTGGCAGCCAATGTGCAATATGCGTTTGAAGATTTAAAAACTGCGTTTAAGCAAGAAACCGGCAATGATCTGGTTGGCACATTTAATTCATCTGGCAAATTTGTCGCTCAGATTAGTAATGGTGCACCATTTGATGTGTTTTTGTCAGCGGACATGGAGTTCCCAGAAAAATTATACAAAGATGGATTCGCCACCGCAGCACCAAAAGTCTATGCCTACGGTGCGCTAGTATTGTGGACGACAAAAAATATCGATCTGACGCAGTGGCAATCGGCGCTGACCAGCAATCAGGTTGCACATATCGCAGTGGCCAATCCTAAGGCGGCACCTTATGGACGCGAAACCATGAAAGTCTTGTCGGCACTGAAGTTGGATCAGAGCTTGCAGCCTAAACTGGTATTTGGTGAAAGCATTGCCCAAACCAATCAGTATATTCATTCAGGCGTAGTAGAGGCTGGCTTTACCGCAAAATCAGTTGTGCTTTCACCTGAAATGCACGGACAGGGAAAATGGGTTGATGTGCCAAAGGCTACTTACCAGCCGATTGCACAAGGTGCGGTCGTATTGAATTACGGTAAAGAGCATCATGCCAAGACAGCGCAGCAGTTTTACGATTTCTTGTATTCCGCCAAAGCGCGCGCGATTTTTGAACGTTTTGGTTATTTGC
Organism: Undibacterium sp. SXout11W; assembly: GCA_049339905.1. Taxonomy (GTDB): domain Bacteria; phylum Pseudomonadota; class Gammaproteobacteria; order Burkholderiales; family Burkholderiaceae_D; genus Undibacterium. The sequence continues at coordinate 47,721 of JBMPPG010000019.1, forward strand.
TGCCATGAATCAATTGACAGGGTTGATCGCAGGAGTCGAAGCACATGGCAGTGTGGCGCTGGTGGATGTGAGCGCAGAAGGTGGTTTGCGCTTATCAGCAACTTTGCTGGGACATCCAGATCAGCTCGCAACATGGCGCCTGACTCAGCCAGTCAGGGTCTTGTTTAAAGAAACGGAAGTTGCACTTGCAAAAAATTTGCAAGGCCAGATTAGCTTGCGTAATCGCATACCGGGTGTGATTCTGACGATAGAAAAGGGACAGATTTTGACACGCGTCGTCATTGCCGTTCACGGTCTCAAGGATGTCACCATCAGTTCCGTCATTACCACACGTTCTGCGACACATTTAAATTTGGCGATAGGCGACATGGTTGAGGCATTGGTGAAATCCAATGAAATGACGATACAGGCTCTATCTGATACGGAAATTTGATTATGACGGATCTTGATTGGCAACCACTGTGGTTGACGTTTAAATTAGCGAGCTGGACGACTTGCTTGCTGATTCTTTGCGGCATCCCGCTTGCCTATAAAATTGCGTACACACAAAGTCGTTTTAAACCTGTACTGGAAACTTTGGTCAGCATGCCTTTGGTGCTGCCGCCTTCTGTATTGGGATTTTATTTGTTGCTGGCGTTTAGTCCGCAGCATGCGTTTGGTCATTGGTTGGAGCACTATCTGCACATTAAACTGGTGTTTAGTTTTGCAGGCCTGGTTATCGGTTCGATGATTTTTAGCTTGCCGTTTATGGTGCATCCTATTCAGGCAGGTTTGCAAAACTTACCGCCAAATTTATTGGAAGCGTCACGTACTCTTGGCAAGTCTGACGGGTATAGTTTGCGGCATATTTTGCTGCCAAATATTAAACCTGCGATCTTGACTGGCATCGTTTTAAGTTTTGCCCACACGATAGGTGAATTTGGCGTGGTATTGATGATAGGTGGGAATATTCCTGGCGTCAGCAAAGTAGCATCAATTGCGATTTACGATGAGGTGGAAAGCCTCAATTATGCTGCGGCACATTTGTATGCGGCGGTTTTGTTTGTGCTTAGTTTTAGCATATTGTTGATTGTGTATTTACTCAATCGTCGCCATGCTCATCTCGTGCGTTCCGGGACGGTACGCTTATGATCAGAATTGATTGTCGCAAGCATCTCGCCAGCGCTACAGGTGGCTTGCAATTAGATTTGCAAATGCATATTGAGGACGCTTCATTTGTCACTTTGTTTGGTCCTTCGGGTGCCGGTAAAACGACGCTGTTGCGCATGTTAGCTGGTCTGACTCATCCAGATTACGGTGTCGTCGAAGTTGCTGGCGAAGTCTGGTTTGATAGCGATAAGCGGATAGCATTGCCACCACAACAGCGTTTGCTGGGGTTGGTGTTTCAAGACTACGCTTTATTTCCGAATCTGACCGTCGCTGAGAATGTTGCGTATGCACTGGCTAAGTCACAGACACATCAGTTGGCTCGGTTATTAGAATTGAGTGGCTTGTCTGCGCTTCAAGATCGCTTACCGGCGAATCTCTCTGGTGGACAAAAACAGCGTGTGGCGCTGGCGCGGGCATTGGCAAGGGTGTTGAGTCGGGGAGTTGAAGGCACGTCGCCATTGCTGTTGCTGGATGAACCCTTGTCTGCGTTAGATACGACTTTGCGCGTGCAGTTGCAGGACGAGTTGCTTAGCTTGCACCGTGAGTTTGGACTGACCACGATCATGGTCAGTCACGATATTGCAGAGGTATTTAAATTATCGCAGCAGGTGTTTGTGATTGATGCTGGGAAAATTATTCGATACGGTCCGCCATCAGCCGTATTTTTGCAGCAGCAACTCCACGGCCAATTGCAACTGCAAGCGCAGGTGTTGGCGATACGTAAAGAAGATGTGGTGTTTATTTTATCGCTATTGGTGGGGCAAGATATTGTGGAAATTATCGCTTCAGAAGATGACGTTAATAATTTGCAAGTAGGTGACAGGATTGCGATTGCAGCGAAGGCGTTTAGTCCTATGATTTTTCCCTGAGACGTAGATATAACCTGGCGCCGGAAAGTAAAAAAAGCTGAGATCACTCGCAGCTTTTTTTACTTTGAAATCTTAAGCCAGAAATTATTGGCTGTACGATTCCGCATTCAAGCCCATCACGTGGGAGAAGCCGCCATCAACATAAGTGATTTCACCAGTGATACCGTTAGCCAGATTAGACAACAAGAAAGCTGCAGTATTGCCGACATCTTCAATTGTTACGTTACGGCGCAGTGGTGCGTGTTCTGCCACAAAGCCCAGTAATTTACCGAAGTCTTTAATGCCGCTGGCTGCCAGGGTCTTGATCGGGCCAGCAGAAATGCCGTTGACGCGAATACCTTTTTTGCCGAGGTTTTCTGCCAGGTAACGGACAGACGCCTCGAGGGAAGCTTTTGCCAGACCCATGGTGTTGTAATGCGGGATGGCGCGAATCGCACCCAGATAAGACAAAGTCAGCAAAGCGGAATCTTCGCGCAACATTGGCAATGCGGCTTTCGCCATTGCTGGGAAGCTGTAAGCCGAGATGTCGTGAGCAATACGGAAAGCTTCACGTGAGAAACCGTCAAGGAATTCACCAGCAATCGCTTCGCGTGGTGCGAAGCCGATTGCGTGCACCAGACCATCCAATTGATCCCAGTGTTGTCCGAGGTCTTTGAATACGGCTTCGATTTGTTCGTCGCTGGCAACGTCACAGTCGAAAACCAGTTTGCTATCAAATTCTGCAGCGAAATCGGTGATTCGGTCTTTGAAGCGTTCACCAACATAAGTGAATGCAAGTTCAGCGCCTTCGCGTTTGCATGCTTGCGCGATGCCGTAAGCGATAGAACGGTTGGACAGCAAACCAGTGATCAGAATTTTTTTGCCTTGCAGAAATGCCATGTTAACTCCAGGTATTTATCGTAATATTGGTAAGGCTTGCAGGGCAAATTGCCTTGAAAACCTGCGCCAATCCTACGTTGTGGTTTTTGCCAGGTTTGCCTGATCATTCTTTGAGAACGATAACTGCGCAAGCCAAGCTTTACTCATAGGTCTCGCGCATTTTTAATCAACCATGCGAGCACGGCAGATTTGCGTAAGACCTAACTAATTTTGCAGGATTCTTTTTGCCAGCGACACTTTGCCAGCGAAACCTTATTTCTTTTATTCTCAGAGCACTCGACAAACGCTTTAGCTGCTTTGGCCGATTTTGCTGCATTAGCCGCACTAGTACATCTATTTATGCACCCGAATATCGAGAATTTGTTGCGTTCGGACAAGCCGTTTCACGACAATAGGTCGGAATTGTAGTTGTTAAGCGCAAATCGGGCAAATACTAAGTTCATGACTTTGAAACAAAGAGTTTCTATTTAACAAGCTTGGCTGACCAATGTCATGCGTTCTGACCCACCAGTATTTTTAATCTCAATGACCAGTGTTTTGCATCATAAAAAATCGTACGACTGTCCGTTTTTTTATCAAAGGACAAAGCGCATCGATTTAAGTAAAGCCCCCGGTAAAATTGCGCCGCCGGTGTGGCGTTCGCCATACGAGCGATCATCCATGATCGTTTCTGTTTCTTTCGTTAATGCGAGCAGATCTTCGCCTAACATGCGGAATAGGGATTCATCAAAACGCATCACATTCAGCGGTGCCTTGATCTCGCCATTCTCTACCCAGAAGCTGGCAAAGCGCGTCATTCCGGTAATCCGACAATTGGCGCGATCAGAAAAATTCAGATACCAGAGATTGCTGATGTAAATACCAGTGCCAAGTTGCTTCAATGCATCCTTCATGGCTAAGTTGCCAGCCTGCATGCGCAAAGACTTGGCTGACTCAGCGTCATCTGCGCCATTGCTTTGAACACCATATTCTTTTGCGCTACGTGGTGAAATCATGCTGCCGACCAATTTGCCCGCGTCGATTAGCTTAATTTGATCTGGTTTAATAAAACCTTGCGCCTGAAACACGGGTTCCAGGCCTGCCAGACTATCTTCACTGAGATGCACATGCGGATGCAGACTGACTTCACCCGCATGCAAGCGGCGCAGGCAGCTTTGGTGGGTACGCAACGATTTTTCTGATAAGCCGCCCCAGTTCAGCATCATTAATAGTTCATTGAGTGCCGTCGGCGTCAGATAAGCGCGGTAACTCCCTGGTGGAATACTGATGGCTGGAAACGCCAGTAAGGCTAATTGCTGCTTTGCTTCTTCAAATTTTTGCTGAAATTGGTTTTTGTCCCAGCTAAAACCTGCATAGTTGGATTTAACTGCTTTGTCGCCAGCATGAAACAGGCTCCAATCAAAATTGACGTTTCTGCTTTCAAACCAATTATGTTGGCCGCAGGAATTAGCAAATCCGCGGTATTGAGTTCCCGTTGTCAATATTCCGACCATATCCAGGCTGGCAGACGCTTCCAGAATATCAGCCACCATTTGCTCAGCATCTGGCAATGACGACGACTGAACGTGGCAGCTATTCTTGACGTCAGACGCGATCAATAAATGGGGGTCTGCAGGCAGATCGCCGATTTGTTCGCGCAACATATTTAACGTGTCTCTGACGCTGACGTTATCTTTTTCCATCTCACCTGAGAGATTCAGGCTGCTGCTGACATGCGTCTGGCCTTGGAGTAGTTGTAAGCGCAAAACGATTTGTGCTACGTGACCAGGCTGACGTATGGCGCTACGATTAAAACGGACAAAATCGGTTGCTTCCGCTGACAACCAGCAAGTAAAACTTTCGGTATCAGATATCTGTTGTTGTAGAGCGTGTGTCAATTGCTGAAAATAGGCTTGCATCAGGCTTCTCCTCCAAAAACTTCGACCTGATCGAATAAGCAAGCCGGTGACGCGTGGCCAACACGGATCACTTGTGAGGGCTCGCCTTTGCCGCAGAATGGCGTACCCATGACGGCATAGGTGGAAGCATCGCCGACCATTTTTAATGAGCGCCAGAAGCTTTCTGAGATACCGCGGTAATTGGGATTTTTGACCAGACCTTTGAGTTCGCCATTCTGAACGAGCTGACCATATTCGCAACCAAATTGAAATTTATTACGTGAGTCATCGATAGACCACGACACATTGGTATTCATCAGTACGCCATTTTCAACGGACGCAATCATGTCGGTTAAACTGCTGCTACCGGGTTCGATATTCAGATTTGCCATACGATCGATCGGTGGTCTGTTCCAATCACATGCACGTGAATTGGCAAGCCCAGGCATGCCTGAGCGCGCTTGTGATAGTGCGCTACCGAGAGGGCGCTGCAAAATGCCATCGCGGATCAACCAGGTTTTCTCGGCTGGTGTGCCGTCGTCGTCCCAACGATAGCTGGCAAATTCTTCAGCTCTTTGCGGATCATGTGTGACGTTCAATAGTGCCGAACCGTATTGGAAATGCCCGAACATATCGGGCGTCACAAAACTGGTGCCAGCGAAATTACGCTCGTCGCCTAAGATGCGATCAAGCTCCAGAGGGTGGCCAATCGACTCATGGATTTGCAACATCATTTGTTCTGGCATCAGCAACAAATCCATGCGTCCGGAAGGGCAGTTTTGGGCGCTTAACAAATCAATCGCTTGTTGGGCAATTCTATGCCCGGAGCCGTAAAAGCCTGCGTGTTGCAAGACTTCCATGCCGCCCTGATGACAGAAACCATTGTATTGACCGCCTAAGGTGCGGGTCTGAGTTTCCGAACCCTGATTGGCGGTGGCGCTGAGATTCGGAATCAGATAATCAAAATGCTGATGGATATCGGCCCCCGTGCTGCTGATGAACCATTGATCCGTAGTGATACGCGACATGGAGGCGCTCCAGTCAACGACACGCGCATCTATCTGACACGCCTGCGATTCTTGCATCAACAACGCGATGATTTCTTTGCGGTTCCAGCTTTGGGCGCTGGGTCCATGGTGTTCGCCCCGGACAGTCGATTGCGGAATCGCACTAAAATCAGTGACTGATTTGCCCGCACTCATTGTTGCCCACTCATGCGCACGTTGTATTGCCTGCTTTACGCCGTTGCGTGACAAATCACTGGTTGCTGCGTAACCATAACCACCCTGATGAATCACGGTGAACATCGCACCATGACTGCGCATGCTGTTAAGTGGCTGCAAGATATTTTGTCGGACGTTTAATTCTTCACTGCGTTCATCAACGATGCGCATAGAACAGAAGTCAACTGCTGGTATCAATTCTTTGAACAAATTTTTTATGGCATCCAAGTCTTGCTCCGTCTTCTGTTATTACACCCTGATTCTGCTTTCATAAGGTGGCAATATGTAAAATGCAATATTGTCTTGATAATACTATATTTTTCTTGCGATGAAAGCCTTTACTAATTTTCAAATAAATAGCTGTCTATATTTTTAAGCATGCTGCAAACCGCGCGGGATAGCACCTAGCAAGGTCTTGGTATAAGCTTGTTGTGGGTGATGGTATAAATCATCGGCGTTGGCCAGTTCAACCACTTTGCCTTTGTTCATGACCATCACCTGATCAGCGATGTATTTGACCACTGCCAGATCATGAGAAATAAAAATATACGATAAACTAAATTCTTCTTGCAGATCTTGCAGTAGATTTAAAACTTGCGCTTGTACAGACACATCGAGCGCAGACACCGATTCATCGCACACTAACACTTCGGGCTTCATGGTCAGACAGCGCGCTATTGCAATACGCTGGCGCTGGCCGCCAGAAAACTCATGCGGGTAACGCTGAAATGCGGCGGTGGGCAATCCAACTTTGTCGAGTAATTGCTTCGCCATGGTCGCACGTTCAATGTCATTGTTACCTATGCGGTGGATATGCATGGGCTCCATCAGAATTTGACCGATGGTAAAGCGCGGATTCAAAGACGCATAAGGGTTTTGAAAGATAATTTGAATTCTGCGCTTGTATTGCAAAAATTCTTTATTCGACATCGATAAAATGTCTTTGCCATCAAAAAATGCTTGCCCGCTGGTCGCCTGATGCAGACGTAATAAGCATAGACCAACGGTGGTCTTGCCCGAACCGGATTCACCTACTACGCCCAGCGTTTTTCCGCGGGCGAGTTTGAACGAGACATCGTCGACAGCTTTAAATTCTTTTTTACCGAACAGGCCTTCGCGTGTATAAAAACTTTTACTGAGGTTGTTGACTTCCAACACGATATCTTCGTCCCCACATAAACCACGTTGACGTTCTTTTTGTTCTGGTAAAGTACCTTGATTATTCATAAAGTCAGCAATCACCGGCAGACGCCATGGGCGGCTGTCGAGCGACGGGCGGCAATGCAAGAGCGCCTGCGTGTAAGTATCCTGCGGACGCTCAAAGATTTGCTTAACCGAACCCGCTTCACGGATTTCACCATGACGCATCACAATCACGTGGCTGGCAATTTCACCAACCAGTGCCAGATCGTGCGTGATAAACAGCACCGACATATTGCGTTTGATACGCAAAGCGTTGATTAAATCGATAATCTGTTTTTGTATGGTGACATCCAGTGCCGTCGTCGGTTCGTCGGCAATCAATAACTTGGGTTCACACGCAATTGCCATCGCGATCATGACGCGTTGCTGCTGGCCGCCTGACATCTGGCTAGGATAGGCGTCGATTTTATTTTTTGGGTCAGGAATACCAACTTCATCAAGCAATTCTATTGCCCGCGCGCGCGCATGCTTCGCATCCATGCCCATATGTAAGCGTAGTACTTCTGCTATCTGAAACCCGACCGTAAAGACCGGATTGAGTGAGGTCATCGGCTCCTGAAAAATCATCGAGATATCTTTGCCGCATAACTGACGGCGTTGGCTGATACTCAGTTCCAACAAACTCTTCCCTTCAAAAGTAATTTTACTATCGCCGGAAATGCTGGACGTGTCAGCCGGTAACAGTCCCATGACGGCGAGCGAGCTGACAGATTTGCCGCTACCAGATTCGCCTACCAGGGCAACGGTGGCGTTGTAAGGAATCTCAAACGAAATTCCCTTAACGGTTTCTACGTTTTCTTTTTTATTGACGCGAAATGAGACGCGTAAATTGTCAACTTTGAGCAAGGCTGCTGTTTGAGAGTGGGTATTCATATCGGTCCTTATTTCAGCTTAGGGTCAAGCGCATCGCGCAAGGCGTCGGTGAATAAGGAAAAAGCGGTGACCAGCACTGCCATTGCCGCCGTTGCAGCCACTAATTGCCACCATTTACCAAGGATCAATTCATTTTGCGCTTCATTAAGCATACTGCCCCACGAGACCGTGCCGACTGGCACGCCAAAACCTAGAAAACTAAGGATGACTTCAGATTTGATAAAACCGACCACCAGAATAGATACTTGGACCAACGCCACATGACTGACATTCGGGAAGATATGGATAAACATCTTGCGCCAATGTGAGGCACCGATGGCGTCTGCAGCCCATACATATTCACGTGCTTTATGCTTCATGTATTCGGCACGCATTAATCGGAAAGGACCAGTCCAGCCAGTAAAAGCCAGAATCAAAATAATCGTTGAGAGCCCTTTTTGTTGTAGTACCGCTGCTACTGACAAGATCAACAGCAGGTAAGGGATGGATGTGAAAATGCTGTAAAACCAGTTAAACAGATCGTCGATTTTTCCGCCAAAATAGCCAGCTACCGCACCAAATAGAGTACCCAGCAGCGTTGCCAGAAAGGCGGCGATAATACCGACGAGGATGGACGTCTCTGCCCCCTTAATGGTTTTTTTGATGATGTCATGCCCCCATTTGTCCGCGCCAAAGGGCAGGGTGGCTGCACGTGTCGCAATTTTCGCTTTTCCTGATTTTGCTAAGGCTGTACGGATTTCAGACATTTCTGCGCCAATCGGATCTTGAATGCCATAGTCGTTGACAATCACCAAGTCGGTACTATTCTCTTGCTGGCGCAGGCTTTTGATCACATCACGTATAGGGTCAAGTGGATTATCGGTAACCTCCGCTTGTGCTGCGGCATGCTTGCTCGTTGGCGAGCCATGTTGGTTGCTGTCTATACTATCTGTGCTGGAAGTGAAACTTGGAGGTGCATAGGAAACGCCAGTTTCCTGCTCCCAATCGGCGGCAATCAAACCGCTGGATGAAAGCGTGATCGTCAGTAAAAATGCAGCAACAATCGCCAGCGCAATCATCGCCACTTTATCGGTGCGTAATCGACGCCATGCCAATGCCCATAGGCCGGGGGAAGTTTGTTTTGGATCATCCATGTGCGTGCCAGAAGCTGTGTGTGAGAGCGTTTGATTCATGTTCATTCCTTATTTCAACTGAACGCGTGGATCAACCGCCTGATACAGCAGATCTGTGAGGAGATTAAATAACATCGTGGCTGCAGCAACGTACACGGTAATCGCTTTAATTACCGGAAAATCGCTACGCTCAACGGCCAGAATTACTTCTCGACCAATGCCTGGAATTGAGAAAAAACGCTCGATCAAAAATGCACCAATCAACAAAGCTGGTAAATTGGACATCACATAAGTGATGATAGGAATTGCTGCATTACGTAACACGTGCACCCATTTGATGCGATGTTCAGAGACGCCTTTGGCACGGGCTGTGCGGACATAATCCTGATTCACTTCATCCAGCACAAAAGTGCGGAACAAGCGCAGGCTTGGCGCAACGCTGACTGCCAGACTAATCAAAATCGGCAACGCTGAATACTTGAATAGGTTTTCGGCAAAGCTATTGCCCCAGCCTTGTACTGGAAATAAATTTAATTGATAAGCAAAAAAATACTGACCAACAATAATGTAGACCAGAATACTGATAGACATTGCAGTGGTGCAGATCACCATTACGGCACGATCGGTAAAAGAGCCGCGACGAAACGCAATTGCCAAGGCCAGTGCAATCGCGATCAGCGTTTCTAAGATGGTTAATGGAACGAGTATCGTCAGCGAAGGACCTAAGCGTGTCAGAATGATGGATGATACCGGTTCGCCCGTGCTCCAGCTATTGCCAAAATTAAAGGTGGCAATTTGTTTGATGAAAATCCACAGTTGGACGTAGTAGGGCTGATCAATCCCAAGCTGAGTGCGGATGTTAGCGATTTGTGCCGGATTCGACATTTTGCCGGCAAGGATATAGGCAGGATCACCACCCACCCAGTTAAACAAGAAAAAAACCAGCAATATAACACCGAGCATCGTCGGTGCCATTTGCCATAGACGGCGAAGTATATAGGCGATCATGAGAGATTTTAAGTTGGTGTTTTTTGATTGTTCACTATTACTAGTATTCGTTACAGATTTACTTGGTTACGTGGTTATGTGGTTACTTGATTATTTGGTTTTATCAATATCGATGTACATCCATTCGGTCATCATGACCGGATGCTTCTTGTGGCCGATCACTCGCGCTTGCGACAGCATATTGCGATAACGGGCATAGCCTATGCGTTGTGCGGTATAGACTTCCATAATGCGTGCCATTTTGTGATACAGCAAATCGCGGTTGGGACCGTCCGGAAGCTTTTGTGATTCTTCATACAGTTTGTCGTATTCCGGAATTGCCATGCAACCTGCATTATTGAGATGAATGTTGACGCCGTAAAATAGCTGCATAAAATTATCGCCATCAGGGTAATCTGCAATCCACGGGGAAATCCGTTGTGTCAGATGACAGTTTTTTTCTGCTTTTAAAATCTCAGCAAAAGGACGAAACTCCACATTCATGCGTATGCCTACACTGTCATAGGTTTTTTTCCAGACTTCGGCTTGCAGATGTCCGCGCGATTCAGTTTGTGATGTGTAATTGATTTGAAATGGTTTGCCATTGGGCAGATTGCGGTAGCCATCGGCGCCTTTTTTATAACCGAACTTATCGAGTAAGGCATTCGCTGCCACTGGATCATACTGGATGCTGCTCTTGAAATTGGGATCGTGCCCGACCACCCCTGGTGGAATTGGATACTCTAATGGAACTGCCTCTCCATTATCGACAATCCGGATTTCATCGTCTACATTGTGCGCCATCGCGATTGCGCGGCGCAATGCGATTTTTTCCTTACTTAATCCACCGAAAATCGGATCACGCATATTCCAGTAGTAGACGGTCAGCTCAGGATCAACGATGCGTGACATCTGTATGCCTTTTTGCACGAATTCCGGTTTTAATTTGCCGTCGCGCAAAACTTGTGGTGCTAATCCACCATATAACTGAAACAAATCGACTTCATCTTTTTGAAACGCAAGTAATCGTGACTGGTCTTCCAAAATATCGGTAACGACAATGCGTCCAATTTGTGGAATCCGTTTACCGTTCATTGCGGAACTTATTTTTTGATCTTCGGCAGTATTGCTGCCTTGAAAGTTCCAATAAACAGGGCGGTAATCCGGTTTTGCGTCCAAAACCATTTTCGAGCCGCGTACCCATTCAGTGAGTTTGTAGGGGCCGGTACCGACCGGATTGGCCATGACTAAACCTTGCAGATCCTGATATTGCTCGACTACTTCACGGGCAACAGCCGAGGTCGCTACATAGGCCAGAATCATGGGAAGATTAAAATCTGGGCGTGTCAGATGTAGACGTAAAGTGTATTTGTCTGGCACTTCGATACCTGCAATTTTGGCTTCGTAATCAAATTTGCCGGTTTTTTTTGCCTTTGCGGTCAGGTCGTCGAGCCCGACGATTTTGCCTTCAAATAGCCAACTATGGCTGGAGGCAATACGCGGATCCACCAAACGCTTTATCGAATAAACGTAGTCGTTCATTGTCAACTCACGCTTTTTCCCTTTGAACGCTTCGTCTGGTGTGAAGTAAATGCCTCTCTTCAATTTAATGGTGTAGGTTTTTCCATCAGGAGAGATATCCGGAAGTCCGTCGGCCGTCTGCGGAATGATTTTTGCAGGTGACGCCAGGTAGTCGTATCCATAAAGACGTTCGAAAACGACTTCAACAATGGCGTGAGAATATAAATCGCGGGAACCAGCTGGATCAAAGCCTGTTTCTGCAACAGGAAAGATGGTGCGTAGTACTTTGTCCGGATCAGCGAATTCTGGTACGTTGGTGCCGGTGAATTTAGATGGCGTCGTTTGAGCGAGTGTTGTTGGGGTGATTACGAGCGAAACGAGCGAAAAAATTGTCATTAAAAATAAACCGGACGAAGCACCGGTAACTTTATTCAGTTTGCTCATGATATGGCTCGTTTGTTTTTTTGATATCAACGTGCATCTCATCCTACTTTATCTCCCACTTATCATTCTTTTGGTAGCGAATTGACGATTCGTCGATTGCCGTTCTTGTTGACGGGTTGTAATGGCTTGTTTATTGCTGAAGGGTATGCTCCCTTGGAGGAGCCGCATTTTCATAGCGCCGTAACATTAGCCTATGTTTCAGTGTCATGGGCGCTTAAAGCAAATTTTTATCAATTTAATCCTTTTGTGTAGAATGAATTTTTTTCGAAATTTTCTTGAAAATATTAATAGCAAACGTTTGCTATTAATATTTTTATGCTGTTATGCATTAAAAAATATTTTCGGGAAAACGCAATTTTTTTGAGTTTTTCGGCTTCATAGTATGAAAAAGGAAATTTTATTTGCTTCGCACCCACAACAAGCAAATTTATCGAAGAAATCCTCCAAAGCAGTGTTTCTGAGTAGTGCAAATATGCTGCAGAGCACAAAAATATGCATTTCCTTTTGTTTCTTTTTTTTGGCAAAATGCGCCATGTTGTATTTCCGTGAAAATCTGCGTCGTTAGTATTGACAGTTGGTGGCAAGAAATGGTTTTATGCGCCTTTGGAAATTTTTGACATAAAAATTTTCAAAATATTTTCTGAAAGCATAGTTTTTTTACCAAAAGTTACAGGTGTTTCATTTTTGGTGTGAGACATATAGTCGGTGGTACGGACTGCATTTGATTGCAGTGAGGTTATCTGAACTTGTTTTGGTAAAAGCAACTGTCGATGAGACTCGTTTGTCATATTGAGATAGCAAAAACAAGCAAATAAAATCAAAAATGAAGTTTTTGTTATTAGATTTTAATTCGGTACATGTGAATTGAGCCGAAGAAGATGAGTGGTTTGCAAAATTGTATGAGTCGTTTTCACTAAAAATTACAAATATATTTTGGTCTTTCCGCTGCCAGTAGATTTATAAATGGTTTTACGTGCGACTGTCGAATTAATGCGCCGGATAGTGGTTCGTAACACTTATAATTATTTTTTTGTTTGAGACGTTTTGACTTGGGTCAAATAGTAGAAGTAGAACTTGTGGTTTGGGAGGAGTTTTAATGGATTTTTCAGATCGCCAGCAAGAGCCGGGTAAGAAGTTCCTTGGCATGGGGCTGGTATTAGCATTTCACGTAGTGCTCTTATATGCGCTGCTCAATGGCTTGGGGAACAAGATTGTTCAGATCATCCAAAAGCCCATGGAGACAAAAATAGTGGAAGAGGTGAAACCTCCGCCGCCACCGCCAGACACGCCACCACCGCCACCGCCGA
>JBMPPG010000020.1:0-60544 GCA_049339905.1 Undibacterium sp. SXout11W
GCATCATCTGCTTAAGGATGGCCTCCTTGCGTTCTGCTGGATAACGATTCACTGCATGTCTTTACTCCGCCCCAATACGGTTGATGTGAATTAATTGACGCGACATCTATCCTGACATAGGGGGATAGTTGAATCCACTATTAAAATTGCTTCTTCGTATTTTTCTAAGTTATCACTAGCCCAGCTTTCACCGATACGTTCCAAATGAAATTTGACAACCAGACCAAACTCATCTTTTGAGACAATTGCATTCAACAATTCATTTTTATCATGTTGTCTCCAAGCCTTAAACAACTCATCGATAAACAAAAAGGCATTATCCAAATAATTACTTTCAACATAATCGTCAATGTGTACAGAATTAAAGAAACATTCATAGCCAGTTTTATCAGGAAAATTTTTCAAATCAACGTTTACATGTTTGTTTGATAGAGCAGATAAGAGTTGGCATCCATTTCGCTTACAAAAACCCATAGAAATATAGTTGGACAAGTCAGCTGGCAATGATTTGGTTTTACAACTCATATCGTTAATTAAATCAGACATTTTTTTATTCATCCGTAACATACTTATTCTCCCAAATATTTAGTCAAACCCTTTTGAATTGCCCTTGAAAAATCTGAATTTTCCAACATTTTATTTACTGATTTTGGTGCATTGGGAAATGAGCTACTTATGGGATCATATAAATACTTATTACCCGCATTATCTTGATAGTGAATCTGACCGGGACGTTGACCAGGATTAGGATTTTCTACATCAATCCTTGCCTTACCCTCTCCTTTCCAAATCGTTTTACTTGAAGTTTGAACGCCATTTTCACCTAGCATTCGCTTTGCGGCACCCTCAGCCAAAACTTCACTTCGTTTTGCTGATCCCGCCATCTTTACTGCCCGAGCAACCTCAACCCCATGCTCAACAGCACGTGCTGTTTTTAACGCTTGCCCTGTACCAGGAATCGGACTAACAACACCAACTGCACTCAGCGCCACATCGGCTGCGGCTGCGCCAACGCCCGCCCCATTGTATACCGCCGCACCTAGCTTGCCTAAGTCGTACACCAGGAACGCGACATCAATCGGGCTGTGACCGTCGGGGTCGACGTATTTGTACGGGTTGTTGTTGGCGTACGCGTAGCGGTTGAAGCTGTAGATATTTTCCGGGTCGACGCCTTTAGGGTCAACACCCATGAACCTGCCAATTACCGGGTCGTAAGATCTTGCCCCCATATACGACAAGCCTGTGGCGGTGTCGTAGGGTTTGCCTGCGAACCACAGTTTATTATTGGCGCTGGCAGCCTGGTTATTTAAACGATCCCCGTACGGTCGATAGTTTTCTTTCCAGACCACATTGCCGTTGGCATCGGTGGCAAGTTGGGGCGTACCTGATAGGTCGTTATGAAAATAAGTGATGGTCTCAGCACTGGCACCGAGAGCGAGACAAGCACCAATGAATAGTGTGCCAAGTTTTTTAATTGCGCTTTTAAATAAATGCATGATGGATTCTCCGGCATCAGATTCGTCAATTAAGGTGTCACTCTCTGTGCGACGCGCTTGCCACCCAGATAGATGTATTCCACCAATTTGTTGGATAGACCGGGAGTAAATTCGATCAGCTGATTGCCATTTAAGCAGTACATTTCATACGTCTTAACGCCTGCTTTGGCGACGATGGAGCGCTGACTGGTGCTGTCGTAGCTATATTCAATTTTGCCAGTCGTGCTACAGTTGATGCAGCGTAGATTGGGTGCACCGTCATAGGTGTAGGTAACACCATTACTGCTGATGACATCGCCGTAGGCGTCGTAACCGTAACCCGCCGAGCGTGCCCCTGAGATACCACTGAGGCGATTGCTACCGTCATAGTTATAGTAAATCGTTGAGCTACCCAATCCTTGACTGGTAATGTTGCCAGCACCGTTATAATCAATCCTTCCCATGCCCCAGGGGCCACTGATATTCGTCAGTCGATTCATGCTGTCGTAGCTAAGGGTTCGGTTATAGCTGGCGTCGGATGAATCGCTAATCCCCGTCAGATTACCCACGCCGTCATAGCTATAGTTGCTATTGATGTAGTTGGCACCACTCGACTTGCTGGTACTAAATGAGCTAGGCCACAAACGCGTATTCTGGTTATAGTTGGTCACCGTTCCATTTGCATAGTTAATTTGCTTGATCTGACCTGAAGGCCAGTAATAAACATTGTTGACGTAGCCTGACACCTGAGTTGGACGACCCAGGATATCGGGATAATAATTAACCGTTGAGCCTGAGCGTGGATATGTAATGGAACTTAATTGATCCAAATTGTTATAGGTGTACGGAGCGGTAAAAGTTACGCCATCTACAAGCAACGACTCACTGGTTAAATTATCGTTCGCATCATAAGCAAAGCTTCGATTTCCTGTCGAGGAATTCGCGCTCAATAATTTGTGCGTTCTGCTGTAGCTATTCGTGACTGACGGTGTCGCTCCCGGATAATTGACAGTAACCAGGCGATTTTGCCCATCATAAGAATAGTAAGTGGTGCCAGAAGATCCGACCGAGCGAGATGTCATATTGCCAGCAGCATCTCTGCCATAGCTAGTAGTCCCAGTTTCAGGATTGCTCACGAAAGTCAGGTAGTAATTACTGTTATAGCCATAGCTACGGGTTAAACCAGCTTGCGTCAGCGAGGTCACCAAATCGTGACTATTTCTAGATATTGATATGTTTGCAGATGAATCGGGAGCTGCTATTCCCATTAAAAATAGTTGATCCGGATTGCCGTAGCCGCGGTAACTATATGTAGTCGATTTACCTAATTCATCACTCACAGTTTTTGTGCCGGCACCATAGCTAATTGTCTTTGCGGTAGAGTCCGCGTTGCTAACACGGGTAAGACGGTTCAGCATGTCGTATTGAAAACTGGTGCCTGAACTATAACTGGGATCAGATTCAAATGTTTTTCGCCCCATGGCATCGACTGAATAATTGCGTGTAATTCCCCCGAGTGTCACGCTGACTACCTGACCAAAACCGTTATAGGTTGTATTTTCAACCAAAGAACCGCGTGTCGCTGTTTTTGAAGCAATACCATGATTAATGCTGACCTGACTGCCTGCAGGATAAGCAATGGAAGTGACCCGGTTTAAACCATCATAACTGTAATAAGTGGTTCGCCCTTCGCCATTATTTTCTGAAGCAATATTCCCGGCATCACTAACAATTCTTCCAATAGCAACACCTTCAGGTTGAATTTCATACTGTGGAATGCCACGTTTATAGGACGAATAATTGTGCGACCGTCCTCCGGGGAAAGTTGCTGAACTAACATTACCCTGATTATCGTAGCTAAAACTTGTTGTCACTCCATCACGGCTGATTGATGTCATATTACCGGAGCTATCGAAACTTCGATTGACAGCACTATCGGATGAAATTTCATTCTGAATTTGATTGACTATCCATTTGTATGCATTGGTGTAGTAACTGAAATTAGTCGTCCGATTGCCGCCGTTTACTCCAGATTCAGTCATACTGCCCGGATTACCATAGCTATCAAAGGCTCCATAAGTGGTCGAGTACGATGCACCATCTCTACTCATTGTTTTTTGGGTCAAAATTGGCGCATTAAATTCGCCAGTATCAACCTTCAGGACGAAAGCGCCAGGGCGAAAATTATTTTCGCTGGAAATTTTTTGTTTATCCCACGTATATGCTTCTGTCTGAATGTTGCCAATGGTTTTCGACATTAAGAGCCCGACCATCCAGACTGTTCCAGAGTTTGAGTAATTGGGACCAACATGTCGATAAGTAATCGTGCCGCTTGGCGAAGTAACAGTTGTGGTGTCGTAAGTGTAGTAGCTACCCGGTGTGTAGTAAAATGACCAGTTGCCGCCCACACTGGTTGTCTTGTTCGTTACTACAGTTGAGCGACTATTTGGATTTGCTTGTGAATCAAAATAAACAAATCCGTAACCGTAATTAATTGAACCGCCCTGTGGATGTGTCGTGGAACTCATCACATATGAACCGGGTGACGTATACAAATTGCCGTTGTAGTTATACTGCCAGGATGTACCTTCAGGACGGGTAACGGAAGTCAGAAAATACTTTCCACTTATACCCGCGATGGCTTGATAGTTGTAAGCATAGGTTTGCCCGGCACTACTGATGGATGCGATGCGACGACTAGCTTGGCCGCTGTCGGCGTAAGAGAGAGAAACTACGCGACCATCATTGGTTGAAATACTAGTAATTTCAGGTGATGCAGTTGATGCGTAGTTGATATTGGCGTAATTGCCATTCTTGTCGGTAATCTTGGTGGTGAACCACGCATAGACCGGATTGACTCCCGTCCCTACATTAACCAGTTGGGTCATGTCATATTGCGTACCATCCGGTGAAAAAACAACCAGACCAACACCTGCACCACTACAATCTGCACGCCAACGCTGGGTCGTTAGCAATAAGGGGAAAGTTGTTCCGGTAAAAGCCAATAATTGCCGACTACCGTCAGCCAACTCAAGTACTGGATTATCGGCGACGGATTGTGCGTTTTTATTGACACAAATTGTCGTTTCCTTAGTTTTAAGAACCCGTCCAAAATGCATAGTCCACCCCAAACCAGCCAAAGACTCATACGCAGCTGGATTAAGCGGATCAACGGCCGCGCTGTTGTATGAGCGAATCAGTTTTAAATCAAATCCACCATTTCCAGGCAAATGTAAATCGACATAGTGCTGCTGCAGAGACCCTGTAAATGGATCAATATGCTCATTGAAACTTTGATTAATGTAGCTTCTGTTGGGTGATATTCCGGGTTCACGATAAAAATCTGGTATCACTTCTTGAGCGATAACATTCGTCGCTGCCAGCACCATCACTGGCAGCAATAAACACGAAGCAAATTGTGTACTACCCGGACAAAAAATTGATGTTTGCATTCACTATCTCCATGACAAATATTCTCAGCATTGAATTGAGTGTGAACATTGAAAATAGAGATGCGCCGCACAACAGTCGTTGCACTGGATTTGCATCAACCATGACCTGTTTTTCAATGATCAGACGCAAATATTACGGAGTAGTAAAAGGCGAAAATAGTCCAATAAATTGGACTTGATTTTTTAAAATTAAAGCCGAAGAAATAAGATGTACAAAAAAAATCAATCAGCAAATGATCAAATGCGAACCTAAAAGTCGATTGAAAAATGACTGTGGTATTTTCCGATGTACCCCCATACCAACGAGCGTCTCCCGCAACAATGCAAGATTAGCATTGGGAATATCCAGCTTGTCACATATTCTGTTTTTACATTTATAGATGGTGTCGCCTGATCTCTTCCTGGCAAGAGGTTGATGTTTATTGAAAAAATCAGCGATCTGTTTGAAATCCCAATTCAAAATCAATAAGAAGCATACTTCGTGCTCATACTCTGAAAGTTTAATATTGTTCAGATTCAGTACGCCGTATATAGCTTCGATGCTACTCCCACGGTGAAACTCAAAAATAGAGTTGGGAAAAAAAGCGAAGAAATTTGATATATCAACTTCCTTCGCACTATAAATAGTGCCGAGAATGGTCTGAGATAGATGATGCTTAAGCAGACACTTCTCAAAAACGAGTGCCCTGACGCCGTCACCGTATTGATGGATATTTAATACCGAAACTTTTTTGTTGATATCACTCTGTTGCAGTAGCTCCTGATCTTCACGAACATAGCAATCAGCAAATTCAACTGTGCCCTCGCAAGGCATATCCACGTCATACCGGTTCGCGACGGCCTCACCTGTTGGCAATGCAACGAGTTTCGCGTAAGCATCTGTCGATATAAAATGCTTTGAATGAATATCCTTTGCGCCCAAAATAATATCGGTTTGGGATGAAAGCAAAGATACCGATAGTTTGAAATTATTGAGAAATTCGATGTGCTCTGACGTAAATTGATCAGGCGACATTAACCGGTATTGCTGCCCATTGATTATCGACATAGCTCGTGTAAAAAAGCAAATAAGATAATCAATGAATTATATTTAGCAATATTTTTTTTAACGCTTATGTGCGAGTTTTTTTCATTTGTTACACTGTGAATAGAGTGCGGGGCACCGGGCCAGCACTCTCTATTTCAAACTAATCCGTGTCTCAGAATGTCAGCGTCTTAACACCTTCAGGTGTACCCAGCAGACACACATTCGCACCGTGACGTGCAAACAAGCCGACTGTAACTACGCCGACGATGTTATTAATTTCCGCTTCCAGCGTGACAGGATCGGCGATTTGCAGACCGTGCACATCTAAAATCATATTGCCATTATCTGTCAGCAATGGTTTGCCATCCTTCAAGCGCAAACGTGCTTCGCCGCCGATCGCATTGAGCTTACGTGCAACGACAGCGTGCGACATGGGGATGACTTCAACTGGCAATGGGAATTTACCCAGCATTTCTACCAATTTAGAGCCGTCAGCGATGCAAATAAATTTTTCTGCAACGGAGGCAACGATTTTTTCGCGGGTCAAAGCAGCGCCACCACCTTTGATCATTGCACCGTGCGGTGTAATTTCATCCGCGCCGTCGATATACACAGGCATGGAGCTCACATCGTTCAAATCCAGTACAGTAATGCCATGTCCGCGCAAACGTTCTGCGGTCGCTTCGGACGAAGCCACAGCCGCTTTGACCTTGTGCTTAATCTTCGCTAATTCATCAAT
Organism: Undibacterium sp. SXout11W; assembly: GCA_049339905.1. GTDB lineage: Bacteria > Pseudomonadota > Gammaproteobacteria > Burkholderiales > Burkholderiaceae_D > Undibacterium. The sequence goes on from JBMPPG010000020.1 coordinate 6,694, forward strand.
GAAAAAATTAGCCGTTGAGCCGGTGCCAACACCGACAATTTCGCCCTCGACTACGTAGGCGATGGCCGCCTGGGCAACGGCTAGTTTCAATTCATCTTGTGTCATGGTGTGGCTCCTATTTGCATCAGATCAAAAAATTTCGGGTATTTTAACGGATAGAGGCATAAAGCCACAGCCTTTGCGACTAACTCAAGAGTTCAATCAGACTGGCCACAAGGGAGGTTCATCCATCAACGCTACTTGTTCACGCAATTCAAGGATGCGATCTTGCCAATAGCGTTGAGTATTAAACCACGGGAATGCAGTGGTAAAAGCGGGATCCGTCCAGCGTTGCGCCAACCATGCCGAATAATGCAATAAACGCAAAGTTCGCAATGCTTCAACCAAATACAGTTGACGTGGCTCGAACTCAAAAAAGTCTTCATAACCAACCAGAATATCCGTCAATTGACTTTGCATTTCCTGACGCGAGCCAGATAAAAGCATCCACAAATCCTGTATCCCCGGCCCCATGCGACTATCATCAAAATCAACAAAATGCGGCCCCGCTTGATCGCCAGCATCGAGCCACAGCACATTTCCCATGTGGCAATCACCATGCAATCGGATAAGCGCCACATCACCTGCCCTGTCATAGCAACGGGCAACGCCATCCAAAGCCTGCTGACTGACGCTCTGGTAAGCCTGCAAAAGATCAGATGGTATGAAGTCATGCTGCAATAACCAGTTGCGCGGCTCTACACCGAAGGTGTTGATATCAATCGCAGGGCGGTGCTGATAAGGTTTTATAGCCCCCACTGCATGGATACGCCCGATAAAGCGCCCCAACCATTCAAGCGTCGCGGCGTCGCCAATCTCTGGAGCGCGACCGCTTTGACGGGCAAACAAGGCAAATCGGTAGCCCAGAAATTGCCGCAAAGTTTCACCATTTACCCCCTCCAAGGCAGGCACCACAGGTATTTCCTGCGCCACCAGCTCCTGCACAAATTGATGTTCTTCCAAAATTGCCGCATCAGACCAGCGTTGCGGCCGATAAAATTTAGCAATCACCGGCGCCTGGTCATCCAGAGCAACCTGATAAACACGGTTTTCATAGCTATTAAGCGCCAATAAGCGTCCATCACAGTGCATGCCACAGCTATCAACGGCATCGAGCACCAATTCAGGCGACAAGCCTGCAAAAGATTCGGGTAGTGTTTGTTCATTCATAGAGGGAATTGTACGTGGTAATTGGCACTCAAAATCAGAATCTGTCGGCATCAAAATGCGATAAAACGCGTTACAGCGCATCAACAAAGCGCTACACTTCCGGTATTTTCTTACTCATATTCAGGTTACACCATGCATTTAGACGAACCGCTCAGCGACAAAGAATTCAACGAACTCGACAAATTTTTAATGTCTGACCGTGTCGGCGACGATGGAATGACGATGGATGCCCTGCATGGCTACCTGACCGCCATCGCACTTGGCCCTGAAATGATTCCGATGAGCGAATGGCTGCCATTGGTCTGGGGCTTACCAGATGCCGCTGAACCAAAATTTAAAAATGAAAAAGAAATGCAACGCATCACACAACTGATCGCGCGTTTCATGAATGAAATTCAGATTACTTTTGAAGTGGCACCACAAGAATTTGAACCACTATTTTGCGTTCTGGAACAAAACGGCAAAGAATTGATCGATGGCGAAACCTGGGCCTGGGGCTTCTGGGAAGGCATGCAATTGCGCGAAGAAGCCTGGGAAGCCGCGTGGGAATCCGCAGAAATCGGTCCTTTGTTACAGCCTATCTATCTGCTGGGCGCAGAAGAAATCGAAGAAGAAGAATTAAAATTTGTCGATACTCCAGAAAAGTGCCATGCATTGGCACTGTCACTTGAAGCGTCGATTCCAGCCATACGCCGCTTCTGGGCACCATTGCGTAAATCTGGCGTGACCACAATAAAACGTGACGCGCCAAAAGTAGGACGCAATGATCCTTGTCCTTGCGGTAGTGGCAAAAAGTACAAAGCATGCTGCGGTGCTGAGCCGACGTTGCATTAATCAAAAAATCTCATTAGTTTTCGTAGGGCGGCTGCAAGCCGCGCTACGATGAGGTTTGCGCCGAATTGGTGGATTGCAACCGCCCTACTTGCCCTCAATCAAAAGCTGGAGGAAAACCTCTAGCATCAATATGGTGATTTCACCAAGAGTCGTGTTACTTTTTGAACCTTGGTATTTTTCAACCCAGATACAGTCGGAAATCACGATGAGCATTCAAGAACAATTCAACCTCGCCTTAGCAGAATCCAAAAACCTGCCAGAACGTCCTGACAACATGACGCTGCTGAAGATCTACGCTTTATTCAAACAAGGCAGCACCGGTGACGCCACTGGCGACCGCCCTGGTATGACCGATTTTGTTGGCCGCGCTAAATTTGACGCATGGGCAAATTTAAAAGGCACCTCCCAAGAAGATGCGATGCAGCAATATATCGACTTGATTAATTCCTTAAAATAATTTCAACAAATTAGGCGGAGTCTGACCACTTAATCCTGCAATCAGATTATCCGCCGCACATTTCGCCATCGCCCTGCGGGTTGCTTCCGAGGCGCTGGCGATATGCGGGGTCAAAACCACGTTACTGAGGCTTAAAAAATCCGGATGGAACTTCGGTTCGTTTTCAAATACATCTAAACCAGCAGCAGCGATACGTTTGTCACGCAAAGCAGCAATCAAAGCAACATCATCAACAATACCGCCACGCGCCAGATTGGTCAGCGTAGCGCTCGACTTCATCATCGCTAACTCAGCCGCGCCTATCGTGTGATGCGAGGCGGCAGAATACGGCAGGATTAACATTAAATGATCTGCCTGACGCAAAACTTCTTCTTTGCTCGCATACTGCGCGTTATTGGCATACGCTTCCTGCTCAGGACTCAGGCGCGAACGATTATGATACATCACCTTCATATTGAACCCCGTTGAGCGTCTGGCAATTGCCTGACCAATTCTGCCCATACCAATGATTCCCAGGGTAGAACCATGCAGATCTGCACCAAGGAAATAGTCATAGCGCCACTTGCTCCATTGGCCGTCACGCAACCAATGTTCTGATTCTGTAATGCGACGCGCCGCCGCCATCATTAAAGCCCAACCAAAATCTGCAGTCGTTTCATTTAAGACATCGGGTGTGTTGCTTGCTAACACACCACATGCTGTCATCGCCGCCAGATCAAAGTTATCGTAACCAACAGCCATGTTGGCGACCATTTTCAAGTCTGGCAATTGCTGCAATAACTCACGACTGATGCGTGCGCTGGACGTGGTCAAAGCGCCGGCCTTCCCTTTCAGGCGCTGCGCCAGCTCTTCCGAGCCAAAGACCACATCGTCTTGATTTGATTCCACTTCAAAATGAGCAGACAAATACGTCAGTATGTCGGGAAATATGGCGCGGGCGACCAAAATTGCTGGTTTCATAAGTAATCCAAGAAAAAGTGTCTATGAGTCTTTGGCATATTGCTGGCATCTTAACGTTAACGACACACTTATTTAACTCTCAGGGATAATTTGAAAAAATTTCATGTCTCAGCCAGTCGCGGCAAAACATCTTCACTGATGACGCTTGGGGATGCACATCAATGCAAACAGTGCCTTATCTGTCTATAATTCCCCCTGATCTTCCGGCTTCTCGTTGATGCACAAAAGCGCTTCCAAGGGCGGGAATGTATTTGCTTATGCGCAAACTATATAAGCCCGATTTGTTAGAACTGTGAAATTGCCTTAAAATACAAGGCTTTGCAGCCCTAGCATGAGTTTTCTGCGATCTGGCTGTGCCAAAACCCCGAATTTTAAAGATTGGACTGTTATGACCCACGTTGTGACCGAATCCTGCATCCGCTGCCGCTATACCGATTGCGTGGATGTCTGCCCTGTGGACTGCTTCCGTGCTGGCCCGAATTTCCTGATCATCGATCCGGATGAATGTATCGACTGCGCTGTGTGCGTAGCAGAATGCCCGGCCAACGCCATCTTTGCTGAAGAAGACGTACCTGCCGATCAGCAGCAATTCATCAAAATCAATGCTGAATTGACGCGCAAATGGCCATCCATCACCAAAACTGTTGCGCCGCTGACTGATGCAGACGATTGGAAAGACGTTAAAGACAAATTGCAATACCTGGAACGCTAATCGTTCTGCGCCGCATTAATTTGCGGCACTGCCACAATGGCAAGCGGGTGTGTTTTACCCAATCAATTTTAGGTAATATCAGGAAATATCTCGTCGTATGGAAAATAAACAAACTACTCAGGCAAACGGCGTCATTGAAGCCGATGCCGTCATCATCGGTGCCGGTCCGGTCGGCCTGTTTCAGGTGTTCGAATTAGGCTTGCTCGAAATCAAAGCACATGTGATCGATTCGCTGGCAGTAGTTGGCGGTCAATGCGTCGAGTTATATCCTGACAAGCCAATTTACGACATCCCAGCGGTTCCCGTCTGCACAGGCCAGGAACTGACAGACAATTTGTTAAAGCAAATTGAACCATTTGAACCGACTTTCCACCTGGGTCAGGAAGTGACTCTGGTTGAACGCCGTGATGATGGCCGTTTTGACCTGGAAACATCGACTGGCACACGCTTTATCACCAAAACCATTTTCATCGCTGCAGGCGTTGGCTCATTCCAACCACGTACTTTGAAGGTTGATGGCATTGAAGCGTTTGAAGGCTCACAAGTTTTCTACCGCGTCAAAGATCCGAGCCAGTTCCACGGCAAAAATCTGGTGATCTGCGGTGGTGGCGATTCCGCTTTGGACTGGGCTTTAAACCTGGTTGGTAAAGCAGAATCCGTCGTCCTGTTGCATCGTCGTGACGATTTCCGCGCTGCACCTGCATCTGTCGCCAAAATGAAAGAACTGTGCGACAACTACGAAATGCAGCTGACCATCGGTCAAGTGACTGGCATCGAAACCAAAGATGATATCCTGAGCGAAATCAAAGTTACTGGTGCCGATGGCGTTACCCGCCGCATGCCTTTGGATAACTTATTGGTATTCTTTGGCTTATCACCAAAACTCGGACCTATTGCTGAATGGGGTCTGGAAATTGAACGTAAGCAGTTAAAAGTCATGAACACTGAAAAGTTCGAAACCAATGTTCCTGGTATTTTTGCTGTAGGCGATATCAATACCTATCCAGGCAAAAAGAAATTGATTTTGTCCGGATTCCACGAAGCCGCTCTGGCCGCATTTGGTGCTGCACCGTACATTTTCCCTGAAAAGAAAATTCATATGCAGTACACCACAACATCACCAAAACTGCACAAAATCCTCGGCGTTGAAACACCAACGTTTGATTAATGCCTCAACGATGACCAATCGTCATCGCGAAGTTAAATCAAAAAAAGCGCAAAGAAATTTGCGCTTTTTTGTTTCCGCAAACATTTTCTGAAATATAGATTCGCAAAATAATTCAAACAAAATTCAAGATGCTTTTTACGGCACGTATCTACACTGCCTCCATTGCGGTTATAGCCAGAAATAAGAAGCGGACATTCAAGGTTTGAATTAAGCGCCCCTCCGCAGCATGACGCGGAAGACCAAGAATGAAATGATGGTCTGCAGCGGCAGCTTGAACGAAGGGTTAGGACGCACTTGACGCCCTGCGTGCAAGTAAAACCGCCAGCACTACAATGCATAGCATAAGGGCGGCTCCAACACCAAAAGCGATGCGACACCCAAGCTCACCAAACAATGGTAGCGCCGACTGACACTCCCGCTCGCCCGAGCCAAAAGCAACCCAAGCAGGAACAAGTGACATCATACTGAGTAAGCCGACTGCGAGCCACGCGTACACGCGCGGAGATACCAAAGCATGCACGAAAACCATGATGCCCGCGCAAACAAAACTCAATGCTGCAGAGTACGCAACCCAGCCAGGCGCACGCAGTTTTTCAGGGTGTGAGTAGATAAGAACGATGCTCAAGAGCCCCAAACTCACCAACGCAAGTCCGACCCAGCGACGTTTCATCGGGCTCAGCCCATTCAGATATTGACTAGACATTGAGAAATCTCCATCGTCTGTACCGTGCGACCTAATAGTTAGGTTAATAAGCTGCAGCACGCAGTCCCAGAGAGCGATGCAAAAGATTCAAACTGCTTATTAAACATTACTTACACCTTGCTCCAAGGACTTCTACGAAGCGCATGAGATATCCGTCTGGATCTTGAGCTAAAAATTCAATCTGTCCTTCTTCGGTACCAGGAGAAGTTTCATACCAAGATTCTATAGGCTCTCGAAATAGTAAAATCCCACTGCTTTTAAAATTTTCCAAGATCGCATTAATGCTTTCTACTTCAATTTGGAAGTTAATGCCACGACCATAGGGTGGATTTAGATCAGCAGTTTTCCAGTTGCCTGGGTGGTCTTGCTCAAGCATTAGTTGAGCGTGGCCCAGTTCAATGTACACAAATTCAGGGAATGAACGCCTGAATCGGATATGGAAGCCTGCGGCAAGATAAAATCCCAGAGAAACATCCACATTTGAAACGGTCAACTCAGGAACAAGAGGATTCCAGTAGGTCATCGTGTAATACCTAACATTGAGGTGACGGGATCGTCGCCACGAAAAATATAAATAAAACATATGCCGCAGAGCCGCTCACCAGTAACACCGAAGTCGAAACAAAACAGCGTTTCTACACCCTCGGCCATCCGCATTCGAGCTTCTTTCCATTGAACTCGAATGTTCAGCATATCGCTAACGACGAAGTGAGGTGATCCGCGAGATCCAGCATAAACAAAAGGTAAACACTATCATGGCTTCACCCTCGACTGTAATGTTAAAGGGCGAGGCTGTCTGCGCGCGACCTCCACTCCACAAATGACAATAACTGATTGCATAGCCGCGACAAGCGTACCGCTAATCCAATCTGGGAGGACATAACTTAATGTTGTCCCGAAATATTGCCAGAAATAATATCTATTCGAAATCGCACCATCAAAAAAAGCAAGGATAAAAGCTGACGGAAAGCAAACTGGCGCAAATGAGAATATGTATAAAAATTCAACTCCACTAAGTGAGCCATGACCATATGCACGGTCGAATGCCACAAATTGAATCAATATGCCAACATCGATCAATATCCACAGTATCAAGAGTTGGCAGATGTTTCGACCTTCTCGTCTAATTGCACAAATAATCCAAATCAACCAACAGAATGCGAAATAAATACTCAATAATACAAATGGCCATTTTGCATTAATCATGCCAAAAGTGGCCATAGCGAAACCACCTAGCGCCGTCGAGTAGCCAAATTTTAGCATCCGTGTCATCACCATTTTTGCACTTTAACTTTAATCAGGCGTATAGATGCCATCGACCAAATTCAACTGGTTGCCACCAAATTCAACCAATCAAATCCATGGAGCGGCTTTTCACAAGGTCATTTGAACAATGAACTGGATAAAAAACAGAACTAAATAACCATAAAAAACGTACACACTAAATGTACGGGCTTCAGACGCGATTTTGAAACCAAAACTACTCGATCCGCTCGAACGTTGCATACGAGATATGTATTACATGTTAAGCACCGAAGAGGCTTATGTATAGTGGGCGCGTTGGATTATTCGTTTTCATTGCTTGTGCCGCCCGGCAAAAATGGGTGCGCCCCCCAAAAAAAAGTAAAAGCTTTTCTTTCTTATTTCGCCAATGTTTAATTCTATTTGGCTTGATAGCTGCAGGTTCGTTAGGTATTTTTTTGACAGTTATTCATCTTCCAAAATTGCGAGTTGCTCTTTGCTTGGCTCGTCCTTGGTTTATTTCAAGAACTCTATCCAATCCGTTAGCACGGAAAAAAACCTGATGTGTTAATGGAGTGCCCGTTATTCCTGGTAATTGAAGTCGCAAAGTCACTCTGGAATTCATCACTACATTACTTTATTTTGTCATTTAAAGTCGCATACAAATTTTTACCTGAAAAAAATCATCTGAGATTTTTTCTTTTATAAGCTGTCGAAATTCACTTAACCGTAACCGTCCAATGCCCCATGTGCCACGCTTGTATTTTTACAATACTAAATATTTTCGACCTCGTTAAAACACGATTTCAACAAAATGGTTGTAATAACCGAGGTAATTGAGCGGTCGCTGTCATTATTGTGATTACAAAACTGATATTGTGAAACGATAAAAGAATTGCCAGATGATGCAAAAAATAAAGACGCGCATTCTACAAAGAAAAACGCTTATAAACTGATACCCCAACTTACAAACGACTGACACGCCCCCGAACAGGCAGACTAGCGATCAAGATCGCTGCAACCATCATTCCGCTGGCAAGCAAGAACGTGAGGTGCATTCCTGAGGCGATAGCCAAAGCCGTTGCATGAGCAAGCACTTCGGCTCCCACACCGAACGAGAACACCGCCCCCATGGCCGACGCACCGATAATAAGGCCAAGATTGCGGGATAAGCTGAGTAACCCCGACACCGTACCACGACTATCCTCAGGGACGTCCACCAGTGCGGCAGTATTGTTGGCCACCTGGAAAAGCTGGTAACCCGGCGTCAGAACAACAATGGACAACACATAACCGGCAATGCCAATCATGTTCGGCAGAAACGCAAACAAGTATGCCCCTACCGCCAACAAAGCAAGCCCTAAAGCAAGTACACGCGCGCTCCCCCAGGCATCAACTAGCCGACCGGAAGGAACTCCGCTGAAAATGGATATCAAAGGACCAATCGCCATGACAAACCCGACCTGCGTCGCCTTCAAGCCAAGGCCCAAGCCAAGAAAGAAAGGACCAACAACCAGCGTCGTCATCATGACAGCAGCAACCAACAAATTGACGAAAAGGTTGGGAACCAGACGCCGGTTCAGCGCTGACCACATGCTTACAGAGCGGGTGGTTTTTTTATCAGGATGATCCGGAAGCTTGAAAAAAGCCAGGATAAAAGCTACACCCGCCAGCGGAATCTGCACCCAGAAAACACTACGCCACCCAGCCACCGCGATGAGCAATCCACCAAGCGAAGGGCCGAGCGCCGTTCCCAACGCCGAAACAGTGCCAAGCAACCCCATGGCGCGCCCCATACGAGCCTTACTTGCCGTCTGACGAGTGAGAGCCATGGCAAGCGTCATCAGAAAGGCGGCACCTATACCCTGAAGCGCCCGGGCGCCGACCAACCACCACAGGTTTGGCGCGGCGGCGCACAGCAGCGAGGCAAAAGCGAATACGGCAAGACCCGCCAAAAGCATAGGCTTCAAACCGCGACTATCACCGAGCCGACCCGCAATAACAACCGAGATCGTCAGAGTCGCGAGATAGGCAATGACGACTGCTTGCACCTGTGCAAACGGTGCCGAGAACGCCTCGGCCAGCGTTGGTAGCGCAATGTTGGCAATGCTGGTGCCAAGCGATGCCAGCAACATCGACAACGCCAACGTCACCGCAACTCCTGAATGCACCTGCACCGGTGCTAGTGATTTCGCCTGTTCCATACTCTTATCCTCTTGACTAAAGTTGAGTTCAAGAGCAGGATACAACCTCAAGTCAACTTGAGGTCAAGTATGGAATTGCTAGATATTGGAGAAGTCTCAGCAAAGAGTGGAATCAAGCCCTCGGCACTACGCTATTATGAGGAATCTGGGCTGATTTCCTCGATTTCGCGGCACGGATTACGCAGGCAGTTTCCACAGGAAGTGTTATTGCAACTTAAGCTGATTTCCATGGGAAAATCAGCAGGCTTCTCACTTGAAGAGATTGCTGGGATGCTCACCAGAAATGGCATGCCACACATCTCTCGTGTTAGCCTGCATCAGAAAGTCGACGAAATTGACCGCCAGATCCTAAAGTTGGCGGCGCTGCGCGACACGCTCCGTCACGTTGCTGAATGCCCAGCGCCCTCGCATATGGAGTGCCCCACATTCAAGCGACTCATTGAGTTAGCTGGAAAAAGTGACGTCAAAATCGCAAAAAAGAAGGCATCGAACATCAGCAGATCAATAAAACGGCTATAGAACTTCATCTGATTGAGAAGCGACTTTAAAATAACGTGCGGAACAGAGAAAAACTGGCAACCTGGCCCCTCCCTTCCACGTTCGTGTACTCATGTAAAGTTCACCAGCAATCGCTGTGAGATCTAAGGGAAAATCGTCTGCATTTTTAATCTCCCCGGGACCAACAACAGAGATCAATTCAAGACTGCGCTGAGACTTTTATTTTTGAGTCGCGCGTGGCCTCAGTTGCCTGTGCCGTCGCAAACGCAATGAAGGAAATAAGCACGAAAGCGAAAATTTTGCGCATAAAAATTTCTGTCAATTTAAAAAATATTGAATTCTGCGACGAGCCTATCATTACTTCTTTGGTTCGGAAAGAAAATACAAGAAAGCCAATACTGGTAAAGCAAAACCAAAACATGAAGTTAGCCACCAGCCGCCGTACGCAAATGCCCAAGCACCAATTGCGGAACCAGCGGCACCCCCCATAAAGAAGGTCGCCATATAAATTCCGTTAAGACGAGAACGATGTTCTGCACCTAAAGAGAAAATAGTGCGCTGCCCCAAAGTCAAATTGCCAGCGACACCAAAATCCAACAGAATTGCCGCTACCACCAACAAACCCAAGGCCCAATGCGAACCATACGGCGCGATATGCGTCAGCAAAAATGCTGTAGCTGCACACAGCATCGCAACAGCAGTTGCAGGACGTGTCCAACCTTTATCAGCAACCCTGCCTGCGATCGGTGACGCAATTGCACCAGCAACACCCGCCAACGCAAACAGCGCGATTTCCGCTTGTGATAAATGGAATTCCTGGCCTGCCAGTAACAATGGCGTCGTCGTCCAGAACATGCTGAAAGCAGCAAACATGAGCGCATGATAGATCGAGCGACGACGTAAAGGTGGCGTGTGCAGCGCCAGATACCACATAGACTTCAATAATTCACTATAACGCAATTTCGCCAATGGAAACCGCTGCGGCAATGCCTTTGATAAGACCAATGCCAACGAGATCATGACAATCGTTGAAACATAAAACACCACATGCCATGAAAATAGTTGCGTGATAAAACCAGCGACGGGTCGTGCCAACATGATACCCATCATCAAGCCACTCATGACATTACCGACTACACGACCGCGAAATGCCTCCGGCGCCATATGGGCAGCTAACGGAACTAATATTTGTACCGCAACAGAGCCAAGGCCAATACAAAAAGCCGCAGTCAAAAATAACATGGGCGTACCCGCGGTCGCGGCACAAAATAATGCCAGCGTGCCAAGTGCCATCGTACTGAGGATGAGTTTTCGATTCTCAATCAAATCACCAAGAGGAACAATCAACAGCAGTCCTAGCCCATACCCAATTTGCGTCAAGGTCACGATGAAACCTGATGCTTTCGGGTCCAACCCCAACGTCTGGCTGATGGGACCAATCAAGGGCTGCGCGTAATAGAGATTCGCGACAATTAAGCCGCAGGCGGCAGCAATTAAAAATGTCATCCAGGTACTAATCAGCGGCAACTCATGACTAAGCACTGAATTACCTGATGTAGTTGGAATTAATTTCGACGTCGTTGTGGTCGACTTCGCGGGAGATGATTGCATTATTGACCTCGATTGGGGAAGCTTGAATTCCCATAACAATGAACTTCCACCAACAAGAGGTCAGGCAAATTTGAAATTACCCGCCCCATGCTTTTGATTGAAGAGTGGCGGCAATTCTAGAGCAAATTGAAAATTAATTCTGGGCACCAATCAAATGCAGCTCATCAAGTCAATTCGTGGACTAACTCTCCCAGTAATTTCATACCCAACTCCATCTCACGCCCCCATGGTCGTGCAATGTTTAAACGTAAGTAGTAAGAAAATTTTTCTGAGTTAGAAAATAATGAACCAGGCGTAAATGACAAACCCATCGCAACGGCACGTCGCAACAATACCAATGCATCGACCTGTTGCGGCAAAGCGATCCAAATCCACCACCCTCCAGCACTACTGACCAGTCGTGTGCCGAGAGGAAAATAGGTTCGCAATGCCAAGCTTGCGGCTGGAATATTCGCAGCCAAACGTTCTCGCAATTTTCTTAAATGCGCATGCAACGCACCAGTTTGCATGAATTCTGCCAGCACTGCCTGTTCAAACAAGGGCGTTACCAAGGAATGACTGAGCTTTAACGACGCGATCTTTGCATGATGACGACCACCTGCGACCCAACCCACTTTAAAGCCAGGCGCCATACTCTTGCTACATGAGCCACAATAAATCACCCGACCATGCTTATCCCATGCTTTCATAGGTCGGGGGCGCTCATTGTGTGGCGACAAATCAGCAAAAACATCGTCTTCAATGACGGCTAGATCATATTGTTCAGCCAGGCGCAATAAGTGTTTTTTGTTTTTATCTGGCATGGTACAACCCAGGGGATTCTGAAAATTCGGCATGACGACGATCGCTTTAAGACCGGTTTGGTGCTCCAGCACATACTCAAGTGCCTCCATACTCATACCCTGATCTTCAATACAAGGCACAGCAATCGCTTTCATACCGAGATTTTCTATTATCTGCAGTAAACCAAAATAGACCGGCGACTCAACGACGATCGCATCTCCCGCTTGCGCAACCGCTCGCAAAGCAACACTAAGCGCCTCGGTACTGCCATTGGTGATCAATAACTCCGATGTTTGCAGATCAAGACTAAACGTTGCAAGCCAATGTACCAACTGCTCCTTCAACGCAGCTAAGCCAGTTCCTGTCGGATATTCACCCAACATCTCCGGACATTGTCGGAGTAGCGTTTGTGCGATTTTTGACATTTCTTTGGTTGGATACCATTCTGGTGCAGCACTTGCGAGATGCAACCCTAGCTTTAATGGCTGATCAGTCAACGAATATAGTTCGGTCATTCTATGCTGCAAAGAGCGCAACTTATCGTATTCAATAACCCGCGCTTCAGACGATGTATTTTTTGTAAATTTACCCCCTAAATTGGTGGCGTGATGCTTTTCCCAATCCGCGACGTACATCCCTGACTTTGCCCGTGCCTCTATCAAGCCAAGGCTTTCAAGATAACGATAGCAACGAAGTACGGTAGAAACACTGACTTGATGTTGATCGGCAAATACACGAACCGATGGAAGACGCCCACCAATCTGATATTGGTGTGTGCGGATAAGCCGACTCAAGTGCTCAGCGATTTGTCGGTAACTGTGCTGCATAACAGATCCAATTTATAGCAATCTGTATAGCATAAAGCAGACACAGACTGTAAGCAAATACTGTCCGAATAGTCTCTATACTAAGTGCATGAAAACACCTACCTCCCCTCTCTTATCTCGCCTTGGCAAGATCGACAAGCCAATCTTCGATTTGGGCAAGGATTACTTCCCTGCCGTTCTCGCCGGACTGATTGCCGTCTTAATTTCTTATGCGGGGCCAATGCTATTGATGGTGCAAGCGGCACAAGCCGCACACTTAAACAAAGATCTCAGTAGTTCGTGGTTATGGGCTGTTTCAATAGGCTCCGGCTTCTGCAGCATAGCATTAAGCTACCGCTACAAAATCCCTATTATTTGTGCGTGGAATACACCAGGTGCCGCTCTATTAGTTACTGGACTGATGACCGTCCCCTACAATCAAGCTATTGGCGCATACCTTATCGCGGCAGCTATCACCTTCCTCATCGGCGCAACAGGCGCTTTCAATAGATTAATGTCAGCCATACCGAAGAGCCTGTGTGCCGCCATGCTAGCCGGTATTTTATTCAGGTTTGGCGTAGAGGTTTTCGCCAATACGCATAGTGAAATCAAAGGAGCCCCCTGGCTGACTGCGATAATGTTTTTTGCCTACTTGTTATACAAACGTCAGTCTGCACGTTACGCGATTGTACTCACGCTCATGACAGGTGTCATGATATGGGGAACAGTTGACTGGGGTACGCAGACAGGCAACCTCGATACTGATACAGCCTGGCACCTTACTTTCACCAAGCCAGTCTGGAGTGCTCCCGAGTTTTCACTCAAAGCCATCATTAGCCTTGGGTTACCTTTAGCAATTTTGTGCCTGACAGGTCAACAGGTACCGGGAATTGCCGTACTGCGCGCAGCTGGCTTCGACAAAACACCGACCAGCAAACTCATCAGCACGACAGGATTGACCAGTTTGATTTTGGCACCTTTTGGTGCACATGGCATCAATCTGGCAGCAATTACCGCTGCCATTTGCACAGGTCCTGAAGCACATCAACAGTTAGAAAAACGCTGGGTAGCAGGTGTTGCCTGTGGGATTTTTTACGTCTTGATTGGATGCTTTGCCGGTTCACTCAAAGACTTATTTCTCATGTTGCCGCACGCGCTGGTCAGCACCGTGGCCGGGCTCGCTTTATTGGGTGCAATACAGAATGGCTTAGTCAACGCGATGGCAGCACCAGAAGAAAGAGAAGCCGCGCTGATCACTTTTATTGTGACCGCATCCAACTTCACATTACTCGGACTTGGTGCGGCTTGCTGGGGAATACTGCTGGGTGTTGCCAGCCATTTATTGCTGAGAAAATCTCGCAATTAAAAATGAGGTCTGATAAAAAAAGCCCCATGATGAACACACCGTCATGGGGCTTTTAAACGCGATTAACTTTAATCGAGTTTAAATACCGCTACCGTACTTGCCAGATTCATGGCTTGTTGTTGCAAACTCTGCGCGGCAGCCGCCGCTTGCTCAACCAATGCGGCATTTTGCTGCGTCATATCATCCATATCAGAAATTGCACCGTTAACCTCACCGATACCAGCACTCTGTTCTTCACTAGCAGCAGCAATTTCAGAAATAATATCGGCTACGCGCTTGATCGCGGCGACGATTTCTTCCATGTTTTTACCGGCATCATCAACCAAGGTGCTACCAATATCCACCTTTGCTACGGAGTCGCCAATTAACTCCTTAATTTCCTTCGCGGCACCGGCAGAACGTTGCGCCAGGTTACGAACTTCTGAAGCGACCACCGCAAAACCACGCCCCTGCTCCCCTGCTCGGGCTGCCTCGACCGCAGCGTTCAACGCCAGAATATTGGTCTGGAATGCAATACCATCAATAACGCCAATAATATCAACGACTTTACGTGAACTTTCTTTGATCGACCCCATGGTTTCCACCACGCGTGCCACCACTTCACCTCCGGACAAAGCAACAGAAGATGCAGCCAATGCCATTTGATTGGCTTGACGGGCGTTGTCAGCATTTTGCTTCACTGTCGAAGTCAGCTCTTCCATTGTGCTGGAAGTTTCTTCGAGAGAACCTGCCTGCATCTCAGTGCGTGAAGATAAGTCTGCATTACCAGCCGCGATTTCACCAGATGCACCTTTGACTGATTCACTTGCATGACGAATATCAAATAAAACATGCGCAATTTTATCGACGAAGCGATTGAATGCGCCAGAGATCTGCGCCAATTCATCCGAACCATCCGCATCCAGACGACGTGTCAGGTCACCATCTCCAGATGCAATATCGATCATCGCATCACGCACTGCTTCCAAACGCTTTAGCGACTGCGTGATTAAGAAAGTCAGGAGCAACACCGCTGCAATGGAGAGAACAATGGCTGTAATTGCCGACGAAATCAATAATGCACCCAGCACCTGCGTTGCTTCTGCTTTATCCAAAACAATGACGAGCAACCAATCCGTACCATCAACCGGTATTGTGTACAACAAGCCGCCACGTCCATTCAGACGCATTTCTTTACCACCACCAGATTTGATATTCTCTTGCAAACCATCCAAGGTAAGGCCTGCATCCAAATCCTTCAAAGGCTTTAAGATCAGGTCTTTATTAGGATGAGCGATAATATTTTCTTTGCTCTTATCTACCAGGAAAGCAAAACTATCAGGCGTTGGTTTGATTGCATTGACGTTAGCAATCACTGAATCAAGCAACACATCAGAAGCGACGACTGCTGACGTTTGTCCGGCCACACCAACTGCTTCGGCGAATGTCACCAATAGTTTCCCTGTACTTGCACTCGCATACGGTGCCGTCAAAACAGGACCGGAGACCTGTGCCGCCTTTTTGTACCACGGACGAGCAGTAGGGTCATAATCAGCGGCGCGCTTACGCTCTTCAGAAAAAACGTAGTGTTTATCAGCATAGCCAATATAGGACAAATCAAAACCACCCGCCATTTGTGCCGCTTTCACTGCAGGCAAAGGATCGGGAGATTCGACTGCGAGCTTCAGGGAGGAAACCACAGTTTTCTGAGATTTTGCCCAGTCAGCAATACTCGTCGCGCTTTTTTGCGAGAGTTGAGACATCTGCGCATCAATCGATTCCAGCATCCGAGATTTGGTTGTAAAAAAATTTGTAAAAACAACCGCAACCATCCCCAATATCATCGTTGAAACACAGATAGCGATGAGTTTTTGACGCAATGACAACGAAGTCATACCTACTCCCTAAAATGAAAAACAACCCGTCATTTTTTGCACAAATGCTTTGCAAAAAAAAACTGACACGATTTTTTGATAATGATATTTTTTAACACACGACGAAACGAATAAACAACTGGCTAATTAGCTTCCTTAAAAAACCAAGTTGGATAAACTCTTTACAACAGCAAGAGCTCTTTAAACATTAATTTAAAACACGGATAACTTTGTAATGCAGTTAAACAAGTTGCAATGCACAAGATGCACATTGGTCTACATCAGAAAATAGACCGCATCCCAATCAAGTTAGCCTCAACTTCAAGCTATTGCAACTTTTTCACAAGGTCAACGGTAAGGTTTAGCGATTGCTATGCAAGCTAACTAATTTGACGTCTTATTACATGCATGAGAACGCATGGATTGAACTACTTGTCGCGCGAAAAATCCAGATAATGAAAGCATATCATGCTGAGAAAAAATACTTTCCGTACATTAACAATTATTCACCTTGTGAACGATCAAAATCCGGGAAAATTGTATGCAAATGTAAACGTCAAACTGCAATGCACAAATCAAAAATAGCTCGTTAATTACTTTTGGCGTTAAGGACGATCTGCCGGACCCAATCTTTGCACGTCCATCGGGGGCATCTCATCAGGAAACCATTTTTGATAGATTTTTTGAAAACTGCCGTCTTTTTTGGCGGCACGCAAGGCGTTTTCCCATGCATTGAAAATCTCTGGAGAAGTATTCAAGGAAAATGCCAGATAGAGTTCCAGACTATCAAGCACAGTAAGCTTTTCTATCTCACTGCTATTGCGACCAATTCCTTTTAGTATTTGATTGATTGCGACACTACTTTCTACCAACATATCAAAACGACCAGCCAACAACATATTTGCTTCAATTTGTGGTGAATTAGCCTGCTCTATATGCTGAAATCCCTTTTTCTTAGCGACATCAACAAAGATACTGCTACGATAAGCACCAACTGGTAAAGAATAAATGCCATCACGTAGTGAGCGTAGACGTTCTGCCTGCCCCTTTCTGGTGTAGAGCACGGTATCCGAAATCGCTATTGGGCCAAGCAAGCGCATTAACTTCTCGCGCTCCGGCGTCCGACCGACACTAAACAACATCACATTTGGCTCTTCCAAAACAGCCTTATAGCCTCTTGCCCAAGGTACCAGACGAATCTCTTGATGTCCACCGATGCGAGCCTGCAATGCACGTACCAGATCGACTGCCATACCATCAACAGCATTTCCATTTTTAAAATTAACCGGGGGCCAATCTTCGGTATAGATCGTCAGTTCTTGCGCAACCGAAAATGAAGTCAGGCAAACGAGTAGCAAAAAAACAAAAATATCTTTCACGCATTTAAAGCGAAAAATACTTGCAAAAAATCGTCTCATATTTGTCCATTTCTGGCAACGTCACTTATCGACCTGCTATCGTCCCCCGCTCAAACCATTGGGAGAGACAGTTAAATAGATTGACGCGCAGTGGCTATTATTTTTGAAATTATCCATTGAAGACAAGAAATTACTGATCACTGAGGATGCAGTATGGAATTCAATTTAGGTCAAATTCAGGCACTGTCTACAACTTCCAAAATAAATTAACACTTTTTTTCCAGATGGAAACAAGGTATGACTTGAATGTCACAGCTTTATTTCATTTCAGCTTAAAAACGTTGCTTTGGCACACTGTAAAAATATACGTATCAAAGTTCACTGCCCCCAACCACCGCCGACTGCTTTATAAAGCGCTACCAAGCCACTCAGACTTTGCATTTGTGTTTGTACAATCTGATCTTGCTCAACCGCGATAAGCTTCTGAATTTCCAGTACACTGAACTGACTGACTTCGCCAAGTGCTAATTGCCGCTGGGTTTTCGCCAGGGTTTGCTGTTGCTGATCTAGTGCGACCAATAACAGGCGCCGGCTTTCTTCATTACGGCTTACACGCGACAAGGCGATCTCGACGTCACCCACCGCATTTAAAATTGATTTTTTATAATTCTCCGATGCCACGTCAAAAGCAGCCTGATTGGCTTTGACCTGATTTTGTAAACGTTGCCCATTAAAAATCGGCAATGAAAATTGCGGCCCTACACTCCATGCGCGGCTGTTGGCATCTAACAAGCTTGATGACTGTATCGATGCCCAGCCTGCATTGCCGACCAGCGAGAAGCGCGGGTACAAAGCACTCACAGCCACCCCGATGTCAGCACTGGCAGCAGCCAGGTCGCGCTCAACTGCACGTACATCGGGACGATGCAGCAGCAGATCCGCAGGCAGACCTGTGGCTGGCGCTTGGGGTACAGGCATCAAGGCTTTTGGGAAACTAAAACGTCGCGCAATTTCTTGAACTGACCAGGTTGTCAGACTACTGAGAGCAATAATATTTTGCTGCATCATTTGCTGCAAACCGGGCAAAGTCGCTTGAAAGTTATTGCGCATGGCTTGTGATTTTTGCACGTCAATTTGACTCGCCTCCCCATGTTTCAAAGCAAATTGCATCAGCCGCAATGACTCATCGTAATGATGCAAATTTGCCGTCGCAATTTGCAAACGTTGCTGCGCTGCACGCAGCTCGATGTAATTGCGCGCCACCTCGGCCATCAAAACGATACGTACATCTTGCAGTCGTTCAGCAGTTGCCTGCGATCTGGCAAGCGCGCTTTCCGACACTCTTTGCTGATGCCCCCAAAAATCAATTTCCCAAGAAGCATCAAAGCCAATCTGACGATTAGTAAATTCTCTTAGTGGATGCTTTAATGGTACATTGGCAAACTGTTCGCTGTTCTGACTGAGATTATCTTTTGAAACACGTCCAACCGCTTCCAGCGTTGGATCTGATGCTGCATCCTGCATGCCTTGCAAAGCACGATTCTGACGCAATCTCGCCTCCGCGGCTGCGATGTCAGGATTGTTTGCCAACGCATGCTCAACTAATGCATTCAAATCAGCGTCGCCAAAACTTTTCCACCAAGCGCTCAGTTCTTGCGTGTTATCGCTGGTCAGACTAAAACTCGCAGGCAAACGATGTTCTGGCACGGAATAATTTGGCCCTACAGCGCTACAAGCAGCCATCAACCAAGAAGCACCAACGATACTGAGGACGGTTACGTTTTTTTTCATGATTTTCTCATCTATAAGCAAATTCGGCAGGTGAGGTCAATGCATCTCATTAAGCAATATGCCGACGGAATAAATACAGTGCAGAAGTCAGGCTGGTCAATGCAATCACCAACAAAGGCCAGATATAAGCCCACGCGCCAGCAAAACCTAAACCTTTTAGAAAAACCCCCTTCAAAATCAAAATAAAGTAGGTCAATGGATTCATATGCGCTATCCATTGCAAGACCACAGGTATATTTTCAATCGGTGCAACATAACCCGACAACATCACGGCCGGCGTCATAAAACAAAACACACCTAAAAACGCTTGCTGTTGGGTCGATGAAATGGATGAAATAAATAAGCCAACACCAGCCAGAGCAAGACCATAACCAACCATCCCGGCCAGCAGCAAACACAATGAGCCGGTGAACGGAACACCGTATATCCAATGTGCGACCGAAGCAATAAAGCTGCCCTGAACGCACGCTACCATTACGCCGGGAATAGCTTTGCCTGCCATGATGTAAGCAGGCGTCAGCGGAGAGACGAGCAGTTGATCAAAGGTACCTTCTTCGCGTTCTCGCGCGACCGACAAAGCAGTAACAATCAAACACCCAATGGTGGTAATAATCGCCACCAGACTGGGCAAGACATGCCACTTGTATTCAAGATTCGGGTTATATAAATTTCTGATCTGTATGTTGGCGACTGGTTTTACACCGACTTCAACACCATAATCATTGATGACTTGCAACGCATAAGCGCTAGCAATCTGACCGCTATTCGAACGACGACCATCAACAATCATCTGCACTTTAGCGGGCCGATTGGTAGTCAGATCACGCGACAAATTCATTGGCACAACCACTGCAAGCAAAGCGCTTTGCGTATCTATCGTGTGATTCAATTCGTCCTGACTATGCACCATGATGATGTGAGTAAATGCAGCCGCGTGCGATAAGCGTTCTATCAGTTCACGCCCCGCCACGCCATCGTCCTGATTGTAAATCGCCAGGCTGGCATTTTTTACTTCCAAGGTGGCAGCAAACGGAAAAATCGCCGTCTGCAAAATCACTGGCACCATCAACATCATGCGCCCTTGCTTGCTACCCAATATCGCCTGCAATTCTTTGCGAATTAACCTGATAAGTCGGTAGATCATGAATTAATCCAATGTTCGTTTAGTTTTCAAGGCAGTCAAACCTAACCACAGCACGCCGAGCGCACTCAGATAAAGTGCGTTCAGATACAAGGCAGATGTCACTAAATCGGTCTGAAATAAAGTCTGTAAGGAATTCGCAAAATAGCGTGCGGGGATAATGCGAGTCAGCCACTGCAAATAGTGAGGCATGCTGGATATCTCAAACACAAATCCGGACAACATCATGGCCGGTAAGAATGCGACGGTTAAAGCCGCCTGTGCCGCATTAAACTGCACACGCAATACCGTCGAAAGATATAAGCCCTGCCCCAATGCACATGCCAGAAATAAACTAGAAATCCCAAATAGTGCCAGCAGCGAACCACGAAATGGCACCGCCATCACCAGCACCGCTACCATTAAACACAAAGTCATTGCTGCCATCCCCAACACGTAGTAAGGAATAATTTTCGACAACAACAACTCGACTTTGGTCACTGGTGTGGCAAGCAAGGCTTCCATCGTGCCACGCTCCCATTCGCGCGCCACCACCAATGAGGTCAGTAAAGCACCAATAATTGTCATGACGACCGCAATCGAACCGGGAACTAAAAAGTTTCTACTCACGTTCGATGGATTAAACCAGGTTCGCGTTTCTACATTAATCGTCGGCCCCGATTGGATGGAGCGATTTTGTCCCAGCGCCGTTTGCCAGCGTGCCCATGCACCATTCACATACGCAGAAACAAATTGCGCCGTATTTGGTTCGGAGCCATCCGCCAACACTTGAATTGCGGCCGCGCCTTGCCCTTGTTGCACCTTGGCGGAAAAATCGCTTTTAATAATCACCATGCCGCGAATTTCGCCACGCACCAATGCCGCCATCAATGCCCGACGGCTATTTCCGCTACGGACATTAAACGCGTTACCGGCACGCAGTGTTTGCTCAAACTGCAAAGCCGCTGATCCGGTGTCTTCTACCAGCAAACCAATGCGCAAATAGTTGGCATCAAGGTTAATCCCGTAACCAAATACAAACAGCAAAATTAATGGCATGACAAATGCAATCAAAATACTACTGGGGTCACGCACAATCTGATAGGTTTCTTTGCGACATAAGGCTAGCAAACGTCGGATAGATAATGTAGGTATCGTCGTATGGCTCATTGATCAGCCTTCAGCACTAATTCGATAAACGCGTCTTCCATCGTCGGATTGGGTCGTTGCTCCGTCGCGACCTTGCGTTTCAAATCATCTGGCGTACCCAGCGCCAGCAGTTTGCCACGGTAAATCAAAGCGATGCGATCACAATATTCAGCTTCATCCATAAAATGTGTCGTCACCATAATGGTCACACCTTTATCTGCCAAGCCGTTAATATGTGTCCAGAATTCGCGCCGTGTCACCGGATCAACGCCAGAAGTAGGCTCATCCAGAAACAGCACCTGAGGTTCATGCATCACCGCACAGGCGAGCGCCAGCCTTTGTTTAAAACCAAGGGGTAGTTTTTCGGTTGGTGTATTCAGATAGGGCTGCAAAGCAAACGCATCAAGCATCTGCGCTATTTTTTTCTGCTGTGAATTTCCGCGTAAGCCATAAATACCAGAAAAAAATTCCAGATTTTGTTGCACCGACAATTGCGCATACAAAGAAAATTTTTGCGCCATATAACCAAGTAACTGACGCGCTTTGGATGGGCTATCTTTCAGATTATTCCCCATGACTAAAGCCTGACCTGAGGTCGGCTTCAACAAACCACACTCCATTTTGAAGGTCGTCGATTTACCAGCGCCGTTGGGGCCGAGTAGGCCAAAAATTTCACCACGTGCCACTTTAAAACTGACGTGATCGGTCGCCACAAAATCGCCAAAGCGCTTAGTCAGATCGCGGGATTCAATCACCGGTATCGGGTTCTGATCATGAGACGAATTAAGCTTATTCAAATCAGGCATCAACGACGCTAACACCGATTCTCCACCCGGGCCACCACCTAAGGCACTGATAAACGCATCTTCTAATCGCGGTGCCACTTCTGATAGCGCGGCATCTGGGCCTGCATCAAGCAACTGCATATCAGGGCGCTTACTTTCATCGCGCAGGACCAAACGCACGTTTCGTCCTTGAATCACACCGTCCATCACTTCAGGTAAACGTAAGGCTCTACGCAAGACATCACGTCGGTGACCAGTAATGCCACTCACATGTAAACAGCGGCCACGCATCTGATCCATTAATGTTTGCGGCGCGCCGCTGGCTAAAATAGTGCCATTATTCATTAAGCGCACGTCATCGCATAACTCGGCTTCATCCAGATACGCGGTACTCCAGAGGACGGTCATCCCACCTTTTGCCAACTCGCGCACCATCTTCCACAGTTCACGCCGCGAGATAGGATCAACACCAACACCAGGCTCGTCGAGCAGCAATACTTGCGGCGTACCCAAGAGCGCGCATGCCAGACCAAGCTTTTGCTTCATGCCGCCAGACAATTTTCCAGCATAGCGATCAGTGAAGCGAGTCAGATCCGTGAATGCCAATAATTTTGCAAAACTCTGCTCACGCTCCGCACCAGTCACATTACGCAAATCTGCATACAAAGTCAGGTTTTCGATGACACTCAAATCTTCGTACAGACCGAATTTTTGTGGCATATAGCCGACGTGCTCATGCAGCTCATCACTTTGTGTAAACGGATTGATGCCATTGATGCTGACAGTACCCGAAGTAGGTTGCAGCAAACCGGCAAGCAAACGCAAAAAAGTCGTTTTACCAGCACCATCAGGACCAACCAGACCAGTGATCGTTCCGCGCGAAATTGAAGTATGAATACTGGCGACTGCATCAACATGCTGGCCTTCAAAACGCTTCACCAGATCAGCAATGACGATCGCGTCACCACCACCCAACAACAAAGAAGATGGTGTCACCGATGTCATTGAGCCAGCCCGATGGTAACTGGCATACCTTGCCGTAACTGAACATCCGCATCTTCAACGACAACCCGGATGCGATAAACGAGCGAAGTACGTAAATCCGTCGTTTCAACTGATTTTGGAGTAAATTCTGCGCTTGGTGAGACAAAACCAACGACACCGTGATAAGGCTTTCCCGGTCGAGTATCCGTGCTCAGCAGCACGTGTGCGCCAGCTGGATAGCGCCCCAATTGCGGCTCAGGCACATAGGCACGCACCCAGACCGGTTTTGTCAGCGACAAAGTAAACGCAGGTGTTCCTGCCTGCACCATCGTGCCAACTTCAATCGCTCGCGTCAGGACAATGCCATCACTAGCGGCCAGCAGATTGGCATCGCGTACCGCCAATTCTGCCGTCGCCAGGTTGGCTCGCGCCTGAGCTAATTGTGCATCAGACTCGGCAATCTCTTCTTTTCTGTAACCACGCTGCAATCCTAACGCCTGCTGCTGTGCAATTTTTAATTGCGCGACGGCCTGATCGCGCGCTGACTTAGCGTCATCCAAAAAATGCTGTGTCGATGCTTGCTCTGCCACCAATGCACCTTGTCTGGAAAATTGCTTTTCAGCGTTGGCAAGAGCTGCTTCCGCGGCAGTCACCTTTGCTTTCGCCTGCTCGACATCTTCCTGACGATAACCTGAATGCATCATGCTATTGCGAGCGCTCAATGCCGCCAGATTCGCCCTAGCACTGATCAAGCTATTGTTTAATGGCTCTACATCCAGTACGGCAAGTACGTCGCCTTTTTTTAAATATGCGCCTTCGTCCACCCTGACCTCAGCAACCCGTCCGCCGCTACGAAACGCCAGGGTCGCCTCACGAATATCGACGTTGCCGTAGATGGTCGCATTAGCATCTGTTTTGTTTTTCGAAAAAAATCCAACATACGCAACCGCCAATAAACCCAGCACCACCGCCAATACAATCAGTTTCTTGTTCATAGCTATCCTTCATCAATTCAATATTCTCGAACGCACGACATTCTTTTATTCACAAAACTATTTCTGAAAAGCGATGCCGGCTAATGCCCAAAGCAATCGCTGTTTAGCCGAATCAGGGTCACGCATCAGATCACGAATTTTTTGCGCATCGTCAGGCAACCAATCACAACCCTGCATCATTTCACCAGCCAATAACAAAGGCATACCCACAGCTGTCATCACAAAAATTACCAAATGCAAGGTTGAGCCAGAAGCCACCGATTTTTCTTGCTGCGCCTCACTCATCAGGCGATAAATAATTTGTGGGTGGCGATTTGGTAGATTCAGTAAAAATTTTTGCGCAGCAACTTCCCCGGCAAAGGCATCGGCAAATAAGTGGCTGATGAATGGCACTTTGGCACTCACCAGATCGATCAGATGTTCCACGGTACTTTTTAAACGCGATAGCGCAGACGCATTACCAGCAGCTTCACTCGTCATTCGCAGTTGTTGATACATGGGCTGATACCAGATCTCTACCAATTCAGCCAAAAAATTATCACGATTCCGGAAGTGATACACAAAACTACCTAAATTGACGTTCGCATGCGCCGCTAACTCACGCACAGTGAGCCCACGCAAGCCTGTTAACTCCACCAGAACCAAACCACTTTGTATTAGTGATTCGCGGGTACTGAGATTCTTTGATGATTTCGAGTTTGATTTCATGAATTTATTTTATACATACGTATAAATAATCACAAGGAACAATATTCAACGTAATGTATCAAACACCGAAGCTTGCAAAAGCAACAAAAGACCCCACCTTGAAACAGTTGCTTTAATATTAAAAATTTATTTTGCATTTTTGCATCAAATTAGTTCCCCTAAGTAACAAAGCGGTCATACAATTAATGCAAGATTCGGTTAATATTTACAATCGAATGATTGTTCAGATTCAAAGATCCAAAGATATTCAGTCTTCATCCCGAAAGGACAGCATGACGCATCAAAGCACAGTTCTCATCTTGCAAGGCGGAGGCGCACTAGGCGCTTACCAGGCAGGTGTCTATCAGGAATTACATGAACATCACACCCCGCTTGATTGGGTCATAGGAACCTCAATTGGTGCGATTAACGGCGCACTTATTGCCGGCAATCCACCGGAAAAACGCGTTGAACAACTACGTGCCTTTTGGGACAGCTTGGCACCACACGCTATCCACCGCTCCAACTTTTGGCCCTCTATGGCCCCTTGGGCAGGCGTTAGCAGCACCCTCAACACCGTAGGTACGATGATGAATGGCGTTGATGGTTTTTTTAAACCACGGCCAGGTGCAGCATGGGACATCAACGCCAAAGTTCCTTTGAATCAGGTGGCGTTCTACGATACCTCCCCACTTAAAAGCACCTTAGAAAAGTACGTTGATTTTGATTATTTAAATCAAGGCAAGGTGCGCCTTTCTGTCTGTGCGGTTGATCTGGACAATGGACAAAGCACGGTATTTGATAGCAGCAAAGAAGCTATCCGCCCCGAACACATCATGGCAAGCGGCGCATTGCCGCCCGGCTTTCCACCAGTTGAAATTGATGGGCGAGCCTATTGGGATGGTGGCGTCTATTCAAATTCTCCATTAGAAATTTTTTTGGAAGAAGGCGATAAAAACGACGCTCTCTGCTTCATGATTGATTTATGGGACCCGACAGAAACCCGCCCGTCTTCAATTTCGGAAGCAATGGCACGCTACAAAAATATTCAGTACGCGAGTCGCTCCAAAGAACAATTGCTGGCACATCAAAAAATTCATGATTTGCAAAAGGCGATCAGAACTTTATCTGAACATCTGCCTGAAGCTGAACGTAATAACAAAAAACTCAAACCACTGATTTCACTCGGATGCGACCACACCATCAACGTGGTCAATCTGATCATGAAAGCTTTGCCTGACGACCATTATTTTAAAGATGTGGATTTCAGCTCCAGCACCATACAAACGCGCTGGGAATCGGGAATCCACGATTGCAAACGGGCCCTCAGACACAAAGCATGGCTACAACCATTACCACCCCACGCAGGACTTATCATCCACGAACTACCACAGGAATAGGACGACCATGACCGAAGAAGAAATTCGCCGTAATGCATTTGCAATGCCGTACACTAATCCTGCGTTTCCGCCAGGACCATACCGTTTCACCGACCGTGAATTCCTGATCATTAGTTATCGCACTGATCCTGCGCTGTTGGAAAAAATAATTCCAGCACCATTAAAATTGGCCGAACCGATTGTGAAGTATGAGTTCATCAACATGCCGGACTCAACTGGCTTTGGCCACTATTGCGAATCTGGACAAGTTATTCCAGTCACGCTCGATGGCGTGCACGGCTCTTATGTCCATAGCATGTACCTGAACGATCATCCACCAATCGCTGGTGGTCGTGAAATCTGGGGCTTCCCGAAAAAATTAGGCGATCCTGAATTGCGAGTACACAAAGACACGCTGATCGGCACACTAGATTACAGTGATGCCCGCGTTGCTACTGGCACCATGGGTTTCAAGCACACACAACTCGATCACGCTGCAATCAAAGCCTCATTGGAAGTACCGAATTTTCTGTTAAAAGTGGTTCCCCATGTTGACGGTACGCCTCGCATTTGCGAACTGGTGCAAGTCAACTTTACCGATATCGTTGTGAAAGGCGCCTGGGGTGGACCGGGAGCATTGGAATTGTTTGCCAATGCGCTCGCACCTGTCGCCAACTTACCGGTATTGGAAGTACTCTCTGCTGTGCATATTTTGTCGGATCTGACCCTGCCTTATGGCAAAGTTGTTCACGATTATCTCGCCCCAACCAAGTAAAGGAAACCTATGTTACTCAAAGATAAAGTTGCTCTGATCACTGGCGCTGCCAGCGGCATCGGTAAAGAAATTGCGATTGAATACGCAAAGCAAGGCGCAAAGATTGTCATCGCTGATATGGCATTAGAAGCAGCACAAGCAACCGCTAAAGAAATCGAACAATCTGGCGGCACAGCGATGGCTGTTGCCATGAACGTGACGGATGAAGCACAAGTTGATAAAGGTGTTGCCGATGCAGTCGCCGCCTACGGCACAGTCGATATTTTGATCAGCAACGCTGGCATTCAAATCATCAGCCCTATCGTTGATCTGAGCCTGGATAACTGGAAAAAAATGACCGCCATTCACCTTGACGGCGCTTTCCTGACTACACGCGCATGCATGCGCGCGATGATCGCCAGCGGCAAAGGCGGCAGCGTGATTTACATGGGCTCGGTTCACTCACATGAAGCATCACCACTGAAAGCACCATACGTGGCGGCAAAGCATGGTTTGATCGGTCTGGCAAAAGTCGTTGCTAAAGAAGGTGCGAAACACAATATTCGCTCCAATGTCATCTGCCCTGGCTTTGTTCGCACACCATTGGTCGACAAGCAAATCCCAGAACAAGCTAAAGAGCTAGGCATCACAGAAGCCGAAGTCATCAAAAACGTGATGTTGAAAGAAACAGTCGATGGTGAATTTACGACTGTTCAGGATGTTGCTCAGACCGCATTGTTCCTCGCTGCTTTCGGCACCAATGCGTTGACAGGTCAATCCGTGACTGTAAGCCACGGCTGGCATATGCAATAAGAAGTTAAGCGAACTGGCGCAACAATGCGCCATAAAACCAGAGCCCTCAGCCTTAAAAGCTGCGGGCTTTTTTTATAGAAATACTGGAGAAAAACACCATCATTTTATGAAAACCTGATGATTTCATCGAAAGTCGTTATCTTAATGCACGTAAAAATATAATTTACACAATAAATTTTACAAGAAATGTGAATTCTGATACGTGCCGACCAATTTCCAATTAACTAGGTGATTCCACCAGATATAATGCTTTTGGGCAAACGGTACTTTCAAGCCAATGCAACAATTCCAGAAAGCAACCTATAAAACCATGAAAACTGCGTTAGCACCGCAAACAAAGTGCATCTCGACAGCTTGAACTGTGATCAATTCACTGAGTTTTTCAGGCTGCATGAAAGTTAATAATGCCGGTGACACTTACTCTAAAAAATATTCTCAAGAAAATCCTTCATCGATTTTCTTTTGTCCAGCGTCCACAACAGAGACGACATTTGCTCGCGCCACTGATTGTCACGTTGACGATATCAACAAACCTCTATGCCGAACCGATAAAGCTGTACTACGAAAACAGGGTGCCATTCATGTTTTTGGAGAATAACCAACTTAAAGGAACATTGGGCTTGCCTGCCACGGAGACATTCAAAGCTGCAGGGATAGCCTTCACGTTGTCAGAAGCCCCCGTGGCCCGCCAGGAATTAACGATCACGAACAATACAGAGGCGGCATGTGCAATCGGCTACTATTGGACGACCGACCGCGCCAAATCAGGCAAATACACCCTAGCTATTGCGCATGGCATGTCGCAAGGGATCATTATTCGTAGTGATAATCCAAAGATGTACGCTATCAACACCATGGAAAGCCTATTAGACGACCCCTCACTCACCATCGCGTTGCGTCACGGTTATTCATATGGCGAAACGGTAGATAAGCTCCTGCAGCAGTCAAAAGCGCGAATCCTTCGTCCATCAGATGATAGTCATGGAAGAGTGAAATTAGTCGCAATGGCGATAGTGGACGCGGCTCTGTTTACGCCTGAAGAAGCAGCGTATCAAATCAAACAATTCGGTACGCAAGCAAATGGCCTTACTTTCAGACAGCTTCACGATTCACCAGAAGGCAAGCCACGTTATCTGTATTGCAGCAAAATGGTGGGTGATGAGACTATTCAGAAACTGAATGCAGCGATAAAAAAACGGCGTTAGCCCATTAACAAAACTAACTACCTGCAAAACTAACCACCTGTAAAACTAAACCGCTTATTCTCAACGATACAAAACATTGTTGCGAACCGCATGGCCTATTATCGCCCAATTATCACAGGCATTTTGTTTGAGCTATGAAGTGCATAGCTCGTAGCAACGTTAGTGAATTTGCGCCGCATTTCTATTTGAAGATTTTGCGACGCTTATCAGTAAACGACAAGTTTATTTGGCAAATTTCATTGCCAGTTGATTCAATTTCTCAGCACGTTTTTTGGCGTTTTCCGCTTCTTCTGCTTCGGCTTTTTTCTGCCGTTCAAAAGCGGCCTGCTCTTTGATACGCGCAGCATTTTTTTGTGCTCTTTCTTTGAGCATCGTCACTGCATAGGCTCTGTGCGTATCATTCAGCGCATCAGTTGGGTTGCCCTCGAGATCAAAACGAGTTTCCGCTTTTGCGAGTTTTTGCAAATAGCGCGTTGACTTCGTGTGATAGGCAAGCGTCATACGCAACACTTTGCGATCCACGTCTGGCAGCTTAGCGATAATCTGTTTATCAATACCGATTGACAGCGGTTCGCTATTCAAAAAGACCGGAAACGCCTCTTTCAAGGTTTTTAACAGCGCCTGTGCAGCTGAAACAGGAATAGACTTACTTGTAGTTTGCATGAATATAAAAGTAAAATTTCACAAAGTCCTCTAGCATAACATACGTGCCACAGCTGTCCCGCAAATCATGCGAATTCAATGGCGGCTCTCCCCTCAGGGCAAATAAGCGACTTAACAGTAAGCAATCGACAATTTGTCTCTCGTCGTCCCGCCGGACATTGACAATATTAGCAACGATCTGAAGGACTTTCAAATTGCAAATGCGAAATATCAAAAAGCATATTATTAGTGCACTTTCTCTGAGAATCTGATGATTGCCTAATTTTTAGCACCTACGAGGAGAGCGAGGCTGGGCGCCATTTTTAGAAAAGTTATACACAGAAGCTGTGGATAATAATTTAGCCGTTTTACACAGCCGGGAGTTACATTATTGACATCTGAAAACTTCTAAAGCATAGCAAAAATAATATTTTAAATAGTACAATAGCTAATCAAACAGGCACAAATCCCCCACCCACCCCTCGGAAATAATCCAATTTCCAACATGCATCAAACACGTTAAGGAGCTGACATGAATCCATGCATGCCGCTTGCAAAGCCTGCGCCGAGCCCTGTGGGAATTGCATCATTCAATGCAAGGCAATTGCGACCAAGGAGACGATGGCTATACCGATACAACAATCAGAAACAATAACGTTGCCATGATGGTTTTGCGGAAGCACGATTTGATTTTGTTCAAAGTTTAAGGTGCCCACTCTTATACAATAAACTGTGCAAAACTGTACGACATACTGCTTGTATAGAGCATCTGAAGTTTCCCTATCAGCTTTTACTCTGAAGGACGTTCATGCTACCAGCCTATATTTCACATATTGATTGCGTCAAACACGAAATGGGAAACCAACACCCAGAGTGCCCCGAACGTATAGGCGCGATCAAAGATCAACTGCTGGTAACGGGCTTATTGAACTTCATGGAATCATATGACGCACCACTCGCTACCGAACATCAACTGGCGCGCGCGCATGATCTGGCTTACATTCATCAACTATCTGCACAAACGCCCACTGAAGGCTATGTCCATATCGATCCTGATACGCAAATGAATGCCTACACCTACCGCGCAGCATCACGCTCTGCTGGTGCCGCGGTACTTGCCACTGATTTAGTCATTACCGGAAAATCTCCGGTAGCTTTCTGCAACATTCGCCCACCTGGACATCACGCTGAACACAATGCTGCAGGCGGCTTCTGCTTTTTCAACAATGTCGCCGTTGGCATTCGACACGCTCTGGAACAGTATGGTCTGCAACGGGTCGCATTGATCGATTTTGATGTCCATCACGGCAATGGCAGCGAAGATATTTTACATGACGACCCAAGGGTACTCATGTGTTCAATTTTTGAAAAAGACATCTATCCATTTTCTGGATCAACGCCTAAAGGCCCCAACATGGTTAATACCGGTTTGCCGGCAAGGGTGGGAAGTAAAGAATTTCGCCTTGCAATTGAACAGGACTGGCTTCCGGCATTGGAAAAATTCAAACCAGAAATGTTATTTATCTCCGCAGGTTTTGATGCTCATCGTGAAGATGATATGGGTAATCTAGGATTGCTTGAAGCCGATTTTGCGTGGGTAACGCAGCAGATAGTGCAGGTTGCCAAGCGTTATGCACACGGGCGAATTGTTTCATGCCTGGAAGGCGGTTACGTCATATCACCTTTAGCACGCAGTGCAGCAGCACACGTCAGGGTGCTGATCGGCGCCGATTAATCGCTATTAAATAATGGGAGTTCGCATGGATAAGCACTACCTCAGTCCGCTGTTTTCACCAAAATCCATCGTCGTCTTCGCAGGTTGCGGTGCCGACTCCACCCCTACCAGCGAACAGGCACAAATACTGGTTGAGAATTTCAAAAATGCCGGATATACCGGGCCACTCACTTATTTAAATATTGATATGAGTGGCACATTAGGTGACCTGGTGAAATCCCGCGTTGATCTGGCAATTATCGCCCTCCCCAATGAACAAATCAGTGCAGCACTGGAAGTTGCTGGCAGCATACACTGCAAATCTGCACTTATCATCTCCAGTGGCGTGGATGCCATCGACGCCAAAAAATTACAGGACATTGCTACAAACTATGGCATGTCTTTACTCGGCCCGAACTGTAAGGGATTTCAACGCCCCAACCAACAACTAAACGCCAGCACACTGGGCCGTATGACGCAAAAAGGGAGCACCGCGCTAGTCTCTCAATCTGGCTCGGTCAGCACCTCTATACTCGACTGGGCCAGCTCGAATGGAGTTGGCTTTTCAGCAGTCGTATCACTAGGTTCGCACACTATCGTCGACATCGCACAGGTACTCGATTTTCTGGCAGAAGATTCAGCCACTCAAAGCATTGTGGTTTATCTGGAAGGTATACGAAGCGCGCGCAACTTCATGAGCGCACTACGTGCCGCCGCCGTAGCAAAACCTGTGATCATCATGAAAGCCGGGCGCAACCAGATGGGTACGCAGGTAGCGACCACCCACACTGGCGCTCAGGTTGCCAGTGATGATGTATTTGATGCAGCACTAAAACGAGCCGGTGCGGTGAGAGTACAAACTTTCGTGCAACTTTTTTCTGCCGTGAAATGTCTGTCTTCCCGCTATTTACCGGTTGGTGGTCGACTGGCTATTATTTCCAACGGCGGCGGCCCGGCTGTAATGGCTGCCGACTGGGTCAACCAACTCAAGCTACAAGTCGGAAAATTGTCCATCGAAGCCGCAGCAGGACTACTTGCGCAATTATCCAAACAAGCAAGTATCACTGATATTCTCGATCTGGGTGAGAACGCCGATGCCAAACACTATAGCAGCGCGGTACGCGCCTGCCTGGCAAGTGCTGACATCGATGGCGTACTGGTGCTTATGTCACCCAAGCCACTTCTGGATATCAACGGCATTTCACAAGCATTAGCCGATCTGCAACCAAGTATCAGCAAGCCCTTGATCACGTGCTGGATGGGGGATGATCTGGTGGCATCTGGCAGAGCCATTCTCAACAACGTATCCATCCCCACCTTTCGTACGCCAGAAGCTGCTGTCGATGCATTTTACAATATTGCGTCTTTCCATCAGAACCAGCAACTACTGCATCAGGTTCCCTCCTCATTATCAGAACTGGCCACACCTGATATCGAGGGCGCCCACATTCTGATTGAAAATATCCTGACTGAACGACGCAAAGTACTGACTGAAATGGAATCCAAGGCACTACTATCATCGTTCCACATACCGGTCACCAAAACAATATTAGCCCGATCAGCCAACGAAGCAATCCTGGTGGCAAATCAGCTTGGCTATCCCGTCGCACTTAAAATCGATTCTTCAGACATCGTCCACAAATCTGATGTACGCGGCGTAGCATTAAATATTCACAATGCCACTGGTGTCAGAGATACATGGCTAGAGATGATGGCAACCGTGTCGCGCTTAAAACCCGAGGCAAAAATTAATGGCGTAACAGTGCAAAACATGTCCGGAAAACCCGATGGGCGGGAGCTATATATCGGCGTCAGAACCGATGCACAATTTGGCCCCGTGATCTCGTTCGGCGCTGGCGGCACAATGATAGAACTGATTGCTGATCGTGCACTTGAATTACCACCATTAAATCAGTTTTTGGCGCGTCGCCTCATTGACCGGGTACGCTCCGCAGAAACACTTGGCGCATGGCGCGGAGCACCGGAAACAGACCGCGAATCACTTGAACGGATTTTGCTCCGCGTATCGGAAATGGTTTGCGCGTTGCCGCAACTGCGCGAAATGGATATCAACCCCTTGATCCTGGACGCCACTGGCGCACTAGTCGTTGATGCCCGCATTGTGATTGAGCAAACTGCACCTGCACATAATTACGAACACTTGGCCATACTACCCTACCCCTCTAACCAAGAGTCTGAGTGGCCAATGCGCAACGGCAATCGTTACAAAATTCGCCCACTACATCCGCATGACGCCGAGATGCTACAAACCTTAGTACGCAACCTGTCACCAGAAAGTCGCTATTTCCGATTCATCTCATCCATGCGTGAATTACCGGAACGAATGTTGGCGCGCTTCACGTTGATCGACTATGACAGAGAAATGGCGATGGTAGCAACCTATCAGGAGCGCGTCCCCAAACCAGAAGGTGGATTTACCGTTACAGAAAAAATTATCGCCGTTTCGCGTTACGTCACCAATCCCGACAAAAGCAGTTGTGAATTTTCATTACTGGTGGCAGACGAATTTAATGGGCAGGGACTGGGCTCTCGTATGATGTCATCCATCATTGACGTCGCTCGAAGCAAAGGCCTCACGACCATGGAAGGCCTGGTATTAGCAAAAAACACCGGCATGCTCAAGTTAATGCGCAGTCTTGATTTTAAGATCCATATTTATGAAGAGGATCCAGATTTAAAATTGTGCGTGCGTCAGCTGTAAATAGCATCTGAAAAACTATGCAATGCCACGTACAACATAAAGCATTACAACTTCCAACGAATAATACTGTCGCTTGAGATTCTTCCAAGGATTACCGATAATGAGGCTATCGCAAAGGTCGTTCGCATTCAACTTATCACACCAGCTTAACAGGGTGCCACACGACCATTATCGCTTGCATATTACTGCGCCCTGCAAAACACTCATACAACAAAACATATTGTCACCAAATGATGCACACCTTCAGAACAAAAGTCTTCCGCAGTATCTTTCTAAGCACTGCACTGCAAGCGATTTATGCATGCCCAGCCTCAGCACAAGTGACGCAACAAATCTCACCCGAGAATGTGTCGACATATGTACATAACTACAAAACCACCAGCGCGAGTGATGAAGATTTTTCCGATTTAACCGCCTTTGGTGACGCCATTGGTGATGCACGCATTGTCGCCTTGGCTGAACAATCTCATGGTGCCAGTCAAGAGTTCGACATAAAAGTTCGCTTGCTCAAATATTTGCATCAAAAAAAGGGCTTCGACGTGTTG
The DNA here is from genome assembly GCA_049339905.1 of Undibacterium sp. SXout11W. Lineage (GTDB taxonomy): Bacteria > Pseudomonadota > Gammaproteobacteria > Burkholderiales > Burkholderiaceae_D > Undibacterium. The sequence goes on from JBMPPG010000020.1 coordinate 41,743, forward strand.
GTCATCGAAAGCGGCCTATTTGATATGGCAGAGCTTGCCAAGCACATGCAAGCAGGCGAAAAACTCGATGATGAGGCGCCAGGAAACGTCTTTTACATGTACGCTAAATCAGCAGAAGGACGCAAGCTTTTACAATATGTAGACCAAACGCAAAAGCAAGCACGGCCTCTACAATTTGCTGGCATGGATAGTCAACATACAGGAAAAATTTCGCAAGACACACTCGTTGAAAAATTCACAGAATATCTGCGACTGAATGCACCTGACGCATTATCAAGCGAAGAGGTACAGTTTTATCAGCAGCAAACAAAGGCAATATTAAAGCGCTTTGATCAGCCTTATAACATACCTGATGAAGCCGCTCAAACTCGTTACTTTCAGATTGCCGATAAACTCAGCCACACTTTATGTAGCAAACCAGAGACGACTAACACTGGAGATCAAACGGGCTTTTGGTGTCGCATCAACCAAAGTATGGCAGCCGTTGCAAAAGGCATCTGGTCAAATGACAGTCAGCGGGATCAGGCAATGGCTGACAATGTAATTTGGCTCGCAGAAGATGTCTACGCAGGCAAGAAAATTATCATTTGGGGGCATGCCGTACATACCTTCTATGATTTCGCTTTTGATGCCACGCATAAAAATGCAGGAACGGTTTTGCGAGATCATTTCAAACAGCAGTACTACGTCGTCAATACCACAGCATACGCAGGCTCAATACGCGATTTTGACAGCCTCAAAAAGGTCAATATACCTGCGGCACCTGAAAATAGTTTGGAAGCAATTTTGCACCACACCGGAAAAACGCATAGTTACGTCGCTTTAGAAAAAAATCGCAACCGAACCATGTCGTTCACCAATGTTCCCGCACGCTTATTCGACTTTGAATACATGCCCAATATTAGCGTGAATGGGCTAGGACAAAAATATGATGCTATATTTTATTACCAAGATGTCGAACCTGTAGAAATGCAGCGTTAAAAATCAAGCATAGTTAAAGTATTCAACAGCTTTACCCTTTTGCTTATTTATAAAGTCTATTTATTGGAGCTGAACCCAATTATCCATCGATAATGACTAGCCAAGCTCTTCGCGACTTTGTGTAAATTCTGAGTGTTAACACCATTCACTGTCGGCTGTACATACCAATGAAACACGAACAGAATCACGGCTATTCCAACCATATTCCGTGCTATCACTAAAATATTGAAAAGCAACGAGGCAAGTAAAGCGCAAAAATTTAAAAAGCGGCGCGAGTAAAACAAAAGGCTCGCAGATTTAATTCTGCAAGCCTTTTGCTTTACAACGTATTCGGTGGGGTGGACGATGGGGCTCGAACCCACGACAACAGGAATCACAATCCTGGACTCTACCAACTGAGCTACGACCACCACTGAAAATCTTAGTCAAATACTGCACCAAGAGAGCTCCGCATTATACAAGCCTTTCGACTAATTAGCAATAGTCAGAAGAAATGGCATTATTATTCGATTTTAACCATTTGAGCGCGCGCCCTCAAAAACACCTCAACAGTCAATTCGTTGCGCAAAGCAGGTCACCCAAATAAAAAAGCCCGCACTAAAAAAATTAGAGCGGGCGTGAACTCACACTTTAGTGAGATGAGGAGCGTGCAGTGAAACAGCCGACAATATAACGGTTGAGCCCCCGTTTACTTGTAACTATTACAAATTTTTACGCTTCCCACGACCGCGACACAAAAGCACACTCAATACTTACATTTACTAACGTATAAAACATAAGTCTATTAACATCAAAAACAGATGGATTTCGTCAGGCAGATAATTCTTCCGCACTTCTATCGTATGCAGTAATCGTCTGCATACGTTCAAATGCTTCGATCAAAATCTCCGGGTTACCAAGTGCAAGTTTTTTACTATCTGACAGGGTTTGCCTAAACGCGCGCGCACCGACCATTCCCATCATCAACCCCAACATATGACGGATTACACTATTGATGCGCAAGCCTTTTCCGCCATTGCCGTACAACTCTAATTGACGGTGAATATAAGGGATCATCGCATGTAGAATTTCTTCACGTGTTTTGACTGGTGAATGGTCACCATAAAAACGAGCATCAAACGTCGCCATAGAATACGGATTATGATAAGCCTCGCGCCCTATCATCACCCCGTCAACATGTTGCAAATGCTGCGCCATTTCATCGGTGGTTTTGATACCACCATTCAAAATAATTTCTAACTCAGGAAATTCTTTTTTGAGGCGGTACGCATAGTCATATTTGAGCGGCGGGATTTCACGATTCTCGCGCGGACTCAAGCCCTTGAGAATCGCATTGCGTGCATGGACGATAAACGTCTTGCTACCAGCTTCTGCCACTTGCCCGACAAAGTCACGCATGAATTCATACGAATCCACATCATTAATCCCAATCCGATGCTTAACGGTGACATCAATGCTGACAACATCTTTCATCGCCTTAACGCAATCTGCGACCAATTGCGGCTCTGCCATCAAGCACGCACCAAACGCGCCTTTTTGCACACGCTCGGACGGGCAACCACAATTGAGATTGATTTCATCGTAACCCCATTCCTCCCCCATCTTCGCGCATTGCGCCAGATCTGCAGGCTCACTACCTCCCAGCTGCAACGCAACAGGATGCTCTCCTGGATTAAATTCCAGATGACGCTGCACGTCACCATGCAACAAAGAGCCAGTCGTCACCATCTCGGTGTACAACCAGGTATGACGCGTGATATGACGATGGAATTCACGACAATGGCGGTCAGACCAATCCAACATTGGAGCAACACTTACTCTACGCGCCAGTAATACGGGGGGTTTTTCTATGACAGGCTTCATTTCTAACAGGTGCAATCTTATTCAAACTTTATCAAAATTATGCTTTTTTACGATTCAATGACGGAGAAATTACGGAGAACGTATGGCATCATTTCGACAACGTTATCGATCATCGGTGGCGGAGGTGCGCCGCAAAGGGCATAAGTCTATCACCAAGTCATTCAAAACCATGGCACTTGTCCATACATGGGCACGAGAAATCGAAAGTTGTATTGACGCATTGATATTTAATGACGCCAGAAGCTTCGTTAGAATCAGCCTCAATTCCATCATAGACTGCTCAAGTTGTTTTTAAATTGATCAATTATCTATTGCTATTTTTTTAACTATGAACGCGACGACTTAGATTCAAAGAACGGCGTCCAGTCCATTATGGCCTAGTAATTTTAATATTATTAGTGATGATTCAGTTAGCGATGTCTCATTGGATGCTTACTCAACTTTACTCATTGATATTCCTAAGTGACGTTTATTTTAGGTCACCTTTGGGGAGTTAAATTTTGGATGAAACTCGTTTTTTCACGTAAGCCTGTCTGGGATCATCTCATTTAACAAGGTCTAATAGCATTTGATCGAATGTCCGTTGTTTACCGCTTTCATCTGCACTGCGACACATTGAATTTGACCCAAACTTTCCAGTGCCTAACGCTTTTACTTCATCAAAACCAAGTTCTCCTGACTTTACATTCAAGTTATATATCCAGACATTTTTGGGAACCAAGTTGCCTTGCGATTTTTCTGGTAAATCTGCAATCAACAAATATGGATCAACCTTTCCAATAGTATTTATTGCGGTAAAAACAAAAGCCGCGTAACCCTTGGAATACTGATCGAGATAGCCAAACATACATCCCGCTTTTTTGACAGTGGCGCCAGATAATTGCTTAACACCAGAAATGGAAGTGGCAGGAGCAACAGGAATAGAGGTCGTTGCTAACGTAGGATCCACCATGATAGGAACGTTGCCAAGCAACATATTAAGCTTCTCTTCTCGTTGAGTTGGGGAAGAATACATGGCTAAACGAAGCGTTTGCAAATAGGCTTCTATATCCTGCCTCCAGTATGATTGAGGTAAATTTAACGCGAGTTCTGCCGAAACAATATAGGGAGGACCATATGCAAACAACTTATCTGGAAATTGCTTGGTCAGCACTTCTTGAATATTCGGTTCTAAATGCAAGCATGTTAGATAGAATTTCGGATCTGAGCGCCATTCCGGATACGCATCATCCAAAATAGCCCCCATGACTAGTGCTCGATCAATTCTATTAAAACCAAGATCATGAACAGCAACCAAAAGTGAGTCGCAAATAGATGCATCTTTGCTTGCCAGCTTTTGATTAAATGAGGCTACATCAGATGTTTCAGCACTTACCCTTTGAAATACCGAAGGAAAGTCTTTAAAAGTAGCACCTCTACTTCGAGGATAATTCAGAATTGCAGATTTGCTTAACAACGAGCTTATTTTTGGTATAAAGCTCTCGCCTTCCAAATTTTCATCGTTACTGAACATCGATCTACGGGTATTAATATTAAAAGAAACGGTCAAAATTTCTTTCACTTTTGGCCTGGTATGGTTCTGAAGCTCAGCAATTGCTTGACTTACTGAGTCTCCAGACAACCATCCTCCAAGTTCAGTTTGAGAAAGAGTAATTTTCTTCTGAGCTTTACCACTCGCAATCTCTTGCCAAGTCATTGGAATGGTAAAAGATTCGTCACCTTTATTCTTTGCAACACGGTTAAATTCGTCTGACAAGAACTTTACCACTGGGCCACCGGCTAAGTTTGTCAGACCGACGACGGTAGTGGCAGCTCCGCCCGTACCGAGAGTAGCGGATATTCCCAATAGACTCTTCGCGTAAGCTGAAACTTGCTCAGTATCCTCCGATGAATAACGCAAATGAACGATAATTGTTGGGTCATTCGCTGGTGTTAAAGAAATATTGATTCCATTTGAAACGCCGATTGGAGATGGAGGTACTATCTGAATTGGATCCTTGAAGGCAGACCGGCAGTATTTACCATCCTTTCCTGTCCACGAATATGTCGCTAAAGGTATTTCTTTACTAGAATCGACACCGAATATTCCATAGATTTGAGCTGTTAGTGTTACATCTAATTTTTTCGATACGAAATAAGAGTCCTTCTCAGGAGTTACACAGACCGCAGCGCCTGGATTGTCAACTTTAAAACTGATGTCGACATACCCCTCATCTCGAAACGAATTGCCGGTTAAGTACCGTCTCAACGATGAATTCACATTTCCATCAGGCAGAGCATTTACAAACGCAACAACTTGCTCTGCAACTGCATAACCTGTCAAGGCCATCATAAAACTGGCAAGAAAAAATGATTTAAAGCGCATTACAGCCTCCTCATCGTGGCAACTTATTCTAGTGCATAAAGAAAATACCCTGAGCTTCGGAATGACTACATTTTTATACAATGACACGAACTTATTGTAGTCGTATTGGTTTATCTGCCACGGAATCAAACCTAAGTTGCTGTTGTTTTTAAGCAGCCGATTTTTCTTTTTTCACTATTTGGTGCAATGAGATACGACGAGATGCCAAGCAGAAATTAACTCAATTTTTTCTACACATCAAAAAAAGATTGTTTAACTGATTGCGCAGAATCTCCGTCCTCTTGCGTGTGATTTTATCGACGTTCGATTTGATTGAGATTTTCATATTTCAAAAATGGAAAAGCCCCGCGTCATTTAAGGCACGGGGCTTAAGACAAAATTTATTAATCGATAGCAGCCGTAAAACTACGTAATGCTGACTGGTTTAAACCTCTAACGCACGAAGAGAATAAGGTGGCTTGATTGGAGAAGCTGCCATCAATGCATCCCACAACTGATTCAATTCCAGACTTTTAAATTCGTCAAAAAAACGACTGTATGGCCCACCATTCCCAGCAATCTCTGCCTGACACTTAACATACGTCAGGTAATTTTCGACGTCTTGAGCATTGGCGTACTCGAAAAGATCAAAGAAAAGGCTCTCACATGCTTTTAGTGCGATCGCTTCATGGATGTAAAGTAATTCAGGTAATTTAAGCCATTGAGATTCATTGTCATCGGCAAAATTCACAGCCATTGCCACATGTACCAACTCATGCAGTACGAGAATTTCCAGTAGCGCCTTGAAATCAATTCCCGAATTTTCACTCTCTTTTTCAAGCAGATCTCTGTTAATGAAGATTCCAGGGACAAATGGTGCAAAAAATACAGCCTCTTTTTTAGGCATAGGATAAGTAGCTTTACTTCCCGAGCTTGCATGAAAACGTGGGTATTCAAAATCAAAATCCCATGCACGTCTCATATCAATGTAACCCCGCAGAGAGACTGGTTCACCAAGTACTTCTGCAGGAATAGACAGTTTCTCTTGCAAGCGGGCTTTGACTGCATGGAAATTTTTAACGTGCTACTTAAAAGCAATGGCTGTATCTTCAAATGACAACATGATTACCCTCTGATTTGTTGAGACGTTTTACGTGAAATAAATGATACGAGCCCATAAATTATCAGGATATTAAAATTAAGGCGTTATCAAAAAATTACTAATCAAAAAAATGTCATTTTTTGAACAAAAAAAACCGACACTGAAGAGCTGGGCTGTGAGGGAGGCATTTAGCATTTCAGAGGCGCAAGCATCCCTACCCTCCCGTAAAATCAAACCATGCCAACGGCTCGCCAAATGTGCCCCATTGCCCACTTCACCATGCTCACCTGCGGACAGACCAAGCGCCGCTCTCTCATATACTACACCATGGCCCAAAGTTGGCCGGCAGGCTTTCAAAAATTCTGAAATCGATGATGGACATGCGTACAAACGCCGTGATTCGCTGAAATCGTGGCGTTAGATATACCAAAGAAACATGCATGAGATCAACAAGAGAGGCGGACATGCAAGCTGAATTGATGCTGCTATCGATGTGTAACAAACCTGTGTTGTCGCGGCAAGAAGTATTGGCAAAAAGCATTTTAAAAACTTCTTCCAGCCAAACAAAGTCAATCCCGGAAATTTTGAGGCTGTTTGTCTTCATTGCTTAGTAAAACGCTTCTTGCCGCCACATATAAAGCAAAACGGCTCGACAAATCAGATGTGGCGCCATTAATGCGCCTTGTGATCATGATAAAGAGGCCATCATCTGCGAGCTCATTGAGTCCTTCATTTTTCCAAAACCAGGCGGCTGAACGCGCTGCGAGCTCAGGCTGTTCTAATAACTCTGGCTGATCGAGGCAATCAATATCAAGGCCTTTCATAACGGCAGCGTAGTTTTTGCGACCAATAATATTGATCAAACCACGCCCTTTATATTTCCCCCCATCCCCCTTGAGCGTATTACCAAGATCAATGCGTCCTTCATAGCTTCGACCACTCACTGGATCTTGCACGTAGAGTAGCTGTGCACTTTCGTGCCCTACTTGAGCCAGAAACGCAGCCTGGCGCCAGGCATTGTTGATATCAAATTCGGCCATTGCCCGCGTTAATGGAGAAAAAAATAATTCGGCCCGGGAACCCGCACGGGGAAATATGTGATGAAGCTGATCGAGAGTCAATGCGTTCTCCTTCTCTTTTTTTCAAAACAACTATTTGCGCTTTATCTATACGCCTTCGCAATCAGTACAATGAAGCAAACTTTTGTTTCTATTTGATACATAAAAATATAGCATTGCTATACAACAAAAGCAAGCCAAGCTATAGTTTATTTTCTATAGCATTGCTATGCATGAACATATGGACAACAGAAGAAGAAGCCCACCACCTAAAAGCACGGTTTGAAAAAATCAACCGGGCAAAATTTGCTCGCGATCATAATTTGCGCGGTGGTCAAGCGATGATTTATCAGCACATCAACGGTCTCAGACCAATTAGTATGGAGGCGGCATTAATTTATACCAAAGGGCTCGGTGTGACCCTCGCAGAGATAAGCCCCCGCCTTGCACAGGAACTCAATTCCGCAGTAAAGCAAGTTAACGCTAATACTTCGACCGATACATCGGGTTCTTTCTCCGCGCACACGGTGGGCAAGGTTGGCGTTGCAAATGATGCCACCCCTTATTTAATCGAAGTTCGAAGAGTCAAACTTCAGTTATCAGCAAGAACAGCTGGCTTTATCGCAGATCAGATTGCTGACGATGATCATCCCCTCGCATTCAGAACAAGCTGGTTTGAAAAAAATAGCTACACCCCTGAAAAGCTAGTCGCCATAAAAATCAGAGACAAATCGATGGAGCCCGCTCTTTATGAGAGCGACACGGTGATCATCAATACAGCAGACAAAACACCTGGTGATGGAGAAGTATTCGTAGTGAACTACGAAGGCGAAGCGGTGGTTAAACGCCTCGTTCGCGACAGCGGTCAATGGTGGCTTTTTTCAGACAATCCAGACCAGCGTAAATATCGTAAAAAGATTTGCCAGGGCGATGCTTGCCTCATTATTGGAAAGGTAGTTTATAAGCAGAGTGAGAGAATTTAACTCTTTAAGACCGGTTACCCCGGTACTTCGCAATGACGTCGCCTAGACGCTCTCCTTCAACAAGCGCAACAATGCGGATGTATCGAGGCGGGCAGAAGCATCACCGCCATCTAATAGACTATCTGCCAGGTCACGTTTTTCCGCATGTAAGGCAATGATTTTTTCTTCTATCGTGTTTTGCGTTACGAGGCGATAAATAGTGACCGGTCGTTGTTGCCCCATGCGATGGGCGCGGTCGGATGCCTGGTCTTCTACCGCCGGGTTCCACCACGGATCAAGGTGAATAACGTAGTCGGCAGCAGTCAGATTTAAACCTGTACCACCGGCTTTGAGGCTAATCAGAAAAACATCGCCCTCGCCTGCCTGAAAGGCGTCGACACGACGTTTGCGCTCGGTTGCAGGCGTACTGCCATCGAGGTATTGGTAGCTGATGCCGCGTTGTTCAAGGCTGTTGCGCACGATCGCTAAGTGATCAACAAACTGACTGAACACCAACGCTTTGTGGCGATTTTCTAAGAGTTCTTCTATCGTGTCTTCCACCACGGCGAGCTTACTACCGCTGATAGTCGAATTTTTTAATACCAACTGTGGATGACAGCAGAAGCGGCGTAGTTTGGTGATCTCTGCCAAGACTTTGAGTGACTGACCTTCTTCTGCGTTAAGGGCAGCAATTTTATCTAAAGCTTCCTGACGCAGTGCTTCGTATAGATGGCGCTCCTCGTCACTGAGTTCAACTTGCAAAGTAATCTCAGTGCGCGATGGCAATTCGGTCAGTACTTGTGTTTTGGTACGACGCAAAATAAATGGTTGTATGAGCTTTTTCAGATGCTGACGTGCGTCTTTGTCACCGCGCTCAATTGGCGTGCTGAAACGTTCTGCAAAGCGATCTTTGGACCCAAGCAAACCCGGATTGATGAAGCGGAATAAGTTCCATAATTCACCAAGATGGTTTTCGACTGGTGTGCCACTGGCGATCATTTTGAAATCGGCATTTAATGCCATTGCTGCCTGACTACGTTTGGTTGCCGAGTTTTTGATGACTTGTGCTTCATCGAGTACCACACTATGCCAGTGTTGCGCAGCAAAGCTTTCAGCATCCGATTGCAACATACCATAACTGGCGATGACAATATCAAATGGTCCCAGATCTGCTAAAGAGCGGTTACTGTTGTAAGCCCGCACTTTTAAGGTCGGTGCAAAACGCACGACTTCCGCTTGCCAATTCATGGCCACTGAGATAGGTGCCACAACTAAAGCTGGGCCATTAGGCGCGCGATCAAGCAACAAAGCCAAAGCTTGCACAGTTTTACCCAAGCCCATGTCATCAGCCAGACAGGCACCGACACCCCAATGTGCGAGGCGTGCCAACCATTGATAACCAGCTAACTGATAATCACGCAATTCAGCTTGTAGCGTTGATGGTACCTTCGGTAAAAAATCGACCAGCGCATCAAGCTTACTGACTTGTTCACGCCAGGCGGCATCAGTTTTTAATTCGCCCACTTCTTCAGCCAGGGCAGCCAAAGCGGGTGCAGCAAGCGCATTAACTCGCACGCCATCTTTACCCGCCAACTCTCCAAGTGCGCGCAGCTCATCGAGTCGTTGGCGGAAACTTTCGGTCAACGCCAGATAGTCATTGTCGCCTAATTTTAAGAAGCGTCCGCGGGTTGATTCAGCCATTTGCAAAAGTTCGCGCAGAGCCAGTACACGACCATCATCGAGCGAAATTTCACCACCAGCGACAAACCATTCGCCTTGCTTTTTTATCGTTAAACGCAGGTTTTGCAAAGAGCGGCTGCCCTTAATTCGGAAACGTTCACCCTCAGGCCAGATCAATTGCAAGGTGGCTTCTGGTATCGCCTTGAGTTCACCCAACAATTCCAAACATTGCTCGGGATGTTGTAATTGCCATTCTTGTCCATTGTCTTCGGCGTTAGCTAACGATGAGCACGCGCTGACTATTTGCTGCAGATTTTTTGCTTCAAGTTTTAAATTCCGACTGGCTTGCACCGGCACACCAGCCTGCTCGCCAAGTACATTCGCCGCGCCCCTACCGGGTGTGAACCAACCACCATCAGCGAGCGGCCTGACCAATAATTGCAAACGCAGGCCTTCTTGTAGCGGCAGCAAATGCGCATAAATCGTCTGATCCGCATCCACGCTTTTCATATGCGCTGCCAGCTCTGGCAAATCAGAATGAATCGCCAGATGGGGTGCAATTGCCGCAATCACATCAACCAATTGTGCTTTGGCGCTACTTGGCACGGTTAGTCCTCGTCCCAGAATTCCTGTGATTTGCTTAATTTCAGGGCTAGACGCATACACAGCTAAACGGGTCGGGGTTTCTTTTTTCCAGACGATACTGGCGTCCGGGCTGACAAATGGATCTAATTGCAGCGTGATCTGATCGCCGCTTTCTTTGAGCTGCAAAGCGATATCGGCTTTCACTACGTCGATACGCACATCCGGAGCATCATCCCAATACACGGCCGGATGACTGACCATCAAAGGCAATGCTTTATCAATATTGAGTTCGAACTCACTACCGCCATAGTAACTATCCGAATATCGCCTTATACAGCCAGCAATATTAATATCTTGCTCTGTCAAAAACGACATACTTTCTTGCTCTTGCACTAAACGTCGCAAAGCGACCGGGCGTCCTCTACTCCACACACCTTTTGCACTGCGCTTTTGTTCACGCGGCTCGGCTTTCAATTGTTGAAAATGGTATTCCAGCAACCACGCAAGACGCGTGTCGTCACCAGCCTTAGAAAGCTTTACGTCAGACATGGGTTTGAGTTGAGTTAAGGCGTTCAATGCACGCTGCCACGCTTCTTCGCGATGCAGTACATCAATCAGCGGGCGAATATTTTTTTGTGTATGCCAATCCGGCATAATGCGTGGTTCTTTAAATTGGCGTAGCAACAGCACATCCAATTCGGCTGCAACCCAGAGATAACCAAAGCGCTGCATGGTCGCGCGCATTTCGACTAATTTTGGCTGCAATTTAGGATGTGGTGGTGCGTCTTGCCAATGCGCTGCCAGTGCCTCAAATAAGGCATCAACATCATGCGGTATACGCGCACTGAAATGCGACACCGGTAACACCACTCCCAGCGCGAGATGATTGACCAGGGGTTGCAAGACATAATAGCTATACGCATGCTTTTGCTTCACGCCATCGTCGACTTGTGCCTTCGCGAGCTTAAGACTGGCAGTATCATTTTTTGCGAGCAGCGCGACGCTAGAAAATAAGCCCAGCAATTCCGGGATGAACACTTTACGTTTACCAGTAACGGATTTTTGAATTTCAACATAAGTCTGAATCACACCAACAGCAGCATTCATATTATGTTGCAGCACCGCAGTGGCAATTAAAAATTCCGCCTGTGTTTGCGGTGATAAGCGCAATTTAAATTGTTCTAAGCGCTCAAAATCACCACGCAGCAAAGCTTGCCAAGCGAGTAACCCCATCAATTGCGGCCAGCTATTGGCTTGCTGCTCAGTCTGCGCACAGGCGTAGTCGTAGGCTAGTTTGCAATCATTTAAATTCCAATTGGCCTTAGTGAGCACATCCGTCAGAAGCATGCCCTGTTCAATAGGTTTTAAGGCCGCAAACAAATCCAGCCCCTCTTGATCGACAAAAAATTCATACCCTAATGCGGGCACATGATCAGTGGCGACACTGAGGAATTTTTCTCGCCATAACAGGGCTTCATCCGTTCTGCCCAACAAGACCGAGAACATCATTTCACGCCGGTAAAAATTGGCATCATAGGATTTCCAATGATGGTATTCACCATGCCGTTTCAACAAATCGCGGATATTTGCAATCCAAGTTTTTAATGTACCACTCTGATGCAGATGCAGCAGCACAGACATGCGTAAGTCTTCGCGCAAGACGACGCCCAGACCTATTTCCTGGCGAAGCACCATGCGATGGGTTAATTCTTGCGCTACTTCCTTGAGTACTTTGGCTTCATATGGATTGCCTTTCATATCCGTTTGTCCGCTCAATTGCATCAACTCGAGCAATTTGCTCTGGCTTAACGGCGCTTGATACAACGCGGCCGCATAGAGCAGCGGAAAATGATAAGGATGCAGATCAGAAAGCAAAGGCATAAAACAATCTAAGGGGAATATTCAGACAAAAATCGAGGAGCGTTTTCAGACCAACTGACAATCGATCAAGCGACTGTGAAAATTAACGCTCAATAAAATAACGTGCAACGTAACCACCCGCCAGACAAACCAAGCCACTGACAGTTAAAAAGTGATGCAAAGCGGCAGAACCTATCGTCGCCAGTGCTTTACGTTCCATAAATTCAGGCGTTGGCTTGCCAAATACTAAAGGCTTCAAAAAAGATTCTACACACCAGAATACAAAGGCAAATCCAATCAGGACTTCACTCATCAAATGAAAATTGATGCCTCGCATCAGACTGGAATAAGCGGACCATGAAAACAAGGTCAGCGCCATGCCACGAGAAAGAGGAAATAATTTGAGTTTATCAACAATAGACATTGGCATTCAACAATCAATTCAGGTTATCACACATGCCATCATTCTCTCATTACAGCACGATGACCGTACACCAAGACACTTTGGTCTGGCGCTTACGACAAATAAAACAACTTCACTACAACCAACTCCCAGACATGGGGTTAGTGACTCACTGTTTTAGAAAACACATTGAGCACAATCACACCAGCAACAATCAAACCTATTCCCAACATGGCAGGCAAGTCTAATTCCTGTCCGTACAATATCCACGCGACCAGAGAAATCAGCACCACACCGACTCCCGACCAGACGGCATAAGCAATACCAACCGGAATGCTGCGTAAGGTCAAAGATAAAAAGTAAAACGCGGCACCATAGCCCACCGCCAGTATCACCGTTGGTAAAGGACGTGTAAAACCGGCTGATGCTTTAAGCGCTGAAGTCGCAATTACTTCGCAAATAATTGCCAGACCGAGATAAAGCCAATTCATAATATATTCCTGCACCATCATCACCTGAACAAATAAGTGACGACATAGATAAAACACACATTATCCCAGAAACCAACAAAGGACACACTGGAATACGGTTGATAGCCTGACTAACGCTTCAACGCGAGCAATAATACGCCCCCTGCTATCATGGCGATACCGCCCCATTCACGCAAACTGGGGCGCTCATCCAAAAAGGCAAAAGCAAATATCGCCACAAGCACCAGACTCAGCTTATCAATCGGCGCAACCTGGGAAGCTGGGCCAGCTTGCAATGCCCTGAAATAACAGACCCATGAAGCCCCCGTCGCGAAAGCCGACAGGCTCAAAAATATCCAGGTCTTGGCCGACAACTCAAACGGATTGCGCCACTTACCAGCACTCCACACAAAAGCAATTAATACCAGCATGATGATGGCGGTACGGATCAGGGTCGCAAAATCAGAGTCAACGTCGCGAATACCGATCTTGGCAAAAATCGCTGTCATTGCAGCAAATATCGCCGACAACAGCGCCCACACCATCCATTGTTGAGAGAAAGGCATTGTCACTCCTCAAATGCAATCGATTAGAAACTGCGTATGCTGGCAAGAGCTTAACCATGATGCCTCAGCCACCCTTCAGCATTATAGCGAACTACCCCCAGGTGGACAGACGAAAAAAGTGCTGGGCACTGACCGCACCACAACACTTCTTTTGGATTCATTTCAATGCAAATCAATAACTAAAACTCTGGCCTGGTAAGGTCCCAACCGCGTTCGATGCAGCGCAGCTTGCCCACGTCAACACATTGCCGTTCGGCATCAGAAAATACACAATTTCCCTCAAAGCCGCGGTGCCGATTCATTACATACCCCCCCACACCAAATTACGATTTAAAGCAAACGTAAAAAATAGATACATCGCTGCCAATTGCTTGCTAGCACCCTTTTAGCGCCCTATATTAAATTAACAGTTTGATGTCGACGTCTTTACCTCAAGCATATTCTGTGTGGAGGATAAAATGTCTATACGATATTTATTTATCGCAGGCCTGGTTGGCCTTTATGCCTGGCTCACGCCCGGCCACGCACAAGTGCCAGAAACCGGGCGTTGGCAAGAACTCGCCTATTCAACGGCGGCGGTCAATGCAGAAACAGCAGACCGCTATCAAGAACATATCGATGCACTCCGCGCCCGCAAACAGCTAGATCAAGACCAGGTTTTATTAAACAGAATACAAACAATCGCTCGTAGCTTAATCGTCGCAGCATCAAAGTTAAAGCCAGACAGCGACACATGGAAGTGGGAAATCCACATCACCAGCGATCAACAGATTGATGCTTACTGCATGGCGGGTGGAAAAATTCTGATTGGCAGCGAATTTGTACAACATCTAAAATTAAATGATGGTGAATTAGCCACCCTGCTTGGTCATGAAATGGCGCACGCCATTGCTGAACACCATAGAGAGGAACTCTCGGAGGCCTTACATATCAATGCACAACCGGGAGATACGCTAGACGTGATGATGGGGCGTTTAGAGACAGATATCTCTATGCAATTCAAGCTGGCGACACTGTCACACATTCAAGAAAGTGAAGCCGATCAAGTGGGAATGGTACTAGCCCATATGGCGGGTTGGGAAAGCGCAGACATGGTTAGCTTCTTTCAAAAACTTCAGCAAACCGAAGCAGATTCAGCGCCCAATAACAGCTACCCTTCAGCCAAATCACGTTTGAGCATGGCTCAGGGATACAATAAATTGTGGGGGAAATTTACACCTGTACATAAAAATAATTCAGCTCACAGACCACGCAGCGAATGACCAGAAATAACACCACCAAAACTACACCATTGAGGAGTTGCATTATCATGGCATTCAAATACAGACATAGCGTTTTCTTTGCGACCACAAAAATACTATGTTTACGTCGCCGGCTTCACCTCAGCCGCAGACGCATCCCCAGCATCAAAATTCATAGCGACTACGATTGCAGCTGGCGAAATATCGGCTAAAGAAATCGGTGAAAAAAGTAAAAATTGCATCTAGCTAACCTCGGATCAGTCAACCCTCACTGATGACTTGCCTCGACTGCCCGCATCGTGCCCATTGCAGCCAATCACACGTCACAATAGCGGACATTACGAAGAAGAACAATTACAGAAGCCAGTGGTGTGAATAATCAATATTTATGAAAATGCGTAACCCAATAAAAACACGCCGCTCAAAAATAGCAAAAGTGTTAGATGTTCATGTGCTCTAATATCGGATTGAGATGCAGATGGTGAAGGGTCACCCAATTGAGATAGTCCACCGTAAATGGAGAGCATCCAGCCTAATCCAACCGTGATCAATGCAAGGTTTTCTGCAAAAGTCGGTTTCAATTTGCATCCTTTCATAAATTATTGTCGGTTTAGCGGCTTCCTCATCGGTCGGTTATGCAATATAACTTGCCGTTCATATAATAACTTAAATACTCCGCAGTGCACCCTGAACGGCCTTAGCTAGACTTGCGAAGCGGTCATTCAACGTCGGTGAAATAGATGAGTTGGTCGGTACACCGTTACATTTCGTCGACAAGTCGTTGAGCACTCTTCAGACCCTCTTGTGCCCTCAACGTCAAAGGCGTGAGCTCAGCTTTCCACTGGGCGACGAACTGCTCCGCTCTTTCAATCTCATTTTCAGACATCGACTTCTTCAAATCTTCAAGCGCGGTCTGTGCATTAGGATTGATTTTCCCCTCCGCGACAAGCTTTGCTAATTTAAAGTAACCATAGCTGAGGGTTTTGTCAGCAGGAACCCCTTTGCCATCTTTGTAGAATACCGATAGGTTGTAAAGTGCCATTGGGTATCCTTGGTCCGCCGCTGCTTTGCTCCACTGAACTGCTTTCTCGAATTCACTTTTTCGCAGATATGAAACGGCAATATCCTGCTGGGCTAGAGAATAGCCCGCTTCTGCAGACCTCAATTTATAGTTAAAGGCCATGGCCGCGTCCAATGGAACGACATTTCCAAATTGGCCTGCGAGATAGCATCCAACTTTGTATGCGGCCAGAGCATCACCGTTACGGGAGCTTTTTTCAAACCATTCATAGGCCTGTTTAAAATCTTTCGATACGCCTATACCGTTGTTCAGCAGCATCCCAACGTGGTATTGAGCATCGACGTTACCTTGTCGTGCCAACTCGGTCAGCTTTGCATAGAGGTTATCTTGGGCAAAGGTGTAACAAGGGATCAGGCTTACACTTAAGACCATTAAGACTGTCGCTGCTTTTACTCTTGCACTCAAAAACATTATTGTCTCCGGTTAAGAACCTAAGGTTGAAATGATCGGATGTCCGCCCACAGATTAAAAAAGAACACAGCCGCTTCGCAGCCAATCCGGTCAATCGTCATGTTATGCAAAAACCTAATATGTGCTGCTGTGAAACCAATCACCATATTTTGTACCATGGCTTCTTTGGTGGGGTAGAAGGTGCAGCAGGTGGTGATGTGCGTTGGCCTGTTGAATAGGGCGCTGTTTTCGTACCCTCAACGAATCCATAAATGGCGATTGCGGCACCCTTTTCAATCGCTAAAACATCACGGCAATCATGTATGAGAATTGCGGTAGCAATTGAAGCACCAAATGCTGCGTCTTGAAACGATATCGAGGCTGCTTTGCAGTAAGCCAGAAAGAATGCTGCAAGACGGTCATGTGACTCTTTAAAGTTTAGTTGAGAGAATTTTGCTGAAACATACTCTTTATTTGTATTTTCCTCTCCTATTTTATGACCTAGCTGTCGCAGTGTGGCGTACATCCCGTTCATTAATTTCGGACCTTCAATATTCGCTTTATCAGATAGAACAGCAGTGCCTGGTTCAAATTTTTCATCGAACCCAAAGCTTCGATACATTAGTGAGCCCGACATTCTAGCGACAGAGGAAATAAGGGTTTCCGCATGAAGCCCTCGCTCGGTCGTTAGAAATTTTCGAGCAGTTTCATTAAAGAATTCTGCAGCAGAAGTAATCTTCTTGTATTGCTCATCGGTCATAGTATTCCTTTGCATAACTTTAATTAGGTAGATAGATGCCGCCCTCCTGATTCAACCAATCGAATTCATCGATAAGCTTGTCACACGGTCATTTGAACAATCTACTGCATAAAAGAAACAGTACTAAATCACCGTGAAAAACGTTACTCCCAAGGTACAGGCTTCAGAAGCAGTTTGAAAACCAAAATTGCCCGATCAACTTAAACGTTGTCTTTGGGATAAGTATTATAACTTACACACTGAAGACGCCTACGTATATTTGGCGCGTTGGTTTATTCGTTGGCGTGTTAGCGAATAGCGGTTATATGCCGACAGCTAGCAGAAACAGGCATATGTTTACGGTCTATTAACTAGAAACCAGGGTTAACTTCAAGTTAGTTCATTAAAAACAACTCTTCCATTTAAGTCCAAAGGGTAAATCAGGAGGCCCAAAAACAAAATGTAGTACTCTTCTTTTACTATTACCAATAGATTTCGACGACGCGTGCAGTACTAAAGGATTCATTAAAAGCACACCACCAATTGGAACGGGACACGTAGTTTCACCTAGTTCATCGCGCAGCGATAACGCTCTGTAAGTTCCTAGCCGACCAAAATTGTGAGAACCAGCGACTAATCGGAGCGGACCATCATCATGTCCGCACTCGTCGATATGTACACGCACAGCAACCAGCTGATTGAGGACGTCAGATGGCGGTTGAACAAAAGTAGTTCCTTCTTTTTCTGTCCAACCTATCAAATCAGGATGATCAACTTTCTCTTTAACAGGGATGCTCAAATCTTGGTGAATCGAAACCAACCAGTTTTGATCTTTTGACTTTTCAAAATACGTGCACTGAACAGCCACGGCACTTACGGGGAGCATCAATGAAATCTGATCATGGCTTCTAATCTTACTTACTAAATTTTGACACCAAGGTAAATCGAGTAAATTTCGAGTTCCAATCGAATCAACTTTTAATTGAGCAACTGAGTCGCCAATAGAAAGACACTCTTCTTGATTGAGAAACGGTGAAACAATATTAAAACCACTATCGTGAAAGTTTTTATTAAAAGAATTCATTTGAGGAAGATATAAAACCTGCTCAATTAAAGATTTTCCCAAGAAAATCTCAATTCGCTTTTAAGTCGACAGTCGGATTTGCATCGCCGACTTCCGGCTGTCAATTTTTCAAAGTAAGGACAATACTCTACTTATTGAGGCGTATCCATAAATAGCTATTTCTAAGGAATGTAATGTAAAGGAGGGCAAGCCACGGCTTGCAGTTAGGTCTGCAATCGAGAATTAAGTTCTCACCGTCAACTACGTCTATTTTTAGTGACGCTGAACGGTAGTTGTCAACAAAGATGTCGCGTCAAGTCATGCTGCTAGCATTAGTTCCTCTGCCTGATTTCGTTTCGGATTCAGCCAGACCTCGTCCTTCAATTTCCAATCCCGCGTCGCACCAGACCAGCG
>JBMPPG010000021.1:0-53667 GCA_049339905.1 Undibacterium sp. SXout11W
GCTGGTCTGGTGCGACGCGGGATTGGAAATTGAAGGACGAGGTCTGGCTGAATCCGAAACGAAATCAGGCAGAGGAACTAATGCTAGCAGCATGACTTGACGCGACATCTTTGTTGACAACTACCGTGATCCGCGTTGTAACTTTTCGACAATTCTCATTGCCAGGGAATGAACCAGAGGATTATTTAGTCCGTGCATTTGTGGCTGTTGGCTCACTAAATTTTGCAGCCGCTTTGCCTGCTTTTCTTCAGTATCAAGAAAGTAAAAAATGGCAATATCGACTGCGCCACACGAATACCACTCTGATGGAAGGTTGTAGGGCAATACCATCGATTGGCTCGGAATAAATTCGCGCATGGTATTTTTATTTGATCCCGCAGTGATCTTTGCTCCACTCAAATGCACCATCATTCCAGTTGCAGGTAAGGGGGGGGCAATGATGTGCGGGCTATTGACAAAATATCGTTCGATATGGACAGTAGTTGTTGTATTCAACGTAACACTTACGAGAGGTTTCGTCTTGGTTAATGTGGAAACCAATTCCCAAATCGTCATTTGTTTTCTCCAATGCTTCCAAATCTGAAAAAATTTTTTAGTTAAATTCAGAATGAAATTATTTCATTCGAAGGTATTTGAATGAAATTCAATTACTTACTTAATACTTACAAACTGATTGTAAGTAGCTCAAAAATTTTGTGTCGATTTTTAACCTTTGTTCACCTGTTTAACGCGAAAAACAACGTGTGAGAAGTGGAATCAATTCCTTGTGGAAAGTTTTCTTCTTGCAGTCTCTAAAATAGAATGACAATCGATTGAAATTGCTGGTGATTAGTAACCGTCCAACGCTCCCACCTATGAACACCCCTTAATTTCATGCACTCTTCAAACCTGATCGCTTTGGAGAGCAAGCATGTCAAGAATCAAATCCATCCTCAGTCGTGCGCAATGGTTGCAACATGTCACCGATTGGCAAGGCTCAGGGCTATCGCAAGCGACGTATTGTTGTACGCATCAATTAAATCACTCCACATTTCATGGCTGGGTTTCACGTGGCCATGTACCGGCTTCGGCGCCCGCACCGCTGACGACTTTACCGATTGTTGTGCAACCCAGCGCACTAGCCGCTTCACATTTGCCGCCCATCGTGTTGCGCCATGACGACGGGTGGCAACTCTCGCTACCTGCTGATATGCAGACCACCTGGCTTGGTCAATTACTCAATCAATTAGTATGATGGCACCCGGTCAGATTTTTTGCGTCATAGAACCTGTGGACATGCGTCGTGGCATGGAGAGCTTGTCGCAATGGATACAAACCAGTTTGGGCACGACGCCTTGCGATGGCACCGCCGATGCGTTTAGCAATCGTTCTAAAACACGCTTGAAGTTGCTCATCTGGGATGGTACTGGCGTATGGTGTTGGGGAGCGCGGCTAGCGAAAAACGCTGAAGCTTGTTGATTCGTGAAAATTCAGCACGAGTTTTGCCGTGGGATCGATGGCAATGTTAGCGCGCTTTCTGTCACGAAAGGCGCGTGCCTCATCTAAAGTATCAAAAATTTCATCGATACGAGCACCTGACACTGTCATGCGGACGCGATATGAGAAGCCGCCGCAACGCTGGGTGATGTTCTTTTTGACTATTCGCTCGTCTTGAGCTTGTTTCTTGCGCATAGAGTATCCTCTTGATCAAAGTTGATCAGTAAATACCCTAAAGATTTTGTAAGTCCTTGTATATAAAGGTGTTATACCGAATTCCGAGGTGCACTTAAAATCCGCCGTTTCGTTAATAGCGGGCGTGCCGGTTCGATTCTGGGCTCGCACCATATCGACATCAGATGTAACGCAGAAAAACCTGCAAAGCTAGAGAAATCAAGGCTTTGCAGGTTTTTTGCTTTGTCGTTTTGTTTGTATCCAAAATATGGCGAGTTTCGCCTCCGCCTTGCTTCTCATAAATCTTCCATCTATTTCTTCTTGTGTATTATCATTCGAATAATTATTTTTTCGAGAATTTTGTTGGATCTTATTTTTTGAAATTTAAAGAGTTTTTTGTCTGTCCGTAGAATGGATTGACGTAAATTTTTTTATATCCGCTATACGAAACAGTAACTTTTTTATTGGTGAACTCAGTACTTAATTATTCCCTGGCTGCATATTTATTAACATCCGGAGGTCAGATGGAAAGAGGTTCGAGGTTGGTATGTTGCTCATGCAATTTATCTTTTGAAATTTGTGTTGCAGAAATAAGGAGTAAGGCATGAGTTTTATGATTATTTTGGTGTCGTTGGCTTTGTTGATGATTGTTGCTTATAGAGGTTTTAGTGTCATTCTATTTGCGCCGATTTGTGCTCTGATTGCTGTTGCTTTCACTGATGTTAGTTTAATTCCGCCGCTCTTCAATGGTATTTTTATGGAGAAATTGGTTGGGTTTGTTAAGCTTTATTTCCCGGTCTTTTTGTTGGGGGCGGTATTTGGTAAATTGATTGAGCTGTCTGGTTTTTCGAAATCGATTGTTGCGTCGGTGATTAAGATTGTAGGACGTGAGCGCGCGATTTTGTCGATCGTGTTGGTGTGCGCAATTTTGACTTACGGTGGTGTTTCTTTGTTTGTGGTGGTGTTTGCGGTGTACCCATTTGCGGCAGAAATGTTCCGGCAAAGTGACATACCAAAGCGCTTAATTCCGGGCACGATCGCTTTGGGTGCGTTCACCTTCACCATGGACTCTTTGCCTGGTAGCCCACAAATTCAAAACATTATTCCCACGACATTTTTTAATACGAATACTTGGGCTGCTCCGTGGTTGGGCGTCATTGGTGCTGTGTTTATTCTGGTGATTGGTCTGATGTATTTAAACTGGCGTCGTCGTCAGGCTGCGGTGGCTGGTGAGGGGTACGGTTCTGGCCACATTAATGAGCCGACTGAATACAAAGCCGAAAAATTGCCTAACGCCTTTGTTGCCCTGTTTCCGTTGCTGGTTGTCGGTGTGATGAACAAAATTTTGACAGAATTAATCCCACGTTATTACGGTGAAATTCATAGTACGACTTTGTCAGGTTCTGCTAAGCCTTTGGTGACAGATATCCACAAAATTGGCGCGATTTGGGCAGTTGAAGGAGCTCTGCTGTTGGGGATTCTGTGTATTTTGTTGTTTGCTTTTAAGACGGTGAAAAATCAATTTGCCGATGGCAGTAAGGCAGCAGTCTCCGGCGCTTTGTTGGCTTCCCTGAATACTGCGTCGGAATACGGGTTTGGTGGCATCATCGCTGCTATGCCGGGCTTTGCTGTGATCTCAGATGCGCTTAAATCGATTCCTAATCCCCTGATCAATGAGTCCATTACAGTCACGGTTTTGGCTGGCATTACAGGTTCGGCATCTGGTGGTATGAGTATTGCGTTGGCGGCGATGTCGGAGACTTTTATCAAGGCGGCAAATGCCGCACATATTCCTATGGAAGTGCTTCATCGCGTTGCGTCAATGGCTAGTGGGGGCATGGATACCTTGCCGCATAACGGCGCAGTGATTACCTTGTTGGCGGTCACTGGTCTGACGCACAAGACGTCGTATAAAGATATTTTTGCCGTTACGCTCATTAAAACAGCTGCAGTGTTTGTTGTTATTGCGGTGTATTACCTGACTGGTATTTATTAAGTTAATTTATGCGGTATTTCAGGTATAACTACATCGTCGATAACATCAAGTTTATCAATAGTTAAGCTGTCGGGAACACTTCCCGGCAGCTTGGCGCTCAGTTGTGATGCTAATGTGATGCTTATGTACTTTTATTGAGGGCAAGACGAAGGCAAATGATTTAATCCTTGCTTGTCAATACTGAAGCTTGCAATGCGTTTTCCTTGTGGGTCAGTGGTGACTTTGACGATATAAATACTATCAAAGTCGCTGCTTTCCCATATTGGCACGGTGGAGGTGGCGCCATTGTTTGTCGCTAAAATTTTACGCGCCGCTTCTTCTGCTAAGCGATGCTCCCACGCTACAAAAACCGTGGCATTGGCGTAAGCGGGCGAGAGTAATGCGGTCTGTAAGGCGTCGATGTCATCTAAACCAAATTGTGTATTGACTGGCATGCCAAGCGAAATTGCAGTTGGCTCTATCGTCGCAAGTGGACGGATATAGTTGTATAGCGTGCCTCGATCGTTCTTTTGCGTACCAGGGTTTGGCGCGAAAATCGCTGAGGGCATGTCAAATTTTTTTCGAAGAACTTCCGGCAATGCGAGTGAGCGATTCAGGCCCTGGCAATTGAGCTGGCCAAGTCCGGCTTCTGGTTTTTCGCCATGTCGAATCATGACAATAGTTTCATCGGCGAAGCTGAGGTTGTTGAAAAAAAGTGCGAACAAAATTGTTGTCACGAGCGTCGTTATTTTCATTGTTGATCCTTGAGCTAGTTGACCTTCACTTGGTGTCGTCGTTTTCGCTTCGAATTATACATCTCTGCTTTTGCCCTTAAAAATAATTCAAGCAGATTGCGTAAGTATGGGTCGTTGAGCGGAAAAATAGATTCAACTCTCTATTGTTGAGCATATGCGGCGGGTTAATATGGGCGGTATTTTTTCCATTCACAGTTTATATTTTTCGTTGCTTTTTACCAATCGAGACAGTTTATGAAGTCTGACAACTCCCAGAAACCTGAAGCTATTGAAATTATTTGTAAGGACGGCGAACGCCTTCAAGGACATTTTTTTAAGACGGGCAAGAGTGCTTCCGGTTTGCCGGTTTTGATTTGTCCGGCTACTGGAGTTAAGCAACATTTCTACATGCGATTTGCAAACTGGTTGTCTGAGCAGGGGCACGATATTCTCGTGTTTGACTACCGCGGTGTCGGGTTGTCATTGAACGGCGATCTGGTTGACTCTAAAGCTAGTCTGACCGATTGGGGGCGGCTGGATCAGGTCGCAGCTTTAGAATGCTTATTAAATCGTACCGGTCACGAACATGCGGTATTGCTGGGACATAGTGCTGGCGGGCAAATGATGGGCTTGATGTCAAATCATGCGCGCATAGCGCGCGTTGTCGGTGTGTCTATTTCGACAGGATGGTTTGCTGGTTTGCGTTTAGCGTTCCGGCTTAAGGCCGTGTGGGGCTTGCGTTTTTTTATTCCTGCAGGAATAAAATCGCTGGGTTACGGCCCGACGGCGGTGATTGGTTTGGGTGAGAATTTGCCCGCTCTTGCAGCTCATCAATGGGGAACGTGGTGCGCGGCAGGAGGTTATGCGACGAATGCAACGAAAGGTAAGCCTGAGATTGATTTTCACAATCAAGTTCGTATGCCTATCATTGCATTTTACGCGGAAGATGACGATATTGCGAATGCCGCTACGGTGGACGATCTCATGCGCACGTTCCCACATGCCAGCAAACAGGTCTTTAAAATTCAACCTGCTCAAGTAGGCTTAAAGAGTCTTGGTCACATCAATTGGTTCAGAAGTTCGCATCAGTCCGTCTGGCCTTTGTTGGCACAGGCAATCAAAGGAGAGGGGCAGTAAGAATTTTGTTGGTCAGGGGGGCTTTAATGTCCACCCTCTGCGTAGGGTGTGAATTGCACTGCGTCAACAAATCAATTTTTCAGTATCCGTTGATGGAAAAAAACGACACAACCACCGCAGTTGTGCCTTAGTGCTAAACAAGAGGGTTTTTACGCCCTTGTTCATCGCATCTAAGTCTTTCTGAATATTCAATAATCTCACCTGTAAATTTACGTAATCGAAGCGATTATTGCTTCGTGGAAATGACAGGAGTCGGCGATGGCCGAAGAAAGCGATCTCGAGAAAACCGAACCGGCCTCGTCGAAGCGCCTTGAGCAGGCGCGCGAAGAGGGTGATGTGCCGCGTTCACGCGAGCTCTCTACCTGCGCTATTTTATTTGCGGCGGGGGGTGCATTTTGGGCGATGGGCGGTGGATTAGTCGGACAGTTGCAGCAAAGTTTGATCTCGGGACTCACGCTTGAGCGTGCTGTCGCATTTGATTTCAATTTGCTGATATCTAAAGCGGCGGCAAGTTTGCTTTCCGTTTTAATCGCATTTGCGCCGATGGCGGGCGTGTTTATTGTGGTCGCATTGAGCTCCCCTGTATTGATTGGCGGATGGCTGTTTAGTACAAAAGCAATTCAACCAAACTTTGGGCGCATGAATCCAATTTCAGGTTTGGGGAATATGTTTTCAGTGCGCGCTTTAGTTGAATTAATTAAAGCTATAGTTAAAACGATTTTGGTCGGCTCGGTCGCCTGGGTTGTTATTTTGCGCCAAAAAGAAGCGATCTTTGCCTTGCCTATGGAGGATGTCGCTTCGAGTATTCCGCACGTTGGTCATATGTTGCTGGTTTGTTTCATTTCGATTGTTGGCGCTTTGGTAGTGATTGCAGCAATCGACGCACCTTATCAAATGTGGCAGTACGCGAATAAATTGAAAATGACTCGTCAGGAAGTCATTCAGGAATCAAAAGAAGCTAACGGTAATCCTCAAATTAAAGCCAAGATTCGTCAACAGCAGCGTGAAATGGCACGGCGTCGCATGATGGCCGAGATTCCTAAGGCTGATGTCGTTGTGACTAACCCGACACACTTTGCAGTGGCGTTGAAATATACCGAAGGTGGAAATGGTGCACCTAAGGTTGTGGCGAAAGGTGCGGACGAAGTCGCTGCAAAAATTCGTGAGCTCGCTAAAGAGCACAATATTCCGATGCTAGAAGCGCCGCCATTAGCACGTGCTTTGTTTAAACATACCGATTTGGGTGATGAGATTCCAGAGGCTTTGTACAGTGCGGTAGCCGAGGTGTTGGCTTACGTCTATCAGTTAAGAACGTATCGTCGCGATGGTGGCTCCAGACCAGAAGAACCGCGTGAATTAAAAGTGCCAGAAGAATTGGATCCAAATAATAAGTTAGGAGTTGTTGAATGAATAGCCTGAAATTGCCTCTGTGGTTAAACGGGCTCAATGGTCGTGCCTTGGCCGCACCTATCTTGATCATATTGATGCTGGCAATGATGATTTTGCCCTTGCCTGCATTTGCGTTAGATATCTTTTTTAGCTTCAATATTGCGATTGCGATCATTGTATTGCTGACCAGTCTTTACACGGTGAAGCCGCTTGATTTTATGGTGTTTCCTACTGTTTTGCTGGTAAGTACTATGTTACGTTTGTCGCTGAATGTTGCATCGACACGGGTTGTGCTGACTGAAGGACACACCGGTCCGGATGCTGCTGGTAAAGTCATTGAGGCGTTCGGGCATTTTTTGATTGGCGGAAATTATGCGGTCGGTATCGTTGTGTTCGTGATTTTGACGATCATTAACTTTACTGTGGTGACAAAAGGTGCGGGTCGTATTGCTGAGGTCGGTGCACGTTTTGCTTTGGATGCGATGCCTGGTAAGCAAATGGCGATTGATGCCGATTTGAACGCTGGTTTAATCGCAGAGCAAGAGGCGCGTCGTCGTCGTACTGAAGTGGCACAAGAGGCTGAGTTCTATGGCGCGATGGACGGTGCGAGCAAATACGTTCGTGGTGATGCAGTAGCCGGCATTATGGTGACGGTGATCAATATCGTTGGTGGTCTGGTCGTTGGTATGGTTCAGCATGATCTGGACTTTGCGGATGCGCTTAAAAATTATACCTTGTTAGCGATTGGTGATGGTTTGGTGGCGCAAATTCCATCCTTGATTATTTCTACGGCAGCCGGTGTGGTGGTTTCTCGCGTCGCCAGTGATCAGGATATTAGTGGGCAGTTGATCGGGCAGTTATTTGCAAAGCCACAAGTAATGTTTATCTCTGCCGGAATCGTCGGTGGTATGGGCATCATTCCAGGTATGCCTCACATTGCTTTTATTCTTCTGGCTGCGGTCATGGGTGGTTCTGGATACATAGTACGTAAGCGTATGGATGTGGCCGCACAGGCGCCAGCCAAGCAAGAAGCGCCAGTTGTGCAAGCGCCAGAGATGGAGGAGGCGACTTGGCAAGACGTTTTGCCTGTTGATACGTTGGGGCTTGAAGTTGGTTACAGACTTATTCCTTTGGTGGATAAAGCGCAAGGTGGTGAATTGTTGCGCCGTATTAAAGGTATTCGCAAAAAATTTGCTCAGGAAGTTGGGTTCTTATCTCCCCCAGTGCATATTCGCGACAATCTCGAATTGAAACCGTCCGCTTATAAGATTGCACTCAAGGGGGTTGAAGTTGGTTCTGGTGAAGCAATGAATGGTCAATTTTTGGCAATCAATCCTGGCATGGTGGCGGGCACTTTACCGGGTGTGCCGACAACTGATCCTGCCTTTGGTTTGCCAGCGGTATGGATTGATACAGGAATGAAAGAGCATGCACAGACACTGGGTTATACGGTCGTCGATGCAAGTACTGTGATTGCAACGCATTTGAATCACTTAATCACTACCCATGCGGCTGAATTGCTGGGACGTCAGGAAGTTCAATTATTGTTGGATCATTTGTCCAAAGAGATGCCAAAAATGGTCGAGGATTTAATACCAAAAATGCTGTCTCTTTCGACCTTGCAAAAAGTGCTGCAAAACTTACTGTCGGAAGGTGTTCATATTCGCGATATGCGCTCGATCATTGAGGCATTGTCCGAGTATGCGATGCATACGCAAGATGCGAACGAATTGACAGCGCATGTACGCGTGGTTTTGGGACGCGCTATCGTTCAGCAAATTTTCCCTGGAACGAATGAACTAACTGTGATGGCACTGGATAGCCGACTTGAACGCTTGTTGATGCAGGCACTGAATACTGGCGGTGCTGATGGTTCTGGTATAGAGCCTGGTCTTGCTGATACTTTGTCCAGTCAGGCTGAAATTGCAACCAAACATCAGGAACAAATTGGCGTGACACCAGTGTTGTTGGTGCCTGCTCCATTACGCGCGTTATTGTCGCGATTCTTGCGACGTACTTTGCCGCAATTAAAGATCTTATCGCACGCTGAGTTACCAGAAACAAAAACAATTAAAGTTACTAGTCTTGTCGGAGGTCAGTCATGAACGTCAGAAAATTTACTGCAAATACGTCGCGTGAGGCGCTGCGGATGCTGAGAGAGGCATTGGGTGCCGACGCAGTAATTTTATCGAACCGAAATGTTGACGGTAAGGTTGAAATTTTGGCAATGGAGGGTGATGTGGTCAATGCTATTCCTCCCGCTGTAAGTGCCCGCAATAGCAATCCCGAAGTGCCTGATGTGCCGCGTATTACGCCGCCTTTTCGTGCTGAGACTAAGTCATTCTCAGCTTCTGTTTTTCAGACTGCAATGGAGTCACCACGCGTTGCGCCGATGGCAATTAATGCCAACGAAATGTCAGATGTGATGAGTGAAATTCGTTCTATGCGCACGATGCTTGAGTCGCAATTGGCTGAGTTATCATGGGCAAATACCCAGCAACGTCAACCGCAAAAAGCAGAGGTACTCAGGGAGATGCTGGCCACTGGTTTAAGTGCGAGTTTGTCACGCTTCATGGTCGGAAAGATGCCGGAAAATACATCAGTACAGAATGGCATTGAATGGATTAAATCCATTTTGGCACGCAATTTGTCCTCTATTGACAATGAGAGTGAGATTTTAGAGAAGGGTGGTGTGTACGCTTTGGTAGGCCCTACAGGTGTTGGAAAAACAACGACAACCGCCAAATTGGCTGCGCGTTGCGTTATGCGTCATGGCCCATCAAAATTGGCACTAATCACGACAGATGGTTATCGTATTGGCGGCTATGAACAGTTGCGCATTTATGGAAAAATTCTCGGCGTAATGGTACATGCGGTAAAAGATGAAAGTGATTTACGTATTGCTTTGTCCGAGCTCAAGAATAAACATACCGTATTGATTGATACTGTCGGTGTGAGTCAACGCGACAAAATGGTGACGGACCAGGTTGCAATGTTGTCCGGTGCTGGAACTGAAGTGAAGCGTTTGTTATGTTTGAATGCTACGTCGACGGGTGAAACGCTCAGTGAGGTGGTGCGTGCCTACCAGGGGACGGGGCTTGCAGGATGTATTTTAACTAAGCTAGATGAGGCGGCGACCATTGGAGGTGCATTGGACATCGCTATTCGCCAGAAACTGACTTTATACTATGTTGCAAGTGGTCAGCGCGTTCCAGAGGATTTGCATGTCGCGAATAAGCAGCACCTGATTGATCGTGCGTTTAAACTGAAACGTGAAACTGCGGCGTTTCGCTACCTCGATGAAGAGTTGCCATTGCTGATGTCTGCCGCTGTTGCCACGTCTAAGGGGCAAATTTCACCTTCTTCTAAGGAGGTGTCCTTTGGTTAATATTGATCAGGCAGAAGGCTTGCGTCGTATGCTGGCGGTACCAAAGCCACGCGTATTTACCTTTTTGTCAGCACTGAAAGAAGAAGATAAAAGTGCCATGTTGGTGAATTTGGGGGTCTCATTGGCGCGTCAGGGGCAGCAAACAATGATGTTGGATGCAAGGTCCTCTGGAAATAGCGTCGGCGCATGGTTAAATGCGCAAAATAGCAAGACCTTATTGGATGTGGCACGACAACAGCGTACAATGCAAGATGCTATTAAAATAGTAGCGGCAGGTCTGTCGGTAACCATGTTATCGCGCGAAGCACACATGCTGTCTGGATTGACGCCTGAGGTTTCAAGGCAGTTGTCCAGAGTTTTTGATATTGTGACTCATCGATCAGATTTGGTTGTTGTTGACAGTAATATTGATGCGCAAGATGCTTTTCCACTCGCAGCTTTCGATAGTAGCGAGGTGGTAATTCAGGTTTCTTCAGATCCGGCGGCAATAAAAAATGCCTACGGCTTAATAAAGCGGATGAGTAGTCGATTGGGTAGGCGTTCCTTTAGTATTTTGGTTTCAGGGGTATCCGAAAAGGAGGCAACTTTGATCTATACGAATATGGCGCAAGCTGCCAGTCGCTATCTTGCCGTACCTTTAAACTATATTGGATATGTACCGGAAGACGATCATGTCGGTAAGGCCGCCAGTTTGGGGCAGTCGGTGATTGATGCTTTTCCAAAAGCACGGGCCTCGGTTGCTTTTTCTCGCTTGGCGGCGCAGCTTGTTAATTCTGCTTGTTCTGTTATGTCTTTTGAGGGTGTGCCTGAGCTTGGTGTCGGTCTCGGAATTTAATTTACTATGTACACCGCTAGCGGAAAATCAGATAAAAATTTTCTCCTGAGGGAGCATGCGCCTCTGGTTAAGCGTTTGGCTTACCAGTTGAAGGCGCGCTTGCCTCCGAGTGTGGAGGTGGATGATTTAGTGCAAGCTGGCATGATAGGTTTGCTCGATGCGGTTAATCGCTACGAAGATACGCACGGCGCGCAATTCGAAACTTATGCTGTGCAACGTATTCGCGGCGCAATGCTTGATGAATTACGCAATACTGATTGGTTGCCCAGAGGCGTCCGTCAAAGTATGCGTAAAATAGAAACTGCAATGAATGTCTTGCAACAAAAGCTTGGTAGGCCACCGACTGAAACTGAGGTGGCAAAATCTCTGAAATTGACTCTCGGCGAATACCAGGACATGCTAGGTGACAGTGGTGGACATCAACTTGTCTACTATGAAGACTTTCACGATGCGGACACTAAAGAGCACTTTTTGGATCATTATTGTTCAGATAGCTCAGGTGACCCACTTCAGGATTTGCTCAATGACGATTTTCGGGATGCCGTGATTGGTGCGATCGATAGTTTGCCTGAACGCGAAAAACTGCTTATGGGTTTGTATTACGAGCAGGAATTAAATCTCAAAGAAATTGGCGCGGTCATGGGAGTTTCTGAATCCAGGGTATCTCAATTACATAGCCAGGCAGTTGCCAGGCTCAGGGTTTATTTAAGGGAGAAGGCGTGGACTGGGCTAGCGTAGCAGGATTTCTTCTGGTCGTGATTGGAATCGGCGCGGGCCAATTGATGGAGGGCGGTAATCTCTCATCTCTGGTACAGCCTGCCGCTTTTGTTATTGTAGTCCTTGGTACGATAGGTGCCGTATTGTTGCAGAGTCGGATGACGACATTTCGGCGTGGTGTCTCGATGTTGCGTTGGGTGATTTCTGAGCCACCAGACAATAGTCGGAAGAACGTCCAGGATGCATTGATATGGAGTGTTGTTGCCCGCAGAGAAGGGTTCTTAAGTCTTGAGCGGTATATGGATACAGCCAAAGATCCATTTATCAGCAAGGGTTTGCGCTTGGTTATTGATGGTGTTGATCCGGTGCGACTCAAGGATATTCTTGACGTGGATATTTCTTTGTTTGAAATGGAGCAACGTCAGGCAGCGAAGATCTGGGAGTCTGCGGGAGGCTACTCTCCAACGATAGGTATTCTGGGTGCGGTATTGGGATTGATCCACGTTATGGAAAATTTAACGGATCCCGCCAAATTGGGCGGGGGTATCGCAGTTGCCTTTGTGGCGACCATCTATGGCGTCGGCTTGGCTAACTTACTTTTTTTGCCGGTGAGCAATAAACTCAAGGAAATTATTGGCAAAGAAGTTGTGCGTAGAGAGATGCTTTCAGATATTTTTTACAGTATCGCGCTGGGGGATAGCCCGCGGGTTGTAGAAGAGCGTGTTGCTAATCACAAAAACTAATTATTTACCTATGGCGAGAAGAAAATTCCATGAGGAGCCTGATAACCATGAAAGGTGGTTGGTTTCTTACGCCGACTTTATTACCTTGCTTTTTGCATTTTTTGTAGTGATGTATGCTATTTCATCTCTCAACGAAGGCAAATATCGCGTTTTGTCAAACTCACTCACTGGCGCATTTAGCAATGCTAAACCAATTACGCCAACCCTGACCACTGCAACTCCCGAAGATCTGGTTAAACTTGCTCCACTCCCGTTGGTGAAGCAAAGAGCGAGTGAAGCATTGCGCAAAGAACGTAGTCAAATGACCGGAGTTGCACGGGATATTATGGCGGTACTGGAGCCTCTTGTCAGGGAGGGGAAGGTTAGGGTTACTCAGACAAGTCGGGGCGTTACAATTGAAATTAATGCAAGCTTACTTTTTCCTACGGGGGAAGCGAAGCTTAGTCTTGACTCAATTCAGGCTCTGACCGCAATCGCCTCTGTATTGAAAATTGATACACATGCAATACAGGTCGAGGGGCACACTGACAACGTACCCATTAAGAATTCTATTTTTCCGTCAAATTGGGAGTTATCTGCGGTGCGTGCGAGTACGGTCGCTCGTTTGCTGACTGAAAATGGTGTGGATGAGAATAGGGTCACGGCTGTGGGGCAGGGTGCCAAGCAACCGGTCGATTCAAATGAAACGCCTGAAGGTCGATCCCGGAATCGACGGGTGACTGTCACAGTGCTGGCGGTGTTGCCTGAACCGGCGGTGGATGTTCCCGTTAAATAAAAAAGCCCAAATAACATTGAGCTTTTGTGGTGTCATTGCGCTGGTTTTTGCTTTAACGGGGAACTGATCCTTTGACATTTGCTGATCCAAGCGATGCCTGTCCACTTGGTCCATAAAGCGCGCCCGCGCTGTTACCGTGCCCGAGAACACTTAAAGCAATTTGATTTTGAGATAGGCGGCGATTAATTAGCAGACCGTTGGTTCGGTTGTCTTCTTTTGCCTGCTCAGAAACGGTCAACAAATCTTTCCAAAGCTGCGCTGTAGTGAGGGTCTCAGGATATTTGCTTAAATAGTCCTGCATTCCGTCGGGTTTGGTGTCAAAGCCAAGCGAGCCAAGATGGGTTCCTCTGATTTTTTCCAGATCCACTATTTGTCGCAATAAATCACTTTTGCTTGCCGTTGTTTGATTAAGTGTGTCTATGTCACCATTTGATAGTGCTAACTGCTCTTTCTTTAGCAGCGCAGCAAGTGCATTCATCGCTTCTGTTTCTTCTGTCAGGCATTGTTGGATAGCGATATCTTGTGCGCTTGCTTGTGTCATTTTTAACGTTTTCTTGAGTTGATCAAATCTTTAACTGACTCCAGCAGGCCATCAGCAACTTTTTCTGAGTTGACCTGAAAGCGACCCTCTGAAATGGCCAATTTAATTTCTTCGACTTTTTTTGTTGCAAACACGGAACTGCTCGCTTGTGTGCTTTGCAATGCTTGTAATTGCGTTGATAGCGGTGATAGCTGCACGTTGGTGCTCGGTGCGGCTGGTGTTGCTACCGTCGTTTCTTGCGCGACATCGGCGCGCGCTTGCTGCGGACCGGCGGGTGCCGGTGTCGTAGCAGTTTTATTTAGTATGTCATCAATTTTCACAGCGATACCCTCGATAGTGGGAATTATCTACTTCTACATTCGGGTTATCGGCTCGGTATTTTTAAACTTTAGTTATCTTGGTGAAAAAATTGCGGCGTAGCCACTTATTCTCTGAATTTAGTTACTAATTTCAATGATCCCGCCTGCTTTGGCAATACCGCTCAGCGTAACACCATTTGCTGTTTTTGCTTTGGCAATTTGCCCTTCTGAAGCATTGGTAATTGCCTGTGCCTCTGTCGTCACTTGAAATCCATTACCAATACTGATAACTCTAACGGTTTGTCCTTGCTGTACAACCGCCGGATTTTTGAGAGAATCTACCCGTAACAAGGTACCAGACGAGATGGAAACTTGTAGTGCTTTGCCAATGGCCTGGTCAGGGTTATTGATGAAGCCTGCTGGTAAATTAGAAATCTCTCCTTTGATCTTACTAATATCTTCCAAGGCAAGAACTTGTCCTTTTGATAGTGAATGGGCTGCAACGTAGTACTCGGCCGTAATTTGAACGTTTGCTCTTAGATAAATCGTCCAGTTGCTTGGGGCGGTGCAGCGCACACCTACTGTTGTTTTCCCCCATGCTTTACTTCCGGTTGGTAAAAATGCAATTAAGGCCTGACATTCCGCTAAATTGAGGCGACTATCAATTGGTCCCACTGAAATCTCGGCATCGCCAGGCTGTGCGGTTGATATATGTTGCAAATACTCGGTTGCAACTTGTCGGATTTTATCGTGATCCTGCTTCAGATCATCTTTGGTTATTGCCAATGCATATGAGTTTAATAATGCTACTCCGGCAAGTGTAACGACGAATTTTGCAAAGTAGTTCATATGCGACTTTCTATGGCCTGTAGTGCCTACAATCTGACGACACCATTGTAGCTCTTCGGAACTTGCTTAATGCGTCAAATAAGGGGGGTTTATTGCCCTTGCTTATCGAATTGAATTCCTGCTGTCTCACCTATGATGCAATGAATAGAAAAGTGTTATCGGATATCCGGACGTGAAGGAGTGGTCGTGAGTAAGCTAGATGAATTAATGAATTTTCAACAAACGGCTTTATCAGTTCGCGGGATGCGCCAGCAACTACTTGCGTCGAATATCGCCAACGCAGATACGCCAAACTACAAAGCGCGGGACATTGATTTTAATGAAGTGCTAAAGAGTAAATTGCAGTTGAGTTCGAGTCAGTCATCTACCCCATTAGCAAAAACATCCGCATCGCATATGGATCCTTCGGGAGCTTTGGATGGGGTGACTCCAAAATATCGCACCATGGTTCAAGGTAGTGTCGATGGGAATACGGTGGACATGGATTTAGAGCGAAATGCTCATGCTGATAATGCTGTGCGTTATGAAGCGGGGCTGACGATGATTAATATGCAAATACGCAACATGCTTGCTGCAATTCAAGGTTGATGAGGGGTAAGAATTATGTCTCTATT
The DNA here is from genome assembly GCA_049339905.1 of Undibacterium sp. SXout11W. GTDB lineage: Bacteria > Pseudomonadota > Gammaproteobacteria > Burkholderiales > Burkholderiaceae_D > Undibacterium. Next base: position 15,647 of record JBMPPG010000021.1, read on the forward strand.
TAATGTGTTTAATGTTGCTGGCTCCGCCATGAGTGCGCAAGCGCAACGCTTGAATGCGGTATCAAGCAACCTGGCGAATGCTGATAGTGTTACCAGCACGAATGGTACGCCATATAAAGCGAAGCAAGTCGTCTTTGCCGCTGTTCCAATGAGTGGAACTGCTTCTACTGGCGTGAAAGTTACTGATGTCGTGGAGGATGCCAAGCCAGCTAAGTTGATGTATGACCCTGCACATCCTTTGGCCGATGAAAAGGGTTATGTCGTCTCACCTAATGTTAACGTGGTTGAGGAAATGGTCAATATGATCTCTGCTTCACGCTCATATCAAGACAATATTGAAACAATGAATTCCGCAAAAGCCATGCTTTTGAAGACGCTTACTTTGGGTCAGTAAGACCCGTAAAGGAGATTTGACATGTCAACGATACAAACAAATACGGTGCCGAGTGGTTTGCTGACGACGATGAATGGTGCGCCAGCAGCGACGAATTCGATTCAGGATGCACAAAATCAGTTTATGACGCTGCTGACGACGCAAATGAAAAACCAGGATCCCTTAAATCCTATGGATAACGCCCAGGTGACGAGTCAGTTGGCGCAATTGTCTACCGTGACAGGCATTAATCAAGTCAATGCCTCGATTAATGCAATGAATGCCAATTTTCAGGCAAGCCAAAGTTTGCAGGCGGCCAACATGATTGGTCATGGAGTTTTTGTTCCGGGTAATTCCATCGCGCTGACAACAACGACGAATTCAAGTGGCGTAAGTACTACTGGTGGCGCTTTTGGCCTTAACTTGCCACAAAATATTACTAGTGGCACTGTGAAGATCACTAATGCAGCTGGTGCGGTCGTCAAGACAATTAATCTTGGATCTTTACCGCAAGGTGTGCAGACCTTGAGTTGGGATGGCTCCACCGATAGCGGAGGCGCTGCTCCGGTTGGAAAATATAGCTATTCTGTGAACGCAACTTCCGGGGCTGCTTCCGTGACGCCAACCAATCTTGAGTTCGGTATGGTTTCAAGTGTGTCCTCCGGATCGCAAGGCGTGACATTGAATCTGGCCAATAATCTTGGTTCGGCTGCCATGAATAGCGTAGTGCAGATTTTTTAATCGATATTTTAGTTTTAGCGCACCGATCTAGTCGTCGGAATTTAGACACGCAGGAGAGTGATCATGGGTTTTCAACAAGGTTTAAGTGGTTTAAATGCATCCTCGCAGCAGTTGGATGTGATTGGTAATAATATTGCCAATACGGGGACGGTCGGTTTCAAGAGTTCACAAGCGCAGTTTGCTGACGTATATGCAAACTCCTTAAATGGTGCATCGGCAAACGCAGTTGGTATTGGTGTTCGCGTTGTGGATATTGCGCAGCAGTTCACTCAGGGGAATATTTCATCTTCAACGAATCCACTTGACGTTGCGATCAACGGAAATGGCTTCTTTAGGATGAGTACAAATGGCCAGGTTACCTATACGCGCAATGGTCAGTTTAAATTAGATAAAAATGGTTTTCTGGTGAATTCTCAAGGCGCGCAGTTGACGGGTTATGCTGCTAATAACGCGGGTGTTCTGTCCACTGGATCTGCGGTGCCTATTAATATCAATACAGCCGATCTTGCGCCTAATCAAACGACCACCGTTAATGCGGTGATGAATTTTAATTCGACTTTGAACGTTCCCGGCACACAGCTTCCCGTCACGACGCCACCAGTCATCACTCCGACCCAATTTGATCCTACGAACGCTACTACTTACAATAGTTCGACATCGACTACTGTGTACGATAGTCTGGGAAATTCTCACGTGATACAAACGTATTATGTGAAGGTTGATCCAACAAAAATTCCGGCTTCTACACCGCCTTTGGTGACGCCTGCGTCTGCCTGGACTATGTATGGTACTGTTGATGGAAATTTGTTTGACACTACTGGTAACCTCACGACGCCACCAGCTTTGCCGGTGCCTCTGGCTGTTTTAGGGTTTAATAACTTAGGTGTTCAAACGGGTGTTTACACCACTACTGGTACTTCAGCTGCATATTCAGCAACGAGTCCTAATGCGGCTAAATTGGTAGTCCCAGTTCCGTCTCAGGCTGTGACGCCAATTAATACGGCTCCCCTTGCGATTAAATTCGATTTCACCAACTCAACTCAGTACGGTTCGCCATACAGTGTCAGCACAATGAGGCAGGACGGATTTGCTTCCGGAAAATTGGCTAGTTTTAATACTGGCAAAGATGGCACGATCGTTGGTAGCTACACGAATGGACAAACCAAGGTGTTGGGGCAAGTCGTGTTGGCTTATTTCACCAATTCCAATGGTTTGCAGTCATTAGGTGGCAATCAATGGGGAGAAACATCTGCATCTGGGCAAGCGCTGGTTGGTGCTCCAACGACAGGTAATTTGGGAACCTTAACCTCTTCGGCAACAGAAAATTCCAATACGGATTTAACTGGAGATTTAGTGAATATGATCACCGCGCAGCGCAGTTATCAGGCCAATGCGCAAACCATTAAAACGCAAGATCAAATCCTGCAAACTCTGGTTAATCTTCGTTAATAAATGATGCCGGTTGGTATGAATGATTTTTCAAATTCTGTCATGAAAGGGGTTTGATATGGATCGCCTGGTATATACCGCGATGACTGGCGCAAGCCATATATTAGAGCAGCAAGCAACTGCTTCTCATAACTTGGCAAATGCCACGAGTACCGGTTTTCGGGCGCAGTTTGATTCATTTCGCGCTGTTCCCGTGATTGGTGGTTCTTTACCAACCAGAGCATTTGTCGTTGATTCGACAGTCGGTTCCAATTTTACTCCTGGTCCTTTGCAGACCACCGGACGAGCATTAGACGTGGCGATTCAGGGTAAGGGGTGGTTGGTGGTGGAAAGGCCAGATGGTTCTGAGGGCTTGACCAGAAATGGTAGCTTAAAGCTTGACGAAAATGGCGTTCTTCAGACGCAGAATGGTTTGAGTGTATTGGGCGAGGGTGGTCCTATTACTTTGCCGCCAGGTACACCAATTACGATAGGAAAAGATGGAACAATATCCAGTATTCCGAGTGGTTCGGCGCCGAATTCAATTCAAGTCATTGGACGTTTGAAATTGGTTGATCCTCCTGAGGCAAATTTAGTACGCGGTGACGACGGTTTTTTTAAAACCAAAGATGGTGCCGCCACGGATGCCAGCGATACTGTGTCGGTTGCATCTAATATGCTTGAGAGCAGCAATGTCAGTGTTGTTGATTCTATGGTAACCATGATTAATTTAGGTCGGCAGTTTGAAATGCAAATGAAGTTGATTACTAATGCTGAGAACAACGCGACAAAAGCGACGCAAATCCTGACTTTGGCTTGATACCACGTCAGCGATAATAGTCAGATACAAAATTGGCGCTGATGGCGCACAGGAGAATACAAATGATACGTTCATTGTGGATTGCGAAGACAGGTTTAGACGCTCAGCAAACGTCGATGGACGTGATTTCCAATAATCTCGCAAACGTCAGCACTAGTGGATTTAAAGGATCACGTGCAATATTTGAGGACTTGCTTTATCAAACCATACGGCAGCCAGGAGCACAAAGTTCTCAGCAAACTCAATTGCCTTCAGGTTTGCAATTGGGTACTGGCGTTCGCCCTGTTGCGACAGAGCGTCTCTTTACGCAAGGTAATCTTCATCAAACAGGCAACGCTAAGGATGTAGCAATCCAGGGAGATGGATTTTTTTCTGTCTTGTTGCCTGATGGTTCTACTGCGTATACCAGGGATGGCTCATTTCAGACTGATAATCAGGGTCAACTGGTGACCGCAAATGGTTACGTTATTCAACCTGCTATAACAATTCCCGCCAATGCTCAAACTATAACTGTGGGTGTGGATGGTACGGTATCTGTGACTCAGCAAGGTTCTGTGGCTCCGGTGCAGGTCGGATCGTTGCAACTGTCGACGTTCATTAATTCCGCTGGCCTGCAGTCTTTAGGCGGTAACCTTTTTCAAGAAACTGCTGCGTCTGGCGCGCCTGCGACCAATGCACCGGGAACGAATGGCGCAGGCAGTTTGCAGCAAAATTATGTTGAAACTTCGAATGTTAATGTGGCGGAAGAATTGGTCAATATGATTCAGACGCAACGTGCCTACGAAATGAACAGTAAAGCAATTACAACATCAGATCAGATGTTGCAGAAATTATCTCAGTTATAAATTTCTGCTTGGGTGACGAAATGAAAAAAATAGCTTTTTTGATGATTTCTATCTCGTATTTATTAACGGCCTGCTCTGTCGCGCCGCCTACCATTGTTCATCAGCCAATGAGTGTGCCGCCGCAAACGACCAAGCCACAGCGCGAGGTAAATGGTGCGATCTTTCAAACGGCGTCCTATAGACCCTTGTATGAAGATGTCAAAGCGCGAATGGTCGGTGATGTATTGACGATCAACTTAAGTGAAAAAACTTCTGCCGGTAAAACGTCCGCCAGCTCTGGAAGTAAAACTGGGGCAATATCGTACGCAACTCCAACCATTTTTGGCCTGCCGGGAACTACTGCTGCACAGGGTGGTTTGAAAGTCACGACAGGAAATAAATTTGGCGAGGCCGGTGCTGAAAGTTCCTCCAATAATTTTTCCGGAACGATCACTGTGACAGTCATCGATGTTTTGGCGAATGGGAATTTATTGGTGAGTGGTGAGAAGCAGCTTGCGTTTGATAAGGGCGCCGAGTTTGTGCGTTTTTCAGGTATCGTCAATCCTAATACAATCGCAGCTGGTAACTCTGTGCCATCAACCCAAGTTGCTGATGCCAGGCTTGAATATCGTTCTACATCTCATGTTGATAAAGCTGAAGCAAACTCTATGTTGACGCGCTTTTTCCTGAGCTTTCTTCCAATGTAATCTGCGTTGCAGAAACGAATGGGTCTAAAAATGAAATTGCTTTTCCACTTACGCGCAACTAGTTTGGTGATTTTGTGCCAGGTGCTTCTTGGCCTCAGCTTCACTGCTGAATGTCGCGCTGAGCGCATCAAAGATCTGGCTGGTGTACAGGGCGTACGTCAAAATCAACTGTTAGGTTATGGCTTGGTCGTTGGTCTTGATGGTAGTGGCGATCAGACGACCCAAACACCGTTTACGGTGCAAAGTATCATCAGCATGCTGCAAAATTTGGGCGTGGTCATACCTACAGGTACAAGTTTGCAATTAAAAAATGTCGCTGCCGTGATGGTCACGACTTCATTGCCACCGTTTGCTCAACCAGGTCAAACTCTGGATATCACTGTTTCCTCGATGGGAAATGCCAAAAGCTTACGTGGCGGCACTTTGTTGATGACACCACTAAAAGGTGCAGACGGGCAAATTTATGCTATGGCTCAAGGTAACGTGTTGGTGAGCGGCGTTGGTGCTTCGGCAAATGGTAGTAAAGCACAAGTCAATCATTTGGATGTTGGTCGTATCTCTGGTGGTGCAACGGTTGAGCGGGTAGTGCCAACTTCGATCGGTCAGGGTGCTACCATTCAGCTTGAATTGAACGCGTCGGATTTTTCAACCGCAAGTCGAGTCGTCGAGGCGATTAATCGTCGTTTTGGTGCTGATACTGCGGCAGCTGTAGATGGTCGCGCTATACAGGTTAAAGCACCAGTCAATCCCGATCAGAGGGTTGCGTTTTTGGGCATGTTGGAGAGCATTGATGTCACCCCTGCGCAAAACGTTGCGAAAGTCATCTTGAATGGACGGACGGGTTCTATAGTGATGAATCAGGCGGTCACGTTGGAGGCATGCGCTGTCGCTCATGGCAATTTGTCCGTCACTGTTAATACAGATAACTCTGTTAGTCAACCAAATGCCTTAGCAGCTGGTCAAACTGCACCAGTCGCAAATTCCACCATCACGATTGCCAAAGATGCGGGACAGTTACAGTTATTGAAGGCGGGTGCTTCGCTGGCAGATGTAGTGAAGGCACTTAATTCGATCGGTGCAACACCACAAGATTTGTTGGCGATACTTCAGGCGATGAAAGCGTCTGGAGCACTGCGCGCTGAGCTTGAAATTATTTAAGGATGAGCCATGATTCCAATTAGTGATTCATCTGATAAAAGTTTGGCGATTGATAGTCGCAGTCTGGATAATCTCAGAACGGCCACGAAGGATAATTCTCCTGAGTCTATAAAAGCTGCTGCCAAACAGTTTGAGGCTTTGTTTATGAATATGATGCTCAAATCCATGCGTCAGGCGGGTGGTCAAAATGGGGCATTTGATAATGAGCAAACCCGAACTTTTACGTCAATGCTAGATCAGCAGTTGACGCAAAACATGTCAAGCCGCGGAGTAGGGTTGGCTGATATGTTGGTGAAACAAATGACAAATAATTCAGTCACTCAGGCGTTGAATGCTGGGGATGATGCCCATCCAATTACACCGAATGTCCGTGGTATTAATTCTTATCGCGACAGTTTGAAGCTTGAACAACATCCTGCTGTTTCAACAAAAACGGAGTCCTCGACATCAAATCATGTTCGTGAATTTCAGTCGAAATTGGAAGCCCATGCTGAAGAGGCGAGTAAAGCAACAGGCATCCCGGCTAAGTTCATGTTAGGACAGGCTGCCTTAGAAACCGGGTGGGGAAAAAAACAGATCAAAACAGTTGATGGCACAGAGAGTCACAATGTTTTTGGTGTGAAAGCCACTAGTGCATGGAAGGGGAAAACAGTGAACGCAGTGACAACCGAATATGTGAATGGCGTCGCGCAACGCAAAATTGAAACATTTAAAGCATATGACTCTTACGGGGATGCCTTTAAAGATTATGCCAATATGTTAACTAAAAATCCTCGCTACGGAAATGTCATTGCTAATTCCAAAGATGCAACCAGTTTTGCCTATGGAATGCAGAAGGCTGGATATGCAACTGATCCGCATTATGCTAATAAATTAAGCAAAATTATCAAGCAAAATCTTTCAGCGTAACGAATTCACCGTGTTTGCGAGGCAAATTAAAGTTTTCGGGCTTTGTACCGAAAACCTATTAGATCGCCGGTCTTCGGTATGTCGTTAAGTTGACAAACATATAGGTTTAATCATGGGTGCAGATATTCTTAACCTTGGGCAGTCAGCTTTGTCGGCTGCTCAATTGGGCATTAGTACGACCGGACAAAATATTGCAAATGCATCTACCCCCGGTTATAGCCGCCAGGTTTTGATTCAAAGCTCTGCGGCATCGCAACAAATCGGTGGCGTATTCGTTGGGCAAGGCGTTAATGTCAATGTGGTACAGCGCCAATATGATCAATATATTGCTCAGCAGGTCAATGCTGTCACAACCTCCAAAGGGTCAGCTGACGCTTATCTTTCGCAAATATCTGGTCTGAATAACACGATTGCTGATCCTACCGCGGGTCTTTCTCCGGCTCTACAGACATTTTTCACATCGATACAAAATTTGGCCGCCAGTCCAAATGGTACTGCTGGTGCAGCAGCTCGTCAGGCTACTTTGTCGGCGGCACAATCTTTGGTCGGGCGTATCAATGGACTTCAAAATCAGGTCAGTCAGATCAGTACCGACGTGAATGGTCAGATAGCCACGACGGTTACAACTATCAATGCTTACTCTGCGCAACTGGCGCAGTTGAATGATGCCATTGGTAAGGCACAAAGTGTTTCAAGCACAGCGCAGCCCAATGATCTTCTTGATCAGCGTGATTACCTTGTTACACAACTGAGTAAATTGACCTCTGTGAACGTTGTTCAGGAGGGGTCACAATTCAACGTGTTTATCGGTAACGGACAGCCAGTCGTTCTTGGTGCAAAAAGTAACGCTTTACAAGTTATACAAAGTCCTACGGACCCAAGTCGGAATGAGGTTGGGTATCAGGCGAAGGGTAAGGTTGTTCAAATTTCTGAGGGTAGCTTGCCTGGTGGAGCTCTGGGTGGCTTGCTCGATTTCCGTTCAAACTTACTCACGGCAACACAAAATTCTATTGGACGTGTTGCCGTAGGTATCGCGAGCGCACTTAACCAGCAGCAAAATCTGGGGCAGGATTTAAATGGCGCAACTGGGGCAAACCTGTTTTCAATTAACCCTGTAGTGTCGTCCTCAAGTAGTAACAATACGGGAACTGCGCAAATTACAGCAACGATTACGAATGTTTCTGCTCTCACGACAAGTGACTACAGTTTACAATTTTCTGGTGGAAATTATACGGTGACCCGATTAACTGACGGGACGAGTCAGACCTCGGCTAATTTACCGATTAATTTTGATGGCGTTAATTTCCAATTATCACCTCCTCCAGCGGGCGCGGTTCCGGGTAACGGAGATCAATTTCTGATTCGCCCAACTGCATCAGCGGCAGCGAGTTTATCTATTGCTATTACCGATCCTAACAAACTTGCTGTTGCTACACCTTTGTCGACTAGTATTCCTTCGACTAACACTGGAAAAGCGGCAATTACGTCGGGCGTGATCAATTCGCCGACTGCCTCAGGCAGTACTTCGGTAAATGGTAGTATTAGCCCAGTTACGTTGGATGCTTCTTTTAGTCCGGCTACCTTAGGGGCGGGAGCCACACTGACATTTGCGTCACCTGCGAATACTATTTCAGGCTTTCCTCCTGGTGCGACTGTATCCGTCACGACAGGCGGTGTTACGACCAGTTATCCTAGTGTTGCGCCAGCATCTGCGACGATTCCTTATACCAGTGGCGCTACGATCAACTTCAATGGAATGAGTTTTTCGATCAAAGATAATGGAACTGCACCTGCCAATGGCGACACATTTAGTCTGACACCGACAATTCCGGTAGCCAGTACGAAATTGACGTTTAATTCACCTGCAAACACCTTAACCGGGTTTCCGGCAAATGCTAACGTAACTGTAACGAATGGTGCTAATTCAACGACGTATCCTGCGGGAACAGCCGTTCCATATCTGTCGGGCGCTACCTATGCGTATTCGGGTATTAGTTTCAGTATCTCAGGTACACCAGCGAGTGCCGATGTATTTAATGTCGGACCAAATACTGCTGGCACCGGCGATAATCGCAATGCATTGCTGATGCAAAAAATACAGACGCAAAATGGGATGGTTGGAGGCACGACAACGATTCAGGGGGCTTATGCTCAGTTCGTAAGTCTGGTTGGGAACAAGGCGAGTGAAATCAAGGCGACGAGTACTTCCGAGACTGCGATGTTAAAAAGTGCTACCGATGCGCAACAGGGTGTGTCCGGTGTTAATCTCGATGAAGAAGCATCAAATTTATTGAAATACCAGCAAGCATATCAAGCCGCTGGTAAATTAATGCAAATAGCCAGTCAATTGTTTTCTACTCTGTTAACGATTGGGCAATAGAGGTCATCATGCGTATCAGTACATCTATGATTTTTCAGAATAGTGGTTCGCAAATCAGTGATTTGCAATCAAGTTTGAACCAGACGATGCAACAAATATCGTCAGGTCGAAAGATTCTGACCCCTGCAGACGATCCGATCGGATCGTCTCGCGCTTTGGTCATCACTCAGGCTGCCGCGATTAACGACCAATATAATGTAAATCGTCAAGATTTACAGGACAATCTGGGCGTTGCTTCTGGCGTCCTGAGTAACGTGGCAAATCTTCTTCACAGCTCTAAATCTTTGGTCATTAGTGCTGGCAATGGCGGTTTGGCTGACAGTGATCGGGCTGCGATTGCTAATAGCTTAAAGGCAAACCTTTCTTCGCTATTAAGCTTGGCAAACTCGACAGACGGTACAGGAAATTATTTGTTCTCTGGCTTTTCTACAACGACTGCACCTTATACTCAAACCGTCGGTGGTGCTAGTTATAACGGCGATCAGGGACAGCGATCTTTACAGGTTGATACTGCTCGACAGTTACCATTGAGCGCGCCTGGCGAACAAATTTTCGGAAATATTCGTACTTCTGCAAATCAGTTTAGCGTTTTACCTGACCCATCGAACACAGGTACGGCAACTGCAACCGCGACAATTGATCCCGCGACGGCGGCTAGTCTGACTGGCAATAACTACACGATTACTTTTGATAACACCGGTGCAAATTTTAGTGTGATCAATACAACAACTGGTGGCTCCGTTGCGTTGACCAATCCTGTAACAGGTGCGCCTATTCCCCAGCCAGCCCCGTATGTCAGCGGACAAGGTGTCAAATTTGATGGTATCAATGCGGTTGTCACCGGAGGTCCGCCATCAACGACGCCCGCTCCTGGAGATAAGTTTACGATACAGCCAGGAAATCAGAATATTTTTGAAACGTTGACAGATGCAATCAACGCCTTGAATACACCGACAGGTAATTCTGCGGCGAGGAAAAGCTTAACTGCTGCGTTGACCCAGGCAAATAACAATATCGATGCGTCTTTGGGTAATGTGCTGACGGTGACGGCGCAGGTGGGTTCTAGCCTTCAAGAGGTGGATAGTTTAAACACTGTAGGAGCGTCAAATAAAATTGCCTATGCACAATCTTTGTCGGCGATTCAGGACTTGGATTATGCAAAGGCAATTACTTCCCTGAATCAGCAGCAAACGACCCTGCAAGCAGCACAGCAGTCATTTGTGAAGATATCTGGACTTTCATTATTTAATTACATTGGTAATTAATCTCGTTGGAGGGCGTTGATATCAGAGCATCTTCTGGTCGGCGCCTGGTCGTTAAACTTTTTCCATCTCTTCAGAATCCAAGCCAATCACGTGCGTTTGAATTTGACCACGTTCATCATGCCACTCGCGGATAACGCACGGGTAGCCATCTTCATCCAAATCTACGATTTTGAAAAATTGACCGATCATTGATTCAATCAAAATTCTTTCGTCCTCCGGGAAGCTTTTAATAAACTTCGGATTCAAGGTGAGTACCCGAACAATGTCGCCCACGGCAACGGGTTGATTTTTGCTATCAAGGATAGGAGAGGTGGACATATGGGCAGGTATCTAAAGGTGAGTAGGACGACATTGTACTGGCAATTTTAGAACTTAAGAAGTGTGCGTTCCAACAGTTTAAAGAAAAGAGACTTACACCACTTTGTGTGAGGTAAGTCTCTTTTTTAGTGAGCTAAGAGGTTTGTGTATTGATTGCGTTTCTTGGTCAAGGTTGTTTCATGTTTTTCTCTCTGGCAACCCAATACAGCAGAATCGCAATGACTGCATAAGGGATCAAAGACAAACCATCAGCATGAGCACCTTCAAAGAAAGGATTATGTGCTGTTGACCAATCACCGATTGCTTTATCGAAATCTGTCAGAATGCCAGCAGTAAATGCAATGACAATACCTGCCAATGCACCACCTGCAATATACCCGGAAGAAAGTAATACACCGGAGCTACGATCACCTGCAGCCTGCATTTCTTCTTCATTTAGATTTTTGTATTGATCGAGTTTGTTATTTCTGCGATCAACTAACCAACGGATCATACCACCGACAAATAGTGGCGCAGAGGAGGAGAGGGGCAGATAAACACCAACGGCAAATGCCAAAGAAGGAATGCCAGCCATTTCCAATACCACAGCAATCATGACGCCGAATAACACGAGTGTCCAAGGTAGTTGGCGATCTAAAATACCTTTAATAATGTATGACATTAAGACGGCTTTTGGCGCGTCATATTTTGTCACACTAGTACCATCTGGACGCTGTTTGTAAGCGCCATTGATGCCCGGATCGACGAGATAGGCGACTTTGCCAGCATCATTGACCAGGTATTTACCTGCTGGAGCACCCACTGCGTCATTTTTATGCCAAACATGGTATGTCGCGTTATCTTGTTCTGCTTGTGGACCTTGCAGCTGTGCTGTTTCGGTTAATGTGGATGCGTCAGTGGTCAATGTTGGAGCAACTTGTGCCGCTGGAACGTAGACTGTCCCTGCGTCATTTAATTTCAGCAAAATAGGACCGAGGATTAAAGCGGAGGATAAGGCACCCGCCAGAATCGCATACTGTTGCAATTTTGGGGTGGAGCCCACCAGGAAGCCGGTTTTTAAATCTTGTGAAGTCGTACCCGCATTGCTACAGGCGATACAAACAATTGCGCCAACAGACAAGGCGGTGACGTAGTATTTGCCACCGGTCCATCCCATCAATAAGAAAACCAGGCAAGTGAAAAGCAAAGTGGCAACGGTCATGCCAGAAATTGGATTGGAAGAAGAACCAATTTCACCAGTCAGACGTGAAGAAACGGTAGAGAATAAAAATCCAAATACCAGAATCAACAGTGCGCCCAGCAAGTTCATATGTAAAGGGGCAGCGAAGGTAATAATGGCAATAATGGCCAGTGCGCCGATCACCACCCATTTCATCGGAATATCTTGGTCGGTGCGTAATACAGCGCCGCTGGTAATACTATCCGCACCCTTTTTCAGGCCAGAGATGCCGGCTGACATGCTGCGCCAGATCGTCGGCATGGCGCGTACTAAGCTAACTAAGCCACCAGTTGCGACTGCGCCGGCACCGATATACAGTACATATGCACTGCGAATATCGTGTGGACTCATGTCTTTAATCAACATTGTGCCCGGAGAAACCGGTACGCTTAGTGCATCACCAAAGAACTTAATTATAGGAATCAGCAGCAGGTAAGACATCACGCCGCCTGCCGCCATTACGGACGCAATGCGTGGGCCGATAATGTAGCCTACGCCCAATAACTCTGGTGATACTTCAGCACCGATTGAGCCACTTGCAAGAGGTGGGCCAAAAACTGTTTCCGGCGTGTCTTTCCAGCCTTTGAGTGCGACGTTGGCAATTTTGTACAGCAAACCGAGACCAAATCCACTAAAAATGATGCGTGCACGTTTGTTGGCGTCGTCTTGCGCGTGTGGGTCGCTGGCTTCGCCGGCTGCTTCTCTTGAACTATCGGTCGCGGCTGCTTTTAAGACTTCGGCACAGGCAGTGCCTTCTGGATATTTTAATGCGCCGTGGTTTTCCACGATCATGGTGCGACGCATTGGAATCATCAGCAGAATCCCGAGCAGGCCGCCGAGGCAGCCCACCAACATCACGCGTGAGATTTCGAGATCAAAACCCAGAATCATGATCGCTGGCATCGTAACGCCCAAACCAAATGCCAGTGATTCGCCTGCCGAACCTGCGGTTTGGGTAATGCTATTTTCCAGAATGGTTGAGTCTTTTGCACCAAATTTATTAAACAGCCGGAACAATGTGATTGCGATCACAGAGACTGGAATAGATGCGCTGACTGTTAAGCCAACTTTGAGCACCAAATAGAGTGATGACGCGCCAAAAATCATTCCCAGAATGACGCCCATAATCAATGCGCGTGGTGTCATTTCTGGCAAATTTGCCGAGGCAGGAATATACGGCTTAAATGTTGACGGTGACATTTCTTTTGCCATGTGTGTACCTTGAATTGTTCAAAAAAAGGCGCAATCTGCTAAGCTCAATGCGCCAGGCTTCGTTTTGCCACTTTTGTCTCCATTGCTGGTAAATGAGCTGGCAAAGCTTAAATATATTGCGGGTCGTACATTATCCCGCTTTTAGCCGCGATTTTGCAATCAGGATTTCAGGCTTGTGGCTTTTCTTCATGCTCATGAAGTTCAGGCAGTGTTTTGATTGAACGAATAATCGGATTTCTCCAGGCAAAAAAAGCCAGTAACAAGGCGAGTATCCCTGCAAATCCTAAGGAATAGCGCAGTCCTGCGTATTCACCCATCCAGCCGCCTATCAACGCCCCGGGACCTGCTGGTATTAAAATCAACCATCGCATGGTGCTCGTCATGCGACCCAGCATAGGCTCAGGAGTGACAGCTTGCCTTAATGCCAGAAAATTGATGAAAATCAGCACGCCACCGACAGAAAAGCACGTCAGCATCAAAGCAAATGCGGCAATACCCCACTGATTTGCAGGTGCAAATGCCAGCATACTCCAGCCTATGCCACAAATTGCGATGCCCGTTACTAAGCAGGGGCCAGGTCCTAACTTACGACTGATGCGATAGCCAAAAACGCTCGCGATAATAGTGCCAACGCCCATTCCCATATAGCTGAAACCCACTGCCTGTTCGGATAAGCCTAATACTCGCGTGGCAAATAAAATTTGCACAACCAGCGCAGCGTTGTAACAAAGCTGCCATGTGCCAACGGCCACTGCCAGTGCTACCAGTAAGGGTTTGTTGATGACAAAAGAGACGCCTTCTTTCAAATCACGCCAGAAATGGGAATCTTTATTAACCGGGCGTTGTTCGACCACATTAATGCCGCGCAAGATCAGCGCCGAGCTTAATAGGAGCATGGCGTCGGCAACTAGGGCGAATGGCGCACCAAGAAGTTTGATCAGTGCCCCAGCTGCTGCGGGTCCGGCAATTTCCGCCCCCGATGTCGCCAGCGCATTTTTTGCATGCGCTTCGACTAGTCTTTCGCGTGGCACAATTTGCGTCAATACAATTTGTGCGGCAGATCCGGCACTGGTGTTGACCATACCAATGATAAAGCCGACGATGTACAGCCAGACCATATTCACCGAGCCCAACCAAAACGCCACGGGAACACTGGCGACGGCTAGTGCAATTGCCGTTTCACCTGCAATATAAACGGGTAATTTTTTCACCCGGTCTAACCACACGCCCGATGGAAGCGATAGCAACACGAATGGCAAGGTTTCCATGAATGTGAGTATCCCCATTTGGCTGGCACTGGCTTTTAAGAGCACCGCCGCTGTCAGTGGAAGAGCCAGCATGGTAATCTGCGCTCCGAATGAACTTATCAGAATAGATGTCCATAATCGGCGATAAGTCAGGTCGCGTAATAAATCATTGGTCGGAAGTGTGAAATGTTTCTTTATAAAATTCGTCATATTTAAGCTGCCGCCTTTTTGATCGCAAATCTACAATTTATTGCCGCAGATATTTTGCTAAAAAGACAATCCTATGTGTGTAGTTCTGATTGAATCGCTGACAGCGATTACAATGTATGAGGATTCGTACAAACCCATATAGTCGACGGCATCTAGGGTTTGCCGGATAATTTGCAAAAGGCTTGCGTAAATCAAGAGTTAATTTTTATAGTTCCCGTTTTTACCTATGTACTGCAATGAATAACAGCCTAAGCCTGCGGGTGATATAGGTGGATCCTTCTTTTTAATCTTAGTTCCTCAATAATAAAAATATGTTTGTAAGACCTATCGTAATGATTGACTTTGAAACCTCAGGGATGAGTCCGGAGCAGGGTGGGCGCGTCACTGAAGTTGCTGCTTTAAGAATTGCTGGCGGCGAAGTGGTTGATCGATTTGTTTCTCTCATTAATTGCAATGTTCGCATTCCGTATTACATTACTGAATTGACAGGTATTACCCAAACGATGGTGGATAGTGCACCGCCTGTTTCTGAAGTGATGCCAGATCTGCTGAACTTTATCGGAAGCGATACCTTGGCAGCACACAATGCCAGTTTCGATGAGAAATTTCTCAAAGCGGAGTGTGATAGGCAGGGGTTGTGGCCTGCGCATGACGGATTGGTTTGTTCAGTAAAATTGGCACGTAGAATTTTGCCTGGTTTACCAAGTTACTCTTTGGGGAAGCTGGCATCTTCCCTGCGAATACGTTTTCAGGGGGCGGCACATCGGGCAGAAGCGGACGCTGAAGTTGCGTCGCAACTGCTGATTCATATTGCACAATGTCTTTCTGAGCGTTATTCCGTTGATGACCTGGATCCGCAGCTATTGATTGAAATAAATAAAATGAGTGCGGCAAAGGTGCCGTATTTTCTAAAAAATACAGTTTCAGCGCGAAGAAGCGCATAAAACGCTAAAAAAGGTGGGTGCTGTGCAAAAATTCCTTCATTACAAAGGCGGTATTTACGAATTGGTATGCGAGGCGATTCAGGAGTCTGACCTTAGTCCTGTGATTGTTTATCGCTCACATAATGGTACAGTTTGGACTCGTCCCAAAGACGTTTTTTTTGAAATGGTAGAAGTTGACGGTGTACGCATGCCGCGGTTTGCACCCATAGAGGTAGAATAGTCAAAAATAGGCAGAAATAGTCGCCAACACTCAAATGTGGTGGCGACTTTAAAATACTAACGTAAATAAAAAATCCGACAGGAGACATGCATGTCCACCAATTTAAAAGTAAACGGAAAATCAGTAACCTGCCAATCAGAAGCTGATACGCCATTACTGTGGGTGATTCGCGATGAATTAGGTTTGACTGGCACTAAATTTGGTTGTGGTGCTGCTTTGTGCGGCGCGTGTACTGTGCATGTTGATGGTAGTCCGGTCCGTTCTTGCTTGACCCCATTGTCTAGTGTTGCTGATAAAAATGTGGCGACGATTGAATCACTTTCTGCAGATGCTAGCCATGTGCTGCAACGCGCATGGATTGCACACGATGTTCCTCAATGTGGTTATTGCCAGTCCGGACAGTTAATGAGCGCCGCGGCTCTATTGGCCGTGAATAAACATCCCAGTGATGAGGATATTGATAACGCAATGAGTGGGAATATTTGCCGTTGCGGCACCTATTCCCGGATCAAATCGGCGATTAAGACCGCCGCTGCTGAAATCCGGCAATCGACGTGATTTCCTTCAAGTGCAGCTCACCGAAGCTAAGTGCATGCAGTTTTGCTGCCAATGCATCACTTAAAATTGTCGAATTGTTGAATTCCCCTCCTAATCCTTGATCTTGTTTGCTGATCTGGCTTATTTGTCAGGCCAATTTCGCGTAAAATCGCATTCAAGATTAATTGGGCAGGAGATTTGCATGAGTATTAAATCGGATAAGTGGATACGTCGCATGGCGGAGTCGACTGGCATGATAGAGCCGTTCGAACCAGGGCAAGTGCGGGAGCGTGATGGCCAGCGCATTGTGAGCTACGGTACGTCTTCGTATGGATACGATATTCGCTGCGCAGATGAATTCAAGATTTTCACAAACATCAACAGTACTATCGTTGATCCAAAAAACTTCGATGAAAAATCCTTTGTCGACTTTAAAGGTGACGTCTGCATTATTCCACCTAATTCGTTCGCTCTGGCGCGTACGATGGAATATTTCCGTATTCCACGCAGTGTATTGACGATTTGTCTTGGAAAATCTACCTATGCCCGTTGCGGTATCATCGTCAATGTCACGCCGTTTGAACCTGAATGGGAAGGTTATGTGACTTTGGAGTTTTCTAATACGACACCATTGCCAGCGAAAATTTATGCTGGTGAAGGTTGTGCACAGGTCTTGTTCTTTGAGAGCGACGAAGTGTGCGAAACATCGTATAAGGACCGTGGCGGTAAATATCAGGGGCAGCACGGCGTTACATTACCGAAAACCTAATATTAACAATAAATAATAAAAAAGGCTCCAGCTTGAAACTGGAGCCTTTTTATTAGAACGGAAAAGCTGAAATTTATTTAGTGCCGAACAAACGGTCACCGGCATCGCCCAATCCAGGAACAATATAACCGTGTTCGTTTAAACACTGGTCTATCGATGCGGTAATAATAGGTACGTCGGGGTGTGCGTTTTGCATGACTTTGATGCCTTCGGGGGCGGCGAGCAAGCAAACAAATTTGATACTTGTTGCGCCACCCAATTTGAGGCGTGCAATTGCGGCAGCAGCAGAGTTGCCCGTTGCTAACATCGGGTCTACCACAATCACCAGGCGTTCTGCGATATCTTCTGGTACTTTGTAATAGTATTCGACTGGTTCCAGGGTTGCTGGGTCACGGTACAAACCAATGTGACCTACGCGGGCGTTTGGCAACAAATCCAGCATGCCATCTAAAATGCCATTGCCGGCGCGTAATACCGAGATTACACACAATTTCTTGCCGCTGATGGTTGGCGCGTCAATCGTTTGAATTGGCGTTTCGATTTTGGTAAATTCGATAGGCAAATCACGCGTCACTTCATATGCCAGCATCTGGCTGATTTCGCGCAACAAGCGGCGGAAGTTGTCGGTTGGTGTATCTTTGCTGCGCATTAAAGACAGTTTGTGTTGCACCAATGGGTGTTTTATTTCTGTGACTAATTCATTCAAGATATTTCTCCAGCTAAATTTGAAGTGACCGCTATTTTACGTCTCCCGGGCAATTTGTGGTGCTGTTTGCTTTTGAATAAGCGCGAATAGAGGGGTTTTTCTTCGTTTGCTTGCCCGATTGTTTGTTTTTTCTTCATTGATAATTCAGGGTAAGAAGTTCCGAAATGGCTAGGCCGGCTATTTTGGGGAACGGCTACCCAATCAGGAGTGAAGTATGGACAGCAATCAGACATTGTTAAGCAAATTTTCTTTGGGAGGATTCTCTCTCGATCGCCTCGCCGATCAGAAAGAAGATTTCTCGTCTTCTCCTGATGAGCTTGAGTCGAATTCCCGGATAGACGTTAAAGGCATTCGCGAAGCCATTGCGCGTGTAGAAGCTGAAGCACGTGCAACCGTTGCTGCAGAAACCCGCCTTAAAGCAGAAACCCAAGCGCGTATGCTGGCTGAGTCGCGCGCGCAGGTTGAAGCAGAAACTGCAGAATTAGCTCAGAAAAAGCTTCAAATAGAACAAGAAGCTGTGCAAAGCAGTCAAGCTAGATTGCTTGCTGAGAAACAATCCCAAACTGCCAGCGTGGCACGCATCGCTGCCAATGAACAAGAGACACGCGACTTACAAGAACGTGCAGAAATGGAAAGCCGCGCCCGTGCGCAATCTGAACAACGTCAAAAATTAGAGCAAGAAGCAAAAGCGCGCGCCGAGTTGCAATTTAAAGCGGAACAAGAAATCTCAGCCAAAGCGCAGGCCGCTGCGGTTAAATTAAGTAAACAGACAGAAACTGCGCGCTCCTGGGCGGCAGAACGCGTTGCTGCATCCGAAGATGCCCGACAACAGGCGGTAGAGCGTGCGCGTGCAGATGCCCGTATCGCCGAGTTGGCACGAGAGCGTGAGCGTCGCGAACGTGAGGCGCGCGAAACAGCTGAAGCATTAATGAAGGTTCGCACAGAAACCTTGCAATTGAGTAAAGAGCGTGAGCAAGCAGACGCCATGGCGCTGGAGTATGCACTCAATCGCGCACCTGTTGAAGCCCGCGCCCGTGAAGATGCCATCGCACGTGTCGCTATTGAGCAGGAGCAAGATGCCATCGCCCAAGCGCGTATGGAATCTGAGCGCCGTGCAGCAGAAGCCATACAACTGCGCATGCAAGCGGAGCAAGAACTGCACGTTGCCGCAAGTCGTCGCGAACAGGCGGAATTGACAGCTGCTGCTGCAGCACAGGCACGGAGAGAGGCTGAAGATAAAATTCGTCAGGTGACCGAATCCCGTATTCGTGCCGAGCGAGAATTGCAATCGACAGCAATGAACCGCATAGAAAATGAACAGCAAGCCGATGTGCAAGCACGTGCACGTACGCAAGCAGAGGCAGAAGCTTCCGAAGAAGCACGTCAGCGTCGTATCGCCGATCAGGAAGCAACCGATATTGCACGTCAGCGTGGAGCGGAAGAGCAGCGTGCTGCCAAGCTTGCTAAAGAGAGAATTGAGATCGAAAAAATCGCGATTGAAGCCGCGCGCCAACAAGCCGATGCGGAACAGCAAGCCTTGAGTGCCAGTGCGTTCCAGGCTGAACTCTTAAAACGCGCCAATATCGCTTCTGAATTGAAGGCAAAACGTGCACAAGAACTCACCCGGGTTGAGCAAATGCGCGCCGAAGCAGAACTAAAAGCGGCTGCTGCCTTGGAAGAAAAGCTCCAGGCAGAACGCCAAAGAACTGAAGAAGCGGAGGCGCGGGCCAACGCCGATCAAACTCATGCTGAACTCATGCGTATGCAAGAGGCTGCCGAACGTGCAGCGCGTATTGCCCAGGAAACTGAGTGCGCAGCAGAAAAAATTGCTTTAGAACAAGCGATGGAACAAGCCGACCTGCAACAAAAAATGGCCGAAGCAACGGTCAAACGGAGCAGGGATGTGACTGAACTGCTGCGCGTGCAACAGCAACGCGCTCAAGACGAGGCGAAAGCGATGGAGATACTAGACGAAAAACTCGACGTTGAACGTCGTCGTGCTGACGCAGTTCAGCAAATGCTCAAAACAGCCGAGGAAAAGCTGGCACTGGAGCAGGCTGCGCAGCTAGAAGCTGAGAATAAAAAGCGTGTTGAAGAGCAAATGAAAGCCATCGCGCAAGCCAAAGAACAGGCGGAGCGCGAGCAAAGAATTGCGCTTGAAATGGCTGCAAAGGCTGAAAAAGAAGCCTTAGAACAAGCAGAAATTCAAAAAGAAATGCAACTTAAAGCAGCTTCCATGGCGGAGCTCAAAAGCCGCCAGGCTCTGGAAATGACGCGCGCAGAGCAGGTGCGCAATGAAGCCGAAAAGCAAGCTATTCGTGCAGCACAAGAAAAACTGGAAGCGGAACGCGCCACTGCAGAACAGGTCATTGCACGTGCGCACGCTGATCGCGAGCATGTGAATGTACTGCAAGCACGTCAGCAGCAAGAAGCGGAAACCAGAACAACTCGTCTGGCCTTAATTCAGGCAGAGCAGACTCGTCTGCAAAAAATGCAAGAACATGCCGAGCTGCAAAAGCAGGCTGCGCAAGCAGCGCAAACAAAGGTGCTGGAAGCTGAAGAGCTTGGTAAAACCCTGAAGCTGCGTGCTGAGTCTGAGCAAACAGCATTGACATCCATTCGCCAAAAACTCGAAGCCGAGAAGCAATTGACAGCAGAGTTGCAAGCAAAAGCCAAAGCGGAAGAAGAACAACGTAATCAACATCTGACCTTGCTTGAAACTGAGCGCAATTTGCGAGTTGCGACTGAGCTGAAGTTGGCAGAAGAAAAAAAATTAAGTGAAGAAAACGCAGCACAGGCGAAAGCCGAGCAACTCGCTGCCGAAGCAGCTGCGGCCAGGGTTAAAGCGGCGGCTCAATTGACACGTCTGGAGCAAGAAAAGGCACAATCGCAACAACTAGCAGCGGTGGCTTTGGAGCAGAGAGCAAAACTGGAACAAGAAAAAGCAGAAGCTGAAAAATTAGCTGCGCAAGCTGCCGTTGAGAAATTAGCTGCGGAGAAAATTGCACACGCTGCTGCTCAGGCAATTGCGCAAACAGAGCAAGAACAAGCAATTGCAGCAACTGCCCGCGCTCGTGCAGAACAAGAGGCGAGCGAAATGGCTGTGGCAAAATTGGAAGCGGAGAAAGCCCTGCAAACCCAAGCCCAGGCTTACGCCGCAAGCCAGCACAAAGCACATCAATTGGTAGTTGAAAAAAATCGTCGTATCGCTGAGTTAGAGCAAATTGTTTTGCAGCGGGTTGCAGACGATGCTGCGTTATTGGAAACGACAGAACAGAAACTCTCTGCTGAAAAAAGAGTTCAGCAAGAAGTAGAGAGCCGTTTGTGTAGCGAAACGCAAGCAAAAGAATTTGCGGAGGCAAACGCGCATGCAGAACAAGTTGCGCGCCTCGCCGCTGATGCGACGCTTGCTGCACAACGTGCGTTGCATCAAGAGCTGGCGGCGCATGTGGATGCACAAAAATTGATGGCAGAATTGGCAAGCCAACGATTGCAACAAGAGCAGCAATTGCGTGCTGCGCAAGAAGAGCGCAATCAAGCAGAACAAGCCTTGATTGCTATGTTGGCTGAAAAACAACAAGCCGAAGCGAATGCAATCGAGGCTGCACAAGACCGCCTGGCTGTTGAGCAAGAACATGTCGCCTTAATTTATGCTCGTCATCAAAGCGATGAAGAAGCGAGATTAGCAGTGGACGCGTTGAATTCGGCAGAAAAACAATGGCTGGCAAAATCCGCTGAAGAGGCATTGATCAAACGTGAAGCCGCAGCAGCTCTCGAACAAAAAACATCTTTATTGCTTGAGTCTAGCCGTGCTGAACAGCAGCGCTTGGCGCTTGAGCAGCAATTAAGTATCGAACTCGATGCGAAACTTCATTCTGAATTGCAGGCACAATCCGCTGTTCAGCAAAGATTAGAGGCAGAGCAGGCATTGGCTAAAGTTGTTGCAGAGCGTACCGAGCAAGAACAATGGGCGAATGCCGCCGCGCAACAACAATTAGCAACCGAACAGACGATTTTTGTGAAATCGCAGGAACACGCTGAAGCACAGCGCTTGGCAGCTAATGCAATGGAAGAAAAATTGCGTGAAACTGAAGCCTTAGCGGTTTTGGAAAATCGTCGTGCGGCAGCGGCTTTAGAAGAGTTAAGTGCTGTTCAGCAGAAAATTGTGGCTGAGCAAAAAGCGCTGACAGAAGCGGAGCAGCGCCAGCAGGCGGAGCAGGAATATTTGCAATTAGCCGACATTCGCGCACAGGCTGAGCAGGATGCGAATGTTGCTATGCAGATGAAATTGAATGCTGAAAAAGAAGCGACAGAATTGGCATTGATGCACGCCGCAGCACAAATCGAAGCTTCAGAATTGGCCCAAACGAAAGCAAATGAATTACTTTCATTGCAACAATTAGAGCTGCAGAATGCTGAGCTTGCTCAGCGTGAAATTGCGGCAATGGAGCTACAAAAACAACGCGAACAAGAAACCTTGCGTTTAAAACAGCAGGCCTTGCAGGCGATTGAGGAAAAAATGGATGCAGAAATATTGCTGTTTAAGGCATCTGAAGATCGTTTGCAGGTAGAGGCCGAGTTGGCATTGCAAAGTAAAGAGCGTACCCGCTTGGCCGTTGAGGCTACTGCTATTGAGCAAGAAAAATTAGCGCTCGAACAGTCGTTGAATGTCGCGACAAAGGCGCAGATAGAGCAGGCACAACAAGCAATTGCTGTGATGAATGAACGCATCGCCCAAGAGCAGGCGCTTGCGGAATTGGAAGTGCAGCGATTCGCAACTGAACAAAAGTTAGCTCAAGATGTCGCCTCGCGTATTCAGGCAGAACAAGCATTGCTGGCTGATTTGGCGCTGCAGGAAGAACAAGAGGCCGCTTTTGCTGATATGTTGTTGCAGCGGCGAGCAGAGCATTCGGCTGCCAAACAAGCACTGGAACAAGCGCAAGAGCAATTGCAACAACAGGCGATGACTATGTCTGCAGAAGAATTGCAGCAACAAGCTTTGCAAGATCAGTTGAAAAAGCAGTTGCAAGAGCAAATTCGCCTGCTTCAAGAACAGCAATCGGTTGAAGCTGAAAATTTAAAGCAGCTCGCTCTCGAACGAGAATGCGCGTTGCAAGCCGAGGCGGAACAAGTACGCTTGAAGCTTGAGGCTGAGCGTCAACAGGCAGAAAATCTGGTGAATGAATTGATCTCCAAATTGCGTCAAAAGCAGCAACTGACACAAGAATGGCGCATGCAAGTTCAGCAGATATTGGCTAATGCTCCTGTTGCTGTGGAGGATATCGATGTTCTGGTTGAGCCTGAAATAGTACAAGTTCAGGAGCGTTTCCGCTTCCGTATGCGTCCATCAGTACTTGCTGGCTTAATGATGTGTGCTGGCGTTGTTGGCGCAGTAGGGTTTGCAGGTTTTGGTGGCTACCTACCAGTCTCTTCCGCGTTCGCAGTGAATGCACCAGCTCAGGTTCAACGTGCGCACGTTGTTGTTGCCCCCTCAAAGGTCAACGCAAATATGCAATTGAGTTATGAACTGGCCGCGCCAGTACAAGTAAAAAAAGCTGAAGTGCAGAAGTCAACCGATGAAAAGTCAGTCAAAGGTAATGTGGACGAAAAAAGTAAATCAGAAGTTCAAATTGCACTGGCTGGCTCAAAATAAACTCATACGATCCAAGTAGGGCAAAAATAAAATCCCGTTACCGATTGTGGTAACGGGATTTTTTTTTGTCTGAATATGTTTTGAAACCTGTCGGCACTTGCTGAAGTTTTTTGAGGCGGTTTTTGAAATTTACTTGAATTTTATTTCAGGAAAAATCATCACTGCAACAAAGCCTTTGTAGTCATGGTTATAGATACGCATTCTGCCGCGATGTCGACGTACGATGCGGTCGACAATAGCGAGCCCGAGACCTGATCCGTTTGCCTGACTTCGTGATGCATCAGCTCTGGTAAACGGCTTGAGAAGTTTGGTCAGGTCATCGCTTTTTGCTCCTTCTCCATAGTCGCGAAAGCTAATTAGTACCCCTTGTTTTTTCCCTTTATTTTTGAGGCTACATTGTATTTCGACAACAGTATTTAAATTGTCAGGGTTTTTGCCGTAGCGGCAGGCGTTTTCTATCAGATTACTAAACATACGCCGCAATTCAGTGATATTGCCAGAAATTATCTGTCCAGGCGTAATCGCTGAATGGATGTGCAGGTAATTAACACGGGAGTACTCCTGTATTACTTGTTCCAATAATGCGCTAATGTCGATCAGGTCGAAGCGCAGGCTGTCTATGGGTTTGGCATAGTCCAGAAACTGGCTGATAATGGCATCCATTTGTGTCAGGTCAGATTGCATTCCCAGGCGTGCCTGATCTTCAAGTACAGCCATTTCAACTTCGAGCTGCATGCGTGCCAGTGGGGTTCGCAGATCATGAGAGATGCCGGCAAGAATTATAGTGCGATCACTCTCGATCCGTGCCAGATCTTCTATCATATTATTAAAACTGGCATTCGTTTCTCGGATTTCCTTTGGCCCGATTTCTGGCAGTGGTTGTGGTTGCTTTCCCTGTGCTAAAAGTCGTGCCGCGTTACTTAGGCGTGAAAGCGGGTCGTTGATCAATTTGGAAATAACGGCAGCACCAAGTAGCGTGAAAATGAGTGTTGCTGAGGCCCAGCTAATGATAGGTAAGGTAAATGGTGGGTCTACCCGATCTTCTTCCAGCCGTAACCAATATTGGTCACCTTCGATATCGAAACTTACCCAGAAACCTTCTATGTCGTTCACCGATTTCGCAAAACGTGTTTCTTTTCCCATTTGAATTGTCATCAAATGGCTTAATTCGGAGAAAAAAGCGTTGGATTCAGGTGGCTCGGTTTTATCACCTTCGTTTAAGGTGTAAATCCGTATGCCTTCGTTGTTGGCTAGATCGAGTAATAATTCTTTTCGCCGTTCAGGTGCTGAATGGGTGAGGGCGGCGCGTGTAATGGTGACGATAGAAGTAATTTGAGTGGTAACTTGTTGCGCGCGAGGGTAGCGCTCTAAAGTCCTGAAACTCAGAAACCAGACGGTCATGCTAGCCATCACTAGTGCGGCCAGCATGAAAAAAGTGCGCCAAAACAGACCGCTGCGTAGCCATTCAAGACTATTCAAATAGGAACGCATCTGCATCTTAAATCTGGTGTTTAAGCTTTTTGACCATCAGGAATAAAAACGTAGCCCAGTCCCCAGACTGTTTGGATGTACAAAGGGTTGGATGGATCTGGCTCAATCAGCTTTCGTAAGCGGGAAATCTGAACATCGAGACTACGGTCAAATACTTCATATTCTCTGCCACGTGCGAGCTCCATCAGTTTTTCTCTGGACAATGGTTGTCTTGCGTGGCGGGCAAAGACTTTGAGTACCGAGAACTCGCCAGTTGTTAGCGATACCATTTCATTCTTCTTCTTTAAGGTACGGGTACCCAGATCGAGCACGAATTCGCCAAAACTAAAAGTTTGCGATCCTTCGGAAGGTGCGCCCGGAAGTTCATCAGGTACTTTTCTACGCAGGACTGCATTAATCCTGGCAACTAACTCGCGTGGATTGAATGGCTTAGGCAAATAGTCGTCAGCTCCCATTTCTAATCCGATAATGCGATCGACTTCTTCCCCTTTGGCGGTCAGCATAATGATAGGTGTACGGTCGCCAGCGCCGCGTAAGCGTCGGCAAATGGTGAGTCCATCCTCGCCAGGGAGCATTAAATCTAGCACAAGCATGTCGTAACGTTCTCTCATCCAGAACTTATTCATGGAATGAGCATTTTCCGCTCCTACAACCTGAAATCCTTGTTCGGTCAGATAACGGCGAAGAAGTTCGCGCAAGCGCAAATCATCGTCAACAACTAAGATTTTTGCTTTTGGAGAACCGTTGGTGGCAGTGACAGTGGTGTCAGTATTGGAATGATGAGTGTTCATATGAATATCTTACTGGCATCGTCAGTGCTTGGAAACCTGTTCCTCGCTTGACTTACAAAGTGTTACACAATTTTCCATTTGTGAAAGATGAATCTGGCGGGTGTGATTTAGACTGTTTCCTCAAATTAAATGTATCAGATCAACTAGGTCGAACGTTGATTTCTGTATTTATTGCTCTGCAGCACTTGTATATCCGGCGGTCGCATATACATAGAAGGTATGATGCCAGGCGTATTTGTTTTTTTGCAGGTTATTATCTGCACCCTTCAACTATTTCTTTTTACTTAGAATGTATTGATGACGTAATGAATTCAAACGCTGCCAGAATTTTTATTCTGCTAACGACAACGTTGTTTTTTAATACGACCTGCGCTCGCGCGAATGACGTTGAGAAATTTTCGTTGGTAAAAAATAAAGAAAATATGCAGTTTTTTCGCTCAGAGCATTTGATTGCGGCAGTGAATTTTTTTGGAGAAAAAAAATTCGATAGGGTAAATTGGGGGAAAATTGAAGGTAGGCCAATGGCTAGTCCTTCGCAAAATACCAAACCCAAAGAAAAAAAAGCAAAACTGAGTCCTGAAGAGCGTCGCGCACTCCGCCAGCAGGTGCGCGATGTTGAGCAAGAATTGCATCCACCTAAAAAATAAGTGCTCGATGGATGTTTGTCCGTTAAGTCTTACCTGCGGTGCTGCTTCATGATCTTTTGTTGTTCCCGCTGCCAATCTCTCTCTTTTTCCGTATCGCGCTTGTCATGTTGTTTTTTACCCTTGGCCAGGCCGATCTGACATTTAATGCGACCTTTAACAAAGTGCATATTCAGTGGCACCATGGTGTAACCTGAACGCTCTACTTTGCCAATCAACTTACTGATTTCTGCCGCATGGAGTAATAACTTCCGGGTTCGTACGGAGTCTGGGTGGATATGGGTTGAGGCAGTCGGCAGGGCGCCAATGTGCGCGCCAAACAAGAAAATTTCACCATCGCGCACGATGACATAGGCTTCCTTGAGTTGTAGGCGACCTGCACGTATGGCTTTGACTTCCCAGCCTTGAAGTACAACCCCGGCTTCGTATTGTTCCTCGATAAAGTAGTCGTGGAAGGCTTTTTTGTTATCTGCGATGCTCATTAGATGAAAATAGGTTACTTTTCCGTATCAATTTCCTGATGGATGATTTCGATGCGGTGATGACTCGGTTAAAATGCGAACTTGTGATTCTACCAAATGGTTACCCTGGATGGCAGTCGTACATAAAACAGTTTTTATTGGTTATAGCGCAGCGCAAATGTTTGCATTGGTGGAGCGCGTCGAAAATTACCCTGACTTTTTGCCCTGGTGTGGCGAAGTGAAGCTACATGGGCGAACCGAAAGTGATTTAACGGCAACGCTTTCAATTAATTACCACGGCATAAAGCAAAGTTTTACAACAAAAAATATAAATCAAGCGCCACATTCTATGCAAATGAACCTCGTAGAGGGGCCATTTAAGCAATTAAGCGGCTGCTGGAAGTTCACTGAACTGCGTGTTGATGCTTGTAAGATAGAGTTTGATCTGAATTACGAATTTTCAAGTAAATTATTGGAACATTTGATTGGACCGGTGTTTAGTAAGATAGCAAATAGCTTCGTTGATGCTTTTTGCGCCCGTGCTGAGGCAATTTATGCGGAATGAAGAAGTGATGCCAGTACAGGTTTGCTATACCCGGGTTGGGGAAGTCATTTTGGTTGATGTTCAGGTATCCCCGGGTACAACAATCATGCAAGCGATTGAGCGAAGCGGGGTGTTAAAGCAAGCTCCGGAAATTAATCTTCAAACTCAAAAAGTCGGTGTTTTTGGAAAGCTAAAATCATTGGAAGCGCGTCTGCATCCTAATGATAGAGTGGAAATATATCGCCCTTTGGTCGCAGATCCTATGGAGGCGCGTCGCCGCAGGGCTGCAAAGCACGGGCGATGAGTTGATTTTAACTTAACAGCCCGCATTCGCTTTTTTGGCGTCGCTGAGTTCTCTTGCTCTTTGTTCATCTGTCATGTAACTGCGTTCTCCGTTTTTATCCGTCGTAGTCATACGTACGCCCGATTCCAGCAAGTTTTGATAAGACTTCGCCCGTTCGCAGTTTTTGTTTTTGTCGTTGGCAGCTTGCAGTGCATCCGCTGCTTTTTTGTCTTTTTCTGCTTGTTCGGCCTTGCGTTTGTTGTAGTCTTCGTTGCGGCTGGCGACTGAATTGGTTTTTTGTTGGGGGGTATCAGTGGCGTTGCCTGAGGTTGATTTTTCCCCTGTGTCAACATTGCTGTCGACTTTATTTTTATTTTTGAGGATACGGTTCTTTGATACAGAAGCTGGCGGGGGAGTGTCAGAGAACTGTTTGTTACCATGTTCGTCTACCCACACGTACTGTGCGCTGGCGTAGGCGCAGGCAAAGAGTGTGCTGAATAAAACGAGAATTGTGCGTTGCTTAAGCATGATGTTCTCTTGATGGTGGATGAATAATGGATGAAAAGATGCAAGAGTTTTACACGTAGCGAGACGAGTTCGCAAGTTTTCTGTATAATTTGCTTTTGCGCCTATAGGAAATGCTATGCGTTTACTTCAAAAAGCACTCACATTCGATGATGTGCTCCTCGTTCCGGCATATTCGGACATCCTCCCGAAAGACACTTCGCTTGCCACAAAATTAACACGAGATATTCATTTAAATATCCCTTTGGTTTCTGCGGCGATGGACACTGTTACTGAAGCACGGCTTGCAATTGCCATGGCTCAGGAAGGTGGTATAGGGATAATTCACAAAAACATGACGGCTAAAGAGCAAGCTCGCGAGGTTGCCAAGGTCAAGCGTTTTGAGTCCGGTGTGTTGCGGGATCCGATCACTATTCCACCAAGCATGAAGATCCGCGAAGTGATCGCTTTATCTCAACAATATGGAATCAGTGGCTTTCCTGTCGTTGAAGGCAACGTTGTGGTCGGTATTATTACCAACCGCGATTTGCGCTTCGAAGAAGAGTTAGATGCTGAGGCGCGTGCCAAAATGACACCGCGTGAAAAATTAGTCTACGTTGATGAGTCTGCTGATTTGTCCGAGGCTAAGCGTTTGATGAATAAGCATCGTCTTGAGCGTGTGCTGGTCGTCAATGCGGCGTTTGAATTGCGTGGTTTGATTACAGTTAAAGATATTCAAAAATCGACTGAACATCCTTTTGCATCGAAAGACCAATTGGGTAAATTGCGGGTTGGCGCAGCCGTTGGTGTTGGTGTAGATAATGAAGAGCGTGTCGATTTGCTGTCGAAAGCTGGCGTTGATGTGATCGTTGTTGATACCGCCCATGGCCACTCTAAAGGTGTTCTGGATCGCGTTCGCTGGGTTAAAGATAATTATCCGCACATTCAGGTGATCGGTGGCAATATAGCTACTGCCGCTGCTGCTCTGGCTTTAGTAGAGCATGGTGCCGATGCGGTCAAGGTTGGTATTGGCCCTGGTTCTATTTGTACTACTCGTATCGTGGCTGGTGTTGGTGTTCCGCAGATCTCTGCAATCGCTAACGTGGCAAACGCGCTTAAAGGCACTGGTGTTCCTTGTATCGCGGATGGTGGTGTGCGTTTTTCTGGTGACGTATCGAAGGCATTGGCTGCTGGTGCCTCTACTGTGATGATGGGTAGTATGTTCGCAGGTACCGAAGAAGCGCCTGGTGAAGTGATTTTATTTCAGGGGCGTAGCTATAAATCCTACCGTGGCATGGGTAGTCTCGGCGCGATGGCGGACGGTTCTGCTGATCGTTATTTCCAGGATTCCGCTAACAATGCTGACAAGCTGGTGCCAGAGGGCATCGAAGGGCGCGTTCCTTACAAAGGTAGCGTTTTGGCGATTCTGTATCAATTGGTGGGTGGTGTTCGTTCGTCGATGGGCTATTGTGGTTGTGCGTCTATCGACGATTTGCATACGAAGGCAGAATTTGTTGAAATTACTTCTGCTGGTATGCGCGAATCACACGTGCATGACGTTCAGATTACGAAGGAAGCGCCAAATTACCGTGCTGACTAACATTTGCTAGCTTTGCCGGGGGTACTGCATGACGACAAGTTTGGAAGGATTCAGCGCTACGACATCATTAGTGGTTAATACCGGTTTTGAACGGATGTTAACGGAAAAATTCGATGTCAAGATTGGTCGTTTTGAACGATTAGGTTTGCAGTTATTCTCGGTGGCAAATTGTTTCGTTACTTTTGGACATGTGAGTGGTAGATCTGGTGCTAGTGGCCGCTCTATTACAGAAATGGAGGCGAGTTTTTCCGACAGCCTCCCATTGACCGATGAATTTGTGGTTATTTCTGATTTGAGTGCGCATCCGCTCTTGGCTAATCATAAGCAGGTAATGGGTGACCCGTTTATCCGCTTTTATATTTCATATCCAATCTATGGACAAGACGCTAGATTGGTCGGTTGCATCAGGTTGTTGGATTATCAAACACGAGAGCTGACGGAAAATCAGAATTTGTTATTGGCAGATTTGGCCACCATTATTGAGCGTGAGCTGGCGCTTGGTGTGATTTATCAAAATCAGATCGAGCTGGTTAAACAAAATAGAAATTTAAAAAGAGAGTCATTGATTGATCCTCTTTTGGGAACGTGGAATAAAGTAGCAATAGCCCGTTCGTTGAAAATTGAGATGGAGCGGTGTGCTAAGGCGCAGAAGCCGCTTTCTCTGTTATTTGTCTATCCTGATCAAATTGATGATTTGCGTGCAGTTCACGGTGCGGCATTGAGTGACCAGTTGTTAATCCGCACTGTCAGCCGGATCAGATCTTGTATTCGTCCGTTTGATGCCTTGGGGCGGTTTGGTAGTGATCAATTGTTGATCGTTTTGCCTGGGGCATCTCATCTTGTCGTTATGGCGGTGACGGAACGGATCAGATTGGCAATTATGACGCATCCGGAATTGATAGAAAACGTAGAAACGACAATGACGATTTGCGCAGGTGTGGTGTCAACCGACACATACCCTGATGCAGATCCTGAAGTGTTAATCAGCTTAGCTGAAAAAGCCCTGCTATCTGCAAGGAGTGCGGGAAACAATACTGTTGTACAGGCTATGCCCGGGCAACCTGACCTGATAATTTGAATTATGCATTCTAAAATCCTTATCCTCGACTTTGGTTCACAAGTCACGCAATTGATCGCCCGTCGCGTCCGTGATGCTGGTGTGTTTTCCGAAGTGCACCCGTATGACGTCAGTGATGAATTCATCCGCGAGTATGGCGCATCAGGCATTATCCTGTCCGGTGGCCCGAATAGTGTGACAGAAGGCGATACTCCACGTGCACCAATGGCGGTGTTTGACGCTGGGGTTCCTGTTCTTGGGATTTGCTACGGCATGCAAACCATGGCGGAGCAGCTTGGTGGTAAAGTAGAAAATGGCCTGGTCCGCGAATTTGGCTATGCTGAAGTGCGCGCACGCAGCCACACAGCCTTATTGAACGGCATCAACGATTTCGTGACACCAGAAGGTCATGGGATGTTGAAAGTCTGGATGAGCCACGGCGACAAAGTGAATGAAATGCCGCCAGGATTTAAATTAATGGCATCCACAGATAATTGCCCGATTGCTGCGATGGCTGACGAGGAGCGCCGTTACTATGCGGTACAGTTCCACCCGGAAGTTACCCACACAGTGCAGGGTGAGGCTATTATTGGCCGTTTTGTGCACGAAATTTGTGGCTGTAAATCTGACTGGAACATGCCAGACTATATCGCCGAAGCCGTTGCTTCGATCCGCGAGCAAGTTGGTACAGATGAAGTGATTCTTGGCTTGTCAGGTGGTGTTGATAGTAGTGTTGCTGCCGCACTGATTCATCGCGCGATTGGCGATCAATTGACTTGCGTCTTTGTAGATCATGGTCTGTTGCGTCTCGATGAAGGCAAAATGGTCATGGAGATGTTCGGTAAAAACCTGGGCGTTAAAGTAATACACGTCGATGCAACGGCGCAATTCATGGGTCACCTCGAAGGCGTTACCGATCCTGAAGCAAAACGTAAAATCATCGGCCGTGAATTTGTCGAAGTATTTCAGGCGGAATCTGCCAAACTCAGCAATGCAAAATGGCTGGCACAAGGCACGATTTACCCTGACGTCATCGAGAGTGCTGGTAAAGGCAAAAAAGGGTCACACACCATCAAGAGCCATCACAACGTCGGTGGTCTGCCAGACACCTTGAATCTGAAATTGTTAGAGCCTTTGCGTGAACTGTTTAAAGATGAAGTGCGTAAGCTCGGCGTAGCACTTGGTCTGCCACATGGCATGGTGTATCGCCATCCTTTCCCTGGCCCTGGTCTCGGTGTGCGTATCCTCGGTGAAGTCAAAAAAGAATTTGCCGATTTGCTGCGCAAAGCAGATGCGATTTTCATCGAAGAACTGCGTAATAACTTCGTTGATCAAAATGCAGAAAAGCCAGTCAGCTGGTATGACGCCACAAGCCAGGCATTTGCCGTATTCTTGCCAGTCAAGTCCGTTGGTGTAATGGGCGATGGTCGCACGTACGACTACGTTGTGGCGTTGCGCGCTGTGCAAACGCAAGATTTCATGACCGCACACTGGGCTCACTTGCCTCATGAGTTGTTAGGTAAAGTCTCTAACCGTATCATCAATGAAGTACGCGGCATTAACCGCGTGGTTTACGACATTTCTGGAAAACCGCCTGCGACGATTGAGTGGGAGTGAGGCTGCTTTTCAATTTTTTGATTTAATTGGGTATATTGAATGCCATTGATGATGGTTTTAGAACTATCAATGGCATTTTTTATGGTATTTAAATCCGTTTAAAGCCTCACAAGGGGAAATGCCATGCCCACGGAATCAGATAATTCATGGTATCGGCGTGGTAACCTGCAATCTACTTGGTATAGACACAATCGGAGAAAGTTCGAATGAGTGAGAGCATTGCATCAGAGGATTCGCTGTGGCCACTGAGTATAAATTATTCGTTGCTTGGTAATCAGGGGGCAGGAGCTGTCATTCAAATCAGACCAGGCATTACTACGCTGGTTGGACCTAATGGTAGTGGCAAGACAAGGGCATTGCGCGCAATAAAATCAAGTGTAACAGCTCAAATGGGGCAGATTGGGGCGCAGACTCGCAAAGTCCATTTTCTGTCCGCGGGGCGTAGCAGCCCGTTTGAAACTTACCGAGCTCGTGCAGATAACCCCCATCATATCAATAATGACGATGCAGCGATTGGTAATGCCGGTTACCAGAGCCGATGGTGGGATCTTGAAAGTGTCACTGGTGATTTAATCGTTTTAGATAGTCGCCCGGATCTCAAACTCAAAATTGAAGCACGCCTACAACAATTGTTTGATCGAAGTATAAGCCTCAAGTGGACGCAACAGGGTATGACTATCAGAATCACCTCTGTAACAGGAGGGGATGGTTATGCAGCAAATTATGAGGCAAGCGGTATCCTTCAGCTCGTCGCGTTGCTTTCAGCGATTCATAATGACGACATCGGCGCATTGTTGATCGATGAACCAGAAATATCGCTTCATCCACAGCATCAAGCCTTCCTGCTCGAAGAAATGGAACAGGTAGCGGGAGATCCGAGCGACCCCAAGAAAAAGCTGATTGTAATAGCGACGCATTCTGCATCGATGCTGCCACTTCGGCGAATCGAGGAGCTGCCAAAGATTGCTTTCTTTGCATCGGCGCGACAGGCTCCAATCCAGGTTGTGTCCAATGAGGGGATTCTGAGGCGGGCTAAGCTTGCGGCACTGGTTGCACGCCTAGGAATGACACATCGTACCGCCATGTTCGCTGAACACATCCTTTTGGTTGAAGGGCCGAGTGACGAGATAATTACGTCACAGTTGGCGAGAAAACTCGGACTGCGTCTGCTTGCTCGCAACGCTCAGATTTTGCCGGTTACCGGTAAAGGCGAATTCATCGAGGCAGCCAAGCTGTTTCGCCTAATGAGTAAGCGTGTTGCTTTACTTGCCGATCTTGATGCCTTGGCAGACGATAATGCTCTCGTATGTCACTTTAGTGCGTTACCCGAGGCTGTCGAAATTGCAAGCAGGGTCGGGCGGAATAATCTCGCGGAACTTGATCGCGATCTAAGAGATGCTCTCTCGACCTTCATGTCTAACTTCAATGCAGAGACTGATGCTGCGGCCGAAACCTATCCAGATTGGTCGAGTAGGGAATCGAGTGACGTTGCTAAGCGGCGTGTGACGCTAGCGCGTGTTCTTTCTAACCCATCAAGCTTTGGTGGTAAGGCGGCTGCCCAAGCTATTAGACTATGCGCCCAATATGAGGTCTTACTGACATCGTTAGGATCGCTTGGATGCTTCTTTCTGCGGCGGGGAGCTATTGAGAATTATTATTGCCCGTCGGACGCGCCTGATTATGGAAAACCAGATCGCGCAGCGATCGAAGCTGCGGGGTTCGATGAGAAAGGTGCTAACGAACTCGTAGAGCAATATGGCGATGTACATTCTGCTCTGCTGCATGCCGCACCTAACCAGTTAGTCGATGAGGATCATCTTCTTCGCATGAAGCTCGGGGCTATTCTGACACCTGTGCTCCTAGGTATGAAGACAGATAGCAGTGACGCTCAACTGGATGCACTTGCTAGCAGCACGATTGGGGCTGACGCCACCGTGTTTAAACTCCATAATAAATCAACTCCGCAGCAGCTGCGGATTCAAGTTGAGATCGCGTCACGGCTTTTCGAACGGGCTACTTTCCCTTTCGAGATTAGCCCATCAGACAATCCCAATGCTATCGTGCCTACAGTACTACCGGGTATTGTTCAGGAAAGTTAGAGCGTAGTCGGAAAGGGTATTTTGTAACATGGTATTTTTCATGGTATTGATGGAAGGTTTGTTTTTAACCTTATGAAAATGTTTATTTTTTTTAGAATGAAACATAATCGAGTGGGAATGAGGTTGTTTTTTAACCCATTGATTCTATTGTGTTAATGATGTGCCATTGATGATGTTGACTACATTATCAATGGCATTTTTCATGGCATAGGGCCGACACTGAATCGAAGATATAGCAAATACCATGTGACCGTATCGGCAAACGCCATGGTATCGACAACCGGGTGCATTGCAGCGCTTGTGTTGAGGGCATCGATGTCCGCTTTCGACACCAGCCGGATGTTGGCAATGGCATTGAAACCCGTCGGCAGTTGAGTACTATATTTTTTTGATAGGACGCTTATGGCATCCCTGCCTTTTAGTCTTTGGTTATTCTTTGGATTTGCAGCATTAGCTTATCTGGCGGCCCCCCCATTTTTGGAAGTACTGAACATCCAATTGTCGTCGACCTTTGAACAATTAGGCGAACCAAGTTTTGGCACGATATTTTCGCGTGATCCTAATAACTGGGAAAGCTCACACCAAGGTATGCCTGCTATGCCAATTCAGGCTAGCAAAGATAAAAAAATATTCAACGCGTGATTTTCGAAGCGCGATTTGTGGCAAGCTTTATCTTATTTTTTACATTAAATGAAAGTCAACCATGGTTAGACGCCACATTGTGCCAATTGTGTGTACTTCGCTACTTTGCTCGCTAGCGCACGCCGAGGCGGACGATGGTGTTGTGCCATACCGGCCCACCGTATCCAATCCGGCGCAGTTGTCGTCTCCGGGACAGTTGGAGCTCGAATTTGGTGGACTCAGCGCTAAGACTGGTGACGTGAGTCGCGGCAGCTTACCTTACCTACTTAAACTGGCTTTTAATGAAAATTGGGGTGTGCTTTTAGGCGGCGAAGCCTGGGTTCGCAATGCCAACAACGGTACCGTGGATCGTGGATTTGGTGATACAACCGCCACACTTAAGCGGGCATTTTTGATCAGCGAGTCCACCGCGTTGGGACTTGAATTCAATGTAAAGTCGCCCACGGCGAACACGGCAATAGGTACCGGAAAGGTGGATTACGGCATCAACGGAATTGTTAGTCATGATTTTGGCCAAATTCAAATTGATCTCAACCTAAATGCGACGCACCTAGGTGGCACGGATGCTTTGGAAGGGGCTGTTCAAACCGGTTGGGCCGGATCGCTTTCCTATACCGTTGACGACAAATGGCAGTTGGACTTGGAAGTCTCAGGCACCAAACGACGCCTTGTGCCGAATACGGCACAATTTCTGGCTGCGGTGAGTTACAGCCCGACTAAACGCATGACCGTGGACATTGGTATCGTTAAAGGCTTAAATCCGTCATCGCCGGATTGGGCTATTTTCACTGGAATCGTGGTCCCAGTCACAAAATTTTGGTAGTCGCTCAATATCAGATTCTTGGTCACTAGATGATTGACTAAATCATTCAAATACCAAACTTCTTAGCAGGATTTAATGTTGATAAGCATTGGTCGGTAATCTGATGTACGTTACCCGCGACCGATTTTAGAAATAGAAACGACGGCTATTTGGAGAGAAATGGCAAAACTAATTTGGACCGCTCCAATGCGGTACTATTCAAAAAATGATGAGGCTGCTTTCTTCGGACGGCTAAAATCAATCCCTGGTGTAACTGATGTTGGGGGAAGCGGTCGTGAGCTGACGATACTTCTGCGCTCCAAGCGTCTTGCGGCAGCTAGTCTTCGGGAACTGATTGCACTATATCGAAGATACGAAGGGAATATGACGGAACTTGCGCAGTTCGCGAACGAGTCCAACGCAAATTGGTTTCAGACTCTCACAGCATATTGATACAAAGAAGTATTTGAATCTTAGTGTGGTGGTCACAGGAATCATATATACAAAAAAGAGAACAACGCAAATGAGCTGTGTCTTTCGAATTTCTGGTGAATTATTGGACATTGATGCTTTGCTGGCACAGTGCGCAATCCCTGTATGTAGAATGTGGAGAAAAGGTGAGCCACGCATCCTCAAAGGAAAATTTCATTCCGACTCCGGCGCCAACTTTATTGCAAGCGATGCTGACTTCGTTGAGTTTGACAATCAGCTTGTCGACGCTACTGCATTCCTCAAAGGGCATGCTTCGGAAATCGCGAAAATTATTGCGTTCCCTGGCCTGCAAAATGCGATTCTCGATTTTGCAGTTGCAACTAAGGATGGTTACGCTACACAAAGTTCGTACTTGCCACCAAAGTTTGTTCAACTGGTTGCGCGTTTAGAAATCGGTGTGGGGATTTCCCATTACCCTAGCGCTGATTAATGATAGCGAGGCCGAAGTCGGCCATGAGCAGTCATCCATTTACACCTCCGAATTGATATTGCTTTGCTAATTTTTGTATGGCAATATGCCTTTGATTCAAAAAATAAAAGGAAAGTTAATGTTGCTGGAAAATCGTAAATGGTTTCAGTTGATGGCCGGAGGAATTGGGTTGGTTGCGGCATGCCTTAGTTTTTGGGTCGCGCGGTCAGCATTTCCAGTCGATGTGTCTGAATCGGCTAAATTCGCGTTGGCTCTGCTTATGCTTGGGGCAATTTCCGGATTTTCTCGCCTGTTTACAATATTTCTACCTTTATTTCTTCCAAAAATATTTCCGAGTCTTGACTCTTAAATTAGGGCATTTAATGTTGGACAGGATGTCACCTGCCGGCCAAAACCGGACGGTCGAATGCAATTCCGAGATTGACGCTTATATTCATTATGATGAGGTGGGAATGACACCAAATATTCCAGCAGCGTACGAGAAATTCCTTAAAGATTTTGGGGGATTTGAGGGGCTGACATACGACGATGCTGAACCAGGTTATGTAGTTCTCTGGCCATTAGAGGAACTTTCTGCAAATAATGCTGACATTCAAATGGAAGAGCTCGCACCCGGATACCTTGCGTTTGGCGGAGATGGCGGTGGTGAAGTTCTCGCATTCGACAGCGTTGGCGCTGTCTTTAAACTTCCCATGATTGGCTTGGACGTACAAGAGGCAATACGAATTGCTGATGACTTTTCAGAGCTGTCGACTCGTTTCGATGCCGTTCATGCGCGATAATTGATTGCCCAGAAGCGGCCAACAGCGGACCTTAATAACTGATTCCCATTGTATTTAATTTTACCTAAATGAATATCCGTAAAGCGTTGGCTGCAGATGCTCAAGCTATATTTGACCTACGCAATCGCTCCATCCGATGCTT
>JBMPPG010000022.1:0-45203 GCA_049339905.1 Undibacterium sp. SXout11W
CGGCTTTATAACCCGCTGAACCTTCTTGATACCGTTTAACAACGGCCAGTTTGAATTGCTTTGTGTATTTACTCATGAAAACACCCCAAAAGTTAGGACGGGTGTCCAACTTTTGGGGTGCAGTTCAATTTGTCGGGTGGCGTTTTTTTTACCCATTTTGGAACGAGAAAAACTTAAACCTTGCTGAAACGAATGTTCAAAGTTACCATAAATTCCACTGACGTTATTTCACTACCGTCGATTTCCACGCCTTTCTCTGTCTTCTTTCTTGCTCAACATGACCATACTCACCACAGCTCGCTTACGTCTTGAACCCATCACGGATAGTCATCTTGAAGGCCTATGTCGCCTCAACAGCGACCTGGATGTCATGCGCTATATC
This sequence comes from Undibacterium sp. SXout11W, assembly GCA_049339905.1. Classification (GTDB taxonomy): domain Bacteria; phylum Pseudomonadota; class Gammaproteobacteria; order Burkholderiales; family Burkholderiaceae_D; genus Undibacterium. The sequence continues at coordinate 383 of JBMPPG010000022.1, forward strand.
TCAGGTAAGGCCGAAACAAGGGAGGAAACCCAAAACATGATCGAAAGGGTTAAGGCGCGCTGGGAAGAAATTGGCTTTTCGTGGTGGAGCTTTATTAAGATCGACACTCAGGAAATCATCGGCGCCGGTTGCATACAATATCTGGGGCGTGCCCCCCAAAATCCACTCGAAATAGGCTGGCGTCTATGTACTGACAAGTGGGGTAAAGGTTACGCGAGTGAAGCCGCCAGAAGAATGGCTGAATTTGCCTTTGACGACCTCAAAGCAGAGTCACTCTACGCGATTTGCATGCCTGAAAATACCGCATCCTCACATGTCATGAAGAAATTAGGCATGAGCTATCGAGGAATTGAAAATTGGAACGAAAAAGATGTTGCGACCTACTCTATCGATAAGGCAACATGGCAAAAACAACAGAGAAGTTTTGCTTAATTCTAGCTAGAGCTATCCATCAGCTACGCCGCTGTGCGTTAAATACATCATCGGCATGGCGCATAGTTGAAATATTATCTGTGTGTTATTGTTATTGAGATGACTTGTGCTATAAAAACAGTTAATAGCCAAATAATATTGAAAAAATAAGTAAGACTAGGGATTTTGGCACTTACGCCTTATTCTCAAGGCTAGAGCAAGCTTGAACAACAACTGTGACAACGCCGACAAATTAACAGACAAAAAAATAAAAAATAAAAAATAAAAAATAAAAAGTAATGATCAGTCTGTTTGTGTCCTTATGATGAAGTTTGCAGTCCCATGAGATCACCATGAGCAAAATTATTTCGTATAAAGACAAACATGTTCTCATTATTGATGACATGGCAGACATGCGCAGTTCCTTACGAAATCAAATCGGATCATTGGAAATAACGAGCGTTGGTGTCGCTTCGAGCATACGCGACGCCCTCGATCTTCTTAAGCAAAAACGCTACGACGTCATCCTGTGTGACTATTACCTCGGCGGCTCTACCGACGGTCAACAATTTCTCGAATATTTACGCACCGCCAAGATTATCAGCCGCGCCACCCTATTCATCATGATCACCGCTGAAACCGGCTATGAAAGCGTGATCACCGCAGCCGAATGTTTGCCGGATGATTATCTGCTAAAACCATTTACCGCCGAGACCTTGCGTTCGCGCTTTCAGCGTCTGATGGAAAAAAAGATACGCCTCCAGGCAATCGACCAACTTCATGACAAGGCAGCATGGCTGGAGATCATTGCCGCTTGTGACGACATCATCGCCACCCGTGACAAATATTTGGTCGATGCCATGCGTATCAAAGGAAATGCCTTATTAATGGCAGAAAAAAATGACGAGGCGATGCAGTTTTACGAGCAAGCATTGAGCGTGCGTGCCATGCCGTGGGCCAAACTTGGACTGGCTAAAGCGATGAAAGCGAAAGGCAACGGCGAACAAGCAAAGCAACTGTTAAGCGACTTAATCAATGACAGTCCAAATCTCTTGTCTGCGTATGACTTGCTAGGAAAAATCCATACCGAATCAGGTGACGATGTTGCCGCCATTGCGATTCTGGACAAGGCGAGCACCGTGGCACCCAATTCGTTAACGCGCCAACGCTCTCTTGCCGGTCTAGCCGAACGCACGGGCGATTTTAAACGAGTCGAACAAGCGCTGACCACCGTATTAAAAAAGACCAAAAATTCCCCGCTAAGAGATCCTGCAGATTACGTCAAACTCAGCGGCGCGTATATGGAAATGAATGACGCCGCGAAAGCTATCAACGTGATTGAAGATGCGAAAACAACCTTCAAAGGAACCGGTGAGCTGAGATCGGTCTCTGCAATGGAAGCACAAGTTTTACACAAAACTGGAAAGCCCGAACTCGCCAACGAAGCCTTAGATAGGGCGTTGAGCGGAGGGACCACCGGAATTTCGGAAGAACTAGCTTTCGCTCTCGCCAAAGCCTGCCTGGTCAACGACAGAGCAGCAACCGCAGGCGATATTCTCAAACACGTGCTGCAAAACAATCCCGATTCTGACGAAGTCAAAAATGCAGTGTCAATGATTTTCCAACATCATGGTGGTGAAGAAGCGGCGAAAGAACTGATAGAACGATCGACACAGGAAGTCGTCGCCCTCAATAACGAGGCAGTTCTGAAGGCCAAATCCGGCGCTTACGCAGAAGCCTCGCAAATGCTGACTGAGGCAGCGTTCCGCCTGCCAAACAACATGCAAATCGTTGCCAATGCATCACTGTCCTTACTTGCCGATGTGTTGATGAATCAAATGGACAATATCAAAGTCAAACAAGCCAAAGACTTTGCAATAACCTTAGCAAAGACAAATAAGGAACATCCTAAGTTAACGGAAATCTCGCGTTTTCTCAAAAAAATTCAAACCAAATACCAATTGGATACCCCACTATGAGTTTCGCTCACATTGCGGCACTGGCCATACACGATGTCAAAAATAGTTTGTCGAGTATCGCCACTGCCGCTGAATCGCATGGCGACAAGAAAACCGTAAAAGCAGTTTTTGACATCTCCGACACCCTGACCAGATTATTGATTTTCTATCGCAGCGAACATGAATCGCTGCACTTGAATATCAACTCGCATGCTCCGGAAGATTTAATTTCCGAACTAACAGCAAATCAATATGGAACGTCAGATATACAGATCACTAGTGAACTCAGCCACGCGCCAGTATTATGGGTATACGACGAAATGATGGTCAGAATGATCCTGGTCAACGCTTTGCAAAACGCCTCAAGGTATGCAAGGAGCGTCATTGTGATCAGCGCGAAAGAGTATCCTGATTACCTTGAAATTAGTGTTCAGGACGACGGACCAGGTTTTTCTGACGCGGTACTAGCAGAGGACTACAGCAATATTCCAGCCAGCCAAAACGGAACTGGCTTAGGCTTGCTTTTAGCCAAACGAATAGCAGCATTGCACGTCAATAATAGTCAACGTGGTCGCATCGAACTATCGAATCAAAACGGAGGATTATTCCGTCTCATACTCCCGGCTTAGATGATTTCAATTTTTTATCGAATGCACCACAATCGTAGGGCGGGTTACTCATGTCCTAATTGCTAGTTTTAGTCGCGTTATTTAGAATTTGCAGGCAACTCAAAAGCAACAGTGAATATCACCCCTGTTCCTGCTTGAGCATCCGCGAGCCGAATGGTTGCCTTATGCATATCCGCGACATTTTTAACGATTGCCAATCCCAAACCACTACCAGATTCACCGCTACCTTCGCAACGATAAAAGCGATCAAAAATACGTTCGCGGTCATGCGTAGCTATGCCCATTCCGTTATCACTAACGGCGAGCAAAATTTTATTATTCTTTTTCCTCACACTAACATCAATACGGCCATCTTTTGCCGTGTAGCGTATCGCGTTATCAACGATATTCCCTAACATGACCCGCAAGGAATCGACATTTCCTTGAATGAATAAGTCTTCTTCAGCGACATCGACCCCAAGGTCAATATTTTTATTTTCAGCCAGTAAAGAAAAATCTCCGACCACTTGTCTGGCTAATTTTGGCACAGAAACTTTCTGCTCTATTTTTTGTTCTTCCATGTCACTCTGACGTGCAAGTATCAGCAATTGCTGTACCAAATGTGTTGCACGATTCAAGCGTTCATGAAGCTTTTTGATCCCGGTTTTTCGTTCATCGCCATCCGTAGTACGTTCTACTAATTGCAATTGCAATTTCAAAGCTGCCAGAGGCGTGCGTAGTTCATGTGCTGCATCAGCGACAAACATTTTTTGCAGCTGAATCGAGCTATCCACCCTTAAAAATAGCGCGTTGATCGCCGTAACGATGGGCATCATTTCCGGCGTATAACCATGCGTATCTAACGGTTGCAGTGCATCCGCAGAACGCTCACCCAATGCAGTCGCGAGTCGTGTCAATGGTTGCAAACTACGCCCAACGACAAACCAGATTAGTGAAGCGAGAGTCGGAATCAAAATTAAAAATGGAATCAGCGAGCGCAAAGCGAGACTGAACTCAATATTCTCGCGATCAAGTATCAGTTGACCTACCTGCACCACCTGATGATTATTTTCTTCACTGTAAATGCGCCAGGCTTTATCACCAGCCATGACTTCAAAAAATCCTGTGTTGCTATACAACGGTAAATTTTTTGCAGGGTTAGACGTAAACACCATGACACGATCTCTATCCCAAACCTGAACAACGATTTTTTTACCTGGATGTTTATCTGCCGTTTCACTTTGCTGCAATGTCATATTCGCAGGAAATGAACGCACAATTTGCTTCAACTGGTAGTCGAAGAGTTCATTGGTTTCGTGTCTTACTTTGAGATAACTACCAATACAAACAGCGATAATCGTTACTACCATGCCGGACATTAATCCGATTAATAGTTGCTGGCGTATGGTTCTCATTTTTCGATTTCATTCATCAATTTATAACCAACACCGCGCACATTTTTAATAAAATCGGCACCCACTTTTTTTCTTAACATGTGGATATAAACTTCGATGGTATTACTTTCGATATCTTCATCCCATCCATAAATTTTTTCTTCTAATTTTGCTTTTGAAATGACTTTTCCCGGTATCTCTATCAAGGCCAACATCAGATTAAATTCATTTAACGATAAATGTATTTCTTCGCCATGAAAAAATACTTCATGTGTCGAAACATTCAGCGTCAGACCACAATGATTTAATGACGGGTCTTGAGCGATTTGACAGCGCCGTAGCAAAGCACGAATACGAGCATATAATTCATCGAGATCAAAAGGTTTAACCAGATAGTCATCCGCCCCTGTATCTAGCCCTTTGATCCTGTCGAAAGTTGTATCTCTTGCGGTAATAATTAAGATGGCGGCAGTGCCTTTACTTTGACGATATTTTCGAAGTACATCTAAGCCTTGCATCTTCGGCAGACCAAGATCAAGCAATACGATGTGGTAATCATTCGCAGTTAAAGCAGCGTCTGCGGCAAGCCCATCTTTGACCCAGTCAACCTGATACTTTTCTTTCTGTAAGCCTTCTACCAGGCTCTCGCCTATCATCAGGTCATCCTCAATCAACAGTAATTTCATGTACTTCCATTCTTTCTTTTGAAGACAATTGTCTTTTCCAAGTGGCCAAAATTAAAAAACGAAGATCGCCATCTTCGCAGAGTTCTCCTCAATTACAAAATGATTTCTTTTGAGAAATTTTTCCTTGAAACTTTTAAAGAAACCTTAAGAAATACTTAATGAAGTATTAAAAATTTTCGCCCTCCGATTGAGGCATATTTTTTTGTTATGAAAATTAAATTTAGCTTAATCAAAGACAAAAACAACAAGAAGCTTTGATATTTTCGAATGTCTTTTTCTTGTAATAAATCTTTCTTAGGATGCGAGCCATCAATAGAAAAACAAAATTAATTTAAAAAATAAATTCATCCAAATTAAATTGACGGAGCTTGGCTCATTTGCAAGTTATCGCGTGGAACTTCAAAGAAGTTTTAATTTGATAAATTTTTTTAACCAAGTAATTTTTTGCATCGTTACTAATTTATTTGATGTTGCGGTAATTAAATCTTCACATATTTCAACCCTAGGATTTTTTATGTCTAAAGCAATTCCGTTTCCTAAGCGCTATTTAAGCCATGCGTTATCCGTTTCATTGTTATCTCTCGCTGCTCCGCACATGGTGTTTGCCCAAGAGTCAGTAAATCTCGGTGCGGTAGGTGCGCAAGCCGGTGCTGGCCAAATCGTTGAAGTGTCGGCCAAACGTGATTCAGTTGCCGCAGTAGCACCAACTCAAGCCAATCTGACTGCGACGCAACCACAATCTATTATTTCACGTGCCTATATTGAACAATCTGTCGCGCCAACAGGCAACTTCAACACGATCGCAGGCATCTCTCCAGGTGCATCAACGCAGCCATCCTCAAATGGCCCTGGTGCAGCGGATACTAAAACTGTATTGCGCGGATTTCAGGATTCTCAATATAATGTGACGTGGGACGGCATTCCATTTGGCGATACGAATGATCCAACTCATCACTCAACAGCTTATTTTCCTGCAGCAGTAATTGGTGGCGTAGTGGTAGAGCGTGGTCCTGGCAACGCAAGTAATCTTGGTCAGGCAACGTATGGCGGCAGCATCAATTTATTCTCCAAAACGCCAGCTGCCAAACTGGGAACGGAAGTTTATTTCTCGCATGGTACCTGGAATACGAATTTGTTCGGTGTCGCTTTTGAAAGCGGTAAATTTGGTGCGAATGACTCAACCTTGCAATTGAACGTACAGCAGATCAAGAGCGATGGCTATCTGACTTACAACACCATGGACGGCACGAATTTTGTCGCAAAGTACCAGCAAAAACTGGGTAGCAACACACGCCTTACTGTATTTGCCACTTATAACGATATCAAAACACAATTGCCCGATTCAGCTTCTGGCGCGACACTCGCACAAGCAGCCTTGTTTGGTAAAAATTACAGCTTGAATAATGACCCAACCAGCCAAGGTTATTATGGCTATAACACTGTTCACAAGACAACGGATTTTGAATATCTCAGATTGCAAACGAACTGGGGCGATGGCTTCCAGACAGACAACAATCTGTACACCTATTTTTACGATAATAAAACGATCTCGGGATTTGATGCGACTGGTTACTTAGGTAAAGGCGTCATCGCAGCAGGTGCTGGTACAAACGGCACTTCTTATGCCGGCGCGAAGGTACCGACAGGAGGTGTTTTAGGCTATGACAAATTAAATCACTATCGTGTCAACGGTGACATTTTCAAAGCGACTAAAGAATTTTCTGCTGGTTTGCTTCGTACTGGTATCTGGCTGGAGCAGTCGGACACATCACGTCATCAGTATGGTTTGGATTTAACAACCATGACTTTACTTGATCCTACTTTGGCTGGTAAGGGTACTAAATTTAATCAAGACTCCAGCTGGAAGCAATACCAGCCTTTCGTGGAATTCGAATGGGTTGCAACTGAAAATACCACAGTGACGCCTGGATTTAAATATACTCACTTTACTCGTAGCGTTAATGCCGTCAAGAATCAAGGTTCTAGCGTCGCAGCCAATTTTTCAGAAACGTTTACAGCAAGTTTGCCGTTCTTGACCGTGAATCATATGCTCAGCAAAAATGATTCACTGTACGCTCAGTATGCTAAAGGTATGCAAGTGCCAATTTTGGGAACTGCTCTCCAGGTAGCTAGCCCGACAAATACACCGGATCCTCAAACTACCACCAACTACCAATTTGGTGGTGTCCATAAATCCGATCGTTTCCAGATTGCGGGTGATATTTACTATATCGACTTTAACAATCAAATTGGTTCAAGTGTCGTTGCAGGACAAACCGTCTTCTTTAATCAAGGCGGCACGGTGTACAAAGGTATTGAAGCTGAAGGAACATATCTTGTTGATGGCGGCTGGGCGATTTATGCAAACTACTCTTTAAATAGCGCCAAATTTAAAAACGGTAACACCGCAGGCACTGGCACGATCGCTAAAGCACCAAAATCAACTGCTGCATTAGGCCTACTTTTTAATCAAGGCCCTTGGAATGCGTCACTGATCTATAAACAAGTCGGCGATCAATACGCAGTCAATAATGAACCGGCAGCGTATAAGATTGATGCCTATGGCAATGCAGATTTGAATGTGTCTTATACCTTTGGCGATATTGGAACGATGGTCAAAAAACTGAAACTGCAAGTCAGTGCCTACAACATCACTAATAGCCAAAAGGTGACGTCGATTTCTACTGGCGCAACAGCAGCGTTAGATCAATATCAATGGCAAGCACCTCGCAGCTATATGCTCTCACTCAAAGGCTACTTTTAACTGAAAGCTGAGTTCTGGCGTAGCACTGTCAATGTAGTACTATCAATGTAGTACGGCACTACGCCAGAATGATGTTCTACCCTTTATGACAATACATGGTGTTGCAGCATATAGCAGCCCAACATAGTCTGTCTACGTCGTTGAGCCACAGCTACTCATCGATATTTAACTTTCAGAAAGCACCAGAGAGGTTCATGGCTCTGGTGCTTTTTTATCACTTTTCGCTACAAGCGCTGGCAAATATAAGCGTATGATGAAATTTCTAAGGATGGTAATCGAAGCTTAGTAATATCAATTGATACTAATAAATGCCAATTCAGCGTTTTTCCTATTCTATTTTGAGAATCGAGGTTTCTTCATGAATGATCGTTACGACCACAAAACAATTGCTTTGCATTGGCTTACAGCAATTTTAATTATTGGTTTATGGTGCGTAGGCCAAAGCATCGATTGGTTCCCCAGTGGGACACCTCGCGTCTGGGTACGGAGCTTGCATATTTTGTTTGGCAGCGTTCTCGCCTTGGTATTTGCATACCGCCTCTGGTGGCGCATCAGTGCCGGCACAAAGCTTCCACCTGCATCTATGGGTTGGCAACAAACATTGGCAAAATCAATTCATCATTTGTTATATCTGCTAATCGGGGCAACAGTGCTATTGGGGCTTTTTAACACGTGGGTGCGTGGAGACAATTTATTTGATTTGTTCAGACTGCCTTCGTTCGCTCCTGGAGATAAGGCGTTCAGGCATCAGGTTGAAGACATTCATGCATTGGCTGCCAACATCTTACTGGGAATCGCAGCATTGCACGCAGCTGCCGCGTTGGTACATCACTTTATTTTTAAAGATGCGGTACTCAAGAGAATGCTAATGGGTGGCACAGAAAAATAAGCCCAGACTATAAAAGGATCCGATCGCAACTAAATCCTTCTGAATTAATGCAATTTTAATTCTATTTATTGCGATCCGGTTTAGCCTTAAAGCCTTGACATATCTCGCCCGAAGCCTCGACAACATCGAGGATAGGTTGTCGCTTACTCTTAATTTGAAAAACTCTGCATCCATACATGAAATGAACATCATGCGTAATGTAGTAATTCATGCATTGTAAGCAATTTGGCGCTTTATTTTTTTTATCGTCTTGCATCTGATTTTTATCTATACGCCTCTGCAAAAAATATTGCGCGTCTGTTTTTTTGCAAAGAATTTCTATTTAATTTCTTACATTCAAATAATGATGAATTTTAAAAAACAAGTCATCGCTTCTGCCATCTTTTTAGGTGCAGCGCTAGCGGCACATAGTGTAGTGGCCGCAAATGACATGCCATCGTGGATTCAAAATTGGACCCTCGGAGCACCAAGCCATTGGGATTATATTGACATTGATGTGCTTCGTCATCGCCTATTTTTATGTCGTGGCGATCACGTACAAGTTCTGGATCTTCCATCTGGCAATGTGACCGGAGATATTCCAAATACAAATGGCGTGCATGGCATTGCTTTCGCCCAGGATTTGAAGCTTGGATTTGCCAGCAATGGTAAAGCTAACTCAGTTACGGTGTTTGATCTCGATACACTCGCCGTTAAACAAGAAATCAAGGTCAGCGGCGTTAATCCTGATGCGATTTTATACGATCAGCAATCACGCCAACTTTACACATTCAATGGCAAAACCGCGAACGTAACAGTAATTGACGTGAATAGCTTACAAGTCGTCGCTACCATTGCAACAACTGGCAAGCCAGAGTTTGCTGTCAATAACGGTAATGGCAAAATCTTTTTCAACGTTGAAGATAAGGCAGAGATACATACGATTGATATTGTCAGCAACAAATTGATCGCAAAATGGCCACTATCGCATTGTGAAGAACCTACTGGTTTGGCAATGGATATCAAGAATGATCGTTTATTTTCTGTATGTCAAAACAATACAATGGTCGTAACAGATGCGACGACAGGAAAACAAGTCGCCAGCGTAACGATTGGCGGTCATCCTGACGCAGCGGTCTATGATGCCGACCTGGCAACCATCTATTCTTCCAATGGCGAAGGCAGCCTATCGGTGATCAAACAAATTGATGCCAATCATTACTCAGCCGCGACAAATGTCAAAACTGTTAAAGGTGCAAGAACGATGGCGATGGATAAAGCCAGTAAAATCATTTATTTACCAGCGATCATTGATAAGCAATTTACAGTCATGAGCTACGGTAATAAATAACAATTTCCAGTAATTTTAAAAATAGACCCACTCAAAATGCGGGTTTATTTTATCCAACATTTATTGAGACGCCATAAAACTTATTGAAATCCATTTAATGGGTTGACATCAAACATTACCTTCTGGTCGTTAAAGTAGCGAACAAAGCCGCAGTGAATTCCTTAGTATCTGCAGGCAAACCAACATCTGCGTAGGCAGCACCTACCCCTTGCATCAAAGCCTCCGCTTTTAATATGATATCCAGATGTTGTGGTATCGTCGCAGCACCATCAGCACACTGCTGTGCATCGATAGAGTGGCCTTTCCTGCACACCGCAGGTCGGTTTTCATAAATCATGCATTGTTGGTTTTCCAGCAGTACGCAAGGTGGCTTCTGAAGCGGATCAATCGCAATCAGTCTCTGCTTCTCAGCCAAACGTGCGCGCATATGCTCGACGATATGCGCCAATTCGGCGACGGGCAATTGCGTCAACTGATGTGCAATATAATCAATTTCAGGTTGTTGAGCCTCTACCCTGACATGGCAACAAAAGCTACATCCGGCGCGGCAGGCAATTTCTTTCCCTGTCATATTTGATTGCGCAAATAAGTCATCTACGGCGTGCTGTATTTGCGGCACGATACGCATGATGTTCGCCGGATACGGCTTCTCAGCTAACTGCCTGGCAACGCGACGTACTGATTGTATTGCGGCCAAAAACTCATCCTGTTCATCCGGGGTAAGCATAATTTTTCTTTTCAAAGCATAACAACAAAAGTTCAAAACTTGCCGATCTGCATTTCTTTCTTGCTGGAAGAATCTGGCACGGTCATTACATCCTCCGGAGTAAACAAAGGCTTCACATCACGTCTTCCTCGTCGCAAATAAGGAGTTGGTGTGTTCATCCAATCTGGCCTTGCCTGGTTCAGTAAGTAATGATCAAAGTACTCGTCCAGATGGACGGTGTAATGTTTGACATTCTCACGATCTTTCAAGCCATGCTTTTCACCGTTATAGTTGAACCAATACGCTTCTTTACCTAGCCGACGCAACGCCGTAAAGAACTCAATCGCCTGATACCAGGGTACAGCATCATCACCATCATTGTGTTTGGTCAGATACGGTGTCTGAATTTTATCGATGTGGAAAATTGCTGAGTTCTCTATGTACTCGTTGGTTTTATTCCAGGGTGTTCCACCAATACGGCTTTGTCCTGTTTCATATTGGAATGCCCGCGACACCCCCTTACCCCAACGAATACCTCCGTAACCACTGACCATGTCACCAACAGCAGCACCAGCCTCCGCTGCACGGAACATATTGGTTTGGGTCAGCATATAGTTGATCTGATAAGCACCCCAGCTATGGCCCTGAATACCGATACGCTTCGCATCGACGTAGCCTAGACCGACTACTTTATTGATCGCCGGAATCACTGCATTCATGGCACTTTTACCAGGGTGACCAGTTTGATACACAATGTCAGGACGCAGCACCATATAGCCATTACTGACATACCGCGTAACATTGATATTCTGGCTTGGTGCAGGCGGCACGTAGCGATACAGGTTGTCAGTCATTTTTTCGTAGATGTAGACCATCAACGGGTATTTTTTAGCTGGGTCAAAATTTTCCGGCTTTGCCAACAGTGCCTTGAGTTTCTTTCCATCCTTGGTTGTGTATTCGATCAGTTCCTGGGTACCCCAGTTGTACTTGACCTGCTGTGGATTGGCCGCACTGATTTTTTCAGGATGTTGAAATTGCAGATTGCTGTGCCACAAATCGGGGAACTCAGTAAAACTTTGCTGAGTAAATAAAATGTCATCGGCTTGCTTTGCTTTGATTACTGAGCCTAACATCTTATTTTGTGACATCAATTGCTGCGGTGTGCCACCGTGCGGATCTTGTTGAAAAAATCCCGTTGAACGGTTTTGTTCATGCGTTGCACTAAGCACCCAATGGTGATCTGGTAAAGCTTTACGTTCCGCGTTGAGGGTGACATCTTCCGTTTTTTCTGGGACATCCCCATCTAATGGAATATAACGTAATGTCAACTGATGTTGGCGACCATAACCATTGCTCAAATTTTTATATTCCAGGGTTCGCGGATTAACTTCCCAAAGATCATACTGATCATAGATAACAACAGTTTGATCAGCATTGGTCCAGCCAGCAACACCGTATGCTGATCGTGGTTCCGGCGTATCGTGCTCATGATCTTCAAAATGGGCTTTGATTTTTTTTGTCAGTTCAATTGATTTGGCATCCGAAGTGTTCCACGCTAACCATTGACTGCTCGCAGCATCAAACGCCAGCACGTATTTACCGGCTGGCGACAAGCTGGCAGAAAAACGTAATTTCTTCGCCAGCAAACGGGATTCACCCGTTTTCAAATCGACTGCATAAGCATCCTCATAATTGCCATCCCAGGAGGACAGCATCTTGTAGGGCACCTCGCTCGTACCCAAGGCAAATTCAGCATTATCATTGACGACAACATTCGGAATCATTGGCGTCGCTAATTGCACAAAGCGTTGATCCGCAAGATGAATAACGGCTTTAAAATGCTTATTTTTATCTTTTTCGGCATTCACTTTTTGTACCGATTGCAGCTCTGGATCTTGCCAATGCCACAGATCAACTTTAACCAATTCTTCATCGTCTTTCGTTTCTGGTTTAGGCAAAACAGCGGTAGAAAAAAATAAACGCTCACCATCTTTACTAAAACTCAGTTCACCAAATTCGCTGACACCCCATGATAAGGGCATACCTTTGGTCTCTGCTGTTACTAAAAGTTGTGCCGCATCCTGACCGGGATTCCAAGAAAAAAGTTGATAGATTGGCGCTTCTTTATCGAGATTTTGATTCGCATCTTTTTCAGTATTCTTCTCTTTAGACTGATCGCTCTTCTTTTCGTCAGTTGTGACTTTTTCAGATGCTTTTTTAGCAACCAACAACTTCTCATTCTGCAACTTTTTTTCTTTTATTTTTGCGATCTCATCACGATTGCTGACGAACGCCAACATGGTTCCAGCATCATTGAATTTCAGTTGCTTATAACTACCTGCTCCACTCAAAATTGTCTGTGCCTCAGCATTTTTAGGATGAAGAATGTGTATACCATCAAGCAAAATTTCTTTTTTTTGCGCAGACTTGGCATTCGCATCTTTCAATGATTTCTGCACACTAAAAGCGAGAGAGCTTCCGTTCTTTGCCCACGCGAAATTCATCACGCCATCAAAGTATTTTCGCTCATTTTTTTGAACGTCAATAAAAATAAGCTCAGCTGGCAAGGCTTTTTTCTTGGCATCAGAACCACCTGCTTCTTCATCATACGCATCTTCAATGTCGGCTTTTTTATTGGGGCCAATTTCTTTTTTTTCTTCTTTTTTTGGTTCCAACAACGCAACGAGAAAATTCCCACCCTCTTCTGGCCATGCGAAGTGTTTGACTGTGTCGATCGATTCCATATTTCCATTGGAGAGATCTACGATGCCAAGACCAGCCTTAGGCAAATCCTCACCCTTCTTTTTTTCTTTCTTCGCTTTGTCGAGCTCTGCCTGCGTTGGTCGGATGGAAAATGCGGCATATTTGCCATCGGCACTGAAGGCTGGCGCTATGCCACGTGGGAAGCGCCATTCTTTTCCGTCTTTCAAATTTTTAAAAATGACTTCACCCTCAGCCTCTTGCGCCACCAACGCATACGCTGCCCAGTTTCCGTCACGACTCAAGACCGTGTTTGCGATGCTGCGCCAATTGGCGTAAGCGTGATGCGAAATCACCTTTTTGTCGGCAACCAGGGGAGTAGCAGATTTATTTGCTGAAATCGCACTGGCTGTTGTGTCATCGATTACAGACGGTGTCGCATAAGAGGCATTGCTTAACAAAACTGTCAATAAAACTGCACTGGCGCACAAAGGACGCACACGCCCGCTTTGGTTTGGAAATGGGGAGTTTGGATACATGAATAATATTTAAATTAAAGATCAGAAAAATAAAGAGCTCAAAGGACTAAAAACTCCCAATTACGTTTGTACCTGCAAGGTTTTAATGACGCGAGTTTCATTGCGTTCACCAGCGCCGGAACTCAGATTTTTCCATTCTTTTTTCAATACAACTAAACGATCACCAACCAGACCATAAACGAGATTTTCATCTTCTTTCACGTCGAAGCTAACGACCACGAAAGCACGACCTGATGCCACTTCGCTGCTGCGACTCGCTAATGGGGTGCCGTCGCTATCTATCCATACATCGAGTTTGCTTTCATATTTTTTTATATACTTACGGTCTTTTTCACTCAGATGTTCGACTGGAATATCAAAGCTCAACAAACGGGCTGGCTTGCTATTGAAGGTATCGTTTTTTTCGCTTTTAAAGATAGCAATTTCAAGACGACTAGATAAACCTGCCGCGGCAGAAAGTAAGGGGCGCAGTTCTGTTGAATTAAATTCTTTCAAAGCTTTTGACAAAGCCATTTTTGCTTTAGGATCTTTTTGCTTTGCATGCTCTTCAGCTTGCAATCGGGAGAGCAAATCCTTGCTATATAGTACTTGCATGCCCCGCGCACTATCTTCGACGCTGACACTGACGACAGATTGCATTTCCTCAGCATCCTTACCTTCACCCTGACGATTCCAAGATTTTGCTTCCAATACTGCTTTGAGGCTTGCATTTCCCTGTAACTTTGCTAAAGCCGCTTTTAAGTCTGTAATACCGTCTGCATGAGCGTTACCACACATCAGACTTAGTGCACTCAAACCAAATAAACTGACTGCGATTAAACGTTTTTCAAAAATCCACATAACTCATCCATTCTGATAACAGGTTAATTTTTTAAACTCGCTGCGCGATTCTGCAAAAAATCTCAAGAAAAAATCAAATTTCACATCAAGATCACAGCTTATCGTTTTTCAAATCCAACCATCGTTGATAGGTCAACAATGCGACTTGTGCATCGTTGGCTGCATACAAAATTTGTTTTTCGCTCAGAGGATTTAAGGCCCAATTTGAAGTCGAGGTTTTTTTTGATTTGGACAATTGCATCCCAAAAAATTTCGCGACCGCTGCCTTTGCCCCCATATCCCGCTGTTTGCTCTCACGCATTGCTTTGGCAAGGTCAAGCACATTCACAGTGATGATGCCTAACTTACTTTTCAGTTGTTTGACATCGTCGTTCAAACCGTAGCCCACCTTTAAGATGTTTGGTGCCTCGAGCAAAGCTTTGACTACATCAACATTCATTGGTTGCATGACCGGAAATAAAAAAGCTTTGGTTTCGCTCGCAAGCTGTATTAAATGCGGTCCATCGTTACGTTGTCCTTTCTGAAATACTGGTTTAGTTTCAGTATCAAAGCCAATTACTTTCAACGCGGAGAGGTGGGCATAAGCGTATGCAGCATCGTCGTCAGTTCGTACCAGACAAATATCTGCCAGAGCAATTCCGGGATAAGATGGAAGTGCGGAAGCGAGTGGGGAAGGAAGTGGGTTTTCTAAATCGACAGTCATGCTAAGATTTTCGGCGAATTCAATGATTGCTGGTGCAAGCAAAAGACTATTCATGAATTCGATTGATCCGTGGGGATAAATAAATGGGGATGAGATAGCTTACAGGAAACTGGCGTAAGCGCAACTTGCTGGTATTAATCATCCTCACCCGAAGATGTCCTCGGCACATGCAGTCCGTCTATCTTGCGCCTTCGCTTCGCATCCAGGCTTTGCAACTCTATCATTAAGGCTTGCCCATCAGCCAGAGCGACCGCCATTTTTTCTTGTCCTTCATGTTGAAAATGATATATGGTCGCATTTCCAACCGCAGATGATTTTTCAAGATGCGCAGAAACCAGCATTTGAGATAACTCGCTGACCGGAGCGATACGCCATGACAATTTACTCATTTGGACTTTGCCTGTTTGCCATTCAGATAGTGTTCAAAAGCGATGGTATCCATAGGCTTGGCAAAGAAGTATCCTTGCACCTGACTGCACCGCATCTCTTTTAAGGCTTTTATTTGTTCATTTTTTTCCACGCCTTCTGCCACGACATTTAAACCGAGGCTTAATCCCATTGCAATAATTGCGCTCGCAATGGCGGCGTCGTCAGGGTTAGTGTGAATATCATTAATAAACGATTTGTCGATTTTTAATTCATCGATCGGGAACCGACGCAAGTAAGAGAGGCTGGAATAACCTGTTCCAAAGTCATCCAATGAAATCGACAGACCTAAATTTTTGAGGGAACGCAAGGCACCTAGCGTGCTATTTACATCCTGCATCACCATACTTTCCGTCAATTCTAAAGTAAGTTTATGCGGATCAGCGCCAGCCTCTTGGATGATCATGGCGACGCGCTCTGCCAGGTCTTCCTGACGGAACTGGCGCGATGACATATTGATCGCGATGTGCAAATCAAATCCGTCCTTTTTTTGCCACAAAACTTGTTGCCGGCATGCCTGCGCCAGCACCCATTCTCCAAGTGGCAAAATTAATCCGGTTTCTTCGGCTAAGGGGATAAATTCGATAGGATGAATTAAACCGATTTGTGGATGATGCCAACGTACCAAAGCTTCAGCGCCGATCACTTGCTGCGTGAGCAAATCAATTTTGGGTTGATAATGCAAAGCAAACTCACCACGCTCCAACCCGCGTCGCATCGCACTTTCCATATTCAGACGGCTTATCGCGGTGAGTCCCATTTCCGGAATAAATTGGCGTACACTGTTGCGGCCATGCTCTTTCACGCGGTACATCGCAATATCAGCATTACGCAAAAGAATTTCGCCGTGATCACCATCGCGTGGGTAAACGGATACACCGATACTTGCGGTAACAACCACGTCATGTCCATTAATCAAAATCGGGCGCGAAAGAGACATCAGAATTTTTTCCGCGATCAAATCGACATCACCACTTTCCTGCAAATCAGTCAGCACAATTACAAACTCATCACCGCCTAGCCTTGCTACCGTATCGGTATCGCGCACGCATTGGTTCAGACGCTGTGCGACTTGCTTTAACATCTCATCACCTGCACCGTGACCAGAAGCATCATTGATCAACTTAAAATGATCCAGGTCGAGCAACATCAAGCCTACATGCAATTCCTGCCGTTTGGCCCATGCAATTGCCTGGGTAATTCTGTCATTCAAAAGATTGCGGTTAGCCAGACCGGTAAGACTGTCATGTGTGGCCTGATATTCGAGTTCTTTTTGGTAATTGACGCGCTCACTGACATCGTTAATCACACTGACGAAATGGGTCGTGACTGCACCGCGCGCATCCTTGACGGGTGAGATGTGTAACTCATTCCAAAATTGTGTTCCGTCTTTGCGATAATTGCGCAACAGTGCCCTACCCTCGCGTCTTTCACGCAAAGCAGAACGTATCTCTTCGAGATCAGGCTGCGCAAGATCGTCACGTACCAGAAAACGCCCTTCCAGACCAATCACTTCTTGCGCTGCATAACCTGTGATACGTTCAAAAGCCGGATTCACATACACAATAGAATGATCACTCTCATCACTGCGGGTAATCATGATGCCATTGCTGCTTGATACCAATGCCTGCTCGCGTAACAGCAAAGCTTGCTCTACGTCTTTGAGCTGATCTTGCCTGCCGGTGATATCCTGGCGTACCGCAATCAGATGCGTGACCTTTCCCTGATCGTCACTTAAGGGGCTGACGACCTGACGTTCCCAATAGTGGCGCCCATCTTTGCTGATACTCAGTACCTCACCGTGCCAATGCTCGCCAGGTTGTAGAGCAATAAACGCCGTCATATGCTCGGCATCTAAGCGCGCATCGCCGCTATTCCAAAGCACGCAATGCCCCGCCAATTCCGCCAATTCAAACCCTGAGTGGCGGATAAAGCTGGCGTTACAATATTCAAGCTCGCCAACTGCATTCGTAATCAAAATGGAGAATGGGCTTTGCCTCACAAGCAAGGCCAACAGCTCCAGATTGTCTTGCAAATTGTGATGCTCATGAGTGGTCAGAAGGGCGATGATCGCCTCGCTTAATTCTTTCACAAAACGGTCAAGGATCAAACGCGCCTCACTCCCCTCTTCAAGGTCAAAGTCAGCACTGAGCAGGACTTTGGCGTAGGCCGCTTGCGGATTACGCTGTTGAAGCGGGAGACTCAAGCTTAAATACTGCAGATAAGCATCACCAGTCTGACCATTACTCGTTTGATAGCAATCAGATTGTTCGCCAGACTCGAACACAATTTCTACACTGGAATAGCCAGCACGCTCAACTAAGATTCGACAAAAGCCTTGTAGCATTCCGGGCAAATCGGTTGGATACCAAAGGCAATGGGTCAGCTCGCCGAGCAAGCGGTACCATTGCTCCATTTTTTGTGATTCGGCATCCAAAGAATCCACCGGCATGCTTGTACTCATCTGCTGCGCCTCTCCTCTTGTCTAAGATTGCGATTAACCTCTGAGGCGATTTTTATACCTTGTATAAAATATTAACGCAATAGAAACATCAGACCAAAATAGCAAAATGACAAACAAAGATGTTGCGCATTGCAGCAAATACCTTCGCTATGCAGGCATTCTGACGGTATTTCTATCTGCTTTCATGTCTGATCAGCAGCATTTCTAGGTTAAAATCGTAGGTTTGGCAAACAATATTCCTCGCCCTCCGTTGGACGCGATAAAGGTAGATAGCACGATGCTTACATTTCAACAAATCATTCTGACATTACAAGATTACTGGGACAAACAAGGCTGTGCTTTGTTACAACCTTATGATATGGAAGTGGGTGCTGGCACGTCGCACACTGGCACTTTCTTACGCGCAATTGGCCCAGAGCCTTGGCGTGCAGCCTATGTACAACCTTCTCGCCGCCCAAAAGACGGACGTTATGGCGAAAACCCGAATCGTTTGCAGCATTACTATCAATACCAAGTCGTACTGAAACCAGCGCCAGAAAACATTCTGGACTTGTACCTCGGCTCACTCAAAGCACTTGGTCTGGATTTGCAACAAAACGATATTCGCTTTGTGGAAGATGACTGGGAAAACCCTACGCTTGGCGCTTGGGGGCTGGGCTGGGAGGTCTGGCTCAATGGTATGGAAGTGACACAGTTCACGTATTTCCAACAAGTGGGCGGTCTCGATTGCAAACCTATCCTTGGTGAGATCACCTACGGTCTGGAACGTCTGGCGATGTATTTGCAAGGCGTCGACAATATCTACAATCTGGTATGGACTGAACGCGAAGAAAATGGCAAAACCGTGCGTCTGACCTATGGCGACGTGTTCCACCAAAACGAAGTTGAGCAATCAACGTTCAGTTTTGAGTATTCAAATACTGACTTCTTGTTCTCACTGTTTAGCAATTACGAATCAGAAGCGAAACGCTTGCTCGACGTCACAGAAAAATCGCTAGCATTACCCGCTTACGAAATGATTTTAAAAGCGGCACACACATTTAACTTACTGGACGCCCGTGGCGCCATTTCCGTCACCGAACGCGCAGCGTATATCGGCCGTATTCGCAATCTGTCACGTGCTGTTGCTGCGGCTTATTATGCTTCGCGCGAAGCATTGGGCTTCCCTATGTGTGCAGCGGATGACAAACATAAACCAGCCCCTGCCCCTTCAGCGCCTTCAACAACTGAAGCCGCTTAAGCGAACATTGACAGAATTGACTGGATTTTAAACATGAATCACACCTTATTAGTTGAATTATTTACCGAAGAGTTACCACCAAAAGCATTGGCAAAATTGGGCGAAGCCTTTGCCGCTGGCATTGTCGCCAGTTTGAAATCACGTGATTTCTTAGATGCTGAATCGGTAGCCACAAGCTATGCTTCACCTCGCCGTCTGGCAGTAAGCATCAGCAAAGTACGCGCCACATCACCAGATAAGCTGATGCGCGACAAAGTATTGCCAGTCAGTGTAGCAATGGATGCCAATGGCAACGCTACTGCGCCATTGAGCAAAAAATTGGCGGCGATGGGCTTCCCTCATTTACAAATCAGCGATCTGGAACGCGCGGTTGATGGCAAAGCAGAAAGCTTCTTCTACAACCACACGGCAGCAGGTTCTGCTTTAGCACCTGCGTTGCAAGCGAGCGTGGAAGAATCGATCAGCAAATTACCAATTCCTAAGGTGATGAGCTATCAGCGTCCAGATGGCGAAACCGTACACTTCGTTCGCCCTGTACATAGCATCATCGCTTTACATGGCAACGATATCGTGCCGCTATCTTTGCTTGGCTTACACAGTGATCGCGTTACCCAGGGTCATCGCTTTTTATCCGCTGGCAAGGTCAGCATTGCTCACGCAGATGATTATGCAAGCGCCTTAAAAACGGAAGGCAAAGTGGTTGCCAGCGTGACAGAACGTAAAGAACAAATCCGCACTGCCTTGTTGCAAAAAGCGGGTGCTGATTTGGTATTGATGCCAGAATCTTTGCTGGATGAAGTGACTGCCTTGGTCGAATGGCCAGTGGTTTACGAATGCCATTTTGAACAAGAATTTTTGGCGGTGCCGCAGGAATGCCTGATCCTGACGATGCAGACCAATCAGAAATATTTTGCGCTGACCGATGCCAATGGCAAACTGCGTTCACGTTTCTTAATCGTCTCGAATCTGGAAACCAGCGATCCGCAACACATCATTCAAGGCAATGAACGCGTCGTTCGTCCACGTCTGTCGGATGCAAAATTTTTCTTTGAGCAAGACAAGAAAAAAACATTGGAATCACGCTTACCAATGTTAGCTAATGTCGTTTATCACAATAAACTTGGCAGTCAGGCTGAACGTACCGAACGCGTAAAGACATTGGCCGGTAAAATTGCTGCCAACTTGCACGCAGATATCGCATTAGCTGAACGCGCAGCCTTGCTGGCGAAGACAGACTTGCTGACCGACATGGTCGGCGAATTCCCGGAGCTGCAAGGCATCATGGGCACTTACTACGCGCAACATGACGGCGAACACGCGGATGTCGCAGCTGCAGCGTCAGAACATTACCAACCACGTTTTGCGGGTGATGCATTACCTTCAACCATGACCGGTACGGCAGTTGCACTGGCTGATAAATTAGAAACGCTGGTCGGTATCTGGGGCATCGGTTTGCAACCAACTGGTGATCGCGATCCGTTCGCCTTGCGTCGCCATGCACTCGGCATTTTGCGTATGTTGGTAGAAAAGCGTTTGCCACTATCTCTGTCGGGTTTGTTGGCTAATGCAGTTGCCCTGTTTGCTGGCAATGCGAATTTCAAAGATCCATCTGCGGACGTACTCACTTTCTTGTTTGATCGTCTGCGCGGACAATTGCGTGAACGTGGTTTTGCACAGAACGAAGTAGAAGCCGTGGTCGCACAAAATCCGGACACGCTGGACAATATCGTTGAACGCTTGCAAGCAGTGCAAGCCTTCGCCGCCTTGCCAGAATCTGTCTCTCTGGCTGCGGCGAACAAGCGCATCACTAACATTCTGAAGAAAGCAGACAGTGTTCCAACCAGCGTTAGCCCGGCATTGTTAGTTGAGGCACCAGAACAAGCACTTGCCAACGCAATGGCGAATGTTAAACCGCAAGTGGATGCCTCATTTAGTAGCGGCGACTTTACCGGAGCGTTAAAAACCCTGGCAGCCTTGCGCACTGAAGTAGATAACTTCTTTAACGATGTAATGGTCAATGCCGACGATCTGGCTTTACGTAATAACCGCCTGGCATTGCTGGCAAGTTTGCATGTGATGCTCAATCAAGTCGCTGACATTTCTAAACTCGCGGCATAACGTGATGATGGCTGAGAAAGGACATGGCATGAAACTCATTATTCTTGATCGTGATGGCGTCATCAACCAGGATTCTGATGCGTTCATCAAATCACCTGCTGAGTGGATTCCCATTCCTGGCTCATTGCAAGCCATCGCCCGTCTGAACCAGGCGGGCTATACCGTGGTGGTCGCGACCAATCAGTCTGGCATAGGACGCAAATTATTTGATATGGCGACCTTAAATGCGATTCATCAAAAAATGCATACGGCAGCACAACAAGTTGGTGCCACCATCGATGCCGTTTTTTTCTGCCCGCATACCGCCGATGACAATTGTGACTGCCGCAAACCGAAACCTGGGATGCTGCATGAGATCAGCCGCCGCTATGATATCAACCTCAAAGGCATACATAGCGTCGGTGACTCATTACGTGATTTGCAATCTGGTTTCATGATGGGTTGCATACCCCATCTGGTGTTGACTGGTAAAGGCATTAAGACGCAAGAGAAAGGCGGCTTGCCACCCGGGACACAAATTTATCCGAATCTGGAAGCGATGGTAGATCAATTGCTGAGCAATTCCCTGCAAGCCGAACTTAATTTTGCCGTTTAATGCTATAAACTAAAATAAAAATAAGATAGATAGCAATCATTTCTGACCTGGAGACTTCATGCGTAATGTAATACCGTTTATTCGTTCTTTCATCTTTTTACTGCTGATGATCGTTGCCACCGTCGTTTGGGCGCCGATCAGCATGCTGTTTGCATTTCTGCCGTATAACCAACGCTATTACATCACGGCACGCTGGAATGTCTTTATCATCTGGGCTGCAAAAGTCGTGTGTGGCATTCATTACCAATTTAAAGGTTTTGAAAATTTTCCTGATGCGCCAGCGATCATTTTGTCCAAGCACCAATCTGCGTGGGAAACCATTTTTTTATTGATGGCGACACCTCGCCCTCTGGTCTTTGTATTTAAAAAAGAAATCACCTACATTCCCTTTTTTGGCTGGGCAATTTCTTTGCTGCGCATGATCCCGATTGATCGCAGCAAAGGTAAAGATGCGTTTGCACAAGTCGTTGTTCACGGTAAAAAGCGCCTTGCGGACGGACAATGGATCATCATGTTTCCTGAAGGCACTCGCATTGCGGTTGGTAAAAAAGGCAGCTATAAAGGTGGTGGCGCCAGACTGGCTGTAGAAACAAACACACAAGTTGTTCCCATCGCTTTAAACTCCGGTGAATGCTGGCCGAAAAATTCTTTTATCAAACGTCCAGGAACCGTTACTATTTCCGTCGGGAAGCCTATTTCATCAGAAGGCGAAAATCCTTTCGATTTAATGCAAAAAGTCGAGGCATGGATAGAAGCCGAAATGCGTGTGATTTCTCCACATGCCTATAATGCTGACGGCTCAGAAAAATAAAGTAAGCCTTTATTAATAATACTTTCAGAGCGAAAATTAAACTATTGCCGCCCCATTTTTGAGCTTCAGGTTTAATTTTCGCAAGTTTCTTCGTTATCAAAAAAATCTATACGCATCCCCAAGCGACATCGTTCATCCTCGTGCAGCATTCTCTGACTTGAGATACAGTATGCATAGCTGAATTTAAAATCTCCCTATAAAAATTCCGTCCACGTCCACGATAAAAATCCTGATTGTCAGTCTGAATTGAACTGCGTATGCCATCCATCGTAAAAGCCATACAACTCGCATTACAACTGGATTTATTCAGCGATTTTTTGTTGCCGGAACGCCGTAAAGCCAAGCCAGAAGCGCCTGAATTACCATCACCAACGCCAAAACTAATAGCACCCCCGACAAGCAAAAATGATGACCAACATTCGTCACGGCCATCGCTACCATTAGCACCTCCGCAGGATAAGACTGACGCTGGCAATCATCGCCGTATTCTGATGAATGGCACGATACTTGAATATGATCTACAACGATCCAAGCGCCGTAGCATTGGCTTTTTAATCAATGATGAAGGATTACGCATTACAGCCCCTCGCTGGGTTACTATTTCCGCCATCGAGTCCGCTATTCATGAAAAGCAAAACTGGATTTTACGCAAACTCAGCGAGCGACACGAACGTACTTTGGGTAAGCGCGAACCAGTCATGGTATGGGGTGATGGAGCGAAGTTGGCTTATCTGGGCAATGAGATTGTTGTCCGCGTTTTGAACGTTCTCAACACCGGTGCCCATTTTGATTCAGAGACAAATGAACTACACGTGCGTCTGCCAGTGGATGCCAGCGAACAACAATTAAAAGACTTGATCCGCAATTGGTTACAGCAACAAGCAAAGCGCGAATTTAACGAACGCTTGCCCAGGTATGCAGAAAAGCTCAATGTACACTATCACAGCGTGTCGCTATCGGCCGCAACAACACGCTGGGGCTCATGTACCTCGCAAGGAAAAATCCGTTTAAATTGGCGCCTGATTCATTTTTCACCGCTGATTATTGACTATGTGATTGCGCACGAATTGGCACATTTAAAAGAAATGAACCACAGCCCACGCTTTTGGGCGACCGTAGAATCCATCTTCCCTGATTTCGACATCGCCCGCCGCCAGTTGCGACAACATGCGACGACGGATTTGCCGAATTTTTAGTTATCCATTCATTTTCAAGGCGGGTGCAATCCGCCAATCACATCATTAGCGATCACAGCGCGGGTCGCCCCCGTCCTACCGTAATAAAACACAGATTTCCAGAATATGTAAAAATGCGCGTGGTATACAAAAATGTGCAAACCTCAATACCTGATCGCAACAACACCAAACACCAAGGAAAAAACCATGAGAATCTTACACACCATGCTACGCGTCGGTAATCTGCAGCGCTCTATCGATTTCTATACCAAAGTATTGGGTATGCACTTGCTGCGTCAATCCGATAATCCAGAATATAAATATACCCTGGCGTTTTTGGGCTATGGCAGCAATCCTGAACATGCAGAACTGGAGCTGACCTATAACTACGGCGTAGAGCAATACGATATGGGTACGGCCTACGGTCACATCGCGATTGCTGTACCTGATGCAGAGGCAGCGTGTACTGCCGTCAAGGAACGTGGTGGCAACGTGACGCGCGAAGCTGGTCCGGTCAAAGGTGGAAAAACCATCATTGCCTTTGTGCAAGACCCTGATGGTTATAAGATTGAGTTGATACAACGTAGTTCAGACGTGACCTTGTAATCACACAGAACAGCACACAGCAACTACAGATCAAAAAACTTCCTTAGTGCAGACGCTATATATTTACCGTACTAACTCAAGGGAGCAGGTCACATATAATAACTTCACCTCGAATCATCAATGACACCAACAGAGCAATCGATGATTCGATTGAAGCCAAAATCTCATCCAGGACTTACAGTGCAGAACATTGGAATTTGCGTAATCGCACCGTCCTTAACGGGAACAACTCTACTTTTTACATCAGAACTTACCTTGCTGAATTTATAATTGAACATCCGACCTGCCGACCCAACTAAGGTGTACTTATCAGAAAAGGATGGACCTTTGTTTCCCGTTGACATATGAAACGCATTTAGCGTACTACTATCTGTACCAATCGGACTGTCGAAATATAAATCTGAACAGTATTGGCTTTCCCGTATTTGTCCTGCATGAGAATTAAATAATCGCGTAGGATCGCCGCGTAGAGGCGAATTGTTATCCCCTGGAGTGCCTGTCTTATAGTTACTGAAATAATATTCAATCGTTGGGCTTGTCGCTATTGCTCCCAGTTTCATGTCAGCCAATTTTCCCTTCGGATAGTATTTACTTAACATACCGCCTATGGGTGTTACGGTAACCACAATATCACCACCAATAGCTATATCTTGCCGAAAACTTAAATCCTCTTTGGACTCAGGATCGAAATAAATAGTATTATCAGTCAAAAATACGGCTTTTCCCCCTTTTGGAAATGTCGTACGTTGTTCGCCAATATAGCCTTCGTGTGCGGGATCGATATTACATTGCTTATAATGTTTATTGCCGATACCATTAGCACTTAGGCACAATAACTTTTCGTTATAGTCCTTAATTGCTTCATACGCCGTAAAAGTTGGATGTCCGTAGGTATTGGAATTGCCAGCAGAAAAAATAACACTAGAGGGAGCCATCTCCTTATAAAATTGCTTACTATTACTACCAAAAGTATCCGCACCGTGATGCGACGCTAGAACTAAGCCCCTTAAATCTTGTATTCCAAACTTCAACGCTTTTGATGAAGCATTAGCCTCATTTTCCTTAGTTGCGTCTGCCGGTGCGGTGATACTATAAAAACCATCGGCAACTGATACGATGAGACTCTGTCGATTAGTTGCATTGTGGCCCTTTGCGGTTGGATTTGATTCAAGAAAGTACAGCCACGGTCTATCTGTTCGATTGGCGACGTCAATTGCTTCTGTATTCGACGCAAGATCAGGTAATATTAACGGGATAGCAGCATTGATCTGTACTTGAGTCCCACTATTATCAGTCGCCATTAGCTTTTGATGCATACTGTTAGCAGAACTGAAAGTTAAGTTTTGATAAAATTGTGTCCCACTTTTTGCTAACGACAACTGTTTAAGCCACTTACGAGTTTTTGCAAGTGGTGTCGTCTCAGATTGCGACTTTGATGTGAATTCACCGATAGTACCTCCAATATATACGGCATAGGGCTGGGGTAATTTCATCAAGCTAGAGTCTTCGTCAGTACAAGAATTAAACATAAACTCTAATAAATTATAGTGATCACGGTCAGCATGTGAAATGACAACGATAGGGCTACGAACATAATTATTGGTCGACGCTTCACTTAGATCCTTTTTGATTCTGATTGATTTTCCGGTCTGCATCATCCAGTTCATAAACTTAAGTAGAGCCACAGCATGCGCTTTAACGCTACCTGTAGTGCTAACTTTAGTAGCTGAACCCATATCAATAATCACGGGATGTGGCCAAGCATAACCGTCAAGAACGGTGAAGGATCCTTGACCAATATTAATTATATAGCTACGCCACTGCCCAGGAAGTAAAGGCGCTATCGCCTTAGTTCCCATATAATGATGGCGATCTAACGTAAACGAATTACTACCACCCGTTGCAGGGTATACTTTTAAAGTAAACTCATCAGAGATTCGATTTACATCTTGCACATCATTTGTAGAGCGCGCATCCCGAGATAAACTTTTCGATGAAGAGTTGTCACAAACTTGCGAATTATCAGTTTTGCTATTTTGTGCTGCAGCAACGAGCTTTTGTATGCATGAAAAACTTGTATGTTGCGCCTCAAACTCACCCGCTTTACGCCCATACTTGAATGCCGTCGTCTCTAGAGGTGGCAAATACCAGTCACTCTCATAGCTAAAAATGACGTTCGAATATAGCGCACCACTGGAGGACTTGCAATCATAGACATAAAGGCTTGTCAATGTGGACAATGGTGCGGTGGATCCCATACACTTCCCTGGGTACGCTAAAGACTCATAAGCGACAGCGACTGGCCCACCGTTCGTTTGATGAGTTTTGTCAACGATTCGGCGCCACATTTGTTTTGGCGAATCTAAAGTACACCAATTCAACTTAACATAATTACTTGCCCCTCCACCATCTAATTCAAGACAATGGTTCTCGCCAACATAGATCAGGTTACTGCTCCCCGACCAAAAAAATCCCCCATTAGCAGATGGATCCTTCCATTTTTGAACATTAATTGCGCCTTCAGTTTTTTTTACACCGTTATCCTCAAATTGAGGCAATTTTACGTTGACATAGTAGCTTGAATAAATGAGCAGATTTCTGGGGTGCGTTGCAATTTTTAAGAACATTGCCAACGAGTTACCTTGTCCATCTAACTCAGCGCCGGGGTTAACATCGGGAACGGTTGATCTACGAGGCTCAATATCCGCCCAAGTATACACTTCAGGTCTTGTCACTTTACCTTTTTTTTCGGTTTCAGACTCAGCAAATGACCTTGCATTGTTTTCCATCCCCTTATACAAAGTCGTCACTCTCAATTGATACTCTTCTTGAGTCTCCCCGTCTAGCTTGGCATTTTCTTGCCGCTTGGCTATTTCGACAATCGGGGCTACAGCCTTATTATCTACATCCTCTTGACTTACTTTGCCATAATTTTGCGCGAAAAAAAACATAGCCATCATCTCTTCGATATGAACTAAAGCGACCTTGGCAGCTTCGACTGCATTCAAAGCCATTGGATATAAAGTGTTCAACTTAAGACTCGCAGCTGAGACACCTCCAACCGCAATAACAAAAATAAGTAATAGTAGAGTTTTATTTCCCTTAATCTTCACGGCCGCCTCCAACAAATGAAAAAACAAAAAAAACACGAAAAAATGAGTACATTGCTTAAATTGATCTGAAAAAACTACGCTGCAATAAGTAGAAGTTGGCCTTTTCAATAGATACCTAACGATACCTAACGATGCCAAAACCTCGCTTTGATTCAATTAGATATAGTTTTAATGTCTGAACATCGTTACCGAAAATTTATCCTCTTTGGGGTACGAATTAGTTAATGGCGATTGCGACAGTGGCTAAAAAAACAAGCCATGCTTTAGATGCAATCAGCCTCGCAAACCAATTATTTAATTTAATAGGCATTTTCAACCCTTTCCGAATTCGTCCTCTCAATCGATAACCGATGAAAGTACTATTTCTTATATGTTTTTCAATCAAGACCGACCTATCAAATACGTGAACTCATCGTTGTCGAGCTTAATAAAAAAAGAAATAAATAGGTTGCCGCTAAGATTTTCAGAAACTAATTTGGTCAAAAACTATTTCTAAATTAGAAGTTTCAAGAGATTCTTAGTAGAGGCACGGTGACTTTAAAACCGTTGAAACAATGCGATTTAAAATTTTCATACTGCGAGCATTTTTACAAAATGTAACTTTTGGTGATATTTCAAAACCAATCAAACAAAACAATATGTTACACAACATACCACATCAAGATACATATGTATACTCAACGATACAATAAGCAACATATATAGCCATTTAAATAAAATAAGCATGTTTTTTATACACATAAACTACGTACAGCCGTACGTCTTGTATAAATAATGCAATAAGAAAGTGATTTAGGACTTACGCAAAATTCTTAAAAACAGCATAAAAGTTGCGGCTAGAAATTGCTCGTGTGAATGTACTTCGATTTTTCAACGTTTAATATCCCTTAGAGTAGCGATATAAAATCTGTCTCTGTTTGCAATCCTTTATAAGTTGATGCAACACCATCAAGTTATAAAACTGGGAAACGTAAGAGATGTGAAGCGAGCCAATGGTGACGGGTATGGGGGCGTTATCTGTTGTTTGATGAGACAATCGTTGATAAGAGTCATACACCCAAGATTGAATTTAAGAACAGAAATGAAATGAAAAGACGAGGATAACTTGAATGTTTCAAATTATCCTCATTGGCAGATCACACGTGACCATGACGGCGGAAGTAGGCGATGAGGCCGCTAGTGGAAGTGTCCAGGTTGGCGTCGTAATCCTGATTACCAAGGATGGCTGGCAGTAAGCGGTTGGCAAGTTGTTTGCCGAGTTCGACGCCCCATTGATCAAACGAATTAATGCCCCAAATAACGCCTTGTACAAACACTTTGTGTTCATACAGCGCCAGCAGCATACCAAGTTGGAATGGATCGAGACTCGGCATCAAGATAGTGGTTGAGGGCTGATTACCGGCAAAAACTTTGTGTGGCAGTAAAGCGGCAATTTGCGCTTCGTTAAGCCCGGCTAGCGTCAACTCTTCACGCGCCTGTGCCTCAGTTTTACCGAATGCCAATGCAGCACTTTGTGCCAGACAATTGGCTAACAAAGGTGCTTGATGGCCAGGCAAAGGATGATCGCTGGAAGCAGCTACCACAAAATCACACGGAATTAACCAGCCGCCCTGATGCAGCAATTGGAAAAATGCATGCTGGCCGTTGACGCCAATTTCACCCCAGACGATAGGATTGGCGCGACAAGTCAAAGGCTCGCCGTTGCGGCTTACTGTTTTACCGTTCGATTCCATTTCTAACTGCTGCAAAAATGCAGGCAAGTGACGAATGGATTCGTTATACGGCAAAATCGCCGTCGTTTCCGCCCCCAGAAAATTAGTGTTCCAAACTGAGATCAACGCCATTAATACAGGTAGATTATGTTCGAGCGGCGTCGCACAAAAGTGCTTGTCCATGGTTTCTGCGCCTTGCAACATACGCTCAAAACCACTCATTCCTATTGCTAAGGCAACGGACAAACCAACCGCCGACCACAAAGAATAACGGCCACCAACCCAGTCCCAGATGGTCAGAATATTCGCGTCAGGAATGCCAAATTCACGTGCTTTGTCGGGGCTGGAAGTGACCGCAATAAAGTGTTTGCCGATTGCCCATTCTTCCATCGCGGCTGCCATCAACCAGGTACGCGCTGTGTGCGCATTTATGCTGGTTTCTTGAGTAGTAAAGGTCTTAGATGCAACGATAAATAGGGTCGTGCGCGGGTCAAGCTCTTCTAACAAGGGCGCAAGATGTGCACTATCCAAATTCGAGACATAATAAAAATTCAGATTCGGGTGCTGCATCGCTGACAAAGCGCGCGTTGCCAATTTCGGACCGAGGTCAGAACCACCAATACCGATATTGACGATATTTTGAATCGCGTCACCTTTAAAGCCACGCCACAAACCACTACGCACACGCTCAACGATGTCACGCATTTGCTTACGCACGGCGCGCACTTGTGGCATCACGTCGTGTTCGGCATTGGGGAATGGCTTAAAGTCCATATTGCGCAAAGCAGTATGCAATACTGCGCGGTCTTCGCTGATGTTAATTTTTTCACCGGAAAACATGCGATCACGCCAGGCTTCGACATTTGACAATCGTGCCAATGCAAGTAAGCCGTCTAAAGCTGGTTGATCTATTCTTTGCTTGGAATAATCAATGAGCAAACCATCCAACTCAGCTGAAAAGCGTTTAAAACGTTGCGGATCTTCTGCAAATAAATCGCGTAAGTGTTTTTGCTCCAGACGAGCCTGGTGTTGCAACAAGGATTGCCATTCCGGGGTCAGCGTAATATTCATAGTGTGAAAATCAGCGTAAAAAGTAAGATCAAAAAAGCTATTTCAATGATGCCGTGGTGTGAAGAATACGTGCGAGATTGACGTATTGTTCGAGCGGAATGGTTTCTGGACGTGCTTGCGGATCAACACCTGCATCGATGAGCTGCTGTTCAGTAAACATGCCTGCCACACAATTACGTACCACTTTACGGCGTTGTGAAAACGCCTTCGTTACGACAGCTTCTAAACTCTTTTGATCACACGGCAAGGTTTCTTTTTTCGGGATCATGCGTACGATCGCAGAATCGACTTTTGGCGGCGGATCAAAGGATTCAGGCGGTACGACAAACAATAAATCCATCTCATAACGCCATTGCAACATGACAGATAAACGGCCATAAGTTTTGCTACCTGGCGGCGCCACCATGCGCTCAACGACTTCTTTTTGCAGCATGAAGTGTTGATCTTCGACCTGATTGGCAATCTCGGCGAGATGAAATAACAGCGGGCTAGAAATGTTATACGGTAAGTTGCCAACAACACGCAGTTTTTTACCTTCAGGTACTGGGATCGTATTGAAATCAAATTTCAATGCATCACCTTCATGGATGATAAGTTTGTCTGCCGGAAAACTCTTTTTCAGACGCGTGACCAGATCGCGATCCAGTTCCACTACATGCATCTGTGGTACGCCTTCCAGAAGTAGGCTAGTCATCGCAGCGAGGCCAGGGCCAATTTCGACCATAGTATCGCCAGAGCGTGGGTTGATGGCGCGAATGATTTGACTCAACACCAATTGATCGGTCAGAAAATTCTGGCCGAAACGTTTACGTGGAATATGTTTCATGATTATTTCTTATTTTTTGCCATTTCAGCAGCAACGCGAATTGCCACCAGCATACTACTTATATCAGCTCGTCCAAGACCTTGCGCCGCCAAATCTAAGGCGGTTCCGTGATCCACTGAGGTGCGAATCAGCGGCAACCCCAAAGTGATGTTAACGCCCAATCCAAAACTTGCATGTTTCAGCACGCTCAAACCCTGATCGTGATACATCGCCAATACACAATCAGCGTGTTCCAGATATTTAGGTTGAAACAACGTGTCCGCTGGATAAGGGCCGCTTGCTTCTATCCCGAGACTTTTTGCATGCTCGATGACGGGAATGATCACATCGATTTCTTCGCGACCCAGATAGCCGTTTTCTCCCGCATGCGGGTTCAGTCCACTCACTAAAATACGTGGATGAGGAATACCCATCTTGTTTCGCAAATCAGCGTCAATAATTTGCAGCGTACGCAACAAATCATTGAACCGGATGGCTGCTGGGACGTCTTTTAAAGCTAAATGCGTCGTAGCTAATGCGACCCGCAATGGTTGTGTCAAGCGAGCATTTGCTTCGCAGGCGAGCATCATGACCACTTGCGGTGTCTGCGTCTTTTCTGCCAAATATTCGGTATGCCCGCTGAACTTCACACCAGCATCGTTGATCGTACTTTTTTGCAATGGTGCAGTAACGATGGCATCGCACCAACCTCGTTGCACACTTTCAATGGCAACATCCAGCGTATGCAAAACGGCTCTCCCATTGCGAGGATCAAGTTGTCCTGCGACCACGTGGGCATTGAGCGGGCAATCGATGACCGTAATGCGATCAATTCCGGTAGCTGATAAACCGTAATTTCTGAGTGCTTCCAGAGAAACGCCCATCAATTGTATTGCCGGATCAATTTCATTGGCGAGCATCGCCAGATAAGCTGCGTCACCAATCAACACGGGTCTGATTTCATGCCGTAAAGACCAAGCGGCACGAATCGAGATTTCCGGCCCTATTCCTGCCGGCTCACCTACCGTCAGTGCAATGGCCGGCAATCTCGATTCAGGCATTATTTATCTTCCGTACGGAATTCAACGTAAGTACGATCACGCAATTCACGTAACCAGTCTTGATATGCTTCGTCTGACTTGCGTTCACGCAGAGCATTACGCGCAGCCATACGCTGACGGTCGTTAGTTTGATCTTCCGATTTGCGTTCTGACACTTGAATCAGGTGATAGCCAAATGGCGATTTTACAGGTGCGCTGACCTCATTGATCGCCAACTTATTCATTGCCTGTTCAAATTCAGGTACTGTATCACCTGGATAAATCCATCCCAGATCACCACCCTTTGCTGCGGAACCATCAGCTGAATGAGTTTTTGCAGCGTCTTCAAATGTAGTTTCTTTGCTGTCGATTTTCTTTTTCAAATCCTGTAACTTCTGCAAAACTTCGGCTTCAGAAATTATTTGATTCGGTTTCATCAAAATATGACGTACATGCGTCTGCTGAACTACCGCGGCGTCCTGCTTCGCATCATTGGATGCACGTTGACCATTCAATTTAACGATATGAAAGCCGTTAGGACTGCGAACAATGTCGGTGAATTCTCCGGATTTTATTTTGCCAACAGCATCCAAAAATAATTGTGGCAAACGGTCCTGTTCACGCCACCCCAAATCACCACCTTTGAGTGCTTCTGCACTATCGGAATAAGTCACCGCCAGTTTGGCAAAATCACCACCTGCACGCAATTTTTGCAGTACTTCTTCAGCACGATTTCTGCGCAAAGCGATTTGGTCTGCGGTCGCATTCTCAGGGATGCGAATCAGAATATGCGCAAGATTCAATTCTTGCTTTCCGGCTTTTGCGCTCGCTTCCGCTGCAAGGAAATTATCGACTTCAGTCTCTGTAATCAAAATTTTGCTATCAACTTCACGGTCGCGTATGCGCTGCATCATGATGTCGTCACGAATCTCCTCACGGAAGCGAGCATAGGACGTTCCCTCGCGTTCAATTTGATTACGGAACTCTTGCATGTTCATTTTATTTTGCTCAGCCATTCGCAACATGGCGCGATCGAGCATGACATCATCAACACGCATACCGTTTTCTTTTGCCAATTGTAATTGCGCACGATCAATGATCATGCGTTCCAACAATTGCTTTTGCAAGTCAGCGCGATCAGGCAGCGCTGTACCCTGTGCCTTCAAGCGACGCTCAACTGTGATCAATCTTTCATTTAATTCCTGTCGAGTAATCACTTCGTCATTGACCACGACGACAATACTATTGACAACTTGTGATTTTGCCGCCGCGGGCTTACCACTCGCGACCTGTTGCGCGAGGCTGGATTGAGTCGCAAGCAGACCGATGGAAAGCGCCGCTACAGATAAAAGAGTACGTTGTTTCATGTGCAATAAATGTCGCATAATGATCTAAAAAACTGTTTGAGCAAAGCCGCAGTATTGACTGCTTCAGCGGCATAAAAGTTGCAATATACACGTTAGCGGTGTTTTCACAAACAACCATGCTTGCGCATCGCTATTCAAAAAATCACTAACCACCCCACGAAACACTTCATAGAGCCCATCACATCACGAATTAACGCTCAGTAATCGGCTGATAACCGGAAATGTTACGTTTTAAAGCTTCTATAGGATCGTTCCCGACACCTAATTTGCCTAGCCCACCAAGTTCAAGTTGAATCGAAAAACCCGTATTATTGTTGAGGCTATCAATTGCAAATCGTTGTGCAACAAAGCGCAAAGCCCAACAGTCTGCCTTATATTCAAAACCGACCAGCCCGTCGACAACCTTTCTGTCCTTCAAAGAATAGTTGCTTCTGCCAACTGCATACCAACGTTTTCCAATTGGCCATTGTGCCGAGACATCGACCTCTTCCAACTCGTCGCGTTGAAAGCGATACGCCAAATTCAACACTTTTTTCGGTTCAGGTTGCCAGCGAATGCCATAATTGGATTTAACCGATTGACGGCTACTTTGACTTACCTGTAAGCCTAAATCCAATCCGAGGCTACGTGTCACCTGACCGGTTGCGGCCAACAGCAAATCAGAGCGACTTGGCGGGATGGTATCGTCAGCCGATACTTTTTGGGAATTGAAATAAAAACGCTGTCCAATAGCCAGCTTTAATCGCTCTTCACCATCCATCTCAATGTAACGAGACACAAGAGCTGCGGTAATCTGATTCGAGTCTCCAACTAAATCTTGTCCGCTAAACCGGTTTTCACTAAAAATCTGTGCAAAATTAAAATCAGCATTTGCACTATCAAAAAGTGGTACCGCGTCTTGGTTCACATTGGGCGTGCGTACATAAAATAACCGAGGTTCGAGCGTTTGCGTGACTTCACGACCAAACAAGGTGCTCTGACGCTCAAACACCATACCACTGTCAACCGAGAATGTAGGTACTACTTTCGTAAAGTCAGATGGATAGCCAGGATCCTGACGGACCAGTTGGTACGAATTGACATGCAACTGCAATTTGGGTGTTATGAAGTAACCAGGTTGAATAAACGGCATGGATACCTGCGGATTGAGAACCAACCGGTCTCCACGCACAAAAGTCGGGTGCCAAAAACGAGTCAGGCTAGAATCAAACGCCCAATCGAAACCCATCACGTCATGTTGCTCAGCATGAAACTGAATTTGCGGCAAACGATCATACGGCCTGTCGATAGGGGCATTCAGGTCTTGCAATACCTGATAATTGCTTGCCAATACACTGAGATTCCAGAACGCACCCGAATACGTCGCATTGATATTTCGCGGCAACAAACGCTGAGAGGTCTTGGTAATAGAATTTGAAAAATCTGAAGGATAGTTATCGTCGGATGCAATATTGATATCCCAGGTCAAATTCAAAGCGGGCATCAGTAGTTGTTGATGCGACGATGTGAATGCGTAACGACTGGTATTCGTTAATTTATCTGCTGACAACCCTTCGAGTAATGTTTCACCACGATAAGTATCACCAAGATAACGCATGTCGGCGCCCAATTGCAGCCCTCTGCGAGAAATGATCTTCGGATATAAGGTTAAATCTCGGTTCGGTGCAATATTGTAATAATATGGCAGACCAAATTCGGCGCCACCTACCGTTGACGCGCCAATCGTCGGCGGTAAAAATCCGGAATGACGAGCACCAGACAAAGGAAAAGTCAGAGTCGGTGTCGCAAGGATAGGTGTACCCATAAAATAAAGTACGGATTTGCCTGCAATACCGGTATCAAGACCGCTATCGAGATTCAATGTATCTGCTCGCAAGTACCAGTCAGGATCAAGGCCATTACAAGTACTATAAGTTCCCTCGTGAACGACGGAACGTTCTGTATCCAGGAAGTCAATCTTTGTGGCTTTTCCCTGTGCATTCGATTCCAACAGATGATAATCGGCGCGAATCACATTGCCAACGCCCGAGTCCAAGCGCAGCTGCGCAGTATCGCTGTTGAAACAATCACCCTGCTTACGGATACGTACATTTCCTTCAGCCTCCACCTGGTCTTCAAGATACAGATAGCTTGCCTTATCAGCGGTTAAGGTCGTACTGCCCTTTACGATTTCTACATTATTTTCAAAGTGAGCATACCTATCTGGGCGTCCGAACATTCTTTCGGATTGCACAACGGTGGGCGCTACTTTATCCGCGTCCCGCTGTTTTTCTTTTTGTTTATCTCGCTCTTCCTTTTTATCTTGCTTACTCTTCTGGCGTAAGGCTGTATCCTCCTCAAAACTAAACGGATCAATCTGCTGCAACTGATCGGCTTTTAAGGTTTGATCTGAGGAACCGACTTTTTCAGTGCCACGCGGCGATGCGAGTATTTCCGAAACTTTGAGCGTCTGCGCCTGAGCCTGAGCAAAGAAGGCGGGCACCATTACCGACACGACAATCGCGGGGATAGTAGGAAACAAGAGCTGTGAGTGAGATAATACGGGTTTCCTGCGCATGTATTCTGTAGTTAGTGAGCGTTTTGGCAAGCATAATGGACGGTATCATTCAGACAATCCGCCAGAAATTAGTCGCCTATTATAGGTGAAATGCCGCTAAATCTACTTGAACTGTGTGCACAAACTCAATCTATGATTAAAAAAACCATGTCTTCTACTGATAATCAGTCTGCAAACTCAGCTGTTACTGAGAAAAAAGAACAACGCCTCGCCGCTCTCAAAGCATGGTTGAGTGGACTTTCGAATCAATCACTTCAACTTGATACGTTGCGTCCAGCATCGTCTGATGCCAGTTTCCGTCAGTTTTATCGCATCGATACCAACGATGGACGTAGTCTGATCGCCATGGATGCGCCGCCAGTGACTGAGAATTCTGCCGCGTTCATCAAAATGGCGAATTTATTGAAAAGTATGAACCTCACTGTGCCGGAAGTATTAGAACAAAATCTGGAAGCAGGTTTTTTACTGGTCACCGATCTGGGTTTGCATACCTATGCCCATGTGTTAAACCACGACACTGCACACAAACTTTACCTTGACGCGATTGATGCTCTGGTATTGATGCAAGCACAAAGCCAGCCTGATGTGCTGCCAGAATATGACCGCGCGTTCTTGTTACGTGAATTGAATATATTCACTGAATGGTATGTGAATAAGCATTTAGGCGTGACGCTGAATGAAAAGCAAACCGCTACTTTAGATAAAGTCTTTGACCATTTGCTGGCAAGCGCACTAGCGCAGCCACAAGTGTATGTACACCGTGACTTCCACTCCCGCAATCTGATGTGGATGGACAAAGGTAATCCGGGGATTGTTGACTTCCAGGATGCCGTCTACGGCCCTATCACCTATGATCTGGTTTCGCTGTTACGCGATGCTTATGTCCAATGGGACGAAGAAATGGTGCTGGACTGGGCGATACGCTATTGGGAAAAAGCGAAACGTGCTGGCTTGCCGGTCGCACCGGACATTGATAGTTTTTACCGTGATTTTGAATGGATGGGCTTACAACGCCACCTCAAAATTTTAGGTATTTTTACCCGGTTGTCGCACCGTGATGGCAAAGACAATTTCTTAGGCGACATCCCGACCGTCATGGAATATGTGCGCAAAACTTGCCACCGTTACAAAGAGTTAGTGCCGCTATTACGCCTGCTCGACGAGCTGGAAAATACTGCCCCCCAAGTTGGCTACACGTTCTGAGGTTTGTA
Organism: Undibacterium sp. SXout11W; assembly: GCA_049339905.1. Lineage (GTDB taxonomy): Bacteria > Pseudomonadota > Gammaproteobacteria > Burkholderiales > Burkholderiaceae_D > Undibacterium. The sequence continues at coordinate 38,222 of JBMPPG010000022.1, forward strand.
ATATGAAAGCAATGTTACTTGCGGCAGGTCGCGGCGAACGCATGAGACCATTGACCGACGCTTGCCCAAAACCTTTATTGAAAGTGCGCGGACGACCATTGATTGTCTGGCATATTTTGAATTTAGTGAAAGCAGGTATCACCGAGATCGTGATTAACCACGCCCATCTTGGACATATGATCGTTGACACACTGGGTGACGGTAGTCATTTCGGTGCAAAGATCAGCTACTCAGCTGAAGAAACCGCACTAGAAACCGCTGGCGGCATTGCTAAAGCCTTGCCCTTACTCGGTTCTGACCCATTTATTGTGGTGTCTGCCGATATTTACATTCCGCATTTTGATTTCAAAGAATGTTTAAATACGCTCGAAGATAATGACCCGTGGGGTAATCCATTGCCAGAACAGGAACGCGATATTGCCTGGTTGTATATGGTTAAAAATCCTGGTTTTCATCCAACAGGTGACTTTGCGCTGACTTTGATGGGTTTATCTAACGAAGGCTCGCCACGGCACACCTTTGCCAATATTGGTGTCTACCGCCCCGAGATGTTTTCCAGCATTCGTCCTGGCGACCATGCAAAGCTGGCACCGCTGATGCGCGAATTTATCGATGTCGGCCGGATTGGTGGCGAACTGTATCGTGGAGAGTGGCATAATCTCGGCACACCCGAGCAATTGAATGCGCTCAATGCACCACTGAATTTCGTTAAAGGATAGCCATGAGTCAGGCTAAACACCTCCATTTTTCTGCCCGTCGTCAACACCTGCTATCTTTGATGCAAGCGCAAGGCGGAGGTGTCGCTATCATCCCGACAGCGCGCGAACTCATTCGTAACAACGACAACACTTTTCCATTCAGGCACGATAGCTATTTCTATTATTTGTCCGGCTTTACCGAACCGGATGCAGTGATCGTTCTGATCGCTGCTGGCGATAAACAATCAGCAATTTTATTTTGTCGCGAAAAAAATATCGAGCGCGAAATCTGGGATGGTTATCGATTTGGCCCGGAAGCAGCGCGAGTCGAATTTGGTTTTGATGAAGCCTACGCGATCGATGACATCAATGAAAAAATGCCAAGCTTTCTCGCCGATGCACACAAGCTATTTTATAGTACAGGCACTGAACCGCATCTGGACAACCAGCTTCAACAATGGTTGCAAAAAGTACGCGCCAAAAGTCACTCCGGCGTTAGCGCACCAGGCACCACAGTTGATGTGCGTTATCTGATTGACGAGATGCGACTATTTAAAGACAGCCTTGAAATTGCAAGCATGCAGCGTGCCGCCTGCATCTCCGGCGCAGCCCACTCCAGAGCCATGCGCGCCGCCAGAGCCGGACAATTTGAATACGAATTGGAAGCTGAGTTATTGTACGAATTCCGTCGTCAGGGCGCGCAATCACCAGCCTACGGTTCTATCGTTGCCGCTGGTGCAAACGCCTGCGTTTTACACTACCAAAGCAATCAGGCAAAAATCCACGATGGCGATTTGGTTTTGATTGATGCCGGCTGTGAATTCGATAGCTACGCATCCGATATTACCCGCACTTTTCCGGTCAATGGCAAGTTTAGCCATGCACAAAAAACCTTGTATGAGATCGTGTTGGCGTCACAATACGCGGCGCTGGAATACGCCAAGCCTGGTGCACGCTACATGGATGGTCACCATGCTGCAGTGCGTGTACTAACGCAAGGCATGCTCGATACGGGCTTACTCGACAAACACAAAGTGGGCACAGTCGATGATGCAATTGCAAACCTCGACTACCGTCAGTTTTATATGCACGGCACAGGACATTGGCTAGGACTCGATGTACATGACGTTGGTCTTTATCGCGAAACACATAATATTGCCGAAGAAAAACCCTACAGGCATCTACAAGCGGGCATGGTCATTACTGTAGAACCTGGTATCTACGTGCGACCAGCGGAACATGTACCTGAAGAGTTCTGGAATATCGGCATACGAATCGAAGACGATATCCTGATCACCAACGATGGGCATCTGAATCTCAGCCGCGACACACCAAAAACGGTGGCAGAAGTTGAAGCTGAGATGCAACACGGTTAACAACATACAGCATGAATACTCCAGACTTTGATATTGCTATTTGTGGTGCTGGCCCAGTCGGACAAGCACTGGCACTACTGTTATCCCGGCAAGGTTTTACCGCAGAAAAAATTGCTTTATTTGACGCAAAAACCGCAGCACAGGCAGAACAAGATGCACGTTCGATTGCGATTTCGTATGGGAGTCAGCAAATTCTTCAGCGCGCCGGAAGCTGGCCAATCAAGGCGAGTGCAATCCGTGAAATTCATGTTTCCCGTCGTTCGCATTTTGGTCGCAGTCTGATGCGTGCAGATGATTACGACGTGCCAGCCTTAGGATATGTGGCGCGTTATGGTGACATCATCAGCCCTATGCAGAACGCATTGGCGCAGACGCAAGTTCACATGTTGAGACCATTTCACGTCGGTCACATCGAAGAAAATGCAGAACATGTTGTGGTGAATCTCAAACATACAGAAACGGGAAGCCATTCCAGCGTCACCACCAAAATTCTGGTGCAAGCGGAAGGCGGCACCTTCGCTGACCAGACCCAACGTGACCAGCGACATGACTACCAACAAACCGCGATCATTGCGCATGTCACTTGTGATCAGCCACAACCGCAACGCGCTTTTGAACGTTTTACCGATCAGGGGCCATTGGCTTTATTGCCACAAGAAGATGGCTACGCATTGGTGTGGTGTGCTCGTCCTGCGTTGGCAGAAAAACTCATCGCACTCGACGACCAGACATTTCTCGCCGAGTTGCAAGTGGCATTTGGGCATCGACTGGGGCAATTTCAACAGATATCGAAACGCAACGCTTATCCACTAGGTTTGAATGCGCAACCAGATTCAACTGGACGCACAGTCAGCATAGGGAATGCCGCGCAGACCTTGCACCCGGTAGCAGGTCAAGGTTTAAATTTAGGTCTGAGGGATGCGCATACATTGGCGAAATGCTTGAGTCGCCAGACTACTGAATTGACCACCGCAATACCACAGTTTATCGAGCAACGACAAACTGACCGACAATTGACGATACGGATTACCGATAGCATGGCGCGAGTATTTGCCAGTTCGCCGGATGGTTCATTCACGCAATCTTTGCTTGGCATCAGCCTTGGCGCCATCGATGTGTTAAAACCATTTAAAAATTTACTAGCCGGACAAATGATGTACGGCTGGCGTTAATGTGCTTTTTAACTTTGCCAGCCATTTTTTTTAAAAAAGCTATAATCCGCCCCTCACTTAAAAAGGATGCATGATGAAACTCCGTACAAAAAGACGTTTGATGAACTACGGCCGTATTTACAATCACCAACTTGCGACGGTGTTAGAAGCAGCGTTTGAAGAATTCCGTGTAAATTTCACAAAAGAAGGCGAATCGCTGGAACAATCTTTAGATGCATTGCATAAGCTTGGTGCCAGTTATCGTCATTTCAAAAAATTCTCTCTGCGCTTCGCCATTTATCACTAAGCATTACTACGCATCACTAAGCTTGATGATGCGCTCCGGATCTGCAGGCGTATAAATCCTTCAGATCCGGCATTTCAATCGATAGGCAAGCCACATACCGGTTTGACTTCCTCCATACAAATCATAGAACGCAGTGAAGCCACCCCTGGCACTTGCATCAGGGTATCAGTCAAAAATTGCGATAAACTTTTCAAATCAGCCGCAACGACTTTGAGAATATAGTCAAAGTCGCCAGAAATCGTATGACATTCGATGATGTTAGGAAAAGCCCGCAACTGCTTTTCAACTTCACGCACGTTTCTGAACTGCTCTCTATCCAGAGATAAATTCACAAAAGCCATCACTCCCAAACCAAGTGCTTCAGGCGCGACCTGTGCAACATAGCCACGGATAATTTTCTTTTCTTCCAATACCCTCACGCGGCGCAGCGTCTGCGGGGCAGACAAATGAATTTTTTCCGCCAGGTTCAGGTTACTCATACGCCCATCATCTTGCAGATGGCGCAAAATACTTAAGTCATAGGCATCCATTTTTACTCCTATTTTCTGCCGCGCTAAAAGATGTAGACAGTCGTTAGATCCATTTGCAGCAAGACAACCTTCAAAAATAACAATTCGAGTTTTTAATCATCAATATCGTTATTCGAGATTCAGAAACCGCTCTGATTTTCTCATATTCTTTATTGCTCAATTTAAAGATATTTTATTCAATAACGATATTATGAAATATAAATTCTTTATAAGTTAAATTAAGTAATTAAATTCCTTTATTTACAGATAATACAACAAATTTAGCAATCTAATTATTCTGTCGGGTAGCTACAATGGTTATCAGAACTCGTCGTTTCCATGAGCACTTTAGTGCTTGAGGCTTTTGCGAAATGCGGAAAAATTTCGCAGCGGCTTCCGGACATGCCTCTTTTTTTAATTGCCTGGCTAAGTCCATTGACGATGTTCTGGTTTTACAGGATGGATAACAAATGCATGAAAGCTTTTTTGAATTTGCACTTTTTTATCAGTTTCATCCTGGCTAATTCAAACTATTCGGAGAACATCATGGTGACCTATATTGGCACACAGGAAATGCAAGCCCACTTACGTAAGGTAAAGCCAGAAACAGCCATCACCCGCATGGCAGAGATGATTAAAGAAGACTATTTGCGCTGGGGCAGTTTTGACAAATCCGCCCGCGTGGCAAATCACTCCGACGTCGGTGTTATTGAATTAATGCCCATTTCTGACGGCACCAACTACTCATTCAAATACGTGAATGGTCACCCTAAAAATACCCAGGCTGGTTTGCTGACTGTGACTGCATTTGGTGTTCTCGCCGACGTTGATACAGGCTATCCACGTTTGTTATCCGAATTAACACTAACTACAGCAATTCGTACGGCGGCTACTTCAGCCTTGGCAGCCAAATACATGGCGCGTCCAGACAGTCGACGTATGGCGCTGATCGGCAACGGTGCTCAGAGTGAATTTCAGGCAGTCGCCTTTCACGCGATGTTAGGCATAGAAGAAATCCGCGTTTTTGACGTTGATCCTGCAGCAACTGAAAAATTGATTCATAATTTGCGCGCTTACCCCAATTTACGTGTGGTACGCGCCGCATCTATCGCAGAAGCAGTCAAAGGTGTGGATATTGTGACTACTGTAACAGCAGATAAAACTAATGCCACAATTCTGACACCAGAAATGATAGAACCTGGCATGCACATCAACGGCGTTGGTGGTGACTGCCCTGGAAAAACAGAGTTACATGCAGACATTTTGAATAATGCTTATGTTGTGGTTGAATACGAACCGCAATCGAGAATTGAAGGCGAATTGCAGCAAATGCCAGCAGACTTCCAGGTCACCGAACTGTGGACAATTCTTGAAGGAAAAGCCACTGGACGCTCATCTGCAGAACAAATCACCGTATTTGATTCTGTCGGTTTTGCACTGGAAGATTTTTCTGCAATGCGTTATCTGGAAAAATTTGTCATGCAAAAAACTTCGCCTATGCTGGATTTAATTCCAGAAATGATGAATCCAAAAGATTTGTTCGGTATGGGAATGGGTGCGCCCGTCGTCGACACAAAAAATGCAACATCAGCAATATCGGCAATATCGGCAACACCAGAAACACCGTTAGCACCAAAAGTGCCAATACATGCTTAATACGCTTAACAGCATAACCTAGTCTGAAATTACACATAGAATGAAAACCATTTCCTTAATTGGAGCGCCAACAGATGTTGGCGCCAGCGTCAAAGGCGCAGGCATGGGGCCTGATGCACTACGAGTAGCCGGTCTGAACGAAGCACTTGAAGGCCGTCATCTCAAAGTTATCGACCACGGCAATCTACATGGTCCTGCAAATCCATGGGAGCAGCCGGTCAATGGCTTGCGCCATCTGAAAGAAGCGATCGATTGGAATCAGGCTGTTTATGACGCCGTCGACAATGCTTTACAGAATGGTCACATTCCTATGATGCTGGGTGGCGATCATTGCCTGGCGATTGGTTCTATCAGCGCAGTTGCGGCGCATTGCCGCCGCGTTGGTAAAAAATTACGCGTATTGTGGTTTGATGCGCATGCAGACAGCAATTTATCGACGATCAGCCCGACTGGCAATATCCACGGCATGCCCGTTGCTTGCCTGATGGGTCATGGACCAAAAGAATTGATTGCTTACGGCGGACATACGCCAGCCATGAAACCAGATGAAATTCGCCAAATTGGTATCCGCAGCGTGGATGCTGGTGAAAAGAAATTCATTCATGAAATGGGCATTCAAGTCTACGACATGCGCTACATTGATGAATATGGCATGCGCAATGTCATGAGCTCTGCATTGGCTGGCATTGATTCGAATACCCATTTGCACGTAAGTTTTGATATGGATTGCCTGGATCCTGCTATTGCGCCGGGCGTAGGTACAGCGGTTTTGGGTGGCCCAACTTATCGCGAAGCACAACTGTGTATGGAAATGATTGCCGATACCGGCTTACTGGCTTCACTGGATCTGGTTGAACTTAATCCTGCTCTGGATTTACGCAATCAAACCGCGATTCTGGCGGTAGATTTGATTGAAAGTTTGTTTGGTAAATCGACCTTGGTCAGAATGTAAATTACTCACATTTTCAAAAACATCGTACATCAGCCATCTGCTTGCGGGTGGCTTTTTTATTGCCTGAAAACGCCATTATGACTTGCGCAAAATCGCCACAGCGGCGTTATAACTACTGGCCGTACCCGTGTACTGTCGTCGTCGCCATACCGTGCTGGAACAATTTTGCGTAAGTCCTAGCAATAAAAAAATCCCCGTCGCATCAAAACTGAACTGCACCCCAAAAGTTGGACACCCGTCCTAACTTTTGGGGTGTTTTCATGAGTAAATACACAAAGCAATTCAAACTGGCCGTTGTTAAACGGTATCAAGAAGGTTCAGCGGGTTATAAAG
>JBMPPG010000023.1:0-44734 GCA_049339905.1 Undibacterium sp. SXout11W
GCTGGTCTGGTGCGACGCGGGATTGGAAATTGAAGGACGAGGTCTGGCTGAATCCGAAACGAAATCAGGCAGAGGAACTAATGCTAGCAGCATGACTTGACGCGACATCTTTGTTGACAACTACCGTCAATGAAAAAGAGGGAATATGTTACGCGTCGTAATGTCGTCTACGACGCTTTAAGAAGCTATGAGCGCGATACGAATTTTTTTGGCAATTGGTATTTATCAACTTAAGTATTTTTTTTCGAATATTCTATCTTTTTAACCGTCCATATGTTTGACAGCGTACTGATCAAATTTTGATAGAACGCAAACATGCAGATGTCGAAAAAGAGATGTTTTGAAAGATAGTTCTTTATCTTTTTGGAAAAATATAAGCGTAAGTTAAAGTTACTTATGTTGATATGTTTCGGCCTTAGCTTTAGTCAAACTTTTCACTATTCTTTCAACTGAGCAAGTGCTGGGCCAAAAATTCTGGAATATCATGAAAAAGCAGACACCAGCGACACATGACGTGCTGTCTGATGCGGTAAAGAATAACATCGAGAATATTGCAAAATATTATGACCGCGAAGAAGAGAAAATTTCCGGACCACAGAGTGTGATTGAATTAATTAGCTCTTTTTTTGGAAGTACGGTTTATTTTTGTAGCTTCGTGATGTTCGTTCTAAGTTGGATTTGTGTGAATGAATTCGTATTGTTAGTGGGGTACGTTCCAATTGATCCTCCTCCCTTTCTTTGGCTGCAAGGAATGCTTGGTTTAAATGGCGTATTAATTGCTATTGCCGTTTTGACCCGACAGAGTCGTATGACGAAAATAGCCGATATTCAGGTTCATCTTAGCCTGCAAGTCCATTTATTAACCGAGCAAAAAGTAACAAAGGTTCTGGAACTTTTAGAGGCGTTACGCGAAGATTTACCGGGTGTAAAAAACAGAGTTGATCCGGAACTCACTGCAATGCAGGTGGACACGGATCTTGGAGCTGTTCTGGAAGCAATTGAGGCAAAAAAAGTTGAATCTAAACGCTTGTAATTTACAGTCTAATCACGATCACATACATCAGCATGTATTAGCTTCTAGCTAAAGGGTAGATACATAGAACAGAGCTATTCTTTATGCTTTGTCCCTAAGGAAAATTTTCTAATTTCTGAAATTTTCGCTTTTAATGTTCGTAATCGCACGGATGACTCTTCACTAAAACTTCATCCTTCTTCCTTCACACCCCATGAGGTATCAAAATGATTAACGAAATCTTTAATATGGAAATCACTAAAGCTCCAAATTTAACATCAAAGACCGAAAAAGGACCAGGTCCAGAATTAATGGGGGCTCATACACTGATTGGCGACAATGTCGTGAACCAAGCTGACGAACATTTGGGAAGTATTAAAGAAATTATGTTGGATATGAAAACTGGTCATGTGACGTATGCAGTCGTTACTCACGGAGGTGTTTTAGGAATCGGAGAAAAATTATTTGCGGTACCTTGGTCAGTTTTAACTCTGGATGCAATTAATAAGCGGTTTGTACTGAATATTGAGAAAGAACACTTTGAAAATGCGCCTGGATTTGATAACGACCATTGGCCAGATATGGCAAACCCGAGATGGGTAGATACGGTACATCATCATTATGGTTTGAATACTTGACTGCACTCTAAAGTAATTGAGATAAGAATGAAGGATGTTCGATTGGCAGCGTTAATTTATAAATAACAGCATTTTATTTTCGTGGATGACGAATAGCATTTATTAATTATGTTGATTTAGTTTTCTATACTTCGTCGCTTATATTTTCTTGAGCGATTTTATTTGATTCTTTTCTCGTATAGATTGCTAGAAATTTAAATTGGCATATAAGGCCGTAAATCAAAAATCGAATCTTTAAATTTTCTGCGCTCGGACTGCCAATTCAGTGTTTGTCATTTCGATGCTCATCTACATAAATAATGGATCTACGAAGGAGATTAATCATGTCGGAGAAAACAGCGAGCATTCACTGGGAGGGAGCAGGTAAAACTGGTCAAGGTAAGGTGAGTACAGAAACAGGTGCATTAAATGACTACCCATATGGATATTCCAGTCGTTTCGAAGATAATCGAACTGGTACCAATCCTGAAGAGCTCTTAGCTGCTGCACATGCTGCTTGCTTTACAATGGCATTCGCGTTTGTCTGTGAAAGAGCCGACTTGAAACCTAGTAGTATCGACACCAATGCAACGGTCCGATTAATAAAAAAAGACGAAGGACTCATCATTGACCAGATTACTTTAACGATGCACTCCATCATCCCTGGCTTAGGGGACGAAAAATTTCAAGAACTTGCTCTCGTTGCGAAGCGTGATTGTCCACTTTCTAAGGCATTGGCAAGTGTGCCGAATATTATTCTCAATGCCAGACTGGGGTAAGAAATCCCAGGGGAGTATGACCCGCTATACGAAGATTAGGTAACACGCAAACTTAGTTCAGGTGTTACCTAACAATTTGGATGAATAGCTCACCTCCACTGCTACAAAGTAAGCGTCCAACCCCACCACCTTTTCAGAAGGCAGATACGATGCTAAGTGCGGAGCGGCAGCAGTTCATCAATGCGGCTGTTTGGGCAGGTGGGGGTTTTTCTAAAGTTTCTTTTAACCAGGCGTACGGCTCAATCTCGTTGGCTTTCGCTGTGGCTAATAAAGTTTGAATGGCAGCAGCTCTCTTGCCGGCACGTTCAGAACCAGCGAACAGCCAGTTCTTTTTGCCCAGAGCAATTGGCCTGATCGCATTCTCAATCGGATTGTTATCGATGGGCAGGTGCCCACTGTCGGCATAACGTGTGAATGCTGGCCAGCGTTTTAAACTGTAATCGATCGCCTTCGATAGTGCACTTCCTTCCGCACTGCTTTTGCGTAGTTGAACTAGCCACAGATGCATGGCATTGAGGCGAGGCTTGGCATGCTCTGCTCGCCATCGCTGTCGTTCTTCGATCGAATAATCTTGTGCTTCACTTTCTATCCGGTATAACTCGGCAATCCGTTGCAATGCTTCTTCGGCGACTGGGTGTTGATTGGCGGCATGTAAATCGAAGAATTTACGTCGGGCATGGGCCAGGCATGCCAGTTCTCTGATCCCGGTTTTGAGTAGCTTTTTATAGCCTGCGTAATCGTCAACCATTAAATGTCCCTGCCAATCGGCAAGGAAGTTTTGTGCATGCGCTCCGCTACGATTTGGCTCAAACTCAAATACCACGATGGGTGCATCGGGTTCTAAGTTGTTGCTACGGTACGCCCACAGATAAGCACGCTTCGTTTTGCCTTTACCCGGATCAAGTTGTGGTACCGGTGTTTCATCGGCATGTAAGACAGTGCGTTGTTTCAGTAATTCTATGAGTCGATCAGCTAATGGTTGCAGTGCAACGCCGATGCGGCCTATTCATTCTGCGAGCGTTGATCTGGAGATCGTGACGCCATGACGGGTGCTGATCTGTTCTATCCGATAGAGTGGCAGATGATCCAGATATTTTTGAATCACTACCCACGCATGTAAGCTGGGTGTCGCTAAACTACCGTCAATGATTGATGCCGGTATTGCTGCAGCCGTGATCGTTTAGCACTTACGACAAGCATACTGTGGCCGGATATGCCGTTGTACAAAGAACCGTGCCGGTTCAACATCAAGCTGCTCGGTGATATCCTCGCCGATCTTCACTAAGGTTTGACCACAAGCACCACAAGAGCAGGATTCGGGTTCGTGACGATGTTCTACACGTGGCAATTCGGCAGGGAGTGGCTTGCGTCCGGTTGGCTTTGCTTTGACGCGCGGTGTAGAAGAGAGTTGTTCCAGTTCCGCCTGCATGGCGTTGAGATCGGTTTCTTGCGTCTCATTAAAAAGGTCACGTTGTTGCGCCGTGAAGGCTTCTGATGTGCTGCAGAATTTAATCCGTTTATGGTACGCCAGTTCTAAAGTAAGCGCCTTGATTTTGGTATCTTTGAGATGGATTTCCTGGCGTTGCCGGGCAACGAGATCAGCTTGTTCTTGAAGACGCTGTGCTTCTTGTGCCCAGGCTGCGACCTGTGCGGCCAGTCCTTCGGGTGTGGCCGTGTGGGGATTAAATTGAGCGAGGGCTTTGACGAGGTCCATGCATGAAGTTTACATAGACTGGGTGATGTTTACAATCAAAAAAGTGATGTGTCGTCATTTTTTTGATGCTATCCGTGCCGATCAGACGTGCCAGTGTGCTGGTGCCGGTGCAGATAATCGTTGCCAGTCAACGCCTTTGATGAGCCAATCCCATTGGTTTTGTGTCATCACCCAGCAGTGATCGTCCGCACGAGGCCAGACAAACGCACCACGGTGTAAGCGGCGCTGGCAGCACCATACGCCAGTACCATCTCAGATGAGCAACTTCAAGCGTGTTTTAGAACGATTGCTAAATGCATAGGCGGTGCCATCGCAAGGCGTCGTACCCAAACTGGTTTGTATCCATTGCGACAAGCTCTCCATGCCACGACGCATGTCCACGGGTTCTATTACGCAAAAAATCTGACCGCGTGCCATCATACTAATTGATTGAGTAATTGACCAAGCCATATGGTCTGCATATCAGCAGGTAGCGAGAGTTACCACCCAGAGTCATGGCGTAACACGATGGGCGGAAAATTTGAAGCGGCTGGTGCGCTGGGTTGAACAACAATCGGTAAAGTCGTCAGCGGTGCGCATGCCGAAGCAGGTACATGGCCACGTGAAATCCAGCCATGAAATGTGGAGTGATTTAATTAATGCGCACGACAATACGCCGCTTGCGATAGCCCTGAGCCTTGTCAGGCGGTGACATGTTGCAACCTTTGCGCACGACTGAGGGAGGATTTGATTCTTGACATGCTTGCTCTCCAAAGTGATCAGGTTTGAAGAGTGCATGAAATTAAGGGGTGTTCATAGGTGGGAGCGTTGGACGGTTACAAATGAAGAGCTCAATTTTGCTTGGATTCAAATACAAAAATGCCCAAGCCTGATATTCCAGGTCTGGGCATTTCCTTGAAGATTTTAGTTTACGACTTTAATAACCAGTTTACGACTTTAATAGCCAGTTTACGACTTTAATAGCCAGTTTACGACTTTAATTGTCGAGAACAGTAATGATCTAGGGCTGCTTTCTTTTGATCTTCTGAGTACTTTTCCTTTGGTCGAAAGTACCCGACCTTTAAATCGCCTCGCTCTTGGAATTCGTCATGCCACGCTTTCAATGAATTCTTGGTCGCGTAACCCAATTGGCGGATTGTGGCTTTGCAACGCTTGCCGAGCTTAATATATAGTTTCACCGCCCTAAGGCGTTCTTCGTATGAATACATAGACTACTCCTAAAAGTAGTCCAATATTTTATCCGTACCTCCGGTGGATCAATATGCGGTCGGCGCGAACAAATTGTACTTTTCCTGGAATTTTAGCTCTCCAAATGTGATGTAACATCATTGAAACCTTGGAGAGAGAAATGGTGAGCTGAATCCCAAAAAAGCAGATACGATCGAATTTAAAGAATTGGCAGTTTAACGTGTTTCGGATAGGGGTTGTAAGACCAAACTGGTGGAATTTATCCAGTTCCTCCAAAGTGAGGAGTCGGAAAACCTGTTTGGCAGAGTTTCCGTATAAAAAAAGATTCCGGCATGGTTTTTCATACAGATTTTCAACCTCAAATAGAATGAAATTTGATGATTTTGCACTGTGCCGAAAAACATCGGTTTTCCGCTGAAAGTCTTACCAACACTGGTTTTGCCGTCGATCCTGAAAATTTTGATGGTTTGGGCACAGCTCCGGAATGAAAGATGTACTGTGCCGGTAAGGTTCAGTGCGCGAAGTAGTGCATGCCGCCATCCACCGGGATTACGGCGCCGGTGATGTAGCGCGCCAGCGGCGAGGCCAGGAAGGCCACCAGGTGCCCAATATCCTCCGGATCGCCGAAGTAGCCAATGGGAATGTTTCGGGCGATAAAGGCGCGTCGGCTTTCCTCAGTTGGGTGCAGCTTGTCGAGGATTTGCTCGCTGTTGATCCGCCCCGGTGGAATGGTGTTGACAGTGATGCCGTGCGCCGCCATGTCGCAGGAAAGGCCCTTTGCCCATAGATGCAGTGCGGCCTTGGCAGCGCTGGCGGCATTAAGCGCACGTGGTTCCATCGAGCCGCTGATGTTGACGATGCGGCCCCACTGCCGGACCTGCATCGACGGCAGCACTGCCTGTGCCAGTCGGCGCGCCGCAGTGAAGTTCAAAGCAAAGGCTTCTTCCCATTCGGCGTCCGTGGCGTCTTGTTGCGTTGGGCGCGAACCGCCAGCGCAGTTGACCAGGATGTCGATAGGACCGAGCGCGGCAGCGGCATCGGTAACGATGCGCTTTGCATCATCGGAATCGGTCACGTCACCGGTCACAATGATGGGCATTTCAGCACCGGTGCCAACGATTTGAGCGGCGAGGTGTTCAAGCAAGTCACGACGCCGTGCCGTGATGGCGACCAGGACACCTTCCTGGGCCAGTACCCGCGCAACGCCGGCACCGATGCCGGCGCTAGCACCCGAAACCAGCGCGGTGCGTCCTTTGAGATTCAATTCCATGGTGGCTCTCCTGTAAGGGGGGGCAAGCTGAGCGGCGATAGGCCACTTTGCTTGTGAGAAAGGTGTCAGTTTGATTTAAAATCAACGAGAGATAAACTTCGATTTGATTGATAGATTTGAAATAAGGAGTTGATAATGAATTTGCTGGACAGCATGGAGGTGTATGTTCTGTCCGTTGAAAAAGGCAGCCTGAGCGCTGCCGCGACGGCTTGCGGTATCTCGGCGACGATGGCAGGCAACCACCTGCGTACGCTTGAAAAACGCTTGGGCATGCAACTGGTCAACCGAACAACTCGGCGCCTACATATTACCGCCTTCGGCGAGGACTACTACATGCGCTGCAAGGAAATTCTCAAGCTAGTGGCCGAAACCGATGCGCAAGCGCAGAACCTGCAACTCGCGCCAGCTGGGAAACTGCGCGTCACCGCACCCGTTACCTTTGGCACCGAAGCGCTGATGCCCGCGTTGTCTGTGTACCTAGACCGCTATCCCGAGGTTAGCGTCGATCTAACCTTGTGCGACCGCGTGGTGGATCTGGCGGAAGAAGGGTTCGAGGTGGCCATCCGTATCGGCCAGTTGCCGGATTCGGCACTGATCGCCAAGTCACTGGCGCCTTATCGGCTGATGATGTGCGCGTCCCCCGAATACCTGGCACGCAAGGGCACGCCGGGAAAGCTGGAGGACCTCAGCCAACATGAATGCCTGTCTTTTTCTCCCGCAGCCCTGGCACATTGGCGCCTGACAGACCAAGACGGTGTATGCCGCGTTCCTGTCTCAGGTCGGCTACAGGTCAATCAGGGGCAGGCGCTGCGCGTTGCGGCATTGCACGGCATGGGTATCGTGCTGCAACCCGCGTTCCTCTTGGAGGCCGACGTTCGGGCAGGTCGTCTGGTTCAACTGTTCCCAGCGCATGGAACCCCCAGCCGCCCGATGAGCGTGGTCTACCTGCCGGATCGGTATCGTTCGCCCAAGCTACGCAGCTTCGTAGATTTTTTGGTGGAACGGTTCTGTTGATCGATACTGGCGTAAATCAAAACGTGAGCGAGTTCAAAATAGTCTAAAAAAAACGGACATTTATCGGACAGTGCAGTGAATTGTCACTTTGAGGCAGAAAAGCAATCTGCCGCTTCGGAAGTGGTAAAATCATTCGCTATTCCAATCTAAAAGGTGCCCGTTTTCTACATCTCCAACCTCAGTTCCTCCCACTACGGCGCACCGTAGGCCGCTACTGGTCAAGCTCGGTCAATAGCGATAATTTATCGTTGGCAGTCCCATCTTCTTTCGGCAAGCATTTAGACTCTTTGGGGCCTCGATGGGTACAAACTTGTTGCTCCCACATTCAAATTCAGTTGCATGACGTCGTGATAAAAACAACAGCCTGGAATGCCAGTTTGCTTTTGTAGAAATTTCAATACTACTATCAAGAAACCTGTGCATGCTACGCGCTGCAACTAATTTCGTCATCATCGGTAGAAGTTATTTCTTTACCTCCATATTTCAAGTATCTCGAATTTCAATCGAGACGAATTCCAGGACTTCCAATGAAACTTGGCATTAAAGATGTTTTTAAAAAAAACGACCGGTATGAGCACGTGCGCCCCATTCATATTTACCTTTTACGACTGGTCTACATCCTTATGTTCTTCGTGCTAGGAAAAGACGTTTGGACGAAAATATTTACTCATCTGGGACCTTGGGAGCCATTGAATGCCATGGTGTGGTGTGTCTGGACAGCGTTTGCTACGGTCGCGGGAGTGGGAATTTTTCATCCGTTGAAGATGATACCTATATTATTGATTGAAATATTCTATAAAGTATTGTGGTTGATAATTGTGACGTATCCACTTTTGTTGACTAGCAAATTGGCTGGCTCTCCTGCTGAGGATATGACCTCAGCTTTTTTGTGGGTGCTGCTACCTATTTGTGCTGTCCCATGGGGATACGTATTTTCTAGTTATTTTTGCAGACATCGCGGCTAAACAAGAATATCTCCAGAATAACTTTGTTTTTGGGAAAAACTTAAAATGATGATGAAATCCGTTGAGAACTCCCCACAATTATATGCACGACTTTGGGGTGCGTTATATCTGTTAGTGATCTTATTTGGTGGGTTTTCCGAGGGTTTTGTCACCGAGAAGCTTATCGTAGCAGGAAATGTTACTGCATCGGCGCAGAACATCTTAGATTCACCACGATTGTGGAATCTGGGTGTTGCTGCAGATTTTTTTGTCGTGGTTTTGGCAATTCCGCAATTGTGGATTGAGTATCTGTTTCTCAGCAAAATTAACAAATCGTTGATGTTGCTTTCTTTCCTGCTCGGTGCAGTGTCGCTGGGTGTCGAGGCAGTTAGTAAGGTGTTCTTGCTCGTAATTTTACCAATATTGAAGAGTCCCGATTACCTGACTGCATTTAATTCGCATCAGATACAGGTTCTATCTAACCTTGCATTGCGGTCGCACAACGTAGCATTCAATATTGCACTGGTCTTCTTTGGCTTTGCTTGCTTGGTTAGCGGTTATCTGATCTTCAAGTCAAGCTTCTTACCCAAATTCATCGGCCTTCTTCTTCAATTCGCCGGTGCCTGTTATTTAGTCGCATGTTTTGTAGCGCTTTTTGCACCTGCGTTATCAAGCATGCTTACACCAGCTATCCTGATTCCACCGTTAGTCGGTGAATCGGCGCTGTGCTTATGGTTATTGGTTAAGGGGGTCAACGTTGAAAAGTGGATCGAAATCATGCGCCGGTCAGAGAGACCTGTCAATTAAATTTATGAAGTTGGCACTCCAAAAATTGTTTTTGTGAATATTATTAATAACGAGTCAACAAAAAAAAATCAGATCACGACGAATTAATGGTTCTATCGCTTTTAGGAATCAGACCTGTTAGCGCGCACTCAATTTTGACCCTTACCTTGCAAGTCCAAAGACTCGACTCTCACTTCATGGTTGAGTGGAATTGTCCACTTCGTCGGGCCACACGGAAGGCTTCGCCGGTCCGTGTATTTGTCCGCGCAACCACTCTAATACCAAGTCGACATGCAGCTCGGGAATATGGCCCGCACTTCGGACGAGATGATACGTATGCCCAGGTATGCTCGGGCCAAATGGCTGCGTCAGATGCCCGGCTGCGATGTCGTCCGCCACCAGATCAAGGCTCAATAGTGCAATACCTTGACCGGCCAATGCCGCCTGGATTGCATGGCCTTCGTCCGAAAAAAGAAGCTGACCGTTACGTTCATTCCTTGGTAAGCCTGCTGCAGCGAACCAGTTATTCCAGGTGGGGTTCAGCGGATGGTCGTGTGTCCACTTGAAATCGATCATTGGGAGCTGGTCCAGATCCGCCTGTCCTATAGCCCCTAGCTGGGGGCTAGAAACCGGCGCGAACCAGTCGGTGAAGAGTCGCTCCGCTACCATGCCCGGATACGGTCCTCGCCCGTAGCGAATCGCTACGTCGGCGACGTCGGACCCAAGGTCGACTGCCTGATCGGATGCATGCAGCTCGAGGTCGATTTCCGGGTGCAATTTTCGGAAGTCCGCCACCCGAGGTGCCACCCAGCGCGCCATGAACGCATTAGTAGTCGAAATGATGACTCGGCGGCGTGCCTGCGGCTTTCCCAAGAGCTGCAGGGCCGTCTCGAAAGCATTGAAACCGTCGCGCAGCACCGGATAAAGCTTCACCCCGGCGTCGGACAAGACCACTTTGCGCACCTGCCGCTCGAATAGGTTCAGGCCAGTGTATTCCTCAAGAAGGCGAATCTGATGGCTGATCGCGGTCGGCGTGACGGCAAGTTCATTGGCAGCGCGCTTAAAGCTGCCATGGCGGGCTGCCGCTTCAAACGCGCGTAGTGCCGTGAGTGGTGGGAGTCGTCGCATCGCGGATACAGATGAAAATAACTCATCTTATGCCTGACAACTTAGAGTTTGTCAATCCAACGGCGCACGCCTATCTTCTCAATGCGGCCCTAACAGGCCGAACACTCCTCCACTACCGTTACGAAAGGAGCAAATCATGCTCGAACGAATTATTACCCAACCGGACAACTACGATCCCTTCCTGCTTTCTCAGGCGATCAAATTCGGCAACCTGTTGTTCGTCTCCGGCCAAGCGGGCGCCGGCGATGATGGCAAGATTGTTGACGGCGGTTTCCGCGCTCAAGGCGAGCAGGCGTTCGTCAACCTCAGGCGCGCGCTCGAAGCCGGCGGATCGGGCCTTGAAGACGTCATCAAGGTAACCATCTTCGTGACCGATATGGGCAATTTCGAGGAGGTCGTGGAGCTACGTCGTCAGTTCTTCGCGGTGCCCTATCCGGCCGACACAATCGCCGAAATCAAGGCTCTGTACGATCCCGCTGCCATGATTGAGATCGAGGCCATTGCCGCTGTCCGTGCGAACGCGGAGCAGATGTGATTACCATCGATACGCATTGCACTCGCCAGTGTGACATCTTGTTCGAAGCGCTGACCATCGGCCGCATGGCGCTTCGAAATCGCCTGGCGGTAGCTCCCATGACGCGCGTCAGTGCGACCGACGACGGTTGGGTGACGATGCACATGGCGCGCTACTACGGCGCCTTCGCCGAGGGCGGTTTCGGACTGGTTATCACTGAGGGAATCTATACGGACAAGGCATACTCGCAAGGCTACCTGAACCAGCCTGGCCTGTCCGACGACGGCCAGCGCGATGCCTGGACCAAGGTGGTTGACGGCGTCCAAAAGGGCGGAGCGTGCATGGTTGCGCAGTTGATGCACGCCGGCGCTCTTTCGCAGGGAAACCCTTACCGCAGCGACTCTGTCGGCCCGTCCGCAGTGCGGCCCAAAGGACAACAGATGGCATTTTATCGAGGCAAGGGCGACTATCCGATACCGCGCTCGATGGGTCACGATGAGATCGCGGAAGCGATCCGCGGTTTCGCCGACGCGGCGGTCCGGGCAAAACATGCCGGCTTCGACGGCGTCGAAATCCATGCGGCGAACGGATACCTGCTCGATCAATTCCTCACTGAAGGGACGAACCTGCGCAACGACCGCTATGGCGGAGACGTCGAGCGCCGCCTGCGCCTGACCGTCGAGATCACGCAGGCCGTACGCATGGCCGTTGGCCCTGAATTCACGGTCGGTCTGCGCATATCCCAAGGGAAGGTTAACGATTTCACGCACAAATGGCGCAATGCGGAAAACGAGGCTGCACTAATCTTCGGGACGGTGGCAAAACTGCCGATCAACTACGTCCACACGACCGAGTTTGAAGCATGGAAGAGTGCCTTCGGGAATGGTGCCAGCTTGGCAGCACTAGCCAGACGACATGTGGGTGTCCCCGTGATCGCAAATGGATCACTGCAGGCTCCCACGCGCGCGGCAGACTTAATCGGAAGCGGTCAAGCCGATGTAGTGTCGCTTGGGCGCGGTGCCCTGACCCATTCAGACTGGCCAGCGCGCGTGCTGCGCGGCGCACCTATAGAAGAATTCGACAGCGAGATCCTGTCTCCGATAGCGAACCTCGCGAATGATGATCGCCGCCGTACGGAGCGTACGCGCGCCTTACTTTAAATCCTTAACCGATTTTCTTTGGATTTCGGTTCCTGGTCTTCCCAGGCGCCGAAGCCAACTCATTATATGGCCTGTAGCCTTTAACATCGGAGGCATTCGCTTGCAAATAATCGATCGCTCCCTTTTTTTGCACCTTCAATCGACGGCACGCTCGGATACTTGTGACCACCGTGCTGGGATCACATCAACATAACCGGGGAAAGCATTGGCGACAAAACCGGGACATTGAGCATGAAAAGATCCATCCGCTTCAAACCGGCAGAGATCGTTAACATGCTATGTTTCCCGAGTTCTGTGGGCGCCTCATGTTTGCCAGATAAAAATTGCGACTAAAACGGATTTTTTTCGGCATCCATTGAAGTATCTACTTTCCTTTTTACACCTAGCTGAGCGCTAGAATTAATAGCTATGCCCAAGTATGACGATGCTCTAACGACTGGCCGCAGGTTCACTTTTATGGTTGTGTACGGTACGGCAATGTTCACGCCAGGTCAGGCTCAAGAATCTTTGGCGACAGAGCGAACGCTGAAAAAAATCGACGAGAACCTTGGCGGTTTTTCTACAATGCATCCGATCTCACATTTATCAGACGGCGAAAGTATCAAGTTAGAAGTCCCAGCACTTAAGACAGTCGCGCCTAAAGGCCAGAAGTTTCGTCAGGTTGTGTACGCGTCCACCGCCAGCGACGGGGAACCGGCATTTTATGAATTAAATCTTTCTGCTGACGATACTCAGCCTCAGGTTATGTCTTTCGGCGTGCATTTTCCGGCCACAGACGCACGTTTAACAGCACGTGCAATATACCTCGTGAAACTTATCAGCCCTTAAGTGCGGGGGGGGCAGAGCCCGTGTAAAACTATCCCCGCAGATAATTTTGAGGCGGTCGTCGAGCATATGGCTGCGTCTGCTCACGGTTGGCACTAAACCTTCAGTCGAATTGGAAAGAAAATTATTCAGAATTAATTTACTTAAAAATTCAAAAAATTAGGCTTTTTCAATTTGCTTATTAGAATTTATTTTTTGAACTTGGGATGATCCCTGTTGCAGGATAAGCCATAGCGCTATCGCGATCAATCCTCCTCCAAAAGCATGCGCCAAGGTTGCTACTTCATTCAATAAAAGCCAGCCCCATAAAGTTCCAAAAAATGGAATTAAGAAAGTAACTGTTAATGCCTTCATTGGTCCAACATCTGCGATTAACCTGAAGTAAAGTACATAGCCGAAAGAGGTACACAGTAGACCGAGGGCCAGCATTGAAATCCAGACGTTGGCATGTACATCGTGCCATGTCAAAGGATGAATTGCCTCGTCCCAAACCATAAACGGCGACAACATAAGCATCGCCCCGATTTGGCTACCGAAAGCAACATTGCTACTTCCCAGACCGCCGCGTAACGTAATCCAACGTTTCGTCAAAAATCCCGCCAGACCATAACAAGCGGTTGCACCCAGACATGCAGCTATTCCCCAAAGCATTGGGCCATTAACTGTAGTCGGGCCGGTTCTCGTTAATATTGCTACCCCAGCAAATCCAGTTACAACCCCAACTGCCTTTGACATGGTAATTTGCTCACCAAAGGCAAGTGCCCCAATTAAAACACCCATCAGCGGAGTGGTTGCATTAATAATTGCGCTATAACCAGCTGGAAGAACTTTGGCTGCAAACGCAAACAAAAGAAATGGAATACCAGAATTGATTACTCCCAAAACTAATGTGGCAGTGAACTTTCCCTTGAATGAGAAACCAGTGCGCCAGAATGCAATCAAACCATATAGACCCAATGCGCCCAACGCGACCCGGCCGAATGCTGTTGGTATTGCCCCTAAAACAGGCACAGAAACTCGCATAAATAGAAAACTTCCACCCCACAATGCTGCGAGCAAGAACAGACGTAAAAGACTCATAGGATTCATAACGGTTACCTTGGTTAATGTTTATTTTTACTAAATATGGTTGCTGCTATATTATTGGTACATCATTGGATGAACAAATCATTTGTTCTAAACTTACTTTAGTAAAACTAAATTGAAATGAAACTCCCAGCACTCGTTTCTATTCGCTTCTTCGAGGCAACTGCGCGAAATCTCAGCGTTAAATGCGCTGCCGAAGAGTTACATGTAACATCAGGCGCGGTCACACAGCAGGTGCGTAAGCTCGAAGAGTTTCTTGGGAGGCCGCTATTTGAAAGACGCTCTCGTGGATTGATATTGACTACGGAAGGGCTAGATTATTATCTTGCATGTCAGGAGGCGCTAACTCTAATAGGACGAGCCACAGACAAATTGATGACCAATGAAAATCAGGTGGTTTTGGTTAGTTGTACGCCAGGTTTTGCTACGCAGTGGTTGGTGCCACGACTTCAGGACTTTATGTATCAGGCTAAAGATATTGACGTCCGTGTCAGTACATCAAATCGTAAGGTTGACCTTCGCAAGGAAGGTATTCATTTTGCTGTAAGACATGGCATGGGGGAATATCCAGGATTGCAGTCAAAGGTGCTCCTGGCCGACGACTTAATTCCCGTTTGTAGTCCGAGATTAATTGCGCCGCAGAAGACTGCAACGATAGATTTCGTCAGAGAAGAGTTGTTGCTTCACGACGAACATAGGGGGGATTGGCGCTTATGGTTCAATGCCGCGGGTATAAATCACATTAAGTCTGATTCCGGGATCGTCTTCGTTAATTCAAACGCAGTTATCGAAGCCGCTATCGCTGGACGCGGTTTTGCCCTAGTACATCGTGCATTAGTACAATCTGAACTAGCCTCCGGGCTTTTAATTGCGCTGGAATCAGTGACACTGAAAACGCCAATCGCCTATCACTTAGTCTACTATCCTGATACGTTGATTGATTCCGTGTCACGCCGATTCTTTGATTGGATTATTTTGCAATCTAAAGAAAGTTCTATTTAATATAAGGGCTAAATCAGTTCATGTGGATTGTCTCGTAAGCCAAATTGCAAACCTCTCAGGTGGCGTATCTCCTGGTGTGTAATATTTATTCTCAAACTCAACAACCAGCAATTTCATTTGAGATCCGGGAACAACCCCCATATGATTAAGCTTAGGGAAGTCTGAAGCGATTGATTCATAGTTTTCGCTGAGAGGCTCGGTATCACTATTCATGTTTTACTCTTTCAATAGTCTTAGGTTACGTTTTTAAGATACGCAAGAAGTAAAGGAAGATGGTGTTCAGGATCCATGAGTACGAAATCTAGCGCACTGGCACCATTGAAAAGCTTTTCTGAGTTTGGCTTTCTGATCCAAGCGTCGGCATGTGCAGGGGCAGGCAGCAGGATATTTAATTGTTTGTATATTCCTAAAACATAGCTGATGCGAATAATCACCTCTGTTAAATGAGGCTCCGGGGATTCCGATTTGCTCTGATCAGCTAATCCGATGCCACTTTGACTACCTAGAATCATCGCCTTCTGTTCTGGAGTTAGTTTCCAAAGGTCAGAGATCTCGGAGAATGCGCGAAGACCAACTTGCGTCATCGAATCTAAGGCATGTTTTATTTGAGCGATTTCTTGCATATAGACTCTATTGGGTTACTTATCTTTTACTTAGCTGAATTTTTGTCTAGAGAGGCTCTTAGAATCTCAGACAGTTTCTCGCGTAGTGAATTTGGCAAGATTACTTCAACATGAGGTAGCCAAGCTGATATGTCTTGGATTAGCTCTCTATCATCCGTATATGGAACTTCCAAAAGAAGAGAGCCATCAGCATCAACGGTTGATTTTTGATTGGAGTGCCAGATTCGTTTCGATGCCCATTCTGCCGCTACATTGGTAATGCGTAATTTGGCCCATTGCAATGGCTCACCGCTGAAGATTCCATACCCTTCGCTTAGTTCTTCGCGTAACCTCTTGAGTAAAACATCCTTTGCCTTGTCCGGCATAAGTTCTGCAGAGACAATTGCATCTACGGCGAAACTACGAATGTCTTTGCGTAGATGGCACCAAGAATCTAAGTACCAATTGTCTCTGTAGTAGACCAGTTGTTGGGGAGAGACGATCCGCTCTGTCTTTGTTTGAGTACCTCGATTGAAATGAACAATTTTCAGGCGGCGGCGTCGAACAACGGCTGTTGCTACGACTTCGAAGTTTTCTAAAGGCAATTCGCGTTTATTCGGTGCCAAAATTAAGATTCGATTGGATATTTCTTCCGGCGAGTCTTTCATTGAACACAAAATGGCCTGCAGTTTTGCCTGTAATGGATCCAAGTACGGTGAGAGCAATCCTGGCTGTAACTCATTCAATAGTTTTTGCATAGTGACGAGTGCGTGCAATTCGCTATCGTTGAACCAGAGACCAGGCATTTCATATTTTGGTCCGACGTTCTGAATTTTCTCGAAGCAATAGCCGCCCAATTCGTAATCAAACTTTACAGGTGCATTTAATCTATCCCTTAAGAAAGTTAAGTCGCGCTTGATCGTGGAAACCGATACCTGCAGTTCGTTGACGAATTGCTCTGTTGTGACCATATGCCTTTGAGTCAGCATGTGGTGGATCTTGTGGAGGCGTTCTGTACTATTCATCTGAAACTTTCTCTTTCGAAAAGAGGTTGTCAATAGTATGCCTATGAACTAGCTCATTAGGTGAGCCAGTGTAGCAATAGAATTGAATTTCTCAATCAGTTAGCGCAAAAAATTTAAAGGTGCGAGACATTTCTTTTGAACCAAGTTGTTAGCTGTGTGAAATAGCATATTTTTCCGTGCGACTATAATTGGTGGTTGTCCAGGAGAGACTAAGAATTTGAAGCAATTGCTCTGCATGTACAACTTTCGTATTGGAGATAGGTATGAGTAAGAGTATCAGTTTTGAAGAGCAATATAGGATGGATGTTGAACGAATGCTCCGTTGCGCTCAAGATGCAGGCTATATTGCGGCCGAGTCTGATCTGATTAGAGCATGGACAGAGTATTCTGAGTCTACCTGCGCGACTTGGTTGATGTTGCCAGAGGAAAACGATGCGCTACTTTCGATCTTGTTGAAGCACATTGAATCAACGAACGCTAGTCGAGGCGGATCGATTAAGTTCACTACAACGGTTGTTGATGCTGGAGATGGAACCGGTGATGGAATGATAGAAATTCCTGATGAATTACTTGCTGCGTTGGGATGGCATGAAGGTGATGTGCTGAATGTGAAAGTGCGCGAGCCATCTGTACTCGTTTTAGAGCGTTTAGATGAGAAGAAAGGAGCGCAAACCGAATGATATTGTTTTTGGACTTTGATGGGGTTCTGCATCCAGAGCCATGTTATGACAAACAATCATTTTTTTGCCACCAACCTCGACTAGAAAACGTTTTACGGGATTTTCCAAAAGTGCGAGTGGTGATTAGTAGTACATGGCGAGAAAC
Organism: Undibacterium sp. SXout11W; assembly: GCA_049339905.1. Classification (GTDB taxonomy): domain Bacteria; phylum Pseudomonadota; class Gammaproteobacteria; order Burkholderiales; family Burkholderiaceae_D; genus Undibacterium. Next base: position 17,492 of record JBMPPG010000023.1, read on the forward strand.
GCGTAGTCTGTCAGAAATACAGTCTTTTTTCTCGGCAGACATTTCAAGCCGGATCATTGGCATGACGCCGAGTTGGAGAGACTTTCCTGATCTTCTTGAAGTTGTAGGTTACCAACGCCAGACTGAAGTTGAAGCGTGGTTACGTGAATCGGGGGAACCATGGCTATCTTGGATAGCGATAGATGATAAGGCTTTCTTGTTCAAGCCTTTTTTACCAAACCTAGTGAAGACAAATTCATTAGTCGGATTTGACGAAGATTCTGAATTACGATTGCGTCAAAAATTACTCGCTGTCGGGATTTGAATAGAGTATTGGTTTGCGAGATGCTAGACCTGACTGAGAACTAAAACGAAGACTCCTTTAGTGTATCAGTCGTTATTTTCAACAATTGGCGTAGAGTCAAAATGATTATCTGGAGTGCTCAAGCCTAGACCCAAAGATTGGTTAGTATGCAATGAAATGCTGGCAAAGAATTTGGGGAAAAGATGATTGTGATTGGCCACGTTTTTGTAGATGTTCTTCTATTTAAATAGTAACGTAAAGAGCCGAGGGTAATAGATATGAAGACTCAGCAATTCGAGCAAAAAATCAAACATGCAAAACTTGCACATAAGAATAACTGTTTGCAGACTTGTTATAAGAATGGAATCTTTATACGTCACGTTTATCCAGATCAGCAACAAAGTCCATTGTCATGGTGGGATGATTTTGGATTCATTATCAATGACTATCGAGTTTCCGTTGCTTGGTATCATCCTCGACAAGCATTCAGAGATTTCATAGAAGCCGAGGCGATCGACATGGTCTTGAAGAACGATCTTGAGTTTGCGAAACGTAATGCAAACATGGAAGCAATGCAAAAGCCAATTTATAAAAAACTTGGGCGTTCGCGCAAGAAGGTGAAAGGGTTTGAATATAATGTCTTATCTGATGATGATTATGTGGTCAGGTTGAAGAAAGTAAAACGTGACATAGAAGCGTCAACCGAATTTACAGTACTACCAAGTTTCGATATTAGATGGACTAATAAATCACGATTTATTTTTGCATGTATTCCAATGGAGATTCATCATGAAGACGACGTAATCTTGCTAGCCTCGGTGATAAAGCGCTTGATTAAACGTGAAGTCTCCCTGCAAGATTTATTTTCGGGATATCGTTATACAAGGTGCGATTGGGAGAGTGAAAATGAGCATCGTGGTTTGAATGAATTTCACGTGCATCGAATAAGATGAAGAATAGTCGCTCTTTAATGATAAAGTCTGGCTCATATCTGATCTGACCACGCTCGACATGTACCCTAGAAAAACTGATAACTCTATTGTTCAAGAATATATTATCGAAAATAGTTTTGCAAACATAAATTTATCAAACTATTCAAAGAATATCCTACACTAAAAAATCGCAAAAGATAACATAACTAATTGATTTAAAAGAAAGTTCATTCAAGATTCTATTAGGACGAAACAAGTGCTTCGCATCATCGGATAAGCGAGCAGAAATCGCCATCAGAATGCGATGAAATGCTAAATTTAAGGCATCAAATGCAGAAAAAGGCTTGATTTCTATTTAACAGCATCTGCAAGAATCGGACCGAAGACAATATCGTATCAGCGACAAGTCGATTAAAATCTGCTCACTTTAGAAAACCAAACAATCGCTCAATGAAATGTCGTGACCATTGCGGTGCATGTTGCATCGCTCCCTCCATAACAAGTCCCATTCCCGGCATGCCAGACGGCAAACCGGCCGGCGTGCGCTGCATACAATTGAGCGAAGACAATCGCTGCATGATATTTGGAAAGACAGAACGTCCGGCGTTTTGCGCTGGACTGCAAGCATCCGAGGAGATGTGCGGCTCTGATCGCGAACATGCCATTCTCTGGCTCAGCGATTTAGAAAAACTCACCGCGCCTCGTCAAATTGAATAAGGTCATATCCCAGACGCATTGCATTCCATAAAAAAACCACGCATGGAGGAAAAATTGCCTTTGACACAAGTGTTATCGATAGAATAAAATCGCGCCGCTGACAAAGGTAAAAAACTCTCAGTAGTAGCCCAAGCCTCATCTTTACATAGAAAATTTTTGAAATGCAAAATGTGACAAAATTGAGAGGCTACCCGGGTGGATTAGTGAGCCCGCTGCTGGCGTTGAGCCTAAGCGCATGTGCGCATCCCGCCTCCCCTTCTTTCACCTTATTTGGCACCTTCTTTCCTGCGTGGTTGGTATGTGCCCTCATAGGGATAGTGATCGCAATCGTCGCCAGAATTGCGATGATCGCTTTAAAACTCTCGACCATATTGCCATTTCAACTTTTCGTTTGCTCCGCAATCGGATTGATTGGCGCCTTACTCATTTGGATAACATGGTTCGGACAATGAAAACAAACTCCCCCAAAAAAGGCCTGACTGGCAAACTGATTTCATTGACCATCATCGCCATCGCTATCATGTTAGCCATGTATGTCTGGCACCAACGGTCACAGTCCCCCTCTACCGACGATGCTTCAATTGACGCGGATGTCACACATGTTGCCGCCCCCGTCGGTGGCCGCCTCGCGTCTCTGTCTGTGACCGAGAATCAAGCAGTCCATCCGGGTGATATTTTGTACCAGATCGACCCGGTTCCGTATCGTCTGGCAGTGGCGCAAGCGCAAGCGGATCTGGAGTTGGCTCAAGCTGCTTTAGAAACCAAAAAACGCGCACTGGCAGTCCAGCAATCCAGTGCCAAAGTGGCGGCAAAACAAACCCATCGCAGTAATACCAATCTGGCTTTAGCAAATCGGACTGTCGAACGTTTACGGCCTCTGGCAGCGAAAGGTTATGTACCACAACAGCAATTGGATCAGGCACAGGTTGCCGAGCGCGACGCAGAAACTTCGTTGCAACAAGCCAAAGAACAAGAATCTGCCGCCGCCCAAGCCATCGACACCACCGCCAGTGCCGAAGCTGCCGTGCATGCACGGGAGGCCGCATTAGCGATTGCGCAACGGGCGTTGGAAGACACCACAGTCCGCGCCAAAACTGCTGGTAGAGTTGTCGGTTTAAGTGCATCACCTGGCGAGATGCTGGCTCCTTTACAAAGTTTGTTCACGCTGATTAATACAGAAGAATGGTTTGCGATTGCGAACTTCAGAGAAATTGACCTGCAACATATCGCCCCCGGAAATTGTGTCACTGTGTATTCCATGATAGATCGCGAATTACCAATCAAAGGCGTAGTTCAGGGTATAGGTTGGGGCGTCATGGATACCGGTCATATCGTCTTGCCGCGCTCAGTCCCTTACGTCGAACGTTCATTGAATTGGGTGAGGGTCGCTCAACGCTTTCCGGTACGGATCAAATTAGAAAATCCCCCTGCACAAGTCACACGTCTCGGCGCTAGTGCCATTGCTGAAGTGAAGCGCGGTGCGGCTTGCAAATGAGCATGGGCTCACTATTTCTCATACGGTTCTTCAATCTGAGCGCTGGACTATGCTGAATTTACACCACCTGCTCAGACCTTTTCCCGGCAGGCTGGAATTCGCCATCAGGGCAGCGCTCATTTGTGTGTTCACAACGTTTGCCGTCGAGTATTATCAAACACCCGAAGCTGCGCTGACGGTTTATCTGGTGTTCTTTTTACTTAAACCTGATCGGGTTGGCAGCATCATACAAAGTATCGCCATACTCGTACTGTTTTCACTCGTGATAGGTATCGTTTTTCTGATCACCATGGTGGTCATTGATGAACCGATATTACGCGTCGCTTGTATGGCGCTCATTTCGTTCTTCCTGTTGTTCGCCACATCCGCCAGCAAGTTACGCCCCGTTGGTGCCACTCTGGCATTGGTCATTGTGTATTCGCTGGATTTGATTGGCCATGTACAAATCGGTGAGCTGGCGACGCGTGCTTTATTGTACGCATGGTTGATTGCAGGTATTCCGGCAGTTATCTGTATTATCGTCAATTTACTCATTGGTCCCGCGCCACGCCGTTTGGCAGAAAAAGCACTCGCCCAACGTTTGATGTTAGCGGCAGCGGTACTGCGTTCTGGTCACGACAAGGCGCACGAATTTGAGCAAATTGTCCGCGAAGGAACGGAAGGCGTCAGCAAATATCTGAAATTTGCCAGTCTTGAAAAAACCTCCTCTGCTGAAGACATCGCCCGACTCAATCACTTCACAGTATCAATAACTCCACTACTATTGATCGTTGATTTGATCAGAAAAAATCATCCTGATCTGTTGCCTGACTCGATGAAAGAATATTTTTCGCAAGCACTGAATGCCATTGCTTCTACGATTAATGCAGGAGAATTTCCTGATGAATTTCATGCTGATATCAGACCAGCTAAAACGCCACTGTCGCCTTGTGGACAGGATATTGTCAAAGAACTGAGTGCTGCATTAAACCATCTGACTAGCTCTGACCATGCTCACCTCCAAGTAGAAAAATCAAAAGCTCACGCGGCTCCCGTTAAGTCGGGTTTCTTTGTCACCGATGCATTTAGCAATCCAGAACATGTTCGTTATGCACTCAAAACCACTGGCGCTGCCATGGCTTGCTATCTGATTTATTCAGCTTTGAGTTGGCCTGGAATTCATACTTGTCTGATCACCTGCTACGTGGTGGCACTAGGCACCACCGGCGAAACCTTAGAAAAATTGCGGCTTAGGGTTCTGGGTTGTTTGGTCGGTGCGATTGCCGGTTTTTCTGCAATTTTATTTATCATGCCAGACATCAACGCAATCAGTAGTCAATTAGTGGTCGTATTTCTTGGCGCACTATTGTCAGCCTGGGTCGCAGGAGGACACGCAAAGATATCGTATGCCGGTTTGCAGATTGCTTTTGCCTTTTTTATGTGTGTGATACAAGGTGATTCACCTTCATTCAACATGGTGAGCATACGTGATCGCGTGATCGGCATTTTGTTTGGCAATCTGGTGGTACATCTGGTGTACACCTACGTATGGCCAACCACCATCGCGGCCCGCGTTGATGCTGCACTCGATGCCATCATCAAGCAAATGGGTGAGCTACGATTCGACAATACAAGTACTGCGATAGATCTGCAAATGAGTACAGCAAGAGCCGCGTTGAGCAATATAGAACGTGATCTGGAAGTGTTACGATTTGAACCTGAATCGATACGACCCGCATCCGATTGGATCGATGCAAGGCAACAAACTACGCATCAAATTGCCTTGCTGATGGGCTGTTTGCTCATCAGCATAAAGCGAAATGCTGGCATACCCTCCCATATCAGCTCGCGATTGCAACGTCTGTCTGAGATGAGCACAGCAATAGCAAGCCCCAATCCAAATGAAAACGCAAGACATGTCGTCAATGCCTCTGCATTGACGACTCATGATCTGCTTGAAATACATATGCGTGATCTCGAAATCAGCAATGCGCAGCGATTTGCACAAGATAATAGGATGAAAGAATATGCGTCAGCGTAATGTAACAATCGGCCTCGCGTTAGCGTCGTTTTGTCTGAGCAGCTATGGTACATCTGGAAATGATCTGGCGCCGGAACGACCAGATCGTCCGTGGAACTCTGGTAGTAATAACGATGGACAATTCGTCTCTACAAGCGATCTGCCAGTGCGATCGCTGGACTACACGCTACCGCCGAATAAAGCGCTAGGCGTGTTGCCACTGGCGGCAGAAGTCGATCACGACAAATCGTATTCCTTAGCAGATTTAGTGGATCTCGCTGAATCCAATAATCCATTAACACGCTTTGCCTGGAATGATGCACGGCAGGCCGCGTTGGCGGTTGATCTGGCACGCAGCACGTATCTGCCCAAAATCAATGGTCTGGCTGTCGGCGCATATCGTTCAAGTAGCAGCACAAAAACTGCCTACGGGTTTGATCTCAACAGCAATGATTCTGTGTCCGGTGCAGTCGCTGCACTTTCGCTGGAATGGCTGCTATTCGACTTTGGCAAACGTGATGCAATCGTAGAAACGACCAGACAAGCATCCATCATTTCTAACATTGCTTTTACTGCTGCACACCAACAACTCATCTACGCCATCACGATGGCGTTTTACGCACATGCCAGCGCCAGCGAACACGTCAAAACTGCCGCCAAATCACTTGAAAACATCAAGGCAATTCAAGCAGCGGCGGAAGACCGCTATAAGCATGGCATAGGTACCGTCATCGAAGTGGCACAGGCACGGCAAGCCAGTGCCCAGGCGAATCTGATCAAGGTGCAGGCCGACGGTGCCTTAGAAGATGCATATATAACGCTGCTCTCCGCAATGGGAATCTCACCGTTGACGAAGCTCAACATCGCGGACGTTTCTGGGCGAGAGTTATCGCCAGCGATGCTAACGCCGGTAGAAAAGGTATTAACTGATGCACTCGCGCGTCGTCCTGACGTTCTGAGTGCGTATGCGGCGCAACAGGCAAGTCAGGCGAATATCCGGTCTCAGGAAGCAGAATTTAAACCCAAGGTATTCGTTGCGGCCTCGATAGCGCAAAGCTCGGGTGGTGTAAGTGTCACCGCGTTGCCTGGCCTCGGTGCCCAAGCGCCAACCATTGATCTGTCGGTGTCGCGCCGTAGCGGTACGGTGTTTGTTGGCGTTAGCATGCCTTTGTACGATGGTGGGATGCGCAATACGACATTAGCCAAAGCCCGCATTGAGGCAGAAAGTGCCGACCTGCGCCTGACCAAAGTACGCGAAGACGCGGTACGCCAGATCATCGTCAATCGCAACGCATTGCACACGAGCATGACCTCCTATATAGCAGCGCAAGCATTACTGGATGCAACGCAGACGACCTTTGACGCTGCCTTGGCAGCCTATCGCAGTGGGGTTGGCTCTATCACCGAACTGACACTCGCAGAAACACAATTGCTACAGGCTAAAAATACTTTATCCGATAGTTATAACAAGACGCTGGCAACTGCGGCAACGCTCGCTCTTTCCACCGGAAGTTTGGGTGCAGCACCAAAATAAGTCTTTCGTATACTAGCTTCTCAGGATCAGTCTGTCGCGACAAAATAACCCGTCAACCCCGGCCTTTTTTTGCTAACACTGCAGACCTCTCCTGTTGATGTAAGCAGTGAAAGAGTCTGAAAAACCATATAACGACTAACATGGACGCTGTCATCATCAATCCGGTTCCTGCATCGGCCTGTTCATTCGTCAGGTAGCTGCTACACAAACGAATCTCCGTCTCCTGATACAGCATACCAATGGTGACGACCATCATCGCCCAGCTCATCAGAAAGAAAGCCTGAACTGCGTCTCCTGCACGCTGCCATGATTGCGACAATACAAGTCCTGTCAGCCACAGCGAAATAAATTTTATCGTGTCAATAAATGGAATTTGAACTGCCAGATCGATCGCTAGTGGAATCATCCAGATCGAAGTCGTCGCCATAAATAAAACCATACCACTGAGACCAAGTTGATCATAGCGCTCAAAGTTAAGACGCCAGCAAGCGGGGAGATATTTTCCTAACCTGAAACCACCGATGAGTAATGCAGGGAATTGCCATACCATGTGACGTACCATATTGAGTTCGACGAAGCGGCGCGAACCAAAAAGAACTCCAAAATAGATAGCCCACAATAATGCCAGCCGATAACGCCGGATAGTCGTAAACATCACTGACGCACGCAATGCCGAGATAGAAGAATAAAGCATTGATATCCTGGCGTTATTTGTCAAATAGCGCATCATGGCTGCAATGAACTGTCAGCGATCAGCGCCAAAGCATGCCTAATATCAGTCACATCAAAGATGCGTATCAAGCTTCCGTCCGGACGCACAACCTGAATCGCTGCGTTATGCGTCCAACCACCAAAGCCATCTGGTATCACGACGATACCAACGCTCTTCAACAATGTCTGCAACTCACGCTGATCTTTAACCGATGCGAAACGCCATATTTTAGGATCAGCATTCATCCGCTTTGCATAATTCTGCAGCGCCAACGGGGTATCGTTAGTCGGGTCAAAACTAATACTCAACAAGCTAACCCGATCACCCAAGTTGCGTAAAATAATCTCGCGCTGTAGCTGCTGAAATTCATTGCCAAGCTGAGTACAGACAGTCGCGCAACGGGTGTAAATAAAGCCGAGCAAAACATACTTACCGCCTTGCTGAATATTTTTTTTAAATCGATATTGCTCACCCTGAGCATCAAGCAAATCAAATTCTGGCAGTTCAAGTGGAGTCGTCGCAATACGTTGACGACGCACGTCCTCTGAAGTCCATACGGAGAAGTTTAAGGTCAGATGTGCGGCGACAATGACAGCGAACAGTAAAGTTGAACTGCATATCAAGGTCGTGCGTAACATAGAACGTAATTCGGTCAGGCGCTATTTAAACGCTGCAAGGTCGATATCGCCAGCCCAGGCTTTGTCGCGTCCGCTGGTATGCTCGCGCCCTGCCTTCACACTGGCAGCATTGACAGCAGGTGCATGATTACCAAAATTTGATCGCACATACGTCAACACCGCCGCGATTTCATCGTCATTGAATTTAGCGCCAAAATGGGGCATCTGACCATGATATTCAACGCCCTTCACTGTCAGCTTGCCATCAATGCCATGGATCAGAATTTGGATCGCTGCGTCTTCCTTTGCAACGATCCAATCGGATTCAGCCAAGGGAGGAAATACGCCCGTGATACCATTCCCATTCGCCTGGTGACATGCGATGCAATTCGCGGTAAATAAAGCAGCACCATCAACTTTCGTCGTCGCAACTGGCGCCGCAAAATCCGCTGCAGTACGAGAATCCCCCCAATTCTGATTGCCGCTCAGGTCGCTCGTCGCAAGATAAACGACTGCCCAGGTAAATAAACCCGCAATCAAAAACAGCAGTACAAAAGGAACTGGTTTAACTTGTTCGTCAGGATCAGCATTTTCACGTTGCTGAGCAGCATCCGGTTTTATAGAGGTCATGGTCGTTATCAGTAATTAATAAGGTACGAAGATCGAAATACCGGAATCTCTATTTTGACGCCGACGGCAAACTGGCTGGTATTTGACCAATTGTTGGCGCATCATCAACCGGATACGTATGGTCAAGTGCCATCAGATAGGCGACTAAATCCAATGCTTGCTGACCAGCTACTACGACGCCTTGTCGTGGTGCATAGGCTGGGGGCAAATTGACTATTTTATCGTTCGTCTCAGCATGTTCCTTCAGCACAAATAAATGCTGAAAATTAGGCATGATACTTTCCGCTGCATATGCACGCGGTTGATACAAATGACCAAGTTGCCAATCCTGGCTTGGTTGACGGGCCGCAATATTAAACAAATCCGGACCGGTACGCATCGTTCCCAACAGCACAGGCTTATCGTAGTAATAATCAGCGGCGACAGGTGCTCGCCCCCAACCCCGTTCGAAATCCGGTGCCTGGCTGCGACTACGCGGTTGTTGCGAATGACAGGCCATACATTCATTTTCTATATATACCTGACGTCCACGCAATTCCTGTTGGGTGTACTGACGCAATCCCTTTGGTGCCTCGATCTTGCGAAATTCAGTGAATGGCAATACAACCAAGGCGGAGACGGCGATGCTCAACATAAACGAGCTGCTGAAAAGAAGTTTGATTTCATTATTCATATCGTTATCTTCTTAATTCGATGTCGTTACTACGGCGTGAGTTGGCATGTAATCTCTCCAAAGCAGAGCAGCCTGATCGCGCTGCGGTCCACGGTGCAGAAGCATGAGCAAGAAGTGACCAACAAATACAATGTGACCCAGCGTCATGACAGCACCGCCAATAGAGCGACCTATCAATCCCGCCTGCGTAACAACGACTGAATCAATAAATGGACGGCTTGCATCCAGCATCATCATGCCTTGTAAAAATCCAGCCCACGATAAGGCGATGAAATACAAAGCAAAACCTAGCACAACCAACCAAAAATGCAGCGCAATCAATTTAGGAAAAGGCCATTCGTAACCACGGATACGCGGCATGATGAAATAAAACGCCCCAAACATTACCATCGTCACGAAACCGTACAATCCCAGATGGGCATGGGCAACGGTAAAGTGTGTGAAATGCGTGATGGTATTAATCGAGCGTAGCGCCTCCATCGAACCCTGGACAGAACTGAGCGTATACATCATGCCGCCGAACACGATAAAGCGTAGCGTTGGTGAATGGACCAAAAGGCGAAAATGTCCCCTCATTGTCAAATGCTGATTAATCGTAAAGGCAGCAACCGGAACGATCATCATCACACTTTGGACGATCGACAAATTAATCAGCCAGCCAGGAACCGGACTGCCGATCAGATGATGCCCACCAACCTGTCCATAAAAAAAAGCAAGTGTCCAGAAACCGACCAAAGAAAGATTGTAATTCTCGACCGGACGCCCGATAATTTTTGGCAGCAAATAATAAATGCATGCCAAAGACAATGGCGTATAAAAAAGCCCCAGCACATTGTGGCCGAACCACCAGTTCATCGTCGCCTGTTCTATTCCAAAATGAATGGGTAACTTAGCGGCCAATAACAGAACTGGAAACCAGAACAACGCTGCGCTGATGTACCACACAGAGACATACAAATGGGTCGCCTTACGGTTCGCTAGCGTAAACACGAGTGGCATTGCAATTAATGCGCCGCCAACAACGATACCTAATGCGATCGGTGTTGGTATTTCTAACCACTCTAATCCCGTGTTATATCCATTTGCGATGCCTATCAAACCAAGCAACAAAGAAAGATTCCATACACACGCGCCAAGCATTGCATAACCCGAGCCTATCAATGTGGTCTTCAGCAAACGCGGCAACATCCAGATAGTACAACCGAGGCAAGCCATAGGCGCCCATCCGTAAGCCACAATGTTGAGGTGCAATGTGCGGGTAACGCCAAACGTCAACCAAAGCGCACCACTCAGCCAATCCGGGGCATTCAATTTTATTGAGCTGATTAATCCAAAAAAAGAGCCTGCCAGCAACCAGGCCGCTGCGAAACTCATCATCAGCAATGCGACTGACGCACTTGAGCGATCAGCATCAATGCGTTCTTCTATCTCTTTTGGATCGACTTTCGAAACGATCGCATCAGACTGTCTTTCCTCTTGCATTGCTGCTCGCGAAGTCCGGGTAGACGCAGGATCTTCGATTGCGCCGATTTCTCCGGCACCAAAGATAGACTCTGCTGCTTCACGATTCGTGCTGATGAGTTCTCGTCTTTGGGTCCAGATAAAAAACATTAAGCCGATAACGGCGATCACAAATGCTGAAAGCAAGATAGCCATGGTATTCATACAAACGCCCCTTTGAAATGTTTGTCGTACTCTGCTGTAGAGAAAGGACGCGATGGCGCAAGTCGCTTTCGTAAAACTCGGCGAAAAAAGTCGAAATAAAGTATGGAAAGCGAACTGATAAAAACGGTTGAAGCACTGCCTCAAATCGAGAAATATGAACATTCCTGATCCACATCAGCCGACAAGTTTCCATGTACGATCAAGTTCATATCACGATCATCCAACACCCATCATTGCTTTAAAGGGTATTAGTCAACATATTCATCTTGCGGCAGATAGTAAGTAAATAACATCCGCAAATCAAGTGTATTTTTATTACTAAAATATGACAGGTTAAAATTTCATCCAAATACGAATCTTGCGTAAATTATTGAACGCATTCGATGCAATTCACATCATTTGCAGAATATCTGAGTTGATGAGCTTATCGATGATTCAGATCTTGTTTGTAGCTGAAACATGTAGCCCGTTGTGGCACGCTTGCAAAAAAAAATGCCGGTTTTTTCAAACGTATCCGAAAAAGACCGGCATTAAACTACAGGGAGACAATGAGCGTTGATGATCGCAAACTACGACCATCTGAAATCTTTTGGCTTACAACTTAATCCGCATTCTGTCGCCATTCAAAAACAGCATAGAAATACCATCTTGGTTCGGTTGAATCTGCATGACCTGCTGGTCAAAAACATTCGCATACACGTTTTTTCCATCAGCACGGAAAATACCGAGCCAGCGTTTGCCGCTGGCAATCATTTTCGATGCCGAGTTGGCGGCAACCAGCAAATATTCGGTATCACGCACGCGCATACTGGCTGATAGCAATTCACCTCGCGTAAACATCGCCGGCAAATGCGCTGAAATGATGCGCTGGCCATGACGTTCAACTTGCATCAACATTCCCTTTGCCGCCTGGAACGGTACTACCGTAAATTGATAGCTGCCCATGCGGGTCGGTGTCTTTGCGGCGATTTCGGTTCTTTCATCAAAATCGGCAAAATACGTCTTGCTCAGATCGCTCATTTCAGGCATCTCAAAAAATTGATGATTGCTGAAATTGCCTGCATTACCTGCATTACCTGCATTGCTTGAATGGCTTGAATGGTTTGAATTGCTGCTGGATGTCGAAGATAAATACATGGCATATCCTTGGTCTAGGCTAGGGGCTAATTCATTCGTACCGGTGCCAGCAAGAAATCCGCTATCAACGGTGAGAACGCAGTATCGGTAGAATCAATTCGTATCTCAATTCAAACTTATAAGGTATTAAAAAACAGCACCATTCGTCTCAATGTTTTCTTTTTTGCAATATTTAAATGATAATATAAGTTGTTAAAAAGTTCACTATTTATTTTTACGTGTGTTGTTACCTGACACGGATTGATTGATGGCAATTAAATCAGGCAGGCGAAGATACGCTCATAAAAAATACTCCGCCCTAGTATAATAAAAATTTACCCTTTATTTGATAATAACAATTGCTATGTTTTCTAAAAAAAGAGGGGGAGTATGTAAGATAACGACTCTAATGAAGTGGAATACCGGCAAAAACCAAGCTCATCGGTGCCCCAACATGGTAAGCTTCGTGCCGATCAAAACTAAAGAATCAGCACTTCAACAGCAATTCCAGAGCATCCTTGATTGATCGTCTGCCAGAGCAATCCCAGACCTGAACCACAACCCAGATCTCTCAACTTAGTCGCATCAGAAGCTGTCGTCCTGCTGACATCAACATCGAATTGCGTAAAATAGACGCAAAACAAACAAAAAAATGGGCAGAATAAGTAGTGTCGTCTTTTAGCACCTCCAGTTATCACAACAGCACCGAAGAGCAGGCACTCCACCTGCTGCAAACGGTATTTGGCTATCCAGCATTTCGTTCGCAGCAAGGACAAATCGTCGAACACGTGGTTCACGGTGGCGATGCGCTGGTACTCATGCCCACCGGCGGTGGTAAATCACTGTGCTATCAAATTCCAGCATTGATACGCAAAGGCGTTGGCATCGTCGTGTCACCGCTGATCGCGCTCATGCAAGATCAGGTCGATGCACTGGCTGAAGTTGGCGTGCGCGCCGCCTTTTTAAACTCGACCCAGACGTTTGAAGAAATTTTGAATGTTGAGAAAAAAATGCGCGAAGGCGATCTGGATCTGGTCTACATCGCCCCAGAACGCCTGCTCACACAACGCTGCCTTGAACTCTTAAACATCATCGACATCGCTTTATTTGCGATCGATGAAGCCCACTGCGTATCTCAATGGGGACATGACTTCCGCCCAGAATACATACGACTCTCAGCACTGCACGAACGTTTTCCGCACGTGCCCCGAATCGCCCTGACAGCGACTGCAGATCAACAAACTCGCGATGAAATCATTCATCGCCTGCAACTCGAAAACGCACTGCAATTTGTATCGTCTTTCGACCGGCCTAATATCCGTTATCAAATCGTCGAAAAAGCCAATGGGCGCAAACAGTTACTCGACTTCATTCATGCACAACACACTGGCGACGCCGGTATCGTATATTGCCTGTCGCGTAAAAAAGTCGAAGAAACCGCTGAATTTTTAAATGAAAACGGTATTACATCCCTGCCCTATCATGCAGGCATGGATATGCAAGAACGCAGCCGTAATCAGGCACGTTTTCTGCGTGAAGACGGTATCGTCATGTGTGCCACCATTGCGTTTGGAATGGGCATTGACAAACCCGATGTGCGTTTTGTAGCGCATCTGGATTTACCAAAAAGCGTCGAAGGTTATTACCAGGAAACCGGTCGCGCCGGTCGCGATGGTGCCAGCGCCAATGCATGGATGGCCTATGGCTTGCAAGACGTCGTACAACAGCGGCGCATGATCGACGAATCCGAAGCCAATGACACATTTAAGCGCGTCCAGGGCGTCAAACTTGACGCAATGTTGTCGCTGTGTGAAACCTTAAACTGCCGCCGGGTTCATATCCTCGATTATTTCGGTCAGGCTTCAGAACCCTGCGGCAACTGCGATACCTGCCTGAGCCCACCCACCTCATTTGATGGCAGCGTTGCTGCACAAAAAATTCTGTCCACCATTTACCGCGTCGATCAACGTTTTGCTGCTGGTCACGTCATCGACATTTTGCGCGGCATTGACACCGAGCGCGTGACCCAATGGCGGCACGATCAGTTATCGACGTATGGTATCGGTTCAGATAAGAGCGAAGCCGAATGGCGCGCTTTATTACGCCAATTGATCGCTCTAGGATTGGTTGCGGTGGATTACGAAAATTTCAGCTCACTCAAATTAACCGAAGCCTCCCGCGCTGTTTTGCGTGGCGAAACCAAGGTGCAGCTGCGACAATACAAGAAAGCCGAAAAAGCCGTCAAACATAAACGCCAATCTGCCAAAGATTACGCCGAAGCAGAACTCTCCATGGCGGAACAAACACTGTTCGACAAACTGCGCTGGTGGCGCGTGGAAACCGCACGTACACACAATGTTCCAGCTTACGTGATCTTCCCGGACGCAACCCTGCGCGAAATCGCCCGCCAAGCCCCACCAACCCTGATCGCCCTACGCGCGATTTCTGGCGTTGGTGATAAAAAACTGGAAAGCTATGGTGCTGAGATTTTGCAGTTGATTGAAGAATTACAAACTAGTTAAATCAATACCGCCGATTGCTGTTGAGCGGGTACAACCCGCCAACTCTCATCAAGCGTCATGACAGCGCGAATTGCTGCAACCCTGCTATTTAAGCCCGACATCAACAATGTACGGGCTTTTTATATTTTGAGCTTGCGCTTTCAAATTTAGTGCATTAGTATAGTAATGCACTAATTCAAAAAAACTATTCACCATGAGTCCACCAAAACTACTACCGCCTGACATCTTTCAGGTTAGCACGGGCAGCAGCGAACCTATCTATCGTCAATTGATAGAGCAGTTGCGTCGCCTGAGTGCCAGCGGTCAGGTACAGCAAGGAGATACCCTGCCCTCAATTCGTGAGGTAGCACTGGCATTAAGTGTGAATCCGATGACGGTATCAAAAGCTTATAGCCTGCTAGAAAACGAAGGGCTATTGATACGCAAACGCGGTATCGGCATGCTGGTTGCGTCCCCAGCCGCAGATTTTTCTGATGAAGAGCAACGCCTGGCGTTAGTACGCCCGGGGCTGGAACGACTCGCCGCAGAAGTAAAACAACTTGAACTGGCACCGAAAGCTGTGCTGAATTTATTCCAACAAATTTTGCGAGACAATAAGTCATGAGCGCACCTGTCGACATTCTTTCCCTGAGCAAATCCTACGGCCAACAAAGCATACTCAAATCCTTAAATTGGCAAATTCCCAGCGGCTCTATCATCGGTTTATTAGGCCGCAATGGTGCTGGTAAATCAACACTCATTGAATGCTTGCTGGGCTTGCGTGATTTCCAACAAGGCGAAATCCGTTTGTTTGGCGAAAACGTCAAGCAGCTCAGTGCAGCAAGTAAGGCAAAAATTGGTTACGTGCCACAGACGCCAGATATTTTCGGCTGGCTCACCGCAAAGCAATTATTCGCCTATTTCAAAGCCATGTATCCGCGCTGGAATGAAGCCAAGACAGCGACGCTGATGCGCAATTGGGATTTGCCTTCCGATAAAATCATCAACAAATTATCGGTCGGTCAAAAACAAAAAATATCGATTATCCGCGCACTGGCGCATGAGCCTGAACTATTGATTCTGGATGAACCCGTATCGAGCCTTGACCCCGCAGGGCGTCGTGATTTTTTACGTGAGTTGGTTGCGCAGATCGATCAACAAACAACGATCGTTTTTTCTACCCATATTTTGTCCGATCTCGAACGCATTGCCATGGATGTGGCATTCTTAAATCACGGATGCATCAGCTTGCAGCAACCTTTAGATTTATTGATGGATAACACGCGAAAAATTACTGGCAGCACATCAACGATACAAAAGCTAGACATAGGCAACCCGCTGAAACGCGCAGAACTGGCGAATGGTTACAGCAGCGTCCTGGCACAATTTTCTGAAGCAGAACTCAGCGAACTCCATCAGCATACCGACATGCGTATAGAAAAATTGGGTTTGGAAGACTTGTTTATAGAATTAACGCAATAAGCTGAGGACTCGCCATGAAAATTCTATTGCAGATTTGGATGCAACCGATGTATCAGTACATCAATAATAAAGACTATAAAATTTTTTACTTTTTATTCACTATTTTGCCTGGCCTGTGTCTGACCTTAGCTTACATGGGATCTGGATTGACTGTGAAGTCTTGCGCCCTTGCGATACTCATTGGACTTAGTGCTGCCTGCGCCATTTTAATGATGCTGTGGTCTTTTATGATGATGCTTTTTGTCAGGCAGCAATATATTCCATCGAATGCGCAACTTATTCCAGATTACCAAGCTAATATGAAATTAGCGCTCGCGATTCCTATTCTACTCATCGCCACCGTTTTGACTTTCTCGTTAAAATTGA
Source organism: Undibacterium sp. SXout11W (assembly GCA_049339905.1). Lineage (GTDB taxonomy): Bacteria > Pseudomonadota > Gammaproteobacteria > Burkholderiales > Burkholderiaceae_D > Undibacterium. The sequence continues at coordinate 34,214 of JBMPPG010000023.1, forward strand.
GCTCGGAATATTCAGCTGGCACTATTTGGGTAATGAGTATCCTAGCGCTTGTAGGTGTCGCGTCGATTATTCGTAACGATTTCATTGTCCTTGTTTTTCCTGGCTACGCAATCATTTCAGGCGTCTTACCATCGTCCTCAATCACCGGTTTATTTTCAGGGAATTTAGAAAAATTTGACCGGGTTTGGTTCATGATACCGCTGGGAGTATTGATGCTATACGGCGGATTGCAATGGATATTCAACATAGAAAAAGATCGGCTTTTTTACCGACAAGAAAGTTTAAAAAAAATAAATAGCCTATCCGAAAACGCGTCGACCGCCAACGATCAGGGATATGCAAGAAAATTAAATTTCTATGACTACTCTTTAAACAGAGCAACAACGCAGGAAATAAAGCCGGATCGCTTATTGCCATTTCTTTTTGGCCCTTCCACGCATTGGTCTCAGCCACTATTATCTTTTATCCTGTTGGCTGTTTTCATCGTAGGCTACATGATGTTTTTGGACATCGTTCAATATGCACTCATTGCATTGATGTTCGGATTGAATTTGATTTTGTGTGTTCGAATAGTGTATTTTTGCTGGGCATTTTATGGAAGAAGACAAGAACAAAGTCTCGTATCGATGACGCCGTTAGTGACGTCGAATCAGGAAATAACCCGTTTGATATTAAACAGTGTATTGAAGAATATTTATGCTTTTTGGACGATCAATTTCGTATTCACGATGATTGTATGCACCACTACGGAAGTCTCGTCGGCAATTTTTCGCATCGCATTTCTATGCTGTTTCGGCAGCCTGCTTTTCATCCATTGCCTGCTAAAAAATCACGCAGTAAAAAGTCAATTGCATGAGACTGGCTTTATGGTCACCATGCTCGTTTTTATTGCTTACGTCGGAATATCGATGACACTCAGGATGAGATTTGATCAATTTAATATTGCCATTCCATGTGCCTTACTTTTCATTATTCATATTGGGTTGGCTCGTCACCAGTGGCAGCAACGTTTACACCAAAGCGCGCTATTCCCAGTTGGACGAGCTGCATAATGTTCTTAAGAAAGTAAGAAAGCAAAAACAAACCATGTCACGCTCTGAACGTCTGCTGCAATTGATGCAAATGCTGCGTCGCTACCACTATCCTGTGACGGCGGTGACGCTGTCACAAGAGTTGGGAATCAGCGTACGTAGCGTGTATCGCGACATCGCGAGCTTGCAAGCGCAAGGGGCAAAGATTGCGGGGGAAGCAGGTATCGGCTACGTATTGCAAGATGGCTTTACTTTGCCGCCGTTGATGTTTTCTGCCGAAGAGATTGAAGCTATCGTGCTCGGTTCGCGTTGGGTGGTAGAACGTGGCGACGAGAAGCTGGCAGAAGCCGCCCGCGATGCGCTAGCTAAAATTGCGGCGGTGTTGCCTGTGGCTGAAAAGCGTGAATTAGAAACCGCCGGTTTGCTGGTGGGCCCACGATTTGATAATCAGGGCAACGATGCGTTGTTACGTGATATCCGCTTTGCAATCCGCAATGAATACAAACTCACCCTGGACTATCAGGATGAAAATGGCGCCTTGAGCAAGCGTATTGTCTGGCCTTGCGCACTGGCATTTTTTGAACAAATCAGGATGGTTGTTGCCTGGTGCGAATTGCGCCAGGATTTCAGACATTTCCGCACGGATAGAATTCAAAGCTTACATTCCACAAAGGAAAGGTTCCCGCAATCACGGGTCAGTCTTTTAAAAGCCTGGCGGCTACAGCAAGGCATACGCCAGAACTGACCCGTATCCAGGCTTTCTCCCACAACCATTCGACACTGAGCACGCTAAAGCGTCACGACATGGTGCTTTAGCGCTGATCCTCTCATTGCCGTATTAGTTTTTGAAATACGTCCTTGAATTTTACAATTTAACCACCTAATATAATAAAAGCATGTTTATTTATTAATATTTAAAGTAAATTGTGTGTGTGCAATTGACTGATCTGATCCCAAGCAGTTCAGCCTGTACATTGAAACTATGCATGTATTTTTTACTGCCAGTAATTTTCCTCAAAAAATCTGAGGTCAATCAACACTGCGATACGTTCGTCAGACATATTCCAGATTCAGGCGAAGCATTGGTTTATGGCAAGGACAAATCGTGCGGTAGCTATTTCATTCTCTGAAGGAGAATCTGATGAAAGACAGACGTAAATTCATACTTAACAGTTTGTACGTGGCATCTGGCATGATTCTCAACTCCGTTGGCAAAAACACGTGGGCGCAAGACAAAATAGTTCGCTTCGGCATTACCTCACAACGACCTGCAACTATCACCAAAGAACGCTGGTCAGAAATAGGGAGCTATCTCGGCACAAGCATGAATTGCAAGGTAGAAATTGTGCCTATTCCCATTGCGCATGTCTACCAACATATCGCCGAAAATAGCGTTGATTTTGTGCTGGCAAATCCCAATGAAACAATGCTTCTTAAATATAAACAACATGCAAAAATTCTAGCTTCTTTGAATGGGCAACATGGGCCTTTATTCGGTGGCGTGATCGTCGTTAGAAAAGGCGGTGAGATTAAAAAAGTTGAAGACTTGAATCAAAAAGCAGTTGTCGCGCTTGGACAGCAATCGGCAGGGGGTTATTTATTCCAAGTGCATTTGATGGCAGAAAAAGGTTTGTATCCGCATCGCCAATATGGCGTTGTGATGGCTGAAACACAGGATGAGGCATTAACTATTCTCAAAACTGGCAAAGTCAGCGCTGCTTTCATTCGCACCGGCATACTAGAAAGTATGGCTAAAGAAGGAAAAATTCAGCCCGATCAATACGTGGTATTAGCCGAGCGAAAAGACACAACGTTTCAGTTACAACACTCTACGGAACTCTACCCTGAGCATTACGTGTTAGCACTACCGCATGTAAGCAAAGAATTGGAAGCGAATTTCAAAACAGCACTTTTGAAACTCACACCTGCAGACGCTGCTACACAAAAAGCAAACATTAAAGGTTTTATAGAACCGTTAAGCATTGCAAGTCTGGAAAACGTAATGAAGCCTTTGCAGGTCGCGCCTTTTGATCAGAAAAATCAGGCAAGCAGCAAGCAAACGGCTTCTGGTATTTTACTAGATTAAGCTGTATTCGTTTCGATTTGATCTGACAGTTGGTCCTTGCAAAAGGAGAGATTACCCGGTTTGATAGAGGTATTCTCTCCCGATACGTCGTCGCTATGTACTAGAATCTAGCGACGAAAGGAAATAGAGGTGGAGGGGTGCACCACTCACCAATTCTTTATGAGTGTTGCTCGACGTGATTTCACATCGCAACTTGCATATTGAGCCATTGCTTAGCATCGTGTTATTTCTACTGCACATCTGATGCGCGTTTTATAATCGATTTATAGTTGCAAATAGAACCCAATATTGGCAGACTTAAAGCGAACGATGGTCTTGATTGCATGTCAACTTATATTTTTTGCATGGGTTCGTACATGGACATGCGGTGAACTCTCATACCACGTGTTCAAATTGACGCTGTCTTCATCTAAAAATGCTTAGGTATTTGACTGAAAACATCAAATACCTGCCTATTTGACGTTAGTTCAATTCTTATCTTTAAAATGCAATTTATCCGCTTCATCTAGTCTTGATTAGTTTCCGAAAATTGGAGAACCTATCCAATGCCTGGAGGTATCATGAAAAAGAGTTTAAGCGTACTTTTGATTTTTTTGATCATGGAGGCTGTCGGCTCTCTTGTCTGTGCGCAAGAATTGCAAATATTGACTGAAGAAAATCCACCATTTAGTTTGACTGGGCCGGACAAACGACCAACAGGTTATGGCGTTGAAATCGTTTCGGAAATTCAAAAGCGCGTTAAAAATCAAGATGTCATAAGAATATATCCCTGGGCCAGAGCATATTTTACAATATTGAATAAACCTGGGGTGGTTGTATTTGCAATGTCGAGAACACAAGAAAGAGATCCTCTTTTTCAGTGGGTTGGGCCAATTATTGAAAATGGTTGGATTTTTGTGGCCAAGAAGAGTTCACATTTAAAAATTAGCAGCCTCGATGAAGCCAAAAAGCTTCCATATATAGGTGTTGTAAGAGATTTCGCTTGGAGTAAATACTTGAAGAGTAAGGGATTTACCAACTTAGACGCTGCTACGGACTATGTTTCAAATATCAAAAAAGTCGCAGTAAATCGTATCCCGGTCTTTGTAAGCTCCAACTTGAGTTACCAATATGAGCTGACTGAGCTTGCAGAAAAGGTCGACGACTATGAGGTTTTGATGGAATTCTGCCAGGTTCAAATGTATATTGCTTTTTCAAAAGAAAGCGACAAAAGAACGGTAGACGCATGGCAAAAAGCATTTGACGATATGAAGAAAGACGGCACTGTTGAGAGGTTGTTAAAAAAATGGGTGCCCGCAGCAAAAATGCCTGAAGGTGCGAAACCTTTAAGTTTCTGAATCCGGCGTAGCGGAAAGGTTTGAAGTGCCAAGCCGATTCAATGGATAAATTCGCATAATTTAGAGTCGAACAACTTGAGAATGACTTGCTGCTATTCAAGGCGTGTCTGTTGAGAATCACCTAAAAATGAGCCACAGTTATCATCAAAATGAGCCACCCTAATATTGCGTAGATTACATTACATATGTGGTTAAGTCTTCTGGCTTTTCGGTGTGACAGGCATCGGATACAGCAACGCATCAAATATAAATCCTAAATATTTCCTATTCACATCCCAGCCGTCTCCGATTACACTCACTATTTATGCTATCTATTGAAGGCGCGCCTTTGTCCTCGTTGATCACAGGTCCTGAATCGGATCATTCTCTTGATGCAGCAAAAATTTTAGCGCAGCGTCGTTTACGCGGAGAAAGCGGTGCACAACTTCCATTCGATTTACGCCCTAACAATATAGCGGAGGCAATGCAAATTCAATCTTTGCTTACCAGTCTATTGAATGATGATATTGCGGGTTGGAAATGCGGTATGCCAAGTGAAGATAGGATTGTAATTGCGCCGATTTTCTCGAAGACGGTCTTTCAGCAAAAGCAAAGTAACATCTGCAATGTTCACGCTAACGATTTGATCAAAATAGAACCTGAACTTGCTTTCATACTCGCCACAAACCTACCTGCTCGCATAACACCGTATTCGAATGACGACGTACGTGCCGCTGTTTCACACGCGCATTTAGCTTTAGAAATTATCGGTTGTCGTTATTCCGAACCTGCAGAAGCCTGCTTTTATGAACATCTGGCAGATGGCTTGTTTAATCAGGGCTTATTTCTAGGGCCAGAAATCGGTTTACGAGAAGCGGAGCAGGCACAGAAGATGCCCATCACGTTGACCATCGAAAGCGATGTACCACAAGCGTTTGACGGAGTACATGCAGCTTCCAGCCCCATGATGCCCTTATGCTGGTTAGCTGAATATCTGCGTCAGCAAGGAACAGGATTACGAGCCGGACAAGCAATTATCACTGGCTCTTACGCGGGTAGCCCTGCCGTTCCGCTAGACAAAAACATCGTGCTGCAATTTGCAGAATTAGGAAGTATCGAAGTTTGCTTCACGCAGTACTTATAACGTAAACTTTGAGCTGATCTTAAAGGGTGAAATGAATACAAAAAATTTGAAAAATAAAATTGTGAATTTAGGTCAATCGGCGATCTCCATCGTCAAACCCAAGATCATCGGTAGTATGTTCGATGCAGCGCAAAAAATCCCCGAATCCTTCATTGGTGAATATATTCGGTGTCAAGCCAGATTAGGTGCCTATAAGTTTCTGTTTGAGACCCATCACTCAGTCATTAATGCCATTCTTTGGCAAAATGCGCTGCTACTTACTTCGATACTACTTGTGTATTTATTCCAATCGGCCATACCGTTTTATATTGCTTACTCCTTCGTCGCAATCTACTCTGCATCGGTCGTCCTGAACGCATGGCCAAAGCTGCTAGAGTGGTTCAAAGTTCGCAGCCTTTTCTTAATCGTCAAGAAAACCATCAGTGATGAGATAGAGAACGAACTGGGTAAATTGCCTGTTTACGGAAAAAAGGCGATTGAATATCTGGGACCCGATCTCGATCTGCTCTCACATAACATCACGGATGAGCTCTTGCCGGACATCCGTGCGGCATTGATACATATGGGTTTAACTTTGGTGATGGCTTTTATTGCATTTCGCCTGACCATCATTCCTATGCTAGAACAGCGGGCATTGCACATTGGTTGAAGAGTAAAGCTGAAAAGTCTTATTTAATTATTTATTTAATTTTCTGGCCACGAACCACGGCTCATTTTTCATTTTTAAAATCACTTCGTTAATTCTATCAATGACAGAATTATCTGCATCTAACTTCGTCGCGAAATAAACATTCAAGGTTGCAAGATCTTTGTCGTTCACACAAACTAATTTTTCTGCGGTACTCACCTGATCAGGTGCTTGTTTAATTAAAACACTATTTAAGTTATTTTCAAGTTCTGTATTACTTAACCTTCCGCTATAAAAAAAGAGCGCGTCAACTCGTCCATACATGAGCTTTTGCAACCTTGATTCGATACGGTTATTATCAAAATCGGCATAGTAAAAGTCATTCCGCATGCGATCTAATTCATTCCCATAAATAGTTCCTCTGACTAAACCTATTACCTTACCTTTAAGATTGTTGATAGAGGAATAATTTGCTTTATCCTTACACTTAGTAACAAGTAAAACACGGTCTGAAAATACCGGCAAAGAAAACCTGAATTTCTTTAATCGTTCTTCATTTTTAGATATCCCCCAAATGACGCCCGCACCGTCTTCCGCCATTTTTAATGCTCTGGCCCATGGATACTGCTTGAAAACAACGTTATTACCCATATTTTTTTTAATATAAGTGAACACTTTTTGGGTATCGACTGGAATAGGGACTTGCTCACCTTTTTCGTTCAATTCCTCACTAAACAGTATCGTCATCGGCAAATCGGCAGAGGCAGCTTGAATCTCACTCAACCCAAAAGATTGAAGAATTAATACAATTAAAAGTTGCTTCAGTTTATACGACATAACCTTACCAACAAAAAGTAAACTATCGTCTGGGACAGTGCTCAATTGATATCTGCAAGATACATAACATACACATCAAATTCCGTACTCATTCGTTACTCAAGCAGAGGCCAAACACATGAATAGTACAATATGGTTGCTCTGACAATGTAAGCATTTGCAATTTCATCGGAAGATTGTTTAGTCTGCCAAAAAATCTTATTATTGCATCAACAAGTAAAATAGCAGATTAAATAAATACATAAATTCACGCCTGGTAACGAGAAGAGGCCGCATGACAACCGAATCCATCACCACATCATTGCTACATGGCTCTTGTCATTGCGGTGCTGTTAATCTGACCTTGCCGTCAATGCCAGAGACTGCCATTAAATGCAACTGCTCACTATGCCGGCGACTAGGCGGTTTGTGGGCGTACTATCCATTTGGCGCAGTAGTTATATCCGGACATCCGGAACATACGACTGAATACATTTGGGGCGATAAGACACTCAGAACAATTCGCTGCAAAACCTGTGGCTGCGTAACCCACTGGGAACCGATCAACGGTGAACCAGGTGCCCGGCATGGAGTGAATTTGAATAACTTTTCCTTGCCACTACAAGCGGCGGTGAACATACGCTATTTTGATGGCGCGGATACCTGGAAATACATCGATGATTGAAAGGATTCGAGTCGGAAGCAAATCAGAAAAACCTACGCTCATCTTCAGACGAGTCAGCAATGAGCCATCATAATCGCATGAGTCAAGATTATCAGCCACCGTTTGCTGACAACAGAGATTTTACCCACGCCATCATTAACTCCTGATTGTCTTTAATATCCTTATCCGAATAATAGCTACGGAACGCCCCCAAAATAACCAGCTTTCCTTTGATAAAACAATATGCTGAGGTAGACACGTTATACTGCGCGGTATTGGACGTTTCGGTAGAAAAATTAACTTGTACCTTTGTTGAATAAATCAGTCCCTGAGTATCATTACGATCAACCGAAATTGGCACAACCTGCCCAATACCAAACCCCACTTGCTTACTCTCAATCTTTGATAAAGCTTTAGATATCCGATTGGTCTCAGCTGAAAGTTGTGGCTCCACGCTTTGTTTTAGATTGACTTGCATCGCTACGAGCTTGATTCTTAAGTTATCAAATTGTGCTTGCGTCGCAACGCGATCCAAATGACTCAGGGGTGTCAGTACCAAGAGCCATGATTCAAACATCTCAACCTGCGTTTTGTCGTAGGTTTCCAAATCCTTTTCAGTGACCAAATGTGCCAACGTGAGGATATCTGCATTATCCATTATCTTCCCATGTGCCCATAATTTGGCGTTACGGCGCGACACATCAACAAAACCAGGCGGCGAGACGAAACGAATAGTTTGTGGACCAATATGGAGTTCCGCCACTGAACTATCCGATTCTGCACTTCGGGATTCGGGTTGAAAAATCACGAGTAGAAATAGCAGCAAACCAGATAGCAACAAATTCGAACGGTGGTGCCTGGAGAATAGCATCATGATTTATTCCAACTTCAAGTTAATTGATTGTCAAATGCAAAAAACCGGAAAAATAATTTTTGGCAAAAAAAGTTAAATTACTTAGCAAAAAGGGATAGTAATTGCTCGTATTTTGTTGAAGTAGTTTTATACCGTGTGTTGAGCCTATAAGAGCCTATAAGAGCCTATAAGAAATTCTATCTTACAATCCACCATATCATGCTTTAAAACAACTGTTTTCTGTCTTCCACGTCAATTTAATGTACATGACAATTGCCCCTCAGGTAATATTTCTCTCGCACAATTGCATTGGTTGGTCTATTACCTGATCTCCATGGCATTCTTGTTATCCAACCACGAACACTCTCACAATTTGCTTCCATGGAAGCCAACACTGAAAGTGAAACAAAAAATGAAAATATTACTTCACATATCCCTCTTACTGGCATTGTCTATCTCTCAGCTGAGCTTTGCTGATTCAAACGAAGATGCGATGGCATTGATCAAAAAAGGCGACTACTCTGGCGCATTAAAAATCATTCAGCCCATTGCCAACAAGGGAGATGCGAATGCCCAAGCGTACTTGGGCATGATGTACGCACGTGGCTTAGGCGTTAAGCAGGACTATACGGAGGCTTTTCGCTGGTACACCCTGTCATCGAATCAAGGGGACGCAAACGCAGAATACAATCTCGGACTGATGAATGAAAATGGTATGGGTGTCAAACAAAATTATGCAGAAGCCTTGAAGTTATATCGACTGGCGGCGACACAAGGAATGCCCGAAGCGCAAGACAATCTGGGACTGATGTATGAACGAGGTCTGGGCACACCCCAAGACTACTCCGAAGCAATGAAATGGCATAAGATGGCGGCAGATCAGGGACTTGGAACCGCGCAATTTCAGGTTGGCTTTATGTACCGCAACGGACTTGGCGTCAAGCAGGATTATTCAGAAGCTGTCAAATGGTATCAACGATCAGTATTACAGGGATATGCACCTGCGCAGTCCGATTTGGGCATGATGTATATTAATGCCCAAGGTGTTACCCAAGATTTTACCGAAGCAGGTAAGCTAATTAAATTATCAGCAGAACAGGGCTTTTCGACTGCTCAGACGAATTTGGGTGTGTTATACCGGATTGGTAAAGGTCTGGCAAAAGACGATACAAAGGCATTGATGTGGTTCAAATTGGCATCTATGTCCGGTGACGCACAAGCAATCCAAAGACGCGATCAGCTTTCTTCTCAATTGCCACCGCAAGCTGTTGCTCAAGCTGACAAGTTAGCAATTGAATGCAAACAAAAGAAATTTAAATCATGTGATTAAGCACAAAGACGTTTAAACATTTAAAGCGACAAGTGCATCAATGATCAGTTTAAATGTACTAGTTCAAACTTCACCGGACATGAACTGTCAGATGAGTTCAAATTCTGAAAGGCCGCTATCGGCCAGAAGCCGCCATTCATACATAAAACGGAATCATCAGATATGAATACCAAGCATCATCTACCCAATACGATAACGGTCACTCCGAATGGTGAGGAAATTGGCTCATTTGAGGTAGTGAATGGAACGCATCATTTTCTTTCTGGATCGGTAAATGTCGATAATAAGGACATTTACTTGGATTTTTCCACTCGACGAGCAATGTATGATTTTGCTGTATCACTCTTACAAGAAGCCGTATATGGCAATGGTGGTATGGTGGACGGCAGGGGAGGAATCAAAGAGTTTCTTCCTTCGAACGGCGAAAGAGTCGTTGATGGTGTTCGATTAAAAGAAGGCAGCTCTCGCATCTTCTTTTTTTACAATGAGGGATAGAGTAAGCACCCGTAGGTTTTTGAGCAGCAATCGGCCAACAGCGGACCTTAATAACTGATTCCCATTGTATTTAATTTTACCTAAATGAATATCCGTAAAGCGTTGGCTGCAGATGCTCAAGCTATATTTGACCTACGCAATCGCTCCATCCGATGCTT
>JBMPPG010000024.1:0-38182 GCA_049339905.1 Undibacterium sp. SXout11W
CTTGCACAAACAGGTGGCGTGCGTCATTGCGCAGACTGGTCAGGTTGTTTAAGTTACCTGCATAAGTCAATTTATCGTAATTCAGTACCGACTCATCGGACTGTGCCAGCCAGCTCAAGACAAAATTAGCGCCGATAAAACCAGCGCCGCCTGTGACAAATATCATTCAATAAACCCCAATAAAATATTTTTAAAAAGACGTGCTTAAACGCATATGCTAAGCAGCTATCTGTACCAAAGATCCGTCTTTAAATATGAAAAAGCCTGCTATTGCAATAACAGGCTACCTAAATAGATCTTAAAAGTGTTCTATCAACTCAATGCTCTCGTTTAAGAAAACCGCAAATAAGCCTTCAACTGACGCCACTTCTCGGCTTGCTCTGGAGTCTTGGCTTGATTCATTGCTTCAGACGCAAAAGCAGCAACTAGCGCAAGGATAAATCCGAAAAATGCAGCAGCTATCGTGATCAAAGCACGCTGAGGTTTAAACTTATGTTCTGGCTCTATCGCTTTATCCAATACTTGAATTAAAGGAATATCCTTCGCTTCATCCAGTCGCGCAACCTCGTACTGCTTCGATAACATCTCATAAAGCATTTGGTAGTACTTAACGTCGCGTAATAACTGGACGTTGTTGGCACTAGAGGTCAATGGTTTGCCATCGTTAGAAGCTACTTCATTTGACGGTGTTACCGACTCAGATTTTGCTGATGTATTAGATCCAGATCCGTTTTCAAGCTTCGCCAATTCATTTTGCATACCAAGTAATTCTTGATTAGCACGCTTATACTCGTTATTACTAGGCGTCACAAAAGCTTGCATTGCCTTGAGCTGAATTTGTTTAGCAGAAATATTCGCCCGCAAATGCGCTACCGTTTCCAGCACTGCTTTACTTTGTGCATCAACGCTCAACATCCCCTTACTGTCAATACCAGACGACAAGGCTGTCTCTGCAGCGATCATTTTATCTTTGGTCAGCTCCAATTGCTTTTCATAGAACACGCGACGCTGAGACGCCTCAGTCAAAGCAAATCGGCTTGTCAAGAGAGTCAACTCTTCAACGTAAGCGTTGGCGATTGTCGCTGCAATTTTGGGATCTTTATCATCAAACTCAATGGTAATCAGGCCATCCTTACCCGAGGCAATAGTCGAGTTCGCATCCAACCGCAAACGAGTAGCATCTAAGAATTTTGCTTCATATCTTTTTTGAAGATCAAAACGTTGAATTAACTTATCCGTTAATGCACGGCTTTTTAATAAAGCAATGTAAAGATCACTCGGATTCTTGATCCCCAATGCAGCACCGGCACCACCAGCCAAGCCACCTAACTGACTTAACATTGCAGAGGCAGTTGACTGGCTTTGCTGCGGAGGCAAAATCTTAGTATTTGCCTTATACACGTTTGGCATTGCCAAACTAATCGCCAAACCGACAATGCCAAACGCGACCGGATAGAAAAGAATCTTTTTCTTATGCTTTGCCAGAGTCAAAAAAATGTCCATCATACTGATGCCATCTTCATCTTCATGAATTTGAGCTGGCTGCTCTTGATTAATTGCTGTCATGCTTATTGTCTCAAACTCTTAATTGCTGCTGCACTAATACCAAATCCAGAAAGAATTTGCGCCCAATCTTTCAAGCCGTTAGTGAAGGTTTTATAAGCAGATTCTTTATTCAAACGTTCAGGTACTACAATGCTATCGCCAGGCATTAAGTCTGAAGATTTCACACTAGAAAACCAGCCACGACCAGTTGAAGACAATACCGTGCCATTTGCACGCAATACAAAAATATTATCCATATCTGCCTCTGCTGTCGGGCCAGCGTCCTCAAGATATTTCTCCACCGTGCCGCCTCTGCGCCAAATCATGGATGATTCTTGATTGACAGCACCAAACACATGAACAAAATCAGGACGACTAGGAATCACCAATTGATCGCCATTTTCAAGTTTCAAAGGTGGTAACTTATCGAAGCTCTCATCGTTCGCTCCCAAGCCAAAAGATATACGCCCGGTCGCTTTGAGTTCATGCATTTTGGCAATGGCTTGCGCGCTCGCATCTTGTGTAGCTTTCAGCTTTGCCATAACTGCCTGACCATCCACAGCAGTGTCATTTACTGCAACTTTAGTGTTCTCCGTACGCATTTGCGACTCAATACGGCGAATTGCTTTTTCTAAGTTAGCTTGCTGCTCTTTACGAACTTGTTCACGATAAAACTCTGTACCAAAGAGGTAAGCATTTGAGGTGGTCCCACCTGCTTTAGCAATCAAAGAAGACAAGGTTTCGCCAGGCGACATTTGGTACACACCTGGTACATTCACCTCTCCTTCAACACGCACAAATACTTTACGCTTGGCTAGAGGTACTTGAATATCACCTTGCGAGAAAATTGTTACAGTATCCCCAGGGTGCAAGGCAATGTTTTCCGGACTATTCTCATCATCCATGGCTTTGCCAAGATTAAATGCAACCAGGCTTACGACTTGCGTTTCACGGTTTATGCGTTCGATCGCTGCATATTCCCAATTGACTTCATCGGCAGAATTACCAATCTTTGCCGCAATTGAAGTGGCATTTTGATTTTTACTTTGTTCTGCGTCGGTACTGTCGACACCCTCTAAATTTTTACGAGCAATCGATGACCTTGTCACCAACATCGCACGGTTAGGTATCAAATCGCGCACATGCATACCCGCCGTAAACGGGACTCTGAGCTGTTGACTGACATTTCCACGCAAAGTGACTGCATTAGAAAAATCTGGTGTAATCGACGACACCGTCAACATGTCACCATCTTTTAAAGTCTTATTTAACCCAGCTTTATTCAAAACAAATTCTTCAACACTACGTGGTTGTGATTTGCTTGAATCAATGCGTTCTAAAAACGCACGACGTGGGTCAGCTACCACTGGCAAACCACCTGCAATATCCAGAATACTGCCTAGCGATTCATTCGGTGATTTGAGTTCATAAATCGCTGGTGTATTCACTTTACCGACCAAAGCAATATGTGCATTTGCTGGTGGAATATAAATTGTATCGCCATCAAGCAGTTTTACGTCATGGCTCTTATCACCTTTGGCGATAAAGGCATACATATCCAGGCTACCAACGACTTTACCATCACGTTTAACTTGGACGTTACGCATAGAGCCAACGGTATTTGGCCCACCACTGGCCAACAAAGCCGTTACTAACGTTGAGAAACCGGAAACAGTATAAGAACCTGGCTTTTGCGCCTGACCAACAACATATACGGTAATTGCACGCAAGCGACCAAAGGTTACGCTCACTGCGACGTCGCGATACAATTTGCCAATAGAAGATTTAATGACCGCATCAGCCTCACCGGCCTTTACACCCGCAAGCGTAACGGTGCCAATGGTAGGAATATTAATAATCCCATTGCGATCAACCGTCGCTTTGTAATCAATATCAACACTACCCCAGGCACGGATCAACACCTCATCACCAGCACCAAGAACATAATCAGATGGTAAAGGCGTATTTTGCAGAGGCGCAAAACTAGATGGGGTATTGGAGAAGAAGTCAGACCCAAACCGCGTTAGCTTTTTGCCAGTTGCGTACTGAATAAAGCTTTGAAATTCACTTGTTTCAGGCTTTGGACTGACGTAATTTTTATTACCAAACGCCATACCATTTGCACCATCAACGCCATTGTTATTTTGGTTTTGGTTTTGGTTTTGGTTTTGGTTTTGGTTTTGGTTTTGGTTAGTGATAAACGATCTGGCCAACCCTGAAGAATTTGCAAATCCTGCAGCATTAGTCGAATCAACTTGTTGAGCAAAAACACTGGTCGCAGCAAAGATAGCGAAAATAGGAAGCGTACTCTTCATTGTTCGATGCATAGGTAAGTACTTTTTATAAAGATTAATATAGATAAAATCAACGGCTGGACAAATATAACAAAACAAAGGCACCGAAGCATGTCAGTGCCAATAAAATACTCATTTCGTTAACAAATCAGACTTCAGAAGCAACATGTTCTTTATCAACAGAACAATCCTTACTATTACCAACAGTCATCCAACGCTTGATTTTGAAACGCACAATCATTGCATAAAATGTGCAATAGCACAAAATAAACACGCACATAAAAAACAAAATCATCGGCGTGTTTGACCAACACAAGGCAGCGGGAATAATTGAAAACGCTGCCAAACCCCACAAATAAGGTGCGGTCAAGGAATTACGTTTAATCATGTGTTCCGCTTCTTTGGAACCTATCATGTGACGCACCATGCGCTTATACACCAAAGAGTGCAGATGAATTGCGTCTGGCAAACCAGCAGGCAAGCCGCGAATAACCTTACGGCGATAGATAGAAAAGATGGTTTCCCATACAGGATAAATAACCAATAACAGTGGAAACAATGGCGACACGCTTGGGTTGCGATAGACCAGCATTACGCAGATTTCTGCAACCATAAAACCCCAGAGGTAAGCGCCACCATCACCAGCAAAGATCGTCCCTTTAGGGTAGTTCCAAAACAGAAAACCTATTGTCGCGCCGAGCAAAGCAATGCACTGCCCTAACAAGAATATGTCATTAACCTGGTAACTAACGTAGGCAAGAGCAGACAAAATCATCACGGCGACACCACCAGCAAGGCCGTTAAAGCCATCAATGATATTCATTGCATGTGTAATACCACCCACGCCCAGCATCACCAACAGTGCATTAAAGACGATATAACTAGCCAATAAATGATCAAGCAATGGCAAGCCCAAGCGCACCAACTTCGCATCGAGTAACCACATACCAATTAAAGCAGAAACAAAAGCAGCGATTAAGCGCTTAAATGGACTCACCTTTTTAGTCAAATCCTCGGTAATACCAGCAATCCAAACTGGCAAAATGGCACCTATGAAAGGCAGGCTGTTAATGTGCCACTCACCAAAATACAAAATTGCCATGCCGACCAGAAGACCCGCAAAAATCGGCACTCCGCCAATACGGGGCGTCGCACCATGATGCATTTTTTGGGGGCCAGACCCAACGTGATCAGTAGTTAAATGTTGATGGGCATGCTTAAATAGAATGAGTCCAAAAGACGCTAGCCACGAAACAAATAGGGCGGCGGACAATACGTTAATCATAAAAACTTTCAAAAATTCAGTCAGTATTAGCTTATTATTTTTGCAAAAAAACTGCAAAAACTTAACTCGTGCCAATAATTGCGCAAAGCCCAATATCATTAATATATGTGCAAGTCCAAAAAATAGAGTTTGGACTTGCACAAAACTTACGCCATAGTATGCTTGCTATTTTTTACTGAAAAATGACATAAATTAAAATGCCACTAGCATTAAGGAATAATACAAATAATCAACAACGAAAAGAGTATGGTTGCAAATAATAGTGCCATTATTACTGGAGCCATCCTAGCTCAGCAATTTTCATTGCGGTGATCGATCTGCCTTTAGTAGTTAAATGTGCATTATCCCAAAGAATAGTTCCACCATCTACATTAAGAATACGACATTTTTTCTGCTGCGAATCACAATAAAGATCATGTCGATCTCTATACGGTATATCAAGCTTCTTTGCAATTTTCACCATCTTTGCATTTCCAGCATCAAATTTTCCTCGACGACTCTGGGCTACAATTTTATCTATGTCATCTTGTGTATATGAGGAACTATCGGCCGCGATTTTAAATGCAATAGATGATACATCCAAAAAACTTCCACTCCCTAAAATTAATATATTTTTATTAATTTTCTTAATATTTAATAACATCTTCTCGATTGCACCGAAGTCGGCATCATCTTTCCAAAGAAACGTAACAATCACAAAGTTACTTTGCGACAAAACCTTACTTGACAAAACATTTCTTAAGTTATCACTACAACTACTATTCATTGAACTGTATAAACTATCTAAGCATTCATTGGTAACACTTAAATAACGGAAATCAAATTGGGGAAACAACTGCGAATTCTCAGCAAACGAAAGGGAAAGATCTGCTCCCATTGAATCACCAAATACAACAACTTTCTGCTTACCATTCGATAACTGGAATGCTCCTTGCATTAAATAATTTTGTTGTTTGGAAAACGCCTCAAGTCTCGCTCGCCGCTCTTCATCAACTTTTATCACTAGTGGCTTCTTTTCAACTGCAATTTTAGATGTCTTAAATGAGTAAAACCCGTTATTAACAAAACCCAATATCCCTAAAACCACAAAAAGCACAGAACCTGAAATTACCAAAATAAAAAGCTTAGATCGAGACACTCTTTCTTTTGAACGAAATGGGGTTTCAATGTATATATAACTAAAAATAGATAGCAATATCACAATCACAAAATACAAAACTTGAATACTATTTGACAACTCAATTTGAGACGTCTTTATTTTATAAAAAGCCAATATTGGTTGATGCCATAAATATGCGCTATAGCTAATTAAGCCGATACCACTTATCAATTTATGTGACAAAAGTTTGCCAACATAAGTGCGGGCATCGGCATACATAAGGATTAAAAAAGCACCCATTGTCGGCAACAGGGCATAAAAACCTGGAAATGGAGTTTTACCATCATAAAAGAAAATAGACGTCAAAATACAAGTCAAACCAAAGGCAGCTAAAAATTCAGCTTTAACTAAAGTTATGTTCTTCTTGCAACTATCGGAAAATACCAATGGGATCAACGCACCTAACAACAACTCCCACGCCCGACTTGGCAAAAGATAGAACGCTTCTGAAGCATGCGTAACTAAAATTGCTTGAGAAAAATAAAAACTAGAAATAAAAAGGAGTACGAAGAACGCACGTAGGGCAGTAAGGGAGTTGCTTAGTTTTAAAAAAATTGACAACAATAAAGGAAATAAAACATAGTATTGCTCCTCTACTGCAAGACTCCAAGTATGCAATAGTGGTTTTAGTTCTGAACTGGCATCAAAATATCCAGACTGTTTCCAAAATAATATGTTCGATGAAAATGCGGAAACAGCTATAAGGCTCTCTGAAAATTCCTTCAATTGATCCGGCAACATCCAAAACCAAGCAAAAGGGAGCGTTACAAATAATACGCAAAAGAGGGTTGGAATAATTCGCCTCGCACGACGCTCGTAAAATCTTAAAAGAGAAAATTTACCTTCGACTTTTTCTGCAAGAATAATATTTGTAATCAAATATCCACTAATAACAAAAAAAATATCTACGCCAACAAACCCACCGCTAAAAATTTTTGATCCGGCATGAAACAATATAACAGGCAATATTGCAATTGCGCGCAGACCATCAACTTCCTTTCTATATTGCATTTATAACTTTCTTGTAAATTAATGTATATATTGAAATAAAAAATTTAAACATTAACTATTTAAAAATTTTATTTATAAAAATTCTAAAAGAAACAGATTTCTTCGGACTACTAGTATTGAAAGTCTGTTTGTACATTTTTATAAATCACATTGCGGGCGTTTTTATTATCCGTAAATAAGGACCTGATAATAGTTAGAAATAAAAAACATCAAAAATAAATGACCTACTAAAGGAATCAAAACATAGCATGCTGAAATTACGCCCTGCTTTTCAGCCCTTGTAACTAGAAATAATTGTAGTACCACGGCAAAAATTGCATATCTATATGTAATTGCCGGAAAAAATAAATGGCACAAGATCAACAATAAAGACGAAAAAATAATGGCTTTTTTCTCTTCTGTTGTGATGTATTCTTTATCTCGAAAATATCGAACTGCATAAATCCAATACAACGGTAGGACGATATAAAGGATAAACGACCACGATAATTCGCTAACGTATACAGTGGTGTAAAACTTGTTTGTCTCCGAAATTACATCAATCAGGCCCATTATTTCTGTATAAAAAAGATTACAGAAAAAACCAACGCCTAAGATAAGTAAAAATACAAATTTCTTCACTGTTTGTTTAGAAACATGGAAATCTAGGAACCAAATAAGCAATGGGCTATACGTCAATGTAGAGTTATGTGCAATCACAGCTAAAACACCAAAAGCAAAAGCAAAAAATTTGTTGCTCTTCAAGTTTGCGATGGCACCAAAAAATAAAAAAGTCCCGAAGCACTGTC
This sequence comes from Undibacterium sp. SXout11W, assembly GCA_049339905.1. Classification (GTDB taxonomy): domain Bacteria; phylum Pseudomonadota; class Gammaproteobacteria; order Burkholderiales; family Burkholderiaceae_D; genus Undibacterium. Next base: position 8,083 of record JBMPPG010000024.1, read on the forward strand.
TCATCGCATTTGTCATTAGTTCCAAGCCAAACATGCTGAACATAATTGAGCAAGCCCAAACAAACGTACCATTTCTCCACTTAGAGAACACAAGAAAGAAGAGCGGTAATAACATTGCAACCTGAAAAAGAAATAACGAATCAGATTGCGTACCACAAGCCGCAATCGAAAATGAATAAAACAAACTAAATGAAGCTTCTTTATCTTCATTTTGCTGATCAATATATCCATTGCAATACTGATGTAAATAGTGAACATAGCGACCAGTGTCACTAGGATGATCAATGCTAGGTATCGGACGGAAAGCCAGAAGCGTACAAAATAGACTGGCTAAAATTAAGAAAACTAACCATTCTAGAGTTTTAGATTTTGGCTTCATGTTTGCCTATTAAGTTCCTTGCGAAAGCAATGTTCACTGAAATCTTCAACGATTTGAATTAATAGAAAGTTCAATTTTGTACCCTTTGATTTTGTGAAAATAAGTGATACCGAAATTAACTTAAAAACACATATTTTTGAATTAAATAGTGACAAAGAGCTATCCCTAATTCAAAATTCCAAGCATTTGAAGATAATATCTTGAGATTTTATGTGAAGTGTAATTCTCAAAATCATCACTTCGGTGCTCAGTAGTTAAATCTATAGTTGCATTTATTAATACAGATAGCTCGTTAGCATTTTTAAAATATCTAGCTCCTAGACCAGCAGTTGCTTTATTAAATAAGCAATCAAAACAGAGAATTTTATTATCGTAAAATAACATTTCTACGAGAGATGGATTTGTACCTCCAACACTATGGCCATGAAGGTAAAACTCATGTGTTTCTCTTAATTCTGCTAACTTTGCAGCATCATAAATTGGGTCGGAAAAAACTATCCGTTTTTCATTCGTATATTTCTCTTTTATCAAACGCCCGTATAACGAATTATTCCAATTACCCACAAATGTATAGCTCAATAGATGGGACGCAAGCATTCCGTCAATCAACATTTCGATCTGATTTTCAGGCTCAATTCTGCAAATTGTAAGCGCACTTTTTGGAATAACAGGCGGCTTTGGCATCAAGCGAAGTACGTGATCACCTGAATAGGAGATTAATACTGCCTTACTTTTACAGCTATTCAAAACAAAAGGCAGAAGTGCTTCGTTGTCATAGACAATTTTATTTGAACATTTTTGGGCTAAAAAATCGAATAGTTTCAAAATTTTTCTCTTACCCCACGAAAACTTTGAACGCCTCCACTCCACACCATCAATATTTACACTAAGATGTACTTTCATAATCCAGCAGAGCAATCTGAACAAGGGAAACCAAATGCCGCCCGAAACTCCTAGGACAACAATGTGACTTACAAGTGGCAATACTTTAATGAAGGCATAAAGATCATGAAAAATTGAAGATATTCCATTTGCCTTCAAAGGAATAAACATTCGACTAACGCCATTATAAATTTCAGCTTGGTTTTCGTATGCAGACGCATCGCACGTAACTATCACTTCATCGACAGACTTCGCTATTATTGGTGCGCAATGTTCAAGAAATGATTCAAAGCCCCCATATCTATTTGGTATGCCAACCGTTCCAATAAAAGCTATTTTTTTTATATTTTTCATTTACTAATAACAACTCAATTAAGTTTAAAGTTACGGCAAGTGGGAGATCGTAAAAAAATAAAAAGAGATTTGATTTCTATTTCAAGTAACGTAAACGAACTATATCGTTCAATATTCTTGCCCCCCCAAAAATACTTCCAAAAAGAAAGCGAATAACATTGGAGAAAGTATTTTTTTTCAACAAAACAGAACGAGCGTAAAACTCTCCCTTTCGCATGTTCCAGATCGCAGACGAAATCCCCCCTTTCGAACCAACTGCACGAAAAACTTCGCTTAAATTTTCGGGCAAATATTTCATGGTCATATTTGGTTCAATATAGTGAAGTAAATATGACCAATCTTCGCAAAATCTGAGAGGCAGGCCTAGCTTTTGCTTACGTCTAACAACGAGTGAAGGCGTTACGACTGGGTTGAATACCGTTATTAGCCAATGTAACGGTATGATCCAGCTAAAAAATTTCAGCCAAATATCAACCAATTGAGCATATTTCTCCATTCCTTTAACAGCATGAAATAAGATATCCACTGGATTTTCGGAGAGACTGTCTAACACTGTATCGATTTTTTTTTCAAAAAAAGCGTCGTCCGAATCTAAAAAAGCAATATATCGGTATTTTGAACGCCTAATACCTAAATTTCTTGCCTTTTGCGCTCCACCATTTTTTTTATAGCCATAAACGCGTACACTAACTCCTGAAGCATTCATTTCTGGCAAAAATGCTTTCGGGTAAGTGTCCGAACCATCGTCTACAACAATAATTTCTACACAATTTGGTCGATTTGTTTTAACTGACTCAACCGCACGTATTAACTGCTCTTTACGATTAAACGTCGGTATTACGACAGATATTCCAAATTGATCGTGGTCAGTTTTCATTAATATAGGCGTTAATTAAACTCAAGCAATGAGTATGTTTATATCGAATTAGGTTGATTTGAAAATAGATCTCGATTTCAAACAATAGCTGCAACCAATATTCATATTGGATCTAATTTAAGACTTTTGGCTTCACTTCGTAAATACTTTTCCAAAGCTTGATGGGCGATAAAAGCGTTCGGCAGATCACAAATTACAATTGTACTTTCTTCGTTTCTTATAAATTTAGAGCGACTTAATAATTTAAAAAACACAGCTTTTACTTCTGAGGCCAAGGCGCCAAGCATACGATTCGAAAAGGACCACAATCCAATACGCTTTCTATAGGTTGAAAATGACTGCAAAGTAAATTTCGTGTAGCTTCGCTCATACAGAAAGCATTTAATATATAACCTAGAGAAATTTAATTTTTCTGAGTACGACGGCATCAACTCAACAGCCTTCAACAATGAATAGGACCAAACGGTATAAACACTGTAAAACTCAGGTATTCGAAGATCCCAAATCAAATTTTTAAACGCACCAATATGGGGGTTATCTCGCAGTCCACCCACGTGCTTACCTTTTGCACTCAAACCGGATGTACTCGCTCCAGAAGCTCCCGGTATAACAATTGGATAATCTAGTCGAGCACACTTCTTCGCTTCAACAGAAATCAATGCCGCACTATATATATCAGGACTAACTCCACCAAATAAATTTCCATATTTTTTACGTATGCTATCTGAGAGTGAACGGGAGATCATGCCAGCGTAAGCTCGAGGCATATCTAATACACCGCTCCCAAAATTTTCCATAGCATTTTCCAGCGCATCTATTGGATTATATTTATTGGCAACACCTGCATAATTTGAAATAGATAAAGTGCTCCCTTCTGCACGCCACCTTGTATTGCTTGAAAAATCGTTCCAATAATACAAAGCAGGAAAAGTGAATTTAACTGCATCGATACAGTTTGATTTTGCCCATAAAGCAACGTCCACAATTTTTGAGCTAACGAAATCATCATCCCCAAGAAAGACAAAGTACTCTCCGGTTGCTATCTCCAAAGCAGCGTTAAAATTATCGACAACGGAAAAGGAAGAGTTCGTCTTAACAAAACGGATTCTATTACGTTCAGAACTACTCTCAAATTCCGGGGATATTAAATCAATCTCACTTGAATCACATACAACGACTTCTATCTCGGCAGATGCTTCTAAAATGCTCTTAATCGATGGAATTGCATACCGAGCACGATTATGAGTAGGAATAATGACCGACAAAATCGGCATGTTATTTCTCCAATTCTTCGACAATATAGGAGAGTGTTTTAAGTATTATTTTTATCTCCTGCACACTTAAACGCGTTGTGTTATGAGAAGTGTAATCATCAATATCATTCGCTTCTGGTTGTCCATCCAAAATAAATTTGTCGTAATTCAGATCGCGGTTGTCCGCCGGAATACGATAATAGCAACCCATATCTTCCGCTTTTGCCATTTCTTCGCGAGAGACAAGTGACTCATATAGTTTTTCGCCATGACGGGTACCAATGACTTTAACCAACGCTTCACTATTGAAGAGCTCTTTTAATGCCTGAGCCAAATCTTCAATAGTTGAAGCTGGCGCCTTTTGCACAAAAATATCTCCTTGCTGCCCATGTTCAAATGCATGCAGAACCAGGTCAACAGATTCTTCAAGAGACATTAAAAAACGAGTCATTTTTGGATCTGTCACAGTCAATGGCAAACCAGCTTTAATTTTTTCAACAAAAAGGGGAATGACAGATCCTCTCGATGCCATAACGTTTCCATACCTTGTTGCACATAATACGGTGCCGCCACGTTTCACTGTTCTTGATTTAGCTACCAGAACTTTTTCGGCCATCGCCTTTGAAATTCCCATCGCGTTGATAGGATAGACAGCCTTGTCAGTGCTCAGCGATACGACTCTCTGCACGTTATTGGCGATCGCCGCATTTAGTACATTTTCGGTTCCAAGCACATTAGTTCTGACGGCTTCCATTGGATAAAACTCGCAAGATGGAACTTGCTTCAGCGCAGCTGCATGGAAAACATAGTCGACCCCAGCCATAGCCTGGTGGATGCTTTCGTAATTTCGTACATCGCCAATATAAAACTTCACTTTGGAGTTATTAAGAGCAATACGCATGTCTTCTTGTTTTTTTTCATCGCGGCTGAAAATAATAATTTCTTTGACATCTGTATTCAAAAAACGATTCAGTACAGTATTTCCAAAAGAACCCGTACCGCCAGTAATCATTAGTGTTTTATTATTGAACATTTAATTCCCTTTAATGCATTTGTAATTTTAAATAAATAAAAATAGAAAATAGAAATTTAGAAAACTGCTCCTGTACCATGTAAAAACATGCATAAAAAGAAAATGTTATCCACATTAAATTATTTGCAAAAAATTACATCGATCTAAAGCTTTTTCTGAAAATAGTTGTGAACAAATCAGATTTATTTTCTAATTGGTTTAAACATATTCCTCCAATAGGTATAGCGATCCATCAAGAGGAAAAAAATCAATTAAAGCAACATTGCAAGGAGCAATTTAATTCAAATCCAAAAAAAATTTTCCCGATCGAAACGTATTGATCTATCTAAGTAAGAAAACATCGATTATTTACTTTATCTTGCTACTTCTATTTGCATCATAGAAAATTTTGATGCAGCCGCTTATTGACAGAGCTTTCGTCTAGATAAATAAATTTTTAAAATACCATCAAAATAATAAACTCAGGCGTTTTATTTCACCTAGAGACGACTCTTTTCCAAATTTTAACTCTAAAGAAAAAGGTAACTGTTACTAGGGAAAAATATAAAACATACGCGTAGCAAACCATTTCAATATTTTTTTGACGCGCGTAAAATATTGTTAATAACAAAACGAGAGCAGTCGAAAATATAGATACATTTGCTTGAAATCTATATTCGCCATATGCAATAAGTAAAACAAAAGGAATATATCCAATAGCAGAAATAATGTAACCAATTACTAAAATTTTTGAATAAGTCGTTACTATCGGACTTAGATCTGAAGCTGACAACCAAACGTGTACAATTTGAGCATTAAAAAAGTAAAGCACAAACGCAGGTGCCAATCCAAAAAGACCTAATGCAAAAGCAAAATTTTTTAAATTCTTTTTATAGCTAGATGTATTTTTTTGAGCAATATCATTAATAATTTTAGGTTGAAAGAACTGTACGATCGGAGTTGCCAGGATACCAATTGGAGCTGAGCTTAGTGTGACAGCCAAGAAATAAGGTGAAACATCTCTTGCAGCCATAAAAAAAGAAATAATTGGCTTGTCCAATTGCATAGCAAAAGCTCCTGCAATACCAGATATCAATAAACTTCTCCCTTTTTTTACTAGCGCCCAACAATCAAATATTGTAATTTTATCAATTTCACTGGTTTTCACGCAACCACTTAACAATCGACATGTAACATTTCTCGATACAATACAATGTAATGTGCTTACAACAAGCTGAACGAAAATAAATGAATCAAACGTCGGGGAAATATACTTTAATACCAACAATGAACATGCTGCTCTTATCATCACCCATGTTGCTTGTATTCGTGTCGCACTCTTATATTCCGATTTTGCCAACATTGCAGAATAATAAACATTCTGAATTACAAGTAAGCAAAACAGCACAACACATTCAATTGCAGTAAAAAATTTAATGTTTTCCAAACCACCAGCGGCAATCCATACGCAAAGTCCAAAGAGTAAAATCAAATAAAAACCAATTAAAGCCCTCTCAGCGACCAAAACAAGTCGAATAATTTCCTTTACACGCAATTGTCCTGCGGCAACCTCCCGACCAACGACTGTCGACATCCCCAAGTCAAGCATCATCAATAGCGACTGCAGAGATATGACGATAGCAACCAAGCCAAACTGCGACGGACCAAGTAGACGGCTGTACCATGGCAAAAATAAAAATGCCACTAATACGCCTGACATTTTTCCTAGGTACAAAGAAGCAATACTTTGAAGATCAATTGCCTTGATTAATTTACCAATCGATCGACTCATCCTAATTCAACAGACATTAAAATTGATTTTAATTCAAAGGCAATTGCCTCAATTTGGGAATTTGATAACCACCAACCGCATGGCACCGCCAAAATTTCGTCAGTAAATTGTTTTGTCGATGGCAAATCAACACTTTCAGTCTTGAAACCAGAGTAAAGATCTGTTCTGTGGTGGAGTTTTGAAACGTGTATGCCTTTTGCCTTCAGTTCTCTTAATACTTTGTCTCGATTTTTCAGACGAAGCAGCATTACCCAGTACGCAGGGATACAGTCAGCATTTGGGGTGACAATTTTTAATTCATCTATATTTTTTAATTTCTCAGTTAAGAGCAATACATTTTCTCTAGTTTTCGAAATTCTCTCGCTAACCGTTGATAGTTGGGCGTATCCCATTGCCGAATTTAAATTATTGAGCATTGCGGACCAACCAATTTCCGGAATATCGCAGCCTGGGTCGATTTCACCATCTGTATCACGAAATTTATTTAAATCGATTCCAAATCGTCTTAATCTAACTGCTCTTTCAACATCTTTCTCATCATGACAAACTAATGCACCGCCTTCAATAGCGTTTATTTGTCGATTGGGATAAAACGAATAAATCGCAAAATGTCCAAAACTACCGACTAGCTCGCCACCAACGCTGGCCAATAAAGCATTGTCACAATCCTCAATCAGCTTCAATCCAAATTCGCGGCAAATTTCTGCAATTTCTTTGATCTTCGCGGGATAGCCTGCCACATGATAAACAATAACAGCCTTAGATCTTGCGGTGATAGCTTTCCGCAAAGAGTCAGGGTCCATCAACCCGGTTTCAGAATCAACATCAACCCAAACCGGCTTACCTCCAGCAGTTGCAATTGGAGCATTCGTCGACATGCAAGCGAAAGCTGTCGTTAATACTTCATCATCCTTTGTAACGCCGGATAAATGCAATGCGATCTGAATTGCACTTGACATATCATTCAAGGTAACCACGTTAGGATTGCGTATCAACTTACCAAATCCTTCTGCAAATTGCTTAACGAAAGAGCCGGACGCGATCTGCCCTGAACGTAAAACATCTGTCGCTAATGCCTCCATATTTGCATCACGGTACGTACTAAATAAGGAAATTGATGAACTCATGACGAAAGCCTAACCACGCTTAATTATATCAACGATTCTTTGGCGCTCTTCGTCGCTTACCCACCAGCCACAAGGGATGTGCAATAGCCGCTTATAGAACGCATCCAAGCCAGGCAATGGTTTTTTTGAATCGCTAAATATTGTGTGTAAATTATTAGGCTTGTGCAACTTGGACGCTGCAACGCCAGCTGCATTCAGTGCTTTTTCTATGTCCGTTGAATGGTCGCTAAGTAATGTATACAACCAATAACTTGGCTCAGCGTGTGGATCACAACGAGCAAAGTCTATTCCAGCAATTGAGCTGAATTGCTGATCGTAATAATGACCATTCGACTTATGCTTATCCAAAATGGAATTAATATGATCCAATTGAACAAGACCAATAGCACCAGTGACGTTACTCATGTTGTATTTATAGCCGATGGATTGAATGTCGACTTCAGTGCGTGGAACACCTTTTAACATGCCAAACCAACGGAATTTTTTTGCCGCAGTAATATGCTTCTCATCCGCGATGGACAATACCCCGCCGTCGATTGTCGTCATATGCTTAATTGCCTGGAATGAAAACAGACCAAAATCACCAATTGAACCAATGCCTTTTCCATCGTATGTTGAACCTAACGCATGCGCACAATCCTCAATCAGTGCCACACCGAACTCATCCGCGATAGCCCGCAGCTCAGCCAATCGGACTGGATAGCCTGCATAATGCACCGCTACGATTGCTTTCGTTCTAGGAGTGATATTTTGACGCACCGACTCAGGATCAATATTGCCTGAAATTGGATCAACGTCAGCCCACACGACTTTTGCACCACAATACAAAATTGATGTATTAGTTGGCTCGGCTGTCATTGGGGTGCTTATCACCTCATCACCAGATGTTACCCCTGCCAATACAAGAGCTGCGTGCAAGGCTGCCGTACCGCTACTCATACCCAATACATTTGGTACATTAAAATGCTTACCAAATTTTTCTTCAAATTCGTAAACGTATTGACCTTCAGCAACCTGCCCACTGTAAAGCACCTTTTCTAAAGCAGGCATCAGTTCTTCTTTTGGCGGGAAAAATACTTTAACTATTGGTGTCATATTCTTAAACTCTGTCTAAAACTGAAATTAACATCGAACTTGGAACCTGCGCGCCAGGATCTCTCTGATTTAATGGCAGCCACATTTGTAAATTCGATGGTTTTGTATCAATCTTCATTCCCAAATTACTTAACTCATTAACCAAAGGATCAGATTCCACGAAATTCAATCGCCATTTTTCAGGAAATTGATTAAAGAGTACTTTTGCTACAAGCCGAGGCTCCCCTTCGTAATCAGTAACGATCAATCCATTTTCATCACCGACAAAAGTGATTGATTCCAAATCATTTTTCAATTCGAATCTTGCAGTCGCAAATGGTGGAAGAGATTTTTTCATATCTTCTGTCCCGGGATATTTATCGTGCCGATTCGTAGCTCGTGCTGAAACAGCCCATGAGCGCTCGACAGAACCATAATTCCATCTATCAAATACTTCAAAACCCAAACCAGAATAAATCTTATGCTGACTTGTCCACAACGTCAGATAATCAAAATCATTGAACTTGGCATATTCAATTGCGTTCGTTAATAATTGTTTTGCAACACCATGGCCTCGACTTACTGGATTAACACAGACCAACCCTATTAGACCAACTTTATAATTAGCGCCCTCGATAGAACAATTCATTGCTTTCAACGCCAACCCACCAATTACACACCCTGACTCTAGCGCTTCGAAAGATTGTATTTCTGGTGACACCTTATAGAGCCAAGGAAAATGTCTCTGCAAAGAAATGCCGCGCCCCTTAGATCTAAAAAAGACCTCCCAAGCCAATTCTTTATAATCGTGGGAAAAATTAGGTGAATTTTCTATTGTAATCATGAGTTATAAATTTTTAACATAACAACAAAAACTAGATTTCAAATTAACGCCCATAACTATCTTCAAATCGCACAATATCATCCTCACCCAAATAGCTACCCGACTGCACTTCGATGATCTCTAGCGGTATCGCACCTGGGTTTTTTAATCGATGAACTTCGCCTAATGGAATATACGTAGACTGATTCTCGGTCAACAAAATCACTTTCTCGCCACATGTGACTTCAGCAGTGCCTTTGACAACGATCCAGTGTTCTGCACGATGGTGATGCTTTTGCAGGCTCAGACTGGCACCGGGTTTTACTTGAATACGCTTTACTTTAAATCGTTCTGCCTCATCAATGCTGTCGTACCATCCCCACGGGCGGAACACTTTGCGATGCAAGGTATGTTCTTCGCGACCCTGCGCTTCTAATGCGTTCACGATTTTTTTTACTTGCTGGCTTTGACTGCGATTAGCAACCAATACTGCGTCTGCAGTTTCTACGATCACCAAATTGTCGACACCGACCGCGCTGACTAAGCGGCTGGATGCGTAAATTAAACTATTCGTGGTATCTGCTTGAAAAGCATCGCCCTTCATCACGTTACCATTAGCATCTTGTGCGCCGACCTGCCAGACAGCATCCCAGGCGCCGAGATCATTCCAACCAGCGGCAAGTGGCACCATGTTGATGGCGATATCTGAACCTGGGCATTTCTCCATAACGGCATAGTCAATCGATTCGCTCGGTATCTCTGCAAACGCGGCCTTGGTTGGGCGAATGAATTGCGCGTCGGCACTGCGGTCTTGCCAGGATGTCTGTGTCGCTTCGGCGATATCAGGGCGGAATTGATTGAGCGCTTTGAGCCATGTACTAGCGCGCAAGACGAACATACCGCTATTCCAGCAGTAGTTGCCGCTATCTACATATTGTTGTGCGGTTGTCGCGTCTGGTTTTTCTGCGAATTGGGCAACGCTGTATTCGCCAAAAGTTTTTACGTCGCCTTGGTGTTTGATGTAGCCATAGCCAGTTTCTGGCAAAGTTGGAGTGATACCTAAGATGATAATGGCGCCATCTGCAGCTGCACGTACACTTTGTTGCAAGGCTACTGTGAAAGCTGCTTGATCAGTGATGGTTTGATCGGCAGGTGTCACGACCAAAATAGGATCTTCGCCCTGCTCTATCGCACGCAAGGCTGCCAGAGTCAATGCCGGAGCGGTATTGCGAGCGACGGGCTCGAGCAATAAAGTCGCCTTGATTGTTTTTAGCTCTCGCAATTGGTCGAGAGCTAAAAAACGATGCTCTTCATTGGTGACAACCAAGGTCTCGTCAAGCGCAATATCTTGATTAGCAATAGAGTTGATACGCTCTACTGCCTGCTGAAATAAACTGGTGGTACCAGATAAGACCAAAAATTGTTTAGGAAAACCAGAGCGTGACAAAGGCCACAGACGGGTGCCCGAACCTCCACACAAAATCACTGGCATTACTTTCAACATTGATTCATCTCACTGGTTGTTTTGTTTTACTTTTGATTTACTTCTGACTGCAAAGATTCGATCAATGATCGCAGATGTTCGTATTCATGCATTTTTTTTTGCAGAAAACGGGCGGTAATTTCGCTCTTTTCTATGATGCCTTTGGGGGTTAATAAATAGGCATAAGCCAGTTTATTTTTACTCCCCTGAAAATTCTGCATTTTTAACCAGCCTTTATCAAGCAAGGCTTTCAAGCAATAATTTGCCTTACCTAAACTTACCCCAAGCGCCGCGGCAATTTCACGCTGCGACATTTGCGGGTTAGCTTCCAATAATCGCATCACCTCAAGATAAGCATCTTCATCATCAAATTTTTGGCGATACATGCGTACTTGGAATCCGTCTAAAAAGTATTCTTCTTAAATTCTGGCCAATTTGTATTGGCTTAAAATTGACAGCAAAATAAAAATGCGTTCAATTAATGAACACTAAGTATAGCATTGTTTTATTTGCCATATATTTTATTCGCGCTTATTGTATTGAAGCTAAATGACAAGATGATGAATTAAAACTTTTGACTACAGATCAAACCCACATCCAGACCAGAAATAATTAAGTGCCCACGACAATTACCATAAGGCACTTAGCCACAGATTCTTTATTGAGCTTGTACTTGCTCACTGGTTTTACCGAAACGACGCTCTCTTTTTTGAAATGACTCGATCGCTTCATCAAGTGCTTTTCCATCAAAATCAGGCCAGAAGGTATCGGTGAAATAATATTCTGAATAAGCCAATTGCCATAACAAAAAGTTAGAAACTCGTGCCTCGCCACCAGTGCGTATCAACATATCCGGGTCTGGTGCATAGGACATCGCGAGATTGGCACTCAACTGTTCTTCAGTAATATCATTTTGGCTTACGCCTGAAGCAACTAATTTGTTGCAAGCATTCACAATATCCCAGCGACCACCATAGTTAGCACAAATGGTCAGCGTCAAACCGGTATTGGCAGCAGTTTCTGATTCAGCATTTTGAACCATGGTTTGCAGATCTTTATCGAATTTACTCAGATCACCCACAACCTTGAGGCGTATATTGCGCTCACCCATCAATTTGATTTCGCCGATCAGGACTTTTCTGAAAAGTTGCATCAGCAGTGATACTTCATCTGGCGGACGACGCCAGTTTTCTGAACTAAAAGCAAATAACGTCAAATACTCGACACCGCGGTCAATACAGGCATTAACCACCTTATTGATTGTCTTTACGCCCTTAGCATGCCCAGCAAAACGGGGCATAAAGCGCTTTGTCGCCCAACGCCCATTACCGTCCATGATGATGGCAATATGACGCGGCACACCGTTATTTTTTGCATTCACTGGAGCACTATTATTTTTACTCATATTCTCGTTATCTTCTTTTTTACCTGGCACAACTAAAGGGTAACTTCAAGTGTGATCTGCACACTGCCAAAGTCCCTGATAACTGAGCGGATACCAAATGTGGCAAAGCACAATTTCTATAGTCTCCCATTTTATAATTAAAACAATCGATTGAAAATCAATTTTGTTACATTATTTACATCATATTGAAAATTAAGTTTTGTATCTTCGTGTAGCGTGCCAACGCGCTCGATGGAATTCGCTTATTTAAAAAATCAAACTTGATAGTAAGCATTTCCCCTCAGCAATTGGCTTCTAAGAAAATCCCTTTCGTCCAAATTTCCAGTTTATTTATTCAGAATGTAGCGCCACCATCAAGCCGCTCGCTCTGAGTGTTCTGACCGACAACGCGTTTTTCCAGATCTGGTTAACCGGGCTCACCAAGGTAAAATGGGTTCTTGCGCGCGTGATGCCGGTATACACCAACTCCCTGGTCAAAACGGGCGACATATCTTGTGGCAACACCAGTACCGTGTGGGCAAACTCTGAGCCCTGTGATTTGTGGACGGTCATGGCGTAAGCAGTTTCTACATATCTTAAGCGTGACGCTAATATGCTGCGGAGATTGTCGCCATCCAAAAAATACACGCGAATTGACTTATCAGGATCAACGTCGGGTAATGCCAGACCAATATCACCATTAAATACGCCAGCGTTGTAGTCATTGCGGGTGACCATGACCGGCCGTCCGGCATACCATTCACTGTCGCGTTTGATAAGCCCCTGCCCATGCAGACTCTGCTCTATTGCCACATTTAGATTATTAACGCCCCAGTCTCCTTCTTTGACGGCACACAAAATTCTGAACGTATCAAAAGCCCGTAAGACAGCAATGACCCATTCTTTAAATTTGTGCTCGAGATCGGATTGCTGATCCTGGGATTGTGTGGTGGCTTGAACAGGGCAATTTTTGAGCAACTCCAGATAAGCTTTATAACCACCTTCTGTGCCAGCGCGCCCTTCCAGCGCCAGATTGATGAGCTGAGCAGGTTTTGCATGGTCTATCCAATGCAAAATTGGACCACTGGTCCGAAGGCAAGTATTGGCTGCATCGGCATCTCCATCATTGACAGCGTTGGCGAGTGCGCCTATGGGGCCATTGAAACGGCGGCTTTTACGCAGCATTACGGTTTGTTGTGAAATAACACCAGCATGGCCATAAAATTCCGGTGCAATGAATTGTCCTGCGGTTCTTTGTATGTAGGCGATGCTAGGATCGGAGTAGCCACCTGCCTCTGCATTGCCGCACAAATCGCCTAGTACTGCGCCCGCTTCAACGGAGGCAAGTTGATCTTTATCACCCAACAGTACCAAAATCGTGTTCGCTGGCAAGGCATCAAGTAATGAAGCCATCATTTCTAAATGGATCATGGAGGCTTCGTCAACCACCAGAATATCCACATCTAAGGGGTTGCCAGCATGATGTCTGAAATGGCGCGTATCTGGGCGCGCACCAAGCAGACTGTGTAAAGTGCGGGCAGCGCCCATGCGTAAGGTTAGTTCTTGCAAAGGTAAAGAATTGCCGAGTTTGCGGGCAAGCTCTTGCAAGGCATTGTCTATTGATTGTTTTAAGCGCGCTGCTGCTTTACCGGTCGGTGCTGCCAGTGCCACACGCAAACGTTCTGGTCTTTCATTTAGCGCAAACATGAGTGCGATCAGCCGTGCGACGGTGTAGGTTTTACCGGTACCGGGGCCACCCGTAATGATAGACAGGCGACGTCGGACGGCGATCGCACAGGCAACTTTTTGCCAATCGGTTTCTGTATTGGCTGCCGAATTTTGAACTGCAAATGAGGTGTCGAATAAGATATCCAGCCAACGACGCACATCATCTTCAGCAACATCAACACAGTTATCGGCCCGTGCGCGTATTGCTTGCGCAACGATGTTTTCGTCTTTCCAGTAACGTCTGAGATATAAACGATGGCCTTGTAAAACTAAAGCCTGTTGCTGGTCGTCATTGGACAGGTGAGAAAACAAATCGTTTGCTTGTTCGTGTTGGCGTTGATGCGCATCATGCTCTGCGACGTAAATGTGTTCACTTGAGTTTAGGGCTGCTATCCAACCCTCACTGCTTTTGGGAAAGTTAAAATCGCCGCTGATTTTATTCCAGATAGTGGCATCCCATTCCAGAACAGCATACGGGTCTTGCGCAAAGCTATCGAGATCAAGACAAATATGGCCACGTGCTTCGATTTCCGTCAGTACTACCGCGCAAAAAAGTCGTGCCGGATCTTGCATGCCGCGATCCATCATGAAGCGCACAAATGCTACGGCCAGATGGCGTAACTGAGCCTGATCAACCAGCAAATTAAGTTCTGTCAGTAAATCTGCCGCGGTCTTCATTTGTGCTCCCATTCACTGTCCTTTGTTTGCACTGTATTTTTTTCTGCGCTCATTTCAGCGCTTTTTTCTGCATTTCTCATGAGGGCGTCGAGCTCTTCTAATGCATCTGCACTGGTTGGTAAATGGTAGCAACCATGGGTTGTTTCATTGGCTATGCCTCTTAAGAAGAAGAACACGGCACCACCCAAATGCGCATCGGGGTCATATTCGAGCCCCAGCCGCGATTGCAATAAGCGATGGAGCGCCAGCATATAAATTGCGCCTTGCACGTCATAGCGATGTGCCGCCATGGCAGATTCCAGTGCAGCGTGGTGATACCCGGCATCATCTGAACCTATCGAATTGGATTTGTAATCGAGCACCCAATATTTACCTTCATGCTCAAAAACCAGATCAGCAAAGCCCATCAAGAGACCGTGTAATTTTTTCTCACTCAGGTTTTGACGGGCGATACCATGTAAGAAGTATTTTTGGCACAAGTTATCTAGTGCCTTACCTGGTGCTGCAGCACATGGAAACCAGAATTCCATTTCAGGAATCAAATGTTCGATTTCCAACAGGCTTGCGCCGACTGGCAATAGTCTTGTACTGGCGATTTTGGACAGCCACGTTAAGGTATCGTCTTGATGATTATCCCAACCGGCACGTAAGCACCGTTTAGCTAATCGAGTGCTAAAATTATCAGTGGCGACCATGCCAAATCCTTCGTTTGCCATCCACTCTAATTGCTCATGTAAAAACTGTCCTGGCACAGCCCCCCTTGGAAAACGATGCCAGGCGGCATTTTGTGATGGATGCACCACGACAGGTTCATCATCTTCGAATAGCTTATTGTCTTCTAGTCGTGCGACTGAAAACGTCTGGCTCAGATTGCGAACGATAGAAGAAAAACTGGTAACGGACCAGACACGATCAAATTGCGCCCGATAGATCGGAAAGTCTATCGGCGCTTGATTTTGTAGTTTTTGTTTGAGTTGGGTACGTGGTGCCTCGTCAGTTAATACATCAATGTGTATTGCATCGCATTGTGCTCGCAGTTGCTGCAAGGCCGCTGGCAATTGCTCTACTTCTAGTTGTTGACCACCATTGATCAAATATCCCAAGGCAGATTCGTGTAGATTCTTTTGGTGAGATGAGATCCCCAGCCACAAACCATATGACGCTCGAGTCAGGGCGACGTAGAGCAAGCGTAGCTCTTCTTCAATTCGGGCCCGATCAACTGCTTCCAAGGCTTCATCGGACAGGCGTAAATCGATAATCTGGTTCCCCGTTTCATCGATGTATTTGAAGAAGCTGCGATTACGTCGTTGCGTGACTTTGGCAGAGCTGGCAAATGGTAAAAATACCAAAGGATATTCGAGACCTTTGGATTTATGTATGGTAATGACTTTGACTAAGTCGGCATCACTTTCAAGCCGCAGTATATGTTCGTCACTACCATCAGTTTCATCGGCAATCTGCTCGGCAAACCAGCGTATTAAGGCATGTTCGCCTTCGAGTTGTTCGGTTGCGCTTTCGAGTAATTCTGCCAAATGCAAAACGTTGGTTAAGCTACGCTCGCCGCCAACGTGCTGCAATAATTTTTCTGGCAAAGCCAGATCATGGATAAAACGCCTTATCGCCGCTAACACGCCTTGACGTTGCCATACCAGATGCCAGTCTTTTAACTGCTCCAGACGTATTTCCCACGCAATGTCGTCGGCGCTAAGTTCTACGAGCTGCGCAAGGCTAAGCATTGCAGTTTTGGTCGCAAATGCGGCGCGACCTAATTCACTATCCAGTGGCTCAGCGAATGCCTGCAACCAGCGCAAGATATCGCGCGCCTCATCGCTCTTGAGTACTGAATCTTTGTCAGACAAATAAACACTGGCGACGTTGCGTTCTTGCAGAGCTTTACGGATAGCGCTCGCCTCATTGCGGTCTTTGACGAGAATAGCAATGTCAGCGGGTTTTAAACGGACGAACTCTTGTGCTGACTGAAAACCCGCCTGTTCCGCATTTAATTGTTCAACGATGTATTGTGCGCAGTGTCCCGCGAAAAATTGTTGCGCGTCATCTTTGGTCGCGGCTGCATTGTTTGCATACAACATTTGCATCGCTTTGGCGGATGCTGGTGAGTTAGTTTTAGTATCGAATTCGATAAAGTGCGATTTCAAGCCATTTGCTTTTACCGCTTCAAATGGAACGGGGTTAGCGGACTCTGTACGAAAGCGAAACGCAGCGCGTTGATGTTCAGCATACTCTGACTGGCTTTCAGCGAACAGGAACACCTGATTCACCGCTTCGATCAAGTTGGCAGTAGAACGATAATTCGTGCCCAGCAAATAATGACGTCCTTCTGTCGCTTTACGCGCGGCCAGATAACTATGGATGTCTGCACCACGAAAACCATAAATTGATTGTTTAGGATCGCCAATTAAAAATAAACCCAAATCACTAGCATTTTCTTGAACGCGATAAAGCGCATCAAAGATCGCATATTGGTCTGGCGACGTATCTTGGAACTCATCAATCAATGCGACCGGATATTGCATGATCATGCGATTTCGCATTGCGACGCTATTGGCACCCGTCAATGCCGCTTTTAACCTTTGCAGCATGTCTCTAAAACCGAACTGCCTTTGTTGTGACTTTAACTCATCTATGCGTGCAGCAACCATGCTGACCGCATGGCGACACAAAATATGGGTTATCGGCTCAATTTGAAGCAGTGCTTCTTGCAAAGACGCAATGAGATCAAACATCGCGGGAACAGTAACTGAATGTCCTTTGTTGCAAGCTGCGATCAGAGCGTCTGGCTGAAATTTCTCCCAGGCTTTATCAAAATCTTGCGGCCACAACAAAGCGGGATCCAGCGCCCATTGTTTGAGGGCACTCAGCCATTTTTTTACATTCGCTGGTTTTAATTTTGTGGCGCTAAATTGCTTAGGCGCCCTTTCTTGCTCGCTCACAAACCACGCTGCCATTTGGTCTGCTGTTTCTGCCCAGCCTTTTTTGATCATTTTCAATTGCTCGACTTGTGCGGCCTGTGCTTGCGCGATGACATTTGCAAGAGATGCGGAAGAACTGGCAACCATGACTGCCGCATGTGGAAGTAAGCTACTTAACGCATCTTGCAATGCATAAACATCGCGCCAGCATTGGGTGACGATATTCAACGCCTGACTATTGAGCGGATACACTTGTTGTCGCCAATAATCACGGACGGCATTTTCTGTGATACCCGATTCATTGCTCAATAATTCTTCGTCAAACAAACATCCGCTGTCAAATGCATGCTCACGCAACATTCTTTGACACCAGGCATCAATGGTAAAGATCGCCGCTTCATCCATTGCATCAGCCGCCATACTGAGTTGGTAGGCAGCTTGTTGGCGCTGCTGGAGATCAGGATAATCTTGCAATAACACTTGCAGAAATGGATCATCATCGCGTGCTTGCTCAGAACTAGACGCACGAAAATACGCTGCCGCCGTGGAGAGTCTTTGACGAATACGATCGGTAAGCTCTCTGGTCGCAGCTCGGGTAAAAGTCATGACCAAAATTTCTGACGGATGTAAGCTGCGCTTAAATGCGCTCTCTTCGCCGTGCCCAAGCACCAGACGTAAATACAGTGCAGCGATGGTCCAGGTTTTGCCGGTACCTGCACTTGCCTCAATCAGGCGTGAACCATGCAGCGGAAAACTGATAGGTTGGAGAGGAAGACTCATAGCTCAACTCCAGAGGCAGTCAAATCATCTTGTTCTGATACGATTGCGCGTATTTGCAACTGGCTTACCCAGTCACATAAAGGTTCATATAAAACGCGGGCACTGGCCTCCCATTCCGCGTTGGCACTTAGCTCAGAAAAGTCAGACCAAACGCGTGCGAGATAGGCATTATCGACTTCACCAGACTGATTAAAACCACCATCATAAACTGATCGCGGATCTTTTCCGGCAATTAAAGCCATTGAGGTTTTGCAGGTACATGGATAAATATGATCCAACCCTTTTTTCCATAATTCAATCAAACATGTCAAACTAGCAGCCGCTCGCACTTCGTTCATTGGTGACATTACTATCACGGCATCGCGAGCGACCAGATAGGCGCTGACTGTCAGACCAGCCTGCGTAGCGGCGAGTTGTCTGAGCCAGGCATCGATTAATTTGTCTGGACGTATCGCCCCCTTCGAGTCAAGGACTTTGCTTGGCGTTTGCAATAAGTACACGGTCTCTTTGTCATTGCCTTGATGATTATGGCGTAAGCGATCTAGCCAATCAGATAAAATGATGCCTTGATGCTCAAACATCAGCGGGAATTTTTCAGCTTCAATCGGATAGTCATTTCGCAGCGCCTGATAAGCGCTGATAATCGGTGCTAACTCAGTGACGAGCCTGTCCTGCAGATATCGCCCTGTCAAACCAATCGGGAAGTTTCCCTCGCGCGCCAAGCCCTGTACTTTCATGCGCAATTGTTCTTCAACGTCCAACGCACCTTGCTCTTCTGCAGCAGTACTTAACAAACGTTCAGCGAAAAAATATTCACTCAAACCATCAATCGCAAACGGCTCTTCATCATCGCTGGCTAATTGGCTTTCATTGAAAATCACACCAAGGCGTTTTTGAAAGAAATAGGCAACGGGTTGTCGGATAAAGCGTGCCAATTCGCTGAGTTTCAAGCGAAACTCTGGCTCGATTTCAAAGGCTTGAATTGGCTCTTCCGTAATTGGTATATCGTACTTAGCCGGTTGTGCTTCGATATGAGTTATATCCCGCTTTTTATTTTTATCGATAATTTCTAAGCCATGCGCCGCGCCCCACTCAGTCGCATAGGTGATAGGACGGTGGACAGACGGATAAAAGTATTTGTCACTGAATGGTTGTAGTGGATAATCAGTCGTATGTTGTTTGAGATCGATATCCCAACCAGCACGCAAATAATCTTGCAGTTGAGAAATCAGAACGGATGGTGGTTGTTCTGAATTATCGCGGATATTTCGCCCTACCCAGCTGACATACAGTTTATCTCGTGCGGACAATAAAGCTTCAAGCATCAAATAGCGATCATCATCGCGGCGCGAGCGATCACCGGGTCTTGCCATTCCAGGCAAGGCCAACAAATCAAAATCCACCTGCTGTGCACGTCGCGGAAAATCACCTTCGTTCATGCCAAGTAAACACACTACTTTATAGGGCATAGAGCGCATAGGCATAAAAGTACAAAACGTCACGCCGCCGGAAATAAAGCGTTGATTCAGACTTGCCTCATCCAAACCACCTAACCATGCTTCGCGGAAAACAGCAAGAGAAACCGGCTCAAAAAAATTAGCATCTTCGCACAGCTCTGCCCAGGTTCCTAAGGTCTCATTTAAGCGCATTAATACGATGCGATCATTGTCAGAAGCAGCAACAAAAAACGCTTCTAAAAATTCCCTCCCAAAAACGCGCCATTCTTTAGGTAACATTGGCGATAACATGCGTGTTCGCCATGCTATGAGGTGCGTGACAAATTCAGCCAAAGAACCAGCAAGATCAGCATCCAGACCACCAATTTCTGCGTAAGGTTCAATATCTTGATAAGGTTCTGCCGCGCCAACCGCATAGCCAAGCAACATTCGTTGAATGCCAAACATCCACGAATTTTGCTCGCCCGCAGCACTTAAACCTAAACCGCTTCGGTGCGCTTGATTCAATCCCCAGCGTATGCCAGCTCCTTGTATCCAATGTTTGAGTTTCGGTAGGTCATCTTCCGTTAAGCCAAAACGGGAAGAGATTGCGGGTACATCAAGCAAATCACATATCTCGCTTTGCAAACAACGTTGTTGGGGTAAACGCAGCAACCAATCGACAGCGAGCAACAAAGGATTTTTTTTGCGATCAGAAGCATCAGCAATTTCAAACGGAATATACCTTGCATCATGACGTTTGTATTGGGCAAACACCGCCCGGATGGACGCTGAAAACACGGCAATATCCGGCACCATAACGACAATATTTTTGGGATGAAGCGTGGACTGAGCAGCATTAGCTTCCGCAAGAATAGACAATAGCCGGTCATGCAAAATTTCAACTTCACGTTGAACACTGTGTGCAATATGAAACTCTATCGATTGGTCTTGTACACTGATGTATTTTCTTTCGTCTTCAGCGATTGGTGATAAGTCGCGAATCGCATTTTGTACTTGCCCCAGCAAGTGCGTACTCGTTTCTTGGGAGAAAAGATCAATTTTAAGGCTGGAGAAATTCGATCTGGTTTGTTCTACCTGGTCAAACTCATCCAGCATACGGATGAAGTCACGCCCCAACTTACCCCAACTGGCGAGTAAAGGATTGCTATGCATATGTAATTCAGCCAGGGGTACTGATGATAAGTCTATGTCCTTGCGATTTTTTTGGCGTTTGAATTGCGACTTCAGTAATTCACGTCCATCAATTATGTCGCCCCAATAATACTGACAAGGATTTGGTACCGCCAAAATCACTTGCGTATGTACAGACAAGGCTGATAATGCTTCTAAGGTCTGGCGTGGCAAAGCTGAAACACCAAACAAGATCACACGTCGCGGCAATGCTGACTGAGGTTGTTTTTTACTATGGATTGCATCGATAAAACGTTGGTGAACATTGACGCGACCCAATTGTCTTTCGTGTTCGGGAATGTCTTGCAAAATTGCGCGCCATAGTTTGGCTTGCCATTTTTGATCATCGTTTAATGGCAGTGCATCACCACTCACGCGATTGAGTTGATTTTTACCTTGGCTCCAATCGTTCAACCAATCTGTGCGATACATTTGATATAAGTCGATCAAGTCGGCGAGACGCGCAGCTAATTGCAATCGACGCTCAGCGTCACCATTAGCCAGAAAATTGTTGAGTGGCGCAAAGTCTGTATCACCGAGCAATTCTGGAATCAGGCGCATTAAGCGCCATGTCAGTGGTGATTTATCCAAAAATGAACTTGATGGGATTTCACTGCGTCCCAGCATAGTTCTGTACACCATCCACAAAAAACGCCCAGGTAATTCAATCCGATTGGCGGCGCAAATACCAGTGGATTCTGCCAGTGCAATTTTTAACCATTCAGCAACACCATTCGACTGCACCAGGAAGATGTCTTTTTCAAGGGGGCTCAAAGGGTATTGCTTAATCCAAGCAAATACCGCTTCCTGTAATTGCTCTAATTGATTGCCATGCAGAATGATCAAACCTGGTTTTATAACTGGCGACATATATGTTCCAACAAAAATGACATGCTCATCGTTTGACGTTGGCATCTTAACCAGCGCGCAAATGTAAGCAGAGGCGGAAATGGCTCAAACTTCAGCTCATATTTCGAACCAAGCATTTGCTCAGACGGCTCATGCAGAAAGCATATATTGTGACATATATTAACCAAAACTTAACATGTCTACAGAAAGCTCTTTCATTGAAAAGCAAACTTTGAAAGTGCGAATCTATTCTCGCCCTTAAATAAAATTTGTGAAGTTGAGCTCCACAAATTGTCTATCGTATTTTCCGAAATTGATACATTTAATAAAGGAAATCTACATTAGCTCAACAAAACTTCAATTGTCAGTTTGTGTTTCGCTACAACTACGATCACGTTCCGGACTGCAAAGTTTTGCGCGTCCCAAAAAATTCACTTTGACTCGTTTAATATTCTCCCCAAGAGAAAAGGAAACCGTACCAGCTTGCGGTTGTTGACTACTTGCATTCGTACGACTACGTCCGTTACCAGAATATGACACATAAGGCGGCGTGGCATCAGTAAAGTTATAAGTCACCTTAAATTTATCGTTTAAGGCTTCGTGAAAAAATATAATGGTCTCACCAACATCGGCATGACCATTCGTATTTGTATCAATAAAAACGATCCATCCAGATTTCCAGTTGACACCATCATTTGCGGCGATAGAAACCGGCGAACCTCGTTTGATCGCCTCTGAGCGAGTTAGATTGACTGCTGCATAAAATTCCGCCGCCGTAGTCATTAATTTTTGCTGTTCGATCAGCGCTCCCATATTTGGGATAGCCAGAGTCAGCAAAATCGTCACTATACTCATGCAAACCAAAAGCTCAATAAGGGTCACACCATCCGTATATCGTTTGCAGGGCTGGCGATTTTCGATGATTACCAGCATTGCTCTTTACTTCCTCTCCCGGTGTATCCTTTGACTCCATTGCTATTGAGCGTAAAGCTACCACACACCTGATCCTGAAACCGGGAATCAACATTAGACGAACCAGGTACTGCAGAAATCAGAACGCAATTTTTTATATCATCGTCTTTACATGGCGCGGCATTTAACTCATAGCTACTTTTATTGGGAACATCGCCTGAATACCATTGAAAACTCTCAGCGTCAGGGTCACTTAATGATTTACCAAAAGCAATATAGCGATTATTTTGAGTGAAAAATTTTTCTTCTTGTTGCATTGATTTTAGTAGCGCACTTTTTGCCTCAGCGTGTTTAGCCTTCGTCACACTGCTACTATAGGAAGCGTAGGCGACGGTGCTCAATACAGCTACTATCGTGAGAGCTATAAGCAATTCAACCAGACTAAATCCTTTGTTCATATCTGCTTTCATCAAATCTCCGTGGCGATATTTATCTTTCTATTTTCAATCATTAATTGGCTTTTCTGGCCCGCGCTTCTTTTCGTAGTTCTTGGTAATTTTGCAGTTCCAGCCAACTAAGTCTACCCGCACGAGTGACGACTTCTGGTAAAACTGTCACTTCACTTCCACCGGGCCCCTGATTTCGTTGAACAAATGTACTCGTCACACGGCGACTTCCGGTTGCAGTTCTATCGCCCAGCGTCGTACTGACATGTAAGGTAACCGGGGCACTCGTTAAACCTATACCTGAAGTTACGCCAGTTTCTCCGGCACTCAATCCAGTTAAAACATCGACCAAATATCGGCGACCACTCCCTGGTGAACAAGAATTTCCAGTCAAGCTCATAGTATTGAATCCATAGTAATTTCCGATAACTGTGCCAGGCAGGTCGTGATGAATACGCTCACCTGTTAGCTGTGAATTCACGAAATCAAAATACCAACCTTTACTAGAATCTACCGTTGTTCCGTAAGAAAAATTCTTTCCAGAAATCACAAAATTATTACCAGTTGGAGTCAGTACACGTTGTGCCAATTGATTGCGTCCTGTCACAACGTCAGAGTTATAGGTTGTATCAAGAATAGCGTAATACGAGTTTTGATTAGAGTTACTGGCTACAATATCACTTGCCTCCAGATATTTTCCTGTGCCGAATAACACAAGATAGCCGCCACCTGGAGCAAAGACAATCTGAGGCTGAACTGTAATTGCTTGTGGCTTACCATTGGCTGATTTAGCTGAGAATAGCAACGTCGGCGTCCGTATTGCATTTGAAAAGGCACCAGCGATAAACGAAAACCGCCATAAATTCCCTTGCAAATCACCTACATAAAGATTGTTTACCGCACCGTCCCCTCCATACGTGACGTTTGGTGCACCCAGACCATTTGCCTCAGCGACATCCTTAATTGGTGTGATTAATTTAAAATAATTTGAATTAAGCACCCAAGGTTCATTTGGCATTTTATCGAGCGACAGAAAAAATATTACTCCTTGTCCGCTTCCTTTATCCGGGCTGTAATTATTGTAGCCACTAGAAACGACTGCAAAATTGCCATAAGTAGGATTGCTTGCTGTTCCACCAATTCTGAATTTCGCCACCAATGGAGCGGATACAATATTTCCGATATCTGGATCTGTTTTATCAGTGAACTCCCACAACGCACCATAGCCATCTGCAAAGTGATCAGGATGCGTCACATCCAAGGCAAACAAACCTTTAGCTCCATTCCCCATCCCAGAAATTAGCACAGTAGCCCAATTCGCTTTAATTTGAATATCTTTAATCACCATTTTTCCATCAACGAACGATTGATGAACATAATACGGATCAGTTAAGCTGCCTAATTTAGACAGCAACGCATTCGGCGCGTATGCAAATAATTCTTTACCATTGTCAGCATCAAATGCATGTAGAAAACCGTCATTAGACCCAACATACACGACACTTTTTCGAGTTACGTTATTGTTATAAAAATCTGTATAACCAGGACCCGAAACATTTTTTGCCGGTGGCCCGTAATAATAAGGGGTACTATTGATAATATCGCCTAATACACTATCACGTGCTCGGAATCCACCGACCACGATACCACCACTATTATTGCGTAGTTCAAGGTTACGATCACCACGTAAATAATTGATACGCTTCGCGCCAAGGTTATCAACAACAGCGCTATGTTGATCCGTATTAAACCGATCTTGATCAGCGGCACTGAAGTTAGTACCGCCGTCCCACAAGAATGGTACTAATTTTAAACTGCCGTCAGTATTCATTTTTGTTGTATAAATTTTTCTATCCTCTGGTGCTGGCGATGGTGGTATTTTTTCCGTGGAGCTCCCCGTCAGAATATATGCAGCGTCCCAATCGGGCGCCGTATCTGCGCTGGTCGACCTCTTTTTAAAAAGATGACCAGACCATTTGTCAGATGAAAATCCTGGTTCGTAAATGTAAGCATTGTCACTCACCGCATTCGATGAAATACCGACACCAGATAGCGTTCCCCCAGACGAAGTCACTGACTGGAAAATCGCGTTTATTGCTTTCATCATCTTTTTAGGATCGTTTGCAAGAAAGAAATTATCAGGATCAAGCTTATTCCCGCTTGCCCACTCTGAATTATTGTAAACGACAGTCTTCCCGTCACTTCCGAATGTCTTAAACGGATTTCTATCTCCATTCACATCATTAAATCCACCATATTTAGCAGCCAAATATAGTTGAGACAAGCGCGGTGCAGTGTTGAGGCGCGCCGCATTGTCTATAGAGCCGTTACCGTTTTCATCTACATCAACAGTGAATGTTTTGACCCTGACGGGTTTATCAAAACGAATATCGTTTGTATGTGCCCAATAGGCAATGCCAGCGATATAAAATGTTCCATGCACTGAGCCCGTATAAGACGTGGAGATATTGGACAACTGAGGAGTCGGGTTCATGTTGCCATATGCTGCACTGGCCTCCATTGCAGCTACCACATCAGTTTGTGCTTTCACATCAAATGCAGGCAATCTGGGATTGCCGTTAGCATTATTAGATGAAGGTTCAATCGCACGCTTGGTGCGATTTGCACCAGTTAATTCGGTTCCGGGAATATATGTATCCTGATGCGTATTAGCGTCACCAATAGCGACAATATAATTTCTCTGGCATGAGGCCGTAATCGGATCCACCCATTTCGTCACTACCTGAAAATTATCTCGCATGGTAGTCGTCATGCCATTGGTACTCTGCGGTGTAGCCGAATTTCCTTGCAGGTAGCGGATGCTTTCATAATACAACTCGCTCAGCGGATCATACGTTTTATAGTTCCCGCTACGCCCGAATTTGTTGAGGTAATTAATAACTCCGCTATTGCCACTGACATCTTTCTCCGGATCGACTAAAAATACGCCAGTCGCTGGATCCCATTCGGATCTGTCATTTGGCTCAGCTAAGAAACCATTACTTGCACGATACTGTAAATCTCCCACGTATTTGAGGGGGGCCCTCAATACGCCTCCATAACGAGTATTGGTATTATCAAGCAAATAGCCAAATGCCCCATATCGCACAGAACTATGGTACCGCTGCATATTCCCGACCGGTTTATAGTTTCCGCTCGGATATTGCATACATAAGTCCAATCTCGAATGACTCTCGGTTCCATCACAGACCTGCACGCGAACTAAAAATTCACCCAATACCCTATCAGACGGCATATATAGTTTATTGTCTAAATAGGAGTTGTTGCTGGGATATGTTCGTGCAGAAGTGCATGAATTATTGGCATCAACGTCCGAAAAAATAATTCTGTTCTCACAATTAAGAATATATAGCTTAGCTACGTTATATGGTGTCACCATCCTCGGAGCGCTCATTGTAGATGTCTCACTCACAGCTTTTTTGGGGAAATATCCAGAGTTATAAAATACTGAAGGTAAAAACGCACGCTGTAAAATCGTTTGAGACGCACTATCAACCACTCGATCGCCACCAGTCAGCGACAAGCGCAGCATATCTATCGAGGAAGATGAAGCCCAATTCATGAAATTGCCACTGAATCCAGATCCGTCACACTCGAAATTTCTATCCGCATCTTTGACTGCGTAAAAATAACCATTCTGCATATCGGACCAACTAGCAAACCTCGTAGCAAAGCCATTTGCATCAGATGTGTTATTACCTATGCTATTGATTAACGTAAAATTTTTATAGCCACCGTTTATGTAGCACTTTTTGCTATTAAAGTAGCCTAAATTTTCATTCGTTTTATTGTAGTCATTCACATTTGAGTATGCCGCTCTTACAGTGGGAAATTCAACCGACAAATCCAGCAATAAATTGGGATGTACACGACTTCCACCAAGGTATAGTGGCGTATCTGAAAGCATCAAAGCGGGTGGCGTAGCACATGCTGGTTGATATATCCCAAGAATCAATACGCTAATTAAGCAAATGTACGACATGGTTTTCAGCACTACACCGTGCGCGTTGAAATTTACGTTCATCATACTGATTTCATCGCCTTTCTATAGTAGGTTTGCAAAACCACCTGGGTAGTTTCGCTAGAACCAAAACCTATCGCAGTAATACGGAAAATATATTTAGTTTGACCGTCAGCTCGCTGTCCTGCCTCCACATCCTGAACTGCCTCGATAATATATCTCGGCAATTTAGCCGGAAATACACCTTTGCCGACAACCATCGTCTGTCCTGTAAATCGCCCGAGTTTAACGGTTGATGGAGCATCATTTTCCGCTCCAAGGTCAATGGCCAGCCATACTGGAATTTGCCCAGGACCGGAGGGTAAGCACAACCCCTGATAAATATTTCCGTCCCCCTTTGCACAACCAGGCTCGAAATAGAGATTCGAAGTGGGATCAAATAAATGGCTTCGTTGACTTTCTAATGGCATCGGTGAATCTATGTCCATCTCTGCATCTTTTAATGCTGCTTCTGCCGCCATGAGCGCAATTTGTCTGTCGCGATCACTCCGCGACGCTTTCTCGTTCTGAAGCACTAGATTGGCACCAGAAATGCTTAAGATCATCACGACAACAGTCATTAAGAGTGAGATGATTAGGGAGATGCCTTGTTGACGTAAACTTAGACTAACTAAAACCATGCTTGTCGTTAATTTGTTTATTAAAGGAAATTTTAGATTTAGTTCGGCGCCAGACAGGTTCCGCGAATGGCATCAACATTGCAGCTATTACGTAATACGACCGTTGTTGTGTAAAGCTTTCTCAATCGCCTTCGCCGCTCCTGAGGTATGTCTTTTTCGGTAATGGTCGTTCCTTTATCAAATGCAGAAGCTAATGCAGCGTATTCTTCACCAAACAAGTTATAAATATTTGTCGCACTGTCCATTCTGGTATTCTCTGAACCAGCGATTAGCAATGCTAACTTTATCTCGGTCACTTTCTTCCAGAATGTTTTCCGATTGAAGTCAGCTTTTTTTTCAGCATCAGAATCACCCACCAAACTCAAACCAGCGTCAAGTGCGTTGATCGCTGAAGCATTTAAAAATTTAGTCGCATGCCCCGTGAAGGGATTACTTGTATCAACGCCATACAAAACTTGAAATGACTCAACCCCCTTAACAATTGCTTGAGCATTCCAGCTCATTGATCCGTTTTTAGAATTAACAGATTGGTATTTGCAAAATAACTCGGGTTCTTTATTCCGATTGTAAGCAACGTAGTAGATGCTCCAGCCACGATCCTGTGCGGCAGTATCAGAAGAAGTCGGAGCTGGTACAGAAAATCCTGCACAGTTACTGATCGTTCCATCACCACTAGTGGAAACACCAGAGCCAAAGTATCGAATAGCAAGGACATCACTATAATTTACAGAAATGCCCAAAGGGGACGATAAATCTGAAGAAGTCGCACTTAAACTATTCGCGTCTAAGCCATTCATATCAGCAGAGGCAGTAGATGGGACAACTTGCGGAGAATTATTGAAGTCATAATTCATATACCCAGCCTGCCTTATTGAACGTGAAATATTATCTAATGCAAACCTTGCTGTTTCGTTGGTGTCAGTGCTATCTAATTGAGTCAAAAATGAGCTCTTAATAGAAAAAATCAAACCCATGGCAATTAGCAAAACCAGCAAACTCAATGTGATGGAGACGATCAATTCCACCAAGCTGATACCGTGGCAGTATCTAAATTGACGCAAGACGTTTGGCGTACAAGATAGCATCGCCATTACCTGACATAAGATTCAACAGGAATTGCAACATGAGGGGTAGCAACTTCATTACTTTCCGAAGTTTCTTTTTGGGATTTCTTTGAATTCCAACCAATCTTAATAACGAAGCCTGAACGAGCGTCAGACGAGCAGCTCCATTTCAGACTAGCTTTGGCTTCACTGTAAGGCTCTGCGTCTCTGCAAACCACCACACGTCCACCAGGGAGTGACCTCTGAATATTCGAAAGCCATTCGTAAATATCAGCCCTGGCCAGTTCCACGGGACCGCAATTTGCTGAAGATGTATAGCAAGTGCTGGATTTCGGTGGATTATTATCTGTCCGCGAATCATATTTAATTGAGCTAAAGAGATTTTCGCCATCGGGCAACTTCATTTGGGCTTCGTTCGATCGCATTTCTTCTGCTAACTCATTTGCTAATGCAACGGCAATCGAATGATAAGCTGCTTGTCGTGATGTTTGTAGTGTATCAAGTTGCAACCCAACTGCGCCGAGTGCAGTTAAAGATAAGATAACAATCGAAATTAAAACTTCAAGTAAAGAAAAGCCGCAATTCTTTTTAAGGCACATATCAACCCATACAAAACGTTACGTAATGATACTTAGTTTATATGAAGCTTAAAGAAACATCATCTTCTAACGTGGTGAAATGACATTTTTGTGTTTCAAATTTAATACAACTAAATTATTTATCACATTTGAATTGCTTGTTGAAATCATGCATTAGTTCTGAAATCAGATGAGCCTAATGAGTAAAAAACATGATCGAAGAACAGAGAATGGGATTTGATAACCTGAGTTATCGTAGAAGAGTTTCAGAATCACAAAAGCAAAACCCCTCACTGTTTTCACAGAGAGGGGTTGCAATTTAGAGCCTGACGATAACCTACTTTCACACTGGTTGCAGCACTATCATTGGCGCAGAGTCGTTTCACGGTCCTGTTCGGGATGG
>JBMPPG010000025.1:0-28153 GCA_049339905.1 Undibacterium sp. SXout11W
CTGGTCTGGTGCGACGCGGGATTGGAAATTGAAGGACGAGGTCTGGCTGAATCCGAAACGAAATCAGGCAGAGGAACTAATGCTAGCAGCATGACTTGACGCGACATCTTTGTTGACAACTACCGCTTTCGCTGTGGCAAATAACGTTTGAATGGCAACAGCTCTTTTGCCGGCACGTTCAGAACTAGCGAACAGCCAGTTCTTTCGCCTATGGAGATATTTGCATAGCAAAAAGAATTGGATGTTCGCCGATAGCCTGCACGCAGGTAAACGTGCTGCGGCGATCATGAGTCTGATTCATTCAGCACGGCTCAACGGTCACGATCCTTACGGGTATATGAAGGACGTATTGGAAAGGCTACCATTGCAACCATTTAGCCGCATCGGTAACTACTTCCGCACAACTCGAAGCCTGCTCAATAAATCCGATCATCAATCTAAGGATCGGTCAACCTGTGTTGACCGGGTGCTTACTCTGAGTGAGCAAGCAAACCACTTATTAGCACTTTTTTGCCATTACCTTCTTCCTCAATTTGAATTAGGACATCTAATGCAAAGATTAAGCGAATTTCAGCTTATATTAGCTTGAGAATTGAGGTGAAAGATTGACCGGGCTGACATAGCAGAAGCTCAAGCAAATGTTGCGTGCCATTTTTAAGTTGAATATTGTAGTTGTGGATGCTGATGGCTATTTTTTGTTCAACCACTTATTACTTCATAGCGTTTTTGGTTTGATTGGAACTACAGTTTTGCTTTGACCATCAATTCAGCAATAGAAATATTTAATGCCTTGGCAATCTTAGCAATATGAATTAGACCGGAATTTTGCTCACCACGTTCTATCGATCCCATATAAGAACGATCAATTTCGCATTTTAGCGCTAACTCTTCCTGAGATACGCCAACTTCTTTGCGAACGGCGCGAATTGCCGCTCCAAATGAGGATAAGACTTTATCTTTAGCGTGAGGGGAACTTATTGGCATAACCAAATTTTCACGATATGATGGCAATCACACCACGGGTAATCTTCCCCATTTTTGGCTAAACTACTTATTTTGCTTTCACCATTAAAGGTAATCAGTGAAAAAACACCTCGCTCCTATCACATTGACTTTTATCCTCGTTGGTTGTGCAACACCACCGACATATTTGCAAGGTCAACCAAACCAACCTGCTACCCCGACACTCGCGGATAGATTGAATTCATCGATTAGCGCAGTTACCAACGCAATCGTCACGAATCCAACCAAATCAAACGACACTACGGGTGCTAATTTGCAAGATGGGCGTTCGCACCTGCAAAACATAGGTGTAGCAAATATTATTGCCAACAGTACTAGCGATGGATGGCCTCGAGTTGCCGTTAATATCAAAAAGCTTCCAAAATGGTTTTATGGATTGCCGCCTAGTGGTATGCGAGGACGATATTCGTCCACAGATTGCATGACGATTTCAATGAATGTCTGGATGGATGAAAAGTCCACCAAAAACTACGATAATGTGGATGTTTGCGGCACTGACATTGTAAAAAATGTTCCGTTTCAGGACGTTGGCCTAATGTGGAAGAGTTTTTCAAGCGCCTCTGGTACTAAAAATACGGGCACTCAGCGGACGATCGGACCACTGCCACCAATGATGTTGTTCCCAAATAAGCCGGGACTAGATCTCTTTTTCCAAATGAACGGTAATTACTACGTCGGTAGCATTATGTCGACGTTGGGATATAACTGGAATGAGACGCAAGATTTCCGGTTTTGGATCGTCAATTTACCAACCCAAGCAGAAGTCGTAAGACAATAATTGCGACACAATATATTTGTTTTATGTAAGTGTGGTGATTTTCGTTAACAAATCACCACCCAACCAATATACCCAATGACGTCTATTGAAAATTTAATTAAGCAAAGTTTTTTACAGCGGTTTGCACAATTGCAAGTTGAATTAGGACAAACCCTAAAAAATCAAAATCAATTATTTTCGGTTACCTTGCAGCTTCAAAATTACCTAATATCCAACTTAGAAAACTGGATAAATGTTGCTGGCAGTTTGCACTCCTTACCAGCGGACGAAATGGAAATTTTTCGGGAAACTTTATCGATCAATCGGGAGGTCTTTCGAATGAAGCTGTTCAGATTGCATAATTTGGATATAACAGAAGATGACTCTGATGCGGTACATATGTCAATGCAAAAAGTTCACAAAAAAATACTTTCTGCTACGATTGAAATAAACTCAATGATTCATTAAAAAATAAATATGGCCAGACTAAGTTCAAAATAGCACACGTAATAAACAATTTTCCTTATGATGAAATCGTTCAACAGTGATTTCGACTGGATAACGAAGATGCTTAAAATCTTTATTGATACTGAATTTACTGATTTTTTCGATACGCATCTTATAAGTATTGGGATGGTTGCAGAAACGGGAGAAGAATTTTATGCTGAAATCCCTTTTCCTTATAATCTCTGTAGTGGTTTCGTTCGTGAAATTGTCATTCCATTGTTGAACAAATTGCCATTGGCGTATTGTCCTCGTGTAGAACTGGGCATGTGAATTATTTCGTGGATCAGACTCGTCAAGCGACGTGATGAAGATGTTGAAATATGTTTCGATTTTCAGACGGATTGGGATCTTTTTGCAGCTTCATTAGATAATCGCATTCCGCCATGGTGCAAAGCTCGCAACGTGGGGGAAAATATAAGCGAGTTGCTGCGATACGAGTACCACAGGAAAAATCATCTACCTGAACATCATTCCCTGTACGATGCTCAAGCTAATCGTTATGCATTTCGGCAGCTACCATCACCCATTGAATGATGAATTTTTGAATCAGTTGTTTTAACACTTATTTATGCGCATTTTACCTATATCAGATTTGCACCTTGAAATTTGGAAAGACTTTCATCCAAAATTTGATTTGAAAATTTCACGGCCAGATGTCGTGATTTTAGCGGGTGATATTTATACAGGCGAAAAAGCTGTTGCTTGGGCATCTAAGGTGTTTGACGGCATCCCAGTCCTCTATGTGCATGGCAATCACGAAGCATACGGAAAAAATCTAGAAGATATGCAAAACGATATTGTCGAGGCGTGTCGACATTCTAATAATGTACATTTTCTGAACTGCGATGAATTTATCGTGGGTAACGTGAGATTTTTGGGCGCAACGATGTGGACGGATTTTCGCCTGTTCGGAGATGATGAGCGCCAATTCTCAATGCGAGAAGCAGATGCGGTTATGAACGACTATAAGCGTATTCGTTTATCGTCGGCGGGTTATCGAAAATTACGCCCTTCAGATACAGCAAAATTTCATTCGATTCAAAAGAAATGGCTCAGTGATAAATTGGCGAATCCATTTCTTGGAAAGACAGTTGTTGTCACTCACATGGCACCATCCATGAAATCCGTATCAGAACAATACTCTGATGACCTTGTTTCTGGCGCATACGCTTCCAATTTAGAGGAAATCGCAAAACAAGCTGACCTTTGGATTCATGGCCACATGCACGAATCATTTGACTATTACATTGACGAATGCAGAGTGGTCTGTAATCCATGTGGTTATAGAACACGCAGCGGAACGCCTGAAAACATCAATTTCAACCCCAATTTGGTTATTGAGTTTTTATAACGTTGAGTATGAAATACTAGCTAAGAAAATAGTGTCTGCCTATGTATTGATAAGGCCGAAACCTACCAGGGGGAAAAAATGACATCTAGAGATGTTGACGCACACCGATTATTGCCCCCCCGACTCCCGCCCCAGTACCGCCTCGTCCAGCGAATCGACGAAGAGGTGCAGTCGCTCCGTGGCCGCGGCGTCCCATGCTCGAAACGCTTTGGCCTCGGTGGCTTCAAGAGCGATTTGAAAGTCAGACTCTTCGAGAAGCCGGCGAAGGGCAACGAACACAGCATGCTTCCCTTCGTCACGAAGACGCTAGGCGCAAGCTCGCAGTTCCATTGTTTTGCCGAAGTTTGCACGAGCCGTGATGACGGAGAAGCGTCCGATTAGAAGTTGCTCCTAGTCTAGGCGCTTGTGATCCATAATGTCCAGGGTCAGAAGTTCCTCGACCGAATACTTGGTCAAGAGTCCAAAACGTCGTTCTAGGTCGAGGTAGTCAGTCATCTTGCGGCGGCTCAGTTAGTTTTTTTCGTTATCGTCGACCTGGTCGAGTTCGAGTTCAACGAACACAGGGGGTTGCCATGTTAATCGGCAGGTTCCGAACCGCATTTTGCCGAACTAATGAGGGCCATAAAAAAATGTTCCGCTCATACCCCCTCGCTCGTCAATTGAGTCATCTTCCTCGGATTTGCGCCATTTCATCTTTGATGTTGGCGTCGCACCAGAAATACGCTACAACGCTGTCGCGATAAATCAAGGCGCCAGTCGTGGTCAAATTCAGAAACAAAAATGCCCAAACCTGATATTCTAGGTTTGGGTATTTTTGGAGGATTTTTAGTTTACGACTTTAATAGCCAGTTTACGGCTTTAATTGTCGAGAACAGTTACTTTACGATCATAGTGTGGGATAGGTTAACCACTACAATAATTGAAGGTCAGGAAGAAGGAGTCATATTTGCTCCTTTTTTTACCTTTTTGATTTTGTGTCAAACTTTTTTATTTAGTGTTAAACATTTTTATTTTGTGTTGAACTTTTTTATTCATCGACACTAGTCAAAATCTCTCTACCACGTACTACTCCACCGTGACACTCTTCGCTAAATTCCGTGGTTTATCAACGTCGGTGCCACGTGCTAAAGCCGTGTGGTACGCGAGCAATTGCAATGGAATCACATGCAATATCGCTGACAGTTGACCATAGTGTTCTGGCAGGCGAATTACGTGCACACCTTCACTCGAAGTGATGTGAGAATCAGCATCAGCAAAAACAAATAACTCGCCACCGCGCGCGCGTACTTCTTGCAAGTTGGATTTGAGTTTTTCAATCAACGCATCATTAGGTGCCACGGTGACGACTGGCATTTCTTTGGTAACCAATGCCAATGGACCGTGCTTCAATTCACCCGCTGGATAGGCTTCCGCGTGGATGTAGGAAATTTCTTTGAGCTTTAATGCACCTTCGAGGGCGATTGGATAGTGCAGGCCACGGCCAAGGAACAAGGCGTTTTCTTTGTTCGCAAATTCTTCTGCCCAGGCGATGATTTGTGGTTCCAGCGCCAGAACTGCACTGATGGCGGCTGGCAAATGGCGCATGGCTTTGATGTGTGACGCTTCTTCTTCTTCAGACAAACGGCCTTTGCTTTGTGCCAGTGTCAGCGTCAACAAGAATAACGCAGCTAATTGAGTGGTGAATGCTTTGGTCGATGCGACACCAACTTCAACGCCAGCGCGGGTGATGTATGACAATGCGCATTCACGTACCATGGCACTGGTGGAGACGTTGCAGATGGTCAGTGTATGTTGCATGCCCATGCTGCGTGCATGCTTTAAAGCAGCCAAGGTGTCTGCGGTTTCACCACTTTGAGAAATGGTCACCACTAAACTGTTTGGATTAGGCACGCTATCACGGTAACGATATTCACTGGCGATTTCAACATTAACGGAAATTTTAGCGATGGATTCTAACCAGTATTTAGCGGTCAGACCCGCGTAGTAGCTGGTACCACAAGCAAGGATCAGCACCGAGTCGATTTGTTTGAAAATGCCATAGGCTTTATCGCCAAACAATTCTGGCATGATGCCTGTCACACCTTCCAGCGTATCGCTGATAGCGCGTGGCTGTTCAAAAATTTCTTTTTGCATGTAGTGGCGGTATGGACCGAGTTCTGCAGCGCCGCTATGGGCATGGACGGTGCGCACTTCGCGATCAACAGATTTGCCATTGACATCAACTATCCACACGCGTTGCAATTGCAGATCAACCACATCGCCTTCTTCAAGGTAAGTAATTTGGTCTGTCACTCCAGCTAATGCCATTGCATCAGATGCGAGGAAATTTTCACCTTTGCCAATACCAACAATCAATGGCGAACCATGACGCGCGCCAACGACGCGATGTGGTTCATCGCGACAGAAAACGGCAATTGCATACGCACCAGTCAGACGTTTAACGGCTTGCTTGACTGTTTCAAATAAATCGCCTTGGTACAAATGATCAACTAAATGGGCGATGACTTCCGTGTCGGTCTGGCTTTCAAAAACATAGCCGAGTGCGCTCAGTTCTGCACGCAATTCTTCATGGTTTTCGATAATACCGTTATGTACCAGTGCAATACGATCGCGGGAGAAATGTGGATGGGCATTCGCAGAGGAAGGTACACCGTGGGTTGCCCAACGAGTATGGGCAATGCCGGTAAAACCAGCAAGGCCAGTTTGTTCGATTTGCGCCTGCAGTTCTGCCACGCGCGAGGTACTGCGCGAACGTTGCAATTGTCCATCGACGTGCAAAGCCACACCGCATGAATCATAGCCACGGTATTCAAGTCGCTTCAGACCTTCTACCAGAATAGGAGTGATGTTACGTTGGGCAACTGCTGCGACGATACCGCACATAATGACCTCAAAAATAAAATTGGAATGTCGCCATGCTAATAGAGTTTGGGTGAATATTTATTTCAAAATTAATAGTTAAATGAAATATTTCGTCGACAGTAAAAATTATGGGTGTTATATTTCAATAAAAATCATATTTTGAAATATTATTCCACAACAATGACACTCGATGAATTAGATAAACGTATTTTGTTGCAATTACAGCAAAATTCAGCACTCACAAATCACGAATTGGCGGCGCGTGTGCATGCCTCGCCACCAACCTGTTTGCGCCGCGTGAAGCGACTAACAGATGGAGGAGTGATTACGCGTCAAGTTGCACTGCTCGCACCTGAAAAACTGGGACCACGCCTGACCGCGATTGTGGAAATCACACTGGATCATCAAGCAACAGAAAAATTACTTGAATTTGAAAAATTGGTCGCACCTGAAAGTGCCGTACAGCAATGTTATCGCGTCTCACCAGGACCGGATTTTGTATTGATCATACAAGTCGCCGATATGCCTGCATATCATGCGCTGGCCCACCGTTTATTTGCAACACAGAGCAACATCCGCAACGTGCGCAGCTTTTTTTCTATCATCAGAAGTAAGTTTGAAACACAAATAGATCTATAGAATTTTTCTGAGAATCAAAGAGGGCGTACACCTTCACGCAGAACCTCCTCTTTATAATAACGCTGGAAGCCTTTCCAAATGACATTATTACGTTCGGCATTCTCAAACATCTCTTGTATCGCAGCATAATCTTCGGGGCTGAGTGATTTTTTAGAGAGGTAAATGCCGCTTTCCCCC
Organism: Undibacterium sp. SXout11W; assembly: GCA_049339905.1. GTDB lineage: Bacteria > Pseudomonadota > Gammaproteobacteria > Burkholderiales > Burkholderiaceae_D > Undibacterium. Next base: position 7,317 of record JBMPPG010000025.1, read on the forward strand.
CAAGGTAACTCTGCAAGTGCCTCGTAACGAAGTTGATCAACAATGTCAGCAACCCGTGAATCAGTCTGCGCAGTACCTGCCAGAATCGAAGGGGCCATCAACACATAGTCGACTGTTCCCAATTTCAGTAAACGAGCAACGGAAAGTGGGTCGACATCCTGCACCAGCCGATCTTGTTTTTGCAAATCAATCAATAAAGCCTGGTAACGCTCTCCGTAATCAAATCCGCGTACAACAGCTATTTTAGTTTTGGATTGATTCAGCAATTCCTGAAAATTTTTGACGGGTTGCCGATTAAATGCAGGCAGAGACATCAGCACCGCACGGCTGCGAACAAAAGGGAAAAAGACACCATGTTTATCGCGACGTGGAGTGCGCGTTGACGCAACCATTAAGTCAGCCTGACCATTTTCAAACATCAATTCCAGGCGCGCCCTGGGCACCAAAGATATTTGAAATCTACAACTCTCTTTTGCCGATAAAGAACGAAGAAATTCAGGATAAATGCCACTGATAATATCTCCCTGGTCAATCACGCTGAATCCAGTGACCGCCATCGGAACATTCATAGGTCTGGAGCAATAGGCGAACGCAGAAGAACACAAACATGCTGCCAACATCGCTGTAAGCAATCTCATCAAAAACTTGGTTAGGCAGAGATTTAACATATCAAGGCTCATAAGATACGTAACGTACATAGTCTACCTGAAACGTCGATTTTTATAGCGAAAAGACTATCAAACTGTAGAAAGTGTTGGAGAAAACGCAGAAGTGATGGCTAATGAGGACGCAACCCAAGATTCAATACCTCAGGACCGTAGTAGTTTTGAAAAAGCTTCCAGACTAATGCAGAATTTGCCGTATTTTCAAATAATGCCTTCAAGTAATTTCTATCCGCATTACTCAATGATTTACGGGATAAATAAACACCGCTTTCCATCCACGGAATTTCTGAAATCGTGTCGTAATGCAATTTACTGACCAAATCACTCACCCGGGGATCGTTTTTGATTTCTCCAAACAAAATGCAAGGCAGCATGAGTGCGTATTGAGCAGCACCCGATTTCAAAGTGCGTGCTGCGGAAACTGGATCAGCTTCATATACCAGGCGGCTTTGCTTTTTAAGTTCCTGTAAAATTCGCACATACTCATCACCATAGTCGTAGCCACGAACTACCACGACGCGCATGGATTTTGCGTTTAATAGTTCTTGACTGCTTGAAATTGCCGGCCAATCGGAATGAATCGAAATCAAGGTTGCACGGCTATATACCAAGCGTACAAAAATGCCGCTCTCGTCACGTCTTGTTGTTCGGATGGCAGGAATCATCAGGTCAGTCTGACCATTTTTAAACATCAATTCCTGTCTCGCTCTTGGGACAACAGAAAAAGTGAATTCACAACCGTCTTTACTCGATATACGCTTTAATACATCAGGATAGACACCCAAGAGAACTTGATCTTTCAGCGCGACTTGAAAACCGGATAGAGAAAATGCAACGCTAACAGGACGCGAGCACCGCGCAACAACATCCTGAGCACACGCAATACTGAGTCCGACTAACAAAAAAAAGAAGTTTAATCGGCTAGATAGCATCTTCAAGGCTCGTGGTTATCAACATATACACATTCTCAGAATAGACGAGGTTTCAACATTCCACAAGTAACCCTCATTTTCAGATCGTTCAATACCAACCACTCAACACCTCTATGCAGAGCTCAAAAAAGTAAAAGCATGTGCAATGACGAGAACCGACTGCTCGTCCCTATCAGAAACAGAACTGACATTTTGTTACGATCATTCATACGTAATAAAGTAAAAATCAAATGTAGAATATTTGGCAGTATGCTGTTCTTCGTCGCTATACGTTTGTGTCAGAATATTCAACAGGAGTGAGACCAATGCTACATCGTGCCCATTTCGTCCGGATGGAGGACAGCACCCAGCAAGACTGGCAAATCATCGGTGGTGAATTCATGCAATTTACCAAAAAATTGCCCGACCGCATTATTCGACATTTACAATTGTTAGAAGGTGATTATGGAGGTTTCCCGATCGATCGTTATGCCCACTCTTTACAAACGGCAACCCGTGCATTGCGGGATGGCAAGAGTGAAGAATATGTTTGTTGCGCGCTGCTACACGATATTGGCGATACTTTAGGCAGCTTCAATCATCCCGACATTGCCGCAGCGATTCTGAAACCCTTTGTCAGCGAAGAGCACCTCTGGATGGTGCAACATCACGGCATTTTTCAGGGACATTATTTTTTTCATCACCTGGGAATGGATCGTGATATGCGCGAACAATTCCGCACACATCCCCATTTTGAAAAAACTGCCGAATTCTGTGCGCTCTATGACAACCCGTCCTTTGATCCACATGCGGAAACATTCCCGATTATTGAGTTTGAACCCATGTTAAGACGACTGTTTGCGCAACCTAAAAATACCATTTATCAGGCAGCTCTGGCCGACAAAAAATAAAAAAATCAATACAGGCTTCACTTTGATTTCAATCTAAAAACGACAATAATTGGAGACAACATGCTTATCCCTTCACTAAAAAATCAAGTCAGTCCAGAAGAATGGCAATTACGTGTTGATCTGGCCGCTTGCTACCGATTGGTCGCATTATATGGCTGGAGCGATCTGGTATTCACCCACATCAGCGTGCGCATCCCCGGACCAGACCATCATTTTCTGATCAATCCTTATGGCTTGATGTTCGATGAAATTACTGCGTCATCCCTGATCAAAGTCGATCAGCAATGCAATAAAGTTATTGAGTCAGCATTCCCAGTGAATCCAGCTGGTTTTGTGATTCATAGTGCAGTCCATGCGGCGCGAGAGGACGTGCAATGTGTCATCCACACCCATACCCGCGCCGGTGTTGCTGTCAGTGCTCAACAATGCGGAATCCTGCCGATCTCGCAACAATCCACCTTTGTGCTGGCATCTTTGGCCTATCATGATTATGAGGGAGTCGCATTTCGCGACGATGAAAAACCACGTCTGCAGGCGGATATGGGTAAAGCAAATTTTCTGATGCTACGCAATCATGGTTTATTAACTGCCGGAAAATCTATTGCTGATGCCTTTTTATCGATGTACACCTTTGAATCCGCTTGTCAGATTCAATTATCAGCGCAAGCCGGAGGTGAATTGGTGCAAGTACATCCCGAGATCGTCAAAGGCGTTGCCGAAGCCATGCGTGTGCAAACTGGCGGCCTTGGCGGCGCGTTTGTCTGGCCTTCGCTCATTCGTAAGCTCAACCGTATTGATGAAAGCTATGCATCATGATAGAACGGCACAAAGTCATTATCATTACTGGTGCATCAGATGGGATAGGCGCGGAAATAGCACGTCAATTAGCACAAAAATATGGTGTCAAACTAGGTCTCGTGCTGGCGGCACGCAATCAGGACGCGTTGATGGAAGTCTCCGCAGAGTGCAAAGCATTTGGCAGTGCCTGCCTGGTCGTCAAGACGGATGTTGGTTCAGAAGCAGAATGTCGCCGACTAATACGTGCGACGATAGAAAACTTCGGCAGTATAGACGGTTTGATTAACAATGCCGGAAAATCTGCGCAGGCACTGTTTAGCGATGTTGAGAACCTTGGTTGGTATCAGGAACTGATGCGCATCAATTTCTGGGGTAGTGTCTGGTGCACGCACGCAGCACTGCCATTTTTAAAACAAACGCGCGGCAATATTGTCGCCGTATCTTCACTCGCGGGCTTAGTTGGGGTACCAGGTCGTACTGCTTACAGCGCCAGCAAATTTGCCATGAACGGCTTTTTTGAAAGCCTGTGCAGCGAGATCAGTGAAACCGGCGTACACATTACCCTCGCCTACCCGGGCGTGGTTGCCACCCGCATCCGTTACCACGGTTACAACGCAGCCGGAAATCCTGCCGGTAGCAGTGGGTTAAAAGAAGACAATGCAATGCCCGTCGCCGAATGTGCACGCTTGATTATCGAAGGGATGGAGAAGAACAAACGCGAGGTCGTCATGACTGGCAAAGGAAAATTAGCGCGCTGGTTAAAACTCATCGTACCTGGTCTGGTTGAAAAACTGGCAATGACGGCATTAAAAAAAGAAGTTCGCCCACATTGATGCCTGACATCGTGAGCGACAATTGTCACGTCGAAAAATACCATTGAAAAAAGAAGAAACTCAGCAAACCCACGGCAATAGTCAACAATTGTCGTCGGCTGATCAGACAAATAAGCACTGCAATTAATGACGCTAACAATTGTGGGTTGCGCAAATTCAGCTCTAAATCTTTCCCGTGCGGTGACAAAATCATTGGTGTAATAATTGCCGTCAACACCGTCACGGGCACAAAACTCAATGCCAGATTCAACCATGCAGGAAATACCAGCCTGTCGCCTAAGATAAAAAAAATCGCTTTGATCAATACGGTGATGATCGCCATGCCCAGTATCAGCAAAGTGAAATTCATGCTGTCTCCTTCCCGATTGCTGAAGAACGCGACAGCGCTACTCCAACCATCACTCCAACAAAAACTGCACTGAGCAAACCCAACTTATACGGCAGATTTTGCAAAAGATATGCAAAGCTACCCGCTGCGATCGCAGCCGCAAAATACGGTAAGCGATTTAACTGCGGTACGATGATCGCAATAAACGTCGCCACCATCGCATAATCGAGCCCCATGTTTTGCAGACCAGGAAACAAGGTACCAAACAACAAGCCGACCAGCGTCCACAACTGCCAATTGCTATACATCGCCAACCCCGAACCAAGAAAATACCAATGCGCGTAACGACGCTCATCGACGGTCAAAGCTTGTTGATGATGTCCGGCAACCACTGCAAAGGTTTCATCAGTCAATAAAAAGCCAAGTAACCAGCGCCAACGTGCTGACAAATGAGCGACATGCGGCAGCAAAGTTGCCGCGTACAACATATGCCTGAGATTGACGATAAACGTTGTCAGCCAGATTACTAACATACCAGTATGGCTGGCAATGAGTCCGGTGGCAATGAACTGACTCGATCCCGCATACACTGACAAGGACATCAATTGCCCATGCCAAGGCATCATCGGGCTGGCAGAAACCAGGGTGCCAAAAATCATACCGAACGGCGCAGCGCCTACCAGCATGGGGATTGTATCTCGCGCTCCGCGCGCGAGATTGGCTCGTTTAAAATTGCCCGCTGGCAACAGCACTTTATCATTACTCATGTGGTCTCCTTTTGCAAAGAGTATACATGCCGTTGCTGATAGTTTAAGCATACTGAAAGGTGAAATTATTTTACGACGCAAGTAAGCGCGTGCTCTTAAAACGACCTTCAATGTAGTATTTTATAGCTTCATATCGAAGCTCAGATCACCATTAAACAGTCACAGGAAGAAACATCCATGTTATTTGCCGTCCTATTCACCGACCAACCAGGAAAAGCCAATGTCCGCTTAGAGAATTTGAGTGCGCATATTGAGTGGCTGGAAATAAACAAGCGCATCATTCCTATCGGTGGATCATTACGTGAAGAATTAGGGCAAGTGCCGAAAGGTGGACTCTGGATTGCAGAAGCGGATTCAAAAAATCAGATTGAAGAATTATTGAAGACCGATCCTTTTTATATTGCTGGTTTGCGACAAAGTTACGACATCCTGCACTGGTCAAAAGCGAATGAAGATCGCAAGGTAATGTTATAACGTATGCGGAGTGAATGGCAGGTGCAAACCGCCAATGGCAACCGGACTTTCGACTCTTAGCTAATGATGCTCGCGTTTTGAGATAGCTATTGCAACATCAATACATTGAACTAACACAAGCTCTTCGCCAAAAAATGGGAGGCAGATCGCGGGTCGAGTATACTGTCGGGTCTATTATGCAATTTTTAAGAGATCAACATGTCTAGCTTACCTGCGTGCCCACAATGCGGCATGGAAAACACCTACCCTGATGCCGACAATTACGTCTGCGCCGATTGTGGTCATGAATGGCCGCAAGTCGCAGCTGCCAACGCTGATGATAATGACGAACGCATCGTTAAAGATTCAAACGGCAATGTGTTAGCTGATGGCGATGCGGTAGTGTTAATTAAGGACCTGAAAGTTAAAGGTTCATCAACGACCTTAAAGATGGGCACCAAAATCAAAAGTATACGCATTGTTGGTGGCGATCACGAAGTGGATTGCAAAATGGATGGTGGTAGTTTTATGCTCAAAGCTTGCTACCTCAAAAAGGTGTAAGAGCGAAGTTTGGTGTTGATCAGACTCTGATCTGATCAAAAAACCGGCGGAGTTATTTACCTCGCCGGTTTTTATTTATTGAGATTCAAAAGTTGTTCTGCTTTCCACATCTCTAATGCCAACGCGACTCTATGTGCGACAGCCGACCAGTCTTCATCAGGCATCTGTCGGAATAGGCGCATCACTTCGGGGTACCACGGGCTGTCAAGACGATATTTGAGCCAACGCCAATCGGTCCGGTATTCAGGCAACAAAACCCAGCATGGTTTAGCTAAGGCACCAGCCAGGTGGGCGACGGAAGTATCGACACTGATCACCAAATCCAGATGCGCGATTATCGCCGCGGTATCGGAAAAATTTTGAATAAGATCGCCACCTGCTAGCAGCGCAGTACCGTTGTACTCGCGCACCTGCACTTCGCCAGCACCTTTTTGCAGACTGATAAATTGTATGCCTGCCACTTCGAGTATCGGTCTTAAGATTTCAAGCTGCGCAACTGAACGATCTTCATTATTCTCAAATAAGGTATTTCCTTGCCAGACGATACCCACTTTAAATTGATCGCTTGAAAATAATGTGCTGAACGCTGCCACCTTGTCGGGATTGGCGCTCACATAAGGTAACGCTGCTGGTATCGTAGCGAGCCGGGTGCCACAACAATATGGCAAACTGATTGCTGGCGTCCAAAAATCCCAAGCTGATTTAGCCACATCCAGTTCGTAAGAATAAACTTCATCGACGTCACGCATGCGGGCAAATAATTCGGTCAACGCAGGATGGCAAATGATGCTGACCTTGCTTGCACCTCTCGCTTTCAATTCCGATGCGTAGCGACAAAACTGTATCATGTCGCCATGACCGCCTTCAAAACAAATCACGATAGATTTGCTTTGTAAAGATTCACCTTGCCAACGAGGAAAATGAAAATAACTCGTAAAAAGATCTTGCCAATCGCGTGACTCAAGACAGAAAAAGCCTTCTTCATACCGACCTTGCCGCAATAAGATATAACTGAGATTAAATCTTGCTTTGCGATAGCTGGCATCGATAGACAATGCCTTCCGATAGCATTCCTCCGCTTCTGACTCCCTATGGGTACAAGCCAGTAACACGCCATAGTTTGACCAGGTGGACGGCGTTTCTGGCGCAATTTGTAAGGCAGTTTGATAAGTCAGTTCTGCGTCGGCAAAGCGCTTTTGCTTGATCAACATGACGCCGTAGTTCAGATAAATCTGAATTGTTTGTGGCAACAGCCTTAGTGCCTGGCGATAAAATTTTTCAGCTTCGATAAAATTGCTACGCTGTTCGTGCAAATAAGCCAGATTCGCGATCACCTCACCGCATTGTGCGTCGATCGTTAACGCCGTTAAAAAACATTGTTCGGCAGCGTCAAAGTCGCCCGAATTCATGAGTGCATTGCCGTCCAAAAACAGCTTTTCCAGATTGTCAGTCGTCATATTCTGTGTACTCATTCAATGCGAAAATGAAGATATAAGTCGATAATGAATCGCTAAAATCGTAGCATGATTGTAAAGCTAATTTGCGGCATAATATTGACTGTCTTTTTTGTGGATTCGAGCATGATGAACGATTTTTCTGACATATTCCATATTCAACAGTTATTGGCCAGATTTGCGAATTGCTTTGATCTTAAAGATTGGGGCGGTCTGCAGAATTGCCTTTGCGATAGCATTTACACTGACTATTCCGATTTACGTGGTACAGCGCCAGAAATAATGAGCGCAGCAAAGTTCGCCGACATGCGTCGCACAGCCTTGCATGAATTGCAAACCCATCATTTAGGTACGAATACCGAAATCGATGTGAACGGTGATGAAGGAAATGCCAATGTATCGATGGTCATCTATAGAAAAAATGCTTCAGGCGAGACCTTGCATACACATTGTCTGTATCAGTTTGGTCTCAGTCGTCAAAGTGAAGGATGGCGCGTCAGTCGTATTGTCCAAAAAGTGTTCTGGAGTGATGGAAATAAAACGATACACAGTGGTATCACGCATTCAGAATCAAAGCCTGCCGTTCAATAAACGTCACGTCGGTAACGATGACTTGCGATGAGTTGATCCAACTTTTCAGTACCAAGTATCTCTAGCAAGCTGCTGTGAACCTCTTCTGCCATACCTTTTAAACTACCGCAGACCAGTATCACAGCATCTTGTTCTACCCAATTCCGCACGTTGACCGCACATTCTTTCAGTGCATGTTGTACATAGTAGCGATCAGCCTGATCACGTGAAAAACACAGGTTGAGTTCAGTCAGAACACCGCCGTTTTTCCAGTCCAGAATTTCTTCGCTAAAAAAGAAATCACGCTCTTGCTGACGTTCGCCAAAAAATAGCCAGTTGGTGCCTACGCCTCTCGCCGCACGTGCTTTTAAATGCGATCGCAAACCGGCGATACCGGTTCCGTTGCCGATCAAAATCAATGGACAATCATCTGCCGGCGCCTGGAAGTGCGGATTGCTCCTGATACGTACTGCAATCACCTGCCCTATCTGCGCATGGGCAGTCAGCCAACCAGATCCCAATCCCAGAGTGCCATCCGGCCTGCGCATCTGGCGCACCAGTAAATCAAGTTGCCCATCCTTCGGAATAGACGCAATTGAATATTCGCGGTGTGGCAAACGCACTTGCTGCTTGCCTGATACCTCTGCTTCAAAAACGTATTCGGGGCCAATCTCAGCGATGTCCCCTGCTTGCCAATCTTGCGCGGACAAATCCGGTGGCGTTAAGCGGAGATGAAATGCTGGTGCACCGAGGCTGTCTGGATTAAGCAGACGCCGTTCGCTGATCGTCCATGCTGTATAAATGGGCGGATTCCAGTCAGCGATTTCTGTATGATCGCTGAGTACACCGAGATGGTGCTGCCAATGGCGCAATGCGGCTTCGTCGCCATTATCGACGTCAACCAGATCAAATAATGCTTTGGCTTGATGGTGTTGCAGCCAAAGCTCAAGTCGTAAACCAAATGCACAATAATGCTGATAATGACGATCACCAAGAGCCAATATCGCATAACGTAAATGCTGCAAATTGATTGCATCAGAGAGGATTTTTCTGGTGAATAAGTCGGCATTATCGGGAACGTCGCCCTCGCCCGTGGTGCTGACGATAAACAGTATGTTTTTTTGTGCTGTTAATTTGGCGAGTGACAATTGATTGAGCGTAAGCACTTCAACTGACATCCCAGCCTGTTGTAGATATTGCGCTGTTTTTTCAGCAAGTTGTGCCGCGTAACCAGTCTGACTCGCGTAAGCGATGCAATAATGTTTTTCCGCTTCACCCTGATTGCTCTGTGAAGAAAACTGGCTACTTTGATGTTGTCTGACCTGGTGCTGCAAAAAACAGTAAGCACAAAAACATACATAGGTCGCTGTTATGAATATCTGAGCTATACCTTCATGCCGAAGAAAAGCATACTCCAGACCTGATAAACTCATCATACTGAGGAGCAGTAAGACAAAACATGCGGTCAAAAAAATTCTCGACAAAGGTGTTGCACTTCGAAAAAATACACGCATATTTTATTCATCCCGCATGCTAGCCATGACGGCACTCAATTTTTCAGAAATGGTATCGCCTTCCTGTTCAAAAAATATTGCTGCAATCCGATGCCGATTCGCATACACAAGTGCTGCCTCAGATCCCATTACAGTAAAGGCGGTTGCCAACGCATCAGCAACCATACATTCACTGTGGAGTACCGACACAGAGAGCAGATGATTATCGACCGGGTAGCCAGTACGTGAATCTATCGTATGCGAATAGCGTTTTCCTTCATATTCAAAAAACTGCCGGTAATTGCCTGATGTTGCAATGGATAGACCATGTAGTGCCACCACATGCTCAGACCTCTCGATCAGCGATGCGCTGTCTGGCCGTTCTATGCTAACCCACCACGGTGAGTGATCAGGTTTGATGCCTGCACCACGTAGCTCTCCACCAACTTCGATCAAATAGCTAGATACATTTTGCGCATCCAAAAAGCGTGCCAGCTGATCAACGGCATAGCCTTTCGCGATAGAAGAAAGATCCAGACTAATGCCGCCTGCTTGTAACAAGCGGCCTGTGATGGCTTCAAACTTTAAATCACGCCAACCGCACCCTGACATTGCTTTGCTGATGCTATCAGCGTCTGGAAAGTTTTTACCTCGCGCTCGCGGTCCAAAGCCCCATAAGTCTACTAACTTACCTGCCGCAGGATCGTAAGCGCCAGTGGTTTGGCGCGCGAGATAAATGGCATAGTCGAGTACCTGACAAAATTCTGATGGCAGTTGATGCCAGGTTCCTGCGGCAGCATAATTAAATTTGCACAGATCAGAATTGATGTCCCAAGTACTCATTTGTGAATCGATCTGATCTAATTTTTCTTGCAAACCTTGTTGCACGAAAACTGGTGACAGACTTGCATCACCTATGAGTTGCACGCTCCACGTCGTTCCCATGCTATCGCCATGCAAATGCAGGGTTTGCAAATGTGTTGGCAAGTCGCGTGGCGTTGTCGCCTCGATGGGAATGTAAATGTGACGCATGCTTGATAGCTAAGGTGAACAATCTTATTGCGGTAAAACTTCCAGCGTGATGACGAAGCTGGCGATGCGTGAAGTGGCTGGCGGCGTTGCATTGCTGTGATCTTTGACCTCCGCTTGCAGCCAGTAAAGCCCAGCGTTTTTCCAATTGACATTCACATTACCGTCCTTATCGGTGACGAGGCTCTGATTCTGTAATTGTTGGCGATAACGCTTTCCGCCAGGAATAATCTCCACTGGCACGTTCGCTGCTGGCTTGCCATCTAACAGCAATCGGAAATGGGCTGTTTCGCCTTCGACCAAATCATTCGGGTGTGAAATGAAGGCGAGCTCTAATCCCTTGCCGTTGGCGTCCATCGCTTTGCCGCCGGGTTTGCCGTTGGTGACGATGGTTTCAACGCGGCTAATGCGCTCATTGATTTGCAGTTCAGTGGCAGTTGCCGGAATTTCTTTACTGATTGCTGAGGCTGCGCCACGCCAACGTTTTATTTCGCCCTGATCTTTATAGGTAGCAAAGAAACCTTGATTGAGGATGTCGACTTTATAGCTACCCACTTGTTTGAGTTGCAGCTCAAAACTATTGCGAAAACGAGTGCGGGTGATATTCTCAGGCGCTATCTGGCGACCATCAGGACCAATAATGCCCAGGTTATCGAACTGCAAAGCTGCGTGGTCAAATTCAAACACATTGCTGGCAGCTCCAGCATCTACCAATACCCACGGCGCATCGCCCGAAACCACCGTCGATGAAGGAACCAGAAATGGATGATGTGCATGTGCAGACAGGCTGATACACGTCAGCGCAGAAATAGCGATTGTCTTGCGCATGAAGGAAGAAGAAACGAATGACATAGCGGTGCCTTACTTGATATTGAGTGAAATCATGCCAAGCTCAGTCTTGCCCTGTGCCTGCAAGGTTTGCTCTTGTTTCACTTGCCAGCGGAAAGGAATTTTGACAACTTCGCGCCCACCGTCTTCACGCGCTGCTTCTATCATCAATTGATAATCGCCTGCAGGCAAATTAGCCAGGGCACCTTTGTCGCCAGCGAAGTTCAGACTATGTTCACCAGTCGTACGGGTTGCACCACTGATACCGTCTACTGGCATCGTCAATTCGCGACCACTACGGCGCCACCATTGGCGCAAGTCTTTCAGATATTTGGTACCTTCGTTATTGCGCTTTTTGAGGTCATACCAAACCGCCAGATTGCCGGCAAAAGTCTGATCTGGCTTTTCTAACCAGATAGCAACGTAAGGTTTATGGTATTCAGCGACATTCAGACGCGGCACTTCAATTTTCAAACTCATGTCCGCTGCAACCGCATCAATAGCAGGTGCTGCCAGCAGAGTACCGATGGCGAACGGGAGGATTTTTTGCATGAAAAGTCCTTTAAAACGGAAAAAATTGCGAAATTAATGAATAAAAGTCAGTGCCAGCAACATAGGCAGCACCACGCCAAAAACGACGATGGGCCAGGTCGAAGGGCGGTTCTTTGCGTGCATCTTCAATAAAAAGAAACCCGTCATACAAAATATCAGACACAACACACCAAAGGCATCGATCAGGTAATTCCATACCACACCAGTATTGCGGCCTTTGTGCAGATCATTGATGTACGCGATCCAACCGCGGTCTGTCAGTTCATATTCGAGCGCGCCGTCGCCAAGACCTATACGTAACCAGGCATCACCACCGGGGCGTGGCAGTGCGACATACACCTCTTCCGGTGTCCATTCTGGCACTTGCTGCTCAACCCGTATCGCCAACTGAGATTTGAGCCAATCACGCACGCTTTGAGGTAGCACCGGACTATCGTTGTGTTGTGCTAATGTTAATTGCTGTAATAACGGGGCTGCCAAATGTGCCGTCTTTTTTGAAATTTGTGGATGCGCTTCGATTTGTGCTGAGTGATTCAGCGTGATACCGCTCGCAGCAAACAGTAGCATAGCCATGAGGCATAAAGCCGAGCTGACCCAATGCCATTGATGTAAGTGACGTAACCAAAATGCGCGCCGCTGCTGATCAGAATAGGAGGGAGAAACCGGAGTCGCCATTTTCTTTAGGATACCGTACGCAAATGATAATGATTCTCAATTATAACCTGTGAAAGTCGCGACTTTTAAATAATTTTTCAGTTACGGCTAAATTTAGGCCAAGTGCGCTGCCTGCAACCTAGGATAGCAGTCAGGCTGCATGTTAAAATCTTAAGCTTCACTTTTTAGCGATTTTTTCCGCACACAACACTATGAACGTCGTGATCCTCGCTGCCGGTATGGGCAAACGTATGCAATCTTCTTTGCCAAAAGTTTTACACCCTTTGGCGGGTAAAGCCTTACTCTCACATGTGATTGATACAGCTCGCAGCCTGAAGGTCGCGTCGATTTGTGTCATCTATGGTCATGGCGGCGAGCAGGTACTCAGCAGTGTTGCTGCTGACGATTTGCGATTTGCCAAACAAGAACCGCAATTAGGTACGGGTCATGCGGTTGCACAAGCGATCCCTGTGCTGGATGAAAGTATGCCGACACTGGTGTTGTACGGCGATGTGCCTTTGACCACCGCTGTCAGTTTGCAGCGCCTGATGGATGTAGCCGGAAACGACCGTTTAGCGATCCTGACCGCTAATATGGATGATCCGACTGGTTTAGGCCGCATCGTGCGTGAAGGTGGTGAAATCAAACGCATCGTTGAACAAAAAGATGCTAACGAAGAAGAACGCCAGATCACTGAAATCAATACCGGCATCATGATCGCACCAACCAAGCAATTAAAGCAATGGTTGAGCACGTTGTCGAACAACAATGCACAAGGCGAGTACTATCTGACTGACATCGTTGCCCGCGCAGTTGCTGATGGTGTCAAGGTCGTTTCCGCCCAGCCAGATGCCATCTGGGAAACGCTCGGCGTCAATAGCAAAGTGCAATTAGCAGAATTGGAAAGAATTCATCAACTCAATATCGCCCGTAAATTGCTGGAGCAAGGCGTGCACTTGCTTGACCCGGCACGCATTGATGTGCGCGGCACTCTGGTTTGTGGTCGCGACGTGAGCATCGACGTAGGTTGCGTGTTTGAAGGCAATGTCACGTTGGAAGACGGCGTAACGATAGGCGCTAACTGCGTGATCAAAGACGCGCATATCGCTGCGGGCGCAAACATTAAAGCATTCTGTCACATCGAAGAAGCCAAGGTCGGCGCCCAATCGCAAATCGGTCCTTACGCACGTTTGCGTCCAGGTACTGAATTAGCAGACAACGTCCACATCGGTAATTTCGTTGAAATTAAAAACAGTCAGATCGCAGCGCACAGCAAAGCCAATCACCTGGCCTACGTTGGCGATGCCACGGTTGGTAGCCGCGTGAATATCGGCGCAGGTACGATTACCTGCAATTATGATGGCGCGAACAAATTCCGCACTATCATTGAAGACGATGCGTTTATCGGCAGCGATAGTCAATTAGTCGCCCCGGTACGTGTAGGCAAAGGTGCGACCTTAGGTGCTGGCACAACCTTGACCAAAGATGCACCAGACGGAAAATTAACCGTATCCCGCGCCAGACAGTTGACGATAGAAAACTGGGACCGTCCGGTAAAGATTAAAAAATAAACCTGAGACGACTACTTGCACGTAGGGCGGGTACATCCGCCCTACGCAGTTTCAATGACACAAAAACTTTATTTTCTTTGCCGCTTCATATCCTGCCTGCGCCAATATTGAAACTCGTTTTCATGTACCTCAATATCAACTTCCATGATGCGTGCTTGCAAGCGTTCTTGTACGTCAGTAACGGCCTTGTTGTAAACCAAAGGACCTATTTCTTCCAGAAAAAAACTCAGCAAACTATCTGCTTCCAGGCTGCCTATGGGTTCAGGAAAATTTTCGCGTACGTAACGCTCAATAGAGGCAATCGCTTCTTTACGCGATTCTTTAGCGATCTGAATAGTCATGGAAAATAAAAAACGTGGGTAAAAGAGTGCGTATCTAAAAAAACGGACGGACAGTGGTTCAACACTATCCGTCCGCTTGCTTCATTTTAAATGATTATCTAAAACAATTATTTAGGCTCGCTATTTTGCGCAGCATGACGCTGAACGGTATCGAGAATAATCAATTCGGTTTTACGAATTTCTTCAATCGCATCTTCTAAAGACAAGCTGGTGCCGCGTGCGAGTGTCGACGAAGCAGACATGGTATTGCCTGCCAAAACATATTCCAACACGTCTTTTAATACGGTGTCAGACATGTATGGTCCAAACAGATGTTTGACCTTTTCTTTGAAAAATTCAAACTTCGGTTGAGATAAAACATAGCGCTTAGAAGCCAGGCTAGAAACAGGTACCGCTGGAGCAGGGGCTGACGGAGCTGGTTTTGCTGTAGCGGATGTTGCCGTAACAGGTGCTGCTGGTGTTTCCGTGACTGGAGCAACGACAGGAGTGGCAACCGTGGGCGCTGGCGCAGCCACTTTCACGGCAACAGGTTCAGGGGCTACTGGTTTTTCCACTGGCACAGCTGGTTCTGCTTTTTTCTTTTCTGATACTGGCTTAGTTGCAGCCGTGACTGGTGCTGCAGGGGCAGGCTTTGCTGACGCTGCTGGAATAGAACCAACCGCACCTAAAACCCGGAACAAGTCATTGTGGACTTTGGCAACCAGATCATCGGCTGAATCAAAAAAACGCACATCCTGAAATTGACTCAGCAAACCCTTCAACTGGCTCAAATGTTGTGCCGACTCACCAGTATCCACATGTTTAGGCAAGACCCAATGTTCGTCTTCATCGATGATATAAATCAACATCGGAATTTGTTGCGCCAATGCTTCCTCAAGTTCAAGCTGAACCAGAGATTTTTTGGTGGCAGGGTCGACATCGCCAAACATCATCCCAAAAATCCCAATATACGCTTTAGCTGTCCGAACAAGGTGAAGACGGTTTTCTACAGAAGTCTCGGGCAAGGTAGCGACCACCGTCACATCGGGTCTGGCAGTACCCGGTTGACCGCAGCTATCGATAATCTTTTTTCTATGTAAAGCCAGATCAAATGGTGTTGAACTGACAAAGATCGTCGCTGTCATAAAATTTCTCGCCCAAAAAGGTGGAAGCTACACGAAATGTTTGTGATGTCAGATACGGAAAAGTTACTAAGACTTCGGTCGGTAAAACTGTACTGCCAAAGCTAGTCATATCCTCTGCTTATACTAGCATGGCAACGGGATTTTTTTGCAAACTTCACGGACAAAGAATGTCGCCAGACAACATTTATATAACTTTATGGCAATACCACTATCAAAACGATCTGATGTGCGTCATCTTACTCAAGACTTCATGCCTGCCAACAGTGCAGCAAAGCCGACAAATGCGCCGCCTGTAACACGATTGAAGGTTTTCAATACGCTGGCTTTCTTGAGATACGTCGATAACTTAAAACCACCAAGGGCATAGATCAGATACCAGCTCATTTCAATCACGGTAAAACTACCCAATAAAATGCCAAACTGCGGCAATTGCGGCAAACCCGGCTGAATAAATTGCGGTAAAAAAGCAGCGGCAAACAATAAGGCTTTAGGATTACTGGCGGCAGTCACAAAACCAACTCGATACAATTCCCACACACTGGCTTTAACAATTGCCGAATTTGCTGATTCGTCAACGGTGACTTCACTGACAGGCGCGGTCCAGACCTTATAGCCAAGATACGCAAGATACAAAGCACCCGCCCAACGTAAGGCGTCAAATAAAGCTGGCGCATTGCGCAACAGTACTCCGAGACCGGCAGCAGAAGCGGACATCATCAAAAACAATGCCGTCAGACAACCCATCGCACCACACATTGCAGAACGAAAATTAAAACGCACACTCTGGCTCATAATTAACAACATATTTGGTCCTGGCGCCGCAGAAATAAAAAATGTCGCCGTGACAAATAACCACCAGGTATGCAAGTTCATAGAATGTCATCAAAGAAGTGAGTACGAAGCCTCATCTTAAAACAAATTGACGTGCATCGTAAAATTTTACAAAATTTGATTGCGACGGGTGCCGTCCAGTCAAGTCAGACTGATTCTAAGCTTCGTACAATTCCAATGGCAAACCATCGGGATCAGCAAAAAAAACAAAGCGCCGTTGCGTATAGTCGTCAATGCGTATGTCTTCCATCGCGATCCCTTTCGCTTCTAAGATTTGCTTTGCTTCTGCCACATCGTCTACCACAAAAGCCAAATGACGTAAGCCCCGCGCTTCCGGATACGATGGCCGTTCAGGTGCATCAGCAAACGAGAATAATTCTATCTGGCCGCCATCAGGCAAAGCCAGATCTAACTTGTATGATTGACGCGCAGCACGAAAATTTTCTGCCAGCACTTTCAGACCTAATAGCTCTACATAAAAATGCTTGGACACCGCATAATCAGAACAAATAATTGCAGCGTGGTGAATACGTTTTAACATAAGAAAATCTCAAGAAAATCAAATTACGTTTGTCGTTTGCAACCCAGAAAAAAGCATAGCGACACGTTCTGGGGCCAGCATTTGCGCACCCGCGGCTGTGCAGGCGGCAGCACCACTGGCGACCGCATAATGCAGATGTGCTTGCCAATCTCTCCCGGCATGCTGATACAAACTGTACAACAAGCCCGCCATACTTGCATCGCCTGCACCGACAGTATCAACCACATCGATATGGGGTGTCGCTGCGTGCCAGATATCATTACCAGCATACAAAGACGCACCGTCTGCACCGCGGGTATACAAACAAACGGCTTTCGGATTTATCGCCCGCAAACGCTGGAGTGCATGATCGGCATCCGTCGTTCTGAATAAGCCACATAAATCTTCATCTGAGACCTTGATGACATCTGCCAAACCGACCATTGTTTCGAGAACAGCGTCATAACGTGCATCCATCACATTTCTGAAGTTCGGGTCGTAGCTAATTTTTACGCCTTGTGATTTGAGCTGCGTTGCAAGTTCGATCAAGGTCGATGCCAAAGGTTCACGGGCGAGGCTGATGCCGCCGAAATGTGCCCACACCAGTTCATCACTCCAACCCCCAGGTAATAAACTGACATCAAAATGCAGATCAGCGCTATTTTCACCAATAAAAAAATAATTTGGCGGTGAGCTTTGTGCGACGATCGCTAATAAAGGCGCATGAGAATTTCTTTGCAACAAACGCAAATCCAGACCAGCTTCGGCGCTAGCGGTATACAATTGATCGCCAAAGACATCGCTGCTGATGGCCCCGGCAAAGCCAGTGCGAATCCCGGCGTTGGCAAGGCTGCGTGCGACATTCCAGGGGGCACCACCAGCCAGACTACGCCAGGTATTGATGGCGTCTCCTTTAACTGCAATCATATCCGTCAACGCTTCGCCAGCACATAAAATGGCAGGAAATTTATTTGGCATGATTGTCTCCGGAAGCCATATCCGCACACATTGTGGGCAGGCATTTTAAAACGTCGTAGCAAGCACCCATGGTGTGATAATCGGTCTTACCTGCCGGGCTCTTTTCATCACTGTATTTCTGGTTATCGCGTGACAGTATCCGATACCAGGCGCCGTAACAATGGTCGATCATGTATTGCCAACTGTATTCCCAAATCTTCATATACCAATCGCGATATTCTGGCTTGCCAGTGCGGCGGGCGAGCAAAGCCGCGGCGGCAAATGATTCTGCCTGTACCCAGAAATATTTATCCCCATCGCAGATGCATAAATCGGGCGCAAAGCCGTAGCAAATGCCGCCATGTTGCTCATCCCAGGCATGACGTAAAGCAGTATGAAACAATTGTTCGGCGGTTGGTATCATCCAGCTGCTGTCAATCGCTAAGTGATCTCGCTCTGCTTCTAGCAGAACTAAGAGTTTTGCCCACTCGGTGAAATGCCCGGGCTGATATCCCCAAGGGCGAAATAGATTGGCTTTGTCGTGCAGGTTGTAATTCCAGTCAATCTTCCAGTTGGCATCATAGTGTTCCCAGATCATGCCTTGCGCCAGACCTGCCTGACGTTGCGTGATGTGTCGTGCGAGCGTCTCGGCTCTGTGTAAATACGCTAATGTGCCAGTCGCATGAAAGGCAGCCAGTAGCGCTTCACACGCATGCATATTGGCATTTTGTCCGCGATAGCGATCGACGGTTTGCCAATCAGCACTGGCCTGGTCAGCGTAAAGACCATGGGCGGTACTCCAGAATTTTTCCTCCATGAGTTGCACGGTTTCGTCCAGATATCCGCGCGCTTCACTGACACCTGCCATCAGCGCATGTGCGTACGCGAGAGCGACAAAGGCCAGGCCATAGCAATGGTTATCAGCATCGGTCACTTGTTTCACACCGTCGCGCCATGCGAGTTGCCAAGCATAACCGCGAGTGCGGTCGTCACGATGAACTTCACGTAAAAACTTCACGCCATGTCTGACCTGTTCCAAATATTCAGGTTTTGGAACATGGCGGTATGCCATCGCATAATTAAACACAAAGCGTGTACTGCTGACCAAATGCCGGTGATGTACGTCGTAGACAGTGCCATCATCTTTAAAGTAGTGATAAAAACCTCCGCTAGGATCAATGCAACGCGGATGGTAAAAATCCATCGTCTTGGCGATGTGGTTGCGAATAGTATCCGCTGAAAAGAAGTCGACTGATGTAGATGCCATAGCCATAGATTGAAATTGGAAAGTAAAATGAATTAATCGTCGCAACTGCTCTCGCGTCTAACCAGAGTGACTGTTTGAATCGAATCGGTCAACGCAGTATCAGGCGCAGGAGTTTGTTTGAGAAGTAACGCAATTCCGACGGAACCCAAAGCTGGCTTATCGACGCGAATGCTACTCAACGGTGGCATTGCCTGCGCCGCTGACGCAATATCATCGAAACCGATGATCGCCAGCGCAGAAGGCACTTTGATACCGCGCTGATCGCAATACTTGAGTACTTCTATCGCCGTACTGTCGTTATAACAAAACACCGCATCAGGTGGCTGCGGCAAGCTGCGCAAAGCGTCCATTGCCACTGCCACACTTGCTTCCAATGCATGTACATCATTGAGACATACTTCAAGCGCAGGATCGGCCAGCATTTTATTTTCAAACAAGGCTTGACGAAACCCACGTGCGCGTTCTGCGATGCTGAAATGCGCAAGCGAACCACTGATCATGGCGATACGTTTGCGACCACTTTGTATTAAATGACGCGTTGCCAACCAACCACCCAGACGATGATCAGGACATACTGAACTAAAACCAGGCTGTCTCGCGTCGATCAAAACCATCGGCTTATTCGTGTGGCGCAAGGCAGTGAGAATTTCTGGCTCAACATAGCCAGCGCAGATGATTGCATCGGCCTGATGCAGACGGATGTGTTCGAGTAGTGGCTCAGCCGGGCCGCTGGTCATCAAGGACAGTGCAATGCCAGCCTGACGACAAGCGGATTCAGCACCTTGCAGAACCGGTGAAAAAAATTGACTCGCAGATTCGCCTTCGTGCTGTCTATGCAAGACAAACACCACACGCCTTATCTTGCCTTGCTTTAAACGGGAAAAATCATAGCCTAGCGCATGTGCAGCCTCACTCACCCGTACTCTGGTCGCCTCAGTCAAGCCTTCCTGATTCTTGAGCGCACGCGACACTGTGCCGACCGATAGCCCAGTGTGACAGGCAATATCTCTGATGCTGACCGCCATGCAATGCTCCCCCGATTGACTGTACTAAACAATTTATTCAAGCACCATTTATCATCAATTGGGCCGCTCTATAGAGACATTTATACAGCGGGAGAAATTTGGGGTCAATCAAGATCAGGAAAATAGGATAAGTTTAGTTTGTTTACTAAACAAAATACAAAGAAGGATAGTTGAGCCGATACAACCGGAGCATGCAGGCCACAACACTGAAATTTGCTGTTAAAGTCCACCACTATTATTTTATCGCCCAATAAAAAACCCGGAGCAATGAACTGACCCCATTTAGTTGGACAGTTTAATTGCTAGGCTAATAAGGGCTGATTTCTGTATTGCACAGGACTCAGCCCTTTTAATTTCATCTTGATGCGGTCATGATTATAGTATCGAATATAGG
>JBMPPG010000026.1:0-14042 GCA_049339905.1 Undibacterium sp. SXout11W
TTTTGGGCATATCTACAAACTGCCTGGAACGTGAGGCTTGTCTTGCCTGTTCCACCCTTGTTATTCCAAATTGCATATGTAAGCATATAGATCCTCAAAATAAATGTCGTTTAATGACATGCAAATGTACGACAATGACATAAATGAGTCAACATAGTACATTACTTTAATATTTATATGTATTGAGAATGCAACACATTACAAAATAATGCATAAGTCAAAAGCCTACGTGGGTTCGTCTCAGAAGACGGAATTTAAAGTACGTTATTTCACCCTAGAGTGCTTTATTTTTCGTTTTCTGAAAAACAGCCTAAAAGTCATCAAAACGATTTTTAGGCTGTTTTTCATGGTTATACCTATAAGTTATACAAAGGCATAAAAAAAAGCTCCTGGCATCATCTAATAAGCTGCAAAGGCGCTTAAAAAGCAAGGACAGCTTCCTTTTTATAAGTCGCGCCGTAGGCGCAAGGGAAGGGGGAGCCGCATTTGCGGGGGAAACCGTAGGTTTGCCCAGGGGGTCCGAGTCCGGCCAGGAGCGAAGCGACGCAGAGAGAGGGGGCGGCACGCCCCCTGCGGATTGGGGTTCACAAGCGCGAAGCGCGTAATTCCCCACGAAGTGGGGGCTTGATTAAAGTATTGGGGAATACAAGCGCATAGCGCGTCATACCCCGCTTGCGGGGTCATAAATTAAATACCTAACCCCACAAATTGCCGTGATATTTATAATTTGTTAGAGCGTCTTACGTTAAAAGATTTAAAGAGTTAAATAACGCGCGTGTTGTTAGAGCTGTGGATAACTATGGAAATCTCCTATGGAAAAGAAATTCAAAGCGTCAATGAAACCACGAAGTTTGCGTCAATGAAACCACGATACTATCCACAGGAAACCGTCAATGAAACCACGATACTATCCACAGGAAACCGTCAATGAAACCACGATACTGTGATAGTCTCGCCGTCAATGAAACCACGAATTTAATGGTACTTTATCCAACTCCTGGTAGCTTACTTTTACCTGATGCAATCGCTGCAGATAACTTTTTAGGGTCTCTTATATAGAAGGTAACTTGATCGTTTTCACGATTGTAAATCATACGGTATTCAGGGAGAACATCAGACGAAGCAATCCCAATTGCCTGGCTCCGAAATGAACGAATATGGCTGTGTGCTCCGCATTTTTCGCGCAATAGTTCAAGTCCAATTGACCAGGAAGCCTGCTTACCACAGTGCTTGCGAGCCAACTCATAAAGGCGGCGCTCAAGAGGCTTACGGAGACGAAAATAATTGCGATGGATTGTCAATACTTCTTGAGCCTGAACGGCATTAAAAAGCCAGTCAGACATTGTTACCTCGACCGCAATCATTCTCTCGTTATCTGGTGATTTTTCGATAATTTTCCATTTATCAATGAGACCAAATCCTTCACGTACTCGCGTCCCGCCCGTTCTGATATCAGTAGTTATAGACGTGCCACGCAACCGCTCAAATGATTCGCTCAATCTATAGTATTCATTACCGCTTGTTGTCTTATTAGTAGTAGTTAGAAAATCATAAACAACAAAGCGAACAACCTTGTTTTTTGCATCTTGTCGGCCGCAGTTAATCGCTTCTGTCATCTGCGAAACGATAAAAATTAGAACATCCTTATCATGTTGCGTTGCTCGTCCTTTTACACTCGGCGTAACGGTTAAGCTTTTGTTCCCGTCTTTACTTTTCCAGTGCCAAACGTTCAAATCTGGTTTAGTCGATAGCGTGAAAATTGGCGCTTCCATACTTACGCCATCGTCTTTCATCGCATAGTCAAACATATCGCACAAGAAAAAATCACGTTCAACATGACGTACTGGCAATAATTTAGAACGCTCGCGTTTAACATCAGTACCCACATCGACAGCAGCTAAGGATGTATTAACTGTCAACGCTGACGCAGCAGTTAATTCTTCTGCAGATAATGGCGTGTCAGTATTAGAGTCAAATAGCCCTGGTTGCTCTTTAAGACGCTCTGCAGCTTTAGCTTGTCTAGTTGCATGCAAGCGAGCTATAGCATCATTAAGTGATTTCTTAGACGTCATCATTTACTCATGTGAGTATATCTTCATTGCTTCAAGAATTAAGTCTGTCATTGTCTTTTCTTGTTTAAGCGCTTCAGCTTTCCACTTGTTACGCAATGATTTTGCGACATTCAAATTAATTCGTACCTGCTCCTCTTCCATCAGAATCGAGACTGCAGGCAAATCACGAACATTGCTTAATGATTTACTTTTCAAAGACATGCTTTTTCTCCAACTCGTCAACCAAGAGGTCAATTTCAGCTCGACCTGTGCGATCGGTAGTTTCGTAAATACTCACCCCATCCGTTAGTGCTTGGGCAAACGCAACACGATTGCCAATCGTTGTCTCAAGCTGTCCGATACCATATTCATTCCACTCACCAGCTAATACTTCTCTGGAAAGATTAGTTGAACCGGAAACGCGATTAGCCAAAAATGCCGCAATGATCTTTCCGCCTAATTCGATTTTTTGCTGTACAAGACGTACCGCTGCAGCCGATGCCCAAATATCTGCACCAGATGGTTGAATTACAATCAAAGCAGCATCTGCTACACGAATAACTGATGCAGTCATTTTTTCTGCTTTTGCAGGTGTATCAATTATCGCAATATCAGCATCAATGCTTTTTAAAGAAGCTAACATTTCTGGTCGATCAAGTGCGATTACATTAGGAAGATTTGCATTTTCTGGACTAGCAGAACGCCAGTCTCTAGTAGTTCCTTGAGGATCAGCATCAACCAAAACGACACGTTTTCCCTGGCGGTGTAGGCAAACTGCAATGTTTTGACTTAGCGTTGATTTGCCAGTGCCGCCTTTTTCATTCACAAGTGCGATTATCCTCATATACTCATACCCTCATATAATGATTTGAGTGTATGAGTATATATTGATTATTGCAAGCCTTTTTTCAATAACGCATCTACCATTTCTTGAATGTTGTTCGGCCATTGCTGCGCCCCGTGCAGTACCCGTAAAATCTCAATCCGCTCATCTTTAACACGATACGCCACGATAAAAGGCGTTCGGCCGATCACCAGCTCACGGGTCGTTTTAATGCGTCCTGGTCGTCCCTTCTCTGGGTACTGCAATAGCCTATCAACCTGCTTTTCTATTTCTGCATCCTGATTAATAGCGGCCGTTAAACTCTCCTGGGCAATGTAATCCAGTTGGGCGTCCCGGGTCATCCTGGCAGAAGGCAGCCACACCAGAATCAAGCGTCACTCCCTGCAGCTTGTTGAGCACGTTTGAGCCATCCGGCGCGACGTGCAGCACTGTGGGCTTTGACTTCTTCATTAGAGAGCCAGACCGTATTAGGGTCGTCTGCTTCCTGTAGAGCCTGTTCGACTTGCGCACGAAACCACTTATCATGCGCTGCGGCCTGATGTGCCTGGCGCATACGTTCGGCAGCGTCATCACGGAAACGCTCTGCTTTGACAGTCACAGGGTCATATTGGGTAGCGTCAACTTGATACTTCGCAATGCCTATCTTCTTCAGATAAGTCACTAAAGTTTCAAACCGCGCAAAATTACGGATAGCACCTCGTTTGGCGGCCAACGCCCGTTCGGTCATGCCATATTGAATCACCACCCCCCAACCACCTGGCTGGCCGATGATCGAGGCACCACGGACGGCTCCCGCTTCGACTAAGCGTTCCAGGGTGTTTTGGTCGATGGTATTGTGGTTCGTTCCCATTTTGTCACCTTTACGCATACATTTAATAAATAATAGCTTAAACGATGACTAGAAAAATGGGAAGCAAGGAGCAGAAAAAAAACCAGATCATTAGACATAACGCCCAATATCCGGCTTTTTTGATTGATTGTTATTAGGAGTTCTAAGACCTAATTCACGAAGTTTTCATAATACAAAATTTATATTACGATTTATTTAAGCCGTCGCCTTTTCTGCTACAGCAACGGGTTTCACCACATCCTGTACTACCGCCCCACCTTGCAACACAATCACCCGCTGCGCCATAGCAATCGTCTCAGGTCGATGGGCAACGATGATGCGGGTTAGGTCTAATTTTGTGATCGCTGCATTGACGGCCTGCTCATTCCAGATATCCAGGTGACTGGTCGCTTCATCAAGCACCAATAATTTCGGTTGCCGATACAAAGCACGTGCCAGCAACAGGCGCTGCTTCTGACCGCCGGATAATCCGGTACCAATATCTCCCACCAGAGTGTGATAGGCCATAGGCATGGCGGCAATCTCATTATGGATGGCCGCTTGTAGTGCACATTCGGCTACGTGCTGTTGATCTGGGGCAGGATCAAAGAAACAGATGTTATCGGCAATGGAACCGGCGAATAACTGGTCGTCCTGCATAACGGTGCCTAGCAACTGGCGGTAGTTGTGCAAGCCAAGCTGCTTGAGCTCGACACCGCCAATTAAAATAGTTCCTTCTGTTGGCTCGAGCAATCCAAGAAGAAGCTTAAGCAGAGTCGTCTTTCCACAGCCAGAAGGACCAGTAATCGCTACGCATTGGCCAGCTGGTATCTTTATATTCAATTCTTTTAATACGAATGGCTCACTATCTGAGTAACGGAAGCTCAGATTTTTGATTTCAATTTCAGGAACGATACGTTCAGCATCGACCTCGATCGTTTGCTCGTCTTTTTCAACTTCTGTCAGCACAATATCGGCAACCCGTTCCCCATGCAGCTTCATCATACGCAACTCAAAGAGCTTGTCGATGAGGGCAGCTAGTCTGCTGCTGAACTGATCTTTGTAGCTGATAAACGCAAATAACATCCCAACAGAGAAACGCGTATCGAGCACGGCCAAGGCCGCCATCCAGATCACGATCACACGCTCTGCATTGAACAACAAGGTATTCGCCGTTTGATACGAAATCGATAAACGCGCAATCCGCAATTCAGCATTAAACTGATCGGTCAGATTATTCATCCAGCTGGCACGGCGCTCTTCGACCCGATTAAACAGACGCACACTTTGCACACCGCGCACCGATTCCATAAAGTGTGTTTGCTGTTTGGCTGCATGGATAATTTGTTCCGCATTCGCTTCACGTAGCTGACTAAAGATAGACCAACGTAACAAGGCATAGAGCAATACCGCTACGCACGCCACTGCGGTGAGTTGTGGGCTATACAAAAGCATGACAATCAAAGTGCCAATCACCATCACACCATCGATGATGCCTTCAACGAACTGGGTCGTTAAGCTATGTTGTATGGTTTGAATGGAGCCAAAGCGCGACACAATATCCCCCGTATGTCGCTTCTCAAAATACGGAAGTGGCAACTTCATCAAATGCGCAAACGCATTGCCCAGCCACTGAAAATTCAGATTCGTTGCCAATACGGTCGTGATCCAGGAACGTACCGCCGTGATCGCTGTTTGCACGATCACAAGCAATAAAAACCCAATACCTAAGACTGTAACCAAGTCTTTATCGGCAGCAAGCAAAGCCTCATCCACCACCCATTGCATATAAAACGGCGCAACTAAGGCACAAACTTGTAATGCCAGACCGAGCAATAAGATTTGCAGCAAGCTCGCTTTTAAACCGAACACTTGCCCCATCAAAGATAAGAGGGTGAACTTTTGTACTTCTTCGGCCTTCTTGAATTCGCTACCTGGTGTGAGTTCCAGCGCGACACCCGTAAAATGCTTGGCGAATTCTTCGAGGGAGAGTTTTCTTTCTCCGACCGCGGGATCAAGAATGATGGCGTGCTTGGACGAAACACTTTTAAGCACCACAAAATGGTTCAAGTCCCAATGCAGAATGCAAGGCAACTTGAGCTCAGGTAAATGCTGCATATCAAGTTTCAGCGGCCTAGTTTGCAAACCCAGACCCTGAGCCATCGCCATCAAGCCTTTGAGTGTCGCTCCTTTTAAAGAAACAGAAAAGCGCCGGCGCATGTTCGTCAAGTCAATTTTATGTCCCCAGTAACTTGACACCATGCACAAGCAAGCAAGACCACACTCTGCTGCTTCGGTTTGCAATAAAGTCGACACTTGACGACGACGCCAGAAGCGCAGTTCAGGAAAAGAAGCGTGGGACATAAGTTCTAAAGTATGGGAGAAGTAAGGAGGCGCAATTAAACCCGACCAGAAATGCTGTACAAGGGTTCGAGCACCCATTCGTAGAGACGGCGCTGTTCCAGCAAGATACTGGCATCCACCGACATGCCAGATTTGAGTGGCAGCTGGTGGCCGTAGGCTTGGACGTTTTGCTGATCTAACATAACGCGAATGCGATACAGCGCTTCATTGCTGTTCGCAGATTGCGCACCTAAAGGTAATTCTTCAGGGCGCAGCGCATTGCTGGCCACCTCTTTGACGGTAGCTTTGTATTGGCCAAACTTTTGATATGGATATGCTTGATAGCGCAATAACACTTGCATACCTGGTTGCACAAAACCGACTGAGCGCGAGGGTGCGTAAATTTCGGCTTCGAGTTGTGAGCCTGCAGGTATCAACGAGGCCATTGCCGCATTGGGTATTGCCGTTTGCCCTACCGCCGCGGTAATCGCAGTCACCGTACCATCTTGCGGTGCGCGGACAACTAACTCCCGCCGAGCTTCATTCTCGGTTAAATCTTGTTCGACTGAGCTCACATTGCGTTGTACTGCCGCCGCATCCCTTTGCGTTTGTAATTGCAAATCCGCGATATCCGCTTGCGCTGTCGTTAAGTCACGGCCATTGGCAGATTTAACGCGATTGAGTTCTGCTAAGCGTTGCTGCTGATCGAGCAATTCTGCTTGCTTGTCCTGTAATTGGGCGGCTGAAATATAACTGGTTGCCTGCAAATCGCTATAACGTTTGTAGGCCTGCTCAGATAGTTGCACACGCTGCTTTTGTAAAACGATTTGCGCATCAATCTTGGCAATCTCGCCTTCCAGATCGGCAGCCCGGCGACGTAGTGCTTCTAGCCGGGTACGACTTTGCGCGAGCAACTGCGCCTGATCGACAGTAAAACTATTGCGTCGATTCACAAGCAAAGAAGATATCGTCTTCTGAGCATCACCGACCGCTGCACTGCGCTCACTTGACAACACAAACAGAACATCACCCGCATGTACAAGCTGACCTTCAACAACGTGCTTAGCAAGCACCACACCTGCTTGAGTGGGAACGACCTTGATAACACCGAGATTGGGCAATAACACCCCACTACATTGAGCTTTACGGGTTGTACTAAAGAACGCAAAGAAAGCGATGATGGCAGCAGCGATGCCTACAAAAAGTAAAGTCAAAAAACGATGACTCAGTGGTGTAGCAAGCAGCACCGTGCCGTATTTACGGTTACTAATATGTTCTATTGCTTGTTGACGAAACAGCGGAGTTGGCGGAGAAGCTACCAGTCCAGTTTTTTTCGCATTAGCAAAACCATCCTTGATGTTGGTGTTTGCAATAGGTGTTGTATTGGTCATGCAGATTTAGAACATTACGTTTTTAATATTAACACTAATATAACAAATATTAATTCATGAATCGTATATTCAATACATTAAAAAACAACACTCCGCGATAATTTTATTTTTTTAGTAGATTTATTTGCATCTATTTTATAAGCTAAAAAAGCTGTGATTTGCAGCACTTTTGAAACAATGAAGGAGATAAAAATGCAAGAACTGAATACTTCAGAGATTGAAGAAGTCTCTGGAAGTGGTGGCAGTATTTTTTATGAAATAGGCCAAGCGTGCGGTAATTTCCTGCGATGGGCGCAGGTAAAAGATGATGAATGGGCGTGGAGCGGCGGGGGTTAAATTTACCCTAGGTAATATGTAACCCGACTCAATTCATCTGAATAACATGGAAAATTTAAATTATGCAAGAACTATCTAATCAAGAAGTTGACATTGTAAATGGTGCCGCCGGATTGAAAGATTACTTTTTTTGGGCCAGTGCAGCAATGGACTTCTATAACGGTTTCAGAGATGGCTGGGGCGACGGTCCAACCCAAGGTGGTCATGATGGCTGGACCGGTGGAAATGGCGAGAGCCTTCCAACTTAAATAAAATAATTTAACTACCGCTGGGCGCTAACGCTCAGCGCACGACTATACATGGAAAAATTTTTTACCCTTTTTCACGAATCAAAATATCTACGCTTCGTTATATATATTGTTCTACTTTCCTTAATTCCAACAATATTATCAGTTATCGTCGGGAGTTCAATAGACTCTAGTTCAAACAAATCGATAACAACATTAGAGCTAATATTGGTTACACTTTTCTTAGCCCCCCTTTTTGAGACGCTTCTATTCCAATTTGTTCCAGGGCTTGTTATTAAGCGATTCAATCTCATTGGTTTTTCACGCAAAGCAATCATTATCTTGCCATTTCTTTTCGTGCATTTTTCACGTACGACACCAATACCAAGCCTAATCAATGGAATAGGTGGTGCGTATGTTCTGGGATTTTGCTATCTGATTTGTATGAAAAAATCACATAAACATGCATTTAAAACAACAGCACTAGTTCATTTTTTACATAATATGATCATGCTACTTGCCTACTACAGCTATCAGTCGTACAACGAATATTAAAAACATTTTTATCAAAATAGGCCGTTGTTGAACAAATCAGAGGGAACTGTTGGTCAAAATTGAGTGCGCGCCAACACACAAGTACATTTTTTATAAAAATGACGCTGTTTTTGAACAAATTTTGAGCCTGAAATAACCGATTTTTCAGCGGCGTTTTTAAACCCCGCTGAAATTTAATATATAGAAATCAGGTGTTTCTGAAATTCAACATATTAAGATTCCTATATATTATTTTTTAGTACCCCATCGGTATCACAAAGCGGCGATTGTCCTTATTACCTTGCCATGATCCGTGGAAATCCTCCATGCCTTTGCCCTGATTCGGTGTAATCTCAACGCATAAACGGCTTTCCGTCCCGCAGCGCTCTAACTTAATGCGACCACCTTTTTTTGCCAGCTTATCGACATTGCCCTGCAATTCGGTAACTTCCATTTGCAATGATGCTTTCTGTGCGGTGAGCGCATTGATTTGGTTTTCTTGATACCACAAGCTTGACCAGACAACGAGTGACACAAAGACAATAGCGCCCAGGGCAATCCCAATACACAAAACCATCCACTTCCAGCCAAAGGAACGAATGGACTCATCCAGCGTATTCTTTGCCTGGTTGATTGAACCAGTCAGTTCAGAGAAACTTTGTAAAACAGGGTCAGCAGCCACGGAAACCGCCGCCACGGCTTTTTCTGAGGCACCGGCTAAAGAATTCATCACTCCTTCACTCGCAGCATCGCTGACGGCCTTTTCCAGCGCTGGCGTGGCGTTTTTAACCGTGATAGCAGCAGAGGCGGCTGCACTATTGGCGGCAGTCGCTACTTTGCCTAATTCTTCTATCTGGCCTTTAAGTGCCTGCAATAACTTATCTGTAGTCTGACTTTGTTGTTCTGTGAGAGTGAGTAATACACCAAGCTGTTGTTGTGGTTCCATGGTTGACCTTTTAAAAGTGATTCATTGTGCATTCTGATGGTGCTTATCGTTCCAGTCCGCGAGAGGGCTTCGGTGTTAGCTTCTGCTCTTTCTCGATCTCTATTTTTCTTTCCTGCTCTTTTTGTTGTCTCATTTGCTCTATTTTTTGCTGTCGTTCCTGTTCTGCTTTGGTGGCCATCTCTGCCTTGAGCTGTTCAGTGGCCTGGCGAGCAAATTCTCTTGCGGCTTGTTCCACTTTGAATTGTTCTGTGACTTGTCGTGCATAGGCTCTGGCCGCTTCCTGGTTCTTGGCCAGCTCAACCAGTTGTGATTGCTCCTGGGCGAGTCGGTCGGCCTTGGCAG
Source organism: Undibacterium sp. SXout11W (assembly GCA_049339905.1). Lineage (GTDB taxonomy): Bacteria > Pseudomonadota > Gammaproteobacteria > Burkholderiales > Burkholderiaceae_D > Undibacterium. The sequence continues at coordinate 9,844 of JBMPPG010000026.1, forward strand.
CGGCCAGATCACCAGAAAGATCAATCAGACTGACCTGGCGTTGCGCACGTTCTAGCTCGCCCTCCGCAGCGCGGCGACTTAATAGGGCGCTGATGTCGTCCTGCTGCATGTCTTTGATGCGGGAAGCACCAATATGCTTTTCTGGTTGACGATTGATACCTTGTTCTTTGAGGCTGCGATGATCGACACGCACAGTATGGCCGTGGCGCTCCAGATGCTGATTCTGCACGTCCGCCCAACGTTGCCGCGTGGCTTGCAAGCGTTCTTCAGTTCCGGCACTGTCTTTACGGCAACCACCCTTCTCTGGCGCTTTGGCGTTATAGCGTTTGAAATACTGGTCTGGGTCTCTTTCGATGCCATCGATCGTGCGCTCGGAATACATAATGTGAGCGTGGGGCTGCTCACCTTTTTCTAAAGCAGCTTTCGGGCAGTGGATTGCCCATTGGTAAGCATGTTCAGTACCTACCTCTCGCCGTATAAAATCATCGACTAATTCTTTACGTTGGTCTGGTGTTAATTCACGCGGTAAGGCAACTTCAATTTCTCGATAAGTCGCACCGTTGGCGCGTTCATGCTCGTCAGCGGCTGCCCAGAAATGGGCGGCGTTGTGTGCTGACCAGGCGGGCATGTTGCCGTAGGCGCTGGCCTCCAAATCTTCGTAGCGGTCATAGCCGCTATATTTTCCTTCACGGGAAATATAGGCGGCATGGGCGGCGGCTTTTCCTTTGCCGCCAACTTTGACCGTACAGTGATAGGAGGCCATGGGCTTTGTTCTTTTAGCTGTTGCTGTTGAATTGGGTGTTGATGTTGTCTTTGAATTTGCTTTTTTCCCGTAGAGCGCACGTTTCTCGAAGAGAAACAACTAAGTGCGCCTTATGTTTATTCTAGACGGAAGGATACCCCATTACGGCTTCGGCTGGTAGTGATGTAGAATTGAAATGTTCAACAAGTAATGAGGATTTTTACATCATGGATAATAACGATTGGCTCAAAGATAGAATCACCTATATCAAAGGCTTAAAAGCACCTAGCGATCAACAATCTCTATTAGTGATCTTGGCTGAAAAAGAAAACCGAACTTCGCAAGATGATAAAAAGCTCTCTGCCATTATTCGTGCAGAGAAAGCCAGCATCAAAGCAGTAAAGGCAAGGCAGGAAGTTGCTAACTTAATTAATGCTGAAAAAAGAGCTGAACGGAAAGAACGTAATCACCGTTTAATTTTGCAAGGCGTATTGTTTGATCTGGCCGGACTACAGAGTCGTAGTCGTGGTGAATTATTGGGGTTGCTATTGGCGGCAGCATCCAATGGAATTGATCCACAGAAATGGGAACAATGGAAGCGTAATGGTGATGCGCTCTTAGCTGAAAAAGAAAAGCAAGCAGCGGTATAAGTAATCGCTGTTGATAGGTGATAAGAAAATCTTGTAACATCACTGATGTGATTTTGGTATTACAGCCCCGCTACGACCGGATGTCGTTACTTACTTAAGGAGTCCAAATTGAACAAAGCAGAAATGATTAATCAGATCGCTGGTGACTACGACCTGAGTAAAGTAAAAGCGAAACAAATTGTTGAACAAGTATTTGATGTCATTGGCAATGATCTGAAAAAAGAAGGCCGTTTTACGTTTCCTAATCTGGGCACATTTACGGTGACAGAACGCGCCGCCAGAAAAGGCCGTAATCCGGCAACGGGTGAACCATCAAAATTAAAGCCTCAAAAACTGTTCGTTTCAAAGCAGCTCCTGCTTTGAAAGAGAAAGTGGCTAAATTTAAAGTCAGCAAGTAAGGTTGAGTTTGTGATGAGGGTGCCAAATTATTAATATTTGGAAAACTACTTTGCCAGGATGTAGGGCTTACAACCACATAATTAATAAATATATGACAACACAAATGAACAGCTTTAAATTGAATTCCGATAATCCGGGATGGATTATCGGATGGGGAGTTCTACAAAAATTCCCGCATGATGTCATTAGTATGCATTTGACAAAAGAAGAGGCAGAAGCGAAAGCTAAAACACTGGGTGACAATTTCGAGGTTAAGTATGGCTCTCGTAGGCTGGGATCGAACGATTTTATTCAAGAAATGGTCGCTTCATAAAACGAAAAATAAAGCATGCTAAGCCGGTTGCAGCGGCGGTAGCAGGCTGAAACCATACACTTTTCAGTACCTAAAACAGCCCCTTCTGAAATTCAATATATAGGAATAGCTATGTTCTGAAATTCAACATATTAAGATTCCTATGTATTTCATAAATATATGTTGTGTGAATGGCTGATATATGAAAATAGAAGTTGGCTTATTTGCTGCGCCGCAATATAGTTGTACCTGTCTCCTCCAACACCTTACAAGGTTTGGACTTAAGCCCGCCTAGAGCGGGCTATTTTTTTATCTGCATTGACTTGGACTTTTTTCTGAATAAGGAAAAAGAAGGGACGCTCTTAATTCATTGGCATTATTTCTCGCAACAGATCTTGTGTTGTCACATGTCCGGCAATTAGGTGCTAAAGCAATATCGGCAATGAAAGGCTAGCTAATAAAGTGATTGACGAGATAGTACGCATTGTGTACTATCTATATATGAAGTTTGGTGCGCCGGATTGATGTATGCTACCCGGGCGAAATTTCATACTATAAAGCCGCTCTTGCGGCTTTTATTTTTTCTTCTTAATTTTTAAGTGATCACCCTTCGGAATTACGGAAAAAAGCTCTGCTTTAGGCTTTCTCTGGGTTAACTCAAAAACCGCCTCATCCAATACTTCATTACCGTAACCATCTTGCCGCTTAACCGTGCTGCGCATACCAGTCATGTGTCGAGTATGAATAACGATTGATGTTATCGAAAAAACTGATGCTATTTGTTTAATCACATCATCGATTGTATAACCATCTTCAGCTATGCGACTCTTATACAAATGACTGCCGATAAAAACTATTTTTGGACTCTCAAGAGGCTGTAGATTACTTGCAAGACGTAAATTATTTATCTCTGCGTGCTGCTGCACTGTAAACTCACCTATCTCGGTTGCTTTTGCTTTTTCTCCCTTACTGATAGTCTCCAAATTTCTTCTAATTAGTGTCAATCCATCTTCGTATAGCATCATTGGTACTTACAGCTCCTATCTTTTATTAGACTAAAGCTTGTTTGAGATACCATCAATAGCTGTAATCATTTGTTTTTGTGAAGCAAGTGCTACCTGGACACGATGACTACCAATTGAGAGTCTGCCAGTTGGCATTACTGCAAATGGAATACCACGAGCGAAAGCCACTACGCCAGTCGTACCAAAGTCACGGATGTCGACAACACCGTCGCTAACATTTTCAAAAGTGAAATACTCCGGATATGAATTGATCAAATCGTTTAAATCACTGTCGATACCTGCAAGAACAGCAGCATAGGCCGATGCTGATCCCATGTATTGGGTCAACCTATTCTTCAAAATCAAATGAACTTTTGGTAAAGCTCTATTAGCGGCTTTCATTTGATTAGCAAACGTATATTGTTTATAAACCTGAGAAGGAAGTTTAAGACCATAGATTAAAGAGAACGCATTTTGAATAGCACGTCGTGAAGAATCATCAGCCATAACAGGCAACACAATACGATCTGCCGCGGCTAGTGCTATCTGGGTGTACATTGAAAAACTAGGGTTGGTATCAATAAATACTAAGTCATAACGGTCATTTACCTGATTTAAAAAATCACGTAACCAGTCGATTACGGCCAACCATGTATTCGTCGTTGGAAGCTGTATATTGGCTAACGTATTCATAGCAATTGCTTGTAATTCAAGCAGTGGATCACCACAAACAAGATCAATGGTTTTTGGTATAGAAGAGTTATACAAGTGAGGCTGAGTAATAAAATCCATTGCATTGAACTTAGGAACCTGATGCGCGGATGGCATTCGCACATCAAAATAGCCTCCTATACTGCAGCGTGGAGTAGCACCTTGTCGCTGAAGAAGTTTTCCGCTACCGTTATTCTGGAGTCCTCCAAGTAATAACTCTGACATATTTGCTTGAGGGCACATGTCTATAGTTAAAATACGCTTATTCGGATTGTTTTGGGCATATCTACAAACTGCCTGGAACGTGAGGCTTGTCTTGCCTGTTCCACCCTTGTTATTCCAAATTGCATATGTAAGCATATAGATCCTCAAAATAAATGTCGTTTAATGACATGCAAATG
>JBMPPG010000027.1:0-5840 GCA_049339905.1 Undibacterium sp. SXout11W
GGTTTGAGCGGAAAAGAATTTAAACCATTCGGTTCTTTAACAATTAACAGTCAATAAATGTGAGCACTTGATGAAAGCGCACCGATTAGTTTTTAACTGATCGGAATGCTTAAAAAATATCAAATGCTTCACAAGAAATAAATAATAGGAAAATCATTTAGCAATAGATGATGGAACTGTCAGTATTTTGAGTGAGCGACTTGTCTGCAAGGACAAGGTTCAGAAATGAACACAAAAACAGAGATTAAACTGAAGAGTTTGATCCTGGCTCAGATTGAACGCTGGCGGCATGCCTTACACATGCAAGTCGAACGGCAGCGCGGGGCAACCTGGCGGCGAGTGGCGAACGGGTGAGTAATATATCGGAACATACCCTAGAGTGGGGGATAACGTAGCGAAAGTTACGCTAATACCGCATACGCACTAAGGTGGAAAGTGGGGGATCGCAAGACCTCATGCTCATGGAGTGGCCGATATCTGATTAGCTAGTTGGTGAGGTAAAGGCTCACCAAGGCGACGATCAGTAGCTGGTCTGAGAGGACGACCAGCCACACTGGAACTGAGACACGGTCCAGACTCCTACGGGAGGCAGCAGTGGGGAATTTTGGACAATGGGGGCAACCCTGATCCAGCAATGCCGCGTGAGTGAAGAAGGCCTTCGGGTTGTAAAGCTCTTTTGTCAGGGAAGAAACGGTGGTCTCTAATATAGACTGCTAATGACGGTACCTGAAGAATAAGCACCGGCTAACTACGTGCCAGCAGCCGCGGTAATACGTAGGGTGCAAGCGTTAATCGGAATTACTGGGCGTAAAGCGTGCGCAGGCGGTTATATAAGTCAGATGTGAAATCCCCGGGCTCAACCTGGGAACTGCATTTGAGACTGTATGGCTAGAGTGTGTCAGAGGGGGGTAGAATTCCACGTGTAGCAGTGAAATGCGTAGATATGTGGAGGAATACCGATGGCGAAGGCAGCCCCCTGGGATAACACTGACGCTCATGCACGAAAGCGTGGGGAGCAAACAGGATTAGATACCCTGGTAGTCCACGCCCTAAACGATGTCTACTAGTTGTCGGGTCTTAATTGACTTGGTAACGCAGCTAACGCGTGAAGTAGACCGCCTGGGGAGTACGGTCGCAAGATTAAAACTCAAAGGAATTGACGGGGACCCGCACAAGCGGTGGATGATGTGGATTAATTCGATGCAACGCGAAAAACCTTACCTACCCTTGACATGTCAGAAATCCCGAAGAGATTTGGGAGTGCTCGCAAGAGAATCTGAACACAGGTGCTGCATGGCTGTCGTCAGCTCGTGTCGTGAGATGTTGGGTTAAGTCCCGCAACGAGCGCAACCCTTGTCATTAGTTGCTACGAAAGGGCACTCTAATGAGACTGCCGGTGACAAACCGGAGGAAGGTGGGGATGACGTCAAGTCCTCATGGCCCTTATGGGTAGGGCTTCACACGTCATACAATGGTACATACAGAGGGCCGCCAACCCGCGAGGGGGAGCTAATCCCAGAAAGTGTATCGTAGTCCGGATTGTAGTCTGCAACTCGACTACATGAAGTTGGAATCGCTAGTAATCGCGGATCAGCATGTCGCGGTGAATACGTTCCCGGGTCTTGTACACACCGCCCGTCACACCATGGGAGCGGGTTCTGCCAGAAGTAGGTAGCTTAACCGTAAGGAGGGCGCTTACCACGGCAGGGTTCGTGACTGGGGTGAAGTCGTAACAAGGTAGCCGTATCGGAAGGTGCGGCTGGATCACCTCCTTTCTAGAGTAGCGCTGTAGTTGAGTGTTCACTTTTATTGACTGTTAAATTAGATAACGAGAATAGATTAGAGCAGAAGTTGGGCTTTAATAAAAAGAGTAGTTATGCTTCAGGAAGCGTAGCGAGCGTTTCAAGGTTCAGCTGAGAAGCACAGTCGTACAAACGTACGACGAGCATCGGAGGTTGAAGATTGAAAGGCGCAGTAGCTTAATGAAGTATAAGGGGGTTTAGCTCAGCTGGGAGAGCACCTGCTTTGCAAGCAGGGGGTCGTCGGTTCGATCCCGTCAACCTCCACCAATACTGGGGCTGTAGCTCAGCTGGTTAGAGCACCGTGTTGATAACGCGGGGGTCGTTGGTTCGAGCCCAACCAGCCCTACCAAGACATCGATAGTACAAACCTAAGTCAGCAAGATTGAGAGCAAGAACTCAATGGTCGTTGAAGTGAAGATTTAGGTTTGTTCTTTCAAAGCGAAAGACAAGCAGTATAAGAAGTTCTCGTTCTTTAACAATTTAGAAGAAGTAAAGTAGAAATAATCAAAATTTATTTCTGTAAAGGAAATGCTCGGAAGAGTGTTTCGTTTGATGTAACGACAGTTGCATTGAATAATTTATGGAAGGGTTATGATTGTATCGAACAAACAAAGTATTAAAAAGAGTTTGATCAAAAGCAGCCGAAAGGCAGTTTTAGAAAAAAATAAATTCTTGAGATACGGCAAACGCTAAAGTAATACTCATAAGTAGTAAAGAACTATAACCGGTTTTTGGTGGTGAACCTGAAGTTTAGAAATAGACGACAGTCGCCAGAAGCTAAAGTTATAGGGACAAGTGAATAAGTGCACATGGTGGATGCCTTGGCGATATCAGGCGATGAAGGACGTAGTAGCTTGCGATAAGCTGCGGGGAGTGAGCAAACACACTTTGATCCGCAGATTTCCGAATGGGGAAACCCGGCCGTAAGGTCATTGCAATCTGAATACATAGGATTGCAAAGCGAACGTGGCGAACTGAAACATCTAAGTAGCTACAGGAAAAGAAATCAACCGAGATTCCCAAAGTAGTGGCGAGCGAAATGGGAAGAGCCTGCAAGATTTAGCATCTTTGATAATAGAACGGAATGGAAAGTCCGGCCATAGAGGGTGATAGCCCCTTATATGAAATCATCGGTGTGGAACTAAGTTTGCGACAAGTAGGGCGGGACACGTGAAATCCTGTCTGAACATGGGGGGACCATCCTCCAAGGCTAAATACTCGATATCGACCGATAGTGAACCAGTACCGTGAGGGAAAGGCGAAAAGAACCCCGGGAGGGGAGTGAAATAGAACCTGAAACCGTGTGCATACAAACAGTAGGAGCGGACTTGTTCCGTGACTGCGTACCTTTTGTATAATGGGTCAGCGACTTACATTCAGTGGCAAGGTTAACCGCATAGGGAAGCCGTAGAGAAATCGAGTCCGAATAGGGCGAACATAGTCGCTGGGTGTAGACCCGAAACCAAGTGATCTACTCATGGCCAGGTTGAAGGTGCGGTAACACGCACTGGAGGACCGAACCCACTAATGTTGAAAAATTAGGGGATGAGCTGTGGGTAGGGGTGAAAGGCTAAACAAACTTGGAAATAGCTGGTTCTCTCCGAAAACTATTTAGGTAGTGCCTCAAGTATCACCGACGGGGGTAGAGCACTGTTATGGCTAGGGGGTCATCGCGACTTACCAAACCATTGCAAACTCCGAATACCGTTGAGTGCGAGCTTGGGAGACAGACATCGGGTGCTAACGTCCGGTGTCAAGAGGGAAACAACCCAGACCGCCAGCTAAGGTCCCAAAGTATAGCTAAGTGGAAAACGAAGTGGGAAGGCTAAAACAGTCAGGAGGTTGGCTTAGAAGCAGCCACCCTTTAAAGAAAGCGTAATAGCTCACTGATCGAGTCGTCCTGCGCGGAAGATGTAACGGGGCTAAGCTATACACCGAAGCTGCGGATATGTTTTAGGACATATGGTAGGAGAGCGTTCTGTAAGCCTGCGAAGGTGTCTTGTAAAGGATGCTGGAGGTATCAGAAGTGCGAATGCTGACATGAGTAGCGATAATGGGGGTGAAAAGCCTCCACGCCGTAAGCCCAAGGTTTCCTGTTCAACGTTCATCGGAGCAGGGTGAGTCGGCCCCTAAGGCGAGGCAGAGATGCGTAGCTGATGGGAAGCAGGTTAATATTCCTGCACCGTCGTATGATGCGATGGGGGGACGGATCACAGAAGGTCGTCAGGCGGTTGGAAGAGCCTGTTCTTGACTTGTAGAAGGCACTTAGGCAAATCCGGGTGCGTAATTCAAGGGGTTGAGACGAGTGAACTTGTTCACGAAGCGATCGGAAGTGGTTCCAAGAAAAGCCTCTAAGCTTCAGTCATACGAGACCGTACCGCAAACCGACACAGGTGGGCGAGATGAGTATTCTAAGGCGCTTGAGAGAACTCGGGAGAAGGAACTCGGCAAATTGGTACCGTAACTTCGGGATAAGGTACGCCCTTGTAGTTTGACTGCCCTGCGGCAGAAGGATGAAGGGGTTGCAATAAACTGGTGGCTGCGACTGTTTAATAAAAACACAGCACTCTGCAAACACGAAAGTGGACGTATAGGGTGTGACGCCTGCCCGGTGCTGGAAGATTAAATGATGGGGTGCAAGCTCTTGATTGAAGTCCCAGTAAACGGCGGCCGTAACTATAACGGTCCTAAGGTAGCGAAATTCCTTGTCGGGTAAGTTCCGACCTGCACGAATGGCGTAACGATGGCCACACTGTCTCCTCCCGAGACTCAGCGAAGTTGAAATGTTTGTGATGATGCAATCTACCCGCGGCTAGACGGAAAGACCCCATGAACCTTTACTGTAGCTTTGCATTGGACTTTGAATCGATCTGTGTAGGATAGGTGGGAGGCTTTGAAGCGTGGACGCCAGTTTGCGTGGAGCCATCCTTGAAATACCACCCTGGTTTATTTGAGGTTCTAACCTTGGCCCCTGATCGGGGTTGGGGACAGTGCATGGTAGGCAGTTTGACTGGGGCGGTCTCCTCCCAAAGTGTAACGGAGGAGTTCGAAGGTACGCTAATTACGGTCGGACATCGTGATGATAGTGCAATGGCATAAGCGTGCTTAACTGCGAGACTGACAAGTCGAGCAGGTACGAAAGTAGGACATAGTGATCCGGTGGTTCTGTATGGAAGGGCCATCGCTCAACGGATAAAAGGTACTCTGGGGATAACAGGCTGATTCCTCCCAAGAGTTCATATCGACGGGGGAGTTTGGCACCTCGATGTCGGCTCATCACATCCTGGGGCTGTAGCCGGTCCCAAGGGTATGGCTGTTCGCCATTTAAAGTGGTACGTGAGCTGGGTTTAAAACGTCGTGAGACAGTTTGGTCCCTATCTGCCGTGGGCGTTGGAAGTTTGAAGGGGGCTGCTCCTAGTACGAGAGGACCGGAGTGGACGAACCTCTGGTGTATCGGTTGTCACGCCAGTGGCATTGCCGAGTAGCTATGTTCGGAAGAGATAACCGCTGAAAGCATCTAAGCGGGAAACTCGCCTTAAGATGAGACTTCCCAGAGACTTTGATCTCTTTAAAGGGTCGTTCGAGACCAGGACGTTGATAGGCTGGGTGTGGAAGTGCAGTAATGCATTAAGCTAACCAGTACTAATTGCCCGTAAGGCTTGTCCCTATAACCTTAGCAGGTTGTAGGCTACGAGAGAAATTATGAAGTGAATGCCAAAGAGAGTTTGGTACGAATCATAACCAGTAATAAATGAATAAAGATTAGTGCGAAAGAGAGATGAGAATCAATCGGAGCGCACACTCTACGAAACTTCTTCTGAATTGGATTTGCTGTGGGCTGCAGAACAACGCACACACAACAGATCGACAAGTTATGCCTGATGACCATAGCGAGTTGGTACCACCCCTTCCCATCCCGAACAGGACCGTGAAACGACTCTGCGCCAATGATAGTGCTGCAACCAGTGTGAAAGTAGGTTATCGTCAGGCTCTAAATTGCAACCCCTCTCTGTGAAAACAGTGAGGGGTTTTGCTTTT
>JBMPPG010000028.1:0-1656 GCA_049339905.1 Undibacterium sp. SXout11W
CGGTAGTTGTCAACAAAGATGTCGCGTCAAGTCATGCTGCTAGCATTAGTTCCTCTGCCTGATTTCGTTTCGGATTCAGCCAGACCTCGTCCTTCAATTTCCAATCCCGCGTCGCACCAGACCAGCGCTCTGGATGCCGTTGTTTCGCTACTTCAAAGACCTGTACACGTTGTCGCAAGATTGCTGCATCGCGGCCATCATGACGCTGTGCTGGCGTCACAAATTTCAGAGCGCTGTGCTTATGCTGGTGGTTGTACCACTGTACAAATTTCATTGTCCAATCCCGCGCATCTTCTATCGTGGCGAACGGCTTGCTCGGATAGTTCGGCCGGTATTTGCAAGTCCGAAACAGTGACTCCGCATAGGCATTGTCGTTGCTCACCCGTGGCCTGCTGAACGATGGAATGATCCCCAGCCTTTCCAGCGTTGCCAGCATCGTCGCACCCTTCATCGCACTACCGTTATCCGAATGCAGTACCACTTCACGGCCAGCCAGTCCCTCAGCCAGACTTGCACGCCGCAGCAGCAGTGATGCCAGTTCAGCCGACTCTGCGACATGAATTTCATGCCCGACAATCTTTCGACTGTAAACATCGAGCACCATGTACCAGTAAAAATACAGCCCCTTCACATCTGCCGGCAGCCAGGTAATATCCCAAGCCCACAGACGATTCGGTTCAGTAGCACAGTGGCTTGTAACAACTCTGGTACTCGGTTTGCTTGCGCGTCCCCGGTGATGCTGCTGCTCCTCGGCTTTCAATATCCGGTAAATGGTCGACTCAGACGCCAAATACTCACCGCGATCCGCCAGAGTCGGCACCATCTGGCTTGGCGGGCTGCTGGCAAATTCAGTGCTATTGGCCACCACAAGAATCTGCTGCCGCTCCTCGTCGCTCAGTTTGTTAGCCGGTGCCGCACGTTGACAACCTTTGCGCCCATCTACAATTCCATGACCACCTTCACGTGTCCAGCGCTGGTAGCTGCGCAGGCTGATGTCAAGCATGGCACAGGCTGCCGCGCGTCTACTACCACTGCTAACGGCGTCTTCAATTAATACTATGACGTTCTGGCGATCCAGAGTCCCGATTAATCTTCCTCGGGATCCCCCCAGATCGCCTGGGCTTTTTTTCTGAGAATAATCAGCGCAGCTGCTTCGGCCAGCGCTTTCTCCTTGCGCTGTAATTCCTTCTTCAATTGCTTGATCTCTTTGCGGTCGCTTTTAATCTGGTCGCGCTGCTCACGGTTGCGATCGACTGATGATGCATTTGCTTCCTGACAGGCTCTGCGCCATTCCACAATCTGTTCGACGAACAATCCCTTGCTGCGGCAATATTGTGCCAGCTGCGCCTCGTTCAGGTGGGCTGTTTCCAGCACAACGCTAAACTTGTCGTTCGAGGACCATTCCTCGGCATTTTTTCCATTTCCTGGCACCGGCACTCCCTGCGATTTTAAATTTCGTCGCCAAGTATAGAGTGTTTGCTCCGTTATGCCGTTCTCACGGGCCAATACTGAAACTGATTTATTCATTGGCGGCATCATCTGCTTAAGGATGGCCTCCTTGCGTTCTGCTGGATAACGATTCACTGCATGTCTTTACTCCGCCCCAATACGGTTGATGTGAATTAATTGACGCGACATCTATCCTGACATAGGGGG
>JBMPPG010000029.1:0-1034 GCA_049339905.1 Undibacterium sp. SXout11W
GCTGGGTCATTCCACATCAGGCTGCGTTCAAATTCTGGCGCCCAGTAATCCGTCGTTTTGTACAAGAATTCTGCTTTTTCGCTGGTCACCACAAAGCCATGTGCAAAACCAGGTGGTATCCACAATTGGCGCTGATTAGTGGCGGATAAAGTGACCCCCGTCCATTGACCAAAACGTGGTGAGCTTTTGCGCAAATCGACCGCAACGTCAAATACTTCGCCCGACACCACGCGCACCAGCTTACCTTGTGCTTGCTGGATCTGGTAGTGCAGGCCACGCAAAATATTTTTCGCCGACATCGAGTGATTGTCCTGAACAAATTCCAGGTCAACGCCCGTCAATTCTGCAAATTTTTTGGCGTTGAAACTCTCGTAAAAAAAGCCGCGTTCATCACCGAAGACTTTCGGTTCAATGATCATGACTTCTGGTAAATTGGTTTTGATTACGTTCATAGCTTAAAAAGTTTTATGTTGCAGAAGACGCAGCAAATACTGGCCATATTCGTTTTTCTTCAGAGGTTGCGCTAAAGCTTCGAGTTGTTCGGCGCTGATGTAATTGCGGCGGAACGCGATTTCTTCCGGACACGCAACTTTTAAACCCTGGCGCTTTTCTATCGTCGCTACAAACTGGCCTGCTTCGAGCAAAGATTCATGGGTGCCGGTATCGAGCCATGCCATGCCGCGACCCATTAATTCAACGTTCAGCTCACCTTGTTTCAGGTAGACATTGTTGACGTCGGTAATTTCTAATTCACCACGTGGTGACGGTTTGATATTGGCAGCGATATCGCACACCTGATTGTCATAAAAATACAAACCGGTAACAGCGTAGTTGGATTTTGGTTTGAGCGGCTTTTCTTCTATGCTGAGTGCTTGCTTGTTCGCATCAAAGTCGACCACGCCATAACGCTCTGGATCATGCACGTGATACGCGAACACGGTAGCACCTTGATTGCGGGCATCGGCGCTACGCAGTTGTGGTTCAAAATCGTGACCGTAGTAAATGTTGTCGCCCAAGATCAGTGCTGATGGCGC
>JBMPPG010000030.1:0-994 GCA_049339905.1 Undibacterium sp. SXout11W
AAATAGAGCTTTTCTCCTGCCACATTAAATTCCGTCACATCCGTCACCCATTTTTGATTCGCCTTTTCAGCGACAAACTGGCGCTGCAATAGATTCGGTGCGATACGACCGACATTGCCTTTGTATGACCGGTATTTTTTGATTCTGACCAATGATTTCAACCCTAATTCTGCCATCAGCCGTTGTACTGTTTTATGGTTCACATTGACCCCTGATTGCTTGATGGTTGCGGTAATACGACGATAGCCATAACGCCCCTTATGACGCTCGTAAATAGCGCGAATGCTTTTTTTTAAATCGGCATACTTGTCTTTCGCCATCAACGCTTTTTGTTGATAGTAAAACGTACTACGAGCCATTCCCGCAATCTTAAGCAAACCAGCAACTGGATAGTGTTGCCTTAGTTCCTGGACTATTTGCGCTTTTTGAGTGACGCTTCCAATTCTTGCTCTTGAACTAAGGCCTTCAACTTTTTTAAATAAGCATTCTCCATGCGAAGGTGATTCACCTCCTCAAGCAATTCTTCGCGACTGCGACTCTCATCTGGCTTGGCGGATTGTGGCTGAACTTCTTTTTTTGGTGTAGACATGGCTTTGCGGCGTCCTCGGGTGCGTGGGGTTAAGGCTTCGATACCCCCGCTATGATAACTGCGTTCCCAAGCGCTTAAAACACCCACATTCCGAATATCGAACAAGATCGCCGTCTCACGACAGGACTTCTGCTCATTCCACATATGTTGAAGCACGGATAGCTTGAATTGAGCACTGTAATGACTGAATTTTTTATCTAGTCCTGCTTCGCCGTGCAAGGTATATTGCTTTACCCAATTACGCACGAACGAGGGATCAATCTTATATTGATGAGCAACGGCTTTATAACCCGCTGAACCTTCTTGATACCGTTTAACAACGGCCAGTTTGAATTGCTTTGTGTATTTACTCATGAAAACACCCCAAAAGTTAGGACGGGTGTCCAACTTTTGGGGTGCAGTTCA
>JBMPPG010000031.1:0-853 GCA_049339905.1 Undibacterium sp. SXout11W
TTGCCGACAAATTCTTTACCGATAATGAAGGCTTGCGCCAGCCCATCTGGTGACGGTTGTACCGCGTATTGCAGATTGATACCCCACTGTGAACCATCACCTAACAATTCGACAAAGCGTGGTGTGTCTTGCGGTGTGGAGATGATCAGGATATCGCGCATGCCCGCTAACATCAGCGATGTCAGCGGATAGTAAATCATGGGCTTGTCGTAGACTGGCAGCAATTGTTTGGAGACAGCCTTGGTGACCGGGTATAAACGGGTACCGGAACCGCCCGCCAGAATAATCCCTTTGCGGGACGATGGTTTGAAACTCATGCTTGTTCCTTATTACTGTATTGCAGATCGACCCACTTCATGTAGTCACCGGATTGCACCTGAGCGACCCAGGCGTCATTAGCGAGATACCATTCCACGGTTTTACGCAGTCCGGTTTCAAAGGTTTCTGCTGGTTTCCAGCCCAATTCACGTTCGATCTTACGCGCATCAATGGCGTAGCGACGGTCGTGACCAGGACGGTCGGTAATATGTTTGATCTGATCGCGGTAGCTGCCGTTTGCCTTTGGTTGCAATTCATCGAGCAAATCGCAAATGGTATGAACGACGCTCAGATTGGTTTGTTCATTCCAGCCACCCACGTTGTAGGTCTCACCGACACGACCCGATTCCAGCACGCGACGAATCGCAGCGCAGTGGTCGGTTACATAGAGCCAGTCACGCACTTGTTGACCATCGCCATAGACTGGCAGATCTTTACCGGCGCGGGCATTGGTGATGATCAGCGGGATTAATTTCTCTGGAAAATGATACGCACCGTAATTGTTTGAGCAATTGGTCGTCAATACCGGCATGCC
>JBMPPG010000032.1:0-684 GCA_049339905.1 Undibacterium sp. SXout11W
AACCAGCCTGAACAGATGCTGCTTTCCAGAACTTAGTACGTGCATCAGTTGCCTGACCGGACAATTTCACTTGATCGATGATCTTAGTGATCAGGATGTACCAGGAACCCATAGACATGATCGCCATGATGACCAAGGTACCTTTAGCGATAAAGTCGCCTGTCTTCCACAAAGCATCTAAGCCGTATGGGTTTTCGATGACTTCTTTCGTTGGTGCTGCGGCATCCGCTGGAGCGGCTGCTGGTGCTGCGGCGTCAGTTGGTGCTGCTGGTGCAGTAGCAGAAGCTGCTGGTGCTGCAGGAGCAGAAGCTGCTTCATCAGCGAAAACTGGAGCAACAACAGTGGCGCTCAATGCCAAGAGGGCAGTCGCCAGGAATGTGGAGAAACGAGATTTCATAAACTTACTTCCTTACTCAGTTAATTAGATTTAAATATTGTCGATTTGTATCGAGCTATTTTTCTTCAGTTTGCGCAGCGCTGCTGCGCAAACACTTTATTAGTCAAGCTTCCACACGTACTGAACTTTAGTCCAGGTCTGCTGCGGTTTGCCGTCCACGGTACCTGGTTTGTTTTTGCATGAACCCGACATCAACTGTGAGCGCACTGCATTATCCAAACCACGGAAACCGCTGGATTTGTCGATCTTGACGTCTGATACAGCACCATCGGCACCAATCAACACGG
>JBMPPG010000033.1:0-521 GCA_049339905.1 Undibacterium sp. SXout11W
TATGCGCTGCTCAATGGCTTGGGGAACAAGATTGTTCAGATCATCCAAAAGCCCATGGAGACAAAAATAGTGGAAGAGGTGAAACCTCCGCCGCCACCGCCAGACACGCCACCACCGCCACCGCCGAAATTGTTGGCTCCACCGCCACCATTTATTCCGCCGCCGGAAGTGCAAGTACAGCAGCAACAGCAGCAAAACACGATCGCAGCAGTATCGAACGTGAAGCCAGAGAACCCAGTGTTTGCTAAAACACAGCAAACGGCTCCACCAGAGCCAGCAAAAGCGACCGGTCCGGTCACTGTGCCAGGGGTTATCGACTTTAACGTTGCTGGTTGCAAACCTGAGTACCCACGTGCGTCTTTACGTAATGAAGAGACCGGTACCGTGGTCTTGTCCGTGTTGATTGGTGCCGATGGTGCTGTATCAGACGTCAAGATCGACAAATCCAGCGGTTTCCGTGGTTTGGATAATGCAGTGCGCTCACAGTTGATGTCGGGTTCATGCAAAAACAAACCAGGTAC
>JBMPPG010000034.1:0-511 GCA_049339905.1 Undibacterium sp. SXout11W
TGTTGGTTCTACAGCACCGTTCGTTGGTTTGTTCGGTACAGTTTGGGGTATTTACCATGCGTTGACAGCGATCGGTATGTCTGGTCAAGCTTCCATCGATAAAGTTGCAGGTCCAGTGGGTGAAGCGTTGATCATGACGGCGATTGGTTTGGCGGTAGCGGTTCCAGCGGTGTTGGGTTACAACTTCCTGGTACGTCGCAACAAGAGCTCTATGGAAGAAGTTCGTACATTTGCTGCTGACCTGCACTCTGTTGTGTTGTCTGGCAACATGAGCAAAGTCGCAAAGAAAGCGGCTTAAGCTACCCTTTGAACTAAAAACCTCTCACCACAGAGGCGCAGAGGCACTGAGAAATCCGTAGAGCGAAACATCATTTGTTTACTCTGCGGTTTAAAAGTGCCGATGAGTTAGTGGTTTTGAACGTTAAAGTAATCGAAAGAGACACATTATGGCAATGGCAATCGGCAACGATGGTGATGGCGAAGACGAAGTCAACAGCACCATCAACACCAC
>JBMPPG010000035.1:0-499 GCA_049339905.1 Undibacterium sp. SXout11W
GTGGTGTTGATGGTGCTGTTGACTTCGTCTTCGCCATCACCATCGTTGCCGATTGCCATTGCCATAATGTGTCTCTTTCGATTACTTTAACGTTCAAAACCACTAACTCATCGGCACTTTTAAACCGTAGAGTAAACAAATGATGTTTCGCTCTACGGATTTCTAAGTACCTCTGCGCCTCTGTGGTGAGAGGTTTTTAGTTCAAACTTACTTCTTAGCAACTTTGTTCATGCTACCAGACAACACAACAGAGTGGAGGTCAGCAGCAAATGCACGAACTTCTTCCATAGAGCTCTTGTTGCGACGTACCAGGAAGTTGTAACCCAACACCGCTGGAACCGCTACCGCCAAACCAATCGCCGTCATGATCAGCGCTTCACCCACTGGACCTGCAACTTTATCGATGGAAGCTTGACCAGACATACCGATCGCTGTCAACGCATGGTAAATACCCCAAACTGTACCGAACAAACCAACGAACGGTGCTGTAGAACCAACA
>JBMPPG010000036.1:0-475 GCA_049339905.1 Undibacterium sp. SXout11W
GTGCAGTAGCAGAAGCTGCTGGTGCTGCAGGAGCAGAAGCTGCTTCATCAGCGAAAACTGGAGCAACAACAGTGGCGCTCAATGCCAAGAGGGCAGTCGCCAGGAATGTGGAGAAACGAGATTTCATTATGGTGCTTCCTTCTAACAAAATAAGATTGGACGGGGGGTTAATTATTTCCATTGCGCCCCCTTTTTTTATAAGTGACTTGCGTTCTTACTAAAATTGTTCGATACCGTAGTATCAAGATTCCGTCACAGGTAAAATTTTCTACCTGCACCAGCCTCTATCAGTCGAGCTTCCACACGTACTGAACTTTAGTCCAGGTCTGCTGCGGTTTGCCGTCCACAGTACCTGGTTTGTTTTTGCATGAACCCGACATCAACTGTGAGCGCACTGCATTATCCAAACCACGGAAACCGCTGGATTTGTCGATCTTGACGTCTGATACAGCACCATCGGCACCAATCAACACGG
>JBMPPG010000037.1:0-467 GCA_049339905.1 Undibacterium sp. SXout11W
GAAGTGATCGCGCCAACCCGCGCTCAACTTGATCTCAGCGATGCGGCTGCAATTGCCGCCTTTGTTGCAGAGTGCAAACCAGACCTCATCATCAATCCAGCCGCTTACACTGCGGTTGATAAGGCAGAGACGGAAGCTGAACTCGCACACGCCATCAATGCCATCGCCCCTGGTGTATTTGCTGAACAGGCGAAAAAGCTGGGCATAGGACTGATTCATTATTCGACAGACTATGTGTATGACGGTAGCTTACGCGACGACCATGGCAAGCTGCCAAGTTACACCGAAGACGCGCCAACGAATCCAGTCAACGTCTACGGCAAAACCAAACTCGCCGGTGAACAAGCGATTATCGCCAGTGGTTGCCAGTACCTGATCTTCAGAACAAGCTGGGTGTATTCGACCTTTGGAAAAAATTTCCTTTTGACGATGTTACGGCTGGCCAATGAACGCGACGAATTGCGTGT
>JBMPPG010000038.1:0-438 GCA_049339905.1 Undibacterium sp. SXout11W
CGCTTCACCCACTGGACCTGCAACTTTATCGATGGAAGCTTGACCAGACATACCGATCGCTGTCAACGCATGGTAAATACCCCAAACTGTACCGAACAAACCAACGAACGGTGCTGTAGAACCAACAGTCGCCAAAAACGCCAGACCATCTTGCAAACGGCTTTGAACTTTATCAACAGCACGTTGGATAGACATAGAAACCCATGTGTTGAGGTCGATTTGTTCCAACAATGCGCCTTCATGGTGTTCAGTCGCTTTGATACCAGAGTCAGCGATGAAGCGGAATGGGCTGCCTTCTTTCAATGTTGCAGAACCAGCCTGAACAGATGCTGCTTTCCAGAACTTAGTACGTGCATCAGTTGCCTGACCGGACAATTTCACTTGATCGATGATCTTAGTGATCAGGATGTACCAGGAACCCATAGACATGATCGCCAT
>JBMPPG010000039.1:0-433 GCA_049339905.1 Undibacterium sp. SXout11W
AATATGGGAATGCAAATAGGTTCCGGCAGCTCCTCAGCCGATCCGGAAGTGATGATAGAAATGAACATGACGCCGTTGATCGACGTGATGTTGGTGTTGATCATCATGCTGATCATCACTATTCCAATTCAGAATCACTCAGTGAATCTGAATATGCCAACCAATACGCCATCAAAGCCAACAGAACCACCAGTGGTTGTGAACATTGACGTGGATTTTGACGGTACAGTGTTGTGGAACGGAGTCGCAGTAGCGAACCGTGGAGAGTTGGAAAGCAAGCTGACAGAAGTGGCAAGTAATCCAAATCAGCCAGAAGTCCACCTGCGTCCGAATGCAGTCGTACCGTACAAATCGGTCGCTGCTGTGATGGCTTCCGCTCAACGTCTGGGCGTAACCAAAATCGGTATGGTCGGGAACGAGCAGTTCTTGAAGT
>JBMPPG010000040.1:0-416 GCA_049339905.1 Undibacterium sp. SXout11W
CTGCCTTATCAACCGCAGTGTAAGCGGCTGGATTGATGATGAGGTCTGGTTTGCACTCTGCAACAAAGGCGGCAATTGCAGCCGCATCGCTGAGATCAAGTTGAGCGCGGGTTGGCGCGATCACTTCATGGTGCTGACTTAAGATAGGTTGCAAGGTATGACCGAGTTGACCCGTCACACCAGTGAGCAAAATTCTCATGCAAAGACCTCTGCATCCGCCAGCAATTTGGCGACCTGATCTTTACCGGACAAGATGGGGGCTTCAGTGATTGGCCATTCAATACCAATAGCTGGGTCATTCCACATCAGGCTGCGTTCAAATTCTGGCGCCCAGTAATCCGTCGTTTTGTACAAGAATTCTGCTTTTTCGCTGGTCACCACAAAGCCATGTGCAAAACCAGGTGGTATCCACAATT
>JBMPPG010000041.1:0-408 GCA_049339905.1 Undibacterium sp. SXout11W
TTGGAATAGTGATGATCAGCATGATGATCAACACCAACATCACGTCGATCAACGGCGTCATGTTCATTTCTATCATCACTTCCGGATCGGCTGAGGAGCTGCCGGAACCTATTTGCATTCCCATATTATTCCTTTAGTTGCGTGCCGGTGGTTCGATCACGAAGCCCACTTTGGAAATCCCTGCGCGTTGGGCATTGAGGATCGTTTTGCCGATAAATTCATAGCGTACGTTCTGGTCTCCGCGAATATTGACTTCCGGTTGCGGTACCTTCACAGCCTCGACTTTGAGCTTCTCGAACAAATCTTCCGTGCCGCCCGGCAGCGGACGCATACTACCATTCCAGTAAATGTCGCCATCCTTACTAATCGAGATGGTGATGTTTTCTGGCTTGGTCTTAAATATCTGGT
>JBMPPG010000042.1:0-408 GCA_049339905.1 Undibacterium sp. SXout11W
TTGGAATAGTGATGATCAGCATGATGATCAACACCAACATCACGTCGATCAACGGCGTCATGTTCATTTCTATCATCACTTCCGGATCGGCTGAGGAGCTGCCGGAACCTATTTGCATTCCCATATTCTTCCTTTAGTTGCGTGCCGGTGGTTCGATCACGAAGCCCACTTTGGAAATCCCTGCGCGTTGGGCATTGAGGATCGTTTTGCCGATAAATTCATAGCGTACGTTCTGGTCTCCGCGGATATTGACTTCCGGTTGCGGTACCTTCACGGCCTCTACTTTGAGCTTCTCGAACAAATCTTCCGTGCCGCCCGGCAGCGGACGCATACTACCATTCCAGTAAATGTCGCCATCCTTACTAATCGAGATGGTGATGTTTTCTGGCTTGGTCTTAAATATCTGGT
>JBMPPG010000043.1:0-382 GCA_049339905.1 Undibacterium sp. SXout11W
TCTCCCATTTTGGATTTGTACAACG
Organism: Undibacterium sp. SXout11W; assembly: GCA_049339905.1. Classification (GTDB taxonomy): domain Bacteria; phylum Pseudomonadota; class Gammaproteobacteria; order Burkholderiales; family Burkholderiaceae_D; genus Undibacterium. The sequence continues at coordinate 26 of JBMPPG010000043.1, forward strand.
GCGAAATCGTCACTTATGAAACATCCCGAAGACCTGTATTCAAAATGGTCAGTGACATGCTCAAGAAAGCATGGGCCAAGCTCAACCCAGAAGATAGACCTATGCTGCATTCAGACCAAGGCTGGCAATATCAAATGTCGGCTTACCAACGAACACTGGAGCAACGCCAGGTTGTGCAGAGCATGTCACGCAAAGGGAACTGCCTGGATAACGCGGCGATGGAAAGCTTCTTTGGTGTATTGAAGTCAGAATATTATTACCTGAACAAATTTAAAAGCGTCGAAGAACTCGAGAAGGGATTGGCGACCTATATTCGATACTATAATCATGACCGCATCAAGATGAAATTAAAAGGGC
>JBMPPG010000044.1:0-352 GCA_049339905.1 Undibacterium sp. SXout11W
ACTTTGAGCTTCTCGAACAAATCTTCCGTGCCGCCCGGCAGCGGACGCATACTACCATTCCAGTAAATGTCGCCATCCTTACTAATCGAGATGGTGATGTTTTCTGGCTTGGTCTTAAATATCTGGTTGGTTTCAGCCGGCAGCTTGAGTTTGACTGTATCTGTGATCACTGGTGCGGTGATCAGGAAGATAATCAATAAAACCAGCATGACGTCTACCAACGGGGTGGTGTTGATGGTGCTGTTGACTTCGTCTTCGCCATCACCATCGTTGCCGATTGCCATTGCCATAATGTGTCTCTTTCGATTACTTTAACGTTCAAAACCACTAACTCATCGGCACTTTTAAACCG
>JBMPPG010000045.1:0-351 GCA_049339905.1 Undibacterium sp. SXout11W
TTGGTGCCGCTTTTTGCAAACGTCCGGCAGCACTTGCCTGACGCATGATTTCTTGCGTAAAGCCACACCAACTGGTGCGTCCTTTGGTGGTCAGATGGTAGGTTCCCTGATGTGATTTCCACCATGCGGCAACATCTTCAGCCGAGTTCAACTGCGCGACGATAGCAGCGCTGATGTCGGCGATGGCATTGGCCGATGTCGGCGCACCCCATTGATCATTCACGACACGCAATTCGTCGCGTTCATTGGCCAGCCGTAACATCGTCAAAAGGAAATTTTTTCCAAAGGTCGAATACACCCAGCTTGTTCTGAAGATCAGGTACTGGCAACCACTGGCGATAATCGCTTGTT
>JBMPPG010000046.1:0-336 GCA_049339905.1 Undibacterium sp. SXout11W
TTCTTCCTATCCCGCTGCCAGCGTGATCTGGATCCACGAAAACAGCGTCGATCTTGCCGTCAATCAGACTTACGGCTCCAAAACCGACTATTCGGTCGGAAGATTCGGCAACATATATCAATTGACTAACAAATTCCACAAATCCTCTCGATGGAACAACTCCCTCTGTCCATCGCAAGAGCAGGTCATCCGGATAGAAGCCCTTGCACAAGCATCGGATGGAGCGATTGCGTAGGTCAAATATAGCTTGAGCATCTGCAGCCAACGCTTTACGGATATTCATTTAGGTAAAATTAAATACAATGGGAATCAGTTATTAAGGTCCGCTGTTGGCCG
>JBMPPG010000047.1:0-332 GCA_049339905.1 Undibacterium sp. SXout11W
CCGATGAGTCGGTACTGAATTACGATAAATTGACTTATGCAGGTAACTTAAACAACCTGACCAGTCTGCGCAATGACGCACGCCACCTGTTTGTGCAAGGCGATATTTGTGACGGTGAAAAGTTAGCGGCCCTGCTTGCAGAACACCAGCCACGCGCGATTTTGCACTTCGCTGCCGAAAGCCACGTTGATCGCTCGATTCACGACCCTGCTGCCTTTGTTACCACCAATGTCAATGGTACCTTTACCTTATTGGAAGCAGCACGCGCTTATTGGAATACGCTGGATGCGGATAAAAAGGCTGCCTTCCGCTTCCTGCACGTATCAACCGAT
>JBMPPG010000048.1:0-273 GCA_049339905.1 Undibacterium sp. SXout11W
CTGCCTTATCAACCGCAGTGTAAGCGGCTGGATTGATGATGAGGTCTGGTTTGCACTCTGCAACAAAGGCGGCAATTGCAGCCGCATCGCTGAGATCAAGTTGAGCGCGGGTTGGCGCGATCACTTCGTGATGCTGACTTAAAATCGGTTGCAAGGTATGACCGAGTTGACCCGTCACACCAGTGAGCAAAATTCTCATGCAAAGACCTCTGCATCCGCCAGCAATTTGGCGACCTGATCTTTACCGGACAAGATGGGGGCTTCAGTGATTGG
>JBMPPG010000049.1:0-255 GCA_049339905.1 Undibacterium sp. SXout11W
CATACAAAGGCAATGTCGGTCGTATCGCACCGAATCTATTGCAGCGCCAGTTTGTCGCTGAAAAGGCGAATCAAAAATGGGTGACGGATGTGACGGAATTTAATGTGGCAGGAGAAAAGCTCTATTTGTCTCCCATTTTGGATTTGTACAACGGCGAAATCGTCACTTATGAAACATCCCGAAGACCTGTATTCAAAATGGTCAGTGACATGCTCAAGAAAGCATGGGCCAAGCTCAACCCAGAAGATAGACCTA
>JBMPPG010000050.1:0-255 GCA_049339905.1 Undibacterium sp. SXout11W
TAGGTCTATCTTCTGGGTTGAGCTTGGCCCATGCTTTCTTGAGCATGTCACTGACCATTTTGAATACAGGTCTTCGGGATGTTTCATAAGTGACGATTTCGCCGTTGTACAAATCCAAAATGGGAGATAAATAGAGCTTTTCTCCTGCCACATTAAATTCCGTCACATCCGTCACCCATTTTTGATTCGCCTTTTCAGCGACAAACTGGCGCTGCAATAGATTCGGTGCGATACGACCGACATTGCCTTTGTATG
>JBMPPG010000051.1:0-255 GCA_049339905.1 Undibacterium sp. SXout11W
GCTCTGGATCATGCACGTGATACGCGAACACGGTAGCACCTTGATTGCGGGCATCGGCGCTACGCAGTTGTGGTTCAAAATCGTGACCGTAGTAAATGTTGTCGCCCAAGATCAGTGCTGATGGCGCATTGCCGACAAATTCTTTACCGATAATGAAGGCTTGCGCCAGCCCATCTGGTGACGGTTGTACCGCGTATTGCAGATTGATACCCCACTGTGAACCATCACCTAACAATTCGACAAAGCGTGGTGTGT
>JBMPPG010000052.1:0-255 GCA_049339905.1 Undibacterium sp. SXout11W
ACACACCACGCTTTGTCGAATTGTTAGGTGATGGTTCACAGTGGGGTATCAATCTGCAATACGCGGTACAACCGTCACCAGATGGGCTGGCGCAAGCCTTCATTATCGGTAAAGAATTTGTCGGCAACGCGCCATCAGCACTGATCTTGGGCGACAACATTTACTACGGTCACGATTTTGAACCACAACTGCGTAGCGCCGATGCCCGCAATCAAGGTGCTACCGTGTTCGCGTATCACGTGCATGATCCAGAGC
>JBMPPG010000053.1:0-255 GCA_049339905.1 Undibacterium sp. SXout11W
CCGAGTTGACCCGTCACACCAGTGAGCAAAATTCTCATGCAAAGACCTCTGCATCCGCCAGCAATTTGGCGACCTGATCTTTACCGGACAAGATGGGGGCTTCAGTGATTGGCCATTCAATACCAATGGCTGGGTCATTCCACATCAGGCTGCGTTCAAATTCTGGCGCCCAGTAATCCGTCGTTTTGTACAAGAATTCTGCTTTTTCGCTGGTCACCACAAAGCCATGTGCAAAACCAGGTGGTATCCACAATT
>JBMPPG010000054.1:0-255 GCA_049339905.1 Undibacterium sp. SXout11W
ACGCCGCAGCACCAGCAGCCGCTCCAGCGGATGCCGCAGCACCAACGAAAGAAGTCATCGAAAACCCATACGGCTTAGATGCTTTGTGGAAGACAGGCGACTTTATCGCTAAAGGTACCTTGGTCATTATGGCGATCATGTCTATGGGTTCCTGGTACATCCTGATCACTAAGATCATCGATCAAGTGAAATTGTCCGGTCAGGCAACTGATGCACGTACTAAGTTCTGGAAAGCAGCATCTGTTCAGGCTGGTT
>JBMPPG010000055.1:0-255 GCA_049339905.1 Undibacterium sp. SXout11W
GACCATCGCCATAGACTGGCAGATCTTTACCGGCGCGGGCATTGGTGATGATCAGCGGGATTAATTTCTCTGGAAAATGATACGCACCGTAATTGTTTGAGCAATTGGTCGTCAATACCGGCATGCCATAAGTATGGTGATAAGCGCGTACCAGATGATCAGATGCTGCTTTGGAAGCGGAGTAAGGGCTGTTTGGCGCATAGGCCGTGGTTTCAGTAAACGGCGGGTCTTCTGCAGACAAGGTGCCATAGACTT